>JAPLAU010000004.1 GCA_026393115.1 Actinomycetota bacterium
CAACATCGCCCGCGAACTCAACTCCCGCCCCCGCAAACGCCACGGCTACCGCACCCCCGCCGAAGTCCTCGACAAGCTACTCTCCGAAACAGCAAACAAAACCGGTGTTGCGTGAGTACCTAGAACCCACCGACCAAAGAACCCCCAGTGGGGCATCTGTTGACAAAAGAAACAGTGAGGAAGGGGTGCGCCGTGACGGGGGGACTTTGGTGCCGAACAACTTGGAACACTCGGACCGGGCGGCGCTCTAGTCGAGCGTCGCGACCATCACGGCCTTGATCGTGTGCAACCGGTTCTCGGCTTGATCAAGGGCGACATTGGCCGGTGAGTCGAATACCTCGCTGGTAACTTCGAGGCCGTCGCGCAGTCCGCTGCGTTCAGCGACGTCGCGGCCGACGGTGGTTTCCATGTCGTGGAAAGCCGGCAGACAGTGCATGAACCGCGTATCAGCGTGGCCGGTGGACTTCAGCACGTCGGCGGTGACCCGATAGGGACGCAGCAGACGCACCCGGTCATCCCACACGTCGGCGGGCTCACCCATCGACACCCAGACGTCGGTGTGGACGAAGGCGGCTCCGGCCACGGCTTCGTCGACGCTTTCGCTCAGTGTGAGGCGTGCGCCGGAAATGGCCGCGTGTGTGCGGGCGAGTTCCTGTACCTCATCGGCCGGCCAGAGATCGCGAGGTGCTGCGATGCGAACGTCAGCACCCATGATGGCGCCCATGACGAGCAGTGAGTTGCCCATATTGGAACGCGCGTCACCAAGGTAGGCGTAACTGAGTTCGTTGAATGCGGTACCGGCGGGGGAGTGTTCGCGCATCGTCATGAAGTCGGCGAGCATCTGAGTGGGATGCCACTCGTCGGTGAGTCCGTTATAGACGGGAACGTCGGCAAACTGCGCGAGTTGCTCGATCGTCGATTGCGCACTTCCTCGGAACTCGATCGCGTCATACATACGCGACAACACTCGCGCGGTGTCAGCGACTGACTCCTTGCGCCCGAGTTGACTCGACGACGGATCGAGGTAGGTGACATGCGCGCCCTGCTCGTAGGCGCCGACTTCAAATGCACAGCGGGTGCGCGTTGAGGTCTTTTCGAAAATGAGCGCAATCAAGCGACCCTGCAGCCGCTGTACTTCCTCCCGCTGACGTCGTTGCGCCTTGAGGTCAACGGCGAGATCGATCAACGCGCCGAGTTCGTCGGCGGTGAAGTCGACCTCCTTGAGGAAGTCGCGGCCATGTAGTGGTGAGGTCACCGGTCCAAGGGTAGCGATGCCCGACTGCGAGCAGGACGGTGCCGTTACGCAGTGAATGCCTCGGGTGCCATTGCACGCTCAATTGCGTAGCTCGCCATTCGTGCGCCCTCACCTTCCAGACGTGGGTAGTCAGCGATGGGGATGGAGGCGTAGATGGCTTCACGCTCGGTCTCAGTGAGCCCACCCCACACGCCGTACGGCTCACGGGCTCGAATGGCGTAGTCGGCGCAGTCAACGCGGACGGGGCACGAGAAGCAGAGTGACTTGGCAGTGACCTCGCGACGGCGTCGAGTGCGGCCACGCTCGTTGGTGGGGTGAAAGAACATCGCCACGTCGCGTCCGAGGCACGCGGCGACGTCCTGCCATGACCACTTCACATCGGCGGGCACTTGAGCGAGAGGCTGCTGGGGCACTGCGTTCCTCCAGGGTTGAATCTGTCGCTGCATTTTGCGCCAATGACGAGGGCTACGCAACGTCGATTTGCTGTCAATGTAGGCAATGTGGGTCGTTTACGAACGAATGACAGCACCCCTGTCATCTGTACTGGCGACACGTGTCCTTCACAGTGATGACAGGCCGCCGGGCCGCCCGTGGGCGCCGTCATCATGGGCACACCGCTAGGCTCGTTCCATGACCACGCCACTCGATTCGCCGTCAATCAGCGGCGACACGCTGCTTGATGAGCGCACCGACGAGCGACTTGATGAGGGTGACCACGAACGGTTCGCCCACTACGTCAAGAAGGACAAGATCGTCGAGAGCGCTGTCACGGGTTCGCCGATTCAGGCCCTGTGCGGCAAGGTCTGGATTCCCAATCGCGATCCGGCTAAGTTCCCCGTGTGTCCTGACTGCAAGGCAATCATTGACGGACTCTTTCCTGGAGGTGGGGGCGACTCCGGCGATCAGGGATGATCTCTGGCGGCTCCGCCGACTCACCTCGATTGCTTGACGCTCAACACCGTTCCATCACCTTGGGCATGGTGGCGTTCATCACCTTGGTTGCCTTTGAGGGCACCGCGATCATCACCGCTCTGCCGATTGTTGCGCGTGATCTGGATGCAGTCGCGCAACTGGCGTGGATCATCAACGTGTTCGTCGCGACAGCGCTGGTCGGGCAAGTCCTTGCAGGCGGGTGGGGTGATCGTCACGGGCCGCGCCGCCCGCTACTCGGTGGCATTGCGGCTTTTGGCGTCGGCGGGCTGATTGCGGGCCTCGCGCCCACCTTTCCCGTGTTGCTTGTCGGCCGCGGGTTACAGGGCTTCGGGGCTGGCACCATGATCGTGCTGGCCTATGTGATCATCGGCAGAGCCTTCGACCCGAGACTTCGACCGAAAGCTTTCGGAATTCTCTCGGCGGCGTGGGTGCTGCCCGCGATTGTGGGCCCGGTAGTTGCCGGCTACGTCGCCGACAACTACTCCTGGCGCTGGTTGTTTCTCGCGGTGATCGTGTTGGTGTGGCCACCGGTCTTGCTGGTGTCACGACGCCTTCCGGAATTCGATGGGCCCACGCCGAACGCGCCGGTGCGACCGGCGGGCGAAACGGCTCGTCGCGGTCGACTCGGTGTGCAGGCCGCGATCGGATTGATTGCGGTGCAGGCTGGTGCGCAGCATGGAGGTTGGTGGGGTGCCGGCGGGGTGGTCGTCGGGTTGGTACTGCTGATTCCGGCGCTGATCGCCCTGTTCCCCGCGGGAACGTTGCGGCTGCGACTGGGACTCCCCGCCGTGGTAGCCGTGCGAGGGCTACTGGCCGCAGCACTCTTCTCGGCCGAGGCGTGGGTGCCATTGGCCCTGCAAGATGTGCGGGGTGTTTCAACGACGTGGTCGGGAATCTTCCTCGCGTGCGGCGCCATCGGATGGGCCATCGGCGCGTGGTTCCAAGGACGCGCTCCTGCGTGGTTCACACCCCCGCGCATGGTGCAGATCGGTTCTGTCTTTGTGCTCATTTCCTTGGCATGCCTGCCACTGACGATGGTGATGTCGATCAGTCCGGCGGTGCTTGGCCCGGTGTGGACCGTGGGTGCTTTTGGAATGGGCATGGCAATTTCAGCGCTGGCCACGCTCTTGCTTGCCTACAGCGACCCGGGCGAGCAGGGAATCAACTCGGCAGGACTTCAGGTGGCCGACTCCTCGGGAATTGTTCTGGCGACGGGCCTGACAGGTGCCGTGTTCGCAGCGGCGGTAGCCGCGGGAACAGCCGGAGCGTCCACCTTCACGATCATGTGGTGGATGTCGGCCGCGATCGCCCTCGGGGCGGTTGTGGTGGCACCTCGGGTGCGCCGGGGAACGGTCGCGTAGTCAGGTCACTTTCGGGTCACGATGCTGATCGGCCGACAGACATAGGGTCGGGGCACACGGCTTGTATGTGAGGATTGGGGAGTCTGAAATTGCCCTCGCGGTCCACCATGGTCCGCGGCTCCCACATGAAAGGCCGAACATGCGCCGCCGTCACCTCTCCGTCACTTTGGTCGCCCTCAGCGCGCTGGCCCTCGCCGCGTGTGGGCAGGCATCCAATTCCGCCTCCTCGTCAGCGGCTGCCACCTCGGCGGCTGCGTCTTCGTCGTCGGCCTCGGCTTCCTCCGATGCCTGCAGCAAGGACAACCTCAAGACCCTCGCCGCTGGCAAGCTCACCGTCGGAACCGACAAGCCGGCCTACCCGCCGTACTTCGTCGATGACAAGCCCGCCAATGGACAGGGCTTCGAGTCAGCCGTTGCCTACGCAGTGGCCGACAAACTCGGCTTCGCGCAGGGCGATGTCACTTGGACTGTGGTTCCCTTCGACAAGGCGTTCGCGCCCGGGGCCAAGGACTTTGACTTCGACATCAACCAGGTGTCAATCACCGACGACCGCAAGAAGGCCGTTGACTTTTCCGATGGCTACTACTCAGTGAACCAAGCTGTGGTGGCACTCAACGGAAGCAAGGGTGCCTCGGCCAAGACTGTTGCCGATCTTCAGGCACTCAAGCTAGGCGCGCAGGTGGGCACGACCAGCCTCGACTACGTCACCAACGTGGTGAAGCCGGCTGACACGCCCTTCGTGTTCAACTCAACCAACGATGCTAAGTCGGCCCTGAACAACAAGCAGATCGACGCGATTGTGGTCGACCTTCCGACGGCCTACTACATCACCGCCGCCGAGATTGAAAACTCCGCGATCGTGGGTCAGTTCAAGCTTGACAAGAACAGTGGCGAGAACTTCGGTCTGGTGTTGGCCAAGGGCAGCGCGCTCACCGAGTGCGTCAACAAGGCGATGGGTCAACTCCGCGATTCTGGTGAACTACAGCAGATCCAGGACAAGTGGCTTTCTGAAGTCACGAAGGCTCCGTACTTCAGCTGATGCGTTGCTGGGCCCGGGTGAAAGCCCGGGCCCTAGGCTCCTCCCATGAGCACGAATACAGGGGCGTCGATAGTGGAGCCAGAGGTTCCCTACGTCGATCCTGAGCGCCGTTCACGTCGGCAGCGGCGCAGTCGGCGCAATGCCCTCGTCGCAACCCTGTCGACGGTGGTCTTCTTCGGCGTCGTGGTGATCGCGGTGGCTACTTCGCCGGGATGGCCGGTGGTTCAAGATGCATTCTTCAACGGTGATTATTTTGCACTCGCGTGGCCTGAAGTGCTCGTCGCGCTCCTCATCAATATCAAGATCTTCGTGGTGGCCGAGTTCTTCATTTTGATTCTCGGACTTCTCCTCGCCTTGACTCGACTGTCGAAGTCACCAGCGCTGCTTCCGTTGCGTATCGTGGGCACGCTCTACACCGACATCTTTCGCGGAACTCCGACGCTGCTGGTGGTGTTGTTGCTGGGCTTCGGTGTTCCGGCACTCAACCTGTCGGGATTGCCAACCGATCCGTTGGTGTGGGGCACGATCGCCCTGATCCTGTCGTACACGGCGTACGTGGCAGAGGTCTTTCGCTCGGGTATCGCGTCGATCCATCCGTCGCAACGAGCGGCGGCACGTTCCTTGGGTTTGAGTAACGTTCAGACCAACCGTTACGTCGTGCTGCCGCAGGCGATTCGCCGCGTGATTCCACCGCTTCTCAATGACTTTGTTTCGCTTCAGAAAGACACCGCTCTGGTATCGGTTCTCGGACCGATTGAGGCACTGCGTGCCGCGCAAATCATCGTGTATGGCAAGTTCAACTACACGCCCTACATCGTGGGGGCCCTGCTGTTCATCGCGCTCACGATTCCGATGGCCAGATTCACCGACTGGCTCACAGCACGCCAAGAACGCCAACGTTCGTCGGGGAGTCGATGATGGCTGTTGACCTTCTGCGGGTTGACGATGTGCACAAGGCGTTCGGTGACAACGCCGTTCTACGCGGAATGACGTTGTCGGTTGCCGCCCATGAAGTTGTGGTTCTGATTGGGGCGTCGGGCTCGGGGAAGTCGACGTTGCTGCGCTGCATCAATGGGCTTGAGTCTGTTGACGCGGGCGTGATCATGGTCGACGGGCTTGATGTCACGGCTGATGATGCCGATTTTGATGCGGTGCGTCAGCGCGTCGGCATGGTGTTCCAGTCGTTCAATCTCTTTCCGCACATGTCGGTACTGGGCAACATCACGTTGGCGCCGCGCAAAGTTCTCGGAGTGTCAGCCGATGAGGCTGAGCAGCGGGCGCGTGATCTGTTGACCCGTTTCGGGTTAGAAGCCAAGGCCGATGATTACCCTGATCGGCTTTCGGGCGGTCAGCAGCAGCGAGTCGCTATCGTGCGTGCGCTGGCGATGCAGCCGCAGGCGATGTTGTTCGACGAGGTCACCAGTGCGCTCGACCCCGAGCTGGTCGGTGAGGTACTTGATGTCATTCGCGGTTTGAAGGAGTCGGGCATGACCATTCTGATGGCCACGCACGAGATGGGGTTCGCCCGAGATGTGGCCGATCGAGTCTGCTTCGTCGATGCCGGACGCGTCCTCGAGTCTGGTCCGCCCGCTCAGGTGCTCGGTGATCCGCATGAGGCCCGTACCCGCGAATTCCTCGCGCGCGTGCTCGGCTGAGGTCGGCGACACGCCACGGCAGAAGTGGCGCTATTAGGGCATCTGAGTGAATTGACCTCTTAGGGTTAGCCGCGAGGGCCCAGGAGGCCCGACGGACCTAGGGCCGATCGTCGGCCGACTTGGGGGCCGAGCCCCTTTCAACTCAAGGAGAATTATGTCAACGCAGAATTCCGGAGACGCAGTAGCGGCAGCTGCTGCTGACTTGCGCGAGGGTATGAGCGATCTTTCCCCCCAGGAACAGGCCGAAGCGAAGACCATGTTGGGCTCGGTCGGAGACAAGTGGTGGCTGCTGCTCGTGCTGGGAGTTATCAGCCTGATTGTGGGCTTGCTGATCGCCTTCAACCCGCAGGCCGCCGTGCTGACCATCGCCGTTTTCTTCGGAATTTGGCTGCTCATCAGCGGTATCTTCACGCTCATTCGCGGTTTCGGCGACAAGCTTGAGACTGGTGCCAAGGTGTTTGCCATCATCACCGGCGCCATTTCGATCATTTTGGGCATCCTGTGCTTCCGTAATATCGCTAACGCCGTTGAGATTCTGGTTCTCTTCTTCGGAATCGGCATGATCATGCGCGGGTTGCTCGAATTCATCATCGGCCTCAGCGCCAAGGGCGCCGAGGGACGTGGTGGCGTCATTTTCATCGGTATCGTCACATTTATCGCCGGTATTGCCGTGCTCGTCTGGCCCAACATTGGTCTCGGAGTGCTCGTCTACTTCATCGCGTTCACGCTGATCATTATGGGAATCCTCGAAATCATTGCTGCCTTCCGGGTTAAGTCGGTCGGCGATCGAATCGATCAGGTGATCGCGCAAGTCTAAATCGCGCGCCAGGGGGGTTAAGCCGGCACGCTGGCTTAACCCCCCTGTCGCACGTGTAGAAGGAGTAGCGTTGGTACAGGAGGTGGTGCGAAGTGCCCCGGGAAACATCGCAAACCCTCGATCGAGGACTTAAAGTGCTCGAGTTGCTCGCGGAATTACCCGAGGGACTCACCGTCACTGAGATTGCCGGTCGACTTGGTGTCAGTCGCACAGTCGTATACCGCTTGGTGGTCACTCTCGAGCAACACGGTCTTCTGCGTCGAGGTGCTGACGGTCGGGCGCACACTGGGCTCGCCGTGTTGGCTCTGGCTCGCCATGTGCAACCACTGTTGCGTGAATCAGCGGTACCGGTGCTGCGGCGCCTTGCCGATAGCACGGGTGCCACGGCTGTTCTCACGATTGCTGAGGCTGACGATGCATTGACTGTCGCTGCTGTTGAGCCGAGTCGTTCGGAATTGCACGTTGCCCTCAAGCTCGGCACTCGGGTTCCGCTGGAAAGGTCGGCGCCGGGTCGCGCGATCATCTCGGCGCGTCAGCACCGTGCGCTCGAACATGGCTGGGTGGTCGGAACCGGTGAACCTGACTCTGGTGCGTGGACGCTGGCAGCGCCGCTCGTGGGTGTTCCAGGAGTTGACGCGGCAGTGAGTGTCGTCGGAGTTGGCGATGTGCGCGCCGCGGCAGTCGGGCCATCTGTCCTCGCGGCTGCGGCCGATACTGCGCGCGCGTTGCGCTGACTACCAACAGCCAGCGATCGTCGCGACTAGCCCGTCGATGGCTACCCGCACCGGTCGTCCGCCGTATCGGTCGGTGGGCGGGTTCTCGAGCAGAATCGTGAACGAACGGCGTGCGCCATCAGCGCCCACAGTGATGCCCGCAAGTGACAGCACGTCGTGCAGCGCTCCCGTCTTCGCCACGGTTAATCCAGCAGCGCAACTCGACGGGGCGCTGAGGTAACGTCCCGAGAGAGAACCGGTGCGTCCGGCCACCGGCATCGCGCGACCGTAGTAGATCGACGACAGTTCAGGGTGGGCGATCTTGTTCACCACGATGTCGAGCAACACCGTGAGGGAGAGTGCGGTGAGGCGATCCTCGCGCGAAGCGCCGCTGCCGTCGCGAAACACCACGTTTGCCAGTGGCACGCCAAGTTTCTTCATTTGATTGCGCACTGTCTGGATTCCGCCGCTCCACGTTGCGGGCATTCGGTCGGCATGGGCTGAAAGGCGAAAGAGCATTTCGGCGATGTCGTTATCGCTGATTTGCAGCATCTGTCGCACTGCCTGTTCGACCGTGTGACCGCTAGTCGCGGCGAGGGTGGGGCGGCTGCTCGCGAAATGAGCTCGACCCGTGTACGTGGCGCTCACTTGGCTTCCCCCGTGTACGGCAACGCGCGCGGCGAAGTACTTTCCGGCGTCGGTTGCGACGTCAGTCAACATGCGGCCGTCGCGCACGAGTGGACGAACGGGCCGCACCACATCAAGGCCGTAGGAACTAGGCCAGCCGACGGCGGGGGTCGGCGGGGCAAAGAGCGTGTCATCGATGCTGACGCTCACCTGCTTCAGGCCGCGTGCTCGCAGGGCCGTGACGGTGCGCGCCGCGAGTGCATCGAGTTGCGCCGAGGTCAGCAGCGGATCTCCACCGCCGACAAGCGAAAGGGCGGCTGTGGTTCCTGACACCGTGCCAAGGCGTGCCTTCGTCACGAGACGGTGATTCGGGCCCATCGTTTCGAGAGCGACCGCGGCGGTGAAGAGTTTGTTAGTAGAGGCACCACGCAGACCGGTGGTGTTCTGCTTCGCGTACACCAGTCGGCCGCTGGCTGAGTCGCGCACCTCGATCGCGAGGATCGCACCTGGCGCCCCGCCGAGCAGTGAGGAGGCCATTCGGCCGGGTAGCAATCGCACGATCCGAGCATCGGCGGCCGCGGCTGAGACGCGGGCGGGGGTAAGGGTGGGGGCAAGGTCGGGGGCGGGTATCGCGCTCGCCGCAGTCGGTAGGAAACCCAGCGTGAGAGTCGCCAAGCACGCCAAAGTGAGCGTGCGTGCGGCGAATCCGCGTCGGGAGGTCGGCATGCGATTCACGATACCTGCCGATTTCGGGATAACGGCTGTTCCGATTCGCCGTGTGGGCCGCTCGTGCTCGGCTCTTTTCTCGCCAATCTCCGGGCAAAGCGGTGCGGAAAACGGGCCGAATTGCCCGGAGATTCCCGATTGGTAGTGATCAGGCGACCGAAATGTCCGAAAGTGGGACGCCGTTGGCCGCGAATACGCCCGGTGTGCGAAATCACTTCAAGTTGAGGCGACAATGGATCGATAGAGAGAATGGATCGATATAGACAATGGATCGATCTTTAGTTGTCGCACGTTGTACATGGAGGGGCGGGCTGTGTCCGCTTTCCCTCAACTCGACTCAGATCAGGCAGGAGGCGCGCGGATGACTTCGGCACGTACGCGCGCCCTGCGGTGGATCGCGACTCCTGTGGCGGCCGGGCTTGCCGTGCTCACGCTGGGCTCACTTCCCGCATCGGCCGCGGTCGAACCGCTGCCAGGCACAGCCACCACCAAATTCATGAGCGGATGGCTGCCGTATTGGTACGGCAACGCCGAGATCGATCGGCTCGTGGCTCACACCGGCTCCGATGGCGTCGTCGGCGAAGTGATGGCCTTCTGGGTCTACTCGCGTTACCGCACCGGCGGAATCCAGGCTCCCGTGTGTGTGCATGACGGTAGCGACAACAAGACAGTCGAATGCGCACGAACGGCGCCCACGACCAGCCAGAAAGCGCAGCTTGCCCGACTGCACGCGGCTGGTATCAAGGTGCTACCGAGTTTCACCGACGACAGCAGCAAACTCGCGCTCTCGGGAGTGATGAAAGATTCGGTCAAGCGGGCCGCGCTCGTGAAAGCGCAGACCGACTTCATCGTCAATAACGGTTTCGATGGTATTGACCTCGACTACGAAGACTTCGCATTCGGCGATGGCTCGTCGAGTTGGGCAGCAACCAAGCCCGCGTGGATCACCTACATCTCGCAACTCGCAACCGCCCTGCACGCGAAGGGCAAGTTGCTGTCGGTCACGGTTCCTGCCGGGTACCCGGTTAACGGTGCTGGTTTCAACGCGTCGTCGGGTTACTGGGTCTATGCGTGGAAGGACATCGTCGGCGTCACTGACCGACTGCGCATCATGACCTACGACTACTCATGGGATACGCCCGGCCCGATCGGCCCGGCCGACTGGGTTGACCAAGTGGCGTCCGACGCTGTCGAGGAACTTGGTGCTGCGAATGCGCGGAAGGTCTGGGTCGGTGTCACGGCCTACGGTTACGACTGGCGGTACTCGGGTACGTGTACTAACTCGGGTCGCAGTAACCGGCCGACGCTGTACCCCGCCGATGCCTGGACCCTCTACAACACACAGAAAGCCCTGAAGCGCATCATTGCGTTCCCGGGGCAAACCGCCGACACAGCGGCATTCCGATGGGATGCCACCTCCGGCGAATACACCTTCCGCTATCGCGAGCCAGGTACAGACTCAGTCACGCACAAAGCCTGCACCAGTACGCGCGAGGTGTGGTTCCAGGACGGCCCGTCAACCGTTGCCCGGGCATTGATCGCAGCCAAGTATCAACTCGGTGGCGTCGCGCTCTGGGCATTCGGCGATGAACGCGATTCGATGTGGACCAAACTCGTCGACTCTGCTCCAAGCATTAAGCCGTTCAAGCCGGTGGTTGGTGTCATCGCGCCGGTGGTGATTCCATTCGGAACTCCCACCGCCGTGCTTGTTGGTGTGCATCGCCCCGACACCTTGCCCGTGCCGGGTGTGAATGCGACCTTGAAGTGGCGGTCGGCGGCGGGCGATGCGTGGACCACGCTCGGAACTGCCGTGACCGACTCTGAAGGTGCTGCCCTGTTCACCGTGACTCCGCAGCGCAGTGGCGAATGGCAGGTCACCACGCCTTCGACGACGTACCGTCAGGCCTCCGTGTCTCCGATCAAGACGACCAAGGTGTCGTCAACGGTCACCGGCATTGTGCGTGTTCGCAAGCCGCTCGGAAGCGCCACGGTCTCGAAGACGACGGTGAAGTCCGTGACTGCCACCGTGCCAAGGGATATGTCAACGTCGATCTCTGGCCGCGTAGCTCCCGTTCTCGGAGTGCAGAAGGTGACGCTGTACTCAATGTCGACTTCAGGTGTGCTGACTGCGGTTACATCGTCGTCAACGTCAGCGACCGGTGCATTCGGCTTCCCGGTGCCAACCAGCAAGGCCGGTACGTCGCGCTACCGCGTGCTCGTTGCAGCGAGTGCGAGTCATGCGCGCGGAGCGTCACTTCCGATTGTGATCACCGTTCGCTGAACACTGTTCAATGATGTGGCGACTCATCGAGGCACACCGCCGGCAAGTCGAACCAGCGCAGATGTTCAAAGTCGCTGCTGACGGCGTCGCCGAGATCGAGCGGTCCGTCGAGATCGGCCGAGAGGTCGGGTAGACCGCCGAGCAGTCGTCGCGCTTCCACGAGGTAACCGGCGAGTTCGCTTTCTTCGGCTCGATCGACTTGTCGTGGGTAGCGCAGTACTCCGTCAGCGTCGTAACGCAGGTGGCTGAGCCGCAGTGGCGGTTCGACCGGACCATTGCGATGCTTCCAGCGCCCGCTGGCAAGGTCGAAGCGGTAGTCGGGCAGCAACTTCCAGCCTTCATCGGCAATGAGTGCGACCGCTTCGACGATGTAGCGGAACACGACTTCGGAGATGAAGTAGTTGAAGTTGATGCGAACCCAGCCGGGCTTGATTCCTTCACAGCCGTGCGTGATCTCTCGCTCGAACTCGTGCGAGTGCTCAAGGTCGATTCCTAGGAGCCGATGGCCGTACGGGCCAGCGCACGAGCAACCGCCGCGTGCCTGAATTCCGAAGAGGTCGTTGAGGATGGCGACGACGAGATTGTGGTGTAGGTAACGACCACCGGGTCGTTGCACGGTGAACGACACAATCGACAGTCGTTCGGCTTCGAGGTTGCCAAGCACGTGCACATTGGGATGTGTACGCCATGCCTGCACCGCGCGCCGCAGGTAATCGTCTTCGTGTGCGCGGATGACGTCAGTTCCGACCGCCTGCTTGAGATGGAAGACCAAGCCTGCGCGGATCGATTCGATGATGGCGGGTGTGCCGCCTTCTTCGCGATGAATGTGGTCGGTCAGATAGACATGCTCAGCGGGGTTGACGTACGCAACAGTGCCACCACCAACGACATCGGGCACGGAATTGACGAACAGTTCATCTCGCGCGATGAGTACCCCGGGGGTTCCAGGGCCGCCCACGAACTTGTGCGGCGACAGGAAGACTGCGTCTTTGTGCGAGAGCGGGTGCAGGGCGCAGTCGGGGTTCATGTCGATATCGATGTAGGGAGCCGCGGCCGCGTAGTCCCAAAATGCGAGTGCGCCACCCTCGTGCAGAATCTGCGACACTTCGTGGGTGTTGCTCATGATTCCGGTGACATTGCTGGCCGCACTGAAAGAACCGATCAGCAGCGGACGGTGAGAGTTTTCCTTGACCGAAGCGCGCAGTTTCTCAACGTCGATAAAGCCATCGGCGTCTTCGGGAATGACGATGACGTCGGCGATGGATTCGCGCCAAGGCAGTTCATTGCTGTGATGCTCAAACGGGCCGATGAAAACCACCGGACGCTCGTCGACAGGTATGTGGTCGAGCAAGGAGTAGCGGGCCGCGAGATCGGCAGGCAGTCGCAGATTAAGGATTCCGATGAGCTTGTCGATCGCGCCGGTCGAACCAGAACCGGTGAAGATGACGCGCGTTGAGTCGTCGCCGTTGACGGCCGAGTGAATGATTCCTCGTGCGTCTTCACGCAATCGGCTCGTTTGCAGGCCGGTGCCGCTCGATTCGGTGTGAGTGTTGGCGTAGCGCGGCAGCACTTCCTCGCGAATAAAGTCTTCAAGGAACCCAAGGGCTCGGCCGCTGGCCGTGTAGTCGGCGTAGGTCACCCGTCGCGGCCCATACGGACCCCACATCACCTGGTCGTCGCCGATGACGGCGGAGCGGATGCGCTCAAGGAGTGGCGGTTCGGGCAGTAGGGGGTCTCGCGGGGCGATCTCGACCTCAACAGGCTCCATGTGTCAAGGGTAGAGGGTGCGCTGTCGAGGCGCGTGCCACGATATGGGGGTGAGTATCGCCCCGGTCGAGATCGAGCGCCCCGATTCCGACACCGTTGTCGCACCAGACCACCCGTGGATCACCCTTGTCTGGAATGACCCGGTGAATCTGATGAGCTACGTGACGCACGTTTTCATGGAGTACTTCGGGTACTCCAAAGAGAAGGCGACTGAACTCATGCTCGATGTGCATGAGAAGGGGCGGGCCGTGGTGTCGAACGGTAGTCGCGAAGAAATGGAGCGCGACGTGACGGCGATGCACTCCTATGGCTTGTGGGCCACCTTGCAGAAGGACGACTGAGGTGAAGCGCGGATTCAGCAAATCGCGTGGCGGCACTATTCGACTGCGCCTCGATCCCGTTGAAATCACCGTGCTCGACGACCTCGTTCAACAGTTGAGTGATCTGGTGTCACCCGCACCCGTTGATCCAGATGCTGATCCGTTGGCCGCGTTGGTCGGAATCGACGAGCATGCCCAGATTCCCGTTGACCCCGCGCTTCTCCGACTGCTTCCTGACGCCTACAAAGACGATGAGGCAGCGTCTGCCGATTTCCGACGATTCACCGAACGCTCCTTGCGTGAGGGCAAGGCTGAGCGCGCCGCCACTGTGATGCAGGGCCTCGCCGCGTTGGCTGCCAGCGATGGGCAGGCCGAGATTTCGCGCGAGGATTCGCAGGCGTGGCTGGGTAGCCTCAACGACTTACGCTTGGTCTTGGCCAGCCGGCTCTCGGTCGACGACGACGAGGGTGTGTGGCGTCGTCGCATCGAAGGTGACCCCGAGGCCGAGCAGGGGGCCGTGGTCTACGACTGGCTCACCTGGCTGCAGGACTGCCTCGTCAACGCCCTGATGAAGTAGCCGCTCCCGCGAGGTCCGTGCAAAGACGAAAAACTGCGGGGGTCCGGGAAGACCCGAACCCCCGCAGCGGACATTGCAGCCGTTAGGCGGCCACGCGACTCTCCGAGGATGGAGCTTCCTCGAACTCTTGGGCCGCGAATTCCTGGTCGTCGAACGCGCTCTTCATGCGAGCGATCTTGTAGATGACCAGACCGTACAAACACTTCGCTAAGACGTCGGCCACCGAGTACCCGATCTGCCGGTACACGAAAGCGTCCGAGCCCGAGAGGCCCAGCATCGGCATCAAGTACGAGAGGGGGTAGACGCCCCACGTCGCGATGAGCAGCAGGCGCAAACGGCCCACCGAGGCTGCGACCTCCGGTGGCTGGCGCTTCAGCGACTTGGTGAGTTCAACGAACAGCACGTACAGGATGTAGAGGAACGGGATGGTCGACAGGGCACCCCACACAGCCTTGGGGGCGATGTCGGCGGTGATTTCGCCCGGGTAGCCCAGGATGATCATGAGTGCGGAAGCAGGGATGAGCTTGGTGAGCAGACCTTTGCGTTCTGCGGCCGGCAGTGCGAGCACCGCAACGGTTTCGAGCAGCAGCAGCGGAACCGTCAGTAGCCAGTCGACATAGCGGTAGGCCTCGTTGAAGCCCTCACCGGGAAGCAGCATGAAGGAGCCTGACGTGCCGGAGCGACCGAAGGCGTCATTGAAACTGTTGAAAATGCGGAAGTAGTGGTAAGCCGCGATACCGCAGACAATTGCCGAGATCACCAGCGCCTGACGGTAGCGGGGCAGAACGCGTGGCTGGCTGACGAGCAGGAAGATCGAAGTGAAGAGCATGCAGGCCAGAGCGAACGAGAACACGTTGTAGACGGTCTGGAACTGAGCGTCGGTCAGCTCTCCGATAGAGGCAAGTGGCACGGAGTACCCCATCTGGGTTGGGGTCGGCATCCCGATGACGTCGACCTGGCGCAAGACCTGAGTCCTGCCCGGCCAAGGTTCCTCTGGGTGTGGAAAACCCGCAACTCGAAAGCGAGTGAGCGCGCTCGGTGCGACTCTCCGATAGACCTCCCACCCCTCCCGCTAGGCTCGCGGCCATGCTTGAGATTGCCGCTGAACTGGTGGCCGCCATGGTCGCCCACGCCCGCGCTGACCACCCCGACGAGGCCTGCGGCGTGATCGCGGGCCCCATCGGAGGCGACCGACCCGAGCGCTTCATCCCGATGGTGAACGCGGCCCGCTCGCCTACGTTCTACGAGTTCGACTCGCTCGATCTGCTGCGTCTGTATCGCGATATGGATGACCACGATGAAGAACCCGTGGTGATCTACCACTCGCACACGGCAACGGAGGCCTACCCCTCGCGCACCGATGTCTCGTATGCCTCCGAGCCGCACGCGCATTACGTGTTGGTCTCGACCCGTGAAACGGGGTCGGACGAGGGCCCGTACGAGTTGCGCTCGTACCGAATTGTCGAGGGTCAGATCACCGAGGAAGAGGTCCGAGTGGTGGGACAGTCCTCTCGCACGGAATGATGGGTGCTTGAGGGTACTTGAACCATCAAGTGACCAACGACAGGAGCGACATGTCCATCGAGGTGAGGATCCCCACGATCTTGCGTCCCTACACGGGCGACGCCAAGACCGTCGAGGCATCAGGCGATTCACTCACGGCCGTGATCGACGACCTCGAGACGCGTCACCCCGGATTGCGCGAGCGGCTTCTCGACGAAGGCGGTTCACTGCGCCGGTTCGTCAACATCTACATCGACGATGAGGATGTGCGCTTCATGGGTGGACTTCAGGCGCCGGTTTCCGACGGGGCATCGATCACGATCCTTCCCGCGGTCGCTGGTGGGTCCGCCGACCTCGGCTGAGCACGATGCGCTACGACTCATTGCTCGACTCTGTCGGCAACACGCCCCTGGTGGGTCTGCCACATCTGTCCCCCTCTGCGGACGTGCGCCTGTGGGCCAAGCTCGAAGATCGCAACCCCACCGGTTCGGTGAAAGATCGTGCGGCCCTGGCCATGATCGAGGCTGCTGAAGCTGACGGAACACTTTCGCCTGGCGACACGATTCTTGAACCGACGAGCGGCAACACAGGTATCTCTCTGGCAATGGCGTGCAAGGTCAAAGGTTACCGGCTCATCTGCGTGATGCCCGAGAACGCGTCGGGCGAGCGAGTTCAAATCCTGCGCATGTGGGGTGCCGAAATCATCTCGTCGCCGGCCGCGGGTGGCTCAAACGAAGCCGTACGAGTCGCACGCGAACTCGCCGCGCAGAACGACCACTGGGTGATGCTCTACCAATACGGAAACCCGGCCAATGCGCTCGCGCACTATCGCGGCACTGGTCCAGAGATCCTCGCTGACCTTCCAACGGTCACGCACTTCGTTGCTGGGCTCGGCACCACCGGAACCTTGATGGGCGCCGGCCGATTCCTGCGCGAGCATGTTCCCGGAATTCAGATCGTGGCGGCTGAACCTCGCTACGGCGAACTTGTCTATGGCCTGCGCAATATCGACGAGGGTTTCGTTCCCGAGTTGTATGACCCGACGATCCTGACCACGCGATTCTCGGTGGGTCCGCGCGATGCAGTGCGACGTACGCGCGAACTACTCGAACTCGAAGGCATCTTCGCGGGTATTTCGACCGGAGCAATTCTGCACGCGGCGCTCAACTGCGCCAGCAAGGCGGTCACGGCCGGCGAGCGCGCGGACATCGCGTTCATCGTGTGCGACGGCGGTTGGAAGTATCTGTCGACCGGCGCGTACGAGGGCACCCTCGATGAAGCTGAGGATGCCCTCGACGGCCAACTCTGGGCCTAGCAACGGCACGACTACGGCACTCGCGTGAACCATGCCTTCGCGCCCTTGGTGCTGACGAGCCCCAGGATGAGCACGTTAATGACAATCGCCAGCCAACCCGACCAGTCAGCAAGTCGGAACAGCGCGAACACGATGTTGATGACGGCCAGCACCTGAATCAACACCTGGGCTGAGGCTGAGCCAGCGAGAGTCATCCGCCCGAGCCAGAGGTAGATCACACCGAGCAGCAGTGTGAGCAGCCCGTTCATGATCAGCCAAAGCGTCGGGATGTCCTTCGCCTGGCCGAGGCTGTTGTGCACCGTGGGGTTATCGCCGATGGGCGAGACAATCAGCCACACACCAAAGATGATGTTGACGATCGCGGCGATGAAGATCAGTACGGCGACGAGGGTGACGCCACCCGGTCGCTTGTCGATTCCTACAGTCGACATTGCACACTCCTTGTGTGGTGGCGGCCCGGCGGCCGCGCGCATGAACAGAATCCCAAATCGTGGTCCTGTTTTGCTGCACGCGAGGTTCAAATGGGTGGGGTGTGTCGCGCGCCTGACAGTCGGGCCCGAATCGGCTGGTGTGGCTGGCTAGTGTGGTGCTGTGGCTGACGCACCCATCGGGATGTTCGACTCCGGACTCGGAGGTCTCACGGTAGCGCGCGCCGTACTCGACCAGCTTCCCCACGAACCTGTCATCTATGTGGGAGACACCGCGCGCGCGCCGTACGGGCCGCGCCCGCTTGCCGAAGTGCGCGCCTTTGCGCTGGAGATTCTTGATGAGTTGGTAGATCAAGGAGTCAAGATCCTCGTCATTGCGTGCAACTCTGCGTCGGCGGCAGTGTTGCACGATGCGCGTGAACGCTACGACGTGCCGGTTGTCGAGGTGATTGCGCCGGCCGTACGGCGGGCAGTGAATGTCACGCGCAACGGCCGCGTTGGTGTGATCGGAACTCGCGCGACGATCAATTCCCTTGCCTACGACGACAAGTTTGCGGCGGCTCCGCAACTCACGCTGGTCACTCAGGCATGCCCCCGATTCGTTGAGTTCGTCGAAGCGGGAATTACGACGGGGCCCGAAGTGATGAGTGTTGCGCACGAGTACCTTGACCCCGTTCGCGATGCAGGAGTCGACACTCTCGTGCTCGGCTGCACGCACTATCCACTTCTCGCCGGCGCCATCCAGCACGTCGTGGGTGATGAGGTAACGCTCGTGTCGAGTGCCGAAGAATCGGCGAAAGATGTCTACCGCACGCTCGTGGCGCACGAATTGCTGCGAGACACTGCACTTCCCGATCCGGTGCATTCATTCCTCACGACGGGCGATCCCGAAGCGTTCGCCCAATTCGGTCGCCGCATTCTCGGATCTGCGCTCACCCTGCGCCCCGACACCTTCGGCACCGCGACCTTGGCCACCTGATGAAGCTCACCATTGTGGGGTGCTCCGGATCATTTCCCGGTCCTGATTCACCTGCGTCGTGCTACCTCGTCGAACACGACGGACATCGACTCGTGCTCGACCTCGGAAGTGGTGCGCTGGGTGCACTGCAGCGCTACACCGACCTACGGTCGATTGATGCGGTGCTGCTGTCGCACCTGCATCTCGATCACGTTGCTGATGTCGGATCGTTGTACGTCACGCGCAAGTACCACCCGGAAGGTCCGTTGCCGGCGCTCCCTGTCATTGGGCCGCGCGGAGTTGCTGAGCGCATTGTCACGATGTACGGCGACTCGACGCCGGCCGCGATGTCCGAGATCTTCGACTTCCGCGAACACACGGCCGAGCAACAGATCGGGCCATTCACCGTGACTGTGATGCGAGTGCGACATCCCGTGATCGCGTACGCGACTCGGGTTGAAGCCGGCGGGCGGTCGTTTGTGTTCTCAGGCGACACGGGGCCTACCGACGCGCTCCTCGACATTACGCGCGGCGCCGACCTTGCGCTGTTTGAGGCGTCATTCCTCACCGAGGAAGTGGCGCACATTGTCGACGGCGCAGCCGAAATCCATATGACGGCCGCGCAGGCTGCCACCCAGGCGACATTGGCGGGCGTCGATTCCTTGGTGCTCACCCACTTGGTGCCGTGGAACTCCATCAGCGCCATCGAGTCCGAAGCGCGACCACACTTTGACGGTTCGCTGGTGATCGCTCGCTCCGGACTTGTCATCGACGTGTGAGACCCCCCGGGTAGGGTCGTTGCCATGGCAACTCCCACACCTCGTTCTGATGGCCGCACCGATCACGCACTTCGTAACGTCACCTTTGAGCGCGGGTGGCTCGATGCGGCTGAAGGTTCCTGTTTGGTGTCCTTTGGTCGCACCCGCGTGCTCTGTGTCGCGTCGTTCACCGAAGGGGTCCCTCGCTGGAAGAAGGGGTCGGGCGAAGGGTGGGTCACCGCCGAGTACGCCATGTTGCCTCGGGCGACGAACTCGCGTTCTGACCGCGAGTCGGTCAAGGGCCGACTCGGCGGACGCACTCAAGAAATCTCACGACTTGTGGGTCGCTCATTGCGGGCCGTTGTCGACGTTGGTGCACTCGGTGAAAACACGGTGGTCATCGACTGCGATGTACTTCAGGCCGATGGCGGAACGCGCACTGCGGCAATCACCGGCGCCTATGTCGCCCTAGCCGACGCCGTGGCATGGGCAACCGGCAAGGGCATCGTGCGTGCTGGTGCTTCGGTTCTTTCCGACTCGGTGGCCGCGGTCAGCGTCGGCATCATCGACGGAGTTCCACGCCTCGATCTGCACTACGACGACGACGTGCGCGCCGACACCGACATGAACGTGGTCATGACCGGCTCGGGTGATTTCGTTGAGGTGCAAGGAACGGCCGAGGGTGTTCCCTTCGACCGTGCACTGCTCAATCAACTGCTTGATCTGGCCGCCGGTGGCATTGCCGATCTCACGGCCATGCAGGTCGAAGCCCTTGCGTCGCCGCTTCCCGTTCGCGACTGATCATGGCCATGCAGCAGGTGGTGCTCGCCACGCGCAACGCTCACAAGTTGGCCGAACTACAGCGCATTCTCATCGACTGCGGTGTTGAGGTCGAGCTCGTGCCGCCAGCTGATGACTGCCCCGATGTAGCCGAAACCGAATCGACCTTTGCTGGCAACGCCCTGCTAAAAGCGCGGGCAGTCAGTACTCATTCGGGATTGCCCGCCATCGCCGACGACAGTGGCTTGTGCGTCGACGCCCTCAACGGAATGCCTGGCGTGCTGTCGGCACGGTGGAGCGGCCGTCACGGTGACGATGTGGCCAACCTCAACTTGCTGCTCGGGCAGATCGCCGACGTTCCTGTTTCGCGACGTGATGCGCAGTTCGTATGCGCGGCCGCATTGGTGGTGCCTGATGCCGATTCAGGTGCGGCTATTGAGCGTGTCGTTGAAGGTGTCGTTGAGGGTCACTTGGTCAGCGCGCCCATCGGAACCAACGGCTTTGGCTACGACCCGGTGTTCGTGCCCGACGGCCACAACGTCACGACCGCGCAGATGCAGCCAGCCGAAAAAGACGCCATCAGTCATCGCGGCAAGGCCCTCCGGGCCCTCGCTCCGATCCTCGCCGAACTGCTGGCTTCGACCCATCTCTGATGCCCGCGGACGCTCTCGCAGCGTCGTTGCCTACACTCGTGATCGCGCGGGAGTGGTGGAATTGGCAGACACGCAGGATTTAGGTTCCTGTGCTCTAGGGCGTGCGGGTTCAAGTCCCGCCTTCCGCACCAGGTGAACTAGCGAGTCCACCGCATCAGTACGTCGGGTTCGCGTTCCTCGTTATCCGTGCCGTCGGTTCGATCGACTTCCTCGAACTGGTGGTCGGCGTAGAAATCACGCGCTGCCTTATTGCGCTCAAAGACCCATAGCGTCAGTGACGGCGTTCCGAGTCCTTGAGCGACTGAGAGCAACTCACTGCCGATGCCGTGTGCTTGATGTGCCGGATCAACGTAGAGGTGGTCGATCTGCTCACCCTTGACGCACATGAATCCGACGACCTTGTGGTCGACAAGGGCCACCCAACTGTTCTCGCTAGACAGAGTGGCCGAGAAGAAGGCCACGTCGTCGTCGGGAGTGTGCAGCCCGGGTAGCCACGGCATCGCTGCTTCGCGTGCGGCTCGGCTGACGGCGGCAACTGCTGGAGCATCATCGGCTGTGGCGGGGCGCAGTAGCACGCCCCCATGCTCAGTCATCGAGACCCAAATCGCGACGCAGCTTGGCCACGTGACCGGTGGCCTTAACGGCGTACTGAGCCAGTTCGATCTTGCCCGTGGCATCGATGGCGAAGGTCGACCGAATGACTCCGACGACCGTCTTGCCGTACAGCTTCTTCTCGCCGTAGGCGCCGTACGCTTCCAACACCGACTTGTCAGGGTCGGCGAGCAGCGGAAAGGTCAGACCCTCCTTCTCACGGAACTGAGCGAGTTTTTCGGGGGAGTCGGGCGAGATACCCAACACGGTGAATCCCTCGCGAGTGAATGAGTCGAGGCGGTCGCGGAAATCGCAGGCCTGCGTGGTGCAGCCCGGGGTGAGGGCGGCGGGGTAGGCGTAGAGGATCACTCGCTGTCCGGCGAGGCCCTTGAGCGAGACTTTTTGGCCCGAATCGTCGAGCAAAGTGAAGGCGGGTGCCCGGTCGCCGGGCTCAAGTCGCGTGGTCATATGCCCACGTTAGCCGGGAGAGGAGGCGCTCGGGTGGGCCCAGCGGATTCTAGCCCGTTCACGCTATTGCACATCTTTTGCAGGTGCGTGCAATTGGACTTAAACTAGAACCACCTTCCGCATCGGGGGCACCCAAGCGCCTACCTAGCGCGTTCAGGCGCCCCATTAGTTCAGGAGTTTCGATGACCACCCCGCTCGTGATCCTGCGACGCGCTCGTCTCGCCGCCGTGATGTGCGTGGCGATCGTTGCGCTGGCTGCGTGCGGGGCGGGGCAGTCAAGCGGCCCCAGCGGCCCCAGCGGCAGTTCCGGCACCCTCCTGGTGGCCACCACCGTCCCCCCGATCACCTCCATCGCCTCGACGGTGGCCGGCGACAAGGCGCAGGTGAAGGGCATCGTGCCCGAAGGCACCAATTCGCACACGTTCGAGCCTGAACCGGCCGTGGCCACGCTCCTGAGTACGGCTGACATTGTGTTCGTCAATGGGCTCAAACTCGAAGATCCCACCACCGAACTTGCCCAAACCAACCTCAAGCCGGGCGCCGAAATCGTGTCGGTCGGGCCCAAGATCCTGCCCGAGAGCGACTACATCTACGACTTCTCATTCCCGAAGTCGGGCGGCAAACCCAACCCGCACCTGTGGACCGACCCTCTCTACGCGGCCAAGTACGCGCACGTCATCGCCGACACCTTGGCGGCCAAAGACCCCGCCAATGCCGCCTACTACCAGACGAACGCTGCCGCCTTTGAGAAGAAAACCACCGAACTCGCCGATGCTCTTCGCAAAGACCAGACCACCGTTCCCGAAGGCAATCTCACTCTCTTGACCTATCACGACGCGTACGCGTACTTCGCCAAGGACTTTGGCTGGAAGGTCGTGGGCGCGGTGCAACCAGAGAACTTCTCCGACCCCAATCCGCAGGATGTTGCGGCTCTGATTCAGCAGGTGAAATCCCAAAACGTCAAGGTCATCTTCGGTTCGGAAGTCTTTCCGTCGAAGGTGCTGCAGGAAGTCGGTGATGCCACGGGCGCGCGCTACGAGAGCACCCTGCGCGACGACGATCTGCCCGGTGCACCGGGCGAAGCCGACCACTCGTGGCTCGGCCTGATGAAGTACGACTTCATCACGATGATCAAGGGTCTGGGTGGTACGACCACCAACCTGGAAAAGGTCTCGGCTCAGCAGAGCACAACACCCGACAGAGCGGAGTATCCCCAATGACCGGCACTGGAGTGGGTCCCATTCTCATCGACATGCTCGCCGTTGACGCGGGGTATCGCGGCAGTCATGTTCTGCACAACGTCGACTTCGAAGTGCATGAAGATCAGTTCACCGGAATCGTCGGGCCGAGTGGCGCGGGTAAAACGACATTGCTGCGCGTACTGCTCGGAACTCTCGATCCGACGGGTGGCGCAATGTCGCGATCGAAGGACTTGCGTATCTCGTATGTGCCGCAACTCGAGACGGTCAATTGGGATTTTCCCGTCACTGTGTTCGAATGCGTGTTGATGTCGCGCACGTCCGGACGCATCGCGCCGTGGCCAACGAAGTCCGAGCGCGCCGAAGTGCGGGCAGTGCTGGAACGGCTAGGCATCAGCGACCTTGCATCGCGTCACATCCGCGAACTCTCGGGTGGTCAGCAGCAGCGCATGTTCCTCGCTCGTGCTCTGCTGCGCAAGCCAAACCTCTTGCTGCTTGACGAGCCAACAAGTGGAGTCGATGTGTCGACACGTCACGACGTGCTGCACCTACTGGGTGACCTTCATGAAGATGGCATGGCGATCGTGCTCACCACGCACGATCTCAACGGAATGGCGGCGCACTTGCCACATCTGGTGTGCGTCAACGGCCGAGTCGTCGCTTCCGGAACTCCACACGACGTGATCACGCCGCACGTGCTCGAACAGACTTATGGCGCACGCATGGAAGTCCTCGAGCATCTCGGTATGCCGGTGGTCGTCGATGCCGCTCCTGAAATGATCGATCGCAGGCAGTCAGCATGATGGACACCATTCTTGAGCCGTTGCAGTTCGCCTTCTTTCAGAAGGGACTACTCGTTGCCACCCTGTCGGGCGCGCTACTGGGTTTCGTGGGTGTCTTCATCGTGCTGCGCGGAATGTCGTACATCGGCCATGGACTCTCACACGCAGTGTTCGGTGGATTCGCGGCGTTCCAACTGTTCGCTGCGCAGTTGTACATCATTGGCGCCGGACTCTGGGGAATCGCCAGCGCGCTTGCCATTACTCAGGTAGCGCGCCGCAGTCGCGTGGGAGCCGACGCCGCGATTGGTGTCATCACCACGGCATCGTTCGCACTCGGAGTTGCATTGTTCGCCAAGTTCGGAACATCGGGTCCGGCTTTCGACAATGCACTGTTCGGTTCGATTCTGGGAATCACGTCGATGCAAATCTGGGGACTACTCGCAGTCTGTGCCCTCACCGGCGCATTCGTGTTCCTGCGCTACCGCGCTCTGCTGTTCAGCACGTTCGACCCTGATGTTGCTGATGTCTCGGGAGTCAACGTGGGGCGTATCGAGGCTGGTCTCATGATCGTGCTGTCCCTGGCAATCCTGGCCACCCTCACCGTCATTGGTGTCACGCTGGTGGCGGCCATGCTGGTGATTCCGGCAGTGGTGGCACGCATGCTTACCGATTCCTTTGGCCGCATGTTGTGGCTCTCGACGGTGATCGGCGCCGTGTGCGGGCTCGTGGGCATGTATCTGTCGTACTTCGCCGGCGTGCCGTCGGGCACGATGATCGTGTTGGTGGGCGCGGTGGTGTTCACCGTGGTGCTCGCTGTCACAGGGGGTAAGGGCCTGCGCCGCAGTGCGGGTCTCGACGATCATGGTGCCACTGAGCCAGTTCGGGCACCCGTCAACGCTCTCTGACCTGCCGCAGACGGCCTCGTTGGGGGAATCCCTCTCGCAGGCCCTGTCGCGACCGCGTACAGTGTGCCTCGTGAGCGACACCACTGGAACCCCCAAGCCCCGCTCGGCCGATCAAATTGAGGCCGACATCGCAGCGACCCGCGACCGGATCGCCGGCACGCTCGACACGCTGCAGAACAAGGTCAAGCCCGAGAACCTCGTCAAGAGTGGCCTGGGCAAGGTGAAGGGCATCTACATCAAGGAAGACGGTGGGGTGCGCATCGAGCGGGTGGCCGCCACGGCAGCTCTGGTCGTCGGTGTCGTGCTTCTACGCAAGGGCCTAAATTCGTACTCGCGGTCGCGCGTGATGAAGCACATGCCCGACGTCATGTGGGTTCCGGTGCCCAAGCGCCTAGTCCCGTTGCCGTTGCAGAGCATCGCGCGCTTCGCGTCAGTGTAAGTGCGCGTAGGCGACATGGTGTCCGACCAGGTGAAGTTCTGACTACCGTGAATGTTCCCCGCGAAGGCATCCCCGATTCAACTCCCCGAGCCGATGGCTCGGTGCCCATCAAGTTGCTTCACGACCGCGTTCTGGTGCGCGAAAGCTTCGCCGAAGGTGAGCGCCGGTCGACTGGCGGAATTCTCATTCCCGCAACGGCTGCCGTCGGCAAGCGTCTGGTGTGGGCAAACGTGGTGGGAGTTGGCCCCAACGTGAAGAACATCGAAGTGGGCGATCAGGTGCTCTTCGAGCCTGAAGATCTCAGTGAAGTCGAGATCGGTGGTGCCGAGTACGTCATGCTGCGCGAACGTGAAGTGCACGCGGTGGCAGCGAGTCGAGTGAGTAATGAAGGAACGGGTCTTTACCTGTAGTTCGGGAAGCGTCGTAGTCGACCACGGCGCCGATGCGGACGATCGCGACTTGTGTGCTCAGTCAGGCGAGTAGGCTCGCGTCCATGTGGACCGCCGCCTTCTGGGCCGCTCTTGCACAATCAGCGCTCATCTTTGGTGCCTTGCTGTGTCGTTGGGTGCCGCAACTGACCCGACCGAAGTGGCTGGGCGTGGTGATGGGTGTCGGAGCCGGTGCGGTCATTTGTGCTGTGACCACCGACCTGCTGGCTGAGGCGTACAAGACCGGTGGCTCGCGTCCCACTGGTATTGGCCTAGCGATCGGTTCAGTCGGCTTTTGGGTCGTCACTCAGTGGCTTGAGTCGCGCGGTGAATCCGAGCGCCCAGAGGCGCCACTTGAAGCTGCCGCTGAGCGTGCTCTCGACGAGCCATTGGGTGAAGTGCCCGCCGCCAGTGCGGCCGAGGCGCGCAACCTCACCATCGGCATGGTGCTCGATGGCGTCCCTGAGTCGATCGCGATCGGCATCACCGTCTTCAGCGGCGTGGTGTCGGTGTCCTTGGTGGCCGCGGTGTTCCTCGCAGGCCTTCCCGAAGCTATTGGCGTGGCTGCCGCGTTGATTGCGGGTGGCATCGCATTCTCGCGTGTGCTGTTGCGCTTCGGGTTGATCGTGATCATCGGCGCGGTTGCCGGAATTTTGGGGTACGTGGTGTTGAGCGGCGCTCCGCCGGCACGTATCTCGATCATTCAAGGAATCGCTGCTGGCGCAATGATCGTGGTTGTCGTGAACGAAATGATTCCGATTGCTGTGCGCGGTGCGGGCCGTTGGGCAGGGCTTGCAGCTGCTGCCGGCTTTGCGCTGTCGGCCTTCCTGGCGATTCAGGACTGAAATCGACCTCCCGCATTATTGCGATGTTCCCGCGTAGAAGTCCGACGGTGCCCTAACCTCTGCCGTAGGGGGTTGTAGCCACACCTGTCATCCGGAGGAGCAGCATGAGTACATCGATCCACGAGCAGCACGACGTCACTCGCGCTGAGGTCGAGGAGAAGGCCAAACTCCAAAAGCATTTCGGCCGTTTCGACATCCTGTTCTTCCTCATCTGCACGCTCGTCGGTGTCGACACCATCGGAACAGTTGCGTCGAGTGGCGCTGAGGCGTTCACCTGGATGGCCATCCTCGCGGTCATTTTCTTTATCCCGTCAGCGTTGCTCTTTGCCGAACTCGGATCGGCATTTCCGGAAGAAGGCGGCCCCTACGTGTGGGCCCGCCTGGCCTTCGGACGCTTGGCCGGTGCGATCAACAACTTCCTGTACTGGATCACGAACCCGGTGTGGCTCGGTGGGTCACTGGCGACCCTCGCGGCCTTCACCTTCGGCAAGTTCTTCCTGCACCAAGACGAAGGACTCGATGGCGCGGCGTGGTACGTCTTCACGTTGATCTTCGTGTGGGTGGGTGTGTTGGCGGCGATCCTGTCCTTCCAAGTCGGCAAGTGGATTCCGACCATCGGTGCCTGGGCGCGTTTCGTGCTGCTGGGCGGTTTCACCATCGCGGTCATTCTCTACGCGTTCCAGAACGGAATCCACGGTTTCGGATTCGGCGACTTCGGCGTCACCTACCCCGGCTTCATCGGATTGGTCGGCGTCTTGATGTTCAACTTCGTCGGCTTCGAGCTTCCAAGTTCTGCGGGTGATGAGATGACCGACCCGCAGAAGGACGTTCCGTTCGGAATCTTCCGCGCTGCGATTGCTGCAATCTTTCTTTACGGTCTGCCGATTCTGGGGATCTTGCTCGTGTTGCCGACCGACCAGGTGACGAGTCTTGGCGGATTCGTCGACGCTATTCAGTCGGTGTTCACGGTGTTCGGCGGCAGTGTCTCGACGTCAGCTGACGGAGCGCTGGTCGTTGAACTCACCGGGATGGGCATGATTCTCGGCGACTTCGCCGCGTTGCTGTTCATCATCTGCCTACTGACCTCGGGTGTGACATGGATTATGGGAAGCGACCGTGCGCTGGCGGTGTCGGCCTTCGATGGTGCCGGTCCTCGTTCGCTGGGTGTTATCTCGGCGAAGTTCGGAACTCCGGTGCGAGTCAACATCCTCTCCGGAGTGATCGCGACCATCGTCCTGCTCGCAACGCGCTACTTCGTCGGTGACAATACGAGCCGCGCATTTACCGCCGTGCTGGGGCTGGCGATCTCGACAACCCTCATCAGCTATCTGCTGATCTTCCCGGCTCTGGCGGTGCTCAGGCGCCGACTTCCGAAGGTCGACCGCCCCTACAAGGCGCCGTGGCCGACCTTCATTTCGGCACTGCTGACGATTCTGATTCTGTTCGCCTCAATCCAGTTGTTCCTGCCTGGCCTTGGTGTCGACTGGTTCGGTGATGATTACCGACCTGACGGTTGGGAAGCTGGCGAAGGCATGACGTTCTTGGTCACCAACCTCGTTCCGCTGATCCTCTTCATCCTCTTGGGCGTCATCTTCTACGCGCTCGGAGCCAAGACTCGACGCGACGTGGTGGTGCCAGGGGATGAGCACGTTCCGGTGTAGGTCACGGAGAATCCGTCACTCATCGCTGTTCTATGAGCGTAGAACGACCGAAACGGGCGCTCTACGCTCACAGAAGCAATGAATGCGTTTGGAAATGTCAGACTCGACACCTCACGAACTGGTACGCCGCCCCGTGTGGTGTTCGGGGACATATTTATAGGCTGTCTCGAGACATCCTTATAACGAGCAAATCGGACATCCGGGTCTGCCCAGAGTTTGGTTGACACCTGACCTGTGAGGATTCGTCCTCGCTGGAAGGATGTCGACCATGCCGAAGCCGTATCCCCAGGAGTTCCGCGACGATGTCGTGGCCGTGGCCCGTCAGGGCAGGGCTCCGTTGA
>JAPLAU010000033.1 GCA_026393115.1 Actinomycetota bacterium
TTCGCGTCCGTCCAGTGGTGGTTCGTCGCGTCCGCCTTCGGGTGGGTCTGAGCGTCCCTATTCAGGTAAGCCGTCGGGTAGTGGGTCGTCCCGCCCGTATTCCGGTAAACCGTCCAGTGGTGGGTCGTCGCGTCCGCCTTCGGGTGGGTCTGAGCGTCCCTATTCAGGGAAGCCGTCGGGTAGTGGGTCGTCCCGCCCGTATTCCGGTAAACCGTCCAGTGGTGGGTCGTCGCGGCCGCCCAGTGGTAGTTCTAGTCGGCCAGGTGAGCGGCCAACGTATTCATCGCCTCGACCCGAGCGGCCGCGCCTGCCGCAAGGCCCCGCGATTCCTGATGATGTCACCGGGCGAGAGCTCGACAAGGCCGTGCGCAGCGAGTTGTCGGGGCTCGCTCTCAACACTGCTACCGAGGTCTCCCGCCATTTGGTGATGGTGGCGCGACTGCTCGATGAAGAGCCGGAACTCGCTTACGCCCACGCACAACGGGTGAAGGCGTTGTCTCAGCGGCTGGCAGTAGCTCGAGAAGCGATGGGGCTAGCCGCCTATGAATGCGGCAAGTGGGCCGAGGCGCGCGCCGAGTTGAGAGCCTTCCAGAGGATGACCGGCTCCTCGGAGTACCTGGCTGAGTTGGCCGACTGTGAACGTGGGCTTGGCCAACCCGAAAAGGCATTGGAAATCGCAGGATCTCGCGCAGCGAATGCGCTAGATGAAGCGGGCCGGGCGGAACTGCGCATCGTTGCCGCGGGGGCGCGTGCAGATCTCGGTCAGTTGGATGCGGCGGTGGTCACGCTGCAGTGCCCCGAACTTAACTCGCGCCGGACTGAACCGTGGGTTGCACGGCTGCGCTACGCATATGCAGATGCGTTGCTGGTTGTCGGTCGTACCGATGAAGCGCTCACGTGGTTCGTGCGCGCAGCGGCGGGCGACGATGAAGGGTGGACTGATGCGGCAGATCGCATTGTTGAACTAGAAGGTTTCATCGTGGCCGATATCGAGGAATCAGACGACGTGCTCGACAGTGACGAATTGGATGAACTGAGCGATTCAGCTTCGTCAGAAGAGGAGTAAGTGAGGCTCAGTTTGTGAGCGACTGGCTTACTGCGTGGATGTGCTCAGGTGTGGATCCGCAACAGGCGCCCAGCACGTCAAAGCCGAGAGCGGTCATTTCCCGAGCAAATTCGGCAAGATCGTCGGGAACTCCGGTGTACTGGAACTCCCCGTCGATCAACTGAGGCAGACCGGCGTTGGGGGAAATCATCAGGCGTACATTGCCGGCGCGGGCGTCAGCGAGTTGCTGGCCGATCTGCCGGGCCTCATCAAGGCCGCGACCGCAGTTGGCACCCACAACATCAACGTCGATCGCAGAGAGTGCAGCGATTGCAGCAGCTGGCGTCACGCCCATCATGGTTCGCAGGTTTGTGTCGAAACTCATCGTCACCAGGACAGGAATCTCAGCGCTGACAGATCGGACTGCGCTCACTGCGGCTTCCACCTCGCCGAGATCGCTCATCGTTTCAATCAGAATGGCGTCGACACCGCCTTCGACGAGGGCTGCTACCTGTTCGGCAAAGTGCGCCTCGGCTTCGTCACCCGACATGGTGCCTAGCGGTTCGAGAAGTTCTCCGATGGGGCCGACATCGCCCAAAACGAGAACATCGCTGCCACTGTTGGCGGCTTTGCGCGCCACCTGTGCCGCCGCAAGGTTGAGTTCACGAACGCGATCTTCCAGTCCATGCATCGCCAGCCGGGGTCGCGTTCCGCCGAAGGTGTTAGTGGTTACTGCATGTGAACCCGACTGCACGTACGCGGTAAGAATCTGCTCGACTACATCCGCGTGGTCGACATTCCACAACTCTGGTGCTCCTCCGTCATCGAGCCCGGCGAGTTGAAGTTGGGTTCCCATTGCCCCGTCGACGAGCAACGGGGTGTGCGCTTGGAATGCAAGATCGAGCTTTGTCACGTGCCCTCCTCAGTGCGCTCAAGGTAGCGCCAAATTCCTTCAACATTTGCGCGAGCACTCGAGAGTACTTCGAACTTGTGTGCCACTTCGGGTTGGGCATCGAGTGACGGATTCCGTTCGTTCATACGCTGAGTCAGCATTGCGACCGCATGATCGACATCGGCGCCAGCGTCGCGGTCGGCTCGCACCTCTGATACCCAGCGGTGGAGTTCCTCAGCGGATTGTTCGAGTACCGAGTCGACATCAGAGACCGGCCCATAGTGGCTGAAAAGCAGTCGTTGCGGCTCCATTTCACGGAACCGTTGCATCGAGTCGAGTGCTAGCTCTAGGTCGAAATCGGGGGGAGGAGTGGCGGGCCTGACCTCCGCTGTCTCCGGAATGTAGATACCTGCGGCATCACCGGTATAGAGATCGCCGGTTACGGAGTCGATCAAGCCCAGGTGATGGGAAGCGTGGCCAGGTGAGTGGAAAGCCAGCAATGTGCGTCCACCTCCGAGGTCAACTTCACCCTCGTGGCCGATGACCTGAAGCCGATGAGCCTCCGTTGGTAACAGTTCACCAAACAAGGTGTCCATGTCAGATCCGAATACGCGCCGCGCGGAGGCGACCAAGCGGGTGGGGTCGGCGAGATGGCGCGCTCCGCGCTCATGCACGACGACGTTTGCCAAGGGGTAGGCACGCGCGATGTCGCCTGCGCCTCCTGCATGGTCGAGGTGGATATGTGTGACGACAACCGTGGCGAGATCGTTGGCGTGCACGCCCAGCGCCGCGAGTGCGGCCACCACGGTTGGGGCACTGAGTGCGGTGCCGGTCTCGATGAGGGCAGGTCGGTCACCACGAATGAGGTAGCCGGCGGTGATTCCGGTATAGCCGCCCATTTGCGTGTCGATCTCGAAGACGTCGTTGCCGAGATCGACGATCCGAGGAGGCAGGGCGCCCATCGTTGCGTCATCCACAGTCGATTTCTCCCACCTTCGTCAACATCGCACTGCCTTGCCGACAGAGTGTGTCAGCCCACCATCGCAGGCTAGCGGAGTGGTCGAACGGCTCGGCCTCGCCGCTCCGTGCGGTGTGCGAAAGGGGATCCTCATGGTGAACGAAGTGCATGTGATCGGTCGAGTTTCAGGTGAGCCGCGGTGTCAAGAATTGCCTAGTGGCGACCAGGTCGTGACATGGCGACTAGTTGTTCCTCGCTCCACTGGTACCGGAGTCGACACCATTGACTGTGCTGCGTGGAGTGCGTCGGTACGCCGCCGCGCCGAACGACTTTCTGATGGATCACAGGTCGAGATCAACGGGGAGTTGAGGCGTCGATTCTGGCGCACACCAACAGGTGCAGCCTCTCGCTACGAGGTTGAGGTGCAGCAGGTACGGCGTGCCCGATCGTCGGGGCCGTGACAAGATACTCACGTGACTGACATGGCTAACGACGAGGAGTTTCCGGCACTCGCTGACGGTGAAGAGGGTCCCTACGAGTGGTTTGTGCAAGCAAGCAGACTCGTTGACGATGGGCGCTCAGCCGATGCGGCGCTGCTCTTCTCTCGTGTCGTGCTAGACGATCCCACGTCGCGTTCGGCGTGGGAGGGGCTTGCCCGAGCTCGGTTTGACGCGGGGGAATATGAACGCGCCGAGCAGGCATTCAATCGACTTGTTGAGTTGGCTCCCGACGACGATTACGCGCACTTCGGGCTCGGGCTTGCGCTGTGGCGCATGCGGAGATTCCCAGAAGCTCGTGATCATCTCGGAATGGCTCTTGTGATGCGCCCAGAGCGGACCGACTACGCGAGTGCTCTGCGACAGGTCAAGGCCACGTTGGCGGCTCGACGCGAAGCAGGGCTTCCGCCAGTGGGCCAATCGGGCGAGTCGCTATCTTCGGGTCCGGAGTAGTCGCCGTGCTGTCGGCAACAGTTGGGCCGCTCGTTGAACACCACGACGTGCTGCTAGTCGATCTTGACGGTGTGGTCTACGTGGGCGAGTCCGCTGTCAAACATGCGGTGCCAGTGCTGACGGAGGTGGTTGCCGGTGGGGTAAGAGTGGGGTACGTCACCAACAATGCGCGCCGTACACCGCAGGACGTTGCCGCTCATCTATCTGGGTTCGGCCTTGCGGTGCAGTCAACCGATGTCGTGACCAGCGCGCAGGCAGGTGCGCGGCTAGTAGCAGAAGTCGTTGCGGCGGGGGAGCGGGTGTTGGCAATCGGCGGCCCGGGTGTGGCCGAGGCATTGCGCGAGCGAGGCTTCGTTCCGGTTCGCACGGCCGCTGAGGAGCCGGCCGCGGTGATGCAGGGATTTGGACCAGATGTGAGTTGGCGCGATTTGGCGGAGGGTGCCTATGCACTGGCCACCGGCGTTCCGTTCATTGCCACCAATCTCGACCGCACCATTCCGACTACTCAAGGACGCGCGCCTGGAAACGGGACATTGGTTGGGGTGCTCACAATGGCCACTGGTGTCGTTCCGCGCGTCGCGGGTAAACCCGAATCACCCCTGATGCTGGAGTCAATCGATCGCCTGGGAGCAAAGAATCCTTTGGTCATCGGCGATCGACTCGACACTGACATCGAGGCTGGAGTTCGACTGCACATTCCAACACTTCTGGTACTCACGGGCGTATCGGGTGTGCCGGAATTGCTCGCGGCTGCGCCTCATGAGCGTCCTCAGCACATCTCATTAGACCTGCGAGGGCTTCTCGAGCAGCACCCGCATGTGGTCGTTGACGGTCAGGCGGTGAACTGTAGGCAGGCCCGCGTGCACATTGAGGATCGGACTCTGCACGTCGATCAACAGGGGGATGACTGGGTGGATCTTCTGCGGGCAGCAGCGAGCGCCTGCTGGACGGCCGCCGACGCGGGCTACCCCCTCGAAGTTGCGCAGGTTGTGAAGGCTATTTCGGACTCCTGAACGCTTGTGGCGAAACCAAGGGTGGCCGCAGGCATGATGCGTGCCGTCGCGATACCGTGGATACCTGACGATGGAGTAGGAGATTCTCGTGGATTCAGCCCGGGGTTTGATGCAGTTGTTCACCGAACTGAGTGAACAGGCGGTTCAGCGCGGCGTTCAACTCGCGGCGGGACTCAGTGCGGGTATGGACGGACTCGACCCAACTGAGTTGCCCACCAGAGTTGCCGGGATGGCCGATGACTTCATGGGACAAGGACGTGCGAATACCGACTTCATCGTGAGTCTGGTGCGCTCCGAGGTCGACAGGTCCGTGGGTCGCATGGGGTTTGTACGTGAAGAGGAACTCGCTGCGCTCCGTCGCCACGTTGAGAGACTAGAAGCAGCGGTAGCAGGAGCGGGAATTACCGTGAGGAAGGCCGAACCTCGTCGCGCGGAGTCACAGACCGAGGATTCCACAGCTGAGGCCCCTGCGAAGACGGCGGCAAAGAAGGCTCCTGTCAAGAAGGCGGCAGCGAAGAAGGCTCCGGTCAAGAAGGCGGCAGCGAAGAAGGCTCCGGCCAAGAAGTCGGCGGCGAAGAAGGCTCCGGTCAAGAAGTCGGCGGCGAAGAAGGCTCCTGTCGAGAAGGCGGACGCGGCGGGGGTGCCTGACGACATCGGGCAGGCGGAGTCCAGATGAGCGACTCGGATGAGAACGGCTCGGATGTAGAAGTCAGCGATGTAGAAGTCAGCGTTGAGGACGAGTTCGAAAACGACATTGCGATCTCGGATGAGGATGTCACTGGCGTCGTTGAGGAGATGTCGTCGGCCGATATCGACACTGACACCGATGATCAGGGGATTGAAGATGAGTTAGATCCTGACGATGAGGTGGCCGTCGAAGAAGTCGTCGACGTTTCTCACCCCGGTCCCACGGGTGATCCCAGAGTTGATGACGCATTGGCTCGGCTCGACGACCTAAGGCAACTTCCCACCGCAGATCATGTGGGTGTCTATGACGAAGTTCAGCAGCGCCTTGCATCAGCGCTCGGCGATCTTGATCCGCACACCTCCACCGGCACCTAACAGTCGGTGAGCCAATCGCTGCGACGTCTTGACGCCGAACTTGTTCGGCGGGGCCTAGCCCGTTCGCGCGACCATGCCTGTGAACTCATTGATGCTGGTGAGGTTCGTCTCAATGGGACAGTTGCCACTAAGCCCGCGACTCAGGTCGCAGACACGGCATCGATCGCGGTGACTGTGCCACCGGAGGAGGACTACGTCTCGCGAGGCGCCCACAAACTCATTGGTGCGCTACAAGAGTTCGCTGACCTTGGCGTGCTTGGTCGTCAGGCTCTCGACGCCGGGGCTTCGACCGGTGGTTTTACGGAAGTGCTGCTTCGGCGGGGGGTGACGGGCGTCATCGCCGTTGATGTGGGGTACGGCCAACTGGCCTGGCGAGTGCGCCAAGACGAACGCGTTCACGTAATGGAACGAGTCAACGTGCGCAATCTTGTGCCGGAGGCCTTGCCGTGGATGCCGGATCTGGTGGTTGCCGATTTGTCGTTCATCTCGCTGGCCACCGTGCTTCCCGCGCTGGTGCGCTGCGCAGCGCCCGACGCCGATCTTGTGTTGATGGTGAAACCGCAGTTTGAGGTAGGCAAAGAGCGAATCGGCGACGGGGTTGTGCGCGATCTGCGACTTAGGTCAGATGCGGTCCGTAAGATCGCCTCAGCGGGTATCGAGCAGGGACTCGGCACACGGGGAGTGGTGGCGAGTCCTCTTCCTGGTCCGCGAGGGAATGTGGAGTACTTCTTGTGGCTCGCGGCCGGGGCGCCGTCGCTACGTGATGACGATCTAGACCGAGCGATCGAGGAGGGGCCGACATGACGGTTACCGATCGTGCGGTGCTGCTCATCATCAACCAGCGGCGTGCTGAGGCCACGGCAGTCGCGCGTGATGTGATCGATGAGCTACGTCAGGCGGGTATTGACGTCCGGATGTCGCACAGTGATGCCGAGGCGACCGATCATCAAGATGTCTCAATCGTTGATGAGTCCGATCCGATGGCCGCCGTGGGGTGTGAACTTGCCGTGGTGCTTGGTGGCGACGGAACAATTCTGCGAGCTGCCGAGATGGTGCACGCAAGTGCCGTTCCTGTATTGGGCGTCAATTTGGGGCACGTGGGTTTCCTTGCTGAAGCAGAACGCAATGATGTGGCCACGGTTGTCGCGGCCGTGGTTCAGCGGCAGTGGACAGTCGAAGAGCGACTCACACTCGATGTGCGCGTGTATCGCGGCGACGACACTGAGTTTGAGACATTTGCGCTCAACGAAGTGAGTATTGAAAAGACCGTACGAGAACGCATGCTCGATCTCATCGTTGAGGTCGACGGACGCCCACTATCGAGGTGGGGATGCGATGGCGTTATCTGTGCCACTCCCACGGGGTCGACTGCCTACGCGTTTAGCGCCGGTGGCCCTGTGGTGTGGCCCGACGTCGAGGCGTTACTGCTGGTGCCGATCAGCGCTCATGCGCTGTTTAGCCGGCCCCTCGTCGTGGCGCCGAGCGGCACGTTAGCCGTTGAATTGCCAGTCGGTAGTGAAGCGGTGCTGTGGGCAGACGGACGGCGCGGACACGAAGTGCAGCCGGGAAGTCGCATTGAGGTAACGCGTCACTCACACCCTGTTCGTATCGCTCGGCTCAATCAGGCACCGTTCACAGATCGGCTCGTGGCCAAATTCCAATTGCCGGTGAATGGGTGGCGTGGGCTCGGGGGCGAGGCGGCCGGGTGATCGAGGAGCTGCGCATTCGCGACCTCGGTGTCATTCGCGAAGCCGAGTTGACGCTGCACCCTGGCCTCACGGTCATCACCGGTGAAACGGGCGCGGGCAAAACGATGCTGCTCACTGGCATCGACCTAATTCGCGGCGGGAGACCCGACGCAACCAGAGTGCGCCCTGGGGCTGCACGCGCGCACGTGGAAGCCGTCATCGCTGTGCCACTGAAGGGTGAGGTTGCAACGATCGTTGCCGAGCTCGAAATCGAACTCGATGACGATGCGTTGATTCTCGGCCGCACGGTTCCAGCAGAAGGGCGTGCGCGAGCGCTCGCAGGCGGTCGCGCGGTGCCCTCCTCCACCTTGAGTGACCTAACGGCCGGACTCATCGCCGTTCACGGACAAGGCGATCAACAGCGATTGACTCGATCAGACACGCAGCGGCAAATACTCGACCGAGTGGGCGCTGAACTCATTTCAGGGCAGCTCGATCGGTATCACACGCTGCTCGTGCAACTGCGAACTGCGCGCGCGGCACTTCACGAGTCGCTCACCTCGGGGGCTCAACGCGAAGCCGAGGCGCAACAACTGCAACAGATTCTGGCCGACCATGACTCGTTGGCACCTAAGCCTGGCGAGGCAGCGGAACTAGCGGCGCAGGCACTGAGACTCTCGCACGCTGAAGCATTGCGCGAAGCTGCTCACCAGGCTCATGAGGCGCTGTCTGGCGACTCCGACGAGGTTGACGTCGGAGCGCTCGTGGCGAGTGCGCGTCGCGTACTCGACCACGAACGCGAACACGATGCGGCCTTAGGTGTGCTCGCCGACCGGCTGTCTGAATTGTCCGCCCAAGTCACCGACGTCGCTTCGGAACTCGCCTCCTACGCAGCTTCCATTGATAGTGACCCTGCGCGACTTGAGTCGGTGCAACAGCGACGGTTGAGTCTGACAACTTTTGAACGACGACACGGTGTTGTTCTCGACGAGTTTGTCGATTTGGTTCCAGGCATGCGCGTGCGACTGGACGAACTCAACGAAGGTGACGGTCGGGCCGTTCGACTGGCTGCCGAGGTCGAAGGGCTACTCGAAGAGATCGCACCTGTTGCCGAAGGCCTGCACGATGCACGATCTGTGACTGCCCGCGATCTGGGGGAGCGGGTGGGAAGCGAACTGACGGCACTGGCGATGCCTCAGGCGCGCGTTGAATGGCGGATCGACGTTCAGGTGGGTACCGACGGTGAGGAGGGGGCGGTCGTCCTATCCGACGGGACTTCGGCTGTGCTGGGCTCTCATGGAATCGATGAAGTCGCGCTGTTATTGGCATCTCATCGTGAAGCCCCACTGCAACCATTGGCGCGAGCGGCATCGGGCGGTGAGTTGTCTCGCGTGATGTTGGCCATTGAGGTCGTGCTCTCAGGGCTCGACCCCATTCCGACCATGGTGTTCGACGAGGTTGATGCCGGCGTCGGCGGTCGGGCGGCCGTCGAAGTGGGACGGCGACTTGCTGAACTTGCTCGTACGACCCAAGTACTTGTGGTGACCCACCTTGCACAGGTCGCCGCCTTCGCCGATCGACACCTTGTGGTGGTGCGCTCGAGCGACACTGATGATGTGACGTCGAGTGACGTCACTGCCGTTGAGGGTGAGACGCGAGTTCGAGAATTGGCGCGCATGCTTGCAGGATTCGAAGACTCGGCCAGTGCCGCAGAACACGCGCGTGAGTTGATGCAGATGGCCGATGAGCAACGAAAGCAGATGACATGACCGGTTCCCGACCCAGCGCGGTGTTCGAACTTGCAGATCAGTACGTGGCTGCCGTGGCCCTTCTCGATCCGATCACGGCGACCGGGCTCGGGGTCGCCGGCGGGGAGAGGACGCTCACCGATTTTTCTCCCGAGGGAAGCCAAGCGCAGGCCGCCCTCGCTGGTTCGGTGCTGCAGCAACTTGACGCCATTGAGGCGTCTGGTGCTCTCGCCGATGATGACCGGGTGGCGGCTCTGAGCATGCGTGAGCGGCTGGGCTCCTTGCTCGCCATGCATGAGGCTGGTGATGAACTCCGACGCATCAACGTGTTGGCTAGCCCACCGCAGGAGATTCGTGCGGTGTTCGACCTGATGTCCTACACCGAAGCTGATCAGCGTCAGGACATCGCGGTTCGGATGTCTGCTGTGCCCGAAGCTCTGGCGTCGTGGCGCCGCTCGCTTGCGGCCGGCGTCGACGCGGGAATTGTGGCATCGCGCCGCCAGGCGTTGGCCGTGGCCGGGCAGTGCGACACGTTTGGTGATCGCGACGCCGGGTGGTTTAGCACCAGAGCTCGCCAGATCGCTGACGAGACGGGCGCGGATGTCGTTTCGATGCTGGAGGCCGCAGGGCAGGCCGAAGCGGCCTATCGCGAGTCGGCCGAGTGGTTGCGCGATGTGTATGCGCCGGCGTGCGACGAGCGCGACGGAGTAGGTGCCGAGCGGTATGCGCGCATGGCCCGGGCATGGAATGGAGCCCAACTCGACCTACTCGACACCTATGAGTGGGGGTGGGTCGAACTCACTCGTATCACCGCGCGCATGGAGTCAGTCGCTGACCGCTTGGGGGTGCCACTATCGGAGGCGAAGGCATTTCTCGACTCGTCACCCGAGCACACCATTGCCGGCGAGGCAGCACTCCTCGAGTTCTTACTGGCGCTCACCGAACGGGCGACCGAGGCGATGTCGGAAACGTACTTCGATATCGATCCCCGGGTGCGTACATGTGAAGTAAAGATCGCCGCTCACGGCAGCGCGGCGGCGCCGTATTACATCCCGCCGTCGGAGGATCTGGCCCGGCCAGGTTCCACGTGGTATCCCACGATGGGACGTGAGGTCTTCCCCAAGTGGTGGCTGGTGTCGGTCTGGTACCACGAGTCGGTACCGGGTCATCACCTGCAATGTTCGACGGTGGTGCTCGAGCGTGAGCGTCTGTCGCGCTTTCAGCGCACGCTGGGCTGGACGTCCGGGTACGGCGAGGGGTGGGCGCTCTACGCCGAACGGCTGATGGATGAACTGGGTTTTTTCGCCGATTCCGGCGAAGAGATGGGTTTTCTTTCCGCGCAGGCGATGCGGGCGGTTCGGGTGGTCGTCGACATCGGCTTGCATCTGGGCTTGACCGTGCCGCCGGGGCAGGGCGAACTGAGCGGGCGAGAGATTGACCACGCGCTCGCGGTGGGCCTGCTCATTGATCGGGCACTCCTTGACCGAGCCTTCGCCGAAAGTGAGGTAGATCGTTATTTGGGAATTCCGGGGCAGGCGATCTCGTACAAGGTGGGCGAGCGATTCTGGTTGGAAGCCCGCGAACGAGCTCAATCGGAAGCCGGAGATTCCTTTGATCTCAAGGCATGGCACGCCTATGCCCTTCGACTCGGACCACTGGGTCTCGACCCGTTCCGAGTGGAGATGGAGCGATTCCCCGGTAGCTAGATTGCGCGGCGTCACGATTGTCGGCGCGTCTCATGGCGCGATAAGGGGTCAGGAGTTGATACATTGAACTCCCGTGGACAGGCGGGTCTTCCCGCCGCACTCGATCGGTCGTTTTTAACCGGTCACTGGTAACACGGGAGCCGCAGATGGCCGCACCGCAGCCCACGAAGCACCTCTTCGTGACCGGAGGCGTCGCCTCCTCTCTCGGCAAGGGACTCACAGCGTCGAGCCTGGGCAATTTGCTCAAGGCCCGCGGACTTCGCGTGACGATGCAAAAGCTTGATCCCTACCTCAACGTTGACCCCGGCACCATGAACCCGTTCCAACACGGTGAGGTCTACGTCACCGATGACGGCGCTGAGACCGACCTCGACATCGGTCACTATGAGCGCTTCCTTGACGTTGACCTCGCCCGCAATGCGAATGTCACCACGGGTCAGGTGTATTCGCAGGTGATCGCCAAGGAGCGTCGCGGCGAGTATCTCGGCGACACCGTGCAGGTCATTCCGCACATCACCAACGAAATCAAAGCGCGCATTCGGTCGATGGGTGGCCCTGACGTTGACGTGGTCATCACCGAGATCGGTGGCACGGTGGGCGACATCGAGTCGCTACCCTTCCTTGAAGCTGCCCGCCAGGTACGACACGATCTCGGTCGCGAAAACGTCTTCTTCCTGCACGTGTCGCTGTTGCCCTACATCGGTCCGAGCGGCGAACTCAAGACCAAGCCAACCCAGCATTCGGTGGCGGCGCTGCGAAGCATCGGTGTACAGCCCGACGCGATCGTGCTTCGCTCCGACCGGCCGGTTCCCGCGGGAATCAAGCGCAAAGTCTCGTTGATGTGCGATGTCGACGAGGAAGCCGTGGTCGCCGCGGTCGATGCGCCGAGCATCTACGACATTCCCAAGGTGATCCACTCTGAAGGTCTTGACGCCTACGTGGTCCGCCGCCTAGGACTTCCCTTCCGCGATGTCGACTGGCGGGTATGGGATGACCTGCTGCGCCGTGTGCACCGCCCACAGCATGAAGTCACCGTTGCACTTGTGGGCAAGTACATCGATTTGCCTGATGCTTACCTTTCGGTGAGCGAGGCACTGCGTGCCGGTGGTTTCGCCAACGATGCGCGGGTGACCTTGCGCTGGGTGGCCTCCGATGAGTGCGCCACAGCCGATGGGGCCGCCAAACACCTCAGCGACGTCGATGCTGTCTGCGTGCCGGGCGGCTTCGGTGTGCGCGGTATCGATGGAAAGGTCGGTGCGCTTCGATTTGCACGCGAGCATGGCATTCCCACACTCGGCTTGTGCCTGGGGTTGCAGTGCATGGTGATCGAATACGCGCGCACCATTCTCGGACTCGAGGGTGCCAACTCGGCTGAATTCGACGAATCGTCACCGCATCCGGTGATTGCCACGATGGCCGATCAGCGCGATGTCATCTCCGGCGACCGCGATATGGGTGGCACGATGCGACTTGGGCTCTATCCTGCCAAGCTCGCCGACCACTCCCTGGTGCGTGAGGTTTACGGAGCGCCGTACATCGAGGAGCGCCACCGCCACCGCTATGAAGTGAATAACGCGTACCGCGGGCAGTTGGAGGAAGCGGGTTTGTGGTTCTCGGGAACCTCACCTGACGGCCGACTCGTGGAGTTCGTTGAACTGCCGCGTGAGGTGCACCCGTATTACGTGGCTACGCAGGCACACCCTGAGTTCCGTTCGCGGCCCACGCGAGCGCACCCCCTCTTCCAAGGGCTTGTGTCCGCCGCTCTCGCGCGCCGCGGTGTCACCGTTGACGCGCGCCCGGTTGGCGCCGAGGTGTGAGCGAGGCCGAGTTCTGGACGGGGGATGTCGCAGACTCGGACACTGACTATTCGCTGCTCGCGCGCACGGAAGTGTTTCGAGGGGGAGTGTGGGACGTGCGCACTGATCGAGTCGAGATCGCGGGAACAGTCGTTGACCGCGATTACGTGGTTCATACCGGCGCAGTGGGAGTGATCGCTCTCGATCAAGACGATCGTGTGCTGCTTGTGCGCCAGTATCGGCACCCCGTGGGCCGATCGCTGTTCGAGCCTCCCGCGGGTTTACTCGATGTTGAGGGGGAGGACCCCCTGCTCACAGCCCAGCGTGAACTCGTCGAGGAAGCGGGCTACGAGGCTGACACGTGGCACGTGCTGGTCGACTACCTGACTAGCCCGGGTGGTTCGACTGAGGTATTCCGGACGTACCTTGCGCGCGGGGTTCATTCAGCGGCCGGCGGACGGGCGTTCACTGGCGAAGCTGAAGAGCGCGACCTACCTCAGGTCTGGGTTGATCTTGATCAGGCGCGGGCGCTAGTTCTCGCGGGCGATATCCAGAATCCGGCCGCTGTTTCGGGCATTCTCGCTGCCTGGTCGGCGAGGGCAACCGACTGGAATACCCTGCGACCTGCTGATGCGCCGTGGCCCACTCGCGATCGCGTTATTGCGCGCGGCGGCGTGCCCACCTTCTAGAGTGGACTGAGATCTGCTGCACCGCAGTGATTGACCTAGGGGAGTAACCGTGAAGGTCGGAATTCCGCGTGAGATTAAGAACCATGAATACCGCGTGGCTATCACGCCCGCCGGTGTATTCGAGTTGGTTCGACATGGTCATGAAGTATTCATCGAACATGAGGCTGGCGTTGGATCCTCGATTTCCGATGACGAGTACGTCGCTGCCGGTGCCACGATCATGGCGACGGCCGACGACGTGTGGGCGATCGGCGACCTGATTCTCAAGGTCAAGGAACCGATCGCCGAGGAGTACCACCGCATGCGCAGCGGGCAGGTGCTGTTCACGTATCTCCACCTCGCGGCATCGCGTGAGTGCACCGACGCGTTAATCGCTGCCGGCACCACGGCCATTGCGTACGAGACCGTTGAACTCCCTGATCGTTCGCTGCCGCTGCTGGCGCCCATGTCCGAAGTTGCTGGTCGGCTCGCTCCTCAGGTCGGGGCGCAGGCGCTCCTTCGCGCCGAGGGTGGCCGCGGCGTTCTGCTCGGTGGGGTGTCGGGCGTGTACGCCGCCAAAGTTGTGGTGCTCGGGGCCGGTGTTTCAGGAATGAACGCTGCAGCGATTGCTCTGGGCATGCAGGCAGAGGTGCTGCTCCTTGACCTCAACATCTCGCGATTGCGCCAGGTCGACGCGATCTATCAGGGGCATATGCAAACCATCGCCTCCAACGCGTACGAAATCGAACGCGCTGTCGTCGACGCCGACATGGTGATCGGGGCCGTACTTGTTCCCGGCGCCAAAGCGCCGACGTTGGTCAGCAATGAATTGGTGTCGCGGATGAAGCCCGGTTCGGTTCTCGTTGACATCGCCATTGATCAGGGCGGCTGCTTCGAGGATTCACATCCCACCACCCATGCCGATCCCACGTATCGCGTGCACAACTCGATGTTCTACTGCGTGGCCAATATGCCCGGAGCGGTGCCACATACATCGACGTATGCACTCACCAACGTGACGCTTCCCTTCGCGGTGGCGCTGGCAGATAAGGGTTGGCGCAAGGCCCTGTCTGACGACAAGGCGCTCGGACTAGGACTCAACGTGCACGACGGTTTAGTCGTCTACGGTGCCGTCGCCGACGAGTTCGGGCTCGCTCACTCCGACCTCGCGACGGTGCTGGCCTGACGCCCGAATCGCCAGCACGCCCGCCCACTCGGTTGGAGCGGGCACTGCGGACGTACCTCGATCACCTCACCGTCGAACGGGGGTTGTCGGTGAATTCGCTGTCCTCGTACGGGCGTGACCTTCGGCGGTACATCGGATTCCTCGCTGAGCGAGGTCGCGCTGACCCCGAGTCGGTGACCTCGGTGGATGTGGGCGACTTCCTGCTCAATCTTCGGCAGGGCGGTCCTGATCGCCAGCCTCTGTCGGCTAGTTCTGCCGGCCGAGCGGTGGTGGCGGTTCGTGGCTTCCACCGATTCATGGTGCGTGACGGATTGGTCACAACTGATGTCGCCGCACGAGTAAGTCCGCCGGCCACTCCAAGCCGGCTGCCCAAGGCGATCACGGTCGAGGAGGTTGAGCGGCTACTTGATGGTGCATCGTTGGAAGACACCCCGGTGGCATTGCGGGATCGAGCCCTGCTTGAACTGCTGTACGGCACGGGTGCCCGCATCTCTGAGGCGGTCGGGCTGACGATCGATGACGTCGATATGCAGTCGGCCACCGTCCTGCTGAGAGGCAAAGGTGGCCGCCAACGCCTGGTGCCCCTCGGCAGACTGGCTCAGGAGGCCGTGGAGGCCTATCTGGTGCGCGCTCGGCCCACGCTGGCGGTCAGGGGCACTGGAACGGCAATACTGCTGCTGAACACCCGCGGTGCCCCTCTGTCGAGGCAGAGCGCCTGGGCAGTGATCCAAACAGCGGCAGGTCGGGCCGGCCTGACCATGGACGTTTCTCCGCATACTCTCAGGCACTCATTCGCCACTCACCTGCTCGAGGGAGGGGCCGACGTTCGCGTGGTCCAAGAGCTGCTGGGCCACGCGTCGGTGACCACCACGCAGATCTACACGCTCGTCACGGTCGACCATATTCGTGAGGTTTACGCCACAGCGCACCCCCGCGCGCGCGGATAGAACCCGACGCGCCGAAGGCGGTTGTTGCCGCTCTGGAAGGCGCTCGCGTAGGGTTGCGGAAATGGACGAGGACGCTGTTGAGATGACCGGGGGTACGACCCCCGAGGCTGTTGTCGATGCCGCTCCGCTTCAGGAAGCCCTTGAGATCCCGGGTGCGGCCCCTGTGGAGGGGGTTGTCGCACCGACAGGCGCACTCGATGTCACCGGTCGCCCGGCCCTCGTTTTCCCGATCCCCGCACCCAAGGCTCATCACGGACCGGCCCGCGTGCTGGCGCTGGTGAATCAAAAGGGCGGTGTCGGCAAGACCACGACCACCATCAATCTGGGTGCCTCACTGGCTGAGTACGGCCGACGGGTACTCCTGATCGACTTCGATCCGCAGGGCGCCTTGACCGCAGGCGTGGGTGTGAACGCGTACGGGCTCGATAACACGGTGTTCGACCTGCTCATGGAACCCGAGCGAGTCGGCATTCGCGACGTCATCCACGCAACATCGACACCGGGGCTTGACGTGGTGCCGGCCAGTATCGATCTCTCGGCTGCTGAAATGGCGCTGGTCAATGAGGTCGCCCGCGAGCAGATTCTGGCGCGTGCTCTGCACCCCATTCTCGGCGAGTACGACTACGTACTGATCGATTGCCAGCCGTCGCTCGGTTTGCTGACGGTGAATTCGCTGGCGGCCGCCGACGGTGTGATCATTCCGCTCGAATGTGAATTCTTCGCCCTGCGCGGCATGAAGATTCTGGTCGACACCATTCACAAGGTTCAGGCGCGTATCAACCCACGCCTCACCATCGATGGCATCTTGGCCACGATGTATGACGCGCGTACCGTCCATCGCCAAGAGGTCTTGCAGCGAGTCATCGATCAATTCGGTGACACGGTGTACCGCACGGTCATCTCGCAGACGATCAAGTTCCCTGAGACGTCAGTCGTAGGAACGCCGATCAACGACTACGCGCCCACATCGAAGGGTGCAGAGGCCTACCGGTCGCTGGCTCGCGAGATGGTGTTCCGTGAGGAGCCTTTGGCTCCGGTCACCCCGTCGGTTCCGTGAGTAGCGAGGGCGCCACGACCGTCGTCGACGAGGTCACCGCTGGGCCCGTCGAAGACCTGCGCTTCCGGGTGCGTCTTAACGAATTCGAAGGCCCATTTGATCTGCTGTTGAGTCTGATTGCCAAGCACAAGCTTGAAGTCACCGAGTTATCGTTGCACCAAGTAACTGACGACTTCGTGGCTCACATCAGGTCGCAGGGCAAAGACTGGAATCTTGATGAGACCACTGAGTTCCTTGTCATAGCCGCGACCTTGCTCGACCTCAAGACTGCTCGGTTGTTGCCCAGCGGCGAAGTTGAGGATGAAGAAGATCTCGCGCTGCTCGAGGCACGCGACATTCTGTTCGCACGACTGCTGCAGTACCGCGCCTACAAGGAAGTTGCGGCGATCTTCGCCCAGAAAATGGCTGCGGAAGCACGCCGTCATCCGCGCGCAGTGGGGCTTGAGCCGCAGTTTGCTTCGCTGCTTCCTGAAGTGCTGTTGAACATCGGTCCTGAGCAGTTCGCGCTTCTGGCGGGCGAGGCGATGGCGCCGCGCGAAGAACCCACGCTGAGCGTCGCGCATTTGCATGCTCCGAGGGTGTCGGTGCGCGAGCAGGCGGCACTACTTGTTACTCGGCTGCGGCGCACCGGTGCCACTACTTTCCGATCGCTGGTCGCCGATGCCGAATCGACCCTGGTGATTGTCGGTCGCTTCCTCGCCCTTCTCGAACTCTTCCGCGAAGGTGTTGTCACCTTTGAGCAGGAAAGCGCACTCGGTGAATTGAGAGTGCGATGGACGGGTGCGGAAGTTGGCGAGGTTGAGGTGCACGATGAGTTTGACGAGGCCGATCGCGACGAAGACTTCGTTGAGGGCGTTGAGGGCGTTGAGGGCGTTGAGGGCGTTGAGAACGACAGCGACGACGTGAGCGCTGAGAGTGTTGAATCAAGCCAGACTGAGCAGCAGGAAGGGGACATCGCATGAGCGAGGAGTCCGACGTGGTTGAGGTTGAAACCGAAGTCGTTGATGACGTTGCGGAGGTTGATGCAGCCCTCGAGGCGGAGGCCAGCGCTGCTGGGCCCGCGCTGACTGCCGCCTTGGAGGCGGTGCTTCTCGTGGCCGATGAGCCGGTGTCGGCAGTGACTCTGGCGCAGGTGGTGAAGCACCCGGTACCCGAGGTAGACGAGGCTCTGCGCGCACTCTCCGACGGATACACCGCCGAGGGTCGTGGCTTTGACCTGCGCGAGGTCGCCGGTGGCTGGCGTTACTACACCCGCGATGACTGTCACACTGTGGTTGAACGCTTCGTGCTCGACGGTCAGCAGGCCCGACTCACGCAAGCGTCATTGGAGACTCTCGCTGTGATTGCTTATCGTCAACCCGTTTCCCGCGCCCGTGTGTCTGCCGTTCGCGGCGTCAACGTCGACGGCGTCGTGCGCACCTTGATTACTCGGGGTCTTATCGAGGAAGCCGGTTCCGAGCACGAGTCGGGCGCGATTTTGTATCGCACGACCGGCTATTTCCTCGAGCGGCTTGGACTGACCTCTCTTGAAGAATTGCCGCCGCTGGCCGAGCATTTGCCCGATATCTCAATGCTCGACGAACTGACCGAGGGCGCTTTCGACATGTCGGTGAACTCATGACGCGCTCGGCTGATGCGGAGGGCATCCGACTACAGAAGGTGATGGCCGCCGCGGGCCTGGGTAGTCGGCGGGCCTGCGAGCAACTGATTGAACAGGGTCGCGTTTCGGTTAATGGCAAACCCGTGCGTGAGCAAGGGATGCGGGTTGATCCGACGAGCGATGTGATCATGGTCGATGGTGACCGCATCGCGACGGCACCTGGCCAGACCGTGTTGGCGTTCAATAAGCCTCTTGGCGTGCTCAGCACCATGAGCGATGACCAGGGGCGCGAGTGCATCGGCGACTTCGTGGCCGATCGCACCGACCGGCTCTTTCACGTGGGACGGCTCGACGCCGACACCGAAGGGCTGATTCTGCTCACCAACGACGGCGAACTGGCCCAGCGACTCTCGCACCCACGCTACGAAGTGTCCAAAACGTATGTGGTCAGGGTCAAGGGTCCGGTCCCTCGTGACCTCGGCAAGCGGCTGAAGGCCGGGATCGAGCTTGAGGACGGCCCGGTGAAGGTCGACTCGTTCGACGTGATGCAGGCGGTTGGCAGGGAAGCCATGATCGAATTGACCCTGCATGAGGGCCGCAATCGCATCGTTCGCCGGATGATGGACGAGGTGGGTCATCCCGTGCTTGCGCTCGCGCGCATCGCGATCGGGCCCATCGCACTCGGTGACCTGCGCACCGGACGCTGGCGAGTTCTGGGCGCCGCGGAACTGGGTTCGCTGCAGGCCGCGGTGGGCATGTAGTTCTTCGCTAGGATTTGCTCCGTGACTCTTCGAGCGATTCGCGGCGCGACGTGCCTGCAGGCAGATGACCCGGCCGAGATGGCAGACGCCGTCGCCGAGCTTTTTGGCCAGATGGTCTCGCGCAATGGCGTGAGCGATGCCGACTTGGTGTCCATTTTCCTCACGTGCACACCCGACCTCGTGTCGGCCTTTCCCGCTGCGGCCGTACGCACTCTGGGATTTCACGATGTGCCGTTGATGTGCGCACAGGAAATGAACGTGTCGGGAGCACTTCCGAAAGTGGTGCGCGTCATGGCACATGTCGACATTGACCTCGCCCGTGCTGATGTGCAGCACGTCTACCTGCGAGGGGCCGAGGCGTTGCGCGCCGACCTCGTCGATCCACAGCAGGGGGAGTCGGCCCTGTGATGCCCGAGACCGTGCTGGTCGTGGGCACGGGACTCCTTGGAGCGTCGGTGGGGCTCACATTGCGCGAAGCCGGCGTCGAAGTGTGGTTACACGATTCCGATCCCGAGGCGTCAGCCATTGCTGCGTCGATGGGTGCCGGCACAGTGGGTCTTCCAGAGGTCGACCCGGATTTGGTGGTCGTGGCAGTTCCGCCGTTTATTACAGGTGAGGTGATTGCCGAGTGGCAGCAGCGCTACACCACGTCAACGTTTACCGATGTGGCGAGCGTGAAGGCCGTTCCGCTCCAAGACTTGATGGCAGCAGGTGGCGACCTGACGCGTTACGTGGGTGGTCACCCGATGGCCGGTCGCGAAATTGCTGGCCCCTCGGGTGCGCGGGTTGACCTGTTCGTTGACCGAGTGTGGGTGATCACGCCGCTCGACGGAACCGATCTCGTGCGAGTCGGACTGGCGCGCGGCATCGCTGAAAACGCCGGTGCAGTGCCGGTCATGCTTGACCCCACCGCCCATGACCGTGCTGTGGCGCTGACCAGCCACGCGCCTCAGGTGGTGTCGTCGCTGTTGGCGGCGAGACTCGCGCATGCAGACCCCGCTGAAGTGATGGTGTCGGGTCAGGGCCTACGCGACGTGACGCGTATCGCGGCTTCCGATCCTGAGCTGTGGACCGAAATCTTGGCAGCGAATTCCGATCAGGTTCTCGATGTGCTCGACGGTCTTGAGTCCGATCTGCAAACCATGCGCGATGCGCTGAGGCACTGGAGCAGTGCCGAAGGTGGCCGTCCTTCGGATCTGGCCGACATCACCTACTTGCTGCGGCAAGGAAACGCGGGGCGAGCCCGTGTTCCCGACAAACACGGTGACTCGGCGGCTCCGGAGTACACGGTCGTTGCCGTTCAGGTCGATGACCGCGCGGGACAGCTCGGACGGCTATTCGCGGCCACCGGCGAGGCCGGGGTCAACATCGAAGACGTCCGCATCGATCACGCTCTGGGCCGCCTTGTGGCCGTTGTCGAGCTCTCGGTGCGCCCTGAGGCGGCGCAGCCGTTGGAGCAGGCCCTGACCGAGGCGGGATGGAAGCTGCGCTCCTGACGTTAAGGTAGTGCCCTGTGACCCCTTGCACTGTGATTGCCATCGACGGACCTGCCGGTTCTGGCAAATCGTCGACGTCGCGTGCGCTGGCATCGCGGCTCGGGCTTCGCTATCTCGATACGGGAGCCATGTACCGGGCCATGGCGTGGGGAATGCTGCAGCGGGGCGTTGATTTGGCCGATCCCTCTGCGATCAGCGAGCGTAGCGGCGAGCCTCGCGTGCATGTGTCGACGTCACCCGTGGGGCAGGTCGTCACCTGCGATGGGGTCGATGTGACCGACGCGATTCGTGGCGAAGCCGTCACCGCCGCCGTGTCGTCGGTGAGTGCCGTGCCCACAGTGCGGGCCCGCCTGGTCGAACTGCAGCGCGGAGCCGTGTTGGCGGCCGTTGCCGAGGGAGCGGGAATCGTCGTCGAAGGGCGCGATATCGGTACCGTGGTGCTTCCGGACGCGCGACTCAAAGTCTTTCTGACGGCCGATGAGGCCGAACGTGCCCGCAGACGTGCCCTTGAAGAGGCGCAGCGCGCGGGGGTGCCCGATGCCGAGCAGGCGGCCGACAAAGCAGCGACTGCGGTGCGCGCGCGACTTGCCGCCCGCGATGCGGTTGATAGTGGGCGGGCGGCTTCACCGCTGCGGCCTGCAGATGATGCAGTTGTGGTTGATGCAACGTCGTTGAGTCTCGACGAAGTGGTTGACCGGATGGTGCAGTTGGCGACGGAACGAGGCAGTGATGAGTGACGACGACGTAGTGGCTTTCGAAGGCGATGTAGTAGACGAGGGGGAGTGGGACGAAACCTCCCTCGCTGAAGTTGCCGGTGATTTCGGATTCGATGTCGACGATGATGACGACACCGACGAGGCGTTGCCGGTCGTAGCTATTGTTGGCCGCCCGAACGTGGGCAAGTCGACATTGGTCAACCGCATCCTCGGGCGGCGTGAGGCGGTCGTCGAGGATGTTCCCGGAGTTACTCGTGATCGCGTGGCCTATGAGGCTGAGTGGAGTGGAACCCGCTTCACTCTCCTCGACACCGGTGGCTACGAGCGCGATGCGATTGGAATGGCTGCGTCGATCGCGCGACAGGCCGAGATCGCGGTGTCGATGGCTGACGTTGTGGTGCTCGTCGTCGACGCTCGCGTTGGCGCGCTCGATGAAGACGAAGCGGTCGTCAAGGTGTTGAGGCGTTCCGGTAAGCCCGTGCTGTTGGCCGCAAACAAGGTTGACGATGCGCGTACCGAATCCGACGCGGCAGCGCTGTGGAACCTTGGACTAGGTGAGCCTCATGCCGTTTCGGCACTGCATGGTCGCGGTTCCGGCGACATGCTCGACGCAATTCTCGCGTTACTGCCCGAGAAGGTGGAAGGCCCAGGACGTCCACGCGGACCACGTCGCGTTGCGCTGCTCGGTCGGCCGAACGTGGGAAAATCGTCGCTGCTCAACCAACTCGCCGGCGAACAGCGCGTGGTGGTTGATGATGTTGCGGGTACGACTGTTGACCCGGTCGATGAGATCGTCGAACTCGATGGTCGAACCTGGATGTTTGTTGACACCGCCGGAATTCGTAAGCGCTACGACGAAGCGAGTGGGCACGAGTACTACGCGGTACTTCGTACCAAGGCCGCTCTCGACAAGGCCGAAGTTGCCGTGGTGCTACTTGACGTCTCGCATCCGATCACTGAACAAGATCAGCGATTGCTCACGATGGTCGAGGAAAGCGGTCGGGCGCTGGTGATTGTGTTCAACAAGTGGGACTTGATGGATGACGATCGCCGCACCTACCTCGAGCGCGAGATCGATCGTGACCTGCGGTCGGTGGCGTGGGCGCCCATGGTGAACATGTCAGCGCTCACGGGCCGGCACTTGCAGCGACTTGTTCCCGCAATCGATGAGGCCATCGCGGGTTGGGAGACGCGAGTTCCGACGGGTCGACTCAACCAGTTCCTCGGCGAACTGGTGGCGGGGCACCCACACCCGGTGCGGTCGGGTAAGCAGCCGCGCATTTTGTTCGCGACTCAAGCATCGATTCGCCCGCCGACGTTCGTGCTCTTCACGTCCGGCTTCCTTGAGGCCGGTTACCGACGGTTTATCGAGCGGCGTTTGCGTGAGGAATTCGGTTTCGTCGGATCACCGATTCAGGTCAACCTGCGGGTGCGTGAGAAGCGTAAGCGCTAGCCTGCCCTCACGGTCAGGCTTTTGCCCGTGACGCGCTCGATTGACTCGGTGACTGCGTTGAGGAAGTCGGGGCGGCGGGCGCGTTCAAACTCGTGCGCGCCAGAAAACTTCGTGGCGTCTGAGAAGTCGAGGGTAAGTACTCCGTCGTCGAGTGAGGCGAGTCTTCCGTCGAAGAGTGCTAGCCAGGCCGTGCGATTGTGCGCTTCGAGGTCGTAGAGCACGTCGTTCCATTGCGATTTCAACGCTGCGAGCTCGTCTGCCGACATGTACCTACTCTAGGAGAGGCGAGGTGGCAGACTTTCACCATGGGAACCTCGCGGTGGTCAATCGACTCTGAAATGTCGATCCTGTCGATACGCAGTAAGGGTTCGGTGTTGAGCATTGGCTCGGTCGGATCGGTGCTGTCGATCGGGTCGGCGGGATCGGCGTTGTCGGCATTCTCGGTGGGCTCGTTCCTCAGCATCGGATCGGCTCTCTCGGCGCTGTCGATCGGATCGCTGATGTCGTTTCGGTCAAAGCGCAAGGTAATGAGCGCCTGAGCCTTCGTGGCCGTGGGGGGCTTCGGGGGAGTGTGGGCTCTCTCGGTATGCTGGCGCGGCAGTACAACGGGCTGTAGCGCAGCTTGGTAGCGCACTTGACTGGGGGTCAAGGGGTCGCAGGTTCAAATCCTGTCAGCCCGACGTTGTAAAAGGGCCTCTGACCTGCGGAAACGCAGATCGGGGGCCCTTCTCTGATGCCGAATGTTTCAGATGTCAGATGTCATTTCGTACACCCTGAGCGCATTGCCTCGATTTCTTACCGTCCACGACCGATCCTTACCGTCTGGTAGCGGACGTTCAGGAGGGTGGGCCCCCTTCCGGTCTCGGGCTTCTATGGTCAATCGATGACCGTGTCGGGGTTCGTCGGTCAAAAGATGCCCATGAGCCAGTGCCACGAGCCGGTGCCAGTGCCAATGCCCGTGCCTACGAAACAGGGCCCTTGTTCGGTCTTGCGTACATTTTGCCCAGTGGTCGACAGGCCTGCGGTTACTGTGGCAGTTCCGAGCATCGTCGCACCTGAGGAGCACCCGATGACCGACACGCCGCCCGACACCGGCATGGGACCAGAAACGCCTGCCACCTCGACTAGGTCAAACCGTCGTACCCGACGCCTGGCCATCATCGGCGCTCTGGCGCTCGTGCTCGTCGCTGGCGCCGTGCTCGTCGGGGTGAAGACCACCGGTGGCAGATCAGGAGCGACGTACACCGTGGGAGCTACCTGCGCGAACGGTGGCACGTGCGTGGTCGGAGACGTTGGCCCTGGCACCGGGATAGTGTTCTACGCGGCCTCCAGTGACTTCGCTTGCGGGACGGGGACGACCACGTGCCGCTATCTTGAGGCCGCACCGTATGGGTGGTATACCACCAACACTGCTGACAAAGCGGCTATCTGGGATGTTGCGACGTCGATGGCTGCGGGTTGTTCCTCGGGTGGCAAAACCGATTGGCGCCTGCCGACCGATGTTGAACTCAATAGCCTCTGGCTATACATAAAGACGGCTAATACGACGGTAAAGGTGTCGCCCAAGGTCTATTGGAGCTCCACTGTGGAGGATCCGAACTCCTACTACCATTCCCAGGATCTCCGCAACGGCACGCAGTACTTTATGGATTACTACAACGTCAACGACTTCGTCCGGCCGGTGCGAGCTTTCTAGTTTCTTGTATCAATACTGGTAATGCCGGCGACCGAGTTCTAGGACATCTGGATTCTTGGAGCAGGAGCACTAGCCCCGCACGGCACCTCGGGGGAGTCGGTAAGGTCGGGGGATGGTTCCCAAAGGGGGTTAGCGGACGCGCGCTTCGTCTTGCGACTCTGGTGACTGCACCGCTGGTGGTGTCAGCAGTTCTGGCGACGACATCACCTACGTATGCCGCACCGGTTCTTGAAGTCGCTTCGCCTTCGGTGGTGGCACGCAAGCCTGCGGTGGTGGATCACATCAAGACAAAGGACAAAGTCTTCTTCATCACCATCGACGACGGTTGGTACCGGCAGAAGGCGTTAGCCGACTGGGTTGTGAAGCGCAAGATTCCAGTGACCGTCTTCCTAACTAATCAGGCTCGCACAACAATGTCGGTTGACCACTCCCGCTGCTTCACCAAAGTCGCCTCATTCGGCACTGTTCAAAACCACACCATGACTCACAAGTCACTGGCGTGGATGAATACGAATCGCAAGCGCGAAATTTGCTCTGCACAATCTGTGTACGGAAAGTCTTTTGGCTACCGGCCGTGGATGCTGCGCCCGCCCTTCGGCGATGGCTACTTCAACCTGCACAGTCGGGCTCGACTCATTGAGTCTGTCGCCGCTTCGTGCGGAATTGAGTACATCGTGCTCATGCATTTCGAAGGTGACACTCAGGCAAATATGGCCCGCCTCGTGCGCCGGTATGCGGCTGTGGGTCTGAAGCCGGCGCGGCTTGAGAACTACCTACCAAAGCGTTGATCGGTTACCAAGGCTTGACCGCGTCCAGCCGTTGTATTCTGCAGTAATGGCGGCATGGGTGGTGTCATGCTGGCAGGGTCATCGCTTCACCGGCTCGGTGGCAGGCAACTTGGCGGCCATCGACTTCGAGCAGGGCCGGCACTTCCTTGCGACAGATATCGAGCGCGAAAGGACAACGCTCGGAGTATGTGCACCCCGCCGGTGACGTACCCACTCCGGTGCTGATGCGGGTGAGTGCTGATCGGTGCACGCCGATCTCCGGGACCGCCGATCGCAATGCGCGCGTGTACGGGTGCCTCGGGGAATCGAGTAGGTCACGGGTGCTTCCGCTCTCCATCACGGTGCCTTCGTACAAGACCACACTTGACTCGCACAGCCGGTCGACCACGGCAAGGTTGTGCGAGATCAGCACATACGCCAATTTGCGTTCTTCGCGCAGTCGTTCGACGAGTTGCAGCACTCGCTCCTGCACAGTCACGTCAAGGGCACTGGTGGGTTCGTCGAGAACGAGCAGCCGCGGCTCAAGAGCAAGCGCGCGGGCCAGCACCACGCGTTGACGTTGTCCGCCGGAAAGTTGATGCGGAAAGCGGGACATCAAGTCAGCAGTCAGACCCACCTCGTCGAGCAGATCGCCAACCCGTTCGCGCCGCTGCGACTTTGGCACAATGCCATGAATTGCGAGGGGTTCTGAGACAGAAGAGAGCACCGACATTCGCGGGTCAAGCGCGCCGTCGCCATCTTGAAACACCATTTGCACTTCGCGGCGATAAGTCGACAGGTCGGAACCCTTGAGCGCAAGTACATCTGCACCTGCGAAGGTGATCGATCCCGACACCACCGGATGAAGCTTCAGAATTGCGCGTGCGATCGTCGTCTTGCCTGACCCAGATTCACCAATAATCCCTAGGCCGTAGGGGCCAACTGGCACGTGCAGATCGACTCCGTGGACGACTTCGTGCTCGCCATAGGCAAGGTGCACGTCGTTCACCGTCAGTAGTGCATTCATCGCGTGCGTCCGATCACGGGCACCGCTGCCACGAGGTCACGGGTGTACTGCTCAGCCGGTTCGTGCAGGATTTGCTCGGTGAGTCCCTGCTCGACAACCTCACCACCGCGCATCACCATCACACGATCGGCGAGTTCGCTGATCACTGCCAGATCGTGGGAGATGAAGACAATCGCGGTGCCATGACTCTCACGAAGATTGCGTAATACGTCGATCACTTCTGACTGCACGGTCACGTCGAGGGCACTGGTCGGCTCGTCGGCGATGAGTACATCGACCCGTAACGCGGCGACAAGTGCGATCGCAAAGCGTTGTGCTTGTCCGCCAGATACTTCATGCGGGTACCGAGTCAGGATCTGGGGGTCGAGCATCACCTCGTCGAGCGCCTGCTCCATTCGAGCGTGGCGCTCGGACCGGGGCACGCCGTGCAACTTCAAGGTGCGTGCGAATAGTGTGCCCAAAGAAATGGTGGGATTGAGCGCAGCCCGAGGGCTTTGCAGAATCATCGCGATCTTGCGTCCACGCACAGAGCGCCACTGCCTGTTCGACAGGGTGCTCAGTTCAACTCCGTCAAGCGTGACACTCCCTGTGACGGTACCTCCGGAATAGCGAGTGAGACCCATGAGTGCCAGTGCCGTTTGAGACTTCCCCGAGCCGCTCTCACCGGCGATTCCGAGCACCTGGCCGGTTGCCAAATCAAATTCGGGCACATGCGCGACGACGGTGCCGCCATAGGAGACCCTCAGGTCGCGAACACTGATCATCGTCGTCCTCGCTTCGGATCAAACACGCTCTGAAGCCCGTCGCCGACAAAGTTGAACGCCACGGCCGTCACCAAGATCGCCAGGCCCGGGAAGGTAATGACCCACCATGCTGTGGTGGCAAGTGGTTGGCCCTTCGCCACCATGAGCCCCCACTCTGGAGTGGGGTCTTGCGCGCCGAGGCCGAGGTAAGACAACGTGGCTGCGGTCAAGATGATGCCTGCGGCGTCAAGAGACATCTGCACGAACACCGGCGTAGACGCGTTGGGTAACACGTGTCGGACGAGTTGGCGAGTGCGGCTTGCGCCAAGGATACGCGCAGCATCTGAGTAGCCTTGCCGTCGAATGGATGCTGCTTGGCCGCGCGCCAGCCGCGCGTACCACGGCCACCACGTGAATGCGATGGCCAATGCTGCGTGCAGTGCGCTGGGGCTGAGTACCGCCGCCAGAGCGATGGAAAGGAGTAGTGCAGGGAATGCCAAGAAGATGTCAGTCACCCGCATCAGCACGGCATCGAGCCAGCCACCGAAGAACCCTGCCGCCAGTCCGATCGAGAGTCCGACGACAGCTGAAACCACGAGCACGATGACGACTATTCCGAGCGAAACACGCGCACCAAATACAACTCGAGTGAAGACGTCTCGGCCGACGATGTCGGTACCGAACCAGTGCGCGGCGCTCGGTGCCAGCAATGCCTGAGTGGGGTGGACGACCGCCCCCGCATCCTCGGGGTACGGCGTGATCCAGGGTGCAAGTACGCCCGCGATGATGATCAGTGCTGACAGCACAAGTCCGGCGACGAGTAATGGCACCCGCTTGGCCGCACCCCATCCCGGCCACAACCACGATCGGCGGCGGCCCGGCATGATCGACGCGTCGGACGTCGCCAATGGGGCCAGATCTGGCACTGGCCCGCTCATGCCCGAACCCGTGGATCGATGACGGCTTGTGCGAGATCGACGATCAGGTTCAGCAGGACGTACAGCAGGGCCACGATGAGCGTGATCCCGAGAATCGCTGGGATATCAAGAGAAACGAACGCCCTGACGGCGTATGAACCCAAGCCTGGCCAGTTAAACACTGACTCGACGATGAAGGAGTTCGTCAGGGCGTAAGCGAAGACCAGTGCAATGAGCGAGACGATCGGATTGAGGGATGGTCGAAGAGCGAATCGGCCAAAGACAGCGCGCTCTGGAAAACCGAGGGCGCGCACCATTCGCACGTGCTCTTCACCGAGGTTCTCAAGCAACGAACCGCGGGTCACCATGGCAACCGCCCCGATGGGGTACGCGGCAATTGCACACACCGGCAGGATCATGTGCGCGGCAGCATTGACGAAAACCGGCCAGTTGCCGGTGAGGAGCGAGTCGATCACGGGAACGCCGATCACGGTGTAGAGCGGGCTGATGGAGTCGTACGCCGAGTCGTACTGACCCGCTACCGGTAGCCAACCCAGGCGTGAGAAGAAAACAATCTGCAGCAGGATTGCGAGCCAGAAGACCGGCATGGAGACCATCAGGATTGCGATGATTTTCGCCGCGACATCGCCGAAGGTTCCGTGCCATCGGGCGGCGGCGATTCCCAGTGGAATACCGACGATGGCTGCGAACACCAGCGCAATCCCAACAAGCACAAGGGTGGTTGGCAGCACCTGAATGAGATCTGAGGTGACCGGCTGCTTGGTGTGCAACGAAATTCCAAGGTCACCGTGAAGAACTCCTGTGACGTAGCTGACGAACTGCTGCCACATGGGCAGGTCCAGCCCGAACTGTTCTCGCACGGCTGCCAGTTCTTCCACAGATGCTCGGGGGCCGGCATAGGCGATCGCCGGGTCTCCCGGAATCAGTCGGGCGATCACAAACGTCATGACGATGACACCCAGTACGACCCCGAGAGCCTGCAGAATCCGCGAGGCGATGTAGCGGCTCATACCCCACTCTCCGGGTCAATACTCGTGCGTTGGTCCGCTACTCACGGGTCTCCGCTGATTTAACCAGTCGGCGTGAGTTGATACACGAACACGACGTTGCCATACGAGGGATTGTCAACGTAGCCCTGCACCGTGGAAGCGAGCGCACGTCGATTGTTGGTGACTCCCACCACCGCCGTCACCGCCTGATCCGAGATCGTCTTCTGCAGATCGACGTATTGCTGAGAAGCCTTTGGTCGGTCAGTTGCGGTGAGGGCCTGCAGGCCGTCAATGGTTGCGTCGACAGCAGGGTCATTCCAATAAGAAAGGTTGAAGTAGGGCGGTGTCGCCGAGTGGAAAAGGTTGATGAACCACGAGTAAGGATCGGCGTAGTCGGGGTACCAGTAGAACAAGAAGATGTCTTGGTGCTTGGCCGCATCAGGGGACTTTCCGAGGTCCCACTGCGTTTCCCATGCCAGCGCCTTGCCCTGCAGATCTACCCCGACGGCCGCCAGATTGGCCTTCATGATGGTCACCACTGTTTCTTGAACCGGATCGCCGGCAGCGTAGGTGAGAACCAAGGACAGTTTCTTGCCACCGGTGCCGTAACCAGCCGCAGTGAGCAACTTCGTCGCGTCAGCAGCATTTGTGGTCGGCTGCACTTCTTCCGTGTATCCCAAGAGGCCAGGCGGTATGACGCCGGTGGCCTTGATCATGCTTCCTTGCAAGGTAGTGATGATGCCGTCGTAGTCAATCGCCTCGGCTACTGCCTTGCGCACGTTGACATCGGCGAGCGGACCCGACGCCGTATTGAGCATGGCCAGCATGTTTTGAAATGATGGAGACTCTTCCGTGGTGACGTTCTTTTGACCCTTGAGGCTCGCATACAGCGCGGAAGAGACGCTTGGCATGAACGAACCCTGACCACTTTGGAGCATCTGCACCGCGGTGGTCTCTTGCGGAACTACCTTGAAGGTGACCGTCTGGTAGTGCACTCCGGTCCAACCTCCCCAGTAGTCCTTGTTCGCCTTCAGGGTCAGTTCGTTTTCGGTCCCCTTCTTCCACGTGTCAACAACATAGGCGCCCGTGCCGGCGGCATGTCCGGACTCGAACCACTTGGCGAGGTCACCGGTGGCTGCCTTGGTGTCATAGATGAATGCGGCGTACGCGGATGACGAAATTAGATCTAGAGGCGCGGCATATTTGAGGTTGAAAACCAGAGTCGACGCGTCCTTCGCCGTGATGGTCTTGACCGGATCCCAGATGTAGGCCCCGCCGCCCGCGAGTTCGATGGTGCGATCGATGGCGGCCTTGGCAGCTGCAGCGTCCATCGGGTTGCCGGTGGTGAATTTCACGTTGTCGCGCAGTGTGAATGTCCACGTGAGGCCGTCGGCCGAGGCCGCCCATTTGGTGGCAAGCAGAGGTTCGACCTTGTTCGTCTTGGGATCGCTTCTGGTGAGTTGCTCGTAGAGATTGTTTGTAGCGATTCCCTCATTGGAGTAGCTCGTGGCTGGGTCCCACGACGTCATGACGTCCAAGTTGTTGATGTAGGTGAATGCGGCGTTGGTCGGCGCCGTCACCGGCACTGGGTCCGGCGCCTTTCCGGAGCAGGCGGCAAGCACTGAGGCGGCTGCGGCAATGGCCACCAGTCGAGGGATTGTGATCATGTTGGACTCCTCCTAAAGTCGACCGAGTGGGCCGACAGCCTTCACTGTGATGCGAGCAACGGGGTGGGTGAGATAGGCGAGGGGGATCTCGTCGATCTCGACGATCTCGATCTTTTCTGAATCGGCGCCAGCTTCGATGGCTCGTGCACGCGCCTGCGCGCACGCCGCTTCGATCACCTCGGCGCGTCCTGGCGCTAGTGAAACCACTTCGTCCCAGCGTCCCGAAACTTGAGCAATCGCAGCGCCAATAGCGTTTGCCACATCGTAATGTTCGGGGCGAAGAACCTTCGAGACTCCAGGAATCGAGTCGGGAATCAATACTGAGCCACCGCCGACGACGATCATCGGAATGTCGCCTTTGCCAAGCTTCATTCGGTCGACTGCTTCGGCGATCATTGAGTCGACGACAACGAGAGCCGAGGTGAGGGCCTCGTTGTGCTCATCGGGCACCGGAACCGTTCCGATGACTGCTCGCCCGCCCTGCACCGCCGCGTCAGTCACTGTGGGTGTGATCCCGCCGAAGCACAGCCCTTCTTCCGGGAGTCGGTAGCCGACGCTGTCGGGACCGAGATCAACGCCAGTTGCGGTTTGGCGAACCACGGTGCCGCCGCCCAGCGCGATCGCAAGAATGTCAGGCATTCTGAAGTTGGTGTTCACGCCGCCGATATCGACGGCCGCCGTGGACTCACGCGGAAATCCATTGACCAGCATGCCAAAGTCGGTGGAAGTTCCGCCGACGTCGGCGACCAGTGCATCGTTGAGCCCGGTCAGGAAGGCTGCACCCCTGATCGAGTTGGCTGGGCCAGATCCGATTGTGAGGATCGGGAATCGCACCGCGTAGTCGAGTGCCATGAGCGTGCCGTCGTTTTGCGCGTACAACACGCTGGCGTCGATTCCGTATTCATGCAGCGACGTGGTGAGAGCGGTGGCCACCTCGCGCGCAACCTCGGTGAGTGCGGCATTGAGTACCGTCGCGTTCTCTCGAGCGAGAAGGCCAAGTGAACCGATTTCATGTGAGAGCGACACGATGATGTCTGCACCGAGAACCTCACGCGCGATGTCTGCGGCAGCGAGTTCGTGGACGGCGAACATGGGCGAGAAGACGGCTGAGATCGCGACGGCTTCGACCTTGCCCTTCACTGAGGTGAAGAACGCGCGAGTTGCCTCGGCGTCGAACGGCACGATCTCGCGTCCGTCGTATTCATAGCCGCCAGCAACAATTGTGTAATGGTCACCGATGGCGGCGACGAGATCAGCGGGCCAGCCGAACAGCGGCCGGACCGCAACGGAGGAGGGTGCACCAACCCGAAGTACCGCTACCGAGTGCAACCGGCGGCGCTCAAGCACCGCGTTGGTTGCGTGAGTCGTACCGAGCATGACGTGACTGATGCGCCCTTTATCGATTCCGGGCTGGCCTATGACGGCAGCAATCGCCGCACGAACACCTGATGTCACATCAAGTGAGGTTGGCTGTTTTGTTTTGGCGATCACGGTGTTGGTGCGATCTAAAATGACGGCATCGGTGTGGGTTCCACCGACGTCGATGCCCAGTCGCAGATCAAGCCCGGACGACACGACTCACCTCCATCGGGGTGTAGTCGAAGTCGTATCCGAACGCGCGCGGACCTGCGATTTCGATTCCTCGGGGTGTTCGCCAGATGGGCGCGCAAGGAAAGGCGAGGATGGCGACCCGTTGGCCGTAGCGCACTACTTCCGTGGCAACCGCATCTGCGCTATGGCTGTCCACCAAGGTGATCAGGTCGGGCACGCTCGCCAGAACTACTCCGTCCTCGAGGACAACGAGGTTCTCGTTCTGGATCTCGACCCGAACGAGTCTGCCGGCATCAGGGCCGTAACCTTCAACGACGACGCTGCCGCGCACGAAACCGCCGGCGGTACGGCGCTCGACGTCGGTGACCTTGCCCTCGATCAACTTGACGGCGTCAACTGCATCAACCAACGCGGCCACTGGATCACTCACCGACTGCACGGATCGGCCGATGCGCAGTGCCTGGGAGACAGTTCCTTCGATAATCGCGCCCCGAGCACGGGACACAGGCATGACGTAGTCGGCCATAGCGGCCGAGCCGCCGAACACCTCAGTGACCGCGCGCGCGAGGAGTTCACCCCACTCACCATCAATGGGCCGGATGACAACGCTATTGCGCCGCTCGTCAGCCACCACGATGAATTCCGGCAACAAGCCGGCGACGTGCATCGAGACCATGTGCACCTCGGGGAAGGCCCGACCAATGGCATCCCCGTCAACCAGAGGCAAGCCCATACGGGCCGCGGCCGCAATCGGGTAAAGCCCGTTGCCCCCGCCGATCTCACCGGCCATCAGTGCCCCGACTCGCTGATCGAGAACGCCTTCAACGATTGTCCGAAGAAACTCGACCTCGGCGCCCGAACCAATCTTCTCCGCGCTGACCGACGGCGCTCCTATGCCGCCAACCGGCATCACGATGTCGTCATCGTGGAGATCGGCGAGAGTCACCACCCGAACAGGGCCATGCTGTTCGATTGCCTGGCGGGCCACGAGCGCTTCGGTCGTGACGTCGCCGCCACCGCCCGTGCCAAGCACAGCGCAGCCGCGAGCTAGAGCGTCGATGTCGCCCGCTTCGATCAACATGTGGCTGAGCCTAAGGTCCGCGTCCATATTCTGCTTGTACTATCGATACAGAGTAATTAGATAACCTTGTACTAATCATCTAAGGAGAAATCACGGCCACCACCGTCGCACGACTGCTCGATGGGCCACTGGGCTCGGCACTGATCTGCCGCGTCATGCCCGACGTTCCTCATAAGATCACCCAGGTGACCCTCCTGGAAGGGATCGCGGAGGAGGAGGCATTGCGCTCAGGCGCCATCGCAATCCTGAGCCGTACCGCTGAGGCAGAGACTGTCGGCTACCGCTTTGACGTGCTGGTGCGCAGGGCAGTCGAGCGTGGTGTCGCAGCCTTGGTCATGCGACAGTCCACTCTCAGGTCGGTCACCGGCGAGAACTTGGCGCTGCGCGGGGGACTCGCTCTGCTCGAGGTCACCGACACCGCAGACCCCCTTCAGGTGTTGGACTGGCTCGGAGCGGCAGTGAGTGGAGACTCGCGCAACGCGCTCGCGTGGCTGGCCTCAGCCGGGGCTTATGAGCCGGCCGAATTCACTGACGAAACCACCATGCTGAGCGAGTTTTCGCAGCTCGCGGGGGTGCGACTTGCGAGTAGCAGTACCGACAAGACTGGCGCACCCGTCGTCATTGACGGATCGCCTCGCTGTTGGATCCTTTCACCCGATCTCGGTGATGGTCCACAGATTGCGGCTCGACTCGCTGCCGCGATGATTTCCCGAATCGTTTCCGCCCGCGAGCGCGAAACATTGGGACCTATTCGTTCACGGTCGAGCGCTGTGAGCGAGATTCTCCTGTGCTCTCAAGCCAATCTCGCCGCGATATCCGAGCGGGCGGTCGACGGTGGTTTCGAGGTGCAGGGCTGGCACGCCGCGGTTCGTATCGGCGTCGACGCCACAGCCCACGATGACGACATGTTGTCGAAAATCCAGGACGACCTGATTCCGATCATCGCGCAACGTGGACGCGAGTATCGCGCTGCCTGGACAGCCGCACACCCTGACTCCTCTCTTGTACTGGTTCGGACGACCCGTTCAGACCCTGGTCGCGACTCAGACCACGTGGTGCGCACAGCGATCGAGGACCTACTCATTGAACTGGGCAGTCGGCACCCGAGTGCGCGATTCCGAGTGGGCCTCGGAACACCGCACCAAGGCGCCATCGGGCTGCGTACCTCGACCGCACAGGCCGGTACCGCATTAGCCTCCGCACGCCTGCTCGACGAACCGGTCAGCATCGTGGCTTTCGACTCGCTGGGCCTGCAACGAATGCTCGCTGAGTGGCTAGTGACCGACACCGCACGCGACACAGTCAGTGACTTGCTCGCCCCACTCGACGCTCTGGGGTCGAGGAAGGCGGTGATCGCGATCGAAACGTTGCACGCCTATCTTGACGAGCACGGATCCTTCCAGCGCGCTGCGGTTCGACTCAATGTGCACCGCAATGCCGTGGTCTATCGAATGGCACAGATCTCCCAGACCTTGCCGCACGACCTCACCGACCCAGACGAGCGTTTCGCTCTACAACTGGCGTGCCGGGGGCGACTCATGTCCCTCGGACGGGCATAAGTACGCAGGCGTTCCGCCGAGTCCGGTGCCGAGTTGGATGTGGCGTCGACGGGTCCTCGCACACCCGCACGCTACCCAAGCCGCCGGGCCGCCACCTCCACTGGCGGAGCAGCGTGCTCACACGGGCCAAAGGCTCAATCCGTCACCTGCGAGCGCCCACGCTTCGCCGTTCGAGGTCATGAGTATGACCCGCGGCAGGTCAGCCGCCGTGGTCCGCACCTCGGACCCATCTGGGCCGGAGACAGTGAGTGGCTTCCATGTGGGCTCGACAACCCGGCGGGTACCAGACGTCACCACGGTCACCCGCCCAGACTCCACATTCCACGCAACGACGGAATCGCGGTCGGCCTCGCACGCTGTGGGTGCCGCATCGGCCTCGAGGTGCTGCTGGGGTTTTGCAGCGCGTACGAGTTGGCACCCGGTACCGTCCGGGATCACGACGGTGCCATCGGGGCCTACGGCCAGCGCAGTGGCCCGCTGCGACGAAACCACGGACGCCGTCCCTTCGGGCGAGACTGCCAGCACCGAACCCGAATGGCTCACCGCATTCGCCAGGTACACGAATCCATCGGCATCGAGCGCCACACTCTGCGCGCCGGCAAACTCCTTGGGAATCGAAATGCGCCGTGACGTGCCCTGGCGGAGATCGGTGAGAGCAATCTCAGACTGACCGTTGAATGCCGCCACAAGCCAGTCGTGGTTGACCCCTAAGCCCGAGATCCAGGCCCCCTCAAGGGCTCCGCTGTCGGATTCCGAAGGCGCTCCGAATTCGTACTCATGCTGACCTGAGCCCGTTGCCGGGTCGATTCGCAGCACGCGCCGGCCGTCTGCCAGCCACACGCTGCCATCCCCCCACACCACAGACGACGTCGGGCCGAGTTGGTAGTTAGTGCCGACGGACACGTCGACGGGCGTTCCTGCCTTTCCACCTTCAACACGCACAATTGAGGCGGTTCCGATCATCGTCTGCCCGAGGACGTAGATGGCCTGATCGCCGCCGGGCACAGCCTTCCACGCGGCTTGAGGGAGTGTCACAGATGCTGGCGCCGACGAGGACCCGCTTGCCCCAGTTGCCGCCTGCGCACCGGAGGCTCCGGAACGCGGCAAGAGCACCGCAGCAGCTGCGATTGCCAACACAGCGAGACTAGCGATTACGAGCACAGCCGTTCGACGCGAATTCGTCATTACTCAGTCCGTCACTTTGAAGGAGTAGAAGGTCGCGAGATTCGTGCGATAGGGCGGCGAATCAGACCATCCGCCTGATGAGGGGACATTGGCTGCAGTCCACAGCAGCCAACCACTACTCGTGTGAACGTGAAGGCCGAAGGAAATGTCAGCGCCCAGCGAGTTGCTGACCCCGAAGAAGTCCGTGGTGCCAGACTTGCGGATGTACCCGTCGATTCCGGTGGCTTGTGTTGAGGACGACACTCCGGCATAGGCGTGCGTAGAACTGGGACCTATGGCGGCACTAGTCTCACCCGTCACGCCCAAGCCGACGGCTAACGCCAGCGACCCGTAAAGCACAAGTCTTAACCTCACAGCATCCCCTTGTCAGTAAGGCTAGTGCGGCCTCAGGTCGCACGTCAACGGTGATGCACGTCCATGAAATCGAGGAATGGCACTGCCGCCGCATTTGTCGCCTGGTTTGGGTCTGGGTTTGAGGCACCTCCCAGAATGGAAGGCACGGTCTACCGAAAATTGCCACGAAACCGAACGATGCGTCCGGCCACGACGATGGTCTAGGCCAAGTGAGATCGGAGAAAAGTGTTGCTGCCCTTGACGGCGGCGGCGGCCGCCGGCGCGGCCGTCGAAATCGCGGCACCCGGCGCGGCAACACCGGCCAGTAAATCGTGCATACGCGGGCAGTCGCGGGAACTGCTCGCTAGTGGAAGACGCCGCTTTGCGAATTGGGCGATCGCTGGCAGGCTCATTCCATGACTATTGAGGTGCGGTCTGGGCCGTGGAGTTCTCCTGACATCGAGGCCTGGTTGTCAGAGACGGTGATTCCGTTGCGACTGGCGACTACGGGAAAACAGGGTGCACTGGTTCAGTCGGTGTGGTTCGTGTACGACCAAGGGGGCCTGTGGTGTGCGACTCAGCGAGACTCAGTTCTGGCAAAGCGAATCCGCCGCGAGGCAAAGGTGGGTTGGGAAGTATCGCCCGACCAGCCGCCGTACCGGGGGGTGCGTGGAAGCGGTGTTGCAACCCTCGTTGACGACGCCGCCCAGGTCGGTTCGGTGTTGGATCGATTGGTCGAGCGCTATGGGCAGTCGGGCACGACATTGGCGCAGTGGTTGCTCAGCCGCATCGACAGCGAAGTCGTCCTGTCTATCTCTGAATTGAGCGTGACGTCATGGGACTACACGCCGCGGATGTGAAAGTGCAAGGATGACCGCACCAGTCGGCCGATTGGGTGAGGTGCAACGAGAGAGTTGGACAGCGTGACCGAGACCGCGAAAAAGAGCCTCTTCTATGATTTCCTCGCCCGTTACGGGGGCACCGGCTTTGACTCGTATATGGCCGCGTCGGTTCAGGACGAGGATTACCTGAACTGGAATGGGCACACCCTGCCCTACGTTTTCGAGGACGCAGAGAAGGAATATCGAGCGGTTCGAGAAGGCTGTGCTCTCTTCGATGCCACCCCTGCCAACAAGTACCGCATCACTGGTAATGATGCCGGCCCACTGCTCGACTACATGACGACGCGCTCGATGAGTCAGTTGGCGCCGATGCGTGCGACGTATGGCCTGTGGTGCAACGCCGATGGCATGGTCAACGACGACTCGATGCTGTTCAAGCTTGCCGACGACGACTTCTTTCTGATGGCGGCCGAGGTAGATCATCTCGACTACATCAGTGACCTTGCGTCACGGTTTGTCGACGCAGTCGTTGTCGACGAATCCGAACTCTGGGGTGGACTTGCCGTGCAGGGCGCTAAGTCGTGCGCGGTACTCAATGACTTCGGATTCACTGGAGTCGAACTACTTCGCCCCTACGACATCGCTTACTTCGAACTCAACGGCGAGCAAGTGGTGGTCGCGCGCGTGGGCTTCACAGGTGACCTCGGCTACGAGATCTGGTTTGCGCGATCGCTTGCTCCGGCGATCGAGGCGGCATTCCTGGCGGCAGAGCTCTCGCTCGGGCTGCAGATCTCGGGGTATGGCCTGACAACGATCCAGTTGTGTCGCATGGAGAGCGGCATGATCGTTCCCGGCTGGGACACTGCTCAGACATTTGAGGACCCAGAGTTTGAGCGCAGTCCCCTTGAGCTGGGGCTTGCATGGAATCTTGACCTCGAACGTGAGGAAGACTTCGTCGGCAAGGAAGCACTTATCAAGGAGCGCGCTGAAGGTTCACGTTTCGTGATGAAGGGCTTCGAAGTCGATGCCGAGTGCGATCTGCTCGACGGGTCCGAGCTGTTTGCGACTATCGATGGAGCTGACGTGCAGGTGGGTACCCTTCCCTCGGTGTCGTGGTCGCACGACGCAGTCCGGTGGATTGGACTTTCGTCGTTGCAGACGCAACACGCGGCTGTGACCGAGGGATTCGTCGTCATTGATGACGAGCGCATCGTCTGCTCGATTGTGGACTTACCGTTTGTCAACATTGCTCGCCGACGACAGACTCCTGCGCCGCTCTAACGTCTCGGTCGGGCAATGCAGCTTTCCGATGTGGCGATTCCTAGCACTGTCGTGGCAGGCCGTTCTCTCGATGTCGTACGTCGCTTCGCATCACCCTCATTGGTGAACCACAGTCAACGCTCGTATCTCTGGGCCGCGTCGTACGGAATCGCGAACGGTATCGGCTTCGATGCCGAACTGCTCTACGTCTCAGCGATGCTGCACGACATCGGACTCGCGGAGGCATTCGACAACCACTCACTTCCCTTCGAATACGCCGGTGGCAATGTGGCGTGGGTGTTCGGCGCCGGAGCGGGGTGGAGCGACGAGCGGTGCACGCGTGCATCGGAGGTGATCGTTCGACACATGTGGAAGTCGGTCGACCCCAAGGTCGACCCTGAAGGGTTCCTTCTCGAGATCGCAACCTCGCTCGACATCACAGGCAAGAACCCGCAGTGGTGGTCAGCGAATCTGCGCGCAGAAGTAGTTGAGTGCTATCCCCGGCTGGCGTTGCGCGACGAGTTCACCGCATGCTTTCGCGCCGAAGCTGCTCGGAAGCCGCAGAGTTCGGCGGCCGTGTCGCTCGAGGGTGGATTGGCACAGGACCTTGCCATGAATGTTCTCGAGGACAACAGGTAGGGTCTCGGCGTTAGCTCAGTTGACCCACGAAGGAGTCGTTATGCCGTCCGTGATCGAGTACACAATGATCGCCCTGCCCGGCAAGTACGAAGAACTCGTGGATGCCTACGTGACATTCGCCGATCAGTTTGGAGCGGTGAACCCCACCGAAGACCTCATCCTCATCACCGGTGATGTCGAGAGCGGCATCGTGCGCGGTATCGGAATCTTTGAGTCAGGCAGCGAGGCCCACCAGGTGTACGGCGCTGATCTGTTCATTGCCTTCCGTGAACATGCGTCACACCTCATCGCGGGCGAGCCGGCACGCACCGAGCGCGAGCTCATTCACGTGTTTGTGAAGGGCTGAATCCTTTCAACTGGGTTACCGTGAGGTCGTGTCACAACCCGTCGTCTTCTTAGCGCAGTGGCTCTCGACATTTGAGATGCACGCGCCTGTATGGCGTGAGTTGCGTCGGCGAGGCGTTCGGCTTGAAATCGTCGTCACACCAGAGCGTGTGTTCGAGGATCGACGTCCCCTAGTCGGTGGCGAATACGACCACGCGTCAGCGAGAGTTCTGTGGGCGAAACTGTCTGACGAAGGCTTCGCACCGCTGCCACTGCTGCCGCCCGAGGCGGAGGCTGCACGCTTGCGGGCACTCGACGCAGCCTTAGTGCTTCTGCCTTCGCCCTACGACGCGCTTCGACATGCCGACCTTGCGCCCGATCGGCTCGGCATCCCGGTTCACTTCCTCAACTACGGCTTTCGCATCGAGAGCCCCGACCAAGCAACGGACAATCCGTTCTTCGATCATTGTGCAGCGATGTACATGGAGAACGAGATCGAGCGCGATTTGTTCGTCGCGGCTGGCCTCAATCCTGAGCGCCTGGTTGTCACGGGCCATCCCGTGCTCGACGTGTGGGACCAGCCGCATGAGTTGGCGCCGCGACCGCTCGTGCTGTGGTGCCCCTGGTGGGGGAGTGAGTGGGAGGACGGCTCGGCTGGGTATTCCACGTTCTTCATCGGGCGTGAGGCGATGCTGGCCGAGATCCGGCGACGTCCGCACATCGACTTCGTGTTGCGACCCCACCCGCTGCTCTGGATGCAACTACTGCGCGAAGAACGTTGGAGCGTCGATGATGAGCGCGAATTCCGACGCATGGTCGAGGCGATGCCCAACCTGACGATCGCAGAACCTGACTCAACCGACCACATCGCTCAATTCGGTTCGGCGTGGGCGATGGTGACCGATGGCGTTTCCTTCTTGGCCGAATTCTCCTACACCGGTAAGCCCTTGCTGCTAACCGAACTTCCGGGCAATCCGGGCTGGAATGCGGCGGGACAAGGTATTCGCGATCTTGTCGACGTTTCGGAGGTGATGACCGGACTGCCGGTATTCCTCGACCGTGTCGAACACGGCGTTGACCCCGTCGAGGTTCGGGCGAAGCAGGAGGCGGTGCGTGCCCTGTTCTTTCGGCCGACGGGTGGCGCGGCGGCTGCGGTAGCTGACCAGTTGGTGAAGGCGCGCGATGAGGAACTGCGAATGCGTGCCGAAGTGGCCACGGCGCAGCGAATCACCCCGCCGGATCGGTTGCCTGAAGCAGTGTTCGAGGCCGTCAAACGTCTGAACGCAAGTGATTCGACCTCGTCCATGCGCGAGTACCAGCGACAACTTCTTCAGACAGGTGCCCTCGACTGGTTGGTAACTCGGCGTCGAGCGGTGACGGTACCTCTGTCGGCGACTGTTGCGGGCGACGCGCTGATTGCGACGTATGACAGCGATGTGCCACACCTGCTCACCGGTCAGGTGAGTACTGGGTGGGCAATCGATCGGGCAGTCATTGGCGATGTGGTCTATTGGGCAAGCGGTGAGCATGCGGGAGCGCGCGCGGGGGAACTACGCGATGCGGTTGGTGCGGGACTTGCTCACCGGCTGGCGACCATCGGCAGTCCCCGTGCCGACGGACCTCGCAGTGTGCGACTTGGAACGACCAGCGTGTGGAACGATCTGTGGAACCAACTACCCGCGGTGGTGAACGCGGAACGCGTGTTGAGCGATCTCGTCGGCACGGGTGAGGTGTCAGTTGGGCTGCATCCCGCAGGGCGCGCGCAGTTCGATTCGCTGGGACACCTCGATCAACTCCTACCACTGCTCGCTCCCGTTGCCTCAGCTGTGTTGCGACCGGTAGCACCGGTAGGAACAGTCCCCGTCGGAAGTGTGTGCCTTAGTACTGAGGCGCGACAGCGGGTGAGGAACTCGCTGGCAGCAGAGCCGGTGCCGCCTGCGAGTGGGCCACGGCTGTGGCTCGGAGTGTCAGGTCACGATGCGCCCGTCAACAGTGTCGACATGCTTGCCAGGCTGGCCGCTTCATGGCACACAGCGACGGGTGGCGACGTGGTGATCGACGCATTCACTCCTGATGAGGGTGAACGAGCGCAATGGTGGCGAGCGGCCGAAATAGAGTCGGCCGACGCTTTCCGAGCTGACGTCGCGCGAGCCATTCACGTAACTATGAGTGCGGTTCCACTACACACTACGTCCGGGCTGTCGTTGCGGTCGGCTCTTGCGTGGGCGGGCACCGCCGACTACTACGTGTGCACTCCGGGCGCGATGGTGCAGAAAGTGTCCTGGTTGTGGGATGTGCCTGGCTCGATGGTGATCGGACCGCGTCAGCATCGTGAGGCGATCGCGGCGTGGTTCGCCACTCAAGTCGAAGGTGGAATCGCTGCAGTTCCGATTCCGGTTGAGGTGGTGAGCGACGGCAACCCCGCACTGGCCAACGACTCCGAGCCTTACTCCGTCACCGATATGCCATGGCTCGTGCGAGCGATCATTGACCGCGCTGAAACGAGTGTGAATAGGTCGCGGCACCGACAGTGATCGAGTAGTCCTCGTAGAACTCGTCGGCTCCGAGTCGTTGTGCTGCGCGATGCTCAGGATGTTCGCGCCAAGCCTTCTGGGTGTGTTCGTCGCCGAACGTCACGATGGTCACTCGCTCGCCGTCGGCGGCGATGAAAGTCTTGGCATCGACGAAGCCCGGCATCGTGCGTACCAGGTCATTCATGCGCTCAGATACCTCGCGGTAGGCCGGGAGTTCCTCGCTTCTTAAGCGAGAGCGAAACACCGTGATTACTTCGTTCGTCATGCGCAGATCATGCCATTTCGCAGTGCCGTACGACTCTCCGGCGTGACTAACGGGCATCATCCGAACGGATGAGGCCGAATGGCCGTTCAGCCATACCTCAAGGTCCTGCGCTTAAGCCACCTCCGATTACACCGATGAATCGAGGGAACGGCTGGACAGCCGGCCACGACATCAAGGGGAGCAACATGAACGCACGACTTCAGGCACGACGCAACGGTGAAGAGGGCTTCACGCTCATCGAGCTTCTCGTTGTCATGGTCATTATTGGCATCTTGGCGGCTATCGCAATCCCGACGTTCCTCAACCAGCGACAGAACGGCTACCGTGCCGCTCTTAAGTCTGACCTCAAGAACGCGGCGACCGGCGTCGAGTCCGCCGCCGTTGACACCGCAGGAAACTACTCCAGCATCACCGGACTCACTGCTGCAGCAGTCCTCCCGGCAACGCTGGGAGTGAACCTCACCACGGGCGTCACACTCAAGGACAATGCAGTGTCGTCGACCGATTACTGCTTGCAGGCCACGCACGCGAACCTTCCCGCAACCGAAATCTGGTACTTCTCGAAGAGCGGTGGCGGAAACCCCACCTCCACGAAGCCAGCTGGCTGCGCCTGATCTAGACGCACAAGCAGTGAGCCCTCCGCCGAGAAAGCGGGGGGCTTGCTGCTGTGTGGTGTGTTAGTCGTTGCGACAGAAGTCGAGGATGCCGGCGGGTAGGCCGGCGCTGGCATTACCGCACACAGCATTGGCTGTTTGAGCACTCCAACTGCCATTCTTTAATTGCAAGAAGAAGACGGTGGGGCCCGGGTTGACCGCGGCCGCTGCCCAGGTGATGCTCGCTTCATCAGCGCACTTGTACTTGACCATCGTTGATCCGGCCGGCAGTGCCTTCAGAATGGACTCGGTGCTGCAGTCGGCGGGAGCGGCAGTGGGCGAAGCGCTCGTTGACGAGGCTGTCTTTGCGTTGGAACCGCAGGCGCTCAGCGCCACAGTCAAGGCGGCCACGATGCCTAAGGCGATCTTCTGGTTAGTCTTCCGCACCGAAACCTCCTCAAGGGCTCATGGTCAGACTCGCACGTGCCCATCGAATCAGCACGCAAGCGCGGCGGTCACGTACCCCTTGGATTCGGCGCGCGGATCACGCCAGCGAGTAACTTGCCTCCACGATGGCCCGCACGGTAACGAATTCGGTGTCGAGATTCACGTTGACCTTGCCACGGGCGGAGCCTCCGGTATCGAAAGCCACCGAAAGCATTCCCTCAGTGCGCGGCATGCCGCCACCGACGCTGAGTAAACCGGGGTCGGCCAGACTGACGAGGTCACCTACCGATGCCTTCAGCGCGTCAGCGAAATCATCGGCCGCGCGTCGGGCATCGGCGACTGCTTCCTTGCGCACGCGGCGGTAAGCCGGGTTGGTGTCTTCTAGGCACCACGTCACTCCGCCAAGTTCAGCGCCGGCCTCCACCAACGCTGCGGCGATATCCCCAGCCGACTGCGCGTCGACCTCGCACGTTCCGCCAATGCGGGCTTCCCAGCCCACCAGCACGTGGGTGTGCTTCTCCTCATTCCACTCGCGGACTTCGTGAACCGAAACGCGCGAGAGACGCAGCGATCGAACACCGGTGGCATCGGCAACGGCCGCCCGCATGGCCGCAGCGGTCGAGTCGGCAGCATTCTGAGCGGCTGGCGCGATCTCGTCGCGGGCAACCGCGGAGCAGCTGAGGTTGGCGTAGTCGGGTTCCACTTCTTCGGTGGCTTCGCCCCGCACGTTAAGAATCGTCATGGACGAAGGTTACGCGTCTCCTCCCAGGAAATGTTTGTTGAGCGGGAATGGAATTGTGCGTGTGGTGATTACATGTAATGTTGTAATTATTAGGAGGAAACATGAAACCCGATGAAAAAGACAACGCCCGGGGACGTGGCCCGCGCCGCGGGCCTGATGACCGGCACCGACAAAGTGACCCGCCGCCGGCGGCACCGACCGAGGTAGAAGGCTGGCTAGCGGGACGGCTTCCGGCGCAGTGGTTTACTGCTGCGGCCGACGTCGTCATCGACCGAGACGAAATCACCGTGATCGGCCGACTCTCCCTTGATGACATCCCCGCCGGGGTCGATAGTGCGGCCGCCGAAGCGGGGCGTATTAAGCGGTTCCGTGAGGAGACTCGCGACGCTCGCATCGCAATCGCTCAGGAAGCCGAGGCACGGTACGGCCGTTCGATCGCCTGGGGTGCGGCGGCGGGGGAGAGTCAACAACTCTTCGCCAACCTCGCGGTTCCAGCGATGACACGACTGCGGCAACCCGAACGACTCGTGCTCGACACCTTGGTCGATGCTGGGGTGGCGCGTTCGCGTGCTGAGGCCCTTGCGTGGTGTGTTCGACTCGTCGGACGTCACGAGGAAGAGTGGATTACGGCCCTTCGCACCGCGCTCAATTCGGTCGAGCAAGTGCGCTCGTCCGGACCGCTGAGTTAGGTCTGGCTCACCCCTCTCCCCGGTACGTTGGGGGAGAAAAACTGCGTCTATGCGTGCTTAATGTCCCCCCATGCGAAAAGGGGGAGGGGTGGGTTCTGGCAGGATGCGACGATGACGACTTTGCCTGTAGGCCACAACGTTGGCGCACGCTTCCCCGGACTGTCCGATGGGTGGGCCCGATTCGACGGCCCAGCGGGCACCTTGCCGGTCGACACGTCGACGGCTGCCATTGCTGACTACATGACATCGCCGGCGCCTGCAAATCTCGGCGGTGCCTTTGATGCCAGTCGTAGCAGCGATGCTGTCGTCGAAGGCGCACGAGCTGCTGTCGCGCGACTCGTGGGGGCGGCACCGCACGAAGTGGTGTTTGGGCCGAGCACGACGAACCTGATGTTCGCGTTCACGCGAGCGTTGTCGAGGCAGTGGCAGGCGGGTGACCGGATCGTATGCACTCAACTCGACCACGACTCCAACGTGACTCCGTGGGTCAGGGCGGCACAGGACGTCGGCGCCATCGTCGACATGCTGGCCGTTGACCCTGTAGACGGGACTCTCGATGTCGAGCCGTTGGTTGAGTTGTGTCGTGACGGCCGCACCAAATGGGTGGCTATCTGCGGTGCTTCCAATCTGACCGGTCACGCACCCGACCTCGCGCGCGCTACCGCGATCGCGCACGAGTATGGCGCGCGGATTCTGGTCGATGGCGTGGCCCGCGTACCGCATCTGCCCACCAATGCGGCGGATCTAGGTATTGATGTGCTGAGCACGTCGCCGTACAAGTGGTACGGCCCCCATGCTGGAGCGCTCATCGTGCGCAACGACCTCTTGACATCCGTTGAGCCGTATCGCGTGCGACCCGCCGACTACGTCGGACCGCCGCGATGGGAAACCGGCACACCGCAAATTGAATTGCTCGCGGGAGTGGCCGCGGCAGCGGAGTTCATGCTCGAGTCGTCGATCGCCGACATTTCAGCGAGCGAGACGCAACTACTTGCCCGACTGCAGGAGGGGCTGCACGACATTCCTGCAGTCACGGTGCATGGTCCGTCGGTAACCCCCGACCGCGCGCCCACGGTGATCTTCACGGTGGCCGGACTTGCGCCAGATGCTGTTGCGGCGGCCCTCGCCAACGACCACATCGCAGTGTGGAGTGGCGACAATTATGCGTGCGAACTGATTGACGCCATGGGACTGCGAGCTGGTGGTGGTGCCGTGAGAGCCGGCGTTGTGCGATACACCACCGGAGACGATGTAGACCGACTTCTCTCAAGCGTCGCGACACTTACGCGCTCCTGACACACCCGTACGGGCGCGTCGGGCGTCATGAGGACACAGCGCGGGTTAGCGTAGATCCCTCAGTGAGTTGCGAGGGGAGCCAAGGTGTTCAGGCGTGTGTTGTGGGTAGTCGGCGGGCTCATTCTTGCTGCATTGGCGGCGAGTTTGCTCACCGTGGGACTGCTATTGCAGGGGACATTCGGATCCTCGGGCTCAGTCATCACCGAGTCTGGCTCCGTGACGGGGGAGGGCGCTGCACTTCTATCAGAAGGCATCTCGATCAATGGCGGCTCACAACTCCAACGCACCTTAGGGCGTCTCACATTTGGGGTTCGCAGTCCTGAGGGCAAAGCGCTCTTCCTTGGCCTAGCGCCGTCTGAGTCGCTGTTTAGTTATCTTGACGGCACTCCCTATGACATCGTCACCAAGATCGGACCCGACGGTGCGCCCACCCGTCCCGTGCCAGGCAGCCGGACTCCGGCCCCACCGTCGACCCAAACTTTCTGGGTGCGACAAGCCTCAGGTACGACGGCACAGATCGATTGGCCCGAAGAAGCGCGTGCCAAGGGGTATCGCTTCGTAGTGATGAATGCCGACGGAAGCCCGTCGGTTGACGCAGTGATCGTTTTGGGATTCGTGAGCGACACGGTGTATCCACTCTCGCTGGGCGCATCGTTGGCGGGCGTGCTGCTGCTGATTCCCGCGATCTGGATGTTCTACCGAGGATTCCGTCGGGCCCGCGTTGCTCCCGCTGTTGTCGCGATTCCCGATCCGCAGCCGATTGCTGTTCCGGTGGTCACGGCAACTGAGGTTGCTGTTCCGGTGGTCACGGCAACTGAGGTTGCTGTTCCGGTGGTCACGGCAACTGAGGTTGCTGTTCCGGTGGTCACCGAGACGGCCCTGGTGATGCCCGTTCTGCCGCCGCCCACCACCGAGCCGATTACGGGTGAGCAGGTCGCAGCACAGGCACCTACTGAGCCGCCCTCAGCGGGATAGGCTTCCCTGCGGCAACCAGTGATGTCGGTGAGGGGATTCGGTGGACGTTCAAAACGTCGAAGTGCAGACCGACCGTGTTCTCACAATCCCCAACGTCTTGTCGTTTCTGCGACTGTTGGGAGTCCCACTCTTCTTATGGCTCATCCTTGGGCCGCAGGCTGACGGTTGGGCGGTGGTGCTGCTCATCGTGGCGGGTATCACCGACTATCTCGACGGTCGCATTGCTCGTGCCACCGGACAAATCTCTCGGCTCGGCCAGATTCTTGATCCGCTCGCTGACCGCCTCTACATCATCGCCACACTCATTGGCTTGCTGCTGCGGGGCATCATTCCGTGGTGGCTCGTTGCGCTACTGCTGCTGCGCGATGTGATGCTGCTCGCCACCGTTCCGGCGCTGCGCAGTAGGGGATTGACGGCTTTACCCGTGCATTTCCTGGGAAAGGCCGCCACGTTCAACTTGCTCTACGCGTTCCCTCTGCTGTTGCTTGGTGCCGGAGATTCGGGCGTCGCTTTTGTTGCGAAGGTCATCGGTTGGGCTTTCGTCATCTGGGGAACAGCCCTCTACTGGTGGGCAGGCATTCTCTATGTCGAGCAAGTACGACGCCTGTGTCGTGAGGTTCCGCCGATTCATCGGTAGCGCACTAGTAAGGTCACAATCAGACAACCTGTGTGAGGAGTGATGATGACCCCTGACGATTTGACGTACACGGCGGAGCACGAATGGGTGCGCGACCTTGGTGATGGCGTGGTGCAGTTCGGCATCACCGACCACGCCCAAGACGCCCTCGGAGACATCGTCTTCGTCACCCTGCCGAAGGTCGGCGTCACGCTGACCGCCGGTGAGCCATGCGGTGAAGTTGAGTCGACCAAAAGTGTCAGTGAGGTCTACGCACCGGTCAGTGGAGAGGTGCTGCGCTGCAATGAGGCAGTTGAGACGGCGCCCGAGACGCTCAACAGTGACCCTTATGGCGCCGGCTGGCTGGTCGAACTGCGGGTCGACGGCGCTCTGCCGAAGCTCATGGCAGCCAGCGAGTACGAGGGCTTGATCTCCGCTAACTGATCGGGTTGTGTCGTTCTAGACGAGTTCTAGACGAGTTCTTGGCGAGTCATTGTCGAGTCATTGGCGAGTTAGTGACGAAGTGAATCGCAACGATTCTTCGGGCGACACTGCCCGAGGACGTTGACCCGGGCCCGACGACATTCATACGATGGTTGAACCTCGACATGAGGTCGAGGTTGCAGTTGCCTCAACAGTCGCGCGACCGCGTCATTGCGGTAAATAGGGCACGTTTGCCGGGAGGCACCATGTCGAACCTCACCTGTCCTAGGTGTGGGGGACCGCTTGACCCCACAGATCGGTTCTGCCCGCACTGCGGTTTAGAACTCGCCGCGGGGGACTCGACCGGCGTTATTCCGCGCGTCGACGACAGCGGTCCGCTGCCGGCGGTACAGCCGCTGTCCGCTGATGACCTTCCTCCCGGAACGGCCGCTCTCATCGTGCGTCGCGGACCCGATGAGGGCGCTCGATTTGTGTTGGTGGTACCGGAGATGGTGGCGGGGCGCTCACCCGAGTGCCAGATATTCCTTGACGACGTCACCGTGTCGCGTCATCACGCGGTGCTCACGTGCGATGCCGCGGGAGACTGGACTTTGGCAGATGCCAGCAGCCTTAATGGCACGTACGTGAATCGGTCGCTTGTTACCGAACCGGTTCTTCTCATGCCCGGCGATGAGGTGCAGATCGGTAAGTATCGATTCGTGTTTCTCGTGTCGAACGGTGTGCCGGGGGTTCGAGGCAACTGATGAATAGCCAGGCGCGGTCGGCCATTCCCGACGACGAACCCGCCGAGCAGCAGCGCCACGACGATGGTTCTCTGCTCGGTATTGGCGATGTGATTGCCGCGCTCTCCGACGATTTTCCCGAAGTCACCATCTCGAAAGTGCGATTCCTTGAGACCGAGGGCCTCATCACGCCGGAGCGGACGACGTCGGGCTACCGCAAGTTCAGGGCTCACGATGTTGATCGCCTTCGATATGTGCTCACCATGCAGCGAGACCACTACCTTCCATTGCGTGTCATACGCGACCATCTCGATGCCATCGATCGGGGTCTCGAACCCCCTGTGCCTGTGGGGTCGTTGGGGCCCCGGGTTCCCTCCGATGTTGAAGGTGCTCGACGTGCTGAGGGCGAGTCGGTGCCGCCGCACGGGGCGCGTAACCGCCTGCGTCTGTCGCGCGCCGAGTTGATCGCCGAAAGCGGACTCACTGAATCAACACTCGAGCAGCTTGAGTCAACGGGTCTCGTCGCGGCACATGGTAAGCACTACGACGCTGACGCAATGGTCGTTGCTGCGACCGTGGCGCAGATGTTGACTTTCGGGCTCGAGATTCGACACTTGCGCCCGTTCCGCTTGTCTGCCGAACGTCAGGCCGCGCTCGTTCATCAAGTGGTGTCGCCGATGGCGCGCAGTCGCAATGCCGAAACCCGCGAACGGGCAGAGAGTGCGATGGCCGAGTTGGCGGCACTGTCGCTGCGACTACATTCGACGCTGTTGCGCCAAGGACTCGGCCTCGATTCGTAATTGGGCCTCGATTCCGAGTAACGACTCGCTATTAATGTCCCATCGGGTGGCTACTAAGGTTCCACGGGTCCCCAGATCGGGATAGCCTTACGGCATGCAGAAGCTCGATGTGGTGGGAGTGCGGGTTGAGGCCCCCTCGAATCAGCCGATCGTGCTGCTTCGAGAAATCGATGGTGACCGGTTCCTACCGATTTGGATCGGCGCCGTTGAGGCGACAGCTATCGCATTTGCGCAACAGGGTGTGGTTCCCGAACGGCCCCTCACCCACGATTTGATGCGTGACGTCGTCTCGGCCCTCGATCACCGACTGGTTGAGGTGCGCATCACCGAACTGCGTGATGGCATCTTTTATGCGGTGCTCGCGTTTGACGGTGGGGCTGAAGTCAGCGCTCGACCTTCGGATGCGATTGCTCTGGCACTACGTACCGGAACCCCGATTTATGGGGCCGACCAAGTGTTGGAAGACGCCGGTATCCCGGTTCCCGACGAAGAAGAAGACGAGGTCGAGAAATTCCGTGAATTCCTCGACCAGATCTCACCGGAAGACTTCAGTTGAGCGCGAGCGGAAAAACCACCGGCGTGTCTGGTGCGCAGGTCGTTGAATTCGCTCGCCGCGGCCCCTACGGTCAGAAACAAGCCGTTGTTGGTGATGTCTGCCTGTGTCTTCCCCACTGGCCACCGCAACGCCGAGGAGGGTGTCGATGAGCACCGTCGACAGTGCGTCGGAAGCAGCAGCCCGTCGCCCGGGTACACGCCAAGAGTCACTCTTTGGCGACACTCCTCAATTTGATGACGATATGGGTTACCGCGGGCCGGTGGCCTGCGCCGCGGCTGGCATCACCTACCGCCAACTCGACTACTGGGCGCGCACCGGACTGGTCGAGCCCAGCGTGCGATCGGCAGTGGGCTCTGGCTCGCAGCGACTCTATGGATTCCGCGACATTCTGGTGTTGAAAGTTGTCAAGCGACTGCTCGACACCGGGGTTTCGTTACAGAACATTCGCACCGCGGTATCGCACCTGCGCGAGCGAGGTGTTGACGATATGGCCAACCTCACGCTGATGAGCGATGGAGCCTCGGTTTTCGAGTGCACCACCGAAGACGAGGTCATTGACCTGGTGCGCGGTGGTCAGGGAGTTTTTGGAATCGCAGTTGGCCGGGTGTGGCAAGAGGTTGAAGGAAGTTTGGCCTCGCTGCCCTCGGAGTCGGCGGAACTGTCGGCACCGACCGTCTCGGTCGACGATGCCACTGACGAGTTGGCTCGACGTCGCGCAAACCGTCGCATCAGCTAACTTCTGACTGCCCGCGTTCACTGAGTCGTGCGACTGAGTTCTTGACCGCAAGCGCGCTCACTGAGATTCCTACGCATCCCACCAATAACGCAGTCTCGACCGACACGTGATCAATCAAGGTCGCCCACACGAGCAATCCCAGGGGAGCGACCGCTGTCTTTGCGAATGACACGGTGGCCACCGCTTCGGTGTCGTCGACATCGCAATTGACGGCGGCGTCAAGTTCAAATGATTTCACGGCGTAACGCGATGCCCCGTAAGCGATTCCGATCGTCGTCCAGACCAGTAGTTCGGGCTGACCAGAAGTCAGATATGACGTGACGGCGAACGCGAGCAGACAACCTCCGCAAGAGAGTGCCGCCCATACAGCACCACTCAGTGACGAACGGTGACGCTGCAGCCGAGATACCAGCAATGGCGAAAACACTCCGCCGACCGCCATGCCTGCCATCAACAGTCCAGCCCCGGAAACGAGTGGAACCTGACGCAGGGCTGAGGCGATGGGCACGATCAAACTGAGAAATGGGATGACGAAGATCGTCACAGCGCAGGACAACGCAAGAACCGTGCGCAGGGGGCTCGGGGTTCGAAGATGACCAGTCATCGCGCGCAAGGAACCCCCGCGTTGAGCCACGGGTTCGGGTGCGGCTGTGGGCGGACGCACTGCGACGAGCACGACGGCGAGCGGGATAGCGAGGACTCCGCGGGTGAGGATTCCGACACCGGGGGGCGTGTGTTGAAACAGTTGTCCACCGATCAGTGAACCCGCACCCCAACTCAACCCCAGGATGACCGACAGTCGCGCATAGGCGCCGGCCATTGATTGGCTGGAGAGATACGCGCGACCGAAAATGGGCGATAGCACTGTTGTCATACCGACCGTCACGCCCATGAATGGCGCAGAAAGCAGCAGGATCGGGTACGCAGGTAGGCCCGAGAGAATGGCCAGCCCCGCTGCACTCCAGATGATCCCCGTGCCGAAAACAGCGACGCTATACAGGCGTTGCGAACCCCAACGGAGGGCCAGACCCGAGACGAAGGGCACGGTTGCGGTCGACGCCAGCAACAAAATCACGATCATGACTGCTGTTCGCGTGGCTCCGGCCGCAGGGTCGGAGTCTGTCGCGATGTAGGTGGACTCAAGGGCGCCCAACGCGGAGCCGACAGTCGAGATCGCCATGCCACCGAGGAAGAGCACGGCCGCTCGAGAGTCGGAGCCAGATCGCTGCACGGCCACCCTGCTCCCATCGGTGAGTTCGAACGCGACGCGCCGACCTCCTAGGAGAAGTTGACTGCGGTGTGCGGGTATAGGCTACAGACGCTGATAATCCCGGTCGGGAGAGTTCCGCTGCAGCCAGTGGCGGGCGCCGAAGGTGCAACTCCCTCAGAACCTCTCAGGCTCCAGGACCGATCGGGCGAGGCAACTCTGGAAAGCGGTGCTTGCTCACCCAAGTACCCACCGACGGTGTAAGTCAGTGGCGCTGCGGTGCCTCTGGTGAAACTCTCAGGTCGCGTTTCGCGCGAGGACAGATGAGGGCGGGGACATTCCCGTGTCTTCGTCCCGTCGACCGCGGAGGGTCTCGTGACCAGCGCACCCACTACCTCAGTAGCTTCCGGCCCTGCGGCCTTTGTCGATCGGCACATTGGTCCAGATGATGTGAACATCGAAACGATGCTCGCGGCCGTCGGATACGCATCCCTTGATGACCTGGTCAGCAACACTGTTCCGTCACTGATTCGTTGGCGTGACGGCTTGTCGCTGCCGGCTCCGGCCAGTGAATGGCAGGCTACGGCCGAACTGCACGCCTTGGCAGACCGCAACCGTGTGCTGACATCGATGATCGGTCTGGGGTACTACGACACTCGTACGCCGGCGGTACTCAAGCGCAACATCCTCGAAAGCCCAGGTTGGTACACGGCCTATACGCCGTATCAGCCGGAGATTTCCCAGGGTCGTCTTGAAGCACTGCTCAACTTCCAAACGATGATCAGCGACCTCACCGGGTTGCCCATCGCGGGTGCGAGCTTGCTTGACGAGCCCACCGCGGCGGCGGAAGCGATGACACTTCTACGCCGGGCATCGAAATCAACTAGTTCACTCTTTCTCGTTGATTCCGACACGCTTCCGCAGACGCTGGCGGTCATCGCGACGCGATCTGAGCCGCTTGGCATTGAGGTACAACTCATTGACGCCTCACGTGGCGTCGACTCGCTTCCGACCGATGAGTTCTTCGGAGTACTGCTCAGCGGTCCCACCGCATCGGGCGCCTTGCGTGATGACGCGCCACTTGTCGAAGCGGCACATGCGCGGGGAGGGCTCGTCGCGGTCGCTACCGACTTGTTGGCTCTGACGCTGCTTCGCCCCCCAGGTGAAATTGGCGTTGATGTCGTCGTGGGTTCCGCACAGCGATTTGGTGTGCCACTCGGGTTCGGTGGGCCGCACGCAGGATTCATATCGGTGCGTGAGGGCTTTGAGCGCAGCTTGCCCGGGCGCATGGTGGGCGTCAGTGTCGACAGTGAGGGCGCGCCGGCGATTAGGTTGGCACTACAAACGCGAGAGCAGCACATTCGACGCGAGAAGGCGACGAGCAATATCTGTACCGCTCAGGTATTGCTCGCGGTGATCGCGTCAATGTACGCGGCCTATCACGGGCCGCAGGGTCTGACAGCGATCGCTCGCGATGTGAACACGCGGGCACGCGAACTAGCAGCAGGCGTTCGTGCTTTGGGGTGCACCGTTACCAGCGAGCACTTCTTCGACACCGTGTCATTCGTGGTGCCGGGTCGTTCTGCTGATGTGGTGGCCGGTGCGCTGGCGCGAGGCATCAACGTGCGAGCTGACGGAGTCGACACAGTTGTCGTTGCGTGTGACGAGGTCACAACTTCGTTGGAGGTTGAGGCAGTGCTCGCTGCTGTGGGTGACGTTGTCGGCGCGACTGTCGAGGTATCGCGCGACCTTGACGAGTCGATTCCGGTGCTCCTGCGCCGTACCAGCGACTTCCTGACCCACCCGGTATTCAACTCGTATCACAGTGAGACCGAGATGATGCGTTACCTACGTCGTCTGCGTGATCGCGACATCGCACTTGATCGCGCGATGATTCCACTGGGTTCGTGCACCATGAAGTTAAACGCTGCTGCCGAGATGGCGCCTATCACGTGGCATGAGTTTGCTCGCATGCATCCATTCGCACCGATTGATCAAGCCGACGGCTACCGCGAACTCATTCGACAGTTGGAATCGTGGCTGGTGGAAGTGACCGGGTACGACGCTGTGAGTCTGCAGCCCAATGCAGGAAGCCAGGGCGAATTCGCTGGCCTGCTTGCGATTCGTGCCTATCACCGAGCAGCGGGGGAGGGGCATCGCACGGTATGCCTCATTCCCAGTAGTGCACACGGCACTAACGCGGCAAGTGCAGTGATGGCGGGCATGAAAGTAGTGGTCGTCACTTGCGCCGAAAACGGCGACGTTGACCTCGACGACTTGCGCGCGAAGATCGAGCAGTATCGCAACGACCTTGCTGCCTTAATGATCACCTATCCCTCAACCCACGGCGTGTTCGAGCAAGGAGTCACTGAAATCTGCGCGCTTGTGCACGATGCCGGCGGTCAGGTGTATGTCGATGGCGCGAATCTCAATGGATTAGTGGGGTTGGCTAAGCCGGGCCGATTCGGTGCCGACGTTTCGCACTTGAACCTGCACAAGACGTTCTGCATTCCGCACGGTGGTGGCGGTCCTGGAGTCGGACCGGTTGCGGTGCGATCACACCTTGCTCCGTACCTTCCGTCGCATCCATTGCGCCCTGAGGCAGGGCCTGTGGGTCGCGGGCACGTCGACGGGGGAGTAGGACCGGTCAGCGGCGCTCCGTGGGGGAGCGCGGGCGTCCTGCCAATTCCGTGGGCGTACATCCGCATGATGGGCAGCGACGGACTCACGCGCGCAACGTCAGTTGCGATTCTGTCGGCCAATTACATTGCGACGCGGCTGCGTGACTACTACCCGGTGCTGTACGCGGGCGAGGGTGGACTCGTCGCCCACGAGTGCATCCTGGACTTACGCGGCATCACGCACGACACCGACGTGACAGTCGACGACGTCGCCAAGCGACTTGTTGACTATGGCTTCCACGCACCGACGATGTCATTTCCCGTTTCCGGAACCCTGATGGTTGAGCCGACCGAGAGTGAGTCGTTGGTCGAAATCGATCGATTCTGCGATGCAATGATTGCGATTCGGGCAGAAATTGATCAGGTGGCGGCGGGGGAGTGGCCGGTCGAACTCTCGCCACTTCGGCAGGCGCCACACACGGCCGCCTGCATTGTTGATGAGTGGACGATGCCGTACTCGCGCGAAACCGCCGTGTATCCGGTGGCTTCACTTCGCGCCGACAAATACTGGCCGCCGGTGCGACGCGTTGACTCCGCTTACGGCGATCGCAATTTGGTCTGTAGTTGTCCAAGTCCCGAGGCGTTCGCCGAGGAGTGAGCTCGAGCTTCGTCCATCGCCTTCCGTCAATTAGACAGCTGGGATTGACGGATAGCGATGGATGGAGCGCAGTCGCATCGGCGTAGGGTCCCCCCATGGACATTACCTCCGCGGAACTGACTCCTACCGCACTCACTGCTGCGATGCGGGCGACCACTCCGCTGATCGACACCCTGTCGATTGAGGTGCTGGAAGTGGGGGAGCGGGTGCGCCTGCGCATTCCTAACGAGGTTCAATCCCGTAACCACATGGGTGGTCCGCACGCGGGAGCGATCTTCACTCTCGGCGAGTCGACCGCGGCGTGCCTCATGCTCACCAAAGTCGGGCACCTACTCGATCGCGGAAAGCCGTTGGCTGTCAGTGCCACTGTGTCGTGGAGCAAGCTCGCCCGTTGTGCGGTGCTGTCCGAAGCAACGATGGACATCGACGCTGCGCAGATTGAACGAGAGTTCCTCGATGGGGGACGGCCGGAGTGGACAACCACGATCCTTTTCACGCGCGAGGATGATGGCGCACCATGCGGTGAGATGTCGGTGGTGTTGACGTTGGTACACCCGCGCGTCGACTAGTTACGATCGGGCGCTTCTTGCGGTTCCGCTACGTGCGACCTTCGACTTCCTGCGCTTCGAACAGCGCTTGCTGCGCGGGGGAGGAGTCAACACCATCGGTCCCACCCTCCATCCATTGGGCGTGGAGAACTTCGTATCCGGCAGCGCGCATGGCCGACACGACGGCCGCATCATCATCAATGACGATTGCAACAGGTGCTGTTCGCTCAAGCGTTCGCACAATCTGCAGTTTGGTTTGTCTCGCTGGCCGTCGGTCGTCATCGCTCCGCAGGTGCAGGGGGGCCGGTGGAAGTCCGTGCCGTTGCATCCAGGCGATCGTGTCGGCGCGGCATCGTTCGGGTCGACCGCTCACGTAGGCGATGGTGCGACCAAGTGTGACCTGTTCTGCGACGGTGGCAAGACCTTGCGGAAGTGCGGGATCAAGGGGAGCAGCAGCGAAGAAGGCATCCCAATCCTTGGGTCGCTGTTCGACGTACTGCACTCGGTGTCTGACATCGGCGAGTACGCCATCAATATCTACGACGGCCCATGGGGCGTGGGTCACGTGAGGAAACTCGTGAGTAATGACAACACCCGCTCGGGGTATTCATGCACGATCCAGTGAGACGCATCGTCGAAGGAATGCAGGTCAAGATTGCTGACGTACTCGTCGAGTCCGTCAATAAGACCGGGAAGCAGTGCAGTGTCGAGCGTTCCCCAAATGACGTGAGTCGGAATCGAGACCGTCAGCATTTCTGGGGGGAGCGTGATGGCATCGAGATCCATGCCAGGACGTACCGGGGTCGCGCGGTAGTAGTTCAGGCCACCGGTGAGGCCGAGGTCCCAATGCTCTCGGTACCGGGAGCGAACGTCTTCGGTGAGCCAACCCTTTCCGTCGGCACCGCCACTGGTTGCGCCCATTCCAGTGAAGAAGCGCCACAGCAACGCGTACTCGTCTGCGGAGAACCGTTCCTCAGCGTCGGGGGCCGCGAGCACGTTCATGTAGGCGCTGGCCGCCTGTTGGGCGGGGTCTGTTTTCAATCCGCGAAGGAAGAGGCCCGGATGAGGTGAATTGATAATCACCAAGCGCTCCATCAGGTGAGGGGCGCGATTACCCAAGGCCCAACCGGCAGCTCCGCCCCAGTCGTGTGCCACCAGCGCCGCGAGGGGCCGGTCAGGAGACACGATGGCCGTGAGAGCGATGAGATCGGCCGCGATCTCACTAATGCGGTAGCGCTCAACTTCTGCAGGAACCGAACTCAGGCCGAATCCGCGAAGGTCAGGTGCAACAGCGCGGAAGCCGGCCTCGGCGAGCCCCAGCAGCATGGCGTCCCACACAAAGGCGCCTTCGGGAAACCCGTGCACCAAAAGCACCACCGGCGCGGCCGGATCTCCTGCCGCGCGACAGTTCAGATGAATGCCGCGATGGTTGAGATCAATGTCGGTGACTTCGATGGTCTTCATGCCGCAACCGTAGGGGTCGGGGACGATCTACGGGCAGAACGGCACGGAAAATGAGCCATTCTGCCCGCAGATCGAAAGAACTCCCAGAATCAACATAATGACATAATGTGGATTATCGGCGGTTTATCGTGATCTATCGCTTCGTGACTACCTCGACGGGGCGATAGGTCAGGCTCACCAGTTGGATAGAACCTTGCGGTCGATATCGCGGAACGCGCCGACGAGAATCATGATGAAGTCGATCAGGACCCAGACGCCCAAGCCGCCGAGGGTGATGATCATCAGAATGCCGGTTCCGACCTTGCCCACGTAGAACCGGTGGATTCCGATTCCTCCGAGGAAGAAACACAGCAAAGCGGCGACCATACGCGACTTTGTGCTGGCAGGCTCGCCAGTGGCGGTGAACATGGGTTTGCCGTCCGGGAACACCTGCACGCCCGCGGTCGCCTGCGGAACCACCATGGCCGGCGGAGGCGGCGGAATGGCGGCCGCCGGGGCTGCTGCGGGGGTTTCGACGACTGCCTCAACTGTTTCGGCTGCTGCGGGGGCTTCGACGACTGCCTCAACTGTTTCGGCTGCTGCGGGGGCTTCGACGACCGCCTCAACTGCTTCGGCTGTCGGTTTAGGGATCGTGGGTGTCGGTTCTTGGTCGCTCATGGCGGTCCCTTCGTAGAAAATAGGTCAATTCACTCAAGTCACTCAATCAAGTGAGAACCTCACTATCGCACCCTGACTCCCCCCGACATGCCGTTCTCGGCGGTAGTGTCATCCGCGTGGCGGCCAGACATCCCTACTTGGAGTGTGAGGGCCCGTTAGCTATTGCCCATCGAGGCGGAGCTCTGGAGGCGGCTGAGAACACCCGGTCAGGCTTCGAGTACGCGGTGAGTGTGGGTTACCGCCACCTTGAGACCGATGTGCAGGTGACCAGCGACGGTGTGGCCGTTTTGTTCCATGACGATGTACTCGACCGAGTCACCGACGCCACCGGTCGGGTTTCGGGGCTGCGATGGTCAGATGTGCGCAATGTCGGAACCCCAGCAGGTACCGACCAAATCATGCGCCTCGATCACGCACTCGAGGCGTTCCCCGATCAGTGTTTCAACCTCGACTTGAAGTCTGAGGCGTCTGTCGATGTGACCCTGGCGGTTTTGGCGTCGATGAAGTGCTACGACCGCGTGCTGCTCGGTGCCTTCAGCGACGCCCGCCTCGAGACCGTCCGGCGCCGGGTGGGGCCAATTCTGGCCACATCGGCCGGGCCGGGTGAGGTGTTGGCGTACGTCGCCGCCTCGCGAGGCCTTCCGTTCCCCCGAACTCCTCGGTCACCCCATGCTCCGTTGGCACTTCAGATTCCGATCTCGATGTACCGGGTACCGATTCTGAGCCGCCGACTCGTTGAGTACGCGCACGGACTCGGAATCCAGGTGCACATGTGGACCATCGACGATGAGGCAGAAATGCGACGTTTGCTCGATCTTGGCGTCGACGGAATCCTCACCGATCGGCCGGCCGCGCTGCGCACAGTGCTCAAGGATCGGGGCGAGTGGTTCGACCATTCATCATGACTTTGCGCGAGTGCCCCACTCGCGATGCGTGAGCGTGGAAGGATTCGCGCCATGAGCACCCTAGCTACGCGTGAATACGCGGAACCAACAGAACGCCGGCGCGAACAACGGTCGTGGTACTGGTACGAATGGGCTCAGTCGTCATTCGTGACCACTGTCTCGGTGGTGCTGGTACTGCCGTACCTCACCAGTGTGGCCAATACTGCCGCGGGCTGTGCCGACGCTGGTTCCGACGACACCTGCACCAATAGTCTCTACGTCCTGGGCATTCCGATGTCCCCCGGATCCGCCGTCTTCTACCTAATCACCGTCGCCACGGTCTTGTCGTTCCTGTTGATGCCCATTGTGGGTGCCTTCATTGACCGCTCGTCGTCCAAGCGCCGATGGCTGGGTGCTTTCGCGTGGATCGGCGCCGCTGCTGCAGCGGGATTGTTCTTCGTCACGGGTGGCGACTGGTTGCTCGGCGCACTGCTCGTCATCGGTGGAAACGTGGCGCTCATCGCGAGCCTGACAGTGTTATCGGCGATTTTGGTTGATATTGCCGAACCGGGCGAGCGCGATCGAGTTTCGACTCGCGGCTGGGCTTTTGGCTACGTCGGTGGCGTCGTGCTGCTAATCATCAGCCTGGCCTTGCTGACCATCAAGCCCGCCGGCCTTGAAACCGGAATGATTGTGCGAGGCCTGTTTTTGGTGGCCGGCATTTGGTGGGCCGCCTTCGCGCTGATTCCGTACTTCGGTTTGCGCGACCACCCCTCACTAAGCCCCGACGCGCAGGTGAGCGTGTCGGGCAGTTTCGGTCAGTTGCGCGACACCCTGCGGCACGCTCGCGACTACCCGCAGGCGTTGCGATTCCTGCTTGCTTTCATCTTCTTCAACGACGGCGTCCAAACAGTCATTGCCGCCGCGGCCGTCTTCGGACAGTACGAGCTGGGCATGGCGCAGACCTACATCTTCGCCGCTGTCATTCTGGTCAATCTCTTTGGAATCGTGGGAGCGCTGCTGATGGGCCGGCTCGCCGCAGGTCGCGGTGCCAAACGGGTCATCCTCGGCGCACTAGTGATCTGGATCGTTCTGGTAGTGGTCGGCTTCTTCATTCCCAAGGGAAGTGTGGCCCTGTTCCTGGTCATCGCTGTCGGAATCGGTCTTGTGGTGGCGGGAACCCAAGCGCTGTCGCGCTCGCTGTTCTCTCAACTCATCCCCCGCGGTCGTGAGGGTGAGTACTTCGGGTTGTACCAATCCGCAGAGCGAGGTACGTCATGGATTGGAACGCTGCTCTTCGGACTCGTGCATCAGTTCACCGGCTCTTATCGATGGGCAATTGCGGCGTTGGCGATTCTCTTCGTCATTGGAATCTTCCTGCTACGTCGCGTTGATGTGCAGCGCGGGATCGAGCAGGCAGGTAGCGCTGAGTTTGAGGAAGTCTGACTCCCCCACTTCGACTGGGGCGCGCGAGGCCGGGTTAGTCCGAATGGGTGATGCCCGCTGGAAAATGGTGACTTCTGGGCCTCGTAAACGGGAACTGTGCAGCCGATAAAGCCGTTGTGGTGAGTACAGGACCCCCACAAGGAGCCGGACATGACAGATTCGCTGCGCGGAACCCGCCTCGGTGCACACAGCTATGAGACCGAGTCGTACATCGAATACGCCCCCCGTCAGCGGGTGACGTACTCATGCCCGATGGGCCACGCAACCGTGGTGCCGATGTCGGTTGAGGCCGAAGAGATTCCCTACCTCTGGGAATGCCGCTGTGGTCGTGAGGCTACGCGCCTTAATGCCGTTGCGCCCGAGCCTAAGAATGTGAAGGTTCCCCGCAGCCACTGGGACATGCTGCTCGAGCGTCGCACTATTGCCGACCTCGAAGAACTGCTTGCTGAGCGACGTGAACTACTCCACAGTCAGCGTGGCGGAGCGACCCGCCGTAAGTCTGCTTAGTCGCCTTCGCCCGGCGTCGCTGTAGGTGGCGGCGTGTGGTCACTGCGCTCGATCACTTCGCCGCTGATCACTTTGCCTTCATGCAGGCGTGTGACAGTGACTCCCTCAGGCGTGGTCGTTGTGGTCGTTGAGAAGCCTGCGGTCTGAATTCGTCGCCCGACCGTCGCCCCGGTTGCCGCACGCACCCACCGACGGGTGATCGGAACCAGCAGCAGCACCCCAGGGATGTCGTTGAGGATTCCGGGGAGGGCGATCAACAGCCCGCCAAGAGTGCGCAATGCCGAATTGCCGACGTCACCACCGGGAAGAGCCCCACTTCGCGAGGCCTCCCCTAGCCCCCGAAGTGCAGTTGCTCCGGCGCGACGACTGATGCTGATTCCGATTGCGAATTGCACAGCCAGAATCGCGATGACCCATAGCCAGCCGATTTGCGAGGCAAGCCAAAACACCAATGCCGCCTCTGCCAGAACGTAGGCAACGAGCAGCACGGTGACAAGCAGACGACGCATGAGGGTCAGCCCCTCCCCCAACGCTTCCGAAGAGCCGCGGCACGGTCGCGCGCTCCCCATCGGGTGACTTGCCAGAGCGCTTCGGTGACAATCGAACGGCTCATCTTGCTGGTGCCGTACTGGCGCTCTTCAAAGGTGATCGGTACTTCGGCCAAACGCAGGCCCGCGGTAGACGCACGATTAGCGAGGTCTACTTGGAAGACGTACCCCGCACTGCCGACGCCCTGCAGATCGAGGGTACGGAGTGTGTTGGCGCGGAAGGCTCGGTAACCGCCGGTCGCATCGGCAAGAGGAAGGCCAAGCAGGATGCGCGTGTACATGTTGCCGCCACGACTGAGGAATTCGCGGTGCCGGGGCCAGTTGCGAACCTCTCCCCCAGGCACGTATCGCGAACCGAGTACGAGGTCGGCAGTGCGCAGCCGGTCGAGTAGTCGGGGAAGCTGGGCTGGATCGTGACTTCCGTCGGCATCCATTTCAACCAGCACGTCGAACTCGTTGTCGAGTCCCCACCCGAAGCCGGCGATGTAGGCGGCGCCGAGTCCTTGTTTGCCAAGGCGATGCAGCACATGCACGTGGGCATCGGCGTCGCTCAACTCGTTGGCCAGATCTCCGGTGCCGTCGGGCGAATTGTCATCGACGATCAGCACGTGCGCTTCGGGCACTGACTCGCGTACCCGAGGCACAATGCGACCGATGTTCTCAGCCTCGTTGTACGTGGGGATGATCACCAGGATGCGGCCGAGGTCGTCGAAGGTACTGGCGGACAGTGATTCGTTCACGGCTGCTAGTTCTCCTGGGCGAAGTCGTCGCTGGGGCGGCCACCTGCTCGGCCGCGCTCGTTCGACCCTAGTCGTCGACTCATCAGTGCCCACAACACGGCTAGCAAAGCGATGAGAGTGAGCGCCCATTCCGGCTTTGAACCCAGTCGGTCAGAGAGCGTCAGGCTGTCAGATTGGACGATCTCTGACACAAGGCTTCCGGCAACAAACTCGGGCAGTTGCGCCGTGATGTCACCGCGCGCGGTCATGATCGCGCTGATGCCGCTGGTGGCTGCCACCAGGGTTGCGCGTCCGTGTTCGATGGCACGCAACCTTGTGATCGCTAGTTGTTGCTCCGGTTGGCCGGTGCGACCGTAAGTGGCGTTGTTCGTCTGAACGACGAGCACGTGGCCGCCGCCAGTGATGGCATCGCGCACTACTTCGTCGTCGGCCACTTCGAAGCAGATGACGTCACCGATGCGCGCTGGCCCCAGCGTCAGGACTCCCGGAACGTGGCCGGCGGCGAAATCGCGCGGGATGAGTGCGAATCTGTCGATGAGTCGTGAAATCAACGGCCGCATCGGGATGTACTCGCCGAACGGAACCGGGTGGCGCTTGGCGTACCACTCCCCAGGGCCGGTACCGGGCTTCCACACGATGCCCAGATTCAACACCGTGTCAGGGTTATCAGGGTTGGCGACGACGGCACCAACGAGCACTGGAGCACCGATGTCATCAACAGTTGAACTGATGTCGACCGCTGCTCCCGGGTGCGTGTACGGGTCGATATCGCTGGCGTTTTCCGGCCAGATCACCAACTCCGGCTGTGGCTGGGAGCCCTGCCGAACCAGACGCGCAAGTTCGCGAGTCGCGGCGATGTTGTTGTCAAGAATCTGCCCCGGAGGGCCTTCGGTGCCCAGACCCGCGCGCGGCACATTTCCTTGGATCACGGCCGCGGTCACCGCCTTTTCCGTGCCGGGCTGCGGTAGAACAGTGACGGCGCTGGATGCTAACCCGCCAAGTAGGATCGCCACGATCAAAACTAAATCAACGGCCGCTAGGCCTGGCGACCGTACGGGCCTGGCGCCCCATCGAGGTTCGCCCGCGAGCCCGGGGGCCAAATGCAGGACCCCGGCCGCCAGTAACGAACCGAGCAACGCCACCGTGAATGTGACCAGTGGTGCGCCGGCGATCGCTGCGAGGAAGGCGAACGGTGAATCGGACTGGGAAAACGCCAGGCGACCCCAAGCGAACCCGCCCCAGGGAATACGGTCACGCAGGGTCTCAACGGCAACCCAGCATGTTGCTGCCCACAGGGGCCAGAGCGGAAGCCGTGTGACAAGTGCGATCAAAGCTCCGGTGACCGCGGCCCAGAAGGCGCACAGCAGCGAGAGCATCACCCAGGCGTCATCGCCGACGACGCGCATCCACGAGATGAGTGGGAGGAAGAGAGCAAGGCCGAAAAGGGCGCCCAGCAGGAAGCCTGACCACGCGCTACGGCGCCACAGGCACACGGTGAACACCATGATCGCGATGGGGGCGAGCCAACCCCAGCCACGCGGAGGGAAGGCCGCAGAAAGCGCGTAACCCGCCAGTGGGGCGCACACTAGTCGCGCGAGAGCGGCTAAAAACGAACTCGAGCGCACAGTCACCAGACGACGCTAGTGCACGAAAGGTTCCGATTCAGGGGACCACGACCGTGCCGCGGGCCGTGGTGCAGACCAACGGCGGATCAAGCAGGGCTGCAGCGCTGGGTGAAACATCGGGAGTAGCCCGGGCGAGGATGCGTGCTTCAAACTCCACCTCGCGGCTGCGACGTCCGATGCGGGTCAATGTCGCTTGAACCTCGATGACATCTCCCGCGCGCACGGCGTCGACGAACTGCACGTCGGAGTACGACGCGAAAAGACCCTCATCGCCGTCACTGCGAATACCCAACTCGGTGGCGACGTCGCCGAACAAGCCCAGCACGTAGGCGCCGTCAACGAGGGAACCGCCGTAGTGGGCGTGTGAGTACGGCACGTAACGGCGGTGGGTGACACTCAGTCCCAGTCGGGGGTCGTCGCTCATCGAGTGGCCTTTCTGGTGGGTGCGGGGGCCGGCGTGCGGGTAGTGCTGCGTGAGACAAGGTACGAAGCAACTTCGGCAGGTGTGGTGCCCTTTCCGAAGATGCGGTCGACGCCGAGTTCTGCGGTCATCGTCTCATCAAAGCGAGGTCCGCCGACGATAATGATCGGGCGACGCCCGTCTGGGAATGCCTCGCGGAATGCCGCCGTCATTTCGCGAACGTTGTGCAGGTGCGCATCGCGTTGCGTGACTACCTGCGAGACAAGAACGGCGTCAGCCTTGGAGGCGCGAGCAGCCTCAACCAAGGACGGGATACTCACTTGAGCGCCGAGATTGACCACTTGCATCTGCGAGTAGTACTCAAGTCCCTTCTCGCCGGCGAACCCCTTGATGTTGAGAATGGCGTCAATACCTACAGTGTGCGCATCAGTTCCGATGCAGGCACCGACAACCACGAGCGGTCGCCGCAGCCGTGACTTAATCAGTGCGTTGACTTCCTTGGCTGACAGCAGGGGGAAGTCGCGTTCAATGACCTGAACCTTGTCGACCTCGACTAGGTGGTGCACCGATCCGTACACCACGAAGAAGGTGAAACTAGGTCCCATCGCCTTGGCGTGAACCACCATTGCCGGTTCGATGCCCATCTTGTGCGCCAGTTGCAGCGCGGCGCCTTCGGCTCGCTTGTCGTGAGGGAGAGGCAAGGTGAACGACACCTGAATCATGCCGTCGCCGGTGGCGTCTCCGTAGGGGCGCACGATCTGACTCATGACTGCCCTTCCAGAATCTCGGTGGCGGGGTTGAGATAGTCCGCACCCTTGATCACAACACCGTCGAGTCCGCGGCCCGCGTCTGCCGGGCGTTTCATCAGGCCGAAAGTTCCGTCGGCGATGGCATCGAGCAGGGTTTCGTCGTTAATGCGCTCAAGTAGCGTGATCGCCTCATTGAGCACTGCATGGGCGCGTTGCACGATGAATCCGTCTCGCGGCGGATGGAAATCTTCGCGCAGACCTCCAGCAGCATTGAGTACATAGCGCACGTTCTGCAAGGCAAGGTCACGGTCGGAAAGCCAGGGGGTGACGACCGCTTCGGTCATCATGCCGACGAGCAGAATTCCCTGCCCGGTGAGTGCGCCCACAAGGTTGAAGAAGCCGTCAAGCAGGTAACCGCGGAAGATGTCGCCGGTCATGTGCTTGGTGGGCGGCATCCATTTGAGGGGTGCGTCAGGAAAAAGTTCGCGCGCCAAGAGTGCATGTGCGAGTTCAAGACGGAATGAGTCCGGAATCTCAGGGCTGATCTCGAACGCGTGGCCCAGACCGAGTTGCCAGTCTTCCAGTCCTGCTTCTTTGGCGAAGTACTCGTTGAGCAATTGCGACACCGTGACGGTATGAGCAGCTTCAATTGCGTCGGCAGTGGTGAGGTAGTTGTCTTCGCCGGTGTTGATGATGATGCCCGCGCGCGCATGAATCTGGCGCGAGAAGCGTTGGTCAACGAAGGTGCGAATCGGATTGATGTCGCGAAAGAGGATGCCGTACATCGAATCGTTGAGCATCATGTCGAGTCGTTCGAGCCCGGCCAGCGTGGCGATCTCAGGCATGCACAAGCCGCTTGCGTAGTTGGTCAGACGCACGTAACGGCCCAGCTCTTTCGATACCTCATCGAGCGCCGCGCGCATGATGCGAAAGTTCTCTTGGGTGGCGTAGGTGCCGGCAAAACCTTCGTGCGTGGCGCCTTCAGGAACGAAGTCAAGGAGTGACTGACCTGTCGATCGGATGACGGCGATGACGTCGGCGCCTTCCCTCGCTGCAGCGATCGCCTGAGGTACGTCTTCGTCGATGTCGCCGGTGGCAACGATCAGATAGATCCACGGTGCCGGTGGATTGCCGTAACGCTTGATGAGTTTGTCGCGCTGAACTCGATTGCGGTCGATGCGGGTGATGCCACCTCCGATTGCCCGCCGTGCATTCGTGGCGGCGCGTTCGTGGTCGCGCCCCTCGGGCAACGTAAACGCGATCGATCCTGCAGCGGCACGTTGTGCAAGTTCGGTGATATCGGTCAGACCTTCACGTCGAAGCGTGTGCCACACAGGCAACGCGACACCCTGCTCAAGTCCGACATCGGCTCGCACTCGGTCGACAAGGTGGTTGACCCACGGAGTTCCCTCAACATCGGCACCGGACAGTCCGGCGAGCCGCAGCACAGCTCGCTCAACAGAAACCGTGGTGTGTTGCTTGGCGATGTCGACGACGGGTGCACCTGCGGTGCGTGCCAGTGCTCTGGCGCGTGTCACCGTGCGCTTGTTGAGGTGTAGGAGCTCGCTCATGGGTGCACCCTGTCAGTGTGAGCCCGCGGTAGCGGTGGATGTTCGGCGCGAAGTCGTTGTTCGAACAGATGCCGCACCGCGTCATCGCGTCGCAACAGTTCAAATGCGTATTCGGCATGTCCGGGGCTGAACCCGTTGCCAATGAGCATGGAGACGTCAGCGGCGAGCCCCTCTGCGCCCAGTGCGGCGCTACTGAACGAGGTCGCCATGGAGAAGAAGATGACAGTTCCGCCGTCGCCGGTCGACAAAATGGCCCCGTGTTCACAACCGGGAACGTCAACGCAGACCACCGTGATGTCGGCGGCCCTTCCGAGTGCTGCAACAACAGCTTCCGACAACATCACCGGGTCGCGTGCATCTGCGAGTTCGACCGCGTCGGCAAGACCCACGGAGAGCAACGCATCACGTTCACGTTCGATGGGGACGATGCCAGCCGTTCGGCCCGCACCTTCTAGTCGCGCGGCCGCCAGTGACAGCGATCCACTCTTACCTGCTCCCCCGACGACGGCCACCAATGGAGTGATGCCGCGGTCGAGATACTGGCGCACGGTGCGCGCGACGAGAGCAGGGGCGCCGGCGACATCCATGACTGCCATGGCGAGTTCTTCAGGAAGGTCGTCGGGCACATGTGCGGCGATCGTGCGTTGAAAGAGAATGGCTGTGCCATCGCACGGCACCTGCTCTGAGCGGCCATTCCATTGCGTGAGGCCGTCAGTGATGAGCAACGGTGTCAGAGTAAGCGACACGAGCGTGGTGATGACGTCGCCCACCTGAACTTCCAGATGCGCATCGGCGCCGACCTCCTCCACCACTCCGACCAGCATGCCTCCCGACCCCGTGACGGGGTTGTGCATCTTGCCGCGCGAGGCGATGATGTCGCGAACTTCTTCTCGCACTCGGTCGCCATCGCCTTGATGCTTGTCGAATAACTGCCGAAATGAGGCCGCATCGAGGTTGAGCCGGCGCACACGCACGCGCACTTCAGTTGGACCGATGACGGGATTGGCATCGAGTCGCCAGGCGGCCTGAGGCAGCACTCCCCTAGGTTCGAGGACCCGATGTAGGCCGACGGGTGACGCGCTCGATCTCACGTTGGTGATCCTTCCATCGATGCAGTTGATGGCACGCGTGCGCCCCCGGTCATCCAGCGACCATGCAGTTGACATCGTAGCGGAGGAACGCTTTCACAAGCGCGTATTGAGGGGAAGATTCGCCGACAGAAGGTCCACATACAGGCAGATATCCTGTAGTATCCCCGACATGACCCAGATTCTTGATCGACAGGCGGCTACGGAAACCGGTCAGCCGTATCACTACAGCCGCGCCACTCTGGTCGAGCCCGATTACCGGCGCTTTCCGGGGTGGGCGCAGGTCACCGACGAAGACTGGCGCTCGGTTCAGTGGCAACGGTCACACTGTGTGAAGTCCGCAGCGCAATTGCGCGAATTGCTCGGCGATCTCGTGGCCGACCGCTTCTACGACGATCTCCTGCGCGACCAGGCTGAACGCGCCACCATGTCGATGCTGGTTCCGCCGCAGATGCTCAACACGATGATGCCGACGTTGGCGCCGGGCGGCCCAGGGTCGTTGACCGACGCTTTCTACGCCGACCCGATTCGCCGATACATGATTCCGGTGTTTTCTGACCGCCTTGAAACATGGACCAGTCACCCGTTCTCATCTCGCGATTCACTGCATGAGCACGAGATGTGGACTGCGGAAGGACTCACTCACCGGTATCCCACCAAAGTGCTCGCCGAGTTGCTTCCGACCTGCCCGCAGTACTGCGGGCATTGCACACGGATGGACCTCGTAGGAAATTCCACTCCCGTGATCGACAAGTTGAAGTTCGATCTGAAACCTGCCGACCGCTACGAGGCGATGCTTGCGTACTTGCGGCGTTCGCCAGAAGTCCGCGACGTCGTGGTTTCAGGTGGAGACGTCGCCAACATGCCGTGGCCGCGTCTTGAGGCGTTTGTGGCCTCACTTCTTGAAGTCGACAACATTCGCGATATCCGCCTAGCCACCAAGGCGCTCATGGCGCTGCCTCAGCACTGGCTCACCGATGAAGTGCGCGCCGGCATGGAACGCCTCGCGACGACTGCCCGATCTCGCGGTGTTTCGCTGGCGATTCACACGCACGTCAACAATGCGCAGTCGGTGACTCCCCTTGTCGCCGAAGCCACTGCAGCAATGTTTGAAGCTGGTGTCCGCGACGTTCGTAACCAAGGCGTCTTGATGCACGGAGTGAACGCCACCCCCGAGCAACTCCTTGACCTGTGTTTCTCGCTGCTCGACGGCGCATTGATCATGCCGTACTACTTCTACATGTGCGACATGATTCCGAACGCGGAACACTGGCGTGTGTCATTAGGCGAGGCGCAATCGTTGCAGCACGCGATCATGGGGTACTTGCCCGGATTTGCAACCCCGCGCATTGTGTGTGACGTACCGTACGTCGGCAAGCGATGGGTGCATCAGGTCAGCGAGTACGACCGCGAACGCGGAATCTCGTACTGGACCAAGAACTACCGCACCGGAATTGAACTCGAAGATGCCGAAGCCCTTAACCGGCGCTACGAGTACTACGACCCGATTCATACGCTGCCGGCCGCGGGTCAGCAATGGTGGGCTGCACAAGAAGCAGCGAAGGCCTAACGCCTTCGTTCTATCTAGTCTGCGTCGACTAGTCGGCGTCGATCTGAGGGATGTGCGGCGGTCGCCCTTCGAACGGGGTCGACAGCACCACGATGGTGCGTGTTGACACTGACGCAGCACTTCGAATTTCGCCGAGCAGCGATTCGAGTGCCGCTGGTGTGGCCACGCGCACGACCAGAATGTACGACTCGTCCCCAGCAACCGAGTAGCACGATTCGATGGCCGCAATGTGCAACAAACGCTGAGGGTAGTCGTCTGGAGCGGCCGGATCGACCGGTGTTATTGACACGAAGGCCGTGAGTGGTAAACCCACTGCGCTGTGATCAATGTGCGCGCTATAACCAGTGATGATGCCGCGTTGTTCGAGTCGCTTCACTCGCTGGTGCACGGCTGATGTCGACAGGCCGGTCTCGCGAGCAAGGTCGGTGAACGACATGCGCCCGTCGGCGGCAAGTAAGCGCACAATCTGCCGGTCGGTCTCCTCCATGTCTGAACTGTAGACCGGGGTGCGGCCGGACACTATCCCAGTGGGTGGGATGCTGGCGCGATGGACGCCCACCAGACTGACGCAGCGCTGCGGCTGGTCGAATTGGGTGCGGTGCTGCTCGGTCTCGGGATACTCACGAGGTTGGCAAGTCGCATCGGAATCTCCGCAGTTCCTTTCTATTTGCTGGCAGGCCTGGCCTTCGGTGATGGGGGCATTACAAAACTCGACTCGACCGGTGGTTTCATCGAAGTCGCTGCCGAGGTAGGTGCGGTGCTGTTGCTGCTATTGCTCGGTTTGGAGTACAGCGCCCGCGATCTGATCTGGACCGGCCGTACCCATTGGCGCACCGGGATTGCCGACATCGTGTTGAACGCGTTGCCTGGGGCTGCGGCTGGATTACTTCTCGGGTGGGGACTACCGGGCGCACTGGCATTGGCGGGCGTCACTTACGTGTCATCGTCGGGAATTGTGTCGCAGTTACTGCGCGATATGCGTTGGCGTCGCAATCCTGAGACCGCGCCGGTTGTTGGCATTCTGGTGATCGAAGACCTCGTGATGGCCCCCTACCTGCCGATTTTGGTGGTGGTGGTCGGAGGGGGTGGGCTGCTCGCCGGACTGCTGGGTGCAGGTATCGGGCTGCTGGTCGTGGCCATCGTGATCGGTATCGGGCTTCGCAATCGCAATGTGCTTGATCGCTTCATCGGTTTACGCGACCCCGTCGCTCTCCTGCTGACAGTGCTCGGAATCGCGGTACTTGCCGCCGGCTTCGCCGATAGCGTCGGGTTCTCCGGAGCAGTTGCTGCTTTCCTCGTGGGTTTGTTGCTGACCGGTCAGGTCGCCGAGACCGCACGCACCCGACTCGACCCCCTTCGTGATCTTTTTGCGGCCCTGTTTTTCGTAGCCATCGGGCTCAGTACCGACCCCGCCGAGATTCCGGGTGTTCTGCCCATCGCCCTCGCACTCGCGTTAGTGACGATCGCGACCAAGCATGTGGTGGGGTGGCTCGCTGCACGTCACCGTCCCGGCGTGATTGGGCCGCTACGTGCTGGCGCGCTGCTGTCGGCTCGAGGCGAGTTCAGCGTGCTGGTCGCCGGCATCGCCGCTACCTCAACCTTGCTTCCCTCGAGTTTCCAAGCACTCGTCACGACCTACGTGTTAATTACCGCCATCGTGGCTCCGATTCTGGCGCGCATCGCCGTTCCGCTGGGTTCGCGTCTCACTCGAGTACCGGTGGCCGATCAGGTAGGACAGATGGCGGACGGTTCAGACATCAACCACGGCGAGTGAACGCGGACGTTCATTCATAAGCAGTGGCCCGTCTTCACCGCACACGACGATGTCTTCAATGCGGGCACCGTATGTACCCGCGAGGTAGAAGCCCGGTTCGACGCTGAAGGCGAAGCCAGGTTCGAGCAGCTCGGTGTTACCGCTCACGATGTAGGGCTCTTCATGAGTTTCAAGACCGATGCCGTGCCCCGTGCGGTGAATGAAGAGCTCGCCAAGGCCCGACTGCGTCAGTAGATCGCGAGCAGTGGCATCGACCGACTCGCACGTGACGCCAGGCCGCACGTGAGCCACCGCTGCTGCTTGGGCGTGCTCGAGTGCGGCGTAGGAGGTCAAGAACGCCTCGCTCGGCTCACCGACGGCATACGTTCGGGTTTCATCGCTGCAATATCCATCGGGCATCGTTCCGCCAATGTCGACAACGACGGGGTCGCCACGCTCAATCACGCGATCGCTGACTTCGTGGTGGGGGCTTGCACCGTTAGGTCCGCTAGCCACGATGACAAAATCAACGCTTACGTGGCCGGCCGCGATGATCGCGTCTGCGATATCGCGACCGACCTCGCGCTCGGTACGACCAGCGCGCAGCCATGTGTGCACCTGCGCGTGCACGGAGTCGATTGCTTCGCCGGCGGCCTTCAGCGACGCGATCTCGCTGGGGGTCTTACGCATGCGCAAGTGGTTAATGACCTCGCCCGCGAGCCGCTGGTCAATGTCGGGCATGGCAGCCCGCAAGCGAATCGCCTTTTCAGCCCACATGCGATTATCGACGGCCACCGATTCGACGGGTCCTACCGTGCGTGCAACGAGCTCGTACGGATTGTCTGTCTCACCCCACGTGAGCAGGTCGATTCCGAGAGCGCCGGCGGGGCTGGCGAGAGCGGCAGGGTGTTCCAAAAGTGGAACTACCAGGGCCGGGTCGCCCTCGGCAGGCACGATGAGCGCGGTGAGTCGCTCGAGTGCGATGGCGTCGTAGCCAATGAGGTAACGCAGGTCAGGTCCTGGGCTGACAATGAGAGCGCCAATCCCGAGCCTGCGAGCCTGTACCTGTGCGCGGGCGATGCGATCGGCGAGGTCAGCCTTAGGCTTCTGATGCATGGGTACACGGTAGTGCCCGAGTCTTTGGATCGCCGCGTGCGACAGACTATGACTCATGACTGATCGCCTCATGCTGCTCGACACCGCATCGCTGTACTACCGCGCCTACTACGGTGTGCCGGAGTCGACAGTTGCTCCCGACGGTACGCCCGTGAACGCGGTGCGGGGGCTGCTCGACTTCATTCGCCGCCTAGTCAACGACCACTCCCCCACACAGTTGGTGGCGTGCTGGGATGACGATTGGCGCCCGGAGTTTCGCGTGCAGGCGATTGCGAGTTACAAGGCACACCGGGTCGCTGTTGAGGACCCAGACGCCGAGGACGTGCCCGACACTCTTGCTCCGCAGATTCCGGTGATCATCGACGTTCTTGAAAGTCTGGGCATTCCGCGCATTGGCGTTGCTGGCTTTGAGGCCGACGACGTGATCGCAACCCTCGCCACTCGATCTGCGTGTGGGGTTCGCATCGTCAGTGGTGACCGCGACCTGTTCCAGTTGGTCGATGATGCGCGTGATGTGAAGGTGGTCTATACGGCGCGCAGTGTGAGTCGGCCCGACATTTACGACCAGGCAGCGATCGCAGCGAAGTACGCCATCCCCGGCGATCGCTATGCAGACTTCTCGATCTTGCGGGGCGACCCCTCTGATGGGTTGCCGGGAGTGAAAGGCATTGGCGAGAAGACTGCTGCCTCGCTCATCACCGACCACGGATCATTGGCGGCTGTGCGCGCGGCGGCGGCCGACGATTCAGTGACGATGGCAGCAGGTGTGCGTCGCAAACTTCTCGAAGCAGCCGACTATCTCGACCTCGCGCCCAATGTCGTGAGCGTCGTGCGTGATGTTCCCATTCCGCCGCACGACGCCCGCATAGTGCCGGCGCCTACTGATGTAGCACGCTTCGAGCAACTCGTCACTCGATGGGGACTCGGAGGTAGTGCGGTGAGGGCAGCAGAAGCTCTATCAGCGGCTGCTGGCTGAGGCAGTTGCGGCGACGCGCGGAATGTCGAAGTCAGCCAAAAGGCGCGTCCATTGCCGATCGTCACCCTGCCATTCGTAGGGATCGAGTTGTGACAGGTACCCGTTCGTGATTCCGTCGAGTCCCCAGTCAGCCGCGTCTGCAGGTCGATTCGTCACGTACAGCAGATGGAATCGCTGATGGGTTAGACGGGCAGCAAGTGCAACCCGCAGCGCTTCGGCCGCGCGGGGGATGTCATCGGTTGACCGATCCTCCCGCACGAACAGAACCGAGTCGGTTCCGTCCATGAGGTCGACCCAGCGTCTTCCTACTGCCGCATAGCGCCCGGCGTGGTTGGCGTGTTCGGCCACAACGTCTGCGTCGGCAGAGAACTCGTGAGGGAACTCCATGTCAGTGACCGCATGAGTCACCGAGGCTCCATCGGTCGGGCGGTGAAGTTGCTCGAGATCGAAGAAGCCATCGAAATCGTTGGCGATGCAGGTGAGAAGGCCCGTGTTGTACGTGACGACCCAGTCGAGAGGATAGGCAGTCTCATCGCCGGTGATGCGACGAATCTGGTGTGCTGTCTGGCATGAGTAGCCAAGACCGACGACTCGGTCAAATCGCTGATCGGAAGTACTCGCTTGCATAGAACCCCCAGATAGCGTTGGGCCGGCTGACGTTACGAAACTGAAGAGTATGCTACGACCCCGCGACGCACTTCGTCGATGGCAAGGCGCGCAGTGTCGGCCAACTGCGAACGTCCGCCGTGATATTTCTCTGATGCTGAGGCAATTTGACCCAGAAGGTCGATGAGTTGCTTGCACCACCGCACGAAGTCACCTGCCAGCATGTCGGCTTCGCGTAATACGGTTTCAAGTCGGCGCCCCGATGCCCATCGATACGCGGTCCAGCAGAACCCGAGGTCAGGTTCACGCAGGAACTTCAGCCGGTGCTGACCCTCGAGGTCATCAAGTTCGGCCCACAACCGAACTGTGGCCGCCAATGCTTCTTCCGGTGCACCGCGGGGAATCTTAGGAGTTGAGTTCTCTTCGCTACTTGACCGTGACTCGTACACCAAAGCTGAGCACACTGCGGCCAGTTCTGGCGCAGTGAGGTCGTCCCACAATCCGCGCCGAAGCGCTTCGGCGGTCAGCAGATCAGTTTCGGAATACAGCCCCGCAAGCAATTGTCCGGCCGGCGTTACTGACGTCGTAGCACCAGGACCTTCCTCGAGGTAGCCGAGTTGACTCAACAGCGTGCAGACGCGATCGAACTCGCGCGCGATGGAGTTGGTGCGTGACTCAACGCGTCGCTCAAGGTCGTCGGTTTCGCGGCGCAGGCGGTAGTACCTCTCGGCCCACCGTGCGTGTGTTTCGCGGTCATCGCATCCGTGGCAGGGGTGACGACGCATTTCATGACGAAGAGCAAGAATCTCGTCATCGTCGGATGCTTGGCCCTTGCTGCGTGTTCGGCCGGGTGCCTCGATTCCACGCACCTTCTCGCGCAAGGCGTTCGCCAGATCGCGTCGCGATTGGGCACTGCGGGCACTGAAGTTCGCGGGGATTTTCATGTGTGCCACCGAGGTGACCGGCGAGGTGAAATCGATGATCGAAAGACGCTTTACTTGGCGATCGATCGTGAGCACATAGGGGCGAGGTTCATTACCGGCATCTCGGAATCCGGGATCGAGCACGACTGCGGGGCCGGTGTGGCGGCCGGACGGAACGAAGATCACATCGCCCGCGCGCAGCGCCGACAGCGATTCAACTGCCTGGGCGCGACGGCGTGCGGCTCCGCTTCTGGCGAGGTCTTTTTCACGCTCGCTGAGGCGATTGCGTAGCGCCGCGTATTTGGTGAAGTCGCCGAGGTGGCAGCTCATCGCCTGCGCGTACCCCGCCAGGGCTTCCTCATTGCGTCGCGCATGAGAAGCGAGTCCTACGACTGCGCGGTCGGCTTGGAACTGTGCGAACGAGGTCTCGAGCACCTCGCGTGCAGCATGACGGCCCAGTTGCGCCACGAGGTTGACGGCCATGTTGTACGAGGGAGAAAAACTCGAGCGAAGCGGATACGTGCGTGTAGAGGCGAGGCCCGCCAGCGAGCCGGGATCGAATCCGGGATACCACAGCACGACCGCGTGTCCTTCCACGTCAATGCCGCGTCTGCCGGCTCGCCCGGTGAGTTGGGTGTATTCGCCCGGTGTGATGTCGGCGTGAGTTTCGCCGTTCCACTTTACGAGCTTTTCGAGAACGACCGACCGCGCTGGCATGTTGATGCCCAACGCGAGGGTTTCTGTTGCGAACACTGCACGCACCAACCCTCGCTGGAAAAGGTCCTCGACCGTTTCTTTGAAAGTGGGGAGCATACCCGCGTGGTGGGCTGCGATTCCGCGTGAGAGCGCTTCAACGAAATCGCCATATCCGAGCACCGCAAGATCTTCTGGGGGCAATTGCGAGCACCGCTGAGCGACGAGTTCTCGAATAAGCTCGCGTTCCTCCGGCGTTGTCAGCCGAACGCCCATCGCCAAGCACTGCTCGACAGCGGCATCACAACCTGCCCGGCTGAAGATGAATGTGATTGCCGGAAGGAGATCTTCACTCTCCAGTCGATCGATTACTTCGACTCTGGTGGTGAAGTGCGGACCGCGCGGTCGACGCCGCCCACGTTGAGGTCGCTGCTGCGCCAACTTCTCGGCGCGGGTTGAGTCACGCGCTAGGCGTAGGAGCTCGGGGTTGACTTCGGTTTGGTCATCGTCGATGAAGAGGTCGAACAGTCGGGAGCCCGCCATCACGTGCTGCCACAACGGCACGGGGCGGTGCTCTTCAACGACTACCTCCGTGTCGCCTCGTACGGTAGCGAGCCACGCGCCAAATTCCTCGGCGTTGCTCACCGTTGCCGACAGTGCCGATACGGCGACGTGTTCGGGAAGTTGGATGATGACTTCTTCCCAGACGGCGCCACGGAACCGGTCGGCGAGGTAGTGCACTTCATCCATCACCACATGACTCAAGCCCGTGAGGGTGTGCGAACCGGCGTAAATCATGTTGCGCAGGACCTCAGTGGTCATCACGACCACGGGAGCTTCGCCGTTGATGCTGTTGTCTCCGGTGAGGAGTCCGACCTGATCGGCGCCGTAGCGTTCAACGAGATCGTGAAACTTCTGATTCGACAGGGCCTTGATGGGAGTCGTGTAGAAAGCCTTGGTCCCTGATTCCAACGCGAGGTGCACGGCGAATTCGCCGACAATCGTCTTTCCAGAACCAGTCGGAGCTGCCACCAAAACGCCGCGGCCCGCTTCGAGTGCCTCACAGGCACGTATTTGGAAGCCGTCGAGTTCAAAGTCGTACATCGCCGCGAACCGTGCAAGAGACGACTTCTCTGCAGCGGTGCGGGATCGGGCGGCCGCATACCGCTCGGCCGGCGAGCTCATGCCCCCACCCTAGGCGGTCAGGTGGGGCGTCTGAACGCGCTAGGTGCGCGTGTGGGTGCCCCCGATGCGGAATGGGGTGGGTGAGGGGTGGGTGAGGTGTGGGTGAGGGGGTGGTTAGGGGGTGGTTAGGGGGTGAACGCGCGGAGAGCAGAGGGCAGAAGGTTCACGGAGACGGGCAGGACATCGATGCGTTCCCCATCTGCGTACGCCACTTGCCCCACGGCCTCGAGTCGCACCGTGCGGGCGGTGCGCTCGGTGACGGCCGGGTGTTCGATGTGGGTGCCAGCGAAGACTCGCGGGAAGACTCGCAGGAAGGTCGGCTTGCCGATGCGGCCCAGGAGTACGACGCTGAACAGTCCGTCGTCGATAACGGCGCCGGGACACACCTTCATACCGCCGCCGTAGGAAACGCCGTTGCCGACGGCGACCAGCATTCCGTCAGTATCCTCGGCGACCCCATCGAGTTCGATGTGGTAGGTCGCAGGCTTGAACACGCCGAGTTCGGCGATGATCGCAGCGAGATACTTGGCCTGACCGGGTGGGAATGACATCCGATTAGCGCGCTCATTGACCATTGAATCGAATCCGGATGACAAGACCCCGAGGAAGTAGCGATGCACTCCCCCATCGGTTGTCACCTCCCCGACATCGACAAGCCGCTCGTTCCCATTGGTCACGACCGCCACGGCTGCGGCTACGTCTTTGCGCGGAATCCCCAAAGCGCGGGCGATGTCGTCACCGGACCCCACTGGAATCACCCCGAGCGGAATGTCGTGCCCCATCACGGCCTGAAGAGCGATGTGTACAGTGCCGTCTCCCCCGCAGGCCACAAGGCCGTCGAGTCCTGAGGTAACTGCATCACGCGCCTTGATGAGGGCGTCATCGCCATCGGTGCCCTCAATGCGCACGGGGTCGATGCCATTGGCTCGGAGCAGATCGAGAACCTCGGGCGCGGCGCGGCCACCCTTGCCACGTCCTGACGTGGGATTGACCAGTACCCCAATGCGGCGCATGGGCGTCAGGTTAGCGGTACAAAGAGCGTCCCGTCCGCCGCTATGCGGATGTGGGGGGTTCGGGAGCGTCGATATCGGTGGGTGCGGACTCGATTTCCGACGGTGTGGTGTCGAGTGATGAGGCCTCGTCGTCATCCCATTGTCCGAGACCTTCAGTCTTGCGCCTTCGGTCGCGGCGCTTGTCGTTGAGTAAGCACACGCCGATAGCAATCATCACCAAGCCCATGATCGGCAGGGCGAGCAGCATCATGTTCCACGGGTCGCCGGTTGGAGTGGCGACCGCCGCGAAGACACACACAATGAGCACGATGGCGCGCCACCACGAGAGCAACTGCTTGCCGCTGAGCAGCCCCGCGAAATTCAGAAGCACAAGCAGCAGCGGCAGAAGGAATCCAACGCCAAAGACCAAGATGGTGCGTACAAAGAAGTCGAGGTAACGATCAACGGAGACAATGTTTTCGACACCTTGAGGTGTGAAACCAAACAGCAGGGCCAGACCCGAGGGTATAACTCGGTAGGCAAGGTAGACACCGAGGAAGAACAGCGGTGCTGCCACGAAGGCGAACGCGAGGGCCCAACGCCGCTCATGGGTGTGGAGTCCTGCCGCGACAAAGCGCCACAGTTGGTACAGCCACACGGGAGCAGAGAGGACGATGCCCACCATTGCGGAGATCTGCAATTGCAATGTGAACGGATCGGTGACGCCGTTGAGAGCCAAGATGACGGTGTGGCCTTGGGCCTGCGCCTGCGCAACGATTGCGTTGAAGGGTGCGGTCAGCCAGGCGAAGATGACGTCGTAGTAGATCCAGCCCACGATCATGCCAACAGTGATCGCGATTCCACTTTTGACCAGTCGATTGCGCAGTTCGCGAAGATGATCAACCAGCGACATCCCTTGGGCGGGATCTGGACGCGGCTCTTTGCGACGACGGCCGGCCTTGGGGCCGGACACGGAGGACATCGTCGAGCGTGCCCTCTAAGCCCGGTTGCTGTCGCCAGGCGGCGGAGGAGCGACGACCGGCTGGCCCGCAGGAGGTGAGGGAGGAGCAGCGATCTCGGCGCTCGTCGGGGCAGGACTGGGGGCAGGGGTGGGGGATGCTTGGATCGATGCGTTTGGGTCGGTGGCCGGTGTTCCGTCCTCTGACATCGCCTTCGTCTCGGACTTCAGGATGCGCATACTGCGACCCAAACTGCGGGCCGCATCGGGCAGTCGCTTGTAGCCGAAAAGAATCACAACGATGATGAGCAGAATCCACCAGTGGCGCTCAAGGTTTGCAAACACCGCAGTTCGTCCTTTCGTGGGGTTTCACCCGGTTGTCCGCGGCTACCTGCCGTCGCCAACCTCACCATAGGGTACGCCCCCGGACGCTGGGTAGGGCTCAGGCGGGCACCAAGGCGCGAATTGGGTCGGGGGTTTGCTCAAGCCACTGGCCGAATTGGATGACGTCATCTTCGCTGATGACCGGGCCGCTGTGTGCCTCACGAGCTTCGGCGGGGAGGCGGAAATGACGCACTGTGGCACCTGCGCGACTCAATGACCGGACAACCTCAGGAGTTGCCGCTCCTCGTACGTGGCGCTCACAGGCGCGGCATTCGAACGCGAAGCAGGTGATGGATTCGGTGAGGGTCTCCTCGATCTCGAGGCGCACGTCAGCGATTGTGAGCGTGACGTCACCGCAGTCGGGGCAGGTTGCCTTGATGGTGGTCATGAACTAGTAATCGGCCCTGCAAAACGCCGTCTTGAGCCTCGAAGGGATGAACCTGCCACTTGAGACAAAGAATTACTCTGAGTAGGCGGCGAGGGCTTCCTGTGCACGCTGAGCGACCATGGCGGACAGTTCCGGGTCGTCCACGATTCGGGCTTGGTCACCCAAACTGAGCATGAGGCGTACTAGCCAGCCGGGGTCAGCCACGCGCACGAGCGCGTCGAGCGAACCATCGGGCAGTGTCTCGCGGCTCAGACACGAGGGTATTTCGGTGATGTGCTCGGCCGCGCGTGCGAGGTGAAGCCTGACGTCGGTGCCCACCGGCAAGAGTGGATCGTCGGCGTCTCGCCCGTGCGCGTCGGCAGGAATGTTCACCGGCGTCGCGGTGACGCTGGCACTCACAATGCGGTCGAGTCGGAACATACGGACCCCCTCGGCGAGGTAGCACCACGCTTCGAGGTAGGCGCGGCCTTCGATGACGATCAATCGCATCGGATCGACTTCGCGCTCGCTGAGGTCTTCGCGGGCGGCGCTTACGTACTGCAGCGCCAGGCGGTGCTGATTCTTGAGGGCTTCAGAAATGGCCAGTTCGACGCTGGGATCGACGTGCTCGTGCGAAATGACGACGGCTCCCGCTGCCCCTGCAATAGCGGCCCCTGCCGCTTCTTCCAATTTGGCGAGAGCGCTGATCGCTGCGTCAACGGACCCTCGGCTCGCGGGTAGTTCGGTGAGCAGCGTGAGTCCGGTGATCAGGGAGGCCGCTTCCGCGGTGCTCAGTCGCAACGCAAACTCGAGTCCCTGTGAATCGTGCACGGCCACTGTGCCACCGGCTTCATAAGAAATATCGACCAATTCGCCGCCACCCTGCCCAGGGCCGACGAAGGTGAGGGTGGCGAGTTCGTCGGCCAATTGATCTTCACTGATACCGAAGTGCGCGGCGACTTCGGACATCTCGACAGGCCCGCGTGATCGCAACCACGGAAGCAACGTGAGCATGCGCAGCATCGATTCGGCGGTGCTCATAGCGACCCCTCCAAGCGTCGGATGACGGCAGAACGTAACTGCGGTGGAGCAAGCACCACGACATCGGGGCCGTAGGCAGCCACTTCGCGTTCGAATCGTTCAAGTGAGCGGAAGGGGACAGTGATCTCAAGGTCGTCGGGTTCGGCATTAGCCATGCGCCGCAACGACATGGCGCGACCAGGAACCACGCGCAGCGTGGCATTCCCGGAGAAAGTCTCAGGCTCACCGTCGCCGACCAGCGCCCGAAGATCTACTCCCTCGGGCACCGTGACAACACCTGCATGGCCTCGGGCAATTGTGCCCTCGATGCGAGATACCCGAAAAACGCGGCGATCGTCACGGTCGGTGTCGTGGGCCACCAGATAGGCACTGCCGCGACGTAAGACCAGACCCCACGGTTCGACGCTGCGATGCTCGGAGTCTCCCCCGGGCTTGCGGTAGTCGAATTGCACTGGGCGACGCTCGATGATGGCGCCCATGAGGTCGGCGAACGCCGGTTCGGATACACCGAGCCGCGTCTCGACGGGTACCGAGGCGACATCATCGGGAACATCGAGACCGGTGCTTTCGAGCTTGCGCAACGCGATGGCAGCCACACCCTCGAGAGCCGCGCGCTTCCACGCTCGTGCGGCAATGTCGAGCGCGATGAGTTCGTCGGTGGTGAAGGCAACCGCGGGCAATTCGTACGCGCGAGGGTCAATGCGGTAGCCCCACTCGTCATCGTGGGCGGAATCGAGTTGAACGGTCTCGACAGGAATTCCGAGTTCGCGCAGTGATTCTTTGTCGCGCTCAAACATGCGTTCAAATGCCTGCTCGCTCGCGCTAGCGGCGTAATCGGGAATGACCTCGCGTAGGCGGTCGCGAGAGACTCCGCGTCGGCTTCCGAGCATGACGAAAACCAGCGTCAACAGCCGCTCCGTGCGTCGAGTCGAGGCCCCCGCCATGTCTCAGCCGACGTCGAGCAGGTCGATCACGAAAACGAGGGTGCGACCGGAAAGGTGGTGCCCGCCGGTTTCGCCATAGGCCAGGGCCGGTGGGCACACCAGTTGACGACGCCCGCCAACCTTCATGCCCGGGATGCCTTGCTGCCATCCGGCGATGAGGCCCTGAAGTGGGAATCGAATTGCTTCGCCGCGATCCCATGAAGCGTCGAACTGCTCACCGGTCTCGAAGTCGACACCCACGTAGTGCACGAGGACGCGTGCACCGGGCGTGGCTTCAACCCCATCGCCGACGACGATGTCGGTGATGACCAAGTCGGTGGGAGGGGGTCCTTCGATGAAGTCGATCTCGGGCTTGTCCACGGCTCCTCTTTCTTCAGGTGCGTTGGGTTATTGAATCTGCGTTGGATTGTTCAGGTACTCGACTACTCGAATACTCGAATACTCGGTTACTTGATGGCGAGTACGTCGAGCACGAAGACAAGAGTTTCGTTGGGAGCGATGCTCGGTGTGGGCGGGTTGGCGCCGTAGGCGAGTGCGCCGGGAATGACCAAGACGCGGCGCCCGCCGACCTTCATCCCCGGAATCCCTTGCTGCCAGCCCGGGATGAGTTGCGCGAGTGGGTAGGTGATGGGAGCGCCGCGTTCGTATGAAGAGTCGAAGGTCATTCCGCTCTGGGCGCCGACACCCACGTAGTTGAACGTGATCGAGTCGGTGGCCTTCACCTCGGCACCGGTGCCCACCACGACATCTGTGGACGTCAATTCGGTGGCAGACGACGGGAACGGGAACGTGACCTTCGGGGTTTCCTTGATGCCGCCAGTGACCTTCACCATCTCAGCGGTGAGGTTGGTGTCGGCTGGTACCGATGTTGACTCGGAGGCACTCGCGGCCGCACTCGAGGTTGTGGCTCCGGTGGGGTCGATGAGTCCCCCCGACGAGCTCGACGACCCGCAGGCAGCCAGGGAAGTCACAACGACGGCGGCAGTAGCAAGGGCAAGGGTGCGGCGGTGGATTCTCACCCTCGCGACTTTACCTTCCCGGGGTGCCAAATCTTTCACCGCCACGGCTCACATACTGGCGATGAGCTTCTCGACCCTCTCGTCAACATTTCGGAAGGGGTCCTTGCACAGCACGGTGCGTTGGGCTTGATCGTTGAGTTTGAGGTGAACCCAGTCAACGGTGAAGTCACGGCGCCGTTCCTGGGCCTTGCGGATGAAGTCGCCGCGCAACTTGGCCCTCGTGGTTTGGGGAGGAACGTTCTTGGCTTCAAAGACCTCAACGTCTCGGGTTACCCGCGCAACAGCTCCGCGGCGTTCGAGCAGGTAGTAGAGACCTCGACTTCGGGTGATGTCGTGGTACGCCAAGTCAATCTGAGCAATGCGGGCACTGCCGAGTGGAAGGTTGTGCTTGGCCATGTAGCGATTGATGAGTTGTTGCTTGATCACCCAATCGATCTCGGTCGACACGAGGTCGAGCCGATCAGTTTCGACAGCTCGCAACGTGCGACCCCACAGTTCTAGGGCGCGGGCGGGCATTGACATCGGATCCTCCGCGAGTCCGCGGCGCTCAGCGAAATCTAGAGCCCGCTCGTAGTACTCGGTTTGAATCTGCAGGGCCGACAATTCGCGACCATTGGAAAGGCGAACGGTGCGACGACCGGTGACATCGTGGCTGATTTCGCGAATGGCACGAATGGGGTTTTCCAAACTCATATCGCGAAGTACGTATCCGGCCTCAAGCATGCGCAACACCAAGTCGGTCGTGGCGACTTTCAACATCGTGGTGGTTTCACTCATATTCGAGTCACCCACGATCACGTGCAAGCGGCGGTAGCGCTCGGCATCAGCGTGAGGTTCATCGCGGGTATTGATGATGGGCCGGCTACGTGTGGTGGCGCTCGAGACGCCCTCCCACATGTGCTCAGCGCGTTGGCTCAAGCAGTACACCGGTCCGCGGGGAGTCTGCAGCACTTTGCCGGCACCGGCGATGATCTGGCGCGAGACAAGAAAGGGAATGAGCGCGTCGGCGAGCTTGCTGAACTCTCCTTGGCGCGCGACGAGAAAATTCTCGTGGCAGCCGTACGAGTTGCCCGCCGAGTCGGTGTTGTTCTTGAACAGGTAGATGTCACCGTCGATGCCTTCATCGCGCAGTCGCTCTTCGGCATCGACCAAGAGGCCTTCCAAGATGCGCTCGCCGGCTCGATCGTGGGTGACCAGTTGAACGACGTCGTCACACTCGGGTGTGGCGTACTCAGGGTGGCTTCCGACATCGAGGTACAGACGCGACCCATTACGCAAGAAGACATTGCTGCTGCGCCCCCATGACACGACTCTGCGGAAGAGGTAACGCGCGACCTCATCCGGTGAGAGGCGACGCTGACCGTGGAACGTGCAGGTGACACCGAATTCTGTCTCGATGCCGAAAATGCGCCTGTCCACGACTCCACCCTAGGGCGAAGGTTGTGTCGCCGTGACTTACGGAGCCCCTGCGGAGTCTGCCTCGTCGTCGGGCACGCCCAAGATTTCGGCAAGTCGATCTCCCGAGATGCGCCTGAACGTGCGTCGAGGCCGCGATCGATCGAGCACTGCAACCTCGAGCTGTCCGGGCGTGAGCGTGCGTGGCTCGGTGCCACCGTCGCGGCCCAGCAACTCGGTGGCCAAGCGCAAGGCGTCGTCGAATGCCATTCCGGCATTCCAGCGCTCGCTCAGGGCCGTGGTGATGGCTTCAGCAGAACCACCCATGGCAACGTAGCCGTGCTCGTCGCCGACTGAACCGTCGAAGGTGAGTCGGTAGAGCTGATCTTCTTCGGGAGTGTCACCGACTTCAGCGACGACGATTTCAACCTCGTAGGGCTTGGGTGTTTCGGTGAAGATTGTGCCGAGCGTTTGTGCGTACGCGTTGGCCAGGCTTCGTCCGGTGACATCGCTGCGGTCGTAGGAGAAGCCGCGCAAATCAGCAAAACGTATTCCGGCGACGCGCATGTTTTCGAATTCGTTGTACTTACCGACGGCGGCGAATGCGATGCGGTCGTAGATCTCGGAAATCTTGTGTAGTGCGCGAGACGGGTTTTCGGCAACGAACAGAATGCCGCCCTCGTACTGCATGACCACCACGCTTCGTCCGCGCGCAATGCCCTTGCGTGCGTAGTCGGCCTTGTCCTTAATGAGTTGTTCTGGAGAGACATAAAAGGGAACACTCATGAGGCGTCTCCCTCGGGAAGGGGCGCGAACGGACCGTTAGGGCGCGTGTTGCGCTGGTTGACCAGTCGCTGCACAATCGGCTCAAGTTCACTGTCGGGAAGGCGTCGGTATCCGTCAGCATCAACAATCGCCACCACAGGGTAGATGCGGCGAGCGAGGTCGGGGCCACCGGTTGCTGAGTCGTCATCGGCTGCGTCGTAGAGCGCTTCCAAAACCACACTCACGGCATCACCCGGAACCAGATCAGATCTGTACAACTTCTTGAGCGATCCGCGAGCGAAGACCGAGCCGCTACCAACAGCGTGGAAGGCGTGTTCTTCGTAGCGTCCACCGGTGACGTCGTACGAGAAGATGCGGCCGCGATCACCGTCGGGGTCGTAGCCACCGAACATTGGAACAACCGCCAGACCTTGAAAGGCCATTCCAAGGTTGCCACGAATCATCGACGACAGGCGATTTGCCTTGCCTTCAATAGAAAGCTGAGCGCCCTCGATCTTTTCGTAGTGCTCAAGTTCGACTTGAAACAGTCGAACTAACTCAACGGCGATGCCGGCCGTTCCAGCAATTCCGACACACGTGTGCTCGTCGGCGGGGTACACCTTTTCGATGTCACGCGAGGCGATCATGTTGCCCATAGTTGCTCGACGATCGCCAGCCATCACCATGCCGTGCGGAAAGGTGACCGCAACGATCGTGGTGCCGTGAGGGGTGTCGAGGGTTCCTTGCGAGGGAACGCCCGCGCTTGGGAGCAGCGAAGGGTCGTACGCAGCGAGGAAGTCAACAAATCCCGATGAGCCAATGGCCAAGAATGCCTCAGGGAGTCGCCCGGAAATCCGCTCGCTCACTGGCCACCCTTTTGAACGAAGCTCTTGACGAACTCCTCAGCGTTCTCTTCGAGCACCTCGTCGATTTCATCGAGAATCGAGTCAACGTCGGAGTCGAGCGCCTCTTTACGCTCGGCCACTCCCCCAGTCGTGGGGACCTCGTCGACCGACTCCTCGGTCGATCGGTTAACTCGCTGCTGTTCACTGTCGCGTTCGGACATGCGTGCACTCCTGTCCCTCGGTCACTTGACCCTATCCCGGGTCACCGTCCTCGTGCTGTGCCCGGGGATGTTTGGGGAGTGTTAAGACCCTTAGCCTTACGTTATCCAACACACCCCAGTGGTCTTAGTCCGCTGTAATAGAGGCTAGTACCAACGCGATCAACACGATCGTCGTATGAGAGGTGAACCCCTGTGAATCACGCGATCCGCCGCCGGTCCCACGGAACGGTCTTGGCGCGCACACTGACCCTGGGCATCACCGCGTTGTCTTTCGCGGCCGCAGGTGCAGTTACAGGAGCGCTCGCTGCTCAGGCATCGACCAACCAGGCCCAGAAGGCCGCCAACGCAGTGCGCACCGGGCAGGCAGACGCAGCCACCAGGCTGGTCGCCGCCCCGGTCCGCAAGCCCAAGGCTGTCACCAAGCCCTCGCCGACGCACACATCGGACACCTCGTCGTCCAACAACTCGTCAAGCAACTCGGGGAGTTCGAATAGTTCAAGCGGCTCGAGCAACTCAAGTAACTCAGGCAGTTCAAGCAGTTCCAATAACTCCAGTAGCAGTTCAAACTCCACTCCGACCCCGAAACCCAAGCCGAAGCCCAAGCCCAAGCCCAAGCCTGCTCCCACGTCGAACAACTCGTCGTCGGGCGGTGGCTCGTCTTCCGGTGGTGGATCGTCCTCTTCCGGCGGCGGCGGTGGTTCGTCGTCGGGTGGCGGTGGCTCTTCTTCGGGTAGTTGAGTGATGGCGTTGGCCGTGATGAATCTGCTCGACGGACCGGCACTGCGTTGGGACTTGTGGTCGACGCGTGCGGAGTTGTTGCTGGCTGATGCCAGCGATACCGACCTCGTTGAAGCACGCGCGTTGTTGGAGCCGATGTTGCATCAGGTTGAAATGGCAGCTTCACGGTTTCGGCCCGATAGCGACATCGCTCGGTTGGCCAAGGCTGGCGGTGCCAGTGTCTTGGTGACCCCGATGATGATTGATCTCGTTCACACAGCACTGCGCGCGGCCGCTGTGTCCGATGGGTTGGTCGATCCGACCCTGGGTGGGGCCTTGATCAATCTTGGCTACGACCGCACCATCACCAGTGTGAAGGCGATGCCAGTGCGCGCTGTCAGCTCGGCCCATTGGGTGGTTGGGGGGTGGCGCGATGTTGTGGTCGATGCCGACGCCAGCACGGTGACGATTCCGGCGGGCATGGTGCTCGATCTAGGTGCTACCGCCAAAGCACGTGCCGCCGATCTGGGAGCCGACATCGTGTGGCAAGCGACGGGCCTTCCGGTTCTTTTCGGACTCGGCGGTGATGTCGCAGTGGCTGGATCACCAGTTGACAGTGATGGCTGGCCGGTCACCGTGGCCGAAACCGCCGCGCAACTCGATGATGACACTGCCACCACATCGCGTATTGCGGTGCATGACGGTGGGCTTGCGACGTCGACCACGCAGGCGCGCCGCTGGATGACCACGGGCGGTGGGGTGCACCACGTACTCGATCCGCGCACGATGGCGCCTGCGCGCGAAGTGTGGCGCACGGTGTCGGTGGCCGCGGCCACCTGTGTCGACGCCAACATCGCGAGCACCACTGCTTTGATCTTGGGCGACGGAGCAAGCGAGTGGTTGGTGCGGCATCAACTGCCGTCTCGGCTTGTGTCGGGACGTGGCGAGATCACTCATGTGGCAGGCTGGCCGGTAGATATCTCATGACCTCACTTGCCCTCGTGTTTCCGGCGCGCATCGATCTGTTCGGTGATCCGAAAACGTTGTGGTTCATTAATCGTGCCACCGGGCTCGTCCTGTTGGTACTGCTCACCATCGTGCTCGTATTCGGTGTACTTGCGGCCCGAAAGTCGGCGGGTGGCAAGCTTCCCCGCTTTGTATCCAACGAAGTGCACCGCGGAATCGCGCTGACTGCGGTGATCTTCCTCGTCATTCACGTCATATCGGCGGTGCTTGACGACTTCGTGTCGATCGACCTCATCAACATCGTGGTGCCGTGGGGATCGGGCTGGAAGCCGGTATGGATTGGCTTTGGTGCAGTGGCGGTCGATCTGCTCATCGCAGTCATCGTGACGAGCTTGCTTCGCAATCGAATGCCAGAAAGTACGTGGCGCCTCATCCACCTCAGTGTGTTTGCGATGTGGCCGATCGCCTGGATCCATGCGCTTGGTTCGGGCACCGACGCGAAGAGCCCTGCGTATCTTGCCCTGTCGATTGTGTGTGCTCTGGCAGTGCTGGCCGCCGCACTCTTGCGTTGGTTCAAGCCCGAGCCAGTGCCGGTGCCCCAAGAAGAGACTCGCGGAACGCGCTCAGCACATGACGGGAGTTCTTGGTGAATGCCCACAGCGCGTTCTGTGCCATTGGCGTGCTCGGATCGCCCCGGCTACTCGCGGGTCTGAACACCCCCACCGACACCGTCGACTTCGCCATGCACGAGCAGGTCCACGGACCGTTAGCACGGTTCGGATCGCGTGCAAACCTCGAGCGGGTGCTGCTTGATTCAGGTTTACGCGGTCGAGGAGGTGCCGGCTTCCCACTCGGTCGCAAGATCGCAACGCTTGCCAAGCGACGCAACCCCGTAGTGGTCGTGAATGCCAGTGAGGGTGAGCCGCTCTCGCGCAAGGATGTGGTGCTGCTGGGGCGTGTTCCACACCTGGTGATCGATGGCGCCATTGCGGTGGCCGATGCCATTGATGCCGGCGAGGTTGTGATCTACCTGCACGAAGGTCGACCAGAGACGGTAGAGGCGGTTCGGGCAGCGCTTGCCGAGCGTCGCGGCGACCTCGTGCCTGTGCGCATCGTCGAGGGCCCTGCGCGCTACGTTGCCGGTGAGGCGAGCGCGGCGATTTCTTTCATCTCGGGCGGCGAGGCGCTGCCCACCAAGAAGCCGCCGCAGCCCACCGATCGCGGTGTTCGTGGCCGACCGACGGTGCTGTCGAACGCTGAAACTTTTGCGCACACGGCACTAATCGTGCGTCACGGTGCGCAATGGTTTAGGTCGGTCGGTGTTGAGTCCGATCCTGGCACGGTGTTGCTGACGGTGACCGACGGCACCACCCACGTTGTGATCGAAGCGCCGACCGGAACCCCGCTAAGTCAGGTGGTGAATCGTGCCGGAGGTTCACTCGAGCGCGCTGCCGCCATTCTTCTCGGAGGCTACGCGGGAACGTGGGCTACGCCAGACCAGTGCGCCACTCTCACCCTCGATCGCAACGCGCTCTCTGCTTCGGGATTTGCCTTGGGCGTTGGACAGATCGCATTGCTTCCGTCAGACGCCTGCTACCTGAGCGAAACTGCGCGAATTTCCGATTGGCTCGCTGGGCAGACGGCAGGTCAGTGCGGCCCATGCGTGCACGGCCTACCCGACATCGCTGCGGGTATGCGCGATATCGCAACGCGGCCCACCACAACCAAGGCCGCTGAGACTGTGTGGCGTTGGGCTGATCAAGTTGACGGTCGCGGAGCGTGCGCGCACCCGGGTGGCGTGTCGCGGTTGGTTCGTTCAGCGCTCGCGCTGTCACCTGAACATTTGGCACACCATCAGCGTGGCTTGTGTCGGGCCACGCGCGCCGCCTTCCCGATTCCGGGCGTACTTGCGGTGGTGCGGCCCTAATGGACGTTCAACTGCATCTCGTTGTTGATTGGATTCGTTGTCGCGGTCATGGAATCTGTGCCGAACTTGCACCTGAAGCGATTGTTCTTGACGACTGGGGATTTCCGATGGTCAAGGCGGCTGTACCGCACGATGGTGAGCGCGATGCGCAGCGAGCCTGCGATGCGTGCCCCTCGTCGGCGCTGACTCTTGTCGAAGTTGACGTGCCGGTATCACCTAAGCGTTAAGGGCTTCCACGAGTTCTTGTGCGGAGTGACAGGCATCGAGCAGTGGGCCCACGTGTGCCTTCGTGCCACGCAAAGGTTCCATCATCGGAACGCGTTGCAAGACGTCGTTGCCGGGCAGGTCAAAGATGATCGAATCCCATGAGGCTGCCGCCACTGAGTCGCCGTAACGTCGCAAGCACTCACCTCGGAACCACGCACGCGTGTCTTCCGGTGCATGAGTGATTGCCGCATCAACTTCGGCATCGGTGGTGAGGCGGGTGAGCGATCCGCGCGCCATGAGTAGTTGAGCGAGTCCCTTGTCGGGACGCACGTCGCTGTACTGCAGATCGACGAGGGCCAATCGCGGGCTGTCCCAGTCGAGTCCATCGCGTTCGCGGTAGCCCTCGAGCAGCGTGAGTTTAGCGACCCAGTCGAGCTCGCTCGCCAGAGACATGGGGTCAGTTTCGAGGGTACTGAGTACTGACTCCCAGCGGTCGATCACGTCAAGAGTTGCCTGATCGTCGACTCCTTGATCGCGCACGTGCTTGGAAACGCGTTCGCAGAACTCAATCTGCATCTGCACCGCTGTGATAGTGCGTCCGTCGGCCAGACGCATGGTGTGTTTCAGTGACGGATCGTGCGACACGCGGTGCATCTGTTCGACGGGTCGATCGGGCATCAAGTCGAAGTCGAAGACGCCGTCTTCAACGAGTGACAGCACGAGCGACGTGGTTCCGATCTTGAGGTACGTCGACACCTCGGCGAGGTTGGCGTCACCGACAATGACGTGCAAGCGACGGTACTTCTCAGGGTCAGCATGAGGTTCGTCGCGCGTGTTGATGATGGGTCGCTTGAGTGTAGTTTCAAGGCCCACTTCAACTTCGAAGTAGTCAGCGCGCTGCGAAATCTGAAAGCCCGCCGACTTTCCTTCTTGCCCGATGCCCACCCGACCGGCTCCACAGACGACCTGACGTGAAATGAAGAAGGGGGTCATGGCGCGCACGATGTCGGCAAACACCGTCGAGCGGCGCATGAGGTAGTTCTCGTGTGTGCCGTATGAGGCGCCCTTGTTGTCGGTGTTGTTCTTGTACAGGTTGATGGAATTCCCACCGGGTGCCTGTGCGGCAAGCGCAGCGGCACGCGCCATCACGCGCATTCCGGCGGCATCCCACAGAACCGCGTCACGAGGGTTGGTGATCTCAGGTGATGAGTACTCAGGATGCGCGTGGTCGACATACAGGCGAGCGCCGTTGGTGAGGATGACGTTGGCCAGGCCCAGATCGTCGTCGGTGAGTTGGGTCGGATCGGCATCGGCGCGCGACATGTCGAACCCGCGGGCGTCGCGCAGTGGTGTTTCCTCGTCGTAGTCCCATCGAGTGCGGAAGCGACGTTCAGCACTCACCGACTGGGCGTACGCGTTGACCACCTGCGACGAGAGCATCATCGCGTTCATGTTCGGGTGACCGGGCACGCTGATGCCGTACTCGGTCTCGATACCCATCACCCGCTGCACGCCCACCGTTACAGGGTAAGCGTGGGTGTGCAGCGGATCGATGGCGACTACCGGATCGGGTGGGAAGGGGACCGTAGGGGTTTCTCTACCGCACTGAATTCGCTCATCCATGCTCTCCGGTCATACCAACGACGCTGAGTGACGGATGGCGATGGATAAGCGAGTAAGCCGGGAAAGGTGGGGCGCCTGAACGCGCTAGGTGCGCGCTTGGGTGCCCCCGATGCAGAAAGGGGAAAGCATGAGTGAGAGGGGAAGGGTGCGCGATGGGGAAGGGGGGCGCGATGGGGAAGGGTTAGAGGTATTGGCCGGTGTTCGAGACGTTGTCGATCGAGCGGCCGGCCTCAGTTCCTTGCTTACCTTGGATGAGTGTGCGGATGAAGGTGATGCGCTCACCCTTCTTACCCGAGATGCGTGCCCAGTCGTCAGGGTTGGTGGTGTTGGGCAAGTCTTCGTTCTCGCGGAATTCGTCGACGCAGGAGGCGAGTAAGTGCTGTACCCGGATTCCGCGGTGCCCCACATCGAGGAAGTCCTTGATGGCCATTTTCTTGGCGCGCGAGACGATGTTCTCAATCATGGCGCCGGAGTTGAAGTCCTTGAAGTACAGGACCTCCTTGTCTCCGTTGGCGTACGTGACTTCGAGGAATCGGTTTTCGTCGACCTCGGAGTACATGTGCTCAACCGTTCGCCGAATCATCGCCGCAACTGTGGCGTCGCGATTGCCGCCGTGCTCGCCAACATCGTCGGCGTGTAGCGGAAGATCGGCGGTGAGGTACTTGCTAAAGATGTCGGCAGCAGCCTGGGCGTCAGGGCGTTCGATCTTGATCTTCACGTCAAGACGTCCTGGTCGCAAGATGGCTGGGTCGATCATGTCTTCGCGGTTGGAGGCGCCGATCACGATGACATTCTCGAGGCCCTCGACGCCGTCGATCTCGCTGAGCAGCTGAGGAACGATGGTGTTCTCGACGTCGCTGGAAACACCCGATCCGCGCGTACGGAACAGTGAGTCCATCTCGTCGAAGAACACGATGACCGGCATGCCCTCGCTCGCCTTCTCACGGGCCCGCTGAAAGACCAGCCGAATGTGACGTTCGGTTTCGCCGACGTACTTGTTGAGAAGTTCGGGGCCCTTGATGTTGAGGAAAAACGATCGACCCTCTTCACGACCCGTGCGCTCGGACACCTTCTTGGCCAGCGAGTTCGCCACTGCCTTGGCGATGAGCGTTTTGCCGCAGCCAGGAGGGCCGTACAACAAGATGCCCTTGGGTGCGGCCAACTTGTGCTCGGCGTAAAGCTCGGGGTGCATGAACGGCAACTCGACAGCGTCACGAATTGCTTCGATCTGCGACGCGAGACCGCCGATGTCGCTGTAGTCGATGTCGGGAACTTCCTCGAGTACGAGTTCCTCAACCTCAGCCTTGGGGATGCGCTCATAGACGTATGAGCTACGTGATTCGAGTAAGAGTGAGTCACCGGGGCGTAGATGGACATCGCGCAGAGACTCGGCAAGGCGTACGACCCGCTCTTCATCCGCGTGCGCCATCACCAGCGCGCGGTCGCCGCCTTCGAGTACTTCCTTGAGGCTGACGATCTCGCCAAAGCGCTCATACGAGCGCACTCCGACAATGTTCATCGCTTCGTTGAGCATGACTTCCATGCCCGGACGCAAACTTTCGATGTCGATGCTAGGAGCGACAACGACGCGCATCTTGCGGCCAGAGTTGATAATGTCGACGGTGCCGTCATCGAGATGATCGAGGAAGATGGCGTACCCGCTCGGGGGTTCGGCAAGCCGATCGACCTCTTCCTTGAGAGCCACGATCTGGTCGCGGGCCTCGCGCAACGTCGATACAAGTCGCTGATTTTGAGTGGCGGTGGCGGCGAGGTCGGATTCGAGCCCGACAATGCGTGCCTCAAGAGTTTTCAGTCGTTCGTCGTCTGCCATCTCGCCCCTCCTATCTAGGCTTCCTGTCTCGGCGTCCTCACTCGGCACCCTCACTCGGCTCCGCACTCGCGAGCCATGCCGCTCATCCGACAATACCTGTGTCGGACGCTGTGTCCAGCATTCAGGGCGATGGCGTTTCGGTCACTTCTTCGAGTTCCGGACGGGCCCCCTTGGCTGGACGTACGCGACGCGGGGGAAGAACCGTTCCGGGCGCCAGTCGCCGACACGCGGTGAGAAATCCGGTATGTCCGCTCATACGGTGGTCGGGTCGCACAGCGAGACCTTCCAAGTGCCACGTGCGCAGCAGCGTTTCCTGTGATCGCGGTTCAGAGAAGTTTTTGCTGTCTCGAATGGCCTCGACGACCTTGGACAATTGGGTTGTCGTGGCGACGTAACACACGAGCACTCCCCCGGGCTCGAGCGCGTTCGCAACCATGTCGAGACATTCCCAGGGCGCCAGCATGTCGAGCACCACTCGATCAACGGGTTCAGTGTGAACACCATCGTTGAGATCACCCAGAGTCAGGGTCCAGGCCGGATGTGGTCCGCCGAAGAAGGTCTCCACATTGCGACGGGCGATCTCAGCGAAGTCCTCGCGTCGCTCGTACGAGTACAGACGTCCCTCGTCGCCGATTCCACGCAACAGCCAGCAACTGAGGGCTCCTGAGCCAGCGCCCGCTTCGAGAACGCGGGCTCCCGGGTAGATGTCAGCGAGGCCGAGAATGAGAGAGGCATCTTTGGGATACACAATCGTGGCGCCGCGCTTCATTCCGAGCACGTAGTCGGTGAGCAATGGCCGGAAGGCGAGATAGCCGGTGCCATTGGTCGAGTTGATGACCGTGCCTTCGCTACTCCCGATCAGCTCATCGTGAGCCAGTGCCCCCTTCGAGGTGTGAAAGGCAGCGCCCGGAACGAGAGTGATGGTGTGCACGCGGCCGCGCGGGTCGGTGAGTTGGCACCGCTCGCCAGCGCGAAAAGGTCCGGTGGGCATGCGGCCCGTGGGCACGTGGTCAGAGCGGTCTGCGGTCACGTCTCGAGCCTAGGGAGAGGTGAGTGCGGCCTGAACATCGCCCGTCGTCAGCACTCCCACAACGGCCCCCACAGCGTCGAGCACGAGATACTCGGGGGCGGGGTTGTCGGACATGGCATCGATGAGGTCCTCGCCGGTGAGCGACGACAGCAGCGTGCTCGCGGGTGAAATGCTGCGCGACACCGATCCCACGCTGACCCAGGGCCGTCGCTCTTCCGGTACCGCGGTTACCGCATCGTCGTTGGCGATGGCGGTCGGATAGCCGTTGCTATCGACAACGATGAGTGCGCTCGCACCCGCCGCGACCTGACGTGAGAGCCCCTCCGACAGCGGCAGATCGCGATACACCGAGATTGCCTGTCGGGCCAGCGCGCCCGCGTCGAGTCCGGGAAGCCGCTCTTGCATCTTTGACCGGCGCAGTGCGTCGTAGGCGCCCATGCCCAGCCACGCTGCAAAAATCGCAACGGTGATCACGCTGACGGTGTCAGGTGAGTCTTGCCCCAGACGGCGAGCGATGGCGAACGGGCTGAGGAACACGGCAATGGCGACCACGATGCCCGACCACGCGCCGACCCTAGTTCCGAGCGCTTCGGAACCACTGATCTTCCATACCGGGCACTTCACTAGTGCGCCGCCATCGAGTGGAATTCCTGGCAGCAGGTTGTAGATACCGAGCACGAGGCCTACCCAGCCGAGCTGCAGGAGCATGTCGGTGACAATTGAACCCGGCTCAAGGATTGCGCCGATCGCCCTACCGCCGTACCAGCAGATCGCTGCGATGGCCAGCGTTGCCGCAGGACCCGCGACAGCGATCACGAATTCGCGGCCTGGAGTATGCACTTTGCGTTCGTAGGCGGTGTAACCACCGAGTGCGTAGAGGCGAATCTGGTGCACGGGGAAACCGAAACTGCGCGCCGCCCCCGCGTGCGCCAGTTCGTGTAGCAGGATCGTGCCGTAGACGAGTACCGCGAAGATCGCGGCGAGGACGTACCCGCCCTTGCCGGAGCCGTCAGTAAACCCCGGAGCAAAGATCCAGGTGAGCACGCCGACGCCGATCAGGCTCGACCACGGCAGCACAATCGGAATGCCGGCGATGCGCAGGGTCCCGCGTTCGTCGGAGTCGCTCATCCCTTGATGGTAGGTGGTCGGGTTACGGTGGAGTCGTGTCGGATCAAACAGCAGCAGCGCGTGCCATCGGTGTTTCCAAGATCTATGGCGGAGGTGACACTGCGGTTGTCGCCCTCGATGCGGTGGATATCGCCATGGCCACTGGTGAGTTCACCGCCATCATGGGCCCATCGGGTTCGGGCAAGTCGACTCTGATGCATTGCCTGGCCGGACTTGATTCGGTGACTTCGGGTCAGGTGTTCATCGGTGACACGGAGTTAACGGCGCTCGGCGACCGCGATCTCACCCGTTTGCGCCGCGATGCCGTGGGATTCGTCTTCCAAGCATTCAATCTCGTGCCCACCTTGACCGCACGCGAGAACATCACTCTCCCGCTCGACATTGCCGGGCGTAAGCCCGATGCCGAGTGGCTCGACACTGTGATCGACACTGTGGGTCTGCGTGATCGCCTCACGCACAAACCGTCTGAACTCAGCGGCGGTCAACAGCAGCGAGTCGCATGTGCGCGGGCCTTGGCCAGTCGACCGCTCATCGTGTTCGCCGACGAACCCACCGGAAACCTTGACTCGCGTTCGGGTGCCGAGGTGCTTTCTTTCCTGCGTCGCAGCGTCGATGATTTTGGTCAGACGATCGTGATGGTGACGCACGATCCGGGTGCTGCGGCGTACTCCGACCGAGTGGTGTTCTTGGCCGATGGTCGACTTGTCGATGAACTGCGAGCGCCGACATCGAGTTCAGTACTTGATCGAATGAAGGCACTCGAACCGGCGCCGAGGACCTGACATGCTGCGCGCAGCACTTCGCAGTATCACCGCGCACCGATTGAGGCTGGGCCTCACAGCGCTGGCGATCATCCTGGGCGTGTCCTTCGTCGCGGGCACCTTTATCTTCACCGATTCACTGAAGAAGTCTTTTGATTCGCTCTTCAATCAGCGTGGCCCCGACATCGTGGTTGAGCCCGTCGATACTCAGGCAGGTAACGGCGGTGGAGGTGGTGGCCCGGGCGTCGACTCACAGCGCTGGATGCCTGAGAGCGTCATTGCCAAAGTTGCCGCCGTTCGGGGAGTGTCGCTCGCCGAGGGTTACGTGTCGTCGCGATCGGCAGTCGTGCTCGGAATCGACGGTAAGCCCATTGGCGGGCAGGGTGCCGGAGCCGCTGGCCGATCTTGGCTTGATCCAGTGATGAACCCACTCTCGATCGCAGATGGTCGGGCTCCGCAGGCGGCCGGTGAAGTAGCCCTCGACCGCACGACAGCTGAAAAGACGGGCGCCTCGATCGGAGGAAAAGTCTCACTGGCGCCGCCACGCGTCACTGATGGCCAAACGGTTGTTCCCATGACGCTCGTCGGCATTCTCGACGACAGCATCACCGCGACCTTCGGTGGCGGAACTCTCACGGTGATGACGCTGCCGGACGCGCAAAAGTTGCTACTGGGGCCAGGACGGCTTAGTTCGGTACGAGCAGTCGCTGCCGCAGGCGTAACTCAAGATCAACTTGCTGCAGCCGTGGGTGAGTCGATCGGCAAGGGCTTCACCATCACCACCGGTCAGCAGCAACGTGATCGCACGGCACAACGGATACAAGATCAGTTGCAGTTCCTCAATACGTTCCTCCTGGTGTTCGCATTGATCGCACTCTTCGTTGCGTCATTCCTGATTTACAACACTTTCTCGATGCTCGTGGCACAGCGCACGCGCGAGTTGGCACTGCTACGGGCAATCGGCGCCTCCCGAACCCAAGTGCAGAGCACGGTGTTGGTTGAAGCTTTCGTGATCTCGGTGATTGCCTCCACCATTGGGCTTTTCGTCGGTTTAGGCCTCGCGCTGGTGTTGCGCGCGCTCTTCTCAGCCTTCGGCGCCACCCTGCCCGGCGGCGCGCTCGTGATTGCACCACGCACGATCCTTGCCACCTACATCGTCGGCGTCGTAGTCACCATGCTGTGCGCATGGTTCCCGGCGCGCCGCGCCGGTCGGGTTCCACCTGTTGCCGCGATGCGCGATGACGTGGCCCTGCCCGCGCGCTCGTTGCGCGTGCGAGCCGTCGTCGCTGTGCTGCTGCTCGTGGTGGCGGCCTTCCTCGCCTTCCGAGCTGTTGGACTGGGCGACACCGACGGTGAACGCGCCGCGCAGCTCGTCGGGTTCTCGGCGCTCTGTGGAGTGATCGCTGCGATTGCTGCTGCCGCCTTCCTCGCTCGCCCTGTACTCGGCGTGCTCGGGGCTGGCTTCCGCGGAGCGATCGGAAGGCTTGCTCGCGAGAACGGTCGGCGCAACCCTCGACGCACAGCCGCAACCTCAACCGCACTCACTATTGGCATTGCATTGATGGCGGCGCTATCGGTGATTGCTGCCTCGGCGACCGCGTCAGTGGCGAAGGTGGTTGATGACACGATCGGTGCCGACTACGTCGTATTCGGTGCTGGCTTCAGGCCGTTCCCCACTCAAGTGTTTGACTCGATTCGCGATACGCCAGGACTCGGCCTTGCGACGTACGTGCGTCAAAGCGTGGCGCAGGCTGATGGCTCCAAGGCGCGCACGCCCGTGACCGGAATTCAGCCCGATGCACTCACGAAGGTTCTCAACCTCACGTTCACGTCCGGCTCACTGTCATCGGTCGGACTTGGGTCGGTGCTCGTTGATACCGACCTCGCCAAGGCCAATAACTACAAGGTGGGTCAAGACATTGGGCTGACGCTGCCCAACGGACGCACCACTCTGCGCGTCGTCGGAATCTACGAGCCGGCGGCCCTGTATCGCGGCTACATCGTGTCGATGCCGACTCTGTCGAGCATTGGCTCACTCGAACAAGACTCGGCGGTGTACCTGCTACTTGCCCCCGATGCTGATCCTGCCGTGGTGCGGGCCGAACTCGAACGACGGCTCGCCGCCTACCCGACGGTGACACTGCAAGACCAGGTCGAACTCAAGAATGCGGTGTCTGATCAAGTCAACTCACTGCTCGGCTTTCTCTTTGCCCTGCTCGCATTGGCAGTTGTCATCGCGATTCTTGGCATCATCAACACGCTGTTGTTGTCGGTGGTTGAACGCACGCGCGAGATCGGCTTGATCCGGGCTGTCGGAGCGACTCGCGCTCAGGTTCGCCGCATGATCGTGCTCGAGTCGCTCCTCATCGCGGTCTTTGGTGCGGTGGTTGGTGTGGTCGTGGGCGTGGTCTACGGGGTCCTGCTGCAACGAGTATTGGCATCGCAGGGAATCAGCGTGTTGAGCATTCCGTGGCTGCGCATTGCTGCCCTGGTACTCGTCGCCGCAGTCGGAGGAGTGGTCGCCGCCCTCTGGCCGGCCCGACGGGCTGCCCGTCTCGACGTGCTGCGAGCGATCTCGGTCGAATGACGAAATCAGGTTGTGTGCTCAGCGAGCCACTCTGCGAGATGCGCGGGAGTGACTTCGTCAAGGGTGTGAATCACCACGAGCCGGTCACCTGGTTCAATCGGCACGAGGTCAGGAATCGCAACAACTACTCCCCCACTGCTGTGACCCGCGGCGACTCCGTTGGGTGAATCCTCAAGGATGACGCAGCGCGTGATGTCGACCTCAAGGCGCTCGGCCGCGAGCAGGTAGGGCAACGGGTCGGGCTTGGACCTCTCGACTTCGTCACCCGCGATCGTGGTGGTGAAGTGTTCGGCGCCCATGATGTCAAGAACACAATCCATCACTCGCCGAGGTGACGCCGAGACCAGTGCCAGTGGTATTCCGGCGGCAACGAGATCGTCGAGTAATTGTTCGCTGCCAGCTGTGAACGAGACGTCGCTGCTGCGGAACGTGTCTTCGACCTTGTCGAGCAGGATGCTGGAGATTTCAGCCTGGCTCAGGGAAGTGCCCGATTTAGCTTGCATGCGGGCCGTGACGTTTTCGAGCGGTCCGCCGAGACTGAACTTCTGATCCTCCGCGGTCCACTCAGAGCCGAGAAAACGCATCGTGGCACGCTCGGCGATGTGCCAGAGGTGCTCAGTGTTGACCAGAGTGCCGTCCATGTCGACCAGCACGGCTTCGGGCAGTGGATGCGTACTCATGTCGCGTTGAAGTACGTGGCTTCGGGGTGGTGGAGAATTAAGGCGGAGGTCGACTGTTCGGGGTGCAATTGGAACTCCTCAGACAACTCGACACCGACACGCTCAGGGCGCAGCAATTCGAAAAGCCCGGTCTGCTGTTCAAGATCAGGGCAGGCGGGGTATCCGAACGAATAACGTTCGCCGCGGTACTGCTGTTTGAGGATGCTTGCGAGTTGTGGGGAGTCGTCGGCTCCGATGCCCAATTCCTCGCGCACGCGCACATGCCAGTACTCGGCGAGGGCTTCGGTGAGTTGAACCGAGAGACCGTGAAGTTCGAGGTAGTCACGGTAGGAGTCAGCGGCGAAGAGTTCTTGGCACGCCTGTGAAATTCGCGAACCCATTGTCACGACGTGGAATCCGATGACATCCAGTTCTCCGCTCTCGCGCGGACGTACATAGTCGGCCAAGCAGAGGTGTCGTCCGCGTGTTTGTCGCGGGAAGTGGAAGCGCACTCGCTCAGTTCCGTAGAGTTCGCCCTCGTGATGTGCGACGACAATTTCATTGCCCTCAGACCAGCAGGGGAAATAGCCGTACACCACAGCTGCTTCCAAGAGCCCTTCTGAGGCAACCCGGTTCAGCCACATGCGCAATCGAGGTCGACCCTCGGTCTCGACGAGTTCCTCATAACTAGGCCCGCCACCGCGTGCTGCCTTCAGACCCCACTGACCCAAGAACGTGGCGCGCTCATCGAGGTATGCGGAGTAGTCGGCCAAAGCAATTCCCTTGACGATTCGATCACCCCAGAAAGGCGGCGTGGGAATCGGCGCGTCGGTGGCGACATCAGAGCGTGCGGGAAGTTCGGCGGCGGGTGTTTCTGGCCGGCTACTTGTGCGCACCCGACGTTCACGTCGTTCAGGAAGAGCAGCGCCCTCAACCCCGCGCTTGACCCCGATCATCGCGTCCATGAGACGCAGGCCTTCGAATGCGTCGCGGGCGTAACGTACCTCGCCTTCGTAGATGTCGGCGAGATCTTGCTCAACGTAGGCGCGAGTGAGCGCGGCTCCACCGAGGATGACCGGCCACCGATCAGCCACCTTGCGCAGATTCATCTCTTCGAGGTTCTCGCGCATCACCACAGTTGACTTCACGAGCAGCCCTGACATACCGATCACATCGGCATTGGACTCTTCGGCTGCATCAAGAATGGCGCTGATCGGCTGCTTGATTCCGATGTTGACCACTGTGAAGCCATTGTTCGACAAGATGATGTCGACGAGGTTCTTGCCGATGTCGTGAACATCGCCCTTCACGGTGGCCAGCACAATGGTGCCCTTGCCAGACTCCTCCGAGCGCTCCATGTGCGGTTCGAGGTGCGCGACTGCGGCTTTCATCACTTCCGCGCTTTGCAGCACGAACGGAAGTTGCATCTCTCCGGAGGCGAACAATTCGCCCACGGTGCGCATGCCGGCAAGCAATGTGTCGTTGACGATCTCGAGTGCGGGACGATCGTCGAGTGCAAGGTCGAGGTCGTCGGTGAGACCCTGACGTTCGCCATCGACGATTCGTCGTTCGAGTCGCTCAAACAACGGAAGGGCGGCGAGTTCCTCGGCACGGGTGGCTGCCGAGGTCTGCGACTGCGCACCGTCGAACAGGGCGAGGAAGTGTGTGAGCGGGTCGTGAGTGACAAGGCCGTCAACGTCGTACTTGCGACGATCCCACACGAGTTCGAGAGCCGCGTGACGCTGGTCATCGGGGATGCGCGCCATCGGCAGAATTTTCGACGCATGAACGATCGCAGAATCCAGGCCTGCCTGAATGCATTCGTGCAGAAAGACTGAGTTCAGTACCTGACGCGCAGCAGGATTAAGACCAAAGGAAATATTCGACAATCCCAGGATCGTCTGAACCGCCGGGTGGCGACGCTTCACCTCGCGAATGGCCTCAATCGTCTCGATTCCGTCGCGCCGCGTCTCTTCCTGTCCCGTCGCGATCGGGAAGGTGAGCAAGTCGACGAGGATGTCATCGACCTGCATGCCCCAGGTGCCGGTGAGGTTGGCAATGAGTCGGTCGGCGATCTGAACTTTCCAGTCAGCGGTGCGGGCCTGACCTTCTTCGTCGATCGTCAGCGCCACGACTGCGGCGCCATGTTCGGCAACGAGCGGCATGATGCGAGCGAATCGCGATGTGGGGCCGTCGCCATCTTCGTAGTTAACCGAGTTGACGATGGCGCGACCGCCGAGGCGTTCAAGGCCAGCGCGCACGACTTCGGGCTCAGTGGAATCAAGCATCAGTGGCAACGTTGACGTGGTGGCCAACAGGAATGCCAGGTGATCCATGTCGGCGGTGCCGTCACGTCCGACATAGTCGACGCACACATCGAGCATGTGGGTTCCGTCGCGAATCTGGTCGCGCGCGATGTCGAGGCAGGCTTCCCAATCCTCGGCCAGCATCGCGTCACGGAACGCTTTCGATCCGTTCGCGTTCGTGCGCTCGCCCACTGACAGGTACGACGTGTCTTGCCGGAAGGGTACGGATTGGTAGAGCGAGGCCGCACCCGGCTCAGGCCGTGGACGACGAGGTGTGACCGGGCGCGAACCCAGGCGCTCAACAACGGCGCGCATGTGTTCAGGAGTCGTTCCGCAGCAGCCGCCTACGAGCGAGAGCCCGTACTCGCGGGTGAACGTGTCGTGTGCGTCGGCTAGTTCATCGGGCGTGAGCGGGTAATGTGCACCGCGAGCGCCCAGCACCGGCAGGCCCGCGTTCGGCATGCACGACAGATGGATACGTGAGTGGCGGGCCAGATGCCGCAGGTGCTCGCTCATCTCGGCCGGACCGGTGGCACAGTTCAGGCCGATGACCTCGATGCCGAGCGGCTCGAGGGCCGTGAGCGCCGCACCAATTTCCGAGCCCAACAGCATGGTGCCGTTTGTCTCAACGGTGACCTGGACCCACACCGGAATGTCGGCACCCGTTGCGGTGATGGCGCGACGTGCGCCGATGATTGCGGCCTTTGCCTGAAGCAGGTCCTGAGCCGTTTCAACGAGAACTGAATCGACACCTCCGTCAACCAGACCCCGCACCTGTTCTTGGTACGCATCTCGCAGTGTGGCGAACGTGGTGTGACCCAGAGTCGGGAGTTTGGTGCCGGGGCCAACTGAGCCAATCACCCAGCGGGGGCGCTCAACCATCGAATAGCTATCGGCGGCCACGCGCGCAACAACGGCGCCCGCGTGAGCGAGTTCGTAGATTCGGTCTTCGATGTCGTATTCGGCGAGGTTTGCCAGGTTCGCGCCAAACGTATTGGTTTCAATGGCGTCGACACCAACGTCGAGGTAGGCCCGGTGAATTGCTTCAATCACGTCGGGTCGAGTGACGTTGAGAATCTCGTTGCAACCCTCAAGGCCGATGAAGTCATCGAGGGTCAGGTCGGCCGCCTGCAGCATGGTGCCCATACCGCCATCGGCGATCACTACGCGCTCTTCGAGAGCCCTGCGCAGAGCTGACACAGAATCGGTGCGAACCATTGCCCACACCCTACCGAATGAAGGCCAGTGCGTTGCGTCGACACCAGCCGGTAGCCTCAACGCGTGAACGTACCTATGGACCCAGTGCGCATCGTTCGGTCGACGGCCGACGTCTCGCTGGTCGCCGACTCTGTCGCGGGCGACGCCGAATTGCCGACTGTGGTGCTGCTGCACGGGCTCACGCAGCAACGCAAGTTCTGGGGACCGGTAATTCGACGGCTCACTTCGCGTCCAGACCATCCGCCAGTGCTCGCTGTCGATCAGCGTGGCCACGGTGACGCTGATAAGCCCGACCATGGTCCCTACGACGTTGCGACCTGCACGGCCGATGTCGCACGGCTACTTGACCAACTCTCTATCGACCGCTGTGTGGTGGTCGGCCATTCATGGGGCGGTTGGATCGCGGTCGAACTTGCCGCCCAGCAGCCTGATCGGGTTGTGGGGATGGTGGCGCTCGATGGAGGATTCACGCGACTCGCCGATCTTGGAGAGCGGGAAGCAGTGCGCACGCGACTCACTCCCCCACGCCTGGGTATTCCGCTCGACGATCTGTTGGAAAGGATCTCCACGGGACCACTCGCACCGTGGTGGAGTGACGAAATGCGCGACGCCTTGCTCCCCACCTTCGAAGTAGATGACGAAGGACTGGCCCGCACTCGTTTGGGTTTTGATCGACACATGCAGGTGCTCGACGGCGCTCTCGACTACGACCCTGTTGTCGCGCTCGAGGCAATCGCGTGCCCCGCATGGATGGTGCGTTGTGAACCTGTGGGGACTGTCGAACCGGATGCCGCACTCTTGCGCGCCGCCGGGCTGTTAGCGATGCCCCGGGTCCTCCGATGGGCAGGAGCCGTCCACGACGTACCCTTACAGTGGCCGGCATTAGTCGCTGGTGTGATCGAATCGTGTGTCGATGAAGTGGGTGCCGCAGAGCGCCCCGACGGGAGGGGAGATGCATGACCGAGTCATTTCAAACCATCCCTGAACTCGTAGCTCCCGTCATGGTCGTTGCCTTCGAAGGCTGGAACGACGCTGGCGACTCAGCCACTGAAGCGATCGAGCACTTGGAGGCCGTGTGGTCTGCGACTCCGTGGGCCGAACTTGATCCCGAGCCGTACTACGACTACCAAGTCAATCGACCCATTGTCAGTCTCAACGAGCACGGAATCCGCAGCATTAGTTGGCCCACGACGCGTCTGACGATCGCTCGGATTCCGTTGGCCCAACGTGATGTGGTGTTGGTTCGCGGAATTGAGCCCAACATGCGCTGGCGTGGATTCTGCGCTGAGATTCTTACCTATGCCCGGGCTCTCGGTGTCGAGATGGTGGTCAGCCTCGGAGCGTTGCTTGCTGACACGCCTCACACGAGGCCGGTTCCCGTCTCCGGGGTCACCAACGATGATCGACTCGTCGAGAGCATGGGCTTTGAACAATCAAGTTACGAAGGCCCCACAGGCATCGTGGGAGTCCTGCAGTCGGCGTGCCAGGAAGCCGGCATTCCTGCGGTCTCGCTGTGGGCGGCAATCCCCCACTACGTGGCTCAGCCGCCATGTCCGAAAGCCACTCTGGCGCTGCTCACTCGACTTGAAGACGTGCTCGACGTGCCCGTGCCTCTCGGCGATCTCGCAGACGAGGCGGCCGCATGGCAAGTGGGCGTTGACGAGTTGGCCGAGGACGACGTTGAGGTCGCCGAATACGTGCGTCACCTCGAGGAAACGCAAGACGCCGCCGAACTTCCCGAAGCAAGTGGTGAAGCCATTGCCCGGGAGTTCGAACGTTACCTTCGGCGACGCAGCACCGACGGCTGAACTAGTTAGCGACGATCGCGATAGCGCTTGATCAATTCAGCCGTCGAGCCGTCGATGTCGTCAGGAATAGCAGCACCGGTGAGAGTCGGGATGATTCGTTGTGCCATCACCTTGCCGAGTTCGACCCCCCACTGGTCGAATGAGTTGATTCCCCACACCGTGCCCTGAACGAACACGATGTGCTCGTAGAGCGCCACCAAAGTTCCGAGCGCGTACGGGGTCAGTTCGTCGAGCATGAGCAAACTTGACGGGCGGTTACCTTCCATCACCTTGTGCGCAACTACGGCATCAGCGGTTCCGTCGGCGCGCACCTCGTCGTCGGTGCGGCCAAAGGCCATCACCGATGCTTGAGCCAACACGTTGGCTACGAGGATGTCGTGGTGCGGCCCGAGTGGATTGAGGGTTCGAGCGAAGACGATGAAGTCGGCAGGCACGATCGTCGTGCCCTGGTGGATGAGTTGGTAGAACGAGTGTTGTCCGTTCGTTCCGGGTTCTCCCCAGTAGATGGCCCCCGTGGAGTAGTCGACATGTGATCCGTCGAGACTGACGTGCTTGCCGTTGCTCTCCATGGTGAGTTGCTGCAAATAGGCAGGAAAGCGCTTGAGGTATTGCTCGTAGGGCAACACCGCAACGGTCTGGCAATCAAAGAAGTCGCGGTACCAGAGACCGACAAGTCCCATGATGACGGCGAGGTTCTTCTCAAGCGGTGCAGTGCGCACGTGCTCGTCCATGGCGTGGAATCCATCGAGCATCGAGCGGAAGGCATCGGGGCCGGTGGCGAGCATGGTCGACAGGCCGATCGCCGAGTCCATGGAGTAACGGCCGCCGACCCAGTCCCAGAAGCCGAACATGGCGTGGTCAGCGTCGATGCCGAACTTCGACACTTCAACCGCGTTGGTGCTGACCGCAACGAAATGCTTTGACACATCTGCATCGGCGCCTAAGCCTGTAACGAGCCATTCGCGAGCACTGTGGGCGTTGGTCATCGTCTCCAAGGTGGTGAATGTCTTGGACGAGACGATGAAGAGAGTCTCAGCCGGGTCGAGGTCGCGCGTTGCTTCAGCGATATCGGTGCCATCAACGTTGGAAACAAATCGAAACACCATGTCGCGCCGCGAGTAGAAGCGCAGTGCTTCATAGGCCATGACTGGTCCGAGATCGGATCCACCGATACCGATGTTGACCACATTCTTGATGGGCTTACCGGTGTGGCCTTTCCACTCACCGCTGCGAACGCGATCGGAGAACGCTGACATCTTGCTGAGGGTGGCGTGAACCTCTGCAGCAACGTCGACGCCGTCGACCACCAGCGTCTCGCCCGGAGGCAGTCGCAACGCAGTGTGCAGCACCGAACGACCCTCGGTGGAGTTGATGCGGTCGCCACGGAACATCTGCTGCCACCGTTGTTCGACACCTCGCTCGCGAGCGAGGTCGAAGAGAAGTGTCAGAGTTTCGTCGGTAACGCGGTGCTTGCTGTAGTCAAGGTGCACCCCAGCGCCGTCTGCTGTGTAGCGCAGCGCACGACTGGGGTCAGCAGTGAAAAGTTCACGCATGTGCGTTTCATTCATCGTCACCGCATGCGCCGATAACTGCTGCCACGCGGCCGTGTCGTTGAGGTGAGTGCTCACAACTGCTCCTCAAGTTCGCGAGGCAGCTTCCAGGGTGCGTGGCCTCGGATGAGTTCGTGTGATTGCTCGGGACCCCATGTGTCTTGCGCGTACGCAATGACCGGCGGTGGGTTGTCGAGCAGTGGCTGCACGACTTCCCATGTCGCTTCGACGGTGTCCCAGCGTGGGAAGAGGTCGTGAACACCGTGCAGAGCGTCATTGAGCAAACGTTCGTACGGGGTCGGCTCCTCACCAAGAACGTCGTCGAAATGCACTGAGAGCCATGTGGGCTCAGTGACATTCAGACCCGGCCTCTTGACCCGCATGCCAATGTCGACACCGGGGTGATGCCCAATGTTGAAGACGATCTCATCGTGACCGGGTACGTCAACCAGACGACCGGCAGCGCGCACGCGGGGCACCTTTTTGAGGCGGGCGACAACCTCGGTTGCAGTTCCGGGCATGCGCTTGCCCGCGCGTACGTAGATCGGAACGCCGGCCCAGCGCCAGTTGTCGACTTCGAGTTTGACTGCCACGAACGTCTCGGTGTCGCTGTCATCTGCGACCCCCTTGATGTCGCGGTATCCCGAGTATTGGCCCCGTACCGTCTTAGCCGGGTTGATCGGCCGCATCGATTCGAAGAGCAGACGACGGGCGTCGGACACCGCGTCATCTCCGGCGCCGGGGGGTTCCATGATGACGAGCGCTAAGACCTGCAGCAGGTGGTTTTGCACCACATCGCGCAAGGTGCCCACGCTGTCGTAGAAGGAACCGCGATCTTCTACGCCGAATGACTCGGCCATGGTGATCTGAATGGAGTCGATGTAGTGGCGATTCCAGAGCGGTTCGAACAGTGCGTTCGCGAAGCGCAGGTACATGATGTCCTGCACTGGTTCCTTGCCCAAGAAATGGTCGACCCTGAACAACTGGTCTTCGGTGAGGACCTGGAGCAGTCGGTCGTTGAGTTCGCGGGCGGTTACCAGGCTCGTACCGAAGGGCTTCTCAACGGCAACACGAGCTCCGGCGGTGAGATTGGCAGCTCCGAGGCTTTCAACCACGGGACCGAACAGAGAAGGCGGAATCTCGAGGTAGAACAGTGGTGAGGTGCTGCCCGCCGCGGTGAGCGCCGCAGCCACTTGTCCGTAGAGGGATGAGTCAGTGAAGTCTCCGTGGACGTAGGTGAGGCGAGCAGCAAACCGATCGAAGATGGCCTGATCAAAGTCATCGCCGGAAGCAACGAGCGACTCGGTGACCGCTTTTCGGGCACGCTCGACGAGTTGGTCGAGGGTCCAATCCTCGAAAGCCACCCCGAGAACGTTGACATTGAGCAGCCCTCGTACCTCAAGTCGGTACAGCGAAGGCAGGGTCATTTTGTATCCCAGGTCCCCGGTAATCCCGAAAATCACCAAGTGGTCGGACTCGTGTGCGGTCGGCATGGCGGCGGTCAGCCCCTCTCGTCTAGTGTTCAGGATGCTATCGGCTTCGGATTCTGCCGGGCCGAGCCACCGATGGGAGACACGCGTGACTACCTCGACACCTATGCAATTGGGCATGGTCGGCCTGGGCCGGATGGGCGCCAACCTCGTGCGACGTCTGATGCGCGATGGTCACCGTTGTGTCGTGTACGACGTGAACCCCGACGCTGTCAAGGCGCTGGTAGCCGAAGGTGCCACCGGGGCGACGAGCCTGGAAGATTTTGTCGCCAAACTGGAGAAGCCCCGCACCACCTGGATCATGGTTCCGGCCGGCCACATCACCGACTCCACGGTGCAGGCCCTCGGTGCACTCCTCGAAGACGGCGACGCACTGATCGACGGTGGCAACAGCTACTACCGCGATGACATCCGCCACGCCAATGGATTGCGCGATAAGGGGGTTCACTTCATCGACTGCGGAACCTCGGGAGGCGTATGGGGCCTTGACCGCGGGTACTGCCTGATGGTGGGCGGTGATACCGAAGCAGTGGAGGCGCGCAACGCTTTGTTCGACACCATCGCGCCCGGATTTGATTCTGCTGCTCGTACCGAAGGCCTCACCGGACCCATTCAGCCGGCTGAGAAGGGCTGGTTGCACTGCGGTCCCAACGGCGCCGGGCACTTTGTGAAGATGGTGCACAACGGCATCGAGTACGCCATCATGGCGGCCTACGCTGAGGGTCTGAATATCCTCAAGAACGCCGATGCTGGAAAGCGCCCGCCGTCGCAGGACGCCGAGACTGCCCCCCTCGAGCACCCGGAGTTTTACCAGTACACCCTCGACCTCCCCGCAGTCGCTGAAGTGTGGCGGCGTGGGTCGGTGATCGGATCGTGGTTGCTTGACCTCACGGCCATTGCGCTGCACGACGATCCGGAACTGTCGGAGTTCAACGGTCGAGTCTCTGACTCCGGTGAAGGCCGCTGGACGTCCATCGCGGCCATTGATGAAGGTGTTCCCGCGCCGGTTCTCACCGGATCGCTCTACTCCCGCTTTGGTTCACAGGGCAACGACCTGTTCGCAAACAAGGTGCAGTCAGCGATGCGCAAGCAGTTCGGCGGACACGACGAGAAAAAGAAGTAGGCAGTAGGGGCGGGGGTGTGGCGGACTAGAGCGCCACTCCCAACAGGGCATCGCACGCGCGCGTGATGATGCCCGGGCCTGAGGGGTCTTCTCCCCCGCGGCTGAGTTGCTCGTCAACCCACCGATCGACCGCAGCGACAGCACCCGGTGCGTTGAGGTCGTCCGACAGCGACTGTCTCATGCGTAGCAAGGTGTCGTCGGGTCGTGGACCCGTAGGCGGTGACAGAGCGGCACGCCAGCGCGCCAGGCGCTGCTCGGCGGCCGGAAGGTCAGCGTCGGTCCACTCCCAGTCAGTGCGGTAGTGGTGGTTCAACAGGGCCAACCGAATAGCCATGGGATCGTGCCCGAGCATGCGCAGGGCTGAGACGAACACGAGGTTTCCGCGCGACTTCGACATTTTCTCGCCGTCGAGTCCGACAAGGCCCGCGTGCACGTACGACCGTGCGTAGGGCCACTCGCCCATTAAGACGTGCGCCTCGCTGGCACCCATTTCATGATGTGGAAAAGCCAGATCGCGGCCGCCACCTTGTACGTCGAAGGACATACCAAGGGTTCCGAGCGCAATTGCGACGCATTCGATATGCCAACCAGGTCGACCATGCCCGAGTGCGGTATCCCACGCAGGCTCATCGGGTCGGGCTGCCTGCCATAACAAACAGTCGAGCGGATCGGACTTGCCGGGCCGTTGCGGGTCTCCGCCACGTTCGCCGAAGATTTCGAGCATTTGGCTCGACCCCAACGACGTCACACTGCCAAATCTGTCGTCAGCATGCACCCGGAAGTAGAGGTCACCGTCGACGTCGTACACAGCCCCGAGTTCGCGCAACTTTTCGACAGCGTCAACAACGGCGGGAATCGACTCGACGGCGCCGAGATAGTGGTCGGGAGGCATGACTCGCAGTGCGGTCATATCGTCACGGAACAACTCGGTTTGGCGAAGTGCGAGTGCTTGCCAGTCGTCGCCGGTGGCAACCGCGCGCTCGAGGAGCGGGTCGTCGATGTCGGTGACGTTTTGTACGTAGTGCACCTCATGACCCGAGTCGCGCCAGGCGCGGCCGAGAAGATCAAAGGTGATGTACGTGGCGGCGTGGCCGAGGTGCGTGGCGTCGTACGGCGTGATGCCGCAGACGTACATGCGGGCGATCGGGCCGGGGGACGTCGGTTTCACCGCCCCGGAGGCCGTGTCGAAGACGCGCACCTCCGGCCCACTTCCGGGCAGTTCGGGCAGGGAGACAGTGGGCCATGATCGCACCGCCTGACTCTATCGGTTCAGAAGGCAGGCCACGGCAGGCTGGGCCAACCATCGCCGGGGTACGGGAAGGTTGCGTCTGCCAGAAGGTGGTCAACGCGCTCGCGGGTTCGAGTGATCTCATCTCGGTGCAGCAGACCCCGCAGGCCGGCGGCATCGGGAGTTGAGAGAGCATCGCTGAGGATCTCGAGCGACACGATGAGTGCATCATCAATTGGCTCGCCTGCCCAGCCCCAGAGCACGGTGCGCAGTTTGTCGTCTTCGCTGAAGGTCACTCCGTGGTCGATTCCGAACACCCGCGCATCGGCGTCAATGAGCACATGACCGCCCTTGCGGTCGGCGTTGTTCACTACGGCGTCGAACACCGCCATGGCGCGCAGCTCAGGAGTATCGGCATGGACAAGAGTCACCGGACGCCCTCGTGCACCCTCTGCGTCGATGACGCGCTTCCATCCGGGTGGACACGAGCCTCGCGGAACCACGTCGATCAGAGCGGCCCCTTCCTCGACATCGATCCAGCGTTGGCACATTCCTTCGCCTGCGGGGCCGTCGTCTCGCCAGACCGTCGTGGGGACCAGATTCCAGCCGGCCGCCGCGCTGATTCGGTACGCGGCCACTTCGCGGCGGCTTAACGTCGATTCGGGAAAATCCCAGAGCGGGCGCTCGCCCGCCACTGGCTTGTACACGCAGCGCAATGACAGACCGTCGAGTTGAGCGACCGCTACGACGGCCAAATTCGACGCTTCAACCAGGCGCCCCTCAATGTCGAGTTGCCCGTGAGTGAGCACGCGAATGGCATCTGGCTCAACGAGCGGGGCGATGTCAGGCACGGCGACGGTAGCCGTTCGCCCGGGGGCACACGTGACCTTCCGGATCGAGAGGCAGGTGGCAGAGCGGGCATGGTGGTCGACCAGCAGAGACGAGGGCATTCGAGCGCACGATGAAGTCGCGCGCCTGGGCGCCGGTGATGCGTACGCGCAGGCAGGCTGGAGCAGTGTCGGGAACGTCGTCTTCATCAAGTTCGGGAACTTCGAACTCGTCACTTTCAACCGTTGCGTGAAGCTCGATGACGGCACGTTCGATCTCACCGTTCCAACCCAAGCCGATGGCGCCCACCCGGAATTCCTCCGTGAGCGGCAGTTCCAAGGGCTCAAGATCGAGCGCGCCTGATGCCTCGACCGGAATGGGAAGGGGTCCTTCGGCGCGTCGCAGCACCTCACTGAGTAACTCGTCAAGGCGCTCGGAAAGCAGTGCCACCTGTTGCTTTTCTACGATCACACTGGTCGTGCGGGCGCCGCTGCGTGCTTGCACGTAGAACGTGCGCTCTCCTGGCTGGCCCACGGTGCCCGCGACGAAGCGGTCGGGTGGGTCGTACTCAAAGAGCTCTCGGGGCATGGGGCAAGCCTACGGCGATTGACCGAAGTCAGTCGCCGGCCCCTCCGCCAACGGGTGCGTCGGTCGATCGCCGTCGTCGGGTCTTGCTTTTGGGCTTGGGAACGAGCGAGGCGAAACTGCCGCCTGTGTCGTTGACGCGCAGCACATAGGGGCGAACGGACGTGTAGCGAACGATCGTTACCGAGCACGGGTCGCACGAAATGCGTTGAAATGCGTCGAGGTGCATTCCGAGCGCGTCAGCTGTGATTGCCTTGATGACATCGCCATGCGACACCACCGCGTACACGGCTTCGGCTCCGTGCTCGGCCTCAATGCGTGCGTCCCAGTCGCGCACTGCGCCCACCGCTCGGGCAGCCATCGACACCATCGACTCACCCTGCGCACCGGGAAAGGTCACAGCACTCGGCTGCGACTGCACCACCTTCCACAGTGGGTCCTTGGCCAACGCGCTGAGTTTCTGGCCCGTCCAGTCGCCGTAGTGAGCCTCGGCGACCCGCTCGTCGAGGTGAAATGGCGGGGCGCTTTCGCGGCCTTCTAGGAGGTAGCCGGCTGTTGACTGGGTGCGCAGCAGGGGGCTGGTGATGATCGCTGCCAGTGGGACGCACAGAAGTCGCGTGGCCAGATCGGCAGCCTGGCTGCGGCCGGCGTCATCGAGGTCGACGCCCTCGGTGTGGCCCGCGAGCACACCGGTGGCATTTGCCTGCGTCCGACCGTGCCGAATGAGTAATGCAATCGCCATTCCCCCACCCTAATCCCTCCCGCATGGGGGGACATTGAGCACGCATAGACGCAGTTTTGCTTCCCCATGGGTTGAGCCGTGGGCACGAAAAACTGCGCCTAGGGGTCGTAGGGGTCCCCCCATGCAAGGTGGAAAAGGGGGAAAGAAAAGGGGGAAAGGGTGTGGGTTCGTGCGAGGATGACCAGCGTGATCAGGGGACTTGGCTTCTACCGCAACGGCGAGGTGGTCGTTTCGCGCGATGATCTGATGGCCGCACACAGCAATGACGCCGACCTGATCGAACACATCACCCAACTGCTGCGCGAGGCGCGCCAAGATCCCGACCCCAGTACTTTCATTTGGCTCGGCCTCTACCAGCCGACGCCTGCCGAGATGGCTGTGGTGGCTGCCGAACTCGCTCTGCCCTACCTGCAAGTTGAGGACGCACTCAACGTGCGCCAGCGTGCCAAAGTCGAATCGAGCAACGACGAATGGTTCCTGCTGTTCAAAGTGCTGCGCTACGTCGAAGAAACCAGTGATGTGGAAACTGGCCAGATTTCGATGTTTGTTGGTGACGGCTTCGTGGTGACCGTGAGGTATGGCGGAGTGGCTGAATTGGTCGAGGCACGCGAACGCCTTGAGCAGTCGCCGCATTTGCTCAAAGCAGGTGCGCTCTCGGTGGCCTATGTCGTTCTCGACACCATTGTCGATGGTTACACCTACGTGGCCGACGAAATCGAACGCGATATTGACATCATCCAGGAGTCGGTATTCTCCCGCGTGCGATCGGACGACTCGGAGAGTATTTACCGGCTCAAGCGTGAGGTACTCGAACTCAAGCGCGCCATCTCTCCGCTGGTGCCGGTAGCGCAGAGCCTCATCGACCCTGGCTCAGCGATCGTCTCAGCCGAACTCAAGCCCTACTTCCGCGATATCGCCGACCACGTCTTTCGCGCGAGCGACCAGGTGGAAGGTTTCGACAACCTACTCGGAACCCTCTTGTCGGCGAGCACCCAAAGGCTTGAACTCCAGCAGAACAGCGACATGCGCAAGATCTCCGCGTGGGTTGCCATCGCAGCCGTTCCGACGATGATCGCCGGAATCTACGGAATGAACTTCGACAACCTTCCTGAATTACATTGGGAATACGGGTATTTCATGGTCATCGGACTCATGCTGACTGCTTGCGGATTGATGTTCCGCGCATTCAAGCGATCGGGCTGGCTATAAACAACCGTTGCGCTGACGACTCCGAACAGCATTTCCACACACTATGTGGCCTAGGTCACATGCACCCTAGATCGCACATGCACCAACGCTTCAGCAGAAGTACCGGGGGTAGGCACTCATTCACGGTCCTGTGGGATACAGCATGCGATCGGCGCCGCCAGTACAACCGGCGTTGGGGTCACCGCCGCTGACGAGTTCGAGGTAGTCCAGCGGCAGTTCGTCGTTGACGAACCCAAGGCTGAGTGACCCGTCGGCTGCCTGGCTGGCCACGATGTTCCAGTCATCGGGCACTGTCATGCAGGTTTCGGCTGAGATCGTTGCGGCGGGATCGGCAATGAGTCGTGCGCGCAGCCCGTCGTCCCTGTTGGCTCGTGCGATGAGTGCGTCGACCGCGGTGGGAAGGTCGTTCGCCATGGGGGCTCCTCGTGCTTGGCAGGAATACTCACAGCCCAATTCCGACGACTGTCACGAGCCGGCCTGAATAACAATTCTATTTACAGTATTGCAGGTTGGTGCCGATTACATCAGGTGATGGCCAGCTCGCGACCGAGTGAAACTCCTATTGACTACGGGGAAAGTCCGGCACAGTCAACGATCTACCCGCACCCGCCGGCGGGGCCTAAGCAGTGCGAACTTAACAACCCCAGCGTTCTCGGCACCGCACAAACCCACGATGCCGGACACCGACGATAGTCGGAGTGTGACGAGGTGTTGCACGGATCCCCCTAGACACTCTTTGTCCTGTCGAGGGACCCGGCAACTCTCACGAGCCTGAGCCGGACACGGTCAAGTCGGCGATGGTCTCAACTACGTCCCATTCCTTTTGCAGCTGCGTACGCGCGTCAGGTCGCCTCTTGACGTTCTGGCGACGTGCTCGGATCGGATTCGCCACCGTGGCTTGACAGTCGCGTGTAGATCAGAACCCGCCTCGCTGTGCTGGCTTCGGCTTGTGTGCGGTGGCCTTTACCCATGGCGGGCTCCTCTGGTGGGTGGAGCCTGCGCACTATTGTGGAACCGTTGCGCTGACGACTCCGAACATCAACAAGATGACGAGCAGGAGCCCCAGTGCGATTCGGTAGATGACGAACGGCAAGAACGTGTTGCTGATCAAGTAGCGCAGCAACCACGCAATGACCAAGTACCCCACAACGAATGCGATGGCGGTGGCCAACAAGGTCGGACCCCACGCTGCGGTTGTGTCGCTTCCGATGTTGAGCGCTTCGAACAGGCCACTCGCGAGAACCGCTGGAATGGCGAGCAGGAATGAGTACCGTGCGGCGCTTTCACGCGTGTAGCCCAGCGCGAGACCGGTACTGATGGTCGCGCCCGAACGAGACACCCCGGGAATAAGCGCCAGGGCTTGACCTAAGCCGTAGAGGATTCCGTCACGTGCGTTGAGATCATCAACTTTCTTGGTGCGCCTTCCGAGTGCGTCGCAAACGCCCAGAATGATGCCGAAGATGATCAGGTTGAACGCAACGAGCCACAAGTTTCGAGCGACTGTCTCAATCGAGTGCCGAAAGAGGAAGCCAAGGATCAAGATGGGAAGTGAACCGATAATCACGTACCAGCCCATGCGCGCATCGATCGACGACCGGGCTGACTGATCGCGCAACGAGTGGAGCCACGCCTTCGCAATGCGCACGATGTCGTGTCGAAAGTAGATGATGACCGCGAGTTCCGTTCCGATCTGAGTGACGGCGGTAAACGCAGCACCTGGATCACCCCAGCCGGTGAGTCGCGACAAAATCAACAGGTGTGCCGATGACGAGATCGGGAGAAACTCCGTCAGCCCTTGAACGATTCCAAGGATGATGGCCTCAAGCCACGACACGCTGCCAACCACAACCGAAAGCGTCACGTGGCAAGCCCTGTTTCGTCAAGCAGTTCGGCCATCGTGCGCAGCGTCTGAACCTGCTCGGCCAACGTTCCGACGTAACTTGCGACGGTGAGGGTCGTCACGCCTGCCTCCGCGTAGGCAGGTAGTCGATCACGAATGCGCTCGCGCGGTCCGATCAGTGCAGTGCGATCGATGAATTCCATCGGAACGGCAGCTGCCGCTCCCGCGTAATCGCGCGCGAGGTACTTTTCCTGAATCTCGTTGGCTTCCTTTTCATAACCCATGCGCACCGCGAGTTGGTTATAGAAGTTCTGCTCACGGCTACCCATGCCCCCGATATAGAGAGCTGCATAGGCGCGGACAGCGGCCGCGCATTGTTCGAGGTCGTCGCCGATCACGACCGGCACCGTGGGTACTACATCGAATCCCTCAAGCGTCTTGCCGGCGATGGCGCGCCCGGTCTTGATGTGACTGAGCAATTCGGCTGACGATTCAGGTGCGAAGAAGATGGCCAGCCAGCCGTCAAACGCCTCTCCTGCAAGCTCGAGATTCTTCGGTCCAACGGCAGCGAGGTACATCGGAATGTAGTCACGAGCGGGGTGCACGGTCAGCGTCAGCGCACGGCCGGGGCCGTCGGGCAGAGGCAGGGTGAAGAATTCCCCGTCGTACTTCACCCGTTCGCGACGCAGCGCCATGCGCACGATGTCGGTGTATTCGCGGGTGCGGGCGAGCGGCTTGTTGAAGCGCACACCGTGCCATCCTTCAGACACCTGAGGTCCCGAAACTCCCAGCCCGAGCCGGAATCGGCCTCCAGACAACGTGTCGAGCGTGGCGGCAGTCATGGCCGTGTTGGCAGGCGTGCGACCTGGAATCTGGAAGACCGCCGACCCGACATCAATGCGTTCCGTTTGAGCGGCGACCCACGCCAGCACCGTGGCAGCGTCGGAACCGTAGGCCTCAGCAGCCCATACCACCGAATATCCGATGACGTCAGCCTCGCGGGCCAACGCAAGGTTGTTGGCGTCGTTACCTGCACCCCAGTAGCCCAAGTTAAGTCCGAGTTTCACAAGTCCTCCGTGTTAGCCGTGATAGCCGCCGCTGCGAGCCTACGCGGGTTCGGGCGCAGAGCCGGCCTACGGGGTACGGTGTCGTTGTGGAGATGAGATCGCTGGGGAATACCGGGCTGTACGTTTCTCGGCTGGCGCTGGGCACGATGACGTGGGGCGGCGCAACCGACGAGTACGACGCTCACGATCAGTTGCGCACCTTCCTCGACGCGGGTGGCACCTTTGTCGACACTGCCGACGTATACGGGCACGGGATGAGTGAAGGAATCCTTGGCCGCGTCCTTGCCGAACTTGGGGTGCGCGATCAGGTCGTGCTGGCAACCAAAGCAGTCTCGGTGCGGCCCGATCCGCGGCGCTTCAATGCGTCGCGGGCGCATCTGCTCACAGCTCTCGATCGTTCCTTGGCCCGACTTGGGGTTGATCATGTCGATCTCTGGCAACTTCATGCCTGGGATCCCCTCACCCCCCTCGACGAGACGTTAGGCGCTGTTGACGCTGCCGTTCGCTCGGGCCGAGTGCGCTACGCGGGTATTTCTAACTACAGCGGCTGGCAGTTGGCGCGAGCAGCAACCGTGCAGTCTGAGCGGCGAGGTTCGGCTCCGCTGGTGAGCGCCCAGATGGAGTATTCGTTGCTTCAGCGAGGCATCGAACGAGAAGTACTTCCAGCGGCCCACGAATTCGGCATCGGAATCCTGCCATGGTCGCCCTTGGGTCGCGGTGTGCTCACCGGAAAGTACCGAGCAGGAATTCCGGCCGGCTCACGCGCAACGACGGAAGAATACGGCGCCTTCGTTGAAGAGTTCCTCACGCCGACGCACGCGCGCATCATCGACGCGGTGGTCACTGCCGCCAACGGTTTGAACAGCACACCATTAGAAGTTGCGTTGGCCTGGGTGCGCGATCGGCCCGGCGTTGTCGCATCCATCGTGGGCGCGCGAACGACGGCGCAGTTGGCGGCGGCTCTGACGAGCGAGGAACTGGTACTGCCGGCTGAGATCACGTCGGCACTCGATGAAGTGTCGGCACCTCACCGGGGTTACCCCGAGTTCGGATGGAACCAGCGAGGTGAGCAGTGACTTCGACAGCGACCTGGGAGTTCCGAGAACTCACCTTGCCCCGCGGCACTCCGCGCTCAGCAGCTCGAACGCTGCTCACTGAATACGCCGAACATGGTCGCTGGGAACTAGCACGATTGCGGTTGTACCCCGACGGAACCCGTCGAGTGTGGCTTCGGCGCAAAGTAATTCGCGCCGTGCGAACGGCGTAGGTCTCTACACGCGGCGCAGGAATCGGTCGAGAACAGCAACACCGAATTCAAGCGACTCAATCGGAACGCGCTCGTCAACTCCGTGGAACAGGCTTGCGAAGTCAAGACTCGGTGGAAGTCGTAGAGGCATAAAACCAAAGCACCTCATGCCCAGTTGAGAGAACGCCTTCGCATCGGTTCCGCCTGACAGCATGTACGGAACGGTCTGCGCGCCCGGATCGACTTCGCGCAATGCCGATGCCATGGCATCAATGGTGGGGCCGTCAAAGCCCGTTTCGACCGCGATGTCACTCACAGCCGCTTCGCGAGTGATGCCTGGGCCGAGCAGTGCGTCAATTTCGGCCAGGAATTCGTCGCGGTGACCGGGTAGGTAGCGACCGTCGATGACCGCCGTTGCCGTTCCTGGAATGACATTGGCCTTGTAACCCGATGACAACATTGTGGGGTTCGCCGTGTTGCACAACGTGGCACCGATGACGCGAGCCAACGGTCCGAGTTGAGCCACGAGTTGTTCACCGTCGTTGGTATCGAGTTCGATACCGAGAACTTCCGACAGTCGTTCGACCAATGCCTGCACCGTCGGTGTGACGACAACCGGGAACCGATGTCTTCCAACGCGTGCTACGGCCTCGCTCAGGGCAGTGATGGCGTTGTCGTCGTTGAGGAACGAACCGTGTCCCGCGGTACCGGACGCGGTCACGCGCATCCATTCGATGCCCTTCTCCGCGGTCTGCACCGTGTAGAGGCGAAGATCGTCATTGATAGTGATCGAGAACCCGCCGACCTCACCGATGGCTTCCGTGGCACCTTCGAACAACTCGGGCCGGTTCTCGACCATCCAGTGGGCGCCGTGCTCTCCTCCGTGCTCCTCGTCGGGGGTGAACACGACGATCAGGTCACGGTCAGGCTGGCTTCCGGTGCGCGACCATCCGCGCAACGTCGCAAGGATCATGCCGACGGAGTCCTTCATGTCGACTGCTCCGCGCCCCCAGATCATGTCGTCGATGACCTCACCGGCAAACGGTGGCACCGACCAGTCAGAAGCGATGGCTGGCACGACGTCGAGATGTGTGTGCACGAGAAGCGCGGGTCGGCTTGGGTCTTTACCTGCGATGCGGCTCACCACGCCCTGACGACGACCCGATGTCGTATTGACAAGTTCAGACGAGATACCGCATTCATCCAGAAGTCCTTGTACGTATTCAGCCGCAAGAGCCTCGCCCGGTCCTGAGTCGTCGCCGTAGTTCGAGGTATCGATGCGCAGCAGGCCGCGAACGATGTCAACAACCTCTCGCTGAGCGAGGTCGTCAATTCCAGAGGTTGTCATTGCTCTAGTCTGCCGTGTTCGTGGAAATTGCGCTGCCCTGACACCGCTTGCAGAGCAAGAATCCTCGCAACCTAGACTCTGCAATCAGTTGACCGCACGGACCGCGAAAGCGATTACTCAAGGAGGCTGACGTGGCGGTCACCATTCGTGAGGTCGCAGAGGCTGCGGGGGTTTCGACGGCAACAGTTTCTCGTGCATTGCGCGGACTTCCTTATGTTGATGACGCGACCCGTCTGCGAGTACTCGCCGCGGCGGCGAATCTTGACTATGTCGTGTCGCCGAGTGCCTCGCGGTTGGCGAGCGGTCGCACAGGCAGTATCGCGGTGGTTACGCCCTTTATCGCTCGTTGGTTCTTCTCGACGGTGCTCTCTGGAGTCGAACAGGTCACGCACGACGCGGGTCTGGATCTGTTACTTCTCGGAGTGGGTGATCCCGACCGACCGAGCGAGGTTCCGACCGAGCAGCGTTTGCGCCAGCGAGCGGATGGGGCGATCATCGTTGCGCTTCCCGCTGACGATCCCGAAGTGCGAGCGTTGCTGAACGCGAACCTGCCCGTGAGCATTGTCGGAAGTCTTGTTCCCGACGTTCCGTGTGTTGCCATTGACGACGCAGAAGCCGCTCGCAAGGCGACTGCACACCTGCTCAATCTGGGACATCGACGGATCGCCGTCATCTCGGGCAGTCGCATCGGAAGCATCTACACCACTCAAGAGCACCGGTATCGGGGCTACTGCGACGCGCTCTCAGCCGTTGGAATCGAGCCCGACCCGACTCTTGTCGCATTCGGACAGTTCACTCGCGAGGGTGGCGAGCAGGCGATGGGTGAACTGCTGAATCTGACGCTCACGCCGACCGCTGTTTTCTGCATGTCTGATGAGATGGCATTTGGGGCGTCGGTGGCGTTAAGGCGCCGCGGACTCGTTGCGGGGGTTGACATCTCGCTGATCGGGATTGACGGGCACCCACAGTCGGAGGTCATCGACCTCTCCACCGTTGAACAGCCAGTCGAGAGCATGGGCAGATTCGCTGCCGAGTCGTTGCTTGCAGTCCTAGGTCTTACTCCACCACCCGTGCGCGCGCCTGGGTTGGTTTCCACCAGGCTCGTTTCGCGTGGGTCGACCGCGTCACCGCGCGATGGTCGCTAGTTCAGTAGATCGCTCACCCCTTTGAACAAGAAGAGACAGCCGAAGAGCAGGGCCACTCCGATTGAGAGGGCGCGGTTGTTGGTCTGCAGCCATGTCGACAGTGCGCTGATCCATCGCTTAGCTCGCCGGGGCAGGAGGGCACACGCCACAATCAGGCCGATCAGCACTGCTTGCGCGACCAGAATGAAGCCGAGGTACGCACCGATCTGCGCTGGCCGAGTCAGTTCGCCTTCGACGATGATGCCGAGGGCGCTGAGAGTAAAGATCCACGCCTTGGTGTTCAGTGCCACAAGTCCGGCACCGAGACCGGCTGCCTTAGGAGCAGTGACCGAATCAATCATGCGTGACCAGCGAGGGGGTGCTGCATCGGGATCGGGCTCACCGAGGAGCATACGGATGCCGGCGATCACGAGCAGCAGACCGAGTACCGACAGCGCCCCGGAAACCAGCCAGTGAGTCTCTTGCGTTGTCACTTCACTCGATGCACCACTGGCCAGGAGCGCAAACAGTGCTCCTTGCAGCAAGCGCACAGAAGTCATCCCGGTGACAAACCCGACGGCCTTTCGAATACCGTGCTCTCCGCTGAGTAACTGAACTTCGATGATGAGCCAGAGAGGCATCAGCATGTTCACCGCAGCCAGTGGGAGAAGCGCGACGATTGTCGATGCCAGGTAACTCACCTCATTAGTGGGTAGATCAGATTCTTTGGGCAGATCGATTATGTGGGTAGATCAGATTCATTGGGCAGATGGATTTCGACGACAAGGTTCGAGCGACCTGCTGATCCTCTCAGTTCCCGCCGACCTCGGCGATGCAGGGCAACGCCCCCGTCGTCGTCCCGCGTCGTTGTGCCAGCCTCGGCCCGGTATAGTTGCCGGGCAGCCGCTCATGAGCGGTTCCACTCGTCCGAGTGGCGGAATTGGCAGACGCGCTAGCTTGAGGTGCTAGTTCCCTTTACGGGGAATGGGGGTTCAAGTCCCCCCTCGGACACGTAAGGTTGAGACTGCGATAGGGCTCCGGGCGACGGCTCGGGGCCCTATCGTCTTTTCGGTCCTCCCCGGCGATCAGGGGCACGATGGCAAGCAACTGGGGCAGTGACGTCTCTCTCGTTCTACCGGTACTGGTGCTGGTCGACCGGCCGGCGCGGGTAGCGAGGTACTGCTGCACAATGGCGAGCCACTGTACGGCGAGGGCGCCCCGCCAGGACTTAACCCGATGCAAAGAACGACAAAGACAGTCATCGACAGCGCAGGAAACTTCTGGGCAGTCAATAACTGGAAGAACGAATCTGGCATCGACAACACGACCAACCCTGGCGGGGACGGTGTCGTCATTTTCGTTGGCCTCGCCGCTCCGCCGTTAGCAAAGGTGAGCTAGTCGCATCAGCACCGTGCTCCTGCCGACCTCGAACTGGTACCGTTCGTTGCGTATTCTTGGCTCATGTGCCGAAGCATTAAGACACTTCGTCCCCCGTACGAAGACGACGTAACCGTCGACGACATGCATGCAGCGGCCTTGCAGTACGTGCGCAAGGTCGCGGGAATGCGAGCGCCTTCTGCAGCGAATAGAGAGGCGTTTGATCGCGCGGTTGATGAAGTAACTGCTGCCACGCAGTCACTGCTACGCGATCTGCAACTGAGACCCGCAAAAACTTAGACAGTCGGAAGTAGCTTCAGCCGACGCATGATGTTGAACCACTCGATGAACGTTTCTTGAGTGTCGTAGACATCAACGAGCCCGGCCTGACGCAATTTGATCGAGCTGACAAATGCCGGGGTCGTTCCGTGATCGCTGACCCGATCGCGAGAGTCATAGCCGAATGCGTAGTCGGCGTAGAAGTGAGATTCGCCGAGGTACGCAGACATCGGCAGGTCGCGTAATCCGTTGTCGCGCACGATCTCATTCCAGGTCGCCTCATGGGCAGGCACAAACTCGGCCATCGATGTGGGGTCATCAGCGCCGACCTCCGCACCCAAAGCGGTGCCGAGTGCGGGCCACATATCGCGCCATTCGAAGACGTCGCCGTTAGTGATGTTGAAGGTTTGGTTACGGGCAGCCTCAGCAGACTCCGCCCATAGGAATGCTTTAGCCAAAAGTCGGGCATCGGTGCCCTCGGCTACATACGACGCACCACCGGGATAGCTGAAAGGACGTCCTTCACGCGCACAGATCGAACCGTAGATTCCAATCACGGCGATGAGGTTCATCGCCGATCCGATCGCATCGCCAAAGACGAATTGCGGCCGGAAGATCGAGTAGCCGAAGCCCAATTCGGCAGCGGCGCCGGTCAGGTAGTCCTCCTGGAGCCAGTAGAAGTTCTCGTGTTGCACGCGAGGCTGGCTTTCCTTGGCCGGAATACGCAGCGGCGTGACGTGTACCCCGTACGCCTTGGTTCCTTGTAGCAGTACAACGTGAGACAAACCCGATTCCGAAAGGGCGCCCACGGTATTGCGCAGCATCTGCTCGTTAGTTTCCATCTGGTCGGCGTCGCGCCAGCCAGGAATGAGTCCGGGCTTCTCAAATAGAGCGGCGTAGATGAGTTGATCAACATGGCCCAGAGACCCCAGAGCTGCACGCGTTGCGTCGGCGTCGCGAAGGTCGACTGACAGATGCCGGTACGAACGGTCTGAGAGGATCATGGGCTGTCGTCGTGAAAGAGCGACGACATCCCAGCCCTGCTCAAGATAATGGTTGAGGGCAGCCTGTCCGACGAGTCCTGAGGCTCCTGCGATGACAACGGTCTTGGCCATGAGTCTCCACTTTCGTGCGACGGCCCCCCGTCATTCATCCGAGCATGCCATGAGCGCTTGCAACATGTCAGAGCGCATGACCTAAATCACTCCACCCCGAATGCCGAACACGTTCCCGGGACAGCAGGACGCTCATCAGCCGAGGTAACCAGTACGCCCATCAAGCAACTCGCGATAGATATCGAGGTGTCCGTTGTGCCGTGCCGTCTCATCGAGCATGTGGCACAGGATCCAGCGCAGGCTTGGTCGATTGCCGCTCTCCTCGGCACGACACATCTGATCGTCCAACGCATACCTGCTGGCGACCTCGCGACTCTCGGCACAGGCCTCTTCGTAGTCAGCGACGATGGCCTCGAGGGTGTCTGCGGCGGTGAACTCAAACTCGAGGTCGGGTTCAGAATCACTCCACGCGAAAGTCACGTCATCTTGCCCGTCGAGGTGCCGCCGGAACCACCATCGCTCGACATCGGTGAGGTGACGAATGATTCCGGCCGCACTCGTCGCCGATGGTCCGAGTCGACGGGTTGCCTGTTCCCATGACAGCCCAGAAACCTTGGCGACCGCTGTGGCGCGGTTGCCGTCGAGGTGAGCCTCCATCATCTCGCGCTCGGTGCCGTTCTCCTCGTCCAATGCCATGGACAAATCCTAGGTGCTAGCCTTCGGCCGACCGTGAGCCCGCAACACTGGAGGATTTGATGAGTACCTACGCAGCGCTGCTGCTGCCTTCGGTGAACCGCGTCTACGCGGACGCGGCCCTGCATCTGGTGCAGGCCGAACTCGAAGTCTTCAGTGTGCGATTACTTGGTGGTCGAATCACTGGCATCAGTACGGAGACCATCGCGGGAGTTGCCTACATCACCTTCGACGGTGTTGAACTCAGTGATCGAGACCTCAGTCTCTTGGGGAATGTCTCGGCAATCTACGCGCTGTATCAGCGGGAGAGCGACCGATTACGCCCGATAGAGCTGCGTTCGCTCGACCGCCTCGACAGCGATCTACTCACCATCATGAAGTACCCCGGTAAAACCAATGAACAGTTCACCCGACTGTTGCTCAACGTGACGCTTGCGTCCTCGCGCTTCGGGGCCGACATGCTTGACCGGCGATTCTCAGTTCTCGATCCACTCTGTGGGCGCGGAACCACGCTGAACCAAGCTCTGATGTGTGGCTTCGACGCCTACGGCATTGACGCGGATGCGCGCGATGTTGATGCGTATGCAACGTTCTTGCAACGCTGGCTGAAGGACAAGAGACTTAAACACCGAAGCGAGTACGGGCCTGTACGACGCGACCGCAAGGTTGTTGCGCGACGATTCGAGGCGACGTTTGCGGTGACGAAGGAAGACTTCAAGGATGGAGATGTTCAGCGAGTCGACGTCGTCAATACCGACACCACGAGAGCTCTGGAATTCATGCGTCCGGGCTCGGTTGACCTCGTCGTTACTGACGCTCCTTATGGAGTGCAGCATGGCAGCCGAACAGGCGGAGCGACGCTTACCCGCAGTCCACTCGAACTCATCGCTGAGGCCGCGCCCGTGTGGGCACAACTCTTGCGATCGGGAGGCGCTCTAGGAATCTCGTGGAATATCAGGGTCGCATCCAGGCGTGATGCTGTGGCCGCAGTGAGCGCTGCCGGGCTCGACGTGCTTGAGGGTGGGCCCTACGAACTGTTCGAGCATCGGGTCGATCAATCCATTCAGCGCGACGTGTTGGTGGCTGTCAAGAACTGACCGCGCGCGCGCGTGGCATCAGTCCGACGTCAGCGAGCGCAGCATTGATGAGTGCCTCGTAACGCCCTTCGGCCAAGTCGCCGAATGGGTCAGAGGTATACCGAATCAATTCGCTGTAGGGCAATCCAAATGCTGCTCGCATCGCGACGAGTCGCGCGCGCTCAGGATCATTGAGGTCGACGTACCCGGCAAGACCCCGTGCTGAGCTCATCTCGCGAATTTTGCGCCAACGGCGTGGCACCACAGCAACGAGAAGCACGATGATCGGAAGCGCAGCGGTGATGATTCCAATCACTGTCGCCAGCAGGTACACGGCGTCCTGGCCCTGCTGCCCAATTGCAGCAAGATTGCCGCCCGTGCTCTGCCCCACCGACGCAAACACATCGCCGATCGACCCACCGACTACAGGAACGTTACTGATCGCCTCACCGACGGAGTTGAACCCACTCTGGATGCCGGTCCCGGCGGCACTCACTCCCGTGCCGAGCACGGCCAGCGCGGAAACGAGGTCGTGCACCTGAATGCCAATCCAGATGAACAGCACGATGAGTGCGACGACGAACAGGTCGAGCAAAACCTGTCGGGTACGTGCGCCGGGGATGTCTGGGTACAAGGTCAGGTGTTGCCACATGTCCGCAAGCCTAGAGTGCGAGAGGCGACTTTAGCCGTGGATGATCAACCACACGGCGGCAACTCCACTCAGGCTTAACACCGCAGCTGAGAAGAATGTTTGACTCATCCGTGGGTAGAGCCACACACCCAGTCCCGCCCCCAGCAACAAGAAGGGGAGAAACCATAGGTCGGCGCGGAGAGATTCCGTCGTGATGGTGCCGAGTCCGAGTGCAAACGGCACCTTGGTGATGTTGACGATTGCCCAGAACCATGAGGAGGTTCCGAGAAAGGCCAGCATGGGTACGCGGATCTTGAGTAGATACAGGGTCATAGCTGCGCCACCGGCATTTGCGGTCATGGTGGTCATGCCGGCGAGCGTTCCGTAGAAGCCAACTGCTACTTGCCGGGACAGTGGTGTCGATGAATCGGCCGCGTGTTCGCCCTGCCTTCTGCGGCGTACCTCAAGCAGCACCGACGCAAGAATCAGCACTCCGAGGATGCGTGACAGGGAAGTGCGGTCGAGGAATGCGAAGAGCGCTGCGGCACCGATCAGCCCGACAAGCACCCACGGTAGGAGGCCCAGGATGATGCGCCAATTCGCGCCGCGACGATAGCGCGACAATGCGATCACGTCGCCGACGAGGAGAAGGGGAAGTGCAAAACCTGAGGCAGCCGCGGGACCAAGCGCAGCCGCGAGCAGTGTTCCAGCCAGAATGCCGCTGCCGGGAAGGGCCGTCTTACTGACGCCATAGATCATCGAAGCAAGTCCGACAATCGCCACCAGTACGAAGGTCCACGACTCGGGCACTCGTGCAGCCTATGGAGACTGCACGAGTGCGCGAACAGCAGGTTAGGCGCGGAGCGCTGCCGCGAGTTCGGCGAATTCCTCGACCAGCAAGTTCATATCCGCAGAGGTGTGAGCGAGCGACACGAGCCATTGCTCATCGAGTCCGGGAGGGGTGAGAATTCCACGGTTGACGCCCCAGAGCCAACTGAGCTCAGCGATAGCGAAATCAGTGCGCTTGTAGTCGCGGTAGTTGCGCACAGGAGCGGATGCCCACGTCACGGCGCCCTTGACGCCAAATCCGACCGTGTGGGCCGGAAGAGCGTTCTCAACGATGACAGCGTCAATCGCCCGCATCGCTTCCTCGTTCAGTGACTCAGCGGCAGCGAGAGCATCTTCGGTGCACACCTCATCGACGGCCATTGCGGCGGCCATCACGAGCGGGTTGCCGTTGTAGGTGCCGAAGTGTGGCATGCGGTTGTCGACGACTGCCTGCATGTACTCGGCCTTACCACCGAACACTGCGAGCGGAAGTCCGCCGCCGATGCTCTTGGCCAGAGCCACGAGGTCGGGGGTAACTCCCAAGCGTTGCGAGGCTCCCCCGTGTCCAGCGGTAAGGCCGGTCTTGACCTCATCGAATACGAGCAGAACTCCGTACTTGTCACACAGTGCGCGCACACCCGCCAAGTAACCTGCGTCTGGCACCACGATCGAAATGTTCTCGAGCACCGGTTCCATGACCACTGCGGCAATTTCGCTGGAGTGCTGAGACAGGATCTGCTCAAGGCGCTCGAGGTCGTTGTAGGGCACCACGTGCACGGTGCCGGCCTCGACATCAAAGGGGGTTACCGGAGTCGGCGCGTTTTCGGGACCAGCCTCGGAAACGTCGGGCTTCACCGACACCAGCAGTGCGTCATAACCGCCGTGGTACCCGCCCTCGATCTTGACGATGCCGTGGCGTTGCGTGTAGGCGCGTGCGGTACGTACCGCATACATGGTCGCCTCAGTGCCGGAGTTGGTGAAGCGCAGCATCTCAAGGCCAAAGCGCCGTTGGAAACGCTCGGCAACCTCCGTCGCTGATGGTGACGGAGTGACGAACAGAGTGCCAACCTCGAGGGCCCGGGTGACCTCAGCAACCACGACTGAGTTCAGGTGGCCGACCAGCATGGCACCAAAACCCATCGAGAGATCGAGCAACTTGTTGTCGTCAACATCGGTGAGCCAGGCACCCTTGGCAGATTTGATCGAAATCGGGTAGGGGTCCCAGTATTGGAATGATGAGGTGACGCCCATCGGAAGCGAGTCGCTGGCGCGCTTGTTGTGCAGTCCAGATTCGACCGTGGTGGTCGTAAATCGGGCCCACTCCGCGGCGGTGAGTTCCGCGACGCGGGCGGGATCAAGTGGTATCGACGAGGTAGGCACCTTGCGCCAGGTAGCGGGATCGTTGTCGGGCCACGTTGCTGCCGTCTGCACTCGCTTGCTCTCGTCTAGGGTCATCACTTGCGCCTCTCCAGACGTCCCGGGTTGGGACGTTCACAGGTCAGACTTTACCAATGCCAACTGCGGTTTGGAGGCTTCAGCCCCTCTTCTGAGGAAGTCACGTGGCTGGATGGACAGGTGCTAAGGGCACTACCGGGGCGGGGACTGGCTGTCCGCACGTGCTGGGCGCGGGCTTACCGGTGAACCTGTCGGTCGCCCACGCGATGAAGGCGGGTCCTCCCGCCAAAACGGCATTTTGGTGGACTACTCCCCCGAGCCACAGAGTCTGCAGCCGAACCCCTGCCTCACACCACTGGTTGTTCAAGAGCGCATTGGACGAAGCCAACACGACGGTGTCGGCGGTTCCCTGAGCAAGGAACATGGCCATTCCTGCGGGTGGCGGACTCGGAGTTTGCTCCGCGATGACGGCACTCCACGCGGCATCATGATTGGGATCGCTGCTCAGAAACGATCGCCCCAGTTGATCTTGAACCACGCCGACTATCGCTCCCTCGACCACGCATCTGCTTAACAGGGTGTCGAGATTTCTCATTCCGTACTCACTGACCGCCGGTGCCAAGTTGAGTTTGGGATAATTCGTGCTCCACGATGCGTAGCCGTACGGTCCGACGGCCCAGCCCACTGCAGTATTCCATTGCTGGCCGAAGATCTCGGCCAATTCCGCCGCCGGTGCGGCGGCCCCAACTCCAACCAGATGCAACTCAGGAGCAAGTGCTGCTGCCCGGCTGGCAGTCGACAGGGCAGCATGACCACCCGCCGACGAACCCCACACCACCCACTCCTTGCCTACAAGAGATTGAGGAAACTGCTGGGCCGCGCGCACGCTGTTGACAACATCGCGCGCTTCCTGATCTGCGATGAGGTAGGTCGCTGGGCCCTCTACTCCGAGTCCAAGAAAATCGGTCGCGGTGACGACCCAGCCCGCCTGCAGCGCGGGATCGAGCCATTCGGATTCGCTGTTAGTGGAGTTGCGCGAGGGCGCGCACTGGGGAGCGAGTCCGACCGTACCGTGCGCGTAGGCCAGGACTTTGCGCCCACCTGAAGGAACTGGTGCCGTAGGAATGAAGATGCGGCCGCTCACGGCCACGGGCTTTCCTTGCGCGTCGATGCTTGTGTAAACGATGCGGTAACCGGTGCCGCCGGGCACCGAGTAGCCAAGTGGTTCGGACCGAATGATCGCACCGGGGGTCACGGGAATGGGCATCGTGATTTCGTAGAAGGGGTCAAGCGCGGCGGCTGCGTTGTTCTTCTCACGAGAATGCACGAAAAGCGCCGTTGAGAAGACGAGGGCAGCAAGCACGATCAGCACAATCGCAGCCACGCCGATGGACCTCAGGCAACCAAAACGATCGTTGGGCTGGACGGACCCTGACATGGTGTGACGCTAGCAGCCGCCCTACCCGTCCGCGTCATTACAGCCTGTGAGGCAGTGAGCGGATTACCCTCACGCTATGGACGTCAGCGGGTTCCTGCTTCTCACCGGGCTGGGGCTTGCTGTCGCCGCAGGTCTCAACGCGTATATCCCCCTTCTCATCGCCGGGCTCTTGGCGCACTTTGGCGTGATTCACCTCGCGAACCCGTATGACCTGCTCGCTTCATGGCCAGCGTTGATCATCTTGATCGCACTGCTGGCGGTTGAGATTGTCGCTGACAAAGTTCCAGCGATTGATTCGTTCAACGACGTGGTTCAGACGCTCGTGCGGCCAGCATCGGGTGCCGTGCTCTTTGCTGGGGCCATCGCGCCCAATAGCGACTGGAGTCAGGCGCTAGGACTGATCGCCGGACTGGTGACAGCCGGATCCGTGCATGCGGTGAAGACTTCGGTACGTCCGGTGGCGAACGTGGCAACCGGCGGGATTGCAGCGCCGGTTCTCAGCACCGTCGAGGATATTTTCTCGGTGGTCATGTCGTTCGCTGCGATTCTCTTTCCAGTGCTGGTGATCGTGTTGATCGTGGTGTTGGCGTGGCTTGCGTGGAGGGCGCTACAGCGAATTCGACGGGCAGCCGGTAGAACAGCGCCGACCTAAAGACTCCTACGACGACAGCTATCCGAAAAGCCGGTCAACCAGTTGACTGATCAAATCGACCCACGCCTGTTCATCAACGTGTTCTGGGCTGATGTCATCGACAACCTTGCCGAGTGTGTAGGCCTGAACCAGAACGGCTGCGGCGTGCGGATCGAAGTCGATGTTCATCCACCCCTTCGACTGCGCCTCGCGAAAGAGGTCAACGAGAGCCCCGGTAACGCGTTGCTGTTCGACTCCGAGAGCAACTCGGAACCGATCGCTGCTGCCGGCCCTGCCGGCCGAACGTGCGCGCTCGTACCTGTTTGCTGCCAGGTCGCGACCTTGAGTAGCGAGGGTCACCGCTTTGATACCGTCGAAGAACGCGTCGCGTGTTTCGGACAGGGTGACCACTTCGACAATTGCCTCAATCGACAGATCAACTGTCGCACTGAATCGGTAGACGAGAGCGCCTTCTATGAGATCGTCTAAATCCTCAAAGTGGTGGTAAAGCGAACCCCGCGAGATTCCAGAGCGGGTAAGAACCTCTTCAACATGCACTTTGTCGGGGCTACCGCCGTCGAGTAGGGCAACGGTAGTCAGGATCAGTCGTTCCCGAGTGGGATGCATGGGCTGGGGCACAGTGCTAAGCGTACGGACTGCTGGTTGTGGAGGTGTGGCAGACGCTAACGTTGCCCCACGTCCCGTGACGTTCTGGAGGAAGCAATGCTGTCCATATTCTGCTCACCGTCGCGTTATGTTCAGGGTCCGGGCGCCAGCCGACAGCTCGGCACTCAGATGCGAGCGATCGGCCTTGAGGGTCCCGTTTTTGTGCTGGCAAGCGCGCGCATTGAAGACCTCCTAGGGGCTACCTGGGCTGAGAGTTTCGCCGAGGTGGGCCTGGAATTTGTCATCGGGCGATTCGGTGGTGAGTGCAGTGAGGATGAGATCGCACTAGGTGTCGCTGCGGCCACGGCATGCAACGCGCGAAGTGTCGTCGGCGTCGGAGGCGGCAAAGCGTTGGATGCAGCGCGGGCCGTCGCAAGCCGACTGGGAATCTCGATCGTCAATTGCCCCACACTTGCCTCAAGCGATGCTCCGTGCAGCGCTCTGTCGGTTGTCTATGCGGCAGACGGCACGGTTGAGAGTTATCAGTTCTACCCACGAAACCCAGCGTTGGTGCTGGTCGACACCTCCGTCATTGCTCAGGCACCGCGGCGGCTTCTGGTTTCTGGAATGGGTGACGCATTGGCCACGTGGTTCGAGGCGCGCACGGTCATCGAGGCCCGTTCACCAAACCAAGTGAAAGGGTTGACGACTGCATCTGCTGGCGCTCTCGCTGAACTCTGCTACCGCACTTTGCTGGCGGATGGTGTCGCCGCCGCTCGATCGGTTGAGGTGCAGGCGGTGACCCCCGCACTCGAGCGAATCGTGGAGGCCAACACTCTGCTCTCGGGTCTTGGTTTTGAATCCGGAGGGCTAGCAATCGCGCATTCGGTGCATAACGGCATCACCACGGCACCGGGCTCCCACGAGTATCTTCACGGTGAGAAGGTGGCATTCGGTTTGCTCGTGCAACTTGTTGCCGAGGGTCGGCCCACGCACGAACTCGATGAAGTGATTGCCTTCTCGACATCGGTCGGACTCCCCACCCAACTGTCACAGGTAGGAATGAGCGCCAACGCAACCGACGAACTGTGGGCGGCAGCTCAGCGCACCGTGGAGCCGGGTGAGACAGCCCATCACGAGCCTTTCGAAGTAACAGCTGAGCTCATTTACGACGCGATGCTCGCTGCCGATCGGTATGCCGCAGGCTGACATGGCTCGACTCTTCCTTCAAGTTCCCGCGGTCGATGCCGCTCTGGCTACCCCGGCCGGTCGGGATCGTGTCGTCGACGGAGTGCGGGCGTTCGCACTCATTGTGGTGGTCGCGGGTCACGGCCTGATGGGCGTGGTGGCGTGGAGCGCCGAAGGTCCGCGTGTCGGCAACATCCTGTCCGCGCTTCCCGCTCTCAAGGGCATCACGTGGGTGCTTCAGGTGATGCCTCTGTTGTTCTTCGCCGGTGGAGCAGCGAACGCTATTTCGTGGGATCGGCGAGGTGCCAAGAACGACACGTATGCCCAGTGGGTGTGGGCACGAGCGGCACGTCTTTTGCGTCCCGCGTGGTTGTACCTCGCTGCGTGCGCGCTTATTGCCGCGTTGGTATCGCTGTTCACGACGGCGGCCTATTCCGATGCGCTCTTGGGTGTCATTACGCAGCTGTTGTGGTTTCTGGGCGTCTATCTGGTCGTGACGGCCCTCACTCCTCTGTTCACGATCCTGAGCCCTCTGCGAGCCACCGCACTGGTGTTGGGGCTGGTGGTAATCAGCGGCGCCGTTGATGTGGCGCGTTTTCACTGGGGTTGGCCAATGGCGATCGGCATCCTCAACTTCGTCATTGTGTGGTGCGTTCCGACCTATCTCGGAGCACTTCGATCACGAGGGGTTCTCGCGCGGGTACCTGTCGTGGCGCTCGCGATTGTGGCAGCCCTCGCGCTGGGACTGTGTGCACTTCTCATTCGCATCGGTCCTTGGCCGCTGTCGCTCATCGGGCTTCCGGATGAGCCCATCGGCAATATGGCACCGCCGACTGTGATCTTGGCGCTGCACTCGGTGGTCTGGGTGTGCGTCATCACCGTGTTCAACAGGCAGCTCACCGCCCTGCTGCATCGTGCGGCGGTGTGGCAACGGGTGGTCGGAATCAATCTGTGCGCGATGACCCTGTACTTGTGGCACCTACCGGTGTTGGTAGGCGTCACACTTGCGCTGCATCTGCTAGGTCTGGATCGGCCAGTGACACTGCGTGCAGACGGCTTACCCATTCCCGATGGTGGGGCTTTCTGGTTGGGCACAGTGGGATTCCTCCTCGTCTTCGCAGTAGGCGTATGGGCAGTGGTGCGCCTGATGTGGCCGTTCGAGCATGCGCCACTTCTGTGGTGGGACAGTCCGCCGCGAAGTGCGGCACCGCAGGGGACTCTCGCGTCGGTACTGGCACTCGTCGGCACCGTAGGAGTCGGCATCTGCACGCTGGTGATCTCTGGAACCGGCCTTGCCGGCTTTCCAACCCGCGTCGTGCAATTCGCCGGCTTACCACTCAATGCCGCGGTGGCGATCGTCCTGCTGGTGGCATCGGGGGCACTGATTCGCTATGCCGGCTCGCCTCGATCACCACGTGCCGATGGTGAGGCGCGTGGCGGGTTACAGTCATCCGAGTCGAGTTGATTCGAGGGGGTGCAGCACGATGAGGCGTTTTCGTGGTCGGGCAGCGTCGCTGGTGGCCGCACTCACCCTCGCGCTGCTCCTTGGAGTGAGCGGTTCACCGGCCCACGCCATCGGCAGTCCACCGAGCGCCCCTGCGATTGCGAAGCTGACTCCCTCATCGAGGCAACTCGCAGTGACCTGGACTGTTCCCGACGATGGCGGGTCACTGCTGATCGGGTACCAGGTGGAAGTCGCGACCTCCGAAGGCGGAACCTTCGTGGTGCCCTCAGCCGGCACGTGCGCCGCCGCTGTCGACGCACTCACTCTCTCGTGCACGATCACTGACCTAGTGAACGGAACCACGTATTACGTTCACGTCATTGCAGTGAATGCGAATGGTCCGAGCGCTGCGTCACTCGCCGCCTGGGGTACCCCCTTCACGCGCGCTGACAAGACGCCTGCGCCGGTGGTGCGAGCAGGTTACGAATTGCTTGACCTGACGTGGGCTCCCAGCCCCAGCGACGGGGGTTCGAGTATCACCGGTTATGCCGTTCTCATTCGAAAGGGCCGTTTTGGCGCTTGGCTCGCACCGACCAGCGGGACGTGCACTGGCGCATTACTGACTCGCTCCTGTCGCATCACGTCGCTGATCGGCGGTGCCGAGTACTTCGTGCGCATCGGTGTAGTGAATCTGGCCGGCCGTAATCTGTCGGCGGCCACGCGCGCCGTTCCACTCGCCAAAGGCGATCTCACCCTCGCTTTCGGTGGCGACGTTCACTTCAGCGGTGCCGCCAGCGCGCAAGCGGGTCCAGGTGGGCTGCATACTCTGCCCGCAATCTTTGCCGGTGCTGACCTAGCGATGGTGAACCTCGAAACCGCGATCACGACCAGCGGCTCCCCCACCCCCAAGGAGTTCAACTTCCACGCTGGGCCTGGGGTCCTGCGCACGCTCGCACGTGCGGGGGTTGATGTAGTAACGATCGCCAACAACCACGGTATCGATTACGGCTCCGTGGGCCTGCGCCAGACGCTTGCCGCCCGTGCCACGTCACCCGTGCCGATCGTCGGCGTTGGGCGCAACACCGCCGACGCCATTAAGCCGTACACGACGACGGTCAAAGGCACGAGCGTTGCTTTCTTTGGCATCGTCGGACTTGATCTGGTCTACGAGGAGAATTCCGCTGTTGCCCGGAGTTGGCCAGCGACCGTCGATGGGCCTGGGCTCGCGGTTTGGCACAACCACTCGCGTGCGATTCTTGCGACAGTGAGAGCGTGGTCGACGAAGGTCGACGTGGTGGTGGTGTACGTGCACTGGGGATACGAAATGGCCACATGTCCCAACTCGATGCAGCGTACTGTTGCGCTGTCTTTGGCGCGCGCCGGCGCTGATGTCATTGTGGGATCGCACCCGCATGTGCTTCAAGGTGCCGGCTTTATGGGACGTTCGGTTGTGGCCTATTCACTCGGAAACTTCGCGTGGTACTCGATCGCCGGTCGCCCGAGTGCGGCGTTGATGGTCAAGGTGCATGCGGGTCGCGCGGCTTCCTATAGTTGGCGACCCACCACCTACACCGATGCGGGTCTGCCCTATCTAGTTCAGGGGCAAGAGCGACGCGACACCCTGAGTTTGCTTGCTCAGAGATCGACAGCACAGTGTGTTCACTTGTCGCCCGTGTCGAGTGCCCGTCTGCCATTGATGCCGTTGCACCAGTCGACCTGCGTGTTGCCACTCACGGCTGCCGAACAGGTTCCCCACCCCGGTCTTGAGTAGCGTGTGGCGTCGCACGAGCCATGTCTGGGCGCACTAGGCAGTGCGATCGTGCACGATGCGACCCGATGCCATTGTGAGTTCGACCGAGGCATCGGCAATGGGAGGTGCGCCATTCGCGAAGAGATTGTGATCGATGATGGCGAGGTCGGCACGCATCCCCTCCCGCAACGACCCTGACTCGGCCTCGTCGTGGTTCACGTACGCGGTTCCTGCAGTGAAGGCAGATAGAGCGTCGTGCAGGCCAATGCGTTGATCGGGAAGGAACGGCGCATTGTGTCGATTTTCGGGATCGACTCGAGTGACAGCAACCTCGATCTCCGCGAGAACGTCGGCGGTGGTCACCGACCAGTCGCTTCCCATCGCAAGAACCGTTCCGTGCTTGAGCAGATCGCCGAACGGATACTGCATCGCTCCACGATCCTCGCCGAGGAAGGGAATGGTGAGTTCAGCCATCTGCGGTTCCATTTGCGCCCAGTAGGGCTGGCAGTTGGCAACCACGTCCAATTCGCGGAAGCGTGGCACGTCGGCAGGTTGCACCACCTGAATGTGTGCAAGGTGATGCCGGTTGTCTCGCGCACCGTTGACTGCGCGTGCCGCCTGCACCGCGTCAAGCGCCACACGCACTGCGCGATCTCCGATGGTGTGCATATGCACTTGAAAATCGAGTCGATCAAGTTCGGTAACCGCTGCTGCGAGTACGTCGGGGTCGATGAAGGCAATGCCACTGTTGTCGGTATGACCTCCGCATCCGTCGCAGTACGGCTGCAGCAGCGAGCCTGTGTAATTCTCGAGCACACCGTCGGTCATGATTTTCACCGTCGTTGGATGAAATGAACCTGCAGCACCTGTGGCGCGTTGTTCGACGAAGTTGGAAATCTGCTCGACCCCCAACGACCTTTCCCACCACAGTGCGCCCACAACACGTGCCGTGAGTTGTCCAGTCGAGGCCAAAGAACGGTACGCACTCAGCGTGTCGGGTGTCACCCACGCGTCCTGCCACGCAGTGATTCCAAATGCGTGCAAGTACTCCTGAGCATTCAGAATCGCCCGCTGCCAATCATCATCGGTCGGTAGCGGAACGAACGTGTCGTTGAGCGAGTAGGCGGCACCTTCGTGCAAGGTGCCGGAAGGTTCACCGGTGACGGGATCACGCTCGATACGTCCGTCACTGGGATCTGATGTCGTGCGGTCAATGCCCGCAATCTCGAGGGCCCGACTGTTGACCCAGGCGCCATGCACATCGCGGTTGAACAGGAAGACAGGTCGGTCAGGAACGATGGCGTCGAGATCTTCCTTACGCGGGGTGCCGCCCGGGAAATACTCCATCGCCCAGCCGCCGCCAATAATCCACTCGGCATCGGGGTTCGCATCGGCGTACGCGCGGATAACGGCGAGGTAGTTCTCACGGCCTTCGATGTCGTTGAGAGCAATGTTCAATCGGTTTCGTCCACCGAATGGAGGGTGAATGTGCGAATCTTGGAATCCTGGCGTCACCATGCGCCCCGGCAGATGGCGGTGATCGGTCGCGGGGCCGATCAGGTCGCGCACATCGTCATCGGTGCCGACGCGCACGATGCGATCGCCTTGAATTGCTACGGCCTTCGCCCAACTGCGTGATGCGTCACCGCACCAGACATCAGCTCCAGTGATCACCACGTCCGCGAAGTTCGCCATCGTTGGTACTCCTCAACAATCGAAGGGGTTGATAGTGGTTAAGCGGATCGATGAACGATGTCTCCATCAACCATGGTGAGGTGCACAGGAAGATCGACGACGTCAACGGGATTGGTGAGTGCGATGTCATCTCCCCACGCCACGAGATCGGCACGGTAGCCAACCCGCAGCATGCCTGCTTGGTGCGGGTCTCCGGTGGCAAGGGCTGCGTTCACCGTGTACCCGGCGAGCGTTTCCAGACCTGTTAACGGTCGGCTTCGACCGATTGGTCCATGCGCCGGCCGGTCAGGCGCTCGACGCAATTGTGCCGACAGAAACCCAAGCCGTGGGTCGTACGGTGCCACGGGCCAGTCAGAACCTAGCACCACGAGATCTCCGTCAGCCGAGAGGTCACCGGAGGGCATGACGTGATGGCAACGCGGCTGACCCAGACGGGTTGACCACGGATCTAACAGGTCGGGAGTGAGCCAGCGTAAGTGAATGGGCTGCATCGACGCAGTGACTCCGAGCTGCTTGAATCGAGCAATTGTCGAGTCAGGCACCGTCTCGATGTGTTCAATTCGGTGACGCCGTGAACTAGCCGGCAAGGCCTCGTACGTGTCGAGAACTTCGCGTACTGCACGATCTCCGATTGCGTGGGTGGTCAGGCGAAACCCCGCTGAATCGAATCGTTTGATCGTGGCGCGGTAGAGCTCGGGGTCAGGCCACATGGGATCTAAACCGTCTCCGTGAGTATCGGGCTCCTCCAGCCATGCCGTGCCGGTATCAATCACGCCGTCAATCATGAATTTGGCGCCGTCACCTTGCCACCGTCGGCCGTGAATATCGCGACTGCGCAACAGTTCAGTAAGTGTTGACTCGTCGAGGGTGGGGTCGACGAAATAGTGAACATGCACCCGCATACCGAGCCGGCCTGACTGCTCAAGTGCTGTCAGCACGCCCGGGGTCGTGGCGTCAGCATTCATCTGGTGAATACCGGTGATGCCCACTGCATTCTGAGCCGCGATAGCTTCCGCGTACCACCGTAAGCGATCGTCGTCGCTGGGCTCAGGCCGATTGTCGAGCACTGCCTGGATGGCCGACATTTCGCGCAACTCACCCGTCGGTGAGCCGTTGTCGTCAACCACGATGAACGAGCCATCGTTGAACTCCCGCGAGCCTGTTACCCCCGCAAGTCGCAGCGCATGAGCATTAGCAAAGCCAGTGTGCACGTCAAGGGCGTAGATCAACGCAGGCCCGTCTCCTGCTGCGTCGTCAATGAGCGAGTGATGGAAGGCAGCCCCTTCCAAGGCCGAGTATTCGAAGGCGAATCCGACAATCCACTCCCCCGGGCCCACACGACGGCGTTCAGCCGCCAGTACCTCACGAACCCCAGTGAGTGTGTCGACCCGGTCGAAGGATGGACCCTGGCCGAACTCGGCGCCGATGAATAGATGCTGGTGCCCGTCGACGAGTCCGGGTGTGACGTGCCAGCCTTGGGCATCGATTACCTCGGTACGTGCATCGCACACGTCGCGGATGGAGTCGCTATCGCCAATCGCCACGATTTTGCCCTCATCGATTGCGACTGCGGTCGCCGTCGGGAAGTCGGGGTCCATTGTGCGAATCGAAGCGTTGATGACGGCGCGCTGAGCGGGCATCGCTCCTCCTTGGGATTAGCTAACGGTCGGACGCTAGCAGAGGCCATCCGCTACCGTGGGGCGCTAGGCAATGACTGCGAGAGAGGGCGGGCTGGTGGACGACATTGTGTACGGCTCAGCAGTCGACACTCTGGCGGCGTTTCGGGCCCGAGAGTTGTCGCCCGTTGACGTGCTTGAGGCCGTCTTCGATCGAATAGACGAGGTAAACCCCGTCCTCAACGCTCTCACCGAAGTAAATCGTGAGTCGGCTCGTGCGGGCGCACTCGAGGCCGAACGACGCTACGCCGGATCCGGAGGAGAGCCGCGGCCCCTTGAAGGTTTACCGGTGGCGGTCAAAGAAGAGCAACCAGTGGTTGGCTGGCCGATGCGCTACGGATCGCTGCTCACTGAAGGTCAGGTGGGTGAAGCAACCCACCCCGTTGTCGAGCGGCTCATCGATGCGGGCGCCGTGCTTCACGCGCGCACCACCACACCTGAATTTAGTTGTGCGGCAATGACACACAGCGCCCTGTGGGGTGTCACACGTAATCCATGGAATCTTGATCTCTCTCCCGGCGGTTCCTCCGGCGGTAGCGCTGCCGCACTTGCCGCCGGCATGGCATTCTTGGCCACCGGATCCGACATCGGTGGCTCAATCCGCATCCCGTCGTCGTTCTGTGGCCTCATCGGTTTCAAGCCGCCCTACGGACGCGTCCCCGCACTTCCTCCCTATAACTTCGATGTTTTCTGTCACGACGGTCCGATGGCGCGCTCAGTCGGTGACTGCGCCCTCTTTGAGAACACCATCGTGGGTCCGCATCCAGCAGACCATGTGTCACTGAGTCCCGCGCTTGTCATCCCCGACGAATTGCCCGGCATCGAGGGGATGCGCATTGGATTGGTGCCGCGACTTGGTGACTTCCTCGTCGATCCGGAGGTGGTGGCAGCAACGCGTGCTTTCGGTGAGGTACTCGCACGGGCAGGTGCGCTTGTCGAAGAAATCACGCTACCCATGACCCAAGACCTCATCAGTGATGCGGCGCTCGCCCACTACGGCGCGCTGATGGGACCGTCAATGCAGGTGAGTGTCGACGATCCGCGACTGATGGACTACACGCGCGATTTCCTCAAGCGCTCTATGAACGGACTCGCCCGAGTGGGCATCGTGCCGGGACAACTGCTTGAGGCCAAGGTTCATTCGATCCTGAGTGATGCTTTCGAGCGCTTTGACGCCTTGGTTGTCTACACTCTTGGAACGCTGGGGTTAGCAGCCGACTTCAGCACCGACCGCGATGTCGTCACGATCGAGGGTGAAACGTTGGACTTCTACTTGATGTCGGCGACCACACCCGTGTTCAATATTGCAAGCAGACATCCAGTGCTGAACGTGCCATCTGGAATCTCCTCCACCGGAGTTCCCATGGGTGTGCAGATCGTTGCGCCGACCTACGACGACGTCACCGCGTTCCGAATTGGCGCCGCCGCTGAGCGAGAAATGCGCTGGTGGGCCGATCCGCAGTGGCGGCCTTCTGTAGATCGGCACGGAATCGGTCTATGAGCCTTGGTCGGTTTCTTCTTGGACGGTTGATCGCACTCGTTGTCACGTTGTTGCTCGCGAGCCTTGCGGTGTACGGGGCACTGTATCTAGCCCCGGGTACTCCCCTTTCGTTCCTGACCCGAGGACGCACCGTCACACCCGAAGAACTGGCAGCCATCAAAGCTCAGTACCACCTCGATGAAGGGTTCTTGTCGCAGTACGGCCACTGGGTTGCCGGCGTACTGCACGGTGACTTTGGTACGTCGATTCTCGGTAAGGCTCCGGTGTTGTCATTACTGGGAGGCCGGGCCTTCAACACGTTCATGCTCGTTGCCTTTGCCAGCATCATCATTTTGATTATCGGGTTGACGGTCGGAATCACTGCCGGACTTAAGCGCGGCTGGGTTGACCGCTCGTTGATGGTTGGCGCTACTGGGGCGATGGCGGTGCCTGCCTTCGTCGCGGCAATCGTGTTGGTGCTGATCTTCGCCGTCAACCTGCACTGGTTCCCGGTATTCGGGGCGGGTGACAGTTTGGGTGACCGGCTGTACCACCTCGTTTTACCCGGCATCGCCTTAGCCCTTGCGTCCGTGGCCTACGTCGCGCGCCTGACCAGAGCAGCCGTGCGCACTGAGGCCGATTCCGATCACGTACAGACGGCGGTGAGTCGCGGTCTACCACGTGGCGCCGTGATCTCGCGGCATGTCTTGCGCAACGCAATGATCCCCATCGTCACGGTGGCCGGTCTGACCATTGGAAGCCTCATCGCGGGGGCTGTGGTCATTGAGCAAGTGTTCCAACTCAACGGCTTGGGCAGTTACCTCGTGCAAGCAGTAGGACAGAAGGACTTTCCGGTGGTGCAGGCCATCGTGCTTATTCTGGTGGCCGTATTCATCGTGCTGAACACGGTGGTTGACGTCCTCTACGCCGTTCTCGATCCACGCATCTCGGCGGGGAGGCAGTCGGCATGAGCATTCTTGCTGTGCAGTCAGCGTCACCTGAACCTGTTGAGATGCCGACGTCGTCAGCCGGTCGTGCGCACCGGATGGGCGTCGGTGCATGGATCGCGCTCGGGATCCTCGTCTTCTTCATGTTGGTCGCGCTATTAGGTCCTCTACTGATATCCACAGATCCGGCATCGATCAGTTTGATGGACTCATTTGGCCCACCTCAACCCGGTCATCCGCTCGGCTTTGACGGCCAAGGTCGCGATCTTTTAGCTCGACTTGTCTACGGTGCCCGTTCGTCGATGCTGGGGCCGATTCTTGTGGTACTCATTTCGACCGTACTCGGCGGAACTATCGCTTTGAGTGCTGCGTGGATTGGCGGTGCCTACGACGCCGTTGTGGCCCGCGTCATCGACGCGCTCTTCGCGTTTCCCGGTCTACTTCTGGCGATCCTCGCCGTCTCGCTCGTCGGTCCGGGATTGCTGGCCGCGTCGATCGCGCTCTCGATTGGCTACACACCGTATGTCGCGCGGATTATCCGCAGTGCGGCTCTGCAGGAGCGCAGCCTTCCGTACGTTTCGGCGCTCACTGTGCAGGGTTTGGGCGGAACGAGCATTGTGCTGCGCCATATCTTGCCCAATGTGAGCGGAATCATTGTGGCGGCAGCGACGCTGTCGTACGGTTACGCACTTATTGATCTGGCTGCCCTGTCGTTCATCGGCCTCGGTGTGCAACCACCGGCCAGCGACTGGGGTGTGATGGTGGCAGACGGCGTGCCAGGGCTTCTGCAGGGATATCCGCAGGAATCGCTGTATGCCAGTGCCTGCATCGTGTTGGTCGTTGGCGCAGTGAACTTCTTGGGTGACCGCCTGACCGAAACTGCGGAGGGTGGCCGATGAGCGCCCTGCTGGAAGTCGACGGCCTAACGGTGACCTTGCCAGTCGCAGGACTACAGCAACCGGTACTGCGTGACATCTCGTTCACTCTGGGGCAAGGTGAGGCACTCGGACTTGTCGGTGAATCTGGCTCCGGTAAGTCGATGACGGCGCGGGCCATTGGGCGGCTGCTACCGCCCGGTGCCCAATGCGAAGGCCGCATCTCGTTCGATGGCGACAGCGTGCTTGAACTTGATGGGGCTGGTTTACGTACCTACCGCACCCACGGCGTCGCCATGATCTTTCAAGACCCGCGTGCCTCAATTAACCCCGTGCGCCGCGTGGGCGATTTCCTCACCGAAGCCCTAGTCACCAACGAGGGAGTCAAGCAAGATGACGCGAACACACGCGCCGCGGAACTGCTCGATGCGGTAGGCATCGATGATCCACGACGGCGGATGCGACAGTACCCGCATCAACTGTCGGGCGGCATGTTGCAGCGAGTGATGATCGCTGCAGCCCTGTTGATCAATCCACGTCTGATACTCGCCGACGAGCCAACAACGGCGCTTGATGTGACGACACAAGCCGAAGTAATGGCGATTCTCGACACCTTGCGCCGCGAACGCGGTGTCTCGATGCTGTTCATCACCCACGACCTTGAATTGGCAGCGGCCGTCTGCGACCGCACCGCGGTGATGTACGCGGGATTGCTGATGGAAGAGCAGCGCTCACTCAAACTCGACTCCGATCCCCTCCACCCCTACACGGCAGCTCTGGTTCAGGCACGACCGGACATCAGCGTGACGCACGAGCGGCTGCTGGCGATTCCCGGTCGCCCCTTGTCGGCGTTCGAGGCTCCCCCAGGCTGCGCCTTCGGACCACGATGCCCTCACGCCGAGCCAGCCTGTGCGCAGGCAGTGCCTCCACTCCTCGACGTTGACACCGGACGCAGCCGCTGCCGACGCCTTCCAGAACTGCGCGGCACGATGGGCGCCAAGAGCGCGGGGGCTGGCAATGGCTGACACTGCGATTGTTGAAGTCATCGGTTTGCGCAAGACCTATCCCGTCACGCAAGACGGCCAGCGCACTGACTTCGTCGCCGTAGACGATGTGTCCTTCTCCGTGCAACAAGGCAGTTCTCTGGCCATCGTGGGTGAATCAGGTTCGGGTAAATCAACCATCGCCAAACTGTTGGTTGGACTTGAGCGAGTCACTGCGGGGACGATTCTCATTGATGGTGTAGACCGCACGGCCAAGCCGCGAGGCGCGCGGGCTCGTCGGCAGCGAGGTAGTGACGTACAGATTGTGTTCCAAGATCCGTATACCTCCCTCGACCGACGGCAAACCGTAGAAGCGGCCCTAGCCGAAGCAGTGCGCCTTCACTCGAACCTGGGCCGCGACCAAGTCGCACGCAGGGTCAAGGAATTGGCCGAGATGGTGGGCCTTGATCAGCGCCAGGCCGAGGCTCGACCCATTGCGCTGTCCGGTGGTCAGCGTCAGCGGGTAGCCATCGCCCGCGCGTTGGCGGCCGAGCCGCGTGTTCTGATTCTGGACGAATCGGTGGCGGCCCTTGATGTGTCCATTCAGGCACAGATTCTCAACCTGCTCGCCGATATCCGTGAGGCCACCGGAGTCACTTATCTGCTGATTAGCCATGACCTAGCGGTCGTTCGGCAACTGACTCGCGACGCAATCGTTATGCGCCGAGGGCAGGTTGTCGAAGCGGGGTCGACCGTAAGCGTGCTAGACCATCCTCAGGAGGCCTACACCCGTCGGTTGCGCGATAGCGTCCCACGTCCGGGTTGGGACCCCCACCAGATCTCCCGCGAGGGCGCCATCGCCACCGCGGACGACCAGAACACCGCCACGAAGGAGTCCGACCGGTGAGAGTCAAAAGCATCACCCGCATTGCAATCCCGCTGACCACAGCGGCTATCGTGCTGGCCGCGTGTTCCTCAGGTGGAGGAGGTGGCGGTTCTTCCGCATCCGGTTCCGCTTCCGGAAGTGGAGCAAGCGGACTATCGCTTGTCGATCTCACCCCACCCGCTACTGCGCAGATCGACAAGGTCACGTGGAACCTGTGGGAGGGCGAGCCCTACACCACCGATCCGTACACCTCGGCCGACTACAAGGAAAACACGGTCAACTCGAACATGTGCGAAACGCTCATGATCTATGACCCCTCGTACCAGTTCAAGCCGTGGCTTGCGAAAGCCTTCAGCAACCCCGACCCGTTGACCTGGGTGTACGACCTGCGCGATGACGTCACGTTCTGGGACGGTTCGAAGATGACCACCGATGACGTGGTGTTCAGCATGAACAAGAACCTCACCGATGCGACGTCGTTCTACCACTATCTGTACTCGAACGTGAAGAGCGTCACGGCCACCGGTGCGAACCAGGTGACGGTCAAGCTGACCGCTCCCGACTACTTGTTCAACCGCGAACTGGCCGACTATGCCGGCGTTGTGGTTCAGAAGAAGTTCTACGAGGCGCACGTCAAGGATGTCGGGTCGCCTGATGTGGGTGTCATGTGCACCGGACCGTTCCAGTTCACCTCGTGGACCAAGGGCGACAACCTCACGTTGACCCGTTACGACGGTTGGTGGAACAAGGAGCAGACGCCCAAGGTGAAGTCCTTGGTGTTCAAGTTCCTCACCGATGAGGCCGCAATCACCGCTGCTTTGCAGACCGGCGAAATCGACGGATCGTACGACCCGCCGCTTTCAGGGTTGTCGCAGTTGGCAACGAACACCACCGGCAAACTGTTCTACGGTTCCATGCCGTCGAACCTGACCTACACGTACACGAACCCGACGGGCGCCATGGCCAACCCGAAGATGCGTTTGGCGCTACAGAACGCGATTGACTGGAACGGAATCGCCAAGGTTGTCTTCAAGGACACTGCCGTTCCGATCAAGGCCGAACTGCCGCCGACGACCTTCGACGACGCGAAGGCTCAGCTTGAACCGGCCTATGCTGCGCTTCCTGCCAATGGAACTCCTGACATCGCGAAGGCCAAGGCGCTTGTCGCCGAAGCCGGTGCCGATGCCCAGAAGCCAGTCATCATTGGCACGATCGCAAGCGCCACCGGAAGTGCATTCGGAAACGCTGTCGTTGACGGCGCGAAGAAGGCTGGCATCAACGCCACTCTCAAGGTGATTCCGGTTGACCAGTACACGAACTACCTGTACGACCCGAAGACTCGTGAAGGCGTCGACATGCTGTTCACTGACTTCTGGTCGAACATCCCGAACGCACTTGACTGGATGGGTACGACGTCGACCAAGGGTTCCTCCTTCAACCAGTGGGGATACTCCGGAATCGATACCCTCTATCTGCAGGCGCGTGCTGAGAAGGATGACACCAAGCGCGGCCAACTGACTGCCGACATGATGAACAAGCTCGCTGGTGAGAACCTCACCATGGGCAACGGTCTGCAGCGTGCAAGTCGACTCTGGATGAACAACAAGATCACCGGAGCTCCGGCCACGTTCACGTACGTGTATGCACCGTGGGCTCAGTACCTCGGTGGTACCGGCGCAAACTAGACACACACATGAGTCAGGGCCCTCGACCACAACGGTCAGGGGCCCTGACTCATGCTCGGAGTTGAAAGACGTGCTCGATGCCGTAAGGGCCCCTTCACCACCGGGGAAGCGATTTGCCCGGGTTCAAGATGCCTCGAGGATCGAACACGGCCTTCAGTTGAGCGTGAAGATCCGCTGCCACTGGGTCGAGTTCGCGCCCGAGGGCCGACCGCTTCAGTAGCCCGATTCCGTGTTCACCAGTAATTGTCCCTCCGAGTCGGAGTGCAATGTCGAGAATGTCCTCGAAGGCGAGTTGCGCCCGAGCGGCAGCGTCGACATCTCCGCGCGGAGTCACGATCGTGGGGTGCAGGTTGCCGTCACCGGCATGTCCGAAGGTGGCGATGACGACATCACGCGCGAGGGCAACCTGTTCGATCGCGACGACCGCATCGGCAAGGCGTGTGCGCGGCACACAGATGTCATCAAGAAGCCAGTCCCCCATCGCCTCCAGGGCGGGAATGACCATGCGTCGCGCTCCGAGTAGGAGTTCGCCCTCCTGCGGATCCTCGGCACGATGAGCAACTGTTGCGCCCGCACGTTGGCACTCCTCAAGCACCCGATCAGCTTCAGCTACTCCTGCCGGTCCGGGCAGATCGCTCTGAACGACGAGCATTGCGACTGCGTCGGTTTCCAGACCCATCGGACGGTATGCCTCCACTGCCTCCAACGAGGTGCGGTCAACGAGTTCGAGGATGCTGGGCGACGTGACAGTCATAATGGCTTCGACGGCTCGTCCAGCGGCCGCAACGTCGTCGAAGATTGCGATGGCGGTGGTGGGCGGCGGCGGGAGTGGCCGCAAACGCAGTCGTGCCATCGTGACCACGCCGAGGGTGCCCTCACTTCCCACGATGAGCCCAGTCAGATCGTAGCCGGCAACGCCCTTGACAGTCTTGCGGCCCGGTCGCATCACACGACCGTCTGCCAGCACAACCTCAAGACCCAGTACTGCATCGCGGGTGACTCCGTACTTCACGCAGCACAGGCCGCCAGCGTTGGTGTTGACGTTGCCGCCAATGGAACAGAAGTCCTTGCTGGCGGGGTCCGGCGCGTACCACATTCCGTAGTCGGATACGTGGTCGCGCAGATCGGTATTGAAGATGCCAGGTTGAGTCTCGACGTAGCCATTGCCAACGTCGACGTTGAGTACGTCGCGCATGCGTTCGACGCAGAGAATCACGCTGCCGTCGGTAGCGTTAGAACCTCCCGAGAGTCCTGAGCCGGCGCCCCGTGGAACGACGGGTACTCGGTGCTCATACGCCGCGGCCAACACGGCCGAAACCTGCTCGGTGGTGCGGGGAAACACCACACCACACGGCTCCCCCACCGCACTACCAGTCGATCGATCAGCGCGGTAGGAGACCAATCGATCGGGGTCGGTAACGACGTCACCCTCAGCAAGGGCCGCGCGGGCGGCGGCGAGAACCGAGTCTTCGGGAGTCATGGTGCGACGGTAGCGGAGCCTGAATTCACGCTGTACGGCAGAATACCCACATGCGCATACGGGTGGTACAGACCAGCGAGGAATCGCGACGTTGGGGTTACGGTCTACTACTCGTGTCAATCCTCGGTAGTTACGTGCTGTCACTGTTCAGTAGCAATTCACAAGTGGTGTTTTCGGTCATCATCTTGTTTCAGTTGACCACCGTGTGGCTGGCACTGCGCGTGTCCGATTCGCACAGGTTGGCCCCCGTTGCTGGCGTGGCGCTCATCGTGCTCACCGTCTTCTTGGCGATCAGCGTGATCCTCGGCGAAAGCTCAGGGGCTCTCACGACGATCAACCAGTGGTGGTTTGTACTGTCAACGCTGCTGTATCTGGTGGCGCCGATCGTCATCGTGCGTCACGTTCTTCACCGCACTCAGGTTGACCTTGATTCGCTTCTCGGCGTGATCAGTGCTTACCTGATGATCGGCATGTCGTTCGCGTTCGTCTATAAGCTCGTTGGAATCGTTCAGTCCGAGCCTTTCTTCGGAACTCACGGTGCCGGATCACTAGCGCAGGACCTGTTCTTTAGTTTCACCTCGCTCACGACTGTGGGTTATGGCGACCTGGTTCCGGCCGGCAATCCGGGACAAACGCTGGCAGTTTTCGAGGCGATGTTGGGACAACTCTTCCTCGTCATCGTGGTCGCAAAGGTGGTTACCAACCTCACCGGTTCGTCAGCGAAATCGTCGGACGACTCACCCAACAATCAGAAGGAATCTGAGTGACCGTCTCTGACAGTGAGTATTTCGAGCCCTCCGACGATTCTCCCGACCCCGAACTGCTCGCCGGACTCGAAAACCGCACCTCTGCCGGCGCTGGCGAACTCATTCGCTATTTGCGTCCCTATCTACGACCGGTTCGCAAGTTGATCACGGGTTCCATCATGTTTGGGTTGGTGGCACTGCTCGCGGCCGCGGCAATTCCCCTCGTCGTCGAGGACGCACTGCAACATGGCGTGGAGGCCCACGCATTGGGGACCCTGGCCCTTCTCATGCTCGTCGACATCGCGATGTCGTGGGCTGGCCAACGGCTGTCCTACCGCGCAGCCGCGTCGATGGCTCGGCATCTCACCGCCGAGGTCTACGCTGCCACCCTCGAAAGTCCGATGATGCGACAGATCGGTCTTCGTCGGCCCAGTGTCATCAGCCGTCATACATCAGACATTGATCGCATCGAAGAAGCCGTCGATGTGACTCTCGACGAAGGGCTGCCGGGTGTTCTCAGGATCATTCTGAGTCTCGGGCTTCTCTACTACGTCGAGCCGCGGGCCGGCGTGATCATGATAATCGGAACGCTGCTCTTCTTGATCGTGTACTCGGTCATTGGTCGCGGCTTGTTGACTGTCGACAAGGCTCGCCTTGATGCCAGCAGCGACGTCGGAGCATTGGTCGACGAGTCCATCACAGCGGCACGCAACGCTTCGGGAATGAACTTGCTTGACTGGATGCGCGAGCGACTCGCTGAGCGCATCGACCGTCTCCATCGCGCAACGATCGTTCAAAAGCGTCAGGCACGAAGGCTGGTGGTCGCCGCACGTACGGTCGGGCACATCGCCCTGTTTGGTGTCATCGTTGCCGCCCTCATCGGCGGCGAAAGCGAGGCGGGTGCGATTGCTGCTGCACTGTTGTACATCGACGCAGTGGTGCGCGGTCTCGAAGCGCTTCCACCGTGGTTGCGCGATGGTCGACTTGCAGTGACAAGCAAGCGTCGAATCGAACAAATCACCCGAGCGCTTCCGCGAGTCAATCGCGAGTCACCAAATCCTGAGGCACCCGAGCCCGGTCTGGCGATCCACGATATGGCGCTTGAGCCCGACAACCTCTTGACGCTCGGAACGCTACGGCTGCCGACCTCGGGAATTGTCGCTATCGTCCCTGACGCTGGAATGGCTCCCTCACGCCTGCTCGAAGTACTGGGTGGCGACGGTAACGCAGATGCAGGATGCGTCACGCTCGACGGAACTGATGTGCGACACCCGATGGTCAAGAGACGCGTCGTGCTGCTCACGCACGAAACCTTCTTGATGGATGCGACCGTTCGCGAACATCTGCGAGCGGCCGACCCCACGATTACAGCCGAAGGCGTCACAACCGCTTTGGCGAAGGCTGGCTTGAGTCATCTTGAGGACTTGCCGAATGGAGGTGTCGACGCCAGGCTGGGCACGCATGCCGAAACGCTCAGCGTGCACGAGCGTCAACGATTGCTGCTTGCGATGGCGATGACCAGCAACGCTGACATCGTAATGGTTGAGACGTTGGCGCTACTTGCAGATGTTGATGTCGCGCTGCCTCTGCTGGCGTCGATCGCTGGACAGGAACAACGGCTGGTCATTGTCGCCACTCGTAGTCCAGATCTTGCAAGTAGAGCCGGGCACGTCATCGCATTGTTCCCCGACGAAATTCTGTGCGCGCCTCATTCCGAACTGATGGGCAATCCGAAGTACTCAGGAATCTGGGATCGGCAATCTGCGATGTCGGCTGACACGCGCATTCTCGAGTCGATACCGGACGCGCAGCGAGACTCGATGCGGTCGAGGATTGCCACGGAACAGTTCCCTGCAGGTGAAACCCTGTTCCGCAGCGGTTCGCCGGCCGATCAGATCATGTACATCATCACCGGTCGGGTGGCAGTACTTGCAACCGACGCAGACGGAATCGAACGCCGCGTGGCAGAAATCGGACCGGGCAACTTTTGCGGTGACATCGACAGGCCGGGAACACGCCACAGCAACACAGTCAGAGCGGTGCACGACACGCTCGTGCGCACACTCAGCGTCGAGGCGTGGTCGGCAGGAGTTATGGGCCTTCTGGATGCCGACCCTGTCGAACGGCGCGTTGTGACCGCGGTGCTGAGGTCGGCCAATGCCACCGACGATGCAATCATGGAGATGTTGCCTGACGTCGAGCCGGCCGCGGTCACCGACGCTATCGAGTCGCTGCTATCGCAATCCGCATTGCGTCGCAGCGGTGACGGTGTGCTTTCGATCAGCGCCAGGAGACGCTCACTGGCCGGATCGGCGGCATTACTTGATCGACTTGTCGACTAGATGGACTAGATCGACTAGACGATTAGTTGTGGATGCGCTCGACGATCTTGCGAATCTCGGCCGACCACGGGTGGTCGGGGTCGGACAGCGAAAACAGGTCGCCTGACGCGTTTTGTACGACCTCCTCGGAAAGCGGCAGCATGGCTGCCGTCTCAGCTCCGTAGGCAGCGTCCATCTGCGAGCGAAGATCGTCAAGGTCGACGCCGGAGGGCACCTTGTTGAGTACCAGCAACAGGTTGGGAACATCAAGGCGTCGGGCTACATCGACGGTGACCGCGGTGCCTTGGAAGTCCTGCTTATCGGGGCGCAGGATGAGCAGCAAGATGTCGCTGATGGTGATTGACAGCAGAGTCTCTTCGTTCAAGCCCGGGTGGGTATCGATCAGCAGGTAGTCAAGCGACAGGTCCTTGGCGAGATCGCGGAATCCGTCGTTGAGCGTGCCGACGTCGTAGCCCTCGCGCAGCACGCGAGCGATGTCGCTGGCCTTGATGCTCGAAGGCACTAGGAACAACTGTCCGCCCTCGGCAACGGTGGTGAGGCGCGCGACCCGGTCGGTGACGTCGTGAGCCGCCGACGCAATGGAAGCCTTGCCCCAGAGATAGTCATTGAGTGTGGGATCGACGGCGTCCTCGAACCCGAACAGCACGTGAACACCCGGGCTCTGGATGTCGGTGTCGACAATCGCTACGCGGGCACCGCCGGCGGCAAGTTGGGCTCCAACGTTGGCAGTGGTGTTGCTCTTGCCTGTTCCGCCGCGGAATGAGTGCACGGAGATCACGGTGGTCATGGGGGGTCCTTTGCTCAGCGACGGAACTTGGAAAAGAACTTCTGAAGGCCTGACGGTTCAGCGTAGTGGCTGTCAAGCGTTCCCTCACCCAGACCCTCAAATGCGGTCTGAACGTCGGGATTATCAGCCCCGAGCGCTTCGCGGAATCGGGGACTAGCACTCGCAACGATGCGATGGCGAGTAAGGAGCATCAGCAGGGCTTGGGCACGTAAGTGGGCGCTCGCAGGAACGAGTGGTCCCCAGACCTGCGCCGTGCGTTCAAGTGCTTTGCCGTTGACCTCGTCGGTGGGTCGACGCGCCAGTCCGTAGGAACTGATGTCATGGAGGGCATCGCCGGTAGGGGTGGGCAGGTCAAGGGCCGTGCTGTCGAGCAACGACGTGAGGTCGACCGGGACGTCACCTGGTAGCGCGGTAAGTACGGTGGCGTCACGCACGTCACGGGTACGAGCAGCTTCTTGCTCAATGAGAAACACCAGTGCTTGCGCGCGCTGTGGAGATGAGCCTGGCGTCGGCAGTTCAAATGACACCTACATACCTCCACTAGCGGTTCGGATGCCTCACTCTAGGGCATGGTCGATGAACGGGTCGGCATGCCGTACCGACCGGTCACAGGTCGGTCAGAAGGTCAGACGGACGGCGGCCGGTACGAGCGTTCTTTGGCGCCAGACGCATACGCCAGCGAGTGGTTCCCCCGAGGCCAGCGACTCCGCCCGCCAGTTCCTCCACAAATCCGCGGTCGGCGAGCCATTCGAGTCTGCGGACGGCCTCCTCCGGGCTGATGGATAGCGATCCGGCCACCTCCTCTGCAGAGCGCGGCCCACGCCGGAGGAGAACTCTCTGCACCATTCGCAGCGAATGTGGAGTCTCGAGTAGATCGACCATTCCTCGGTCCGGCAGCGCGACGATGATCTCGTGAGAGACGCCGACGGAGACCACGGCATCGGTGACGTGAAGTTCATAGTTGTGACCGCCGGTGCTCTGGTCACTAGATAAGCCATGCAGGTGAAGCCCAGGAATGATGTCTCCGCCGGAGATGTCGGGGAATCGAAACCCGATGAAGACACCCTCAAACGGCGCAAGTTCCCAGCGCACCTCATCAGTGAGTACCACCTCGGAGTAGGGGCGGTACGGGCGCTCCTGCGGCCGAACACTGCGCAGTAGTACTCGCTGGAAGGTCCCTTCGACCCGCACGGCAACGACGGCACCGGCGTCATCGACGAGTGCCTCAATCTGCGAAGCCAAATTCTCCAGACTGCAGTCACGCACCCTGCTGGTGCTGGGATTGTGCAACGTGCTGACGATGGCAAACGGTATGGGTGCTTCGGGTGCAACGATGTGTGCCACGCCTCGGAAGTCGATTTGCCAAGGGACACCGTCAACGATGACAAGTTCGCCATCCAGGCGATCGAGGGTTCCAAGACCGTGATCGCCGCCTTCGAGGGCTTCCCCCATCGTTGATACACCGTCGTACCCACCGTCGAGAAGCACGTGCGCAAGCTGCAACTGGTAGATGGCGTCGTCAGCCATTGAATCGAAATCGGCGAGCGATTCGCGACGTAAGGTGGCGGCGGCTACCAAGGGCGCGTCGAGTGACATATTCGGCAGGATAGTCCTGACGCCATTGTCATTGGCGTTCGCCCGCGGGCGGCGCTGTTTAGGCGCAGGTGCCGCGGACGGCCGACCAGTGTGCGGAGTTCGACGCACACGACCGGAGTCTGTGCCGCGAACTGCCGACTGGCGAACGGATGGCGCTCAGTAGGTCGCGAATCGCACGCTCAATAAGTGCGGGCCGATAGTGCTGCACTTCGTGCGCAGATCCTGGCGCAATGAGGTGCACTGAATTAGAACTGAGGTGCGACATCGATACTTGGTGGCTCATCCAATTGGCAGTGTTGTCGATTCCAGCAGTGATGACGATGAGCGGGCGACCATTGAGGTGGGGACGTCCGCCGAGCAGTTCACTGGTGCGCTGCATGTCGATGATCGCCCGGTTGGCACCCTTATCAGGCTCAGGCCATCGATAGCCATCGGATTGGCCTTGTCCCGCCCATGCCGAATCGACCAAGAGCACGCCCGCCGTGCGCACCATGTACCGCATCGCGAACGCGCGCGCCACCAACCCTCCGTATGAATGCCCGACGAGCAGGTACGGCCCGGTTTCGCCTGCTGCGCGCAAGAGTGCGTCGAGTTCGTGCGCGTGCTGAAGCGGGGTGAGAGTAACCTGCGATCCACGACGCGGGCTACGCCCGAGGCCGGGCCGGTCGTAGCGGCAAACACGTGTAGCCCCGGCGATACGCGGAGTGACATCGAGCCAACCTGACTTCGGATTGGAACTGCTGGAATCAAGGCCAGCGATGAGAACCACCGTTGCGCCAGACTTCGACCCCCGGCACTGCAGGAATTGCTGCACCCCAGCGGCCCAGATCACCCGACTGACGGTGGCAGAGGTGGGCTGAACGGCTTCGGGACGCAACGGCACTGCCGTCGCAGGCGTCATGGCCGCGAGGCACACCAGTGCAGCGGTCGTCAGGCCGACAGTAAGTCTGCGCATTTCCCCAGTATCGGTGACGGTGTCGCCTTGGCGAACATTCGGCACTCCCGGGTTACTCTTGATCCAGACATTTCACCCCTGAGGATGGAGAAAGTGATGGCAACCGACACCGAGCCGGGATCCTCCGCGCCGGAAGTGTTGCCAGACCCATCCGGTCCCCCACTGCCGGCGCCACCCGGCAAACCACCGAGATTCTGGTTGCGGCGCACGCTCGTTGGCGTGCTAGCACTGGCGGTGCTGGCCGTGGCCTTCTTCACCGTCACCTTCATTCCGTACGTCCGTGACTCGCAGGGAGAGCCCAAGGAGGTTCTTCTGGCCACGTGGGGACGTGATCACGGGCTCGGCCCAGCGGTGGCGGTGGCAGAGGACTTCTACTACGCGTACATCAATGTCACACCTGAGGGCGGCGCTCCGACCGAATCTGCCGATTTTGCTGCAGGTGACCCGTCGCCGGGGCCGAGTGCCTCCGGATCAGCGCCCTCCCCCTCCGCCAGTGCCACCACGGTGACTCGCGAGCACCTCACCCCGCCGGCCACCCTCACGAGCGCCGCAGACGGGCCCGCGCTTAAGAATGAAGGCGTCTGGCAGCCGGTGTCGTGGAAGGTCGACGGGATCGCTCCGGTCTACGCAACGCGGGTACGCCCCGACGCCACCCACACCAGCGTCCTGGCTTCCCTGATGTGGATTGACACCAAGCTTGCCTCCACCATCTACGTTCCCGGATACCAAGAACCAGGCACGGTGAATCCGTTTGACGGTGCCCTGCCGAAGAAGTATTGGGAGTCGTTGGTCGCCAACATCAACGGTGCCTTCCGGCTCAAGGACTCGCAGGGCGGATTTATCTACAAAGGCCAGACCATCGAACCGCTTGTCGACGGCCAAGCCACCTTCGCGATCGCTAAAGACGGCGCCATCAGCATTGGCAAGTGGGGCCGTGACGTGAAAGCCAAAGGCGACTATCAGGTTGTGCGCCAGAATCTCGCGCTCATCATCGATGGAGGTAAGTCGAAGGTGAAGTCTGGTGACGGATTCGCCTGGGGTGCCACGACGGACGGTGAGAATCTGGCCTGGCGGTCAGCAATCGGCCAGCGCAAAGACGGCAGCATCGTGTACATCGGGTCCCCTGGCCTCTCGGCCGAAGCCATGGCCGACACTCTCGTGGCGGCGGGCGTCCAACGAGCGATGGTGCTCGACATGAACAACTGGTGGGTTGCCGGTTTCTACTTCACCCACGACGCCGACGGCGCACCGATGTGTCACAAAGTGGATTCGAATATTCAAGAGGGCTGCGATCGATTCCTCAATCGCTACAAGCGCGACAGTTTGCAGTTCCTCGCTAAGAAGGGCTGAGTACTAGGGCAGTCGTCCCGAGGCGGCGAGGGCGAGGCGAACGAGACGGTCTTGACCGCCCGTCATTTCGAACACCACATCAGGTCCTGTCGCTTCCTCGGGTGTCACCCACGCAAGATCGAGCGCGCTTCCGTTGGCACTGGCTTCTCCATCGATGGGAACGACATAGGCCAAACTCACTGCGTGCTGGCGAGGGTCGTGGAAGCCCGTGACAGTCGGGTCGGGGAAGTACTCGGCCACTGTAAACGGGACGGGAGACGTGGGCAGCCGAGGAATCGCTATCGGTCCGAGGTCCTTTTCAATGTGCCTCAGGAGCGCGTCACGCAGTCGTTCGCGATAGAGAACTCGGCCGCTGACCACCGCTCGACTGATGGAACCGTCAGGACGCGCCCGCAGCAGGAGTCCCACGTGAGTGATGGTGCCCGTGTGATCGACCCGCACAGGTACGACGTCGACGTACACGATCGGCAGCGCTTCTCGGGCCCCTTCGAGCTGGTCGGCTGACAGCCAGCCGCTGCCTCGAACTTCAGTGTCCTCGGTCATACCGTCTCCAGACCGTCGAGTCCTGCATGGCCATGTCCCTTCTCCCACTCGTCATCCTCTTCGCGCGAACGGCCCGGAGGCAGTCGGAGTGTGGCGAGCAAACCGATCAAGATGAATCCGGCGGCCGTAAACGCCGTGTATCGCACCGATACTGCGAAAGCGTCACCTGCAGCGTCTGCGATCGGCTGACCCCCTGGCTTGGCAGCAATTGCGGGAATGGCCGTACCAGCGCTGCTCTCGACCACTGTCGAAATCTGCGCGGCCTGTTCGGCGGACACACCCTCAATCTGAGCCACCCGAGTTTCGGTGCCGTTGCCAAGGCTGACAAAGAGTACGGTCGCCAAAATGGCCGTTCCGAGAGCGGCGCCAATCTGTCGCGCGGTGCTTTGCGTACCACTGGCAATACCGCTTTTAGCGATGGGAACGTCGGCCAAAATCAAGCCCGTGAGCTGAGCGGCGGCGTAACCAACTCCGACGCCGTAAACCACCAAGCACAAACACACCCACCAGCCACTGACCGTGGGACTGATCAACACTCCCAGTGCAATGATTCCGATGATCTCAAGTACGAGGCCCAACTGAGCGACGAAACGCGGGTGACGTGCCTCGGCCAACTTGGCGGCAGTCGGCCCCGCCACGAAGGCGCCGAGTGCCAACGATGCAAGCACCGCTCCGGCACCAAGTGCCGAGAAGCCCTGTACCGACTGCAGGAACAGTGGCACGCAGAACAGGATGCCGAACTCCCCCAGACTCACGATCATGGCGGCCAGCGAGCCGTACCCGAAGGTGGGGATGGCGAAAAGTCGGAAGTCAAGCAACACAGTCTTGCCCGCCTTCACCCGGCGGGTTTCGACGAAGAACAGCAGGGTCAGCAGGATGGCCGAGGAGATGAGGGCGATCGGAACCGGTGAGAGCGACCCCTCGGGGAACTCGTGGCCAAGCAGATAGCGGTCGCCGGTTGAGGTCCACCAGCCGTAGTTGCGTCCCTCGATCAGGCCGAAGACCAGCAGCGCGATACCAAACGCCGACAGGAACGAGCCAAGAATGTCGCGATGTTTGCCCATGTGCTCGTCGCGACTATCGGTCACATAGAGCAGCGAGAGCACCACGATGGCGATGCAGATGGGCACGTTGATGTAGAACGCCCAACGCCAGCTGTACTGCTCGGTGAGCCAGCCTCCCAGTAGCGGCCCGATGGCCGCCATACCGCCGATGATCGATCCGTAAATGGCGAAGGCGATGGTGCGTGACTTGCCCTGGTAGGTGGCGTTGAGCAGCGAAAGAGAAGTGGGTGACATCATCGCGCCGCCAACCCCCTGCAGGGCACGCGCCGCGATCAGAGCCTGACCCGAGTCGGTTCGGGCGGCGAAAATACTCGCGATTGCGAACACCACCGCACCGCCCATGAAGACTTTACGTCGGCCGATGCGGTCGCCCCAGCGCCCGAAAATGATCAGCAGGGCCGCAAAGACCAGGGAGTAGACGGCGTTGACCCACTCAGCGTCAATCGACGTGATGTGGAGGTCGTCAATGATCGATGGAAGCGAAACGTTGACGATCGTCACGTCCATAATGAACACGGCTACGCCGAGGCCGATGGCGGCCATCGGCGCCCAACTGGTACGCGGGGACTGTATCTGAGGAGCAGACTGAAGGCCGGTCACCCCCGTAAGGTATCGCTTAGGCGCGGCCGAAGGCGGCAGGCGGGTAAGTAGTAAGGGGAGGTCTGATGAATCAGACGAGATTGGCTGCCTTTGACGCCGTCATGTACGGGGTGGAGCAGGATCCGGTTCTACGGTCGACGATCGTGGTCTTGCTCGTGCTCGATGGCGAGCCCGACCTTGAATCAGGTGTCGCTCGAGTCGAGCGGATGACTCGACTCGTGCCCAAACTGCGTCAGGTGGTAGCCGGAACCCCTAACAGCGTGCTGCCACCTCGCTGGGAAACCGACCCCAACTTCGATCTGAACTACCACCTGCGTCGCTACGTCGTACCGGTCGAAGACGGCACCCTGCGACCTGTGCTGCGCATCGCTGAGCAGATGGCCGAACAAGATTTCGACCGCAGCCGCCCCCTCTGGGAAATGGCGTTGATCACAGGTCTTGCCGATGGTCGCGCCGCGGTGGTGTTCAAGATCCACCACTCCATCACCGACGGCGTTGGAGGTATGGCCATGGCAGCGTCACTTTTCGACCTCACTCGTGAAACGAAGCTTCCCGAAGGTCCCGACCCCGACGTGCCCGAGGCGCAGTCGCGCGGAACTGCCGGTCGGCTCGCCGACGGGGTTCAGTACTCGGCAGTCCATCAGGTCAACAGCCTGCGGCATTACTCAGAAGGTGCCTTTGATCTGCTGGCACGCGTGGTGCGTGATCCCTCCGGATCGTTGACCGAGGGAGCCATGTTCGCATCGTCGGCAGCGCGCGTGCTGGCACCAGCGAACGAACCCATGAGTCCGGTGATGAAGGGGCGCACCCTCTCACTCGAACTCGACGTCCTGTCCGTTCCACTGGCCGATCTCAAGGCGGCCGGAAAGGCTGTCGGCGGAACGTTGAACGACGCGTTCCTTGCCGTTGTCAGTGGCGGGCTTCAGCGCTACCACGCACTTCACGGCGCGCCGGTGCCCGACATTCGAGTGAACATGCCGGTCAATATGCGCACCGACGGCGATTCTGAGGGCAACAGCTGGGTGCCGGCCCGTTTCCTGATTCCCATCGACATTGATGACCCGCGTGAGCGCATGAAGGTGCTGTCACCTCTGCTGCGGCATGCGCGCAGCGAACCTGCGCTTCCCATCAGTGATTTTGTGATGCGCCGGTTGGTTCAGTTACCCCGGGGTCTGATGACCAAGGTGGCCGGTGGACTCATGAAGGGCACCGACGTGGCGGCGACGAACGTGCCCGGACCGCCCATTCCGGTGTACATGGCAGGTACCGAGGTGCTCGCCTTCGTTCCGTTCGCCCCCAAGGGAGGCGCCGCGCTCAATGTGGCCCTGATGTCGTACAACGGCATGGTGTACCTCGGCGTCAACATCGACACTGGCGCGGTGCGCGACCCCGATGTGTTGATGGTGTGTCTGCAGGAAGCACTCGACGAGATCGTTGCGGTGGGCGCACCGGTGGTCGACAGGTCCGAGACCAAGGCATCCAAGCCGAACAAGAAGCCTGCGGCGAAGCCTGCCGGGAAGCCTGCCGGGAAGTCCGGTAAGAAAGCGAAGCCCAAGGCCAAGGCTAAGAAGTCACAGACCTCCTAGGACCTCCTAGGACCTCCTAGGACCTCCTAGGACTGCTGGCTCATCGACCACATTGCCCACAGGGTGGTGCGCACCCGCCGTGGCTGCTGCAACACGGTGACGATGGCGTGAGCCACATCTTCAGGTCGCAGGAAACCCGCCAGTGAGGGGTCACCTGCCGTGCGACCGGTGCCGATCGCGAATTCGGTCTCGACTCCGGCTGGGCAGATCGCCGTCACCCGAATGCCCTTCTCGCGCAATTCACGATCAAGAGCACCAGCGAGCCCGACCTGAGCGAACTTCGTGCCTGCATACACGGACTCGTCTCCCCCACCACGCAGGCCAGCAACACTCGAGACGATGACGATGTCGCCGCCACCGGTGGTACGCAGCATCTCGGGCACGGCCGCACGCACCGACCACACGGTGCCGGCGAAGTTGGTATCCATCATCTCGGCGACCTCGTCGTCGCTCCAGTCAAGGATCGAGCCATACAGACCGATACCGGCATTGGGTACCACTGAATCAATCCGACCCCACGTGTCGACAGCGGCCGCAACGAGGGCTGCGTTAGCCTCCGGCGAGCGCACGTCCATGGGCAGGGCAACGACGTTGTCAGCCCCCAGTTCGCTGACGAGGGCCTCCAGCCGCTCGGAACGGCGGCCACCGATGGCAACTCGCGCACCGTCCTCGACGAGTAGCCGGGTGGCGGCCGCGCCAATACCGGCAGAGGCGCCGGTCAGGGCCACGACCGTTCCGTCAAGTGATCGAGTTTCAGCGGGCATGGCATCTCCCTAGAGGTTTTGTTGTGTGTGGTTTCCACCCTAGCCGTCAGTTGCTTTGCCAAACTTCATGCGTCGCTGGAACTCCTGCAGGAAGAGTTCTTTGAGATTAATCTCGTCGAATGATCCTTCGGCCAGAATGCGCTCGCACACGCTCATCCACGCGTACCCCATGGCCGTTGTCAGCGTCGCTGCCACTGTTCCTGAAATCGCCATCGCTGGAATCTGCCCACCGGGCACGAATCTCAACAGGCTCGACACAATCCACCGACCTGCGGTCGTGGCTCCCGACGCGAGCATGAGCGACCCGACCAAACTGGCCGTCTGGCTAGCGGGAGTGGCAATGCCGTAGAGCGAGGAAATGCGCGCGATCATGGCGATTTGGAGGGGAACCAGGATGGCCGCGTCAGAGAAGGGGATCGGAGTCGCGCCGGTAGCCAACGCGGTACCCGCTGCGGTTTTGACGACTGCGGCTGCGCGGCGTTTTTTACGCTCCAAGTCTATGTACTGCGCGGCAGTCAGTGCGTTCTGCACGGCAGCAGGAGCGGTCTCGAACGTGGCGTCGAGCAATTGCTCAAGCCCGTGCACAGGTGTTCCATGGAAATCATCGACAAGCGCGTTGGTGAGGTACACGACGTTAGTAGGCGACAGCGGGAGGCTCTGCGCCTCGATGTAGCGGGCCAATTCAAGGGCATCGGCGTGGTACTCGCCCTTGGCATTCACCGGAACTTGGGTGAGCACGAAGATTACCGGAAGACCCAGGTCGGACAAACGACGGACAAACTGGTCCTGCGCCGACTCGAATCGACGATCACTCCAGCGCAGGGTGTACCACGCTGCGTGAATCTGCTCATTGATCGGCTTCGACCGACTCTCGGTGACGATCTGCTCGAGGCGTTCAAGAACGACGTTTCCAGCCTCACCGGTTTCGAAGCCTTGTGAGTCGTAGACGCCGAGAATGCCGTCGGGGTGTTCGTAATACACAAGCCCGGTGGTGACCGGTTTGCCATTACCCGTTGCAGCGATTCGCATGCCGAAGATCGCGTTGATGAGCGTGCTCTTGCCAGTGCCTGTCTTGCCGAACACGGCGAGGTTGTAACGCCCGAGCTCGCGAATCGCTTCGGCGCGTTGCTCGGTATACATGCGCGCGATGTCCTTGGAACCGAAGTCGACCATGGCCCCACGGTAGTCGCCCGGGGTCGGGATAGGGCATTCTGCAGGGGTGTCCGTTATTGCGCAGGTTCAACGCAGTGCGGCACTTCTCGCGATTCCCGTTGGTGCGCTCAGCCGAAGCGTATGGGCGAGTGGGCGTCAGTTGCTCGGCGCCGACCGAGAGCTGGTGCGAGCCCAATTGCGAACAGCGAATGCTGACGCGTTGCGTGAACAACTCGGTTCGCTTAAGGGAGGGGCACTCAAAGCCGGCCAACTGCTCTCAACCGTCGACAGCCTGTTCCCGGAAGATCCTGATCGGACATGGACCGAGGCGTTGACCTCCCTGCAAGAAAGCAATCCGCCGCTACCGTTCGTCGACATCGAACCGGTGCTGCGCGAGGATCTCGGGGTTGACTGGCGACGCAGGCTGATCGACTTCGAGCCTGAGGCCTTCGCGGCTGCCTCGTTGGGGCAGGTGCACCGCGCGATCTGCGACGGCCAGACCGTGGCGGTAAAGATTCAGTACCCCGGCGTACGTGATGCCATCGCCACCGATGTGCGGTGGCTGGAGTGGGCACTGCGGGCAGGCAGTGTCGTCGCACGTGGCCTCACGGTGCCGCCGGTGGTGGCCGAACTGCGAACTCGCTTAGCCGATGAGCTCGACTACGAGCGAGAGGGGCGGCATCAGGCACAAGCGGCGAATGCATTCGCGCAGGACGCCGACATTGTCATTCCCAACGCGGTGTTGGCCACCCCACGCGTGTTGGTCACCACGTGGTGTGAAGGTCGTCCTCTCGTTCAGATCGCCGATGATGATGCCGACTTACGCGATGCAATGGGGTTGAAGTACCAACGATTCCTGTTGAGTGCACCCGAACGATCGGGGCTGCTGCACGCCGATCCACACCCCGGCAATTTCCGAGTGCTCGATGACGGTCGGCTCGGGGTACTCGACTTCGGAGCCGTGCTGCCCATGCCTGACGGGATGCCCGAATCATTTGGCCGACTGATTCGCGTGATGCTGGCGACGGATCCTGACGAGGTGGCGGCGGGGTTACGTCTCGAGGGATTCGTTCGGCCCGGTGTCGATCTTGACGCTGCTCGGCTGGCCGCATTTCTGTCGCCCTTCAGCGATCCCGCTCGTAGCGAAACATTCACCTATTCACCACAGTGGTTGCGGGCGAAGTTCACGGGCGGGCCTGATGATCCTCGCAACCCCGACTACGCGGTCGCAATGAAGTTGACGATTCCGGCCGAACAGTTATTGACGCACCGCGTGTGGCTCGGATGCGTGGGTGTTCTCTGCCGACTCAATGCGACGGTGCCGGTGGCTCCCGAACTACGCCGCTGGCTGCCAGGGTTCGCTGATTAAGCGGTTAAGCGGTTAAGCGGTTAAGCGGTTAAGCGGCGCCCACGGTCGTCACAATGCCCAGACACATCTCATCACTGGTGCCTTCACCCCATACGACGTAGCGATCGGGCAGGTTTTTGAGTGACGGAATCTTGTCGCGCAAAGTGGCATCGTGCGTGCACGTCACACGAAGTCGTTCACCGCGCGCGAAGTTCATGGGCGCGGGGAGCACCGTCGCTCCTTGGTCGTCAAAGTTCCATACGGGCTTGTCGATCAGGGTCGTCACTGTTCCGTCGAGAGTAACCTTTTCAATCCGGATCGACTTTCCCAGCAAGTGCATGTGCCCCGCTGCCGCAACGACGGTGATGGGCTCTTCAATGATGCGATCGCAGGTCTGCGTCGGCCCACTCTTGGGGTGCAGTGGGTCACCGTTACACAGCATCTGTAGTCCGCCGACCGTACGGAAAGCGCCCTTGCCGAAGCGAGTCGAAACATCAAAAATGGCATTCTCACGACTGCACAGTGCACCTGACTGCCCGCTGGCACAGGGAAGTTCGACTGGCGCTGGCAAGAGCATGGTCTCAAGCGGCTTGAGCGCCGAGCCTGGCTTGGCCAGACGCAAACGTGCCCCACTGCTGTCAGCGCCGCTGCCACCGAGCAGGTTGTAGTGCATCTGCATCACGATCTGCGTTCCAGCGGACATTGGGACACCAGTTCCGCCTGCGAATCTCGACTCTTTTCCGCCGGGGGCCCACGCTGACAGCCACGGTGCGTTGTTCAAAGACTCGAGTGGGTCACCTGAGGTTTTGGGAATACCGGTGTCACCAAAGCAGGTCCACCCGTCCTCTGGAGTCTCGGCGTCTTTAGCCTGAGCTGCGGCGACGCTTTCGGCCGGCACACGAAAGAGGATTGCGTGATGAACGATTTTGGCGTTGCCCGGCACGAACGTCACTCCGGTGAGGAAGGTGTCGGTGGCGATTGCGGGGTCAACTAGGAAGCAGTGGTAGTCGTCAGTGCCGCCTGAGGGGGCCGAGGGGGTGTAACTGCCACCCGGGATTCCGAGGGTCACCACCCTGCTGCCATCTGCCTGCGGTTCGTCGGAATTGGTCACAGCCTTGACCGTTCCTTCGGCCGCGGCTGAGTGCGAAGCGCTGTGTGAAGGGCTTGCCGATCCGCCAGATGAGAACTGTCCCCCGACGACCGCAGAGCCGCACGCCGCGATAACCACCACCGGAACAGCGATCCACGCGATGCGTTGAGGAAGGCTCCGACGGCTGGACACCCCTCTACGGTGCGGGACGATTGAGCCAAATGCAAGTTCAGCCACGCCCTTCGGGGCGTTGAGTGGTTGGATATCGCCATGGCCGATGACGATTACGACGCGTTGCTGCGACAAGTAGAGGCGAGCTTGGGAGCGCAGGGATCTCCCCCCGCAGCCGTCCCTGTGCCGGCTAGCAAGCCAGCTACCCCTGCCCCCACCAGTAGTGACGGTGTATCGGCGGGCCGGGTCATCGGCGCCCTCGTCGCCGGCGGTGTCGCCGGTGCCGCCGTCTGGCTTGTGCTCTCCCTGGCAACGGGGTTGATCATTCCCGCGGTCTTGGTGACCTTCGTGGCGGTTGCGATTGCGTGGCTTGTTCGCGGATGAGCACCCTGACCCCTCCCGCTCCCGAGCGGACCTTCTTCGGCCAACCGCAGGGTCTGTCGACCCTGTTCATGACCGAGATGTGGGAACGCTTCTCGTTCTACGGCATGCGCGCTCTGCTGGTGCTGTACCTGACGACTCCCGTGACGGCAGGAACACCACCTGGCCCGGGCTTGGGGTATTCGACAGGTGATGCCGCAGCGATCTACGGCACCTACAACTCACTCGTCTACGTTCTTCCACTGGCAGGTGGCTGGATCGCCGACAAACTCTGGGGTGCACGCAGGTCGGTGCTTGTCGGCGGCATCATCATTGCCTGCGGGCACTTCTCCATGGCGCTGCGCATGGAAGCCACCTTCTGGCTCGGCCTGCTGCTCATCGCGGCCGGTACGGGACTACTCAAGCCCAATATCTCCGCCATCGTTGGCGGGCTGTATCGCAAGAACGACGAACGACGCGACGCTGGCTTCTCTCTGTTCTACATGGGCATCAACATCGGTGCTTTCCTTGCGCCCATCATTTGCGGTGCGCTCGAGATCAATTTCGGTTGGCACATCGCATTTGCCTGCGCCGGCTTCGGCATGGTGCTGGGCCTGATTCAGTACCTGATAGGGCAGAAGAACCTCGGCTCCTCGGGTCTGAAACCAACATCACCCGCGACATCACACGAGAAGTCTCGCGCCCTGTTCACAGTGGTCGGCGTCATCGCGATCATCGTCGCCGCGGTGGCCATCGACGTAGCCTTCCTCGGCTTCACCCCGGGCCACATCACCACCATCATCACGGTGCTGATTCTTGTGTTGCCAGTGCTGTACTTCACCCGACTGTTGCGCGCCCCGATCACCACCAAGGAACGCTCGAACGTCAAGGTCTTCATCCTGCTGTTCATCGCGGCCGCGATCTTCTGGGGAATCTACGACCAAGCAGGCAGCACCCTGAGCGTGTTCGCCGAGCAGGACGTCGATCGCACTATCGGCGACTTCACGGTGCCGACTGCGTGGTTCCAGTCAATCAACCCGATCTTCATCATCATGTTCGCGCCGATCTTTGCGTGGATGTGGGTCAAACTCGCCGACCGCGCGCCGTCGCTTCCCATGAAATTTACAATCGCCCTCTTCGGTATCGCGCTGTCGTTCCTCATCATGATTCCGCCGGCCATCAACGCCGACAACGGACAGCTTTCGTCGATGTGGTGGCTGGTCGCCGTGTACCTCGTGCAGACCTGGGCAGAACTGCTGCTCTCGCCCACGGGCTTGTCAGCAACGACGGTTCTGGCTCCCAAGGGGTATCTGGGTCAGATGCTCGCGCTGTGGTTCTTGGCGACGGCCGTGGGCGATTCGGTTGCCGGGCAGATTCTCAAGTTCCTGCAAGGCGCCCCCCTCACGATTCAGTTCGCGGTGTTTGCGGGTCTGGCGATCGTGATGGGCTTTGTGTTGCTGGCATTGGTGAAGCCGATGAAACGCTTGATCGGCGACACCGTTACCTAGCGACCGGTCTCCGCGGGTGCTGCATTCCAGCGATCGATCACGCGCTGATCGCGTTCGAAGCCAAGTGCGCTGATGAAACCCGCTTCCAGCGCCCACAGCCTGCCATCGATAGCCGGGAGCCCCAGCCAGGTGGCGGTGAGGATGCGTAGCACATGGCCGTGCGCCACGAGCGCACAATCATGACCGGCATCGAGCACCGGCACGCAGCGTTCAAGCACGCGGCGCACTCGCACCGCGACGTCCTCGGGCTGCTCCCCCGGCGTCGCACCTGGCGGAACGAGGTGATCCCAGATAACCCAGTTCGGGTCACCAAGGTCGGCCCGAATTGACGTGGTCGTGCGGCCTTCCCATGCGCCGTAGTCCCACTCCAGAAGATCGGCGTCAATCTCGGGGGTGAGGCCGGCCCGCTCGGCCGTGTCACGGGCCCGCAGAAGTGGGCTGCACAGTTCCAATCCGAAGTCATGGCGCGCCAGTGCGCTGCGAAGTCGGTCAGCACGCTCCTCGCCCGCAGCGGTCAGCGGGATATCGGTACGGCCGGTGTGCTGCCCAGACCGGCTCCACTGTGTCTCACCGTGACGAATCAGCACGATCTGCGCCATGACACCTCCCTCAACGTTCCCTCAGTTCGACCCCCACCCTGTCAGCAACCCTCTCCGCGAGTCCATCACCTACGCGGCTAATTCGACCCTCATTTGCCGCACACCCGATGAACTCGCCGGAAGGGTTGTGGTGGCGCGGGAGCCGGAATGGGAGTCGGAATGGGAGTCGGAATGGGAGTCGGAATGGGGAGTCGGAAATTACTGCTGGAGGGCGTAGCAGGCCACTGCCGCGGCTGCTGCGACATTGAGTGAATCGACGCTGCCGGCCATGGGAATCCGCACCCGAAGGTCGCAGGCGTCGAGTGCCGCGTCGGTCAGCCCGGTGCCTTCGGTTCCGAGAAGTAACGCCCACTTTGACGGCACGGGATCGAGATCGCGAATGCTCGTCGCCCCAGTGGGCGTCAAGGCCATCACCGTCAGACCGTATGACCGAATCTCAGCCAGTGCCAACGGCCACTCGGTGGCGCGCGTCCACGGAACAGCGAACACGGTTCCCATCGAAACTTTGACGCTGCGGCGATAGAGCGGATCGGCGCAACGAGGGCTTATGACAATGGCATCAACGCTGAGCGCGGCGGCACTTCGGAATACGGCGCCGACATTGGTGTGGTCGACGATGTCCTCCAGCACAACAACGGTGCGGGCGGTCGCGAGCAGGGCGCTCAGAGTCGGAAGCGTCGGTCGGTGCATCGATGCGAGAGCGCCACGGTGCACGTTGAAGCCGGTGATCTGCTCAAGAACTTCGGGAGTGGCCACGAAGACCTCGATGTCAGCGAACTGGGCGATGACGTCACCAAGGGATTCGAGCCAGCGCTCTGACATCAGCAATGATCGCGGTTGGTACCCAGCAGCCAGCGCACGTCGAATCACCGTGTCGCCCTCTGCAACGAAAAGTCCGCCCTGCGGCTCTGAGACTCGTCGAAGGGCAACGTCGGTGAGACCGACGTAGTCGCTCACCAGTGGTTCAGTCGCGCTGGTGATGCGTGTGATCACCGCTTGACCAACAGTACGACTGCCGAAATGACGGCGATTGTCACCAGTGCGATACGCATCGCCTTGTCTGGAAGTCGACGGCCGATGTGAGCCCCTGTGAAGCCGCCTGCGATGGCACCAATAGCCACCGCCAGCGCTGCGAGCCACAGCACGCGACCCGACAGAGCGAACACCACGGCAGCGGTGAGGTTGGCCGCTGATGCGAGCAGGTTTTTGGCACCATTCGACCGTTGAATATTGCTGTCGTAGAGCACCCCCAGAACCGCCATATAGAACACGCCCTGGGCGGCGCCGAAGTAGCCGCCGTAGATGCCCACCGTGCTGGTTCCTGCCGTCAACGTCACCAGTGAGTGCGGCTTGTCACCTCGCCGCGACTTGAGCCAGCGCACGACGCGCGGCTGAATGGCCACCATCACGGCCGCCATCAAGATCAGCCACGGAACCACCGAGGCAAACACATGCTCGGGAAGTGCGATCACGAGCCAGGCGCCGAATGCCGCTGCCACGACGGTGCCGACGAGGGGAGCTGCCAGACGGCGCATGCGACCCTTGAGTTCACGGCGGTAACCGACGGCTGATGCCATCGAGCCCAGGCACAACCCCGTGGTGTTGGTTCCATTGGCGAGTACGGGCGGAACGCCGAGGGCAATGAGCACCGGATACACGATCAACGTGCCCGACCCAACAACCGCATTGATGATTCCAGCGGCGAGGCCTGCGGCGACCAAGATGAGGAAAGTGGTCAGTTCCACGACAGCGCTACCAGCTCGGTGTTGAACGCTCGGCAGTGTGCGCAACCCAGCGCACGCCACCGGTGACGGGTAACTGCGCCACGGTGACTCCCACGCCGAATGCTTGGGTGAGTGACTCGGAGGTGAGCGCTGTATCGATTGGTCCTGCGCTGACAACGCGCCCCTCGCGCAGCAGCAGCGCGTGCGTGATTCCGACCGGAATCTCCTCGACGTGATGTGTGACAAGCACTAGCGCCGGTGACAGCGGTGAGGTGGCAAGGGCGCCAAGGCGCGAGACAAGGTCCTCACGAGCGCCCAGATCAAGGCCGGCAGCAGGCTCATCGAGCAACAGCAGTTCAGGGTCACTCATCAACGCACGTGCGATCAAAACGCGCTTGCGTTCACCTTCGCTGAGGGTTCCGATCGTGCGCTGTGCGAGGTGCCGCACGCCCATGGCTTCCATCAGCGCTATCGCTCGCTGCTCATCCTCGGGCGAGTACTCCTCTTTCCAACGACCGGCTACAGCCCACGCCGACGTCATCACCGCGTTGTGCACCGACTCGGTGGGTGGAATTTGCGCGTAACTCGTCGGGCTTGCAAGTCCGATGCGCGGGCGCAGGTCGAAGACGTCGACGGCGCCCATGATTTCGTCGAGCAACATCACCTCGCCTGAGGTGGGAAACAGTTGCGTCGACATCAGTGCGAGCAGAGTGGTTTTTCCGGCACCATTGGGTCCGAGAACGACCCAACGATCCTCGGGGGCAATCACGAGAGAGACGTCGTCGAGGATGACGGTGCCACTGCGCACCACTCCGACTCCCTCGAGCCGCACCGCGTCCATGTGCCGACCCTACTGAGGCCCCCCGCGCTCCACGAGCGCCGCACTCCTAGTCTTGGCCGAGTGTTCCCGACCATTCCGTATTCAGGGCTGCTCGCAGCGTGGGGAGCGTGCTATCTCGCGGGCCGCTGCAGCCTCGATGACGCGATTTCCGGTATCGCACCTGACGAACAGATTCTGCACCGAGTCGTCGATTCCGCGGGTGATCCTGAAAGTTGGGCGCTGACTCTCGGACAGCTGCGTAGCAGCGGTGCCATGCGCCTTCGCTTGGTGCTTCCGGCGTCTGGCGACTTCACCGGCTTGCCCGGCCCGCCGCCCTTTAACAGCGTGGCGCTGCACATAGGCGAGTGTGCGCTCTCAGACGGAAATCCGCCGTGGGGGTTCATCCCCGGCTCGGTGAGCGAGGGGTTCGTGGCGTGGAGTCAGACGGTGGTCACCCAACGACCGCTCGCGATTTTGACCCTCGGACAGGAAACTCGCGCGTTCGCAGAGGCAGTCGCGGAAGGGTCCGCGGCCCTGGAAGCACTGGATGTCGCACGTGGACGCGAACTGACCGATCCGGTGATCGCCCATGCCGACCGCGAACTCTCGCTGCTACGGCTTCCACCGACCTTGCCCCCACGCGCGGTGTCGATGATCGGCACGGCTACACGTTTGCGCGCCGCGCTCAGGGTGGCACGCGGTACCGAAGGGGCTGCGCTCACTGCTGCTGAGGTGTCAGCGCGAGCCCTCACCTTGGCTCCGTTAGACCGGGCAGTGCGTCGAGCGTTGGAAGCGGGGTACTCGGCTCTGCCGGCGTAGACCGACAGAGCCGAGCAACGGACCTACCTGCCCTGGGTAAACGTCTTGCTGGCGACAGGTCCCCAGAAAATACGCAGGGTTCCCGAGACCTTGAAGGAGTTCTTGGCCTTGACCTCGACTCGGTACGACACGCCCTTGGTACGGCCCGCGATCTTCGCGGTCAGCACTGTCTTGGCCTCTGTCGTCCACGCGGTGCACGTCGAGCTCTTGCACCAGCGGACCTGGTAGCCGGTAATAGCACCAGCACCCGCGGAGACGGAGACGGTTCCCCCCCCCTCCTCCACCCCCTCCTGCATCGGGGGCACCCGAGCGCGCACCTAGCGCGTTCGAGTGCCCCAAGTGCAGGACTTGAGGTACGCCCTAGACGGTCTGCACCTTGGTCGCCTTCGCCAAGACGGTCTTGGTCTTGAGCACCGACACCGTGAGCGACGACTTGCCGGTCTTGAGCGTGATCACGCACGTCACCCGACGCGCGCTACCAGAACCAGCCACCTTGCACACACCACTGGTCTTCGTCGCCCCGGTACTGGTCTCGGTGTACTTCGTCGCGCCGGATACCGGCTTGAACTTCGCCGTCATCACCTTGCCCGACTTAGTCCACGTGATGCCGATCGGTGTCACCGTCGCACTTTGTGTCGATGCTGCACCGAAGCCCACCGAGTTGTGCGCCTTCACTGTGAAGCGATACGCCACCCCGGCAGCCAGACCGGTGACCTGGCACGACAGCGCTGAACCTGTCGCAGTAGTGCAGGTGCGAGTGGCGCTGCCCACCTTCGGAGTTGCCGTCACCTTGTAGTAGTTGATTGCCGCGCCCCCATTGTCGGCGGGAGCGGTCCACGACACGACGACCGACTTGTCACCGGCAAGACCCTTGACCGATCGAGGCACGTTCGGTGTGGCGGCACCAGTTACTCGCGCTGGGAGGCTCGTGCGTACGGCGTCTTGGTATCCATCGCTCTTCGCGGTCACCGTGACTCGCAGATAGCGCTGAAACTGCGATAACGGAATCACGTAGGTGGAGACTGAGTCACCAACCGTGGTCCAACCTGTCGTGCCGTTCGCCGACGACTCCCACTTGTAGAACAGTTCCGGTGCGGGCGCACCTACGACGCCTACCGTGGCCGTCACCGTCGAGTGCACCGCCTTGGTGCCACCCACCGTCACCGAGATGAGGGCGGGAGCGATTCCCGTAATCGGACCCGTCAGCGGGACCGAACTGCAGGGCGGGAACAAACTGACACCGTCGTTTACGCAGACGTAGATGTATCGGCCAATCATGTTGTCAGTAAGTAGAAGAGTGCTTCCACTCTGGCCCGAGATCAAGTCTGACAGATTGCCATTCGAGTAGTTACTGACCGACCACGTGTAGGTCAGCGTTGCTGCGGGTACGCCAGCGTTGAAGTCGGGTGTTTCAGCGGTCAAGGTAGACCCCGCGACAGTGGAGCCTGTGATCGTCACAGTTCCCACCGACGGATCAATGCCCGCGATCTGGCCGGTCGCGTCGCTGCAGAGGTCGGCGGGAGTGCCCACCGAGTTGTTGGCGTTGACGCAGACCCGCAGGTACCTGCCGGCCTGAAGGTCCGGAATCACCAAGGTGGGGTGCGACTCACCCACGAGGTCGGACCACGACCCGGTACCGGTCGCGGACGACTGCCACTGATAGGTGAGGCGCGGCTGATAGGTGGCCGCGGGACCTGCGGTCAGTGTGCTCCTGATCGCCTCGGTGCCCGACAGCGACACTGACGACAGCCCTGCTTCCGATGCCGGTCCAGAGTCGTCAAGGACCCAGGCGAAGGGGGCAGTCTGGAGGGCGGCGTGCGCAGCGCTCCCCACCGAGCTGTAGTACAGGCCGGTCGCTCCCACCGTCAACGAACGATTGCTCGTCTGCGAGTTCCACCCGTTCAACGTGGCGTCATAGCTCTGCACTGACATGCCCGAGTAGTTGAACATGCCCGACGCGTCGGTGACGCTGCCCATCTTCCAGGAGCCCAGCGACTCGTCGAAGTGCGTCGCACCCTGGAACACGCCACCCATGCCGGTGACATTGGTGGTGTCCCACAGACCGATGTTGTCGTCGCCGGCGAAGCCCGACGAGAAGAACATGCCACTGATGTCGGTGACAGTGCTGGGGAGGGTCGCTGGCACCGAGGTCAGAGCCGTGGACGAGTTCAGAGCGCCCACCAGGGACGTCAGCCCCAGTCCGCCCCACGAGTCGACGCTGCCCACCGAGCCACTCCCGTACCAGCTGCCACTGGTTCCAAACCAGTCAAGGCTCGTACCGTAGATCTTGGCCTGGGTGGTGCCACCCACGGTGTAGTAGTGGCTGACCGGTGCCGCCCCCACCGCGTTGATGGGGCCGTCGACCGCGGAGCCATCACCCCAATCGACGTAGATAGCGCTCGCGCCTGAGAGTGGAAGGCCCACGTACACATTCGATCCCGTACTCGCCAGGTCAGGGAGGGGGAACGTCAGGCACATCGCCTCACCGGCACCGTTGCCGCACGCGGGTGAGACACTAGCCGACGCCGGCGTCGCTCCGGCGGCTAAGCCGAGAGCGAGGAGTGCCGATGCTGTCACTGCGACCGCAGCGCGCCGCAAGGGTGACTTCAAGGTCAGATTGGTGCGGCTAGCCGGGTGAGCTCTCATAGTGGGCCTTTGCTCGGGTTGCACGGTTTTGTCCATAAGACCCCGTAAAGCTGGCAGAACCAAATGACTACTAGGGAAAACCCTAGGCACGTCGATTCATCTGGTTCCCACCCTTTTCCGTATCGGGGGCACCCAAGCGCGCACCTAGCGCGTCGGGGTACCCCAAGTGCAGGCGTGCGGCACAGCCCTAGACGGTCTGCACCCGGGTCGCCTTCGCCAGCACCGCCGTGGTCTTGACCGCCGACACCGTGAGCGTCGACTTGCCGGTCTTAAGCGTGATCACGCACGTCACCCGACGCGCGCTACCAGAACCAGCCACCTTGCACACACCACTGGTCTTCGTCGCCCCTGTACTGGTCTCGGTGTACTTCGTCGCGCCGGACACGGGCTTGAACTTCGCCGTCATGACCTTGCCAGATTTGGTCCACGTCACCGCGAGCACACCGACCGGAGACACCGCCGCACTCTGCGCCGAGGCGCCCCCGAGGCCCTTGGAATTGTGTGCCTTCACGGTGAAGCGGTAGGCGACACCGTTGGTCAGCCCCGACACCCGGCACGACAGTGCTGAACCTGTCGCAGTAGTGCAGGTGCGAGTCGCGGTGCCCACCTTCGGAGTTGCCGTCACCTGGTAGTAGCCGATGACTGCGCCACCGTTGTCGGCCGGGGCTGTCCACGAGACCAGCACCGACCCGTTGCCAGCAACACCCTTGACCGAACGAGGCACGTTCGGCGTTGCGGCGCTCACCGAGTTGGCGGAGGGGCCACTGTAGGCGACCGCCGCGGGCAAGACACCATTCGACGCGGTGACCTTCACGCGCAAGTAACGTGCGAACTGTGAACTTCCAATGACGTACGTACTCGCCGTCGCACCAGAGATGGAGGCCCATCCGGTAGTGCCATCGGCAGACGACTCCCACTGATACGCGACTGTCGGCGTAGGAACACCGGTCAGCCCAGAAGCGGAGGCGGTCACGGTCGAACGCACCGTGAGGGTTCCGGTGAAGGTGGCCGAGCCGATCGAGGGAGCGACACCAGCAACCTGTTCGGTCGCGGCACTGCACAGCACGGCATCCGGGGCCACCGAGCTCGAGGCAGTGACGCACACCTGCAGGTAGCGGCCGACCAGCCCGTTAGCAATGAGCAGCGCGCTGCCATCAGCCGATGCGATGTCGACCCACGGGCCACCACTGTTGACCGAAGACTTCCACTGGTACGCCACCGCGGGAGTCGGAGTGCCAGTCACATCGGCCACATCCGCCGACACAGTCGAGCCGGCCTGCACGGTGCCGATCACCGACACCGAACCGACGCCTGGCGGTGTCAGTTGGGTATCCCCGTTGATGGTCCACCCATAGGTGTCGACCAACGTGGCGCGGGCTGCGAGACCGGCGACGTACTTCAGGCCCGACGCACCCAGCGTGCGCGCCGACGGAACCTGCCCTGCCCAACCGGTCAGGGTTGCTTCGTAGTTCGCAGTCGACAGCCCCGAGCCGTTGAGCATCTCCCCCATGTTGATGTTCTGGTTGATATCCCAGGCGCCCAGATCCCGATCAAACGACGAGGCTCCCGAGAACATGAGGAACATGTTGCTCGCTCCACTCGTGTTCCAGGTGCTGACGTCCTGGTTGAAGGCCGCAGCGCTCTCAAACATGGATAACATGGTGGTCACGCTGCTCGTGTTCCAGTGACCGACGCTCTGTGTCAAGGGCTGGTTAAAGGCCGACGCACCCTTGAACATGCCCTCCATGTACTGCACTCCGGCGGTGTTCCATGCGCTGATGTCGTGGTTGAAGGCAGTGGCACCAGAGAACATGTAGTTCATGCTGAAGGCACTGGTGGTAGTCCAGCTACCGATTGGCTGGTCGAACGCCGACGCGCTCCCGAACATGGCGTCCATGGAGGTCACCTTCGTCGTGTCCCACGTGCCAATCGGCTGGTTGAAGGCCACGGCGCCGGAGAACATGTTGCTCATGGTCAAGACGTTGCTGGTGACCCAGTTCGTGTCCGACGTGCCGATCGGCTGGTTGAAGGCAGAGTCACCAGCGAACATGTAGCTCATGCTCACGACCTTGGTGGTGTCCCACGTGCCAATCGGCTGGTTGAAGGCAGAGTCACCAGCGAACATGTAGCTCATGCTCACGACGTTGCTGGTGACCCAGGCGCCGATCGGCTTGTTGAAACTGCTGGCGAAGTAGAACATCTTGGTCATGGTGGTGACAAGAGAGGTGTCCCAGGTTCCGATTGCCCCGTTGAACGCTGAGGCCCCATAGAACATCTCACCCATGGTGGTGACTGCGCTGGTGTTCCAGCCGCTGAGGTCTTGGTTGAAGGCCGAGTTTGGAGCCTTGAACATTCGAAACATCGTCGTGACCAGATGGGTGTCCCAGTTACCGATCGGTTGGTTGAACGACGTCGCGTTCGAGAACATGTAACTCATGTTCGTGACGCTGCTGGTGTTCCAGCCACTGATGGCGTCGTCAAAAGCACTCGCGCTAAAGAACATGTAGCTGGTGTTGGTGACACCCGGTGGTAGGGAGTCAGGTACCGCGACGAGTGACGTGGCACCCCGGAACGCACCGCTGAGGTTCGTAACGCCGAGGGTGCCGAAGTCGATGACCGTCGTCAGGTATTCCGCCCCGGGCCACGCAGCGGTTGGGTCGCCGAACTGGGTGAGCGCAGTACCGGAAACGCTCACCTCATACGTGCCTGCGACAGCGTAGGTGTGACTCGCCGATCCGCTGATTAGCTCGCTGTTGCCGTCACCCCAGTTCACTGTGATCGACGTCGCACCACCCAAGGGCAGCGTCACCGCGGCGGCATCGACCGGAGTGGTGAACGTCATCCTCATCGGCGTGGTTGGCGCCGACGATGCCGGCCCGGCAGTGGCCGCCAACCCCAGGGCCAGCAGAGCCGAAGTGGTCAGCACAGCAACGCTGCGACGGACAAAGGTCGAAATCACGTGGGGGCCTCCTGGCCGACAACAATCATGTGCACAACGTTCGAACGAGCGTCGAACGTTACGTGGCTGCCCCGAGCCGAACACAGATCGGCGCCAATAGCCACCGACTACTAGGGAAAACCCTAGGCACCCTCCTGCTCGGCGCCGGCTCATCGGCGACGGCTCAGGCCACCCCTTTCCCATCGGGGGCACCCAAGCGCGCACCTAGCGCGTTACGGCACCCCAATAGCTGGACCCAGCGGCGATTACTCACCCAAGAAAGTCTGTACGTGCAACGTTCTTCAGATAACTAAGCCACCCATTGCAGCGGGCAGCATCGGATTCGACTCACAGACCCTGCAAGTGATGACGTTCATCACCCGTCGCGCAGTGCCTGACATCGCCTATGACCATCCGATGTAGGCAATCTGACCTCTAGATATTGGTGACAAACAAGGAACTCACGCCATGAGCCCTCAGCGGTTAACATCTCGCCGGCAGGTGGCGTCGATGATCTCGCTCTTGATCGGACTCACACTTGGGCTTGCATTCGTGAGCCCATCCAGTGCCATAGTTGCGACGCCGTGGTCGGCCGGCGCCGGGCATTGGCCCACCGTCGTCGTGTCGCCAACGGGAGCAGTTACAGCCTGGGTCACAAAATCTGCACCCGCCTCGGCAGACGACCGAGTGGTGGTCTGCGTGATGAAAGCAGGCGGCAGTACCTGTGCCCACAAGACGACGCTTTCCTACACCTGGGGCCCTGTTCCGCAAATCGCGGGGCTCACTCACCCGGCCGTGCAGGTGGTAGGCCAACAAGTTCGAGTGGCCGTAGCCGGGTCGACGTTCAGCAGTGATCTGGGCGTCGCAGTCTGGACCTCGCAAGATGGTGGAACCACATTCAATGGTCCAGTTCTGGCCGGCTTGGTGCAGCAGAACCTAGGCGGGCTCGTCTTTAGCCACTGTGGGCTCTGCGTGGACCGGCTCTACGCCTGGAGCAAGGACTTCGTCGGTGGCGCCATGGTGTCGATACTCGATCCGAGCGGGCCAAGCACGCTCGGGATCGTCGTCGTCGACGCTGCCGCCAAACTGTCAACGGTGGGAGGGGGATTTGCGACAGATTTTGTTAACGGAGACCTGCTCCTCGCGGTGCAGACAAGCAAAGAGGTGCGGGTTTACCGCGCCCCTCATCAGGCTGACCCGCTTCAATCTGCCAACTGGACACGCGTCTTGACCGCCTCAGGCGAAGAACTCGGCAACGAGTGGACCGAGGGACTCGTCAGTACCAACAGCTGGATCGGGGACCAATACCTCTCTCTGGTCACGAACCGGGCCAGTGATAATGCACCACGGGTGCGCCGGTGGACCGGGAGCGCCTTCACCAGCGTGCTGACCGTCGCGGCAGGCAGCGGCTACAAACATCCGGTAACCGCGGCGCTCGACGGAACGGGACGCACCTGGGTTTTCAACACCTCCCCTGACTTGACCTCGCTCATCGTTGCTCGCCCTGTGAAAACCACGGTCGGTTCGTTCACGCGTGTCGTTCCGTATGTGTCGGCCCAATTCAATATCACCGGCCCAGCCGCCTCGCTCGGCGGAACGGGATACGGCCTCTATGGGTATGTCGTTGACGGTGGTGGTGGCAAGTTCACACAACGCTTTGTCGCTCTGAAAGTTCCCCACTCAGTGAGCGTGAAGGCACCCAAATCGGCCACCGTTCACCGCTACACCCTCACCCTCACCCTTCCCAGCTCTGAAGTCGCGGGTGCCAAGATGACGATCAAAGTTACGTCGGCTGGGAAGACCACCACGCTTAAGAGTGCGATCACAATCCCTGTCACTGGGGTCTACAAGTTATCGGTGAGGCCTACTCAAAAGGGAACGGTCTACCGGGCCTACGTGGGAGCAGGCGGCTGGTGGACGGCTCGGACAGTGTCCATC
>JAPLAU010000018.1 GCA_026393115.1 Actinomycetota bacterium
CTGCTCACTTCCTGAGCAGATCCGTCGAACCCTGACCTGGGATCAGGGCAAGGAGATGGCCCAACACGCGAACATCGCGGTCGCGGCCGGGATCGAAATCTACTTCTGCGACCCACACTCGCCCTGGCAACGAGGCAGCAACGAGAACACCAACGGACTCCTGCGTCAGTACTGGCCAAAAGGTTGCGACATGCGCCAGCTCACCCAAACAGACTGCGACGACGTTGCCCTCAGCCTCAATACCCGCCCACGCCAAACACTGGGATGGAAGACTCCACAACAGGCCCTCGACCAGGTCCTACGTGCAACAGCCGCTTGAGACCGCCCTGCCAATTCCAGATAGGCGCGAGCCAATTGCACTCGCTGATTGGTGGAACTATCGCGCGGCACGTCGAGTACCTCGCTGAGCCGGCTGATCGTCTGCTCGACCGCCTTGACACTCACCTGCCGCTCTTCGGCGATCGCTTGGGTGCTCATGCCGTCAGCTACCAGACGAAGCACGTCGATCTGACCCTCAGTCAGGGGTCGAAGCGAGGAAGGCACAGCCGAGCGAAACGCCAGGGGCGTGCGTGCTGCAGCGAGGACCTGCACGACGATCTCCGAGAAGTCACGGATATCTGCCTTGTTGAGGTAGGTGGTGCCCCGCGGAGGGGTGACCATGCCCGGTGCGATCAGCCGAGGGTCGCGGTAGGTCGACAACATGACAAGGCCAATTTCGGGCTGGCGAATGCGCAGGGCATGAGCGAGGTCGACGCCGGTGGGTCCGACTCCAAGGTCAAGGTCGAGCAGCGCGACATTGGGAGTCGTGTCTCGCTGCAGTTCGAGAGCCTCGCGTGCCGTCGTGGCACGACCTACTACCTCAACGCGCTGGTATTCCAACGCGCTGACGAGGCTAGCCAGAGTGAAGGAGTCGTTTTCCACCACGAGTGCACGAACTCCGGTCATGGTGGCCCTTCCTAGTTGGTGCTCCACAGTGCCGTGTGTCAACGGGCTGCGCAAACGCGGGGTCGTTAAAACCCTACGGCGGGCAGCACTCGATGGACTAATTCGGCATCGATGTGTGACCAACGGCCGGTTCGAAGGGCGCAATCCAAGCGTAGATTCACTGTGGCGGCTCTATTCAGAGACCGCAAAGCGAGGAGGTGCATTCCATGAATGCGAACGCACGTGGCGTAGCGACGTCAGGACTTGCAGTGATCGTTCTCGTGGCATTGGCCGGCTGCTCGAACAGCGCGACCGTCACGTACCCAACACCCACGGGGGCGCCTTCACCGAATGCGACCACCGCACTGCAACCCAACGGTCGCCAACTGACACCAGCCGGAACCCAGGTGACGCTTGGTAATTACCCCACCGGCGGAGCCGTCAGTGAGGACGGACGCTGGTTGTGGACTATTTCCGCTGGCCTGAGCTCGAACGACATCCGCATCGTCGACACGACCAGCGGCACGGTGTGCCAGACCATCGACATTCCTGGGGCGAGCGGCGGGGTAGCACTCGACTCGGCCCACCACCTCGCGTACGTATCAGGCCTTCCAAATTCACGCTGGCAGCCGTCGAAGAATGGTCTTCCGGGAGTCAAGGGCGATGTGGTGTTTGTCTACAAGTGGACTGACAGCTGCGGTCAGGCGACGCTCGATCGAATGATCGCAGTGCCGCCGCAACCGAACGCGCCAACAATTCAGGCATATCCGCCGCCGCGGGCCGGAACAACGGCCGGCTCACTGGCATGGCCGCAGAAACTGGCGGTGTCTCCCGATGGATTGCGCCTCGTTGTTCCGCTCAATCTCGCCGACAGTGCGGCAATCGTTGACCTCAACAACTCGTCGGCAGTGAGCTACATCGCGACCGGAAGTTATCCGTTCGGTGCCGCGATCGCCGCTGGAAACAAAGTCGCTGTCGTCACCAATGAAGCCGCGGGAACTCTGTCGGTTCTTGATCTCATGAAGGGAACGAAGACCACCGACATCGCTGTTGGGCCACCCTTGAGCCATCCGCAGGGCGTCGTAATCGACCGCGCGGGAACAACTGCGTACGTCGCGTTGTCGGCGAGTGACCAAGTAGTGGTCGTCGATCTCGCAAAGTTGAAGGTCGAGCGCACAATCTCCGTGAGTCGTCCCGCGGGACTTGGCACCAAGCCAGTGTCTGTTGCCCTCACGCCCGATGAGTCACGCCTCATTGTTGCCGAGTCGGGGGCCGACGAGTTGTCGGTCATCGCCATCGAGGGTTCGACGGCCAAGCCCACCGACTGGACCGTCATCGGCCACATTCCAACCGCTGCGCAACCACAGGCGGTTGTCACGTCGGCGGCCACCGGCTCAACACCGGCTCGCGTCTTCTACGTCGCGGCTGAAGGTATGGGTATCGGCGCGAATCCTCAGGGCACCAATCCCACGCTTCCCAACGACCCGATTTTCTGGGCCTTCACGTCGGTAGCGCCCACGACCGACGTCTTCAACGGTTTTCAATACGGCGGCAAGATGGTGACCGGTCAAGCCGGCATTCTTCCCGTTCCGACCGACGCCGAATTGGCCGTGATGTCGCCTGCTGCGTCAACCCAGATGATTCCGTCGAACTCGACTCCCGCCCCCGCTGACACCGTGCTGCGCGCGGGTGGGCCGATCAAGCATGTGTTCTTCATCGTGCGCGAGAACCGCAGCTACGACCAACTCCTTGGGGACGTGGCAGCGGGCAACGGCGACCCGAAACTCACCGTTTTCGGGTCGTCAGTGACACCGAACCTGCACTCACTCGTGGCTCGTTTCCCGTTGCTTGACAACGTGTACGCCAACTCCGAGGCCTCTGTTCAAGGTCACTATTTGACCGCAGCAGCCAGCGTTCCGGACTATGTGTCGCGCAACTGGGTACAGCAATATGCCGGACGCGGGCGACCCAATGATTTCGGAACGTTCGCTGTGTCGTGGCCGGGTAACGGGCTGCTGTTCACTCAGGCCGACAAGCAGTCGGTGGATTACTTCAACTACGGAGAGGGCTTCATCGGCGGCTACACGTCGATTCCCGACCGCGACCGCACTCCTGAAATTGCGGCGCAAATCGCTGCCGTGGAAGCGAACTCCGATCTCGGTCCGCCTTTCGGAGGGTGCTATCCGTCAGACATGCTGATCGGCAACGCGCAGAACATGACCACCGCGAACCCTCAGGGCAGCGAAGTATTCGACTCGAGTCTGCCCACCGGCGCACCGACTGGATCGTTCTCTCACGTCGACTGCTTCCGACAGCGCTTTGCCAAGCAAGTGGCATCGAACTCAGTGCCAACGCTGAACTACCTCACACTGACCAGTGACCACACACGCGGAACCCAACCGACCTACCCGACTCCGACAGCGATGGTCGCTGACAGCGATCTAGCAATCGGGCAGATCCTCGACACGATTTCGCATTCGCCGATCTGGTCATCGTCGGCCGTGTTCATCGTCGAGGATGATTCACAAGATGGTGCCGATCACGTGAACGCGCACCGCATTCCTGTTGCCGTGGTAAGTCCTTACGCGAAGAAAGGTGTCGTGCTGCACACGCGTTACGACTTGCTGTCGGTCGTGCGATCGGTGGAGTTGCTCGCCGGACTCAAGCCGCTCGGACTCGGTGATGCGCTCGCAGTTCCGATGTACGACGTGTTCGCGCCGACGCCGGTGAATTCTGATCCGATCGATGTGGCTCCGGTCAACGTCAACCTGCTGGAACGCAACACCGCGTCGTCACCCGATGCCGAGTGGTCGATGTCGCTGTCGCTAGGCGTTCCAGATCAGGTCGGTCAAGCGACACTCGACGAGATCATCTGGCACTCAGTGCACGGTGCGGGTTCACAGGCTCCACCTGCCGGCCCGGGCGCTGTGGGTGAGGACGAGGGTGAGTCGGCGCTCGTGGCGGCCGGCGCGGAGTAGGCCATTCTCTGGGCAAATCGGCGCGTTTTCCGCACCGAATTGCCCAGAGAATGCCGTGTCAGTGAATGCAAAAAGCTCCCAGCGCCCAACCTCGTGGCTGGACTCTGGGAGCTCTGGCGGTGGCGGTGGGATTTGAACCCACGGAGGCTTGCACCTCACACGCTTTCGAGGCGTGCTCCTTCGGCCGCTCGGACACGCCACCGCGCACGAGGCTACCCGATCGGCGCGAACGCCGGCAGTGCGACCCTGCTGTCGTTAGTCGGCGCGGTGCTTGGCAAAGAAGTCGGCGAGTAGCGCGCCGCACTCGTCATCGAGCACGCCCGCAACCACTTCCGGACGATGGTTGAGTCGACGATCGCGCACGACATCCCAGAGCGATCCGACCGCGCCAGCCTTGGGGTCGAACGCTCCGAACACCACACGATCGACGCGCGCAAGCACGGCCGCACCCGCGCACATCGTGCACGGTTCAAGCGTGACCACGAGGCTGCATCCATCAAGCCGCCACTGCCCTCGGGCTCGTGCGGCGTCGCGTAGTGCCACAACTTCTGCATGCGCCGTGGGATCGCCGTCGGCTTCACGCCGATTGCGACCACGGCCAATGACCGTTCCGTCCGTATCGATCACCACAGCGCCGATCGGAACATCGTCGGTGAGCAAAGCAGCGCGCGCTTCGTCAAGGGCGAGGTGCATGGCGGCGCTGTCGAGCGCTGAGGGTTTCATGTCGAAAGTGTCAGCCGAGCGATGAGGTCGCTGCGCTGTACTGATCGCCGAAGCCGATGCGGCTTGCGATGGTTGAGAGTGCTTCTTCCGGATAGAGCTCGAGGTCGCCGCACAGCAAATCGATCTCGTCGGCGCTTACGCCGAGGTCGGCAAGGATTGCCAGATCGCCAGCCGGAACGCCTTCCTCGTCGTCGTCATCGTCCTCGTCGGGCAAGTCCATTTCGAGCAACACGAGCGCCTGCGCGGCAAGCGGCCAGTCAAGCGAGGCAAGTTCATCGGAAACGAGCACGCGTGGCTCGGCTCCGAAAACGCGCACAATGAGGAAGAACTCTTCGGCGACCGAGACGAGCGCCAGCGAGCCGCCTTCACCAGGCTGGCTGCGCAATGCGTTGATGATCGAGTCGAGCGATTCCGACGATCGCGGCGTCAGCGACTCGACTTGCCACATGCCTTCTTCGCGCCAGGCGATGATGGCTGAGTCGACCGCGTTGTCTTCCACGTACCGATCGTGTCACGTTGTGAGGGCTCGTGACCAGAGTTCGGCCATCCGGGCGTGTGCGATCGGCCACCCCGGTAGGTTCTTCCCATGCACATTCATGTCGCCGAACACCCCCTCATTTCCCAAAAGCTGACCGCACTGCGCGATGAGCGCACCGACAGCATCGCCTTCCGGGCGCTCACTGATGAGCTCGTAATTCTGCTGAGTTACGAGGCAACCCGCGGGCTCAGAACGGTTCCGTGCGAGGTGGTCACGCCCGTGGCGCCGGCTTCCGGTGTCGACCTCGCCTCGCCGATGCCCCTCGTGGTTCCCATTCTGAGGGCCGGACTGGGAATGTTGCCGGGCATGATGCGGCTGCTTCCGAACGCTGAGGTCGGATTCCTGGGGATGGTGCGCAACCACGAATCGCTCGTCGCGACCACGTACGCCGAGCGGCTTCCCAATGACTTGTCGGGCCGCCAGTGCTTCGTGCTCGACCCCATGCTGGCGACCGGCGGAACGCTGGTTGCGGCGATTGAGTTGCTGTTCGCGCGCGGGGCCACTGATGTCACGGCGATCTGTCTACTGGCGGCGCCCGAGGGTATCCGGCGTGTGCAGGAGTCGTTTGGCGACCGCGTCGACGTCACCATCGTCACCGCCGGACTCGACGAGAAGCTCACCGATCGCGGATACATCTACCCCGGACTCGGCGACGCAGGCGATCGACTCTTCGGCTCTGCTGGGTACTGAAAACTCACGTGTTGGGGTAAGAAAACTGCGCCTATGCGTGCTGAGTGTCCCCCCATGCGGATGGGCAGGCAGAAGGGCAGGCGGAAGGGCAGGCGGAAGGGCGGGCAGAAGGGAAGGCGTGGGCTTAGGGTGGGCGGATGATCGTTCTGCCCGGAAACCGCCGAGTACGCAGCACCCTCCATCCCGACGGATTCCATGGACAGCACGCCACGCCCCCGTACTTCGAGGGGTGGTACGTCAAACTTGTTTCCGCCGACCGTTCCACTCGCCTCGCCGTGATTCCCGGCGTGTTCATGGGTCAATCGGGTGAATACGGCGCAATCGACGAGGCCTTCGTTCAGGTACTCGATGGTGCCACCGGCCGCAGTTGGTACCACCGCTACGACGCCTCGGAATTCCACGCCGACGCCGATCGCTTTGATGTCACCATCGGCGGCAACCACTTCGACAGCAGCGGCTTCACGCTCGACCTTCCCAATCTCACCGGTCGCATCGATGTCACTACCCCACTCGATCCGTGGCCCGTCACCGTGCGCTCGCCCGGCGTTATGGGCTGGTACGCGTGGATGCCATTCATGGAGTGCTACCACGGGGTGTGCTCCTTCGGACATTCACTCAGTGGCGAACTCGAACTCGATGGCGTCTCGCAATCACTCAACGATGGACGCGGCTACATCGAGAAGGACTGGGGCCAGGCGTTTCCGGCCGGGTACGTCTGGATGCACAGCAACCACTTCACCTCACCTGACACCTCCCTCATGGGATCGATCGCACTGATTCCGTGGCTGCGTTCGGAGTTCCGTGGCTTTCTTGTCGGCATCAAACACGACGGCCAACTTCACACCTTCGCCACCTACACCGGAGCTAAGACCACATTGCTCGAAGTCGACGACGAGCAAGTGCGGTGGTCACTGCGCGCACGCAACGGAAGCACGCTGCACCTCGTGGCCGAACGTGTCGAAGGCACTCTGCTGCACGCGCCGATTCGCACCGAGATGCATCGCCGCGTTGAGGAGACACTCGATGCGTCGGTAGGTGTTCGCTTGATCGATCCGCGCGGGAAGGTGCTGCTCGACGACATCGGTTACGTGGCCGGACTTGAAGTGCACGGCGATACCGAGAAGTTGCTCGCCACTACCGGCCGCTAACTCGCCCTGCGATTCTTCTCGGCGATTCCTACGTTCACGCATGTAAAAAGGGCGGTCTAACCTGCTTGGACGTAGGAATCGCGCGGGACTAACTCGCGGGACTAACTCGCGGGACTAACTCGCGGGACTAACTCGCGGGACTAACTCGCGGGACTAACTCGCGGGACTAACTCGCGGGACTAACTCGCGGGCATGGCGGCGCGTACGAGGTCGAGCGCCGTCGCCACTGAATGCGAATGCTGCGCACTCATCGGAAGATCGGCGACATCCATCCGCCCCGCTACCACTGACGCGAAGTCACTCACCATGTCCGATCGCGGATCACTCGGCGCAAACCGCAACTCTTCGCGCACCGACCCATCGGTAGCACGTAGCGTCAACACCGTTCCGTCTTCAGACTCCGGCGAATTGCTGAAGCACGGCTCACTGGTCTGGCCACTGCCCGCGGTTCCGATTAGCGAACCCCAACGCCGTTCGGGCCCGGTGAAACCACCGGAAACCGAGGCGGTCGCTCCGTTGGGCCACGTGAGAATGGCGCGCGATGAAATGTCGGCGCCCTGATCGCTGAACTGCGCCTCTTCCACCACAGCCGACACTGGCGCTGAATCGCCATACAGCGACACAGCAAAAGAGATCGCGTAACACATCACGTCGTACGCGGCGCCACCTCCGCGCGACGCATCGAGTCGGTAGTTGCCCTCGAGTTCTCCATCAAAGACGAACCCGGAATCAACGGACTGCACAGTTCCGAAATCACCGGCGCGCACACGCGCGATCAGCTCGCGGTGACGCGGATGCCAGCGATACCAGAATCCCTCAAGCAAGTATCGGTCACTTTCCAGTGCCACGGCCTGCATGCGTTCGACCTCGGCGACGTTCAACCCCAACGGCTTCTCGCACAGCACGTGTTTGCCCGCACGCAACGCCATCTCGGAGACCGGCGCATGCAGATCGTTCGACAACGCGATGTACACCGCATCGATCTCGGGGTCGTCCATCATCGACTCGTAACTGGGGTGCACGCGACCCTCGGGCATCAGCGCGGCCGACCGCAATGGGTCCTTGGACGCGACGGCCTGCAACACCACATTGGGATTCGCGTGCAGGATCGGTGCCATCACCCACGTTGCGAAACCACCCGCACCAGCGATACCAATACGTACCGGGTCACTCACGACGAGCTCCAGAACTTTAGAGAGCGGAACCGAAACCGGGGTTCACCGGCGTCGGGTACGGCGGCACCGTGGGGGGTTGCGAACACGTGTTGCTGATCTTTTCCCCCGCGAGAATACGCTGGAACCAACTACCCGCGACCGTACCGCCCATTTCTCCCATGTGATTGTGGCCCTGCCCACCGAGCCACACCGACGTCAGGTTCGATCCCGCTGCGCACCACTTCTGTTCGAGCAGCGAGGTCGTATTCGGAATCACCACCTGATCGGCAGTGCCCTGAATGATCAACACTGGAAGGTCGGTGATCGGCGCGGGCGTCTGCGCAGTGAGTGCTGCCTTCCACTGCGGATTGTCGATCGGGTTAGTGCTGAAATACGTGATGCCAATATTCTGGCGCACCAGTCCACCGAGCGCTGCAGTCTTGAGGCAGTCAGTGGCGAGATTCTCCGTCGAATTGACCTGATCCGCCGCAATCACCGCCGACAGCGGAAGATTCGGGTACTGGGTCGGCCAGCCGTACGCAACCTCCGGGCCGATGACCCACGAAACCGTTTCATCCCACTGCTCGTCAACGAGCGGCACGAGTTCGGCAGCCGGCGCCGCTGCCGCGACGGCGACGAGGTTGAGCTCCGGTGCCAGATTCTTCGCAAGATCACCCGTCCACAGTGCTGACTGCCCGCCTTGTGAGTGTCCGTAAACCATCCACGTCGTGCTGGCGCCTGAGTCTTTGAACTCGCGCGCGGCTCGCACCGAATTCACCACGTCGTTCGCTTCGGCCTGACCCACGAGGTACTGCGAGATACCCGGAGTTCCAAGGCCTGCGTAATCAGTCGCGACAATCACATAGCCGAAGCTGATCATTTGCAGCATCCACGGCTCGGTCAACTGACTGCTGATCGGCTCGTCGCGACGCGATGGCGCGCACGCATCACCGAGACCTACCGTGGGGTGCGCCCACGCCACCACGGGCCGTCCACCGGCAGGCGCCGGGCTATCGGGAATGAGCAGCATGCCGCTACTGACGGTTGGTGATCCGTCGGCCTTCTGCGAGACGTAGAGAATGCGGAAGGTGGAGGCTCCTGTCAACGTCGCACCGAGCGGTTCAGAACGCAGCAGCGTGCCGGGCTTCGTTGACGGAAGCGGATCGGGCGGCGTGTAGAACGGATCGAGCGCTTCCTGCCGCTGATCGGCTTGCGTGCGTGATCCGAGGAATCGCGCCACTTGGGTCGTCAGGCCCACAAGCACGAGTGCAAGCACGACCAGCCCGAGTACTTTCCACCACTTCATACCGCCAGTGTCCACCCTTTCCTCACCTCAACTGACGGCATCTCGCGCTTTCGGGACGTTCAGCCCGTAACGTTTCGGCCATGACCGTTGACCCCGAAGCTGATCCGAAGCCCGAACGCGGCGGCGCCTACGACTACCGCGGCGGCGTGCGCCCCGAGTACGCACCCGAGCGCGATGGCGATCCTGATCCGGGTGAAATCGTGTGGGCGTGGGTTCCGTACCAAGAAGATCCCAACGTCGGCAAAGACCGACCCATCGTGTTGGTGGGACACGCCCTCGATGCCGACGGTGACTTCGTGGCGTTCATGCTGTCGAGTAAAGACCGCACCGGCTATCCCGGCTGGATCGCAATCGGCGCCGGCGCGTGGGATGGCGAGCATCGGCAATCATGGGTGCGCGTTGACCGACCGCTAGCGATCTCAGGCGACGCGGTGAGGCGCGAAGGTGCGGGCCTCACACCCGAGCAGTTTCAGGCAGTTGCCCAGCAGGCAGTTGAGGTGTTTGAGGGCCATGGAACAATAGGCGCGTGACCCTCTCTCGCCACAAGATCGACGCCGGTGCCGCCCGTAGTTTGCTCGGCCGCGCCAAGAACAAGCCGCTCACCTACGACGCCGTCGGAATGTCGCTGGGCCAAGTGCCCGCGCCCGATGGGTTCCGTGAGTACACGGCCTCGCGCGTGGTCGGAACGGGCGACGAAGCGTTTCGCAACATCGGCTACGCCCTCATGCACTGGGACGTGCACCGCGCCGCGGGCCTGTTCGTTCAGCCCGACGTCAACGTGGTGCGCGAAGGCGATGCTGTCTCGGTCGCCGTGCACAGCGCCCCGTTCCTGTCAGCTGTCGGCTGCTGCCGCGTCGTTGAGGTCATCGCCACCGGCCGTTCCATTGGATTTGCGTACGGAACCCTGCCGGGCCACCCCTCACTCGGTGAAGAATCGTTCATCCTCACGCACCGCGACGACGACCAGGTCGAACTGGCCATCCACGCGTTCTCGCGGCCCGCAATTTGGTACGTGAAGCTCGCCGGCCCCCTCGGTCGTGCGATTCAGCATCGAGTCGGCAAGAAGACGTTGACCGGCGCGGCTTCGCTGGCCACCGTGTCACCGGTCACAGAGGCCAAAACGGCGCCCTAAGGCGCTCAAGTTCCTCGCCTCATCGACCGATCCTCTAAATGAGGGACACGTCACAGACCGTTATGTCCTGATTTGTGATGTGACTTGGTGCTCACGTGGCACCTGACACCGTTTGTTCACGTCAAAGTAGAGGTACGGACACAGTGCACCGGCACGATGAAACCACAAGAGTCAGCAGGGGGTGGAGCGCATGAGGCGGCAGCCGATGCGCGCGCGCCTAGTCGCGGCCATTTCCGGCTCGGTTGCCTTGGCGGCCGTGGTCACCGGGGCCGTATGGCTTCCCGCCCACGCCACTGACACCACGACGTCGCCGGCCAGCACCAGTGCCTCCTCCAGCGCCACGGTTGAGCCCCATTCCCTGACTGATGACCTAGGCCCCATTCCGAAAAAGCCCGCTGAACTCGTTGCCTACCGCGCTGAGGTACGCAAGCGGGTCGCACTGGCAGGACAGCAGCGCAAGGAAGCCGACGCCGCGCTTGCCGAGGCCAACCGCGACGCCTCTCAGGCCGCCAAGTCCGCCGCTCTCGCCGAGCAGCAGGCGGCCGACGCACGCGATCGCCTGACGTTGTGGGCGAGTTACCTGTACCGCGTCAATGGCGGTGACGGATTGCTCGCAGCAATCTTCAATGACAAGAATGCCGACCCGCTCGAGTTCATTCGCGGTGCCTCCGACGCCAACGCATTTTCCGACTCATTCGTCGCCGACGTACAGAACGCCCACGACGCCGCACTCGCAGCAACGGCCGCCTCATCACGCGCCTCGGAAGCACGCGAGCGAGCCATTAACCGCGCAGCAGCAGTTGAAGGTGCCCGCAAGGCCCTCGTTGACCTCCTCGCCTGGATTCAGCCGCCCCCGACGTTGACTGCGCCCACTGCCACTGAGTACGGCAAGTCCGGCCCTCAGACGATGATCGACGGACGTTCCTGCCCGACCACGGCGCCAAGTAACACCCTGCGCGACGGCAGCGACTCGCTCGGCGCTTCCAAGCTCTGCCAAGACGCGGTCGCACAAGCCGCGACTCCGCAGGCAGCTCTGGCCATTCAGGCTGCGTTCCAGATGCTCGGCGCCCCGTACGCATGCGGCGGTATCGGACGCCAGGATCCCTTCCGCTTCGACTGCTCGTCACTCGTGTCCCGCGCCTACTACCTCGGTGCCGGAATCGACACCGCTGGTAAAGACTGGGCGCCGTCGACTCGCGACATGGTTCCGTGGGATGGCGTTCCGCTCGCGTGGTGGGCCTCATACGTTGACCCGCAATTCCTTCGCCCTGGCGACATCGTGCTCTACGACACCGGAGGCGCCGCTTACCGCCACGTTGTGATGTACATCGGCAACGGCTACATGTTGCACACCAACGCATGCGGCGATGTCGCGCACGTCAGTTCATTCTGGGGAACGGGCAACGGCCACTCGGGCTTCCTCGTGGTGCGCCGCGTGATCACACCCGGTGGCTACCGCATTCCTGACCCCAAGCCGATTCCGACGGGCGCTGGCGTGATTGCGAAGCCCGATCCCGGCGCTGGCGATCCGAAGGTCACGGTGCCGACTCCGTCTCCGAAGCCGACGCCGTCGCCCACTCCGTCAGTCTCGCCGACAGGCGCCCCGACAACCTCACCGAGCGATACGTCCACCGGCGATCCCTCATCGAGCGACACCCCCACCGGCGATCCGTCATCGACGACACCGAGTGACACCCCCACCGGCGATCCGTCGTCAACGTCACCAAGTAACACCGCCACCGGCGGTCCGTCGTCAACGTCACCAAGTGGATATCCCTCGACAAGCACCACGAATTCAGCGACAGCAACCCCGACGGATTCGCCGACGTAGCTTTCGCGAGCCGAATGCGCACCAAGAGTCGTCTGCCGTTCACGTTTTCTTCACTCGCGAAGCTGCCGCGCGTTAACGCCTGTGCCTAGGCTTGCGAACGAGGTCTATTCCGCCTCGTTTGAGCGCTGCGCTGAGAGGGGGATGCATGCACGGGCTGGCTCGCGTAGGGCTCTCAGTCGCCGTCGCCGCCACTGGCGTTGCCGCGGCTCCTCGAATTCTGCCCGCGCTCGCCAACGCTGCTCACTCTGTTGGCGCCTACTCCATTGTGAGCGCTCCCTATGGCACCAACACCGCAGTGGCTCCCGGCATCGCAGGACTGCTGAGCACCAGCGCCATCATTAACGCCCGAGGTGACGCCCTTGCACCGGCACCCACCGTCACCCCCGATGCGCTGGCGTACGGAACTCGCTCTCTCGCAGCCAGCGCTGATGCGTCTGACCCCCTCACCGTTGTCTACGTCGGCGATGTGTCACCGCCCGCCCGTCACACTGTTGCGCCCGTTTCGCCCGCGGCGCCCGTCGACTCGACGGCGCTCGACACCAGCGACAGCAACATCTCCGTCACGATTCCGCCGGTGTCATTTGGTGCCACCGACGGCCTGCCCGCAACCCTGCAGCGCGGACAGAGTTACACCGTGACGTTCCCCGTCATCGGTGCAGATCGTACGGTCATGCAAAGCGCCAGCATCATCGGTCGCGGTCTCGTACTCGATCCTGCGTGCAGCAATTATCCACTGCTACCGGGCGCAGTCACCTATGTCACCTGCACCGTCACCGTGCGCGCTAACGCCCTCGGTGCACAAGTGCGCGGCTCAGCTAATGGCATCGGTTCGCGCATTGTGCGACACGCTGTCGACTCGGCAAGTAGAGCGACCGCCATCGTCACCGCCACACCGTCGGCCACCACCGTTGGCTACGGCGCACCCCGTTCGCTCGTAGTCGATGTCACCGCGCCTGGGTACACACCGACGGGCACAGTCACGATCACAGTTGACGGATCGACAGTCCTTCCTGCTGCTCGCCTCGCCTCGGGTTCAGTGGCCGTAGCGCTTCCTGCCAACTTGTCGCTCGGCACTCACTCGCTGGTCGCGAAATACAACGGCGATAGTTGGGTGAGCAGCGTGACAGTGGCCACCACGTCGGTCACCGTGGTCAAGGCGCAAGCGATAATCGACGCGTCGAGCGAACTGGGATTCACCGGAGTGCTCATCACCGTGGCGGTCGGCGCTCAAGGAATCTCGACGGTGACGGGAACCGTAACGGTGTCGGAAGCTTCGACGACGCTGACCTCAGCACCACTGAGTAGCGGAGTGGCCAAACTCGGACTTCCCCCGACATTGACGTCCGGCAATCACACATTGACCGTTACCTACGGCGGATCCTCCACGGTCGCGCCGACGACAACACAGTTGATCGTGGCGATTCCGTAGAGCAGGTGGGGAGAAGAATTAGTCCTTGTAGTTCTTCTTGAAATAGCGCTCGCGCCACTTGTCGGCCTTGGAGCGAAGGGCAATCAGAGCGATCAATTCATCCTTGCTCAAGGGCGCGGAATCACCTTTCATAAAACTGGCAATCGCCTCGACATAATCACTCTCGGCACCACGCCAGCGTCCGAGCGGGTCCTTCTCAATCTCCTTGGCCATAACGGGACTGTAACCCCCGAAGGTTAACAAGCAACGGCGCAGCCCCCAATCAGGCTCACTCCAACACGTGAGTCGTGACTCACAACACTCGCCGAGGTGGGGAATCGGCGTGCCCGGTGGCATACCCCCGGTGGAGCGCTGACACGCGCACGACCAGATAGCGCCCACGATCGGCGGGCTTCGGCGTATATCGGGGAGTCGTTGCAAGCACGGTCGGCTTGCCCGTGGGCTTTCCGCCGGAAGCCCCGGGGTAGCGAAGCCACTGATAGCTGTACGAGATGCGCGTGGTCACCGCGGGCACCCACGCCCACGTGCCACGCGACGCCGAAGCAGCGGTTCGAACGCGAGGCGTGCTGATGATGCGTGGGCCGTAGGTCGAACGCGGTGTTCGCACGATGGGTGTGGGACCTAGCCCCACACGCGGTCCGTTCACGGTCACTTTCGTGGTGAGCCCATCGCGGTTCGTGGCAACCACAGTGCAACTGAGCCGCGCGTTGTACGTGTTCGAGGTCAGCAATCGACGCGCGCGGTAACCGATCGTGCGCACGGCCGTTCCGCTGGTGTACTTCCACACGTAGCCGAAGTGAAGACCGCTTTGATTCCACGTACCCACCGAACACCCGACGGTTCCGCCCACCTTGGACGAGCCACTGATAACAGGCGCGGACACCACCTTCGCGGCCGTTGGTGCGGCACCCACCATGAGGGCCGGCGAGACCGCTGTTGCCGACAGTGAGTCAGGGTTGGTTCCGGTGACGTTGCAGGTAACGGTGCGCCCGACGTAGCTACTCGGAAGTGTTGCCGACATATCACTGGTGTTCATGGTGGTCACTGTGCGGAAGGGTGATCCGCTACCGGAGACATACCAGCGATACCGGTACGACAATCCTGCCTGCGTCCAGGTGCCGGCCGAGCAGGTGGCGCGCTGAGTGGCGCGCGCACCGGTGATCGAGGGACGTGTTGAGTTGACGGGTGCTACGGGATTCGGGCCACCGTAAACTGCCACTCCGATTGACGTGGCAGTCGTCGCCACACCATCGCCGTTCGTTGCAGCGACGCGGCAGGTAATCGAGGCGCCGTAGTAGGCCTGCAGCAAGGTCGGCGACGTGTTGGTGAGATCGAGAACATCGCTGACGGTGCTGAACACCGTGGTGTTGGCACCCACGGTGTACCGCCACTGGTACGCGTACGTGTAGGGCGAGTCACCGGGTGAATCCCAGCCGCCCGCCGCACACGTCAGCGTCGAGCCGATCGTCGAAGTTCCGGAAATCGCGGGAGTAGCGCCAGTGAGTACAGGAGCGGGTCGGTTGACATGGCGAACGAGTCGGGTTGACGTCGAGATGAGATAGCGCGGATTCGTTGGCGTGAATCGCGCGTAGTAGTGGTGGTCACCGTCGGTGGGACTCATCTCAGCTGTCGCAACCCCGGTCGCCGAATTCCACGAGGTGTACGGCGAATAGAAAAGCGGGTCGTCATCGTCATAGAACTCGACCGCACCGTCTTGGTGCGTTGAGTTGACCGCGCTCACAGTCGTCGACAACACGATCGTGGCGCCGTGGCTGAGCGGGTTAGTCGCGGGCGATGCGGTCGGCGTCGTGAGTGAGGTGCCGACCAATGAGGGTGCTGGATACAACTGTCGCCAGGCGCCGGGATCGAGTCCGTCGATCACACCAAGATTTGGTGTGGGGTTGTATTCGATCACCGTGCGCCAGTAGGTTCCGTCGAGCGAATCGGTGAGTCGGAGTTCCAGAACGTTGGCGTAGGTGGAGGTGTAGTCGGTCCCGCTCGAATACGCGTACGCGGCACACGGAGGCAGCGTTGCGGCCTCAACATTCGCAGAGAGCGCAGGGTCGATGGCGATGAACGGTTGGCCTGCTGCGATTGACGTGCCGAACTCGGTACCGCCCGGCGGAAGTCCGCTCGGCCTAGGACTGAACACCACATTGCTCTGAATCGTTCGCGTGCACCACGACGCAGGGGCAACGGTCGGACTCGGCACGGCGACGGTGAAGGTGGCCGTCGTGGAATCAACGGTGGCTGTGGTCGACGCCGAAAGATACGCGCCGATGCTCGCGACGTCATCGCCTGAGAAAAGTTGGTCGCCCGCCGCGTCGAACAGGCCAAGCGATCCCTTCGCCTGGCCGCTCGAACCCACCTCATCAGCACCAACCCACGGTGGAGTTCCGGGGTAGGCCTGGGCGGGTGACAAAGTCAGTGGCGCAATCGTCGCCACGAGGGCAGCCGCCACCATGGCTACCAGACCCCGTCGAATAGTCACTTCCCTATACGAACCCAGCCGGATGACTGCCGAATGGCCCGTTGGTGAATGGCAGGTGTCCGAAGCGGGACCATCACGCGCACGAACACCAAACAGTGTGTATGCGAGAGCTTCATCGGCCGAAACCACTCTCGGACGCTGGCAAACTAGACTCACCCATCCATGAAGGAGTGCTTTGTCGTGTCGGTGAAGTCCCCCCTCATCGTGTCGCTCGCTCTTGCTGCCGCCCTCGCCGGCTGCAGTAGTCAGAGCACCGATTCCGGCACTGGTTCGCCGACCCCCTCGGGCCCGTCAGCAAGTGCAACGGCCAGCGCCACCGAAAACGGAATCCGCGAACAGAGCGCCCCCGACATCGTGAAGACCGCCAGCACCAATGCCGCCGCCGCCACGTCGGTGCACCTGCAGGGCGACGGAACGTGCCCGAGTGGCAAGTTCCACGCCGACCTCGCCCTGTCGAATGACGGCCTCGGCCAAGGCGAAGTGAAGTTCTCTCCCTACACGCTCAAGATGGTGTCGACTCCCCAAACCTTGTATCTGCAAGCAGAGCCCGCCTTCTGGTCGTCAATGACGACAGACGCCGACGCCGCGAAGATCGGCTCGAAGTGGGTAGCAGTGCCCGCCTCAGGCAACCCGTGCCTGGCCGCGTTGGGGAGCCTGCAGTCAGTGGTGGCGGCCTACCTCACCTTCACGGGCATTCCGGTGAAGGAGAAGAGCCTCTCGGTTCACGGCGTGCCCGCTCAGCTGGTCAGCATCTCGCCCGACATCACCTTGTGGGTCAGCGCTGTCGGAACTCCGCTACCGGTGCAGATGAGCGAGGTGTCGTCGCAGACGAAGATGCTCTTCTCCGAATGGAGCAAGCCGGTCGTCATCACGGTGCCCAAGTCGTCCGACACGATCGACGCGTCAACGTTGGCGAAGAAGCCCTAGGGCTGTCACTGAACCGCCGACTTCACAATCGCCGGGTCGGCGGGCACTGGGGTTGACGCGCTCTTCACCCCAAGGAATGCCGTCACCAACAGCCCACCGGCCAACACGTACACCCACCAACGCGTGAACACTCCGCCCCGGGGCGCTTGCGCACCCCGGGGACGGACATCCTGCTCAGTTGCCATCGCTAGATCGGCTCTCAGGCGATCTTGACGGGCAAGCTCGTGGCAACGCCGTTGGCATAGCCGGTGCGCTTGGCAGTCACCGTGACGAAGAGGTACTTGCCCTTGTCGGCCGCGACGGCCTTGTAGGTCGACTTCGTCGACACGGTCACGGTTGCTCCGGCCTTTCCAGCCTTGTAGCGCTTCCACACGTAGGTGTACGTGTAGGTCGCCGTGGGGCTCCACGTTCCGGACTTCGCGGTGAGCACCTTGGTGACCTTGAGGATGCCGGTGATCTTCGGCCGGTTAGTCGTCGACGGCGCCTTGATGGTGGGCGCTGAACCCACGGCAACCACCTTGGCGACCGGGCTGAAGCTCGACGTACCACCGTCGTTCGTTGCGTACACGGTGCACTTCACCGACTTGGTCGCGTACGACGCGGGAAGAGTGCTGCTGGTGTACGTGGTGAGTGCCGTCACTCCCGAATCGCGGAATGCCACAACCGAGGTTCCAAGGAACCACTTGTAGCGGTAGGTGAGGCCAGTGCCGGTCCAGGTGCCGCGGGTACACGTGAGTGTGGACCCGACCTTGGCGATACCCGTGACGGTCGGGCTCACGGTGCGCGCAGGTGCGGCCTGGTTCACATGCAGGGTCGTGGCCGACGACGACGAACCGTTGTAAGTGGCTCCATCGGTCGGGGTGAACTGAGCGGTGAACGAGTGGTTTCCATCGTCAGGAACGAAGGTGAAGGTCGCAACGCCGGTGCCCGACGTGAACGTGCCTGCTCCGAGGTCGATGCCGCCGTCGAAGAACTCCACCGAGCCGGCAGGGGAGCTACTGTCGCCTGACCCCACCGTGACCGACAATTGCACCGAAGTTCCGTGCACCGCAGGCGAGGTAACTGGTGTACCGGGGGCCGACGACAATCCCATCGTCGGGGCCGTCACCGTAGTTTCGACCTTGACCGGAGGAACGGGGAACAACTGGCGCCACTCGCCGGGCTGCAAACCGTCGTAGGCGGTGAGCGCCGTCGACGGGTTGTACTCGACCACCGCGCGCCAGTACTTGCCACCATCATCAGCCACACCTACGCCCGCATCTTTCATGCGCAACTCAATGGTGTTGGTGTAGGAGGCCGACGAGGTGTCGAGAGTGAGGCCGGTGGCGTAGTCGTACACCGTGGCACCCAGAACGTTGAGCTTGATGAACGGAAAGCCCGTGTCCGTAATCGCTGCGGGGACTCCGATGGCCGTGGGAAAGAGGTAGTTCTGCTGGGCCGCAGTGAATGCCCATGTCGAGGGAATCAGGTTGGCGTGGTCAGGCGCCGCAACGATGAACGAGCTCTTGGTCGCGTTGGTTCGCGGCACACTCGATGCCATCACGTAGTCAGCGATGTAGTTGATGTCGCTTCCTGAGGTGATTTGGTTACCACTCGCGTCGTAGAACGAGAGGGTGCCCTTGGCTGAGGTGTCATAACCGTCGGCCGTCCAGGGCGGTGTGCCCGTGTACGACGACGCGGGACCGGTCGCAAACACAAGTGACGCAGCGGCGACGCTCATGGCAGCCGCACTCACAATCACGGCACGGAGACGCTGATGCATAACTATCCCTTCCGGGGATCGTTGGTTGGTGATGACGTCACTACTTTTGACCTGCTTCTGGTTTGGAACGACGACCGACGAGAACGCCAACGACCCCAGCGACGACGATGCCCAGGGCAACAAGCAGAACGGCGAGCATCGGAGACACGCCACCCCCTGATTCACGCGGGGCGCTTGACCCGATCTCCCCGGCGGCAACCGGCGTCGAATCGCTCTCTTGAGTCGCGCTGGTCGACGCGGTGTCGTTGGAGGATGCGCCACTTGGCGTCAGTGCGTCACTTGGCGCTGCTCCCCCCGATGCGGCCGGAGTCGAACCCGGCACCGGTGTGGGCTTTGCTTTCGCTGGAGAGTTGGCCGCCCACTTGGGAGGAGCAGTGGGCTGCTGGTTGGGCAAGCGCACGGTGGCAACCGATACAGACTTACCCGCACCACAGTCGGGGGTGCGATCGCCTGAAACCAGCGTCCACTGATCGCCAGACACTCGAAGCACTGCCGCCGGGTAGGGCGAGGTGAGAGGGACGCGGTTCGGGGCAGAGAAGAGCATCCGAATCTGCACCAACCCATCAAGGGTCGGCGGAAAGCCGGTGGTCTGGAATTCCAGTGGTGCATCGGCATACGTCGCCTGCACCATGGGGTGTTCAGGGTTGCTGTAGTACGCCGACGACGTGAGTTGGTAGGGGCTCCACTGCCCAGGGCTCACATTCTTGATCGGCGAGTAGGCGTAGAGGGTTGCCTTGCCCTCTTTGCCCACGTACGCCTTGGGCGCGGCAACGCTCGACACGGCCTTCCACACGAAAGGAACGTCGCCGACGTTTCCGGACGTGATCGGGTGGTTCGCCTTGTCGCAGAATCCGATTTGCCCCGACACATTGGGATCGTTGAACGGAAGTTGCGTGTCGGCCGACACCGTCGCGGGGGCTGCGACGAATGCGGCCACCACGGCGGCAGTGAGAATTAGACGGGCACCATTCATGATGACGACCCTGAATCACTAGGGACCAAAACAGGTCCGCTTGGCGGCTCCCACGCAGGGGCCCCACCACTGTGACGCCCGCCTGAACGGGGCGGCGTGCGTCGACGCCGAGACACGATGATCAAGGCCGCAAGCAGGATGAGGATGATGAGCGCCAGCAAGGTCCATGGAACGGCCCAGAGGTGCACGCTCGCTGATGCAGGCGCCACTTCGGGATTCGCGTCGGTTCCGGGTGCCGCCGCCGTCACCAATACATCGGTCGACAGGTAGACCAAGGGTGCGACGTCAGGTACGACCGTCGTGACGTCAACCGATGCACCGGGCATCAGCAGCGGAATGTCCCGCAGGTCGGTGGCGGTGGTGGCGCCTCCGATCACGCCTGCGACCGAAACCTGCTGGCGTCCGCCGAGTTTCACATTGCCGGTGTTATGCACCGTGTACGACACCACCACGCTGCCCTTACCGAAGGGGTTCAGCGTTCCTGCGTAACTCGCCGAGAGGTTTTCAATCGCGAGACTAGGAGTGACGGCTCCTGCCACTCGCAGGTTCAGCCGCACACCCACGCGCTGCTCAAGTTTGACGTCCTGCGAGCCAGCCGCGGCTGCACCATCTGCGGTGATCGAGGCGACGATTCCCGCCAAGTGATCACCAACAGGTGCATCCTTGGGCACCGTGACCGTGAACGGAATAATCACCTTGCTGCGCGCAGGCACCACGACCGTTGATTTGCCGTTCGGGGTCTGCAGTTTGACCCATCGCGCAACATCGGTTGACTTATCTGCACGCGCCTTCAAGCTCACCGATCCGTCGGCTCCTGTCACTGCGTCAACGACGTAGACATCAACAGGAAGCGGGATGGTGCTGAGGTTGACGAGTGCGACGTGATCGGTCGTCGTGCCGCCGCGACCTTGCAACAGGGTGAAATCGGGCCGCGTGTCGACGTCTTTGGCCGAGGCGGGACCAATACCGAAGGTCACCTTGCCTGGGGCTGGTGCGGGACTCGGAGTGCCGTCGGCCATCGCGGCAGAAACCGGCCCGACGGCAAGCAAAGTAGCCGCACCCAGAGCTGCCGCTCCACGCAGAAACGCTGCACGAATGGTCATGACTCGATTTGATCCTCTGTACATGATCGGTGAACGACCAGAGAGTGAACGCACGATGACGAAAGCGGGGCGAATCCTCATCGGATTCGCCCCGCGTCGCCTGAGCATCAGTTGCGACTGCCCATCAGTCTTAGGAGCCGATCACCGTGAGGGTGACGGTTCCGGTGTAGGTGCCGGCCAGCGTGTTGGTCGGTGCCGTGATGCCGAGGGTTCCAGAGAAGACGCTGGTTCCCAGACCGTTGTTAGCGTGAACGATCGCGTGCGGTGAGGCTCCCCCAAGCCCTGTCGTGCCCGATGCGTTGTACGCCAGGTAGCTCGCGCCTGCGTTGTCGAAGGCGGTGAGGTTCTGACCCGACGTCGACCCACCCGAAGCAACGCCACCAAGGTAGGTGTTGGGCGTCACGTTCGAGCTGGTCTTAGTGATTGAGGTCAAGCCCACGTTCTGAGCGTTGATGGTCTCGTTGGCACCGGGTGAACCCACACCTGACTTCGTCAGGTTGGAGGCCAGAGCGCTCAGCGTCCACGCGAGGTTACCCGCGCGGGTGTCAGCGACCTGGATACCGTTGAACGTGGCCGACGTTGAGTAGAAGGTCGCGTTCGCGTCGAGCGTCATTTCCGGAAGGGTCAGCGTGTTCGCGCCGGTGTACGGCGTGGTGATCACGATGGTTCCAGCCGGAATTGAGGTGCTGATGTTGTTACCCGATGCTGCGTAGGCCGGGGCCGTGATGGTCAGGCTTGCACCACCGCTGGTCGAGGCCACGAAGTCAGTTGCATCGGTGGGCGTGAACTCAGCGGTCACAGTGTGCGAACCCAGTGACAGACCCGACGACGACACCGACAGGGTGTACGGCGCGCTTGCGTCGGTGCCAAGGGTGTTGGAGCCGTCCTTGAACACGACGGTTCCGGCGGTGACGGTTGAGGAGTCAGCATCCTTGGTCACGACGGCCGTGGCGGTCACTGCATCGGGCTGCTGCACAGAGGCGGCACCCAGAGCGAGAGACGTGGTGGTCGTTGCTGCCGGCGACTTGTTAACCCGGAAGGTCAGCCCCGACGAGGTGCTGCCGCTGAGGTCGGTGTAGTCGGCTGGGATGAACTGCGCCGTGATCGTGTGATCGGTGAAGGCACCGGTACGCGACAACGTCGTCGTTGCATCCGAGGTGATCGTCTGACCGGCTGAGGTGATGGTCTTGTCGGCACCGATCTGCGTGGCACCATCGAAGAACTTCACCGTTCCGTTGGCCGGGTTCGAACCGCTACCTGCCGACACCGTGGTGCTGAAGGTAACGCTCGTGCCCTGGTACTGCGGGCTGACCGGTGACGCGGTAGGCGTGGCAACCGACGTCGAGCGCAGGCTCACGGCCGGGTAAATGACGCGCCAGGCACCAGGTGCAAGGCCGTCATAGGCGCTTCCGGCGCTCGCCGGGTTGAACTCAATGTCAGTTCTCCAGTACTTGCCGCCATCGGAGACTGCGCCGACTCCCGAGTCCTGAACACGCAGTTCAAGAACGTTCAGGTAGGAGGCATTGACACCCGAGTACAACGTGACGCCACTGGCAGCGTCAGCAATTGCCTGACCAGCTGAGTTAAGCGCCATGAACGGGTTACCCGACGTCGAAACCGGAGTGGGGATGCTACCCGGGGTGGGGCTCCACACGTAGTTCGACTGAGCTGCACTGAATGCCCAGGTCGACGGAAGCGCGTTGGCCGGGTCAGGAGCAGCGACAAGCAGAGTCGCCTTCGTGGCGCTGGCGCGACCCGCGCTGCTCACGTTGAGGTACGACGCGATGGTGTTGATGTTGGCACCGCCAGTGATCACGTTGCCGTTCGCGTCGAAGAAGTTGATGGAACCCTTGGAGGCTGCGTCGCCTGCTGCCCAAGGGGGGGTGCCGGAGTAGGCCGAGGCGCCGCTGGCTCCAGCGACTCCCATCGCCACGATGGCCAGCGCCGAGGCGCCTGCGACCGCGGAGGTCACGATACGGTTCATGGAATCCTCTTCAGGAGAGTTGAGTTGACTGGGGGGATTACCCGGGTGTGGGGGCGGTGTGTAGCCGCCCCCACACCCATGTCCGTGCTGAATTGCAGGGTGTTAGACGATCACGGGCCAGAGGCCGTGAAGGCGCCGTAGATTGCACTGTCGGTGGTGTCGATGCCAGCAGCACTAAGGAGCGCGCCGTTGTTCTTCAGGTACGGAGCACCGCCCGGACCGTAGGTACCACCGCCGGTGCAGTTACCCGCACCCACGCTAATCGTGGCGCCAGCGAGGTCAGTTCCGCTGCAGGGGTTGTAGAAGAGCGTGCGCAGCCAGTTACGCGTACTTCCCGGCTGGAACGCCTTGGTGCTGTTGATGTCTGCATCACGGAAGTACACGTACAGCGTGCGTGACGAGTTGAAGAGCGAACCGCTTGACGGCGTACCGGTGGTCCAGTACGTGACGTCAGGCGTGAGCACCTTGGTCGTCGTGCATGCCGTGGGCGTTGTGACTGCGTAGGCACACGACGGGTCGGTGAAGTAGCCGCCTTGGCCCGTGGCCGAACCGTCGGACAACTTGCCTTGGTACATGTACAGGCGACCTGACGACATCGGCTCGATGGCGTTGGGGTTGCCGTTCACGGCCTCGGGGTCATTCTCTTCAGCGTTGATTGCGCATCCAGCGGCAACGATTGCGCTATCTGTCGAACCAATAAGGCTGATGAAGGAACTGCGGGTGCCTGAACCCACCTGCGGAAGGATCGGAACGATAGTGGCGGATGACACTCCACCGACAGCAGTCCACGTCGTGGCGGTGCATTCGTAAATGGACTTGAGCTGGGCCGCCGACAGCGCCACAGCATTGGTCGTGAGCGCGGAAAGCATGGCAAGTCCATCGGTACCAACCTTGACACTGTCGTAGGTTGCGGTGTTTGACCCATTCGAGGTCTGTGCAGAAGACGCACGAGCAAAGTCGATGTTGTGCGTACTTGCCGTCACATCAGCTTTGAGCGCCTTGAATCCGGCACCCGAACCGTTCGGGCGCTGTACCGGCTTGAGGCCAGCGCGGAGCACGATCGTCGGGTTGAGTCCGCAGGGACGGTCACCGGTGTGAGTCGTAGTCTGGTTGCCAGTTCCCACGGTGGCGCCCGTGCCGGGAGCGCAGTTGCTGTTGGCGGTGGTGGTCCCGTTGAGCCCACCTGCGCCGTACGCGAGGCGCGCGTTTGCGTCGGGGGTAGCGTCGAAGTTGATGACGCGGTTGCGCTGGCCGAGGTTGTAGCCGGTGGAACCGGTGTAGTCACCGTCGGCAAGGAAGTCAATGGCGTACTGGACGGTGTCCGAGCCCACACCGACAACGTCGTCAGGTCCTGGCGCGTAGTCGGCAGAAGCCGGAGCCGCCGTGAGCAGGGTGAGTGCGAGGGCACCCACTGTTCCGGCGACCACCGCGAGCTTCTTGATCTGCATGGGTGAATCCCTTCGGGAGGAGGAGCGTGCACGCTGAGCGTTTCGGCTCTAGTGAAAGCGCAGAGGGAGTCAATCTGAACGCCTGATGAACACAGGCGGGCTAGTTACGGCACGGATAGCCGGTAACAGCCGGTGGGAACTGGTTAGAGCAGGTTCGGAAGCAACTGCACCGTGGCCTGGCTGACAATCCAGAGCCCCGCCAGAATCAGCGGCGCGCCCACTAGCCACGCCTGCCAGCCGCCCCACCGTGACCGGGCCCAGACCACAAAGACGAAGGCCCCCATCAGCAACGGCAGCGCAAGCACCAGCGAGAGCATCGAACCTGCATCGCCCTGCATCGCGGTTTCAGCAAACGGAACTCCCGAAGGATGACCCGGTGAGGGTTGTGCGTCGCCGACGAGGGCAGCATCGACGTACACAGCCCCGTTGGGCGACATCAACGCGCCAAAACCTGAGCCATTACCACTGACGAGGGTCAGACGACCCTTGCCAACGGCGAGTACGGGAAGCAGCGCGCCGCCAGCGCGCCTGACTTTGAGGACCTTGAACTCAAAGACTCCCTGGCCCGTGGTGACAGTGATCGAGTCGCCCTTGCGTGCAGCACCTAGTTGGCCGAATGGGCCGCCGAAGAGCGTTGACCGGCCGTACACCACCGAAACTCCGGCTTGGCCCGGCAGCACCGTGTCGCGTCGGTGTCCTGGGCCCGTCATCAAATCGCCCGACGCCGTGCCCTCAACGATCACAAGGTCGTTGATACCCAATGCCGGAGCCGAAATAACGGCCACCGGCGTACGCGGCTCGATGAGTCCGCCGAGCGGCGCTGTTTGCAGGGCGAGCGTTTCGCGTGCTTTGGAATAGAGCACCGTCTGCGAACGCGCTGCCTCGAAGGAGGTGAGGACGAAGGCGTACACAATCAGCCAGACCGCCAGCAAACTCAGGGTCGCCAACGCCCACACGGCCGCACCGCGTCCGGGGCTCAGCGGCGGCCGCTTCGAGCGAGTGGGTTGCAACCACGCGTCGGTCACGGGAGCGCTCACCATCGACCCCAGAAGGCGAGGGCTGCAGCACCCATACCCGCTGCGGTTGCTACCCCGAGAGCGATCGGAAGGAAGCGCAATCCCCCACCACCCGGCAACGGAGCGGTGATGCCCGCCGACGCCTCAAGAGTCTGCGTGGGGGAAGGAGTCGGGGTCGGCTCAGGCTTGGGCGACGCCTTCGTCGGGGCACTGGTGGGTTCGGTGGTCGCGGGGGCCTGGGTTGATCCCCCACCGGAATCGCCGGATCCGTAGTCGGTTCCGCCTCCCGAATCTGAGGAATAGCTCGGCGTGGGCGTGGGAGTCGGCGTGGGAGTTGGTGTGGGAGTCGGCGGAGAACTTGACCCATCGACGGCGGGCACGTACCCCTGCTGCTTTTCAATCGCGAGGGCAGCATCTGCGGCAAAATGCACCAGGGCCGTAGCCCCATTCGCCGCCGTCATCGGAAGGTAGCCGGGCGGCAGCTGACCATTCGAGACACCCGGCGCTTGGCCCTTCGTCGTGACGAACCGCAGGAACTGTGCATAACGAGCGGCGTCTGCCTTCGGTAGGCCCTCGGTCGGCACCGCCAGCGAGAGCAGCATGGTGCCTGGGTACGCCTTCGCGCCCGCGGCCGTCCGCAGCGTCGAGTACGGAATCGGCCAGGTCCCAGACTCCTTGACCGGCTTCAGCAGTTTCACCGCCGCCTTCAAACCCGCATCGGTCGGAGCAACGAACGACCGGCCGCTTGCATCGGTGAAGTAGCGCGGCGCATCAGCAGCGACATTCGACTGCAGGCTGACTGTTGGCAACAAGTAGCGTTCAGCATCGGCGAGCGGCACAAGCCCAAAGATCGCGCGCTTCCCTGGAAACTGACGGCCGAGGGAGACCAATTTCTGATTTGGCTGGCCGGCGTCCTTGCAGTTGATTTGTGAGTTGGCAATACCAAACTGCATGTTGAGAGTGATCACCGCCGGATTCGACACCGGAGCGGCGACTAACGGCAAAAACGGCACATTCTTCTCGCCGTCAAGGCACGGATTGCCAGTCGTGACCGCCTGCGACTTGTGGGTGTCGTTGACGGGCCACGACACGGTCGGAAGCGCGATCTTTTCGTACCGCGGGTTGACCCGCATTCCCCACGGGTCGGGGTGGCCCTCAAGCCAGGCACGAGCCTCTGGATCGGCAGTGATGTACGAGGTCAGCGCGTACATCACATCGGAGTCGCTTGAAAGGGCGTACAACGTCGATGCGGAGACTGAGTCATAGCCGTCGGTGTACGTCATCATGTTGGGATTCAAAGCCCGGAACTCGGGATCAGCAATGATGTCGAGGGGGTTATCAGCCATGGCGAGGTATTCAGAGTGCCCGGGGTCGTAGTAGAGCGATTTCTTGTCGTAATAGGCGCTCGACGTGTCACCCGCCTGTTTGAATTCATTACGGATACCCACCAGCGACGGATACGACATCGTGAGTAGTTTGGCGAGCAGGCGGGGTGTCAACTTCACCTGAGGAACCTCACGGCCCGAGGCGTCGTCGACAGAGAATGCAATGGCGAATCCGCTGATGGCGATCGGGGCCTGAACGGTCGGACGGGCCCACGGGGCCTGAGGTGGAGCCCCAACGACGGCCGCCTCAACACCGCTGGCATTCAACAGGTTACGTGCACCGGGCTCGCTGAACTGCACGTGTTGGAACTTGAAAAGACTGGGATCGGTACAGAATCGCGGCCCCCACTGCAGGGTTGCTTGCGCCAACGCCTGGGCGCCATAGATATAGCTCGGCTTGGCCTTGCTAATGAGGTCACACACATTCGAGGGTGGAGCGAAATTCAACGGCACCGAGATTCGATTGCGCCAATTGGATTCACTCCACCAGAGCAGCCCGCTCACCGTCGCGTTTTCGATGCCAACAGCACCACCGGAATCTTGACCAGGTAGGAAGTGCCCGGTGGCCTGACATTCTGAGGTTGCCTGCTCTTGTGCAATGCGCGGCACCCGATCGGCTCGCGGCAGTTGCAAACCGGAGATGTCGCAACCGATTCCGAGAATAGGGATAGCGATCAGAGAACACGGAACCGTATCGCTGCATCCAAGTGACGCGTTGCTCTCTGCCGTATTGATGACGAATTTCGCCTCGCCGGTACCGTCGACCTTTGTGACGCCGTAGGTGGTGTTGCTCGGCTGTAGTGACGAACTGGTGTTGGCCGCCTCGGGCGCCATGCCCGCACACCCGCTCGGGCCGCCGAGGTAGGTCACTCCATTGGCTGCGTTGAACGGAACCCAACGCTGGGCCCCGGCATCAGCACCAGCGCAGTCCGCTGGCAACACAATCGCATTCGGATCGATCGTAACTGCGCCCGACGCGTCGGGAAGCCCAACCAGTCGCTGCCGATCAGCAGCCACTGCATAACGATCGTTTCGTGAGGGCGGGAAGAGGAAGGTTGAGGAGGAGACAGTGCGTTCGGCGGGACTCTGCGTCCAGCAGGTGGCAGGAGTAATCCTCTGATCCTCAGGAGCGTCAACCGAATCAACACCACGGCATTGCATCAACACCATCGGATATTCCTGATCCGCCGCCGCGATTGAGGTCGAATCGCTCACGGTGCCACCCGTGGGATGGGCACCCGACCAGTTAATGCGCAACGCCTGCCGATCGCGCAGTGACACGACCTGATCGACCGACACCGAGACGGTGCGGTCAGCCGGCTCGACCGGAACGTCCTTACCGTTGACGAGGTGTACGCGGTTGAGTCCATCACGCACGCAGGTGATCGCATTACCCGTCGCCGTGCAGCCGGCAGGCAAAGGGGCAGCCGCGACAGGGGTGGAGTCAAGTCCCATCATCGACATGGCCAGTGCCAGTCCCGCAACGACAATTACACTCGCCACTGACCTACCTCGAGTGCCGACGTACATCAGACACTCTTCCGACGAACCCAGAAGTAATACACCGCAGGAGGAACGGCAACGAGTGCGATGATCTCCAGCGCCACCACCGGGGCAAGCGCGCCGGCTCCGCTGTTCTCACGGTAAGGCGCGATCTCGGTGACGGTTCCCATCACCTCACCCGCAGCAACGTTTTGAGTGCCATTGCCGTCGACCTGACCGGTGTCGGCATTCACCGCGCCGCCGCTTCCGTCAGCCGTTCCACCACTACCATCAGCCGTTCCACCACCGGCAGCCGTTCCACCGCCAGAGGTCGAACCGCCACCACTCGAGCCACCACCAGAGGTCGAGCCACCACCAGAGGTCGAGCCACCACTCGATGAACTTCCGCTGCTGGACCCACCACTACTCGAACCGCCACCACCACTTGAACCGCCAGTGGAACCCGGCGTCGGTGTGGGCGAAGGCTTCGGTGGCGTGGTTGACGTTCCAGAGTCACCGGGACCATTACACGGACCTGCACCACCCTTGTCGCACGCGGCTGGCATCGGCGCGATTTCGGCAAGGTGATTTCGCTTGGGCTGACCCGGGATGAAGGTCGGGTTATTACACGTAGTCACGTCACGCTTGGTGAGGTCGACGCCCTTGTCGGCTGTCTTCAGTTTGGCCGTCTGCTCAAAGCTTGCTTGCACCAAGTTGACGGGCAACGGCGAATAGCCGATCGGGCCCATCTCGGCCTGACCCTGGCAAATCGAGTAGTACAGATAGTCGACCAGAGTCTGTCGTTTGGCCGTCGTCATACGAGGGTCGGTCGCCGAGGTCGGAATGATCATGTACGAGTACGACGACATGGCATAGGTGCGCGCATCCCCGAATGCATAAACCTTGTCGAGGTTCTGAAGCAGATAGTTGGGCGAGTTCTTGTCGGTGTTGATCTGCGCCTGAGTGAGCGCCACAGCGACGTTGTACTGCGTCGGCAGCGTGTAGAAGCCCGAGGCGTTCTTCAACTTAATAACGGGGTAGTTCTTGGCCAACGCGTATGAGTACTCGTCGTATCCGATCGCTCCGTTGGCGGCGGCCGACGTAATGAAGTTGATGACCCCATCGGAACCATTCTGCGCGATCATTTGTCCCTTGCGGGGGAAGTACTCAGTCGACCCCTCACGTCCAAGGAATGGACGCCAGATGGTCGGGTACTGCTTGTTCAGGTACCGCGTGAACTGCGCCGTGGAACCTGAACCCTCGGAGTGCACCACGACGATGATCGGAATCGAGGGGAACTTACGGCCATTCATATCCGCCGAGATCGCCGCGTCATTCCAGTTGGTGATTTGGCCAGTGAATATCTTGGCCAGCGTGTCACCCGAGAGGCGCACGTTACGCACCAACTTGCCACCGACCTTGAGCTGGTACGGGAATGCGGTTCCACCAGCAACGATCGGTAGGTAGGCGTACTGACGGCACGATGCGCCAGCAGGGGGAGTGTCACGGGGGTCCTGACACGGCGTATCGGAGTCACCCGTCACGCTGTCGGTTCCGAGAAAGCCAATGTCTGACACGGCGAAGTCGGTGGTGCGGTTGGTGAAGTCCTTACGACCCTGGGCCGAACCAGTGGAGGTGAACACCACCTGCAAGCCACTCTGAGTGACGTCGGCCACCCACTGGTTGACCGCGTTCGAGCTCCAACTCGACCCCGAGCCGGTGATCTGCGCGTGCGCGCCCGCGGCATTGACCTGCGACGTGGGCAGCAGCACCACAGCCATCACCGCAGTCGCTCCTAAGAGACTGCGGAGCCTGCGTGACCGTTCGGACGGACGCTTCACCGTCGACCTACCTTCTGCCGCGCGAGGAATCGCGTGATGATGAACAGGATCAGAACAAGGAGCAACAGCACCATCGCTGCACCGAAACCACGCGCGATGAACAGCGGCTCACCACTTCGAACCGCGGAGAACACGAACAGTGGTAACGAGTTCATGGGCTCGTTGGTCGGATTGGCGTTGAAGTACGTCGACGCACCGGAGGTGAGCAACACCGGCGATGTCTCACCGACCCCACGCGCGATTCCGAGAATCAGAGCCGTTGCCAAACCAGGCCGCACTGTCGGGAGCACTACCTGCTTGACCGTCTGCCACTTTGACGCACCTAGCGCGAGGCTCGCTTCGCGCAAACCACCAGGCATGACGCGCAACACGACATCCGCCGAGCGAGCGATGATGGGCAGCATCATCACGCCGATGGCTGCGGCCGCGGCAATACCCGTGCGCGAGAGACCGAGCGTCACGATGAGCGTGGTGTAGATGAACAGACCAGCGACGATCGACGGCAGCGCCGTCATTGCCTCAACAATGGTGCGCACCACCTTTGAGAACTTGCCGCCCACTTCGTTCATGTAGACGGCGCACCCGATTCCCAGGGGCAGCGTGACGATGACGGCGAGCCCCACTTCGATCAGCGAGCCCACAATGGCGTGCAGAATGCCACCATTGTCGAGCGTGCTGGTGGGGCGAACTCCCGCCATGTCGTCGGTGAAGAAGTTGACGTTGGTCAACGCTTCGACGCCGCGCATGAAGGTGAAAACGACGGCAGTCGCAAGAGTTCCGAAGACGAAGAGCGCACCGGATCGCACGATCGCACTCATCAGCCGATCGACCACCACGTTGCGCGGGTTGCCCATCGCGGTAACACCCGCATACATCACGAGGAAGGCAATGAACCAGCAGACCACAAAGCCGATGCGACCTGAGAACGGCAGAATTTGGGTGTAGAGCAACCACACTAAGGCGCCTGAACCCACAAGTGATCCCCAGAACGACAGCGCGTCATCCGGTGTGCGCGAATTGAGAACACGCGGGGTGTCGGTCACCGTTTCGTCCGGCGGTGCAAACGGCGAAGGAGCCGCGGTCTCGCTAGCCCGATCAATCGTGGCGGTCATGGGCGCATCACTCCTGAGCTCCGCTACGGCTGCGCGACACAATCATCGCGGCCAAAGTATTGATGATGAGGGTGATGATGAAGAGCACGAAACCGGCGCACAGCAAGGCTGACAGTTGTGCCGACGTCGCTTCACCAAAGCGACCGGCAATGAGGGCAGACACCGTGCTGGTGCCCACCTCGAGTGGCCGGAACTTGATGTCGAAGGCCGGCGAAATGATGAGCACTACGGCGATCGTTTCGCCGAGCGCGCGGCCGAGGCTGAGCATGCTCCCACCGATGATGCCGCCGCGGCCAAAGGGAAGAACAACCGTGCGCACCATGCCCCACTTGGTCGAGCCGAGGCCGAGCGCCGCTTCGCGCTCACCGATCGGAGCCTGCCCGAACACGTGAATCATCACGGCCGCTGCCATCGGAAGCACCATCATCGATACCGCGATACCGGCGATGAATGCCGACGCGGTGTAGCGCGACTGTGCCCACGATGCTGCTTCCGGATCGGTGTCGACGTGAAAGAAGGGCACCCAACCCAGATGCGTGTGTAACCAGTGCGAGAAGTGTAATGCCTTGGGCTGCAACAGAAAGAAGCCCCACAGGCCCCAGATGATGCTGGGCACGGCGGCCATCAGGTCGATGAGCGAGATCAGCATCGACTTGGCCCTGGGCTTCGCGTACTCGCTGATGTAGATCGCAGTGGTCAGCGCGAGCGGGAATGCGATAGCGAGTGCGACCAGCGCGACCGTAAACGTTCCGACGAGAACCGCTGAGATGCCGAGCGTGTCGTTCTCGGGCTGCCACTGATTCTCAGTGAAGAACCCCAACCCATAGCGCGCGAAAGTCGGAATCGATTGTGCTCCGAGGAACAACCCGATGGCACCCATGATGGCGAGCACGGCAATGCCAATCGCGCGCGCAACGAGGTGAAAGACCTTGTCTTCGCGCGGTAAGCCCGGGTCAATCTCGCGCGCGACTTCAGGATCGGGGGCGATGTCGTGGAACGGGTCGACCATCGTCGACGTCATCGACTCTTCCCCCTCACTCGGATGCACATCGTGTTCACGTCCGACTCAGCCGAAGCGGCCATTGACGTAGTCGAACGTGCGGGGGTCGACCGGGTTGTTGAAGATCTGCGAGGTCTCGCCTGCTTCAACGATGCCGCCGGGAGTTCCCATCTCGGCGAGGAAGAAGGCACACTTCTGCGAGACCCGTGCTGCTTGCTGCATGTTGTGAGTGACGATGACAACGGTCACCTGATCCTTGATTTCAAGAATCGTCTCTTCAACTCGTCGAGTCGACGTGGGGTCAAGGGCCGAACACGGTTCGTCCATGAGCAACACTTCGGGCTCGATGGCGAGCGACCGGGCGATACAAAGGCGCTGCTGTTGACCACCCGACAGGGCACTACCCGGCTCCTTCAGGCGGTCTTTCACTTCTTTCCACAGACCGGCACGAGTCAGACTGTGCTCGATGATGTCGTCTCGGTCAGAGCGATGCACCTTGATGCCATTGAGTTTCAGGCCCGCAGTGACGTTGTCGGCGATCGTCATGACCGGGAAGGGGTTGGGCTTCTGGAACACCATGCCGATGCGCTTGCGCGTTTGCGTGATGCGGGTTCCGGGTGCGTAGATGTCTTGATCGTCGAGCAGCACTTCTCCCGCGAGAGACGCCGAGGCAACGAGTTCGTGCATGCGATTGAGGATGCGCAGGAAGGTGCTCTTGCCACACCCCGACGGTCCGATGAGCGCTGTCACCGTATTCGCGGGCATCTCGAGCGACACGCGTTCGAGCACCTTGTTGGTTCCGAACCAGGCGGAGACAGCGCGGGCCTCGAGTGTGCCTCCACCCAAGTGCTGATCGGTTCCTTCGGGGTGCCGAGGGTCAAATGCGTGAATGGGCTCGTTATGAGCATGCGGCGGCGGCAAATGGTCAAGTGCCGAAGGTACAGCGATTGGGGGAAGGGTGATGGTCGAGTCCGAACTGCCAGACTCGGGCGGATCCATCGTGTGAGCGGTCATCGGGTACCTCCGGCGGTTACGGCGACAGCGACGCCACCCGCAGGGGTGACAGTGCTTGCCCTTGTTGGAAGGAACGTTGCCACCGACGCATGCGGCATCCGGGTGCCCGATTCCGGTGCGCGCAGCTCGGCCAACGCAAAGGCGACGACGAAGGCATCGGCGTTATAACGCGACTCACGCTCACGTCGAAAGGCGCGCGCTGAATGCACCATTTCGACCTCTGACCAGCAGCCAAACCATGACCAGCCCTCAATGTGCTGGCCACGCCGGTGCCCGATGGCGGCGTCAGGGAGACTGACCTGCAGTCGCAGAATCAGATCCGCCATCTGATCGATGGTGGTTGTAGTCGTACTGCCCCGCCCGAGCTCACGGTTGTTACCTCCGAGCAGTCGCCAACCCAGGAGAGGCACCCCGACGCGGGACGAGCCACCGACCAGGCTCACCAAATGCACGCGGGGGGGCAGGTGTGACATGACCTCAGCGTGCTGCCCGCATCCCTCCGGAGGGTGCTGTGTCTATGTACACCGAACGGTTACTTGGTGAACAACAGGTGACGTAGTTGAACAACCACACCCCGTAATCGCGCTACGAAGCGAGCGTCAGGTGCCCATCGAATGACACGGCGCCACCGAGTGCACCGTCGCGCAGAGCGGTCCAATCGCCGTGACCCGCAGCGTTCGCGTACCGACCTGTTCCGCCAATCACCACTAGGTCAGCAGCGAATCGAGTCATGTCGGAACCGACCGACTTGGCCCCGGTACCGATCGACTTGGTTCCGAGAACGCTGCCATCAGATGCGGTGAAAGTGATGAAACACTCCACCGGGCCCGATCCGCGCACGTACCAAATACTGCACTGCACCTCAACGGTCGCGGGCTGACCCTCAAGCGTCGTTGGCCCAAAGAGGTCATTCCAGCCATAGGTGATCTGGTCTTCGGGACCTGCCTTGTGCAGTGCCTTGGCACTCGATGTCACGGTGAACGTGAAAGGGATGGCGGGCGACGAGGGAGCGGGGCTAGCACTCACCGTCGACAATGAGGGCGACGTCGAGCAGCCAGTCAGAAGTGCAATGAGCAGCAGCACCGCAGCAACGGCACCCGCGGCACCACCACCCGCACCCCCACCTGCACCGGCACCACCCGCACCCGTTCCTCCCATTCCCGCATGGGGGGCACCCAAGCGCCTACCTAGCGCGCTTACACGCCCCAAGGTGCGCGCACCACCCCTACGCATGCACGTCAAGAACGAAGTCGAGAACGATGGGTGAGCCGATAGTGCCCGCTCGAGATCCCGTGAGTGACCCACTACCTGTCGCGTTCACCCATCGACCCTTTCCACCAATGACCACCATGTGACCGGCAAAAGCCGTAACCCCCGTGGGGGACTTGGTGGCGGAAGCTTCCACAACGTCCAAGCCCAAGGTCGAGCCGTCAGAGAAGGTGATCGTGATGAAGCCTGACCACGGTCCTGTTCCGGTGACGTACCAGACACTTCCCTGCAAATCGATGCGCGCGGGATCACCGTTGATGTTCGCCGGCCCCGCCAGGTTGTTCCATCCGTAGGTGATTTCGTCATTCGGGCCGACCACGTGCAGATTCTTGGCCAGCGATGCCAACGGCGCTGTGAAGGTCATCGTGGTGACTTGACCCGCCGGCGACACATTGACCGAAGGAACAGCCGTGGGAGTCGCATTGAACGATGCCGATGGCTGAGCGCTTTCACTCGATAACGACGGCGACGTTGAACAGGCAGTAAGTGCGACAGCGGCTACCGCGAGTACGGCGGTCGATGTGGCGAGGCGGCGAAGCATCCCCAAATACTAGCGAGGAAGGTACTCGTCCAAACTGGCCCCAATGACATCGACCGCGAGGCCGATCTGCTCGATGTCGATGACGAACGGAGGCGACACCTGAATTGAGCCGTCGATCAACGCTCGGCTGAGCACTCCGCGCTCGCGCATCGACATCACCACGCGCGACGTCAGACCAGGATCGGTCGCCAACACGGCCGGATCAACTTGAACAGCTCCTAGCAAACCCACGCCCGCGCGGACTTCCGACACCAGCGGATGCTCGACCAGCGATGCCAACTGCTCATGCAACGGGCCTTCGAGAACGCGCACGCGTTCAACGAGTCCTTCGCGTTCGATGATGTCGAGATTCGAATGTGCCGCTGCTGCCGCAACTGCGTGCCCCGAATACGTGTATCCGTGTCGGAACACTCCGGCAGTTCCGTTGTAGAAAGGTTCGGCCACTCGGGGTGCCACGATGACCGCACCCATCGGGATGTAGCCACTGGTGATGCCTTTGGCGGTGAGAATCAGGTCAGGGTCAATACCGAAACGACCCGACGCGAACCAGTCGCCGGTTCGCCCGAATCCGCTGATGACCTCATCACTGACCCACAGCACGTCATGCTCGCGACAGACCTCGCGTGCTTCCTTCAGGTACTGATCACCGGCGAATCGCACGCCACCAGCACCAATGACCGGTTCACAGAAGAAAGCGGCAATGCGGTGCGCACCGACACGTTCGATTGTCTCGGCGAGATCATCGGCGTTGTTCCATGAGACGCGCACCGTATCGTCGCCAAGATCGCCCCATCCTTCGCGGTTGGGGTCAAGGCCCGACAACTTCGTTCCGGCCCAATGCATTCCGTGGTACGCGTGGTCGCGCGTGAGCACAATTTGCCGCTCGGGTTGACCCATCACCTGCCAGTACCGGCGCACGATTTTCAGTCCGGTGTCGACAGAGTCCGAGCCGCCCGATGTGAAGAAGACTCGCGAATCAGCGACCGGTGCAAGAGCCGCCACTCGCTCAGCAAGTGACACGGCGGGCTCATCCACCATGTCTCCGAACATTGAGTAGTGCGCGAGACGACCTGCCTGCCGACCAACGGCCTCGGCGATTTCAGCCCGCCCGTGACCCACATTCGCAAACCACAGGCCTGCGGTGAAGTCGAGGAATTCGCGACCGCGGTCGTCGAAAACCTGCGTGCCTCGACCCTCGGTGAGTACGAATTGTCCGTTGGCCGACACCGCGGCCATGTCAGAAAAGGGATGCCAGGCAGCAATCATGCGTTCAAACTATCGCCTACCAAGGTTTAAGGAGGTGAGGGCCGCGTAGTCGGAAGTGTCACGGTGATGGTGGTGCCGCGATCGGGGGCGGTGTCGAGGGAGATTGTGCCGCCGTGGTCGTCGACGATCGACTGCACGATAGACAAACCAAGTCCTGAACCGCCCTGCACTCGGGTACGGGCAGCGTCGACACGGAAGAAGCGGTCGAACATGTGGGCGGCATCCTCCGGCGCCAGACCCGGACCGTCATCGGCGACCGTCACGACGACGACGTCCCCCTGCGCAGACACTCCGAGGCGCACCGAACCAGCAGTGTGCTGCAGTGCATTACTCACGAGGTTGCCGATCACCTGCCGAAGTGCAGGTTCATCGCCAGCGACAAGTGCCGGGCCTTCGGCGTTAATTGAGATAGAGCGCGCAGGAGCCCCGGCGCGCGCATCATCGCCAGCGTCACGTGCGATGGCAGCAACGTCGACAGGTGAGTACTCCACGTCGCGCGCTTGATCGTGTCGGGCGAGCGTCAGCAAGTCATCGACGAGGCCGCCCATGCGTACCGCTTCGCCCTCAATGCGCTGCATCGCTCGATCAACGCCCACCTGATCAGGTAGGGCGCCCTGACGGTAAAGCTCTGAGTATCCACGAATTGACGTCAACGGCGTACGCAGTTCGTGGCTGGCATCGGCGACAAACTGGCGCATCCGAGTTTCGGAATTGCGCGCCGCCGCTTCCGACTCTTCGCGCGATCGGAAAGCCGACTCGATTTGTCCGAGCATGGAGTTCAGCGACAGTGCCAGACTGCCCACTTCTGTCGTGGGGGGATACGGAGGTACGCGTCGGCTGAGATCGCCTGCGGCGATTTCGGCAGCCGTGGCTTCAACTTCGGTGAGTGGTCGCAGAGCTCGTCGGACGACCCACACTCCTAGCAGCGCGAGCAATCCAACGATGATGGCGCCGCTCACCAGTTCGACACCCACGAGTCGGCCCACCGTTGAATCCACCGCAGCTACGTTTTGCGCCACGACGACACTGCCTGTGCTCGCTGGGACTGCGATGGCGCGCCAACTCGTACTTCCATCCAACGAAGGCAGCGTGACAGCTTTGCCATCGAGCGCACGCACATCGGCCTGTGTCCAGCGTGGAATCTCAGGACCCGATGAGCCAACGCCGATCGTCAGTGTTCCATCGGCAGCCAACAGGCTGATCGACACATCGCGCTGCACCCGCGGCGGTCCCCCTTCATCGGAATGCTCCGGACCCGGACGCAACGGCCCTTCGATGACCGAATTGGCCACATCGATCAATTGTCGATCAACCTGATCGAGCAGGAATCCACGCAAGGATGCGATGGAGGCGAATCCGGCGATCAGCAGGCCCAATGCCGCCAACCCGGCCATGGTCGCGACAAGAGTGACGCGCAGAGGAAGTCGACCTCCGGTGTGGGTCGAGGTCATGACCGCGGCTGACGCAGGACGTACCCCACACCGCGCACGGTGTGCAGTAGCCGGGGTTCGGTGGTGTCGACCTTGCGTCGCAAGTAGGAGACGTACGTCTCGACCACGTTGGCTTCGCCGCCGAAGTCGTAGTTCCACACGTGATCGAGAATCTGCGCCTTACTCAAGACTCGGCCAGGGTTTTCCATGAGATAGCGCAACAGGTTGAACTCAGTGGGGGACAACTCCACTCGCTCACCGGCCTTGAATACTTCATGCGCTTCATCGTCGAGTTCGATGTCGGCAAAGGTGAGGCGGTCGGTGACGATTTCCGGTGCCACGTATCCGCTACGGCGAAGAAGTGCGCGAATGCGTGCGACCACTTCGCCCAAGCTGAACGGCTTGGTGACGTAGTCGTCGCCACCGACGGTGAGTCCGTTAATCGCGTCGGCCTTGTCGTCGCGCGCAGTAAGGAACAGGACGGGTACGCGCGTACCCTCGGCACGGAGGCGTCGCACGACTTCGAATCCGTCGATACCGGGCATCATCACGTCGAGCACCACCAGATCCGGGCGCTCGCGGGTGGCGGCCGCCACTGCCTCGAGTCCGTCGGACGCAGTCACCACCTCGAACCCGGCAAAACGCAAGCTCTCGGCGAGGAGATCGCGGATATTCGGTTCGTCGTCGACGACAAGGAGCCGGGCCTCGGGTGTGCTCATGCCTCCACTGTGCCTCACTCGCCTTCGCCGAACCTCTGAGTTCCCTGTGAATTGCCTGTGAACCCCTACCCTTCCCCAATTCCGCATGGGGGGACACTCAGCACGCATAGACGCAGTTTTCGTTCCCCACATGAGCGCCGATTCGACTCCTAGCCAACCCTCACGTCGGTCACAGCGTGCCCACAGGAAGAGACGCCACGCTGGCCACATGACCGCGCAACTCGACACCCTTACCCGGACGGTGCCCATGAACGACCCCACGTCGTCGTCGCCCGCCGTCGAGATCGTGATCCCCGTGTACAACGAGGAAACCGACCTCGGGCCCAGCGTTCGGCGCCTCGACACCTACCTAGGCGCGACCTTCCCGTTCACGTACCGCATCACGATCGCCGACAACGCCAGCACCGACTCCACGTGGAAGGTCGCCACCGGCCTCGCCGATGAACTGCAGTCGGTCAGCGCGGTGCACCTCGATCAAAAGGGCCGCGGCCGCGCCTTGCACCAGGTGTGGCTTGCGAGCGATGCCACCGTTGTCGCCTACATGGACGTCGACCTGTCGACCGACCTTGCCGCCGTGCTTCCGCTCGTCGCCCCGCTACTCAGCGGTCACAGCGACGTCGCAATCGGAAGCCGGCTGTCGAAGTCATCGCGCGTGATTCGCGGCACCAAACGCGAGTTCATCTCTCGCACCTACAACCTCATCGTCAAGACCACGCTCTCCACGAAGTTCTCCGACGCACAGTGCGGATTCAAAGCGATTCGAACCGACCGCGCGCGCGAGCTGCTTCCCCTTGTCGAAGACACACAATGGTTCTTCGACACCGAGCTACTCGTTCTCGCCGAACGCTCGGGCCTACGCATTCATGAGGTGCCGGTCGACTGGGTTGATGATCCTGATTCGCGCGTCGACATCGTGCGCACGGCCATCGACGACCTCAAAGGAATCGGCCGACTCAGTCGCGGCCTTGCCACTGGGCGCATTCCACTCGCAGCGCTGCGCTCGCGCACAGACGCAGAGCAAGCAGCACCGGCACCTCCCGGCATCGTGCGCCAACTCATTCGCTTCGCAATCATCGGCGCGCTGAGCACCCTCGCCTACCTCGTACTCTTCCTACTCTTCCGCGAAGTGATGAGTGCCCAGTGGTCGAACGCGCTCGCCCTGCTGATCACCGCCATTGCTAACACGGCAGCAAACCGCCGCGTCACGTTCGGTGTGGTCGGAAGCCACGATCGACTGCGACACCAGGCGCAAGGGCTACTCGTCTTCGCCATTGGCCTGACGTTGACCTCGGGCTCGTTGATCGTGCTGCACGCGATCAACCCTTCTCCCAGCCGAAGCGTGGAAGTCACCGTGCTTGTCCTCGCCAATATCGGCGCGACGCTCCTGCGCTTCCTGCTCTTCCGCGCCTGGGTGTTCCGTCGTCGCTCCAAGCTCACCCACATCGCTGCGGCGGACTCACTCGCCAACCCATTGCTCACAAGCCCGACCGACCCGAGGAATGCATCATGACTAGCGACCAGACCGGCTCCATTCCACTGCTCGAGCCACCGACCGGTAGCCCGGTTCCACTCGAAACTCCCACCGACCTCGCAACACCGCGCGAACGAAAGACGTTCACGTTCAACACCACACGCACTCGCTGGGAAATCCCAGCACTCATTGCCCTGTTGCTCGGCACCGCGCTGCTCTACATCTGGGACCTCGGATCCTCAGGCTGGGCCAACACCTACTATTCCGCGGCCGTTCAAGCGGCGACCCAGGACTGGAAAGCGTTCTTTTTCGGATCATTCGACGCGGCGAACGCCATCACCGTCGACAAGCCTCCCGCCTCCCTCTGGGTGATGGGAATCTCCGCACGGATCTTCGGCGTGAACGCGTGGGCCATCCTCGTTCCGCAGGCCCTCATGGGCGTTGCCTCCGTCGGCGTTCTCTTTCTCACGGTGCGTCGTTGGTTCGGCCCCGCCGCTGGAATTCTCGCGGGCCTAGTACTTGCACTCACTCCCGTTGCTGTGCTGATGTTCCGTTTCAACAACCCTGACGCGCTGTTGGTTCTGTTGCTCGTGCTGGCCGCAATGGCCGTCACGATCGCCACCGAAAAAGCATCATGGAAGTGGCTCGTGCTCGCCGGCGTCTTCGTTGGATTCGGATTCCTCACCAAGATGATGCAGGCGTACCTCGTGTTGCCCGCATTCGTTGCGATGTACTTCCTCGCCGCCAACACCACCATCGGCAAGCGCATCCTGCACCTACTCGCCGCCTTCGCCGCCGTGATCGTGTCGTCCGCTTGGTGGATCGTGATCGTCGAGTTGTGGCCCGCCGACTCACGTCCCTACATCGGCGGATCTGAGAACAACAGCATCCTCAACCTGCTCTTCGGCTACAACGGTTTCGGCCGTATCACCGGAAACGAAGCGGGAAGTGTCGTTGGCGCAGGACAAACACCGGGCGCCGGTGCATGGGGAGAGACCGGCCTTAACCGACTCTTCACCTCGTCGTACGGCGGACAGATTTCGTGGCTGCTTCCGGCCGCACTGCTCTTGTTGCTGGCGATTCTGATTGCCACTCTTCGCGCACCGCGAACTGACCGACTGCGCGCTGCTGCAATCGGGTGGGGTGGCTGGCTCATCATTACCGGCCTCGTTATTTCACTGAGCCAAGGAATCATTCACGAGTACTACACCGTGGCTCTTGCACCCGCGATCGGCGCACTCGTAGGAATCGGTGCGGTATGGCTGTGGGGTGAGCGTTCGAATCTGTGGGCGCGCGTCCTACTTGCGGCAACGACTGGTGTGACTGCGTGGTGGGCGTGGGTGTTGCTCAGTCGCTCGAACACGTTCCTACCGTGGCTAGCCCCGGCAGTTCTCATTGTCGGAATCGGCGCGGCTGCTGGCATGCTCGGACTGCACTGGCTCAGTGCACGGGGTGCGCTCGTGATTGCCGCTGCCGCTCTGATCGCTGGCTTGGCAGGACCCGCCGCGTACGCCGTGAATACAGCGATGACGCCTCATGAGGGTTCACTTCCGACGGCCGGGCCAGCAGTAGCAGGCGGTCGGTTCGGACCTGGCGGTGGTCGAGGACCTGGCGGTCAGAACGGCCAGACGCCGCCCGGTGGCCTCCCCGCCGCTGGCGGCCTCCCCGCTGGCGGCCTCCCCGCTGGCGGCCTCCCGCCCGGTGGCCTCCCCGCTGGCGCGGGTGGCCCCGTCGGCGGAACAGGCGGCGCCGGTGGACTACTCAACGGCAGTACACCCACTGCCGAGCTCACCGCACTGCTCAGCGCCAACGCCGATCAGTACACCTGGGTGGCGGCCACTGTGGGCGCGAACCGCGGTGCGGGTTACCAACTCGCCACCGGCAAGCCCGTACTCGCCGTCGGTGGATTCAACGGAAGCGACCCCAGCCCAACACTCGCTGAGTTCCAAGCCCTGGTGGCAGCCCACAAGATTCACTACGGAATCGCGGGCGGCGACGGTCCCGGTGGAGGCGGCGGTCCCGGTGGCCCCGCATCAAGCGGCAGCGCCTCGGAAATCAGCACGTGGGTGCAGTCGAACTTCACCGCAACCACCGTCGGCGGTGTCACGGTGTACGACCTCACGGCACCGACGTCGGGCACCACTTCTTAGAAACCTGTACCGACTACTCAGTCCTGCATCGCTGCCATCACGCTGAGCGACGCAGGGCTGAGTAGTCGCTGGAACTAGTCGCGCTGCGGCGTGTAGATGCCGGAAAGAACTTCGGTGAGCAGTAGTTCGGTGAGTGGGGCTGGCAGTGCTCCCAACAACGCGTTGATGGATGCCATCCGCTCCGGAAGTTCCCCACCTCCCGCAAGCCCGAGACCTTCCAAGGCCGATGCGATGAGTTCTGGCGTCAGATCGGCTGGATCGATGGCAGCGGCGAACGCCACAAGGTTCGCATCAGGGGTTGCGCGCGGAAGTGCGCGAGCAGCAGCCACTGAAGCCCGCAAGTCGTCAAGGAATTGTGGCACTACCGGTTCCAGTACCGCGCTGGCCGACACATGCACCGTGGTCGGAAGTCCACTATGCGGAGGCTGCGAGCCAATCAGCCAACCGCGCGCCGACATTTCATCAGCCACCACCAAGACATCGGGTGGTTCGTCTCCCGCGGTATCGGTGAACGCAATCAGAGTGGCATCGGGCGAGCCGACGACGCGCAATCCGTCAATTGCATTGATGCCCTCAGCCATCGCAAGCACCGTGCGACGCGCAGCGAGCGCAAGTTCGCGGTAGCCGTCACGTCCGATGCGATGCACGAAGGCCCACGCCACCGCAGGAGGTCCGCCCGCCCGAGTGCTGAGCAGCGTGGTGTTCACCACCGGATAGCCCGGCCAATCAGCGGTGCTGAACCAATGCCACTTGCGCAAGGCAGCGTCACGGTGCAGCAGCACTGATGAACCCTTCGGTGAGTAGCCGTACTTGTGAATGTCGACCGACACCGACGTGATACCGGGCGTACGCAAGTCGACTGGCGGCAGTGATTCGTTCTCACGAATGAACGGCAGCACCCACCCGCCGATGCACGCATCGAGGTGACACCAGATGCCGCGTTCTGACGCAGCGGCTGCGATTGGCTCAACTGGATCAACAACACCGAGCGGATACGACGGCCACGACACGACAACCAACGCAGTGCGCGCATCCATCGCGGCAATCATCGCGTCTACGTCGGCCCGACCGGTCGTCGCATCAATGGGAACTGCCACGTACTCAAGGTCGAACAGATGGGCGGCTTTACGGAACGCAGGATGCGCACTGCTCGCAGCGACGAGCCGCGCGCGCCCTTCACCGCCATTGGCGCGCCAGCGTTCACGTGCACCAAGCACGGCAAGTGCACACGATTCCGTTCCCCCACTCGTTGCCGTTCCGACGGTCTTCTCATCACCACCCAACAGCGAGGCTGCGGCGGCCACGAGATCGTTTTCAATTCGAGCGAAACTTGGAAAAGCGGTCGGGTCAAGGCCGTTGACCGACTGACTCACCTCGTACGCGCGCACGCCAAGTTCGGAAAGCCCAGCGAGTCCGGAGTCATAGACGTAGGCCGTGGTTCGGCCACCCGTCGTCGGCACGTCGTCAGCGCGATACGCGCGAAGCACCGCGATGATCTCGTCTTCGCTCATACCGTGCTCGGGAAGAGGTGCTACGTGGCTCATGACGCCTCCGCGTACTCCGACGTGGACTCATCGAGTCGATAACGGTTGATGAAGATGAAACTCAGAGCCGTCAGCACGGTGGGAAGAAGTGTCATCGTCAAGCCCACTCCTGTAATTGCCGACGACGGTTGCGTCACTGACTGACCATCGGAACTTGAAACAAAACCCGTGAGGGCCAGAATTCCCAGCACCAACGCCGGGCCAATCGCGAATCCAAGAGTCTCGCCCGCAGTCCAGAATCCGGTGAAGACGCCATTGCGTTGTTCACCGTCGATATTGGCAGCCGCGGCGATCGTGTCAGGAAGCATCGACAACGGAAACATCTGCATTCCTGCGTACGCGATTCCGCACATCACGACAGCCACAATCACGCCGATCAGCGGCGCACCCACCAACGTCATAATTCCAAGCAGAATCGTGCCCGCGAGAAACAGCAGGGAAGCACGCACGTAACCCGCACGCTTACCAGCGGTCCTGGCCGTGCGCGACCAATACGGCATCACCAAGATTGCGGGTGCGACGAGACACGCAAACAGCACGGTCACCATTCCCGGCTTGTTGAGCACGTACGTCGCGTAGTACTGAGCACCAGCGAGCATCGACGCCGTCGCGAGCGCTTGCAGAAAGAACGCGGCGAGCAAAGTGACGAACGACTGGTGCCTCGACACGGCGCGCGCCTGCGCGAAGAACGATCCTTCAGCTTGCGGCTTCACGACTATCGGCGCCGGTCGCAAACCCCATACGCAGAGCGCGATTCCGGCTGCCATCAATGCGGCCATCGCTAACGCCATCACGAAATAGCCGAGGCGCTCTCCGCCAAATGCGTCGCGGATTGCGGGAGCGACTGCGCCACTGAGCAAAATCGCGACAGTCAGAAAGACCACGCGTCGGCTCATCAGCGTCGATCGCTGCTGCGGATTCTTAGTCACTTCGGCCGACAGTGCGATGTACGGAACTTGGAAGAAAGCGAACGCGGTCGAACACAGCACAAAGAGCACGAACACCCATGCGGCCGCCACTGCAGGGGATGCACCGGGTGGTACCGCGAACATCAGAATGAACAGCGCCACGAGAGCGACTCCACCGCCGATCAGAAACGGAGTGCGGCGACCCGTCTGCGCTGCGGCACGATCAGAAAGTCGTCCGACGATCGGCAGTGCGAAGACGTCCCACGCTTTGGGGAGAGCGACGACCAGGGCCGCGAGGCCGGCGGCTACGCCCAGAGTGTCCGTGAGGAAGTAGGCGAGCACAAGGCCGGGGACCGTTGAAAAGACTCCCGTACCCACCGACCCGAACGCGTACCCATTGACGGTGCGTCGGGGCAGTACATCGGGAATCTCTTGCGTGACAACCTGAGTCATAGAGCGAGGCTAGCGCGGGTGAGGAGTGTGGATGGGAGAGGCGAAGGTCTCAAGGCACGCCAAAAGCCCACCGATCAGCTCAAGTACTGACGAATTCCTTCGAACAAGCCATCGGCGACCCGTTGCCGTCCGGTCTTTGATTCCGCAATGGCGGCGTCAGCGCTATTGCGCATGTTCAGCGTTTCGACGATCACCGTAGGAATGGTCGACACGTTCAATGTGCCCTGCATGCGGTCGGGCGCAACGTTGGGAATGAGGTATGTCGAACCCCGAAGTCCGTTGGCTGCAAGCCCACTGAGAATTCGCTTTGCCAGAGTCACCGACTTCGTTGCCTTGGCAAGGGACGTGTACCCCGTCATGCGGGCGGGCGTGTAGACAAACGCTCCCCGCCCGTAACTCGGACCGCCGTCAGCGTGAATCGACACTTCGATATCCGCATGCACCTGCCCACCAAGCAGTCCCCGCGCCTGGATGCACGGACCGTACGTCGTCCAATTGTTGGCATTGCGCGTCAACACAACGACAGCTCCCGCGGCAGTCAACCGTTGCGCGAGTCGCTTCGCCACGTCATAGGTGTACGTCGCCTCCGGCAATCCGCCGCGCGACTGGGTGCCCGTGGTGTTGCAGATCTTGTTCAGGCCCACCCAGTAGTGGCGATTGATCTGGCTCACGTGCGACGAGTTGCCTAGGTTGTGCCCCGGATCAATGACGATCACCCGACCGGTGAGAGGCCCCGTGACCGCTGGCTTCAACAGGCGCGGTCGCGGCCACGAAGACGGCCACGACACCGGGTTTCCCTTACCAACACCCGGCTCCCAATTCGGATACCACGTCGGGTGGGTTACTGCGTTGCTGTTCAGCGACGCTGATGCAATGAGTGGCACAGCGGGTTGATGCGCGGGTGTTTGCGCCATCGAAGGTGCGACCGACAAACAACCCACTGCAATCGCGGTCGCCGCTACAAACAGGGTGGTACGCGCGCTCACTGTGGATGCTCCAGTCGGTATTGCCGCAAGGCCCGAGACAACTGACTTCCAGTGTCACACGTCGCGGCACCTTTCTCGGCACCGATGAGGAGCCGTGACCTACTTCACCTGAATTTGCGCAAGCGGGGTGAGAGGCGGCGACGGTGAGTTCGCAGTCGCCGGGGCAAACGGCGTGGTCCATGCCACCGATGTGCCCCCCTTGCAGAACTGCTTAACGGGAATCCCGTAGACGCCTGCACGATGCGGCCACGTCACCCGCGTTGGCAGATAAAGCGGCACGTTGAATGGTTGCGCAGCGCCTTGCGTCGTCCACACGACCGTATGCCCGCCGTTGTGCCCTGCGACAACACGCGACTTCCATCCCGCAACGTGGCGCGGCACAAGGTTTCGGAAGGCGGCGCCGTAGAACACCATCACCTTGAGCGTCTGGCCTTCGTTCGACATGCAGCCGTGCTGAATTTCCATCGTGTAGATGCTCGTCTGGCCCGCGTACGCCTGCTTACCGTTCAATTCGATAATCGCGTGCGCTTCGGCTGGCACGACTCCCGCCGCAAGCACTCCGGCTGCGGTGAGCAACGAAGCTGCAGTGATGGACACGGTGCGCAGGGAGAGCAGGTTTGGAAGTCTCATGCCGCAGAAGGTAGCACCGAACCGAACGGAACCAAAGCAAGCGATCCGAGCCATCGCACTATCGTGACGTCATGAGCGTGTTGAATGAACCAGGAACCACCACCATCGCCGCCCACCTCGTGCGGCGCTTTCGCGAACTAGGCGCCGACGAAGGCTTCGGCATCGTCGGCGATTTCGCCCTTCGTCTGTTCGCGGCGATCTACGTCGAGGGTTTCCCGCTGCTGGTCACGGCCGACGAACAGGGGGCCGCATTTGCCGCCGACGCCTACGCGCGGTTGCGCGGGTTTGGGGTCGTAGGCGTCACGTACGGCGTTGGTGGACTCAAAGTGACCAATGCAACGGCAGGCGCGTGGGCCGAGCAGGTACCCCTCCTTGTTGTCAGCGGCGCTCCCGGAGTTAGCGAGCAGAAGCCGGGGGTTCTTCTGCATCACAAGATCAAGGACTTTGACACCCAGCACGAGGTTTTTGCCGATCTCACCATCGCGCAGGCCGTGCTCGACAATCCGTTGATTGCCGCAGCGGAGATCGACCGAGTGCTCGTCGCCATGCTCGCTGAACAACGACCCGGATACATCGAAGTTCCACGCGACATGGTCGGCGTTGCGATTCGCAATGTTGAAGGACCACTGCAGCGCGTACTTCCACGCGTCGATGAAGCACGCCTGACGGCCGCCGTCAGTGAAGTCATGGGGCGATTGCGGCTGGCTGAAACGGCCGTCGCCATGGCTGGAGTCATGGTGTGGCGACGCGACCTTGCCGAGTCACTCAAACTCTTCGCCGAACGAAGTGGCATGCCCGTTGCCAGTGGCGCACTGTCGAAGGGCGTCTTCGACGAGCGTCACGAACTTGCTCTCGGTATCTACCAAGGGGCAGTGAGTCCCGCACACATCGTTGAGCGCGTCGAACAGGCTGAGGTCATACTTAGTTTGGGCGTGCTGAACACCGACCTCACCACGGGCGCGTTCACAGCCGAACTCGATGACGCGCGACTGATTGAATGCACCGATCACGATGTCACTGTCGGGTTGCGCACCTACCGCGATGTGCCGCTGCATGCATTCATTCCTGCGTTGGCCGAGGCTGCCGGCAGGGGGCGCCTAGGCATTGAAGGCGAAACCCCTGATGCCGACATTGGTTTCACACCCAAGCCTGGCGTTGCACTCAGTGTCGAGACGATCATGAAATGTGTTGAGGCAGCCATTGATGATCGCCACGGTTTGATCATCGAACCGGGCGAATGCCTGTTCGCTTCGGTCGATCTCGCGGCGCCGGCGTGGTCGTTGAGCAGCGCCTACTACGCGACCATGGGCTACTCGGTGCCAGCGGCCCTGGGCGCGGGTAAGGCCGACCCCACGCGTCGACCGGTCGTTCTCGTCGGCGACGGCGGATTCCTGATGACCGGACTTGAAGCGCTGCACGCCGCGTTCCATGGTGTGCACCCCCTCATCATCGTGATCGATAACGAGGGCTACGGAACTCAACGGCCCATGCTCGACGGGCCGTTCAACGACATTCCGCAACTGAAGTCTGAACTCCTGCCCGAAGCCTTCGGCACGGGTCACGGCGCTCTGTGTGTCACCGAAGACGAACTCGATGTCGCACTGAAGCGGGCTGTGAACGCCGATGAACTGGTAATCATCCGCGCGCTGGTCCCCAAGGGAGTTCCCAGCGCCGCCCTGACGCGCCTGACCGATGCTCTCGGAAAGCGAATCTGAGGCGACGCCGGGACGCTGGGTTCGAAAAACTAGGCGACGAGGCGGCCAGAGCTGTCGATGCGCGCCTGACGGCGGCCCAAGGTCGAGTACGGCGAGGTGCGCTCAAGCGCGACCACGTCGACGACCCACTCGTTGCCTGACGGGAAGACCTCGACCTCAACCTCAACATCGGATTCAACCAGTCCCACGGTCGCCCACGAGGTGGCGAGAGACAGGGCGCCTGCGTAGTCGACACCGGTGGTCAACTCGTAGACACCTCCCCAGCGCGAGAACCACGTGCCGGAGGTGGGAATGGACGATGAACGCTGCGTAGTGGTCATGATGCCTTCCTAGCGGGGGAATGTGTCTCCATCCCACCACTGTGGTAACCACCATATGAACGCTTACACGAGGAAAGTGGCGCGGGTCACGCCATGTTTACCGATTATCGGACGATGTCGTTATGCTTCCGTGATGATTACGGAACGTATAGGGGAATCCGCTCGGCGTACAGCCTTGGTCAATCGGGCTGCAATCTGCCCGCAGTAGCCCTAGTGTGGCGCCACGGTCCATGGGCAGACCGGTACAAAATGTCCCCCCATTTTCAGGAGACCCACGATGACTCACATCAGCGCGACGGTCGACGGAGTGCACCGCCAAGGAGACGTGGAGCCTCGTACGCTCCTTGTTCACTGGCTGCGCGAGTCCCTCGGCCAAGTCGGCACCACCGTCGGATGCGACACCTCGAACTGCGGCGCCTGTACGGTGCTGGTCGAGGGTCGCAGCGTGAAGTCGTGCAGCGTGCTTGCCGTTCAGATTGATGGCAAGTCGGTGACCACGATCCAAGGACTCGCCGAGGGCGAGGAATGGCACCCCGTGCAGAAGGCCTTCAAGGAGTGCCACGGCCTCCAGTGCGGCTACTGCACTCCCGGCATGGTGATGGCCTCCGTTGACCTGCTGAACGAGAACCCCAACCCCACCGAAGCTGAGATTCGCGAGGGCCTCGAGGGCAACCTGTGCCGCTGTACCGGCTACCACAACATCGTGAAGGCCGTCGCGATGGCCGCCGCCGAGATGGGAGCGTCCAAGTGACCGCCACCGCCGAGACCACCGACACCACGAAGGCAATCGGTCGCCCCATTCGTCGCAAGGAAGACGAGCGGCTGCTGCATGGCCGCACGAACTGGACCGACAACATCCAGCTTCCCGGCACCATCCACATGGCAACTCTTCGCAGTCCCATGGCACACGCGAAGATCACCAACATTGACATCTCGGCAGCGGTTGCTTCCGAGGGCGTGCTTCACGTCTACATCGGCGCCGACTTCCCTGACCTGCCCGGAACGACGTGCGTATGGCCGGTCACCGACGACATCGTCATGAGCCACATGCCCGCGATTTGCACCGACGAAGTGCGTTACGTCGGCGACGTTGTCGCCATCGTGCTTGCGACCGATCAGAACCTCGCGGTCGACGCATTGCAGCTCATCGATATCGACTACGAACCCCTGGGTGCTGTGGTCGACATGGAAGAGGCACTCAAGCCCGGATCACCTCTTGTGCACGAGTCGGCCGGCACGAACCTGTGTTACACGGCCAAGATGCCATGCGGTGACTACGAAGCGGCCAAGGCAAAGGCCGATGTCGTTGTCTCGCGTCGCTTCATCAACCAGCGCTTGATTCCCAACACGATGGAGCCGCGTTCAGTCGTCGCAGCGCCCATGGGAATGAGCGATGAAATCACCATCTGGACCTCCACCCAGATTCCTCACGTGTTGCGCGTACTGCTCGCGTTGCTCACTGGAATTCCCGAGAACCACATCCGCGTGGTTGCCCCCGACGTTGGTGGCGGCTTTGGCGCGAAGCTGCAGATCAACCGCGAAGAGGTCTTGGCGCTCGTACTCGCCAAGAAGCTGGGCCGACCGATCAAGTGGACTGAAGCACGCAGCGAGCACTTCGTCTCAACCCACCATGGCCGCGACCAGATCCAGGACATCGAGATCGCCGCGACCAAGGACGGCACAGTGCTGGGCATGAAGGTCGACCTGTTGGCCGACATGGGTGCCTACCTGCAGATCATCACGCCCGGAACGCCGCTGCTCGGCATGTTCATGTACTCGGGCATCTACAAGATGGAAGCACTCGACTTCACGTGCACCGGCGTGTACACGACGAAGACGCCCACCGACGCTTACCGCGGCGCTGGTCGTCCCGAGTCGACGTACGCCATCGAACGCATCATGGACGAACTCGCTGCCGAACTCGGCATGGAGCCCATGGAACTGCGTAAGAAAAACTGGATCAAGCACGACGAGTTCCCCTACACGCAGATCGCTGGCCTCACGTACGACACCGGAAACTACGAGGCAGCCACCGAGCGGGCCATGGAAATGTTCGGCTACGAGGCACTGCGCGTTGAGCAGGAAGCACGTCGCGCAGCCGGCGATCCCGTTCAACTCGGTATTGGTATCTCGACGTTCACCGAGATGTGCGGTCTGGCACCGTCGCGCACCCTCGGCGCCCTCAAGTACGTCGCTGGTGGTTGGGAGCACTGCACGGTTCGCGCTCTGCCCACCGGCAAGATCGAACTCATCACCGGAACCTCACCTCACGGTCAGGGACACGAAACCGCGTGGAGTCAGATCGCAAGCGACATCATCGGCGTTCCCGTCGAAGACATTGAGGTCGTGCATGGCGACACCGGTCGCTCGCCTTACGGCATGGACACCTATGGCTCGCGTTCACTCGCTGTCGGCGGCCAGGCCATCAAGTTGGCCGGTGAGCGTTTAGTCGAGAAGGCTCGCATCATCGCGGCACACCAACTTGAGGTGAGCCCCGACGACGTCGAGTTCTCTGCTGGTACGTACTCGGTCAAGGGCGACCCCGAGAAGTCCACGACGATTCAGGCTGTGGCTTTCGAGGCGTTCACGGCGCATAACCTTCCCGATGGCGTCGAGCCGACGCTCAGCGGTGAGGCCACCGTCGACCCGCTCGACTTCTCGTACCCGCACGGCACCCACCTTGCGGCGATGGAGGTCGACACCGAGACCGGCAAGGTCACGTTGCGCAAGTACGTCTGCGTCGACGACTGCGGTGTACAGATCAACCCGATGATCGTCGAAGGTCAGGTGCACGGAGGCGTCGCCCAGGGCATCGCCCAGGCGATGTACGAGGGCGCGGTCTACGACGCCGAGGGCAACCTGCTCACGGCATCGCTCGCCGAGTACCTGCTGCCGAGCGCGGCTGACCTACCGTCGTTCGACACCGACCGCACCGTCACTCCCTCGACAACCCACCCGTTGGGTACCAAGGGAATCGGCGAGGCTGGCGCTATCGCATCAACCCCCGCCATCATCAACGGCGTGATTGACGCGATTCGCCACCTCGGTGTCAACAACATCGATATGCCCGCCAGTCCGATGACTGTCTGGCGAGCTATTCAGGCCGCGAAGTCAGGAGGCAACTGATGATTCCCGCATCCTTCGACTACGTGAAGGCAACCAGTGTTGACGGGGCGGTGGCAGCACTCGTCAAGGGTGGTGAAGACGCCAAGGTGCTCGGTGGAGGGCAGTCACTGCTGCCCGTGCTCCGCTTGCGCCTCAACGCCCCGAGCGTGCTCATCGACGTCAGTGAGGTGGGCGAGATGCGTTCGGTCACCGACGATGGTGACTCGATCCTCATCGGCGCTTCGGTAACGACCTACGAGGTCATGCACAACGAACTCGTCAAGGAGCATGCTGGCCTGTTGTCGTTGACAGCGGGCGTGGTGGCTGATCCCGCGATTCGTCACAAGGGCACCTTCGGTGGCTCGGTCGCGCACGCTGACCCTGCTGGCGATCTGCCCACCGTGGCGGCCGCACTCGATTGCGAAATGGTGATCGCAGGCCCCAACGGCCGGCGCACGGTGGCGGCGAAGGACTTCTTCGTTGACTACTTCACCACCGCTCTCGCAGCTGACGAAGTTTTGGTGGCAGTACGCGTTCCGAAGTTGGGCGCGGGCTGGAGTTACAACTACCAGAAGTTCAACCGCACCGCTCAGGCGTGGGCCATCGTCGGAGTTGCCGCCGCGGTCAAGAGCGAGAACGGAACCATCACCGAGGCGCGGGTGGCACTGACCAACATGGGTGCCACTCCCATCCGCGCAACGGGCGTGGAGGCTGCTCTGGCAGGCGCGTCGTCGTCTGAGGCCATCGCAGCCGCTGCCAGCAAGGCTGCCGACGGCACGTCGCCCACCAGCGACCTGCACGCCGACGGCGAGTACCGCAAGCACCTCGCCCAGGTGCTCACCCGCCGCGCCGTTCAGGCGGCATCGGGTATCTAGCTTCACCAGGAAGGGTCGGCGTTGGTGCTTCGGCACCACGCCGACCCTTCCCCCTTCCTCACTTTCTTTTCTCGCATACCTTCCCCTTTTTCCGCATGGGGGGACATTGAGCACGCATAGGCGCAGTTTTCTTACCCCAGCCATGCGAGGACCTAGCCCGCCGAGATCGCCAGCAGTGCCCCCACCACCAGGGTCAGACATCCCACCAGACCCGATATCGGAACCCACAGCGGCGGTCGGCCCTCAGATCCCATGCGCAGTGCCGACAGATGAGCGACTGCGTAGTAGACACCGATAGAGCCGGCCGAGAGCGCAAGAGCGCCTGCGATTCCCCCCGCGGCCACCACCACCAGCACAAGCACGACGGCTGCCAGCTCAGCCATCACCGGAACCTTGCGCGCGCTCACTGCCGCAAGTCGACGCGGCGCATCGCCCTCATCAGCCATGGCAAAGATCGTGCGGCCCAAGCCCGCAATCAGCGACATCAGCGCGGTTCCAGCAGCAATCACTGCGGCGACGGGAACAACGCTCGCAAGCAGCTCCGGGCCACACGCCACCGCGATGTCACTCAGTGGTGCACGCCCCAAAGCGATACCCGCATTACTCGCGAGCAGTACAGCGAATCCGACGCCGACATAGAGCACCAACGTCACCGCCAACGACACCGCGACAGCGCGCGGAATGTTTCTACGCGGCTGACGCACTTCTTCGCCGAGCACGGTCACGCGCGCGTACCCAGCGAAGGCGACGAACAAGACCGCCGACGCCTCCAGCAACCCCCGCAAGCCGTGGTTCACTCCGGCCAGCGACGCTCCATTCGTTACAGTCGTGTTGATTCCGAGCGTCACTCGCCAGACGAGCCAGACCAACACCGCAATCACGACGACACTGAGTACCCCCGTGACGGCCGCCGAGAACTTCACTCCCACAAGGTCGACCGCAAGCATGATGGCTACCGCTGCCAGAGCAATCCAGCGCTGATACTCCGGCGCGAGATAGGCACCAATCGTCAAGGCGGCCGCACCCGCCGATGCCGACTTCCCCACAACAAAGGCGACGCCAGCGGTGACACCTGCCCCGCGGCCCAACCAACGCCGGCCGTACGCGTAGGAGCCGCCCGACACAGGGTGCGCGGCCGCAAGTCGCACCGACGACCACGCATTGAGAGAAGCAACAACCGCCGCGATCACGAGCGCGATGAGCAGTTGATCACCTGCGAATAAGAGGGCGGGAGTCCACGCGGCAAAGACACCCGTCCCCAGCATCGCGCCAAGGCCCACGGCCGTGGCACCCGCCAATCCCAACCTGCGCGTCAGTCGCGACGCGGTCTCATCGGCCGCCATACGGACCATCCTGTCGGCGCCTCCACCGCGGCTCGACGACCGGGTGTGATCATGGAGGCATGAGTTTTCCTCCGCTGCCTCCGGAAACCCCGCAGAACCCAGCAGCCAACTGGTATCCCGATCCGTCAGACCCGAAGCAACTGCGCTACTGGGACGGCAGCCAGTGGACCGCCAACGTAGCCCCGGTTGGAGCCGGCGCCCCGATAGCGGCGTTGCCGCTCGGCCCTGGTGGGCGTCCCTACGCGGGATTCTGGCGGCGCTTCTTCGGACTCACGATTGACGGCCTCATCCTGGCCATTCCGATGCTGATTCTGCTCGCAAACGCTTTGCAGTCGACCATCGCTGACATGACAAAGAGGATTGAGTCGCTCGGACCCAATCCGACACCTGACCAAATCAACAACCTCGGTGAGCAGTTGACGAACTCGATTCCGGTCACCGCACTCGCCGGAATCACGTTCATCTCGACCGCCCTCAACCTGCTGTACTTCGGGATATCCCTCCACTTGTGGGGACGCACCTTCGGTGGCCTCGCGGTCGGTATTCGCTGCGTTGACGAGCACGGCGACAACCCCACCTGGGGCGCTTCCTTCCTGCGCGAAGGAATTGTCGCCGGATTCAATCTCGCCGCCGCAATCCCCTTTGTTGGCTTCTTCGCCGCCATCGGCGGGCTCGTCAACTACCTGTCGATGTTGAGAGATCCCAAGCGACAGGCGTGGATGGATAAGGCTGCTGGAACCTACGTCGTTCGTAACTGATTGACACAGCGGAATGTCGCTAGCGGGAGAAGGGCCTGCACAAGGCTAGGCTCGGCAACAGCACTCGTAGAGATCAGCTACCGGTGTGGACACAGTAGTGGGGCCCCTTGAGGTATGAGCTCAAGGGGCCCCACTGTGCCTGTACTGGCATGAACCTCGGTTACCCGTGGCCCTCACCTTGCACCGGCGTTGCCTGCATTCCTGACTGCCATCCAGCGTTCCACTCGGTTTCCCGAGCGTGCCACCGCGCGATTCGGTTTCCCGATTCACTCTCCCGGTTCTTCAGGTTTCCCTGTCTCCCCCGGTCCGGCTGCCGTTCTTGCCTGCAGACATAGTTCTACTCCCGAGTTCCGTTGCTACGCAAGAGTTTTCGGCGAACTTCTCGATATATTTCATACCCACAGAGATATCCACCGGTTACGCACCGATACACCCCCAGTTGTGCACAGGTAGTCCCCAAGTTCATCCACAGGCACGCCTACGTCGACCTCATCCACCAATGAGCAGCGGGAAAAGCGGATGGTCCATCGGAACGCCGGCGGGCAGCTCATCCGCCAGTCCTTCGAACTGCGGCGATGTGCGCCACTCGCGAGGCGCGTGCACCATGTCGTCACCGAGGAATCGCACCGAAAATACCCTGCGTAGCGCTGAACTTCCGGCCGCTCCATGCACGGTCACCATGTGGAAGAACACCGCGTCACCTGGCTCAAGGGCCCACGCGAGAATCGCAAAAGCGTCGCGATCGGCTTCGATGTCAGGCAGGTCGCCCAGCGCGCCTTCCGGAAACCACTTAGCCTGCGCATCCTTGAACGTGCGCGGCATGAGCCATGGTCCAAGGTGAGTACCGGCGACGAACTCCAGAGTCGACTCGACAGGCACGGGATCAACGGGCATCCACATCGATACGTTCTGAAAACCATCGACGTTGTAGTACGGAATATCTTGGTGCCACGGAGTGCGCTGACGCGTCGACGCCTCCTTGACCAGAAGGTGATCGTGGTAGAGCCGCACGGTGCTGCTCGCCATCAACTGCTGGGCGATCGACGCGGCTGGCGACCTACGAATGAACTCTTCAAACTCGGGAATGCGCTGCCAGTTGCAGAAGTCTTCGATGAAGCTACCCGGATCGTCTGCGTCGCTCGCCACCGCCACCAGTGGGCCGGGCGACGCAAGGTTCGCTTCGATACCGGCAGCCACGAGCGCCACTTCCTCAGCGCCGAAAGCGCCTCGCACGACGACGACCCCATCGCGGGCATAATCGGCAACCGCTGACTCATCCAGAGTGAACGCCATGGGCTCAGGCTACTCAATCTGCGCCCACCCGCGTATCCACCGGTTGCGACACCCCCGCTGCACCTAGTCTGGCTGCATGTCATCGCCGGAACCGAACCCCCTCGAGGCAAAGGTCGAGGCTGGCGAATTGCCGGTGCCCCGGAAGCGCAGCACCAAGAGCTTCGTCATCACCAGCATCATCGGCGTCATCATCATGGTGGGCGTTTTCGCACTTCTCTTTCCCAAGTTGGGCTCTTACGAAGACGCCCTCGCGCAACTGAAGAACTTCAGCCCGCAATGGCTACTCGCGCTGGTCATCGCTGGGGTGCTTAACATCGTGCTCTACCCGTTGACGGTGCCCGCCGCCATTCCGGAGTTCAGTTACCGTCACTCGTTTATCGAGCGCCAATCTGGGTTTCTTATCAGCAACGTGATTCCCGGGGGAGGCGCCTTTGCCGTCGGAACCCAATACGCGATCTTGTCGCGCTATGGCGTCAGTGCGTCGCGCGCCGCCGCGGCGGTCTCAGCCGACGCGATCTGGACGTACCTTCTGACCCTCGGATTCCCCGCGCTCGCCGTAATCCTGCTTGTGGTTGAGGGGCGCTCGACGGCGGGCTACACCACGCTCGCCGTCGTAGGCGCGCTCGCGGTTGCCGTGAGTGTCATCGCAATCATCGTCATTCTGCGCAGCGACTCAGGCGCAACCAAAGTGGGCGCCTTCGCGCAGAAACTGATCAACCCCGTGTTCAAGCGCCTACACAAGACCGCGCCCGACGCTATTGCCGGACTCGTCGACTTCCGTGGCCACGCCGCAACCCTCGTCAAAGAGCGTTGGATACAACTGACGATCACCAACACGATCGCTCAACTCACACCCTTCTTCGTGCTGCTGTGCGCACTCGCGGGTTTGGGCGCCTACCCCACGCCGGTGAGCACTGTCGAACTCTTCGCCGCGTACGCGATCGCTCTCGTGCTCACCTCGTTTCCGCTCACCCCCGGTGGCCTCGGAACCGTTGACGCCGCACTGGTGGCATTACTCGTGGCATTCGGCGCTGACAGTTCAACCGCAGTCGCAGCCGACCTGATCTGGCGACTAGTGTGGTTTCTGCCCCAGTTGCTCGTCGGCATGGTGACGATGAGCATTTATCTCATTGGTAAGCGACGACTCTCCGCAACACCGAGCCCTGGGGAGGCCACGTGAACGAACCCTTCGCCCACCTTGACGTTGAGTCGATTGTCGATCTGGCCGACATCATCGCGAGTTTGCAGGAATTGAGTGACGACGAACTCAAGGAGCATGGTCTCGCCGTTGAAGGCACCCTCGATGAAGTCGACGACCCCGTACTTCTTGGACCCGACGGAACGCCGGTCGACACCTGGATGGAGAACTATCCGTACGAAGAACGGATGACGCGTCACGAGTATGAAATCAGTAAGCGACTTCTGCAGATCGAACTGCTCAAAGTGCAGAGTTGGGTGCAGGACGAAGGCAAGAAGATCGCCATGGTGTTCGAAGGCCGAGATGCCGCGGGCAAGGGTGGCACCATCAAACGCTTCATGGAACATCTCAATCCGCGGCACGCTCGAGTAGTGGCGCTCAACAAACCCACTCCGAAAGAAAGCAGCCAGTGGTATTTCCAGCGCTATGTGCAGCACCTGCCGAGCGCCGGTGAAATCGTGCTGTTCGACCGTTCTTGGTACAACCGCGCAGGTGTCGAACGCGTCATGGGTTTTTGCACCGACGACGAATACCGCGAGTTCATGCGGCAGTCACCCCTGTTCGAACAGATGCTTACCAATAGCGAAACGATTCTGTTCAAGTTCTGGTTCTCGGTTTCGCGCAAGGAACAGGTAACACGCTTCACAATTCGACGCATCGACCCGGTGCGGCAGTGGAAGCTCAGCCCGATGGACCTCGCCTCACTCAATCGGTGGGACGACTACACCGAAGCCAAGGCCGAAATGATTGCGCGCACCGACACGCAGTGGGCACCCTGGACCATCGTTCGAAGCAATGACAAGAAGCGCGGCCGGGTCGAAGCCATGCGCTGGTTCTTGTCGCAACTCGACTACCCCGGCAAGGACACATCCATCATTGGAACTCCCGACCCGCTCATCGTGGGCCCCCCTTCAGCAATTTACGAAACCGACGAACTTCCCGAGGAAGGCGTGCCGTCGCCACCCGCGTTCTAGCCGTTTCGAAGTCTTGCTCGCCCGCAGAGCGACCTGTACGGTAGTCGAACATATGGTCGCTATGCGAACATCACCCTGGGAGTGACATGCCGTTCTTCACCTCGATCACCGACGCACGGGAGAAGCTGGCGAGTACCGGCTACCTCGTCGACGAGGCACTGGCGACTGTTGTCTACCTCGGTGACGCGCTCGGTAAGCCGATCATGCTCGAGGGTCCGGCCGGTACCGGCAAGACCGAATTGGCCAAGGCAGTCGCCGCGGCCACAGGTGCCACCCTGGTTCGGTTGCAGTGCTACGAGGGGCTCGATGAAGCCCGCGCACTGTACGAATGGAATTACCGCAAGCAACTCCTGCGCATCCAGGCCGCGCAATCCGATCACAATTCCGACCAGGATTCTGATCAGAGTTCCGACGAGTGGCACGCATTGCACGACGACATTTTCAGCGAGGAGTTCCTTCTCGCTCGTCCACTTCTTACAGCCATTCGTCAGCAGGGGCCGACCGTTCTCCTCGTGGATGAAACCGACAAGGCCGACGTCGAAGTCGAGGGCCTGCTCCTCGAAGTGCTCAGCGAATTCCAAGTCACTGTGCCCGAACTCGGCACCATCACGGCCACACACAAACCATTCGTCGTTCTCACGTCTAATGCCACCCGTGAGTTGTCGGAAGCGCTGAAGAGGCGCTGTCTCTACGCACACGTCGACTACCCGGAAGCGACGCGCGAACGCGCCATCGTCATGTCGCGGGTGCCTGAGATCACTGAGACACTCGCCACCGAACTCGTGCGATCTGTACGCGCCATGCGCACCCTTGATCTACGCAAAGCGCCGAGCGTTGCCGAAACAATCGACTGGGCCCAAGCAATGCAGGTGCTCAACGTCACCGAACTCACCGAAGCGGTGATCGAGCAAACTCTCGGAGTGGTACTCAAACACCAATCTGACCGTCACCGTGTGATCGAACAATTCGGATTGGAATCCTCGCGATGAGCCAGGTCTTTCTCGTCGGCGGTGTACGAACTCCCGTCGGTCGCTACGGCGGCGCATTGGCCGAGGTACGTGCTGACGACCTCGCCGCCCTTGTGGTCGGTGAGGTCGTGACCCGCACCGGTGTTCCTGCCGACCGCATCGGCGATGTGGTGATGGGAGCGGCCAATCAGGCTGGCGATGACAATCGCAATGTAGCGCGCATGGCCCTACTGCTGGCGGGTCTGCCCGACAGTGTGCCCGGCTACACGGTCAACCGTTTGTGCGCCTCAGGACTGCAGGCGATCGCGTCGTCGGCCCAAGCGATTCGATCCGGCGACATCGATCTCGGCGTCGCTGGCGGCGCTGAGTCGATGACGCGAGCCCCATGGGTCATGGGCAAACCGAGCGCAGCCTGGGCCAAGCCCGGCCCCATGTTCGACACCGCACTTGGTTGGCGCTTGGTGAACCCGCGCATGGCAGCACTTGATGATGGCGACGCCACGCAATCTCTGGGCGAATGCACCGAGAAGATCTCGCGCATCTTCGGAATATCTCGTGAGGCTGCCGACGAGTACGCCCTTCGTTCTCAGACCATCGCAGCGGCCGCCAATGAACGTGGCGACTTCGACGCAGAAATCGTGGCAGTTCAGACTGCGACGGGTGACTTCACCCATGACGAAACCATTCGTGCGACGACAACGATGGAGTCACTGAGCCGACTTAAGCCAGCCTTCAGCGCCGACGGCATCAGCACGGCCGGTAACTCATCGCCGCTCTCCGACGGAGCCTCGGCAATCGTCGTCGCCGGCGAAAAGGCCATCAGTGATCTCTCACTCACCCCTCGCGCACGCATCGTGAGTTACTCGGTTGCTGGAGTGGAGCCAAGCATGTTTGGTACCGGCCCAGTTCCAGCAATCAGGCAGGCACTTCTCAAGGCTGGCCTCACTCTCGACGACATCGATGCAGTCGACATCAATGAGGCTTTCGCAGCGCAGGTACTGGTGTGCGAAAAGGAACTAGGACTTGATCGCGCGCAACTCAATCCTGGCGGTGGAGCCATCGCACTCGGTCATCCCCTCGGATCAAGCGGTGCACGCATCGTCGTCTCGCTGCTTGGACATCTCGAGCGCACCGGCGGTCGTTACGGCATCGCCTCGCTCTGCATCGGCGTTGGCCAAGGTGCCGCCATGGTGATCGAGCGGGTCTAAACGATCTGCGTCACTGCCGAAATGAGTTGCCGGATGGTCGAGACCTCGAAGAAGTCGGTGCAGTGAGTTCCGTACTCCGACACGCAGGAGTCGAGCAGATCCCATTCATGCTTGGGCTCCGGATTGAGCCAGTAGAGACGTCGCGCTCGATGTTGAATCTCGGCAAGTTCACGCACCGCCGACTGACGTCGATGTGAACGCGTATCGCCGGCCACAATCACTGTGGTCTTACCGGTGACACCATCGCCCCACGTTTCAAGAAACGTTCGAAGCACCTGTTGGTAATCGCTACGTCCATCGCGCACGATCAGGCCTCGACGTCCCAACAACTGGCGTGGATCAAGAACGCCTGGCGAGTCGGCCAATATGTCAGTGATTTCGACGATGCCATCAACAAACACAAATGAACGCACACGACTGAATTCTTGGTGCACGGCGTGAAGCAGGGTCAGTGTGAACGGCGCAAACTCTGCGGTCGAACCCGACACATCACACAGCACCATCAGGTCAGGCTTCGTTGGACGCTTACGTCTCAACACCGGCGTCACGGGAACTCCGCCGGTTCCCATTGACGCACGAATGGTGCGTCGCATGTCGAGGCCAGACAATCCTCGGCGTCGTCGATTGCCGAGCCGCGTTGCGAGTCGACGAGCTAGAGGACGCATTGCTTGTCGCATGGCAGCAAGTTCGTCGGGGCCAGCCAACAGCAGCGGCCGATCTTCCGGATCCTCGAGCGCCTGACGAGTCGATTCAGTTCCCGCTTCACGCAGGCGTCCCGAAACGAGGTCACCCATGCGCAACTTCATCGACTCGAGCATCGCTCCGGCTTCGGCAGCATCAACCGCACGGTCGTAGCGAGACTCGCCGTCGCCCATTTCGAGATAGCGCTGATACAGCGACGCAATGTTCATTCGGCGAAGTGCCCGGTTGGTGTGATGTCCGGCCGACGATGTGTTCTTGTCGGTTCCTGCGTAACGCTCGACCGCTTGATCAAGCAATTCATCGATCTGTTGCAGGTCACCTTCGCGCATCGCTCGCACGAGATCGTCCATCAACTGCTCGTCACCCTGAGCCGCCGGTGTACCACTTCCGCTTGCAGCGCCTCGTCGGAGAACGCGCGGGAAAACCGCTTCAAACGTGCGATCAAACAACACCTCATGAGTGGTGTCTTTGACCAGAGTCGCTTTCAACGCCATGCGCACCGCGGGCCGTGAATCAAAGTCGATTGCAGCGAGCGCCGCTGCCGCATCGAGCACTTCACTGGTCGACACCGCAAGCCCACCCGCGCGCAGGCGGCGCACCACCTCGAGCAGCGCGGCGGGCACGCCCTCGATCGCAGGGATGGTTGCCACGGCCACGACCGCACTCTACTCTGTGTGTGCGCTTGACGAACAGATGTTCGCCAGAAGAACACACGGAGGTCCGATGTCCGGGCAACTGCTTGCCCTCGCTCTCATGTTGCCCCGTGACGGCGATCTCGCGACCTACGAGCACCAGGCGCGACTTGCATCCCGGCTGGGCTACTCCGCTATTCACATTCCGAACAGTCGCGACGCGCAACTCTCTGAGGCCGAGGTCACACAACTGATACGTGCGGCAGAGCCAATGTCGGTCATCACAGACGACGACGATAACGACGACGATGCGACCATTGTGCGGCGCAACGACCCCGACCTTGTGCGCAGCACCCGCGCGATGCTGACAGCACTTGGCGACGAGCGGCCCGTCACGGTTGCTGTGTCACTGTCGATCGGCCGCACCCGCAGCGAGGCGATGGCTCGCGCTGACCGCGATCCGCGGCTCGTGGGTGCTGCTCATCCGCAAGAGTCCGGCATTTTCGGAACCTTCGAACAGGCTCAGCAGCAGGTTCTCGAACTTGCCCGGGCAGGTGCGCAGATACTGCTCGTCACGGTGCCCCAGGAGCTCGACATCGCTGACGTTCTCGCGCAGGTTCGGGCATTGGTGGTCGGCGCAACCCCCGCTCTATTCAACGATGAGAACTAGCGGCCCGCCGGACCTTGGTCAATCTGACGCGCACACGCTTGCAGGAGCGGCAGAAAGTCATGCTCGACTGTCTTGAGCGGAACACGCGCTGCGTGCGTGCTGGCATTAATAGCCGCCACTACCCGGCCGCCCGCATCGTGCACAGGAACCGCAACCGAACGCACCCCGTCTTCGAGTTCTTGATCCATCACGCAATAGCCCTGCTTGCGAACCCGCATGAGTTCCGCGCGTAGTGCGACAGGATCAGTGATGGTGCGCGAGGTTCGTGCAACGAGTTCGGCGCGACCTAGGTACTCATCAATCGCGGTGTCATCGAGAAATGCCAACATGACCCGCCCCATCGATGTGCAGTAGGCAGGCAGACGAGTGCCCACGGACAATCCGATGGTCATGATTCGGTTCGTCGATGCACGGGCCACGTAGACGATGTCATCACCGTCGAGTACCGACGCCGAACATGATTCATGCAACTGCTCAGCGAGTTCCTCGAGATGGTCCTGGGCGATGTGCGCCAACGAGAAGGACGACAGATACGCGTATCCGAGTTGAAGAACACGCGGTCGCAAACTAAAGAGCCGGCCGTCGGATGACACGTAGCCGAGGTGCTCAAGGGTGAGCAGGAAGCGACGGGCTGCCGCGCGAGTCATGCCAGTTTCGCGGGCGACATCCGAGAGCGTCAATCGCGGCCGCTCGCGCGAAAACGCCTGAATGACTGCCAACCCGCGCTCGAGGGACTGAACAAACTCCAGCGGACGCTGCACCTCGTCTGCCATGGCGCCACTGTAGTGCACAGTGTGCGTTCTGCGAACAGACGGACGCTGTGCGCACGTTCTTGAATCTTTGGTACCACTCGCACGAAGAAGATGGGTGTACCTCTTGACTTAGGACCTCACGACGGGCCACTCTTTGTTCTGAGAGCGAACGAAAGTTCGCTATACGCACACAGGCGAGATGCGCACGCCCTCGAACCACGTCAAAATCTCGGTACACGTCAACATCTCGATACAAGTACTAAGGAGCACTTCTATGGGTACCCCCTCGAAGAGCGGCGGAGTCGAGAAATCCGCCTACACCACCGTCTTGGGCTCGCTCGACTCCTACGACAAGGGCGGTGTCGAGTTGATCAATGACGACGCCCGTCACTACGCCTTTTCCAATATCTTCGAGGTTGCCTCCAAGAGCGCGCCGTGGGAAAAGGTCGCCGTCGCAAAGAACTTCGAGTACGTGCTTGAAGCCGTACGAGCCGAGGGAACGTCGCAGTGGCGCACCGCCGCTCACGATGAATTCGTGGTGTGCCTCGATGGCGCGGTCACGGTCGAACTCGTCAAACTCGATGCCTCACCGCTCGCACCTGATGCAGGCGGTTCCATCGCTCTTGACGGTGAACCCACGGGTCGGCCGATGGGTCGCATCCACCTTGCACGTGGTCACCAGGCACTTCTGCCCAGCGGCGCCGCGTACCGATTCAGCGCTCCCTCACCAGCAGTGCTGATGATGCAAACCATTGCCGGACCCGACACCCAGTTCCGCTGGGCCGAAATTTGCCAGACCGTCTGAGGAGAACACACCATGACTGCTATCGACAACGACGTCGTCAAGAGCGACACCACCAACGCCGAGGGCTACCACAAGTTCGAACTCGGTGAGTTCACCTTCAGCCGCGATGAGTACTTCGTGTACATCGGTTGGCCCACCGGGTCGCACATGATGAGTATCGATGCCTTCCTACGCGCTCTGCAGCGCGATGTGGCGTGGGATTTCTTCTACGGCATCGTGAACTTCGACGGTGTCTTCGGAACCATGAATCACTACGGCACCGTCGACATCTTCGCCGGCCGTTACAACGACTCGTATCGCAAGGCCGAACTCGACTACAGCGAGAACCACGAGACACCCGTCATTCGTGAAACCTTCAAGTCGATTCTCGCCGACTGGACGAACGCATCCTTCGACCCGTTCGCCTCACCCCACGAAACGGGAGCGGCCTGGGGCGTGAAGAGCGGCGACAACCTCGCTGCCGTAACCCGTCGCCGCGTCGCAGCCGCTCGCATGGTCGGTGTGCCGGGCGACGAGCAGATTCGCACCGATGAGTCGGGCATGCCGGTGAATCGCATGTTTCGTGACATCGATCAGTCCGAGCCCATCATTGAGGTCGAGCCGGGCTTCGAGGGCGAGGTGGCGGCCTTCAACCTGTTCGCTTTCCTGTCGCGCTCGGACGTCACCTGGAACCCCTCGGTGGTCAGTATCTGCAAGGACTCGCTGTTCTGCCCCACCACCGAGGAATACATCCTGCCGATCATTCACGGCAACGACCGCGTCGAATGGTTCATTCAACTCAGCGACCAGATCACGTGGGATGTTGAAGACCGCGACACCGGTGCCGTGCGTTCGCGCGTCACGATGAAGGCGGGCGACGTGTGCGCGATGCCTGCTGACATTCGCCACCAGGGTTACTCACCCAAGCGTTCGATGTTGCTGGTCTGGGAAAACGGCAGTCTGGATATTCCTGAACTCATTGCCAGCGGCAAGGCACCGACCTACCCGGTCGAGTTCTGACCGTCCAGGCCGTCCAGACCGTCCCCACCTCCCCGGCCGCAGCCATGTTGGCCGGGGAGGACCGCAACCACTGAGAGAAGTTCATGCAGACGCAGTTGTACATCGATGGCGAGTTCACCGATGGTGCCGACGGACGCACCATCGAGGTGTTCGACCCGCATGACATGAGCTTGCTCGCGACGATTTCAGAAGCGACTGAAGTCGACGTCGACCGTGCGGTTGAGGCAGCCAAGCGCGCCTACCCCGAGTGGAAGGCCATGTCAGCCACCGACCGCGGGCGACTCCTGCTGCGTTTGGCCGATGCAATTGAGGCGAACGGCGAGGAACTCGCACTGCTCGAAACTCGCGATACCGGTCACCCACTACGCGACTCACGTGGACTCGATCTCGTGCGCACCGCTATGCAGTTTCGCTACTTCGGTGGAATGGCCGACAAGTTTCAGGGTTCAGTGGTGCCAGTTGACCGCGGCTTCCTTGACTACGTAGTGCGCGAACCACTCGGAGTTGTCGGTTCGATCGTTCCATGGAATTTCCCAATGATGTTTGTCAGTTGGAAGATGGCGCCAGCGTTGGCCGCAGGTAACTGCGTGGTGATGAAGCCGTCGGAACTGACTCCGCTGACTGCACTGAGGATTGCTGAATTGGCAGCTGAAGTCGGCTTTCCACGCGGGGTGATCAACGTGCTTCCCGGCTATGGGCAGACGGCAGGTGCACGTCTGGTTACGCACCCCGATATCGCGAAGATCTCATTCACCGGATCAACTCCCGTCGGCCGCATGATTGCCTCACAAGCTGCTGGTCTTGGCATTCGTACCCACCTTGAACTCGGCGGCAAGGGCGCCAACATCGTGTTCGCCGATGCCACCCTGCCCAAAGCGGTCGGCGGTACCGCATTCGGAATTTTCCACAATCAGGGGCAGGCGTGCATTGCCGCGAGTCGCTTGATCATCCACGAGTCGGTGGCCGATGAGTTCCTCGAGCGCTTCCTGACCCTCGCAGCATCAATCAAGGTCGGAGACCCGAAGGATCCTGCCACCGAGATGGGCCCACTCACCTCGCCGATACACCGCGACCGCGTACTCAACTACGTTCAGGTGGCAGTCGACGAAGGTGGCGAAGTACTGCTTGGTGGCAAGGCGCCGAGCGATCCTGCACTTGCGGCGGGTTGCTACGTCGAGCCCACCGTGGTGCGCGCGCAACCCGGTTCACGCGTGACCTGCGAAGAAGTATTCGGTCCGTTCATGACGGTGCAGACCTTCAGCACCGATGAAGAAGCCCTCGCAATCGCCAACGAAACCGAGTTCGCACTCGGCGGCGGCCTGTGGACTAACGACTTGAGCCGCGCACATCGCATGGCGCGCGACATCAATGCCGGCATGGTGTGGGTCAACTCGTACAAGCGTGCGCATCCGGGCTCACCCTTCGGTGGCATGGGTGCGTCGGGCTATGGCCGCGAGATGGGATTCGAGGCGATGCACGAGTACACCGAAGCCAAGGCCATCTGGATCAACGTCGATGCGGATATTCCGCCCTTCTACGCGCGGTGACTATCTGATGCCCACGATCACCACACTGCGAGACGCTGTCGCCGAACACGTGCATGACGGCGACACGGTTGCGCTTGAGGGATTTACGCACCTGATTCCGGTCGCTGCTGGTCACGAAATCATTCGCCAACGTCGACGCGACCTTCGACTTGTGCGCATGACGCCCGACATCGTGTACGACCAGATGATTGGTGCGGGCACCGCGTCATCACTTGTGTTTTCGTGGGGCGGAAACCCCGGCGTAGGTTCACTGCACCGTTTTCGCGATGCGATTGAGAAGGGCTACCCGCACCCACTCGCGATTGAGGAACACAGTCACGGTGGCATGTCGGTGCGGTATTCGGCGGGTGCCAGTGGGCTTCCGTTTGGAGTGCTGCGCGGTTACACCGGAACCTACCTCCCGCAACACACCAACTCCATCTCGACGATTCAATGTCCCTTCACTGGTGAATCACTTGCCGCCGTATCGGCGCTGAACCCCGACGTCGGAATCATTCATGCGCAGCAGGCCGATCGCGACGGAAACATTGGATTCTGGGGGATTCTAGGGGTTCAGAAGGAGGCAGTCCTCGCGTCTCGGCGCAGCATTGTCACCGTTGAAGAGGTCGTCGACACCTTCGATAGTCGAGTGCGCGTCGTGCTTCCATCGTGGGTTGTCTCGGCAATCGCGGTCGTGCCACGCGGTGCGCATCCGAGTTACGCACACGGTTACTACGAGCGCGATAACTCCTACTACCGCGAGTGGGACGAGATCAGCCGTGATCGCAACAGCTTCGACGAGTGGCTGCAACACCATGTGTACGACACCGAGGATTTTGCGCAGCATCTGGCCATGACTCCCGATCTGGCAGGGGTGTGATGACGATGGTGACTCAACTCGACATCGAAACCGACCTCACCTTCACGGCCGACGAAATCATGACGATCGTTGCCTCACGCGAATTGAGCGACGGTGATGTGGTGTTTGTTGGCATCGGAATTCCGAGCACGGCGGCCAATCTTGCCCGCCTGACCCATGCTCCGAAGGTGGTGCTGGTGTATGAGTCGGGGACCATTGGCACCAAGCCCACCCGCCCGCCGCTTTCGATCGGCGACGGCGAACTTGCTGAGACCGCCGATGCTGTGGTGAGCGTTCCCGAAATCTTCGCGTACTGGCTTCAGGCCGGACGCATCGACATTGGCTTTCTCGGTGCCGCACAACTCGACCGTTGGGGAAATCTCAACACCACCGTCGTCGGCGACTATGACAACCCCACGGTGCGTCTTCCCGGCGCTGGTGGCGCGCCGGAAATCGCCTTCAATGCGCGCAAAACGATGGTCGTGCTGCGGCAAAATCCTCGTGCCTTTGTCGACCACCTCGATTTCATTACGAGCGTGGGCCATTACGAAGGGCATGACTCACGCAGTGCGCTTGGCGCAGCTGGAGGTGGTCCCAGCATCGTCATTACCGATATCGGCGTGTTGCGACCAGAGGCACTCACCAACGAACTCGTCCTTGTGTCACTGCACCCCGGTCGAACCATTGACGAGGCCGTCAGCGGCACCGGCTGGGAACTTCGTATCGCCGACGACCTCGCCACGACTGCGCCACCGACTGCAGCCGAACTCGCAACTCTGCGTGAATTGAGCGGCTCATGATCGACGCATTCGAGGCAGTCGTCGACGGGTTCGTGCACGAGAGTTCACCGATGCGCGTCGTCTTCGGTGCGGGCCGACTCGCTGACGTACCCGATGAGGTTGATCGCATGGGGTGCTCGCGCGTACTACTCGTCGCAGGCGGTCCGGAGGCGGCCTACGCTGACGCACTGGCCGACGCGCTCGGGCCGCGACTCGCGGGACGATTCTTTGAGGTCGTCATGCACGTGCCCGTTGAGGTGGCGCGCGCTGCAGCCGACGCTGCCCGCGCTGCGGACGCAGACCTCGTGGTGTGTCTCGGCGGAGGTTCTTCGACAGGAGCGGCGAAAGCAATTGCACTCGAAAGTGGCCTGCCGATTCTCGCGGTGCCCACCACCTACGCCGGCTCGGAGATGACCACCATCTGGGGGCTGACCGAGAACGGCGTAAAGACCGTGGGTCGTGATCCGCGCGTACAGCCTCGGGTCGTTGTCTACGACCCCGAACTCACCCTGAGCCTGCCGACCGACCTGTCTGCCGCTAGTGGCATGAATGCGATGGCGCATCTGGTTGAGGGGCTCTACGCGCCCGGTGCGTCACCCATCACCACCCTGGTTGCAGAAGAAGGCGTGCGCGCCCTCGCAACGGCCCTTCCACTCGTTGTCGCTGACCCCTCCGACCTCGCGGCCCGCTCAACCGCGCTCTACGGTGCCTGGCTGGCGGGCTGGACTCTGGGAGTGGCCGGCATGGGTATTCACCACAAGATCTGCCATGTCGTGGGTGGCAACTACGACCTACCCCATGCGAGTGTGCATTCGGTGGTGCTGCCCTATGCCATCGCCTACAACCTCGACCACGCGTCAGCAGCACTCGACCGCGCTCAGCGCGCACTGCAGTCTGCCGGCATCGAGGCGGCCAATCCCGCCCTCGGCATGTGGCAACTTGAGCACGCCATTGGTGCCCCCACCGATTTGGCCTCGATCGGCCTGTCAGAGGGCGATATCGCCACGGCCGCCGCGGCCGTGGCCGCCGCGGGAATGGTGAATCCCCGGCCGGTCAATGAGCGGGCCATCGAACAGCTACTTCGGGATGCCTGGGCGGGGACACCGCCTCGACCCATCCCAGACCGATGAGATAACGGTTTAATCCCATTTTGCGGGAGCATTGTCCCGCGAGGTGGGAAGTAATAGTGTGACGCACGTCGCATCGGTTCCACCCGGCCCCGATGGCAGCAATGGTCAGCAGCAACCCTTGAAGGAGAGTGGATGAAGATCGGGAGGAAGTCCCAGTTTGCTGCCCTCGTGGCAGTAGTAGCGCTGGGCGCCACCGCCTGCGGCGGAGGAAGTATCAGTAACAGCAGCAGTTCAGCGGCAGCCTCAACAGCGGCTTCCGACTCAGCATCGGCATCGGCATCGGCCAGCACCGAACCTGCCGGCACGGTCAAGATCGGTTTCGTGTCGCCACAGACCGGACCGCTGGCACCGTTCGGCGAGAGCGACACCTTCGTGATCAGCTACATGAAGGACTACTTCTCAAAGAACCCCCTTCAAATCGGCGGCAAGCCCTACAACGTCGAGATCATCGTCAAGGACGCTGAGAGCGACTCCGCCAAGGCGGGTAAGGCAGCAGCTGACCTGATCAACAACGACGGCGTCGACATCGTGATGGCCGCCGGCACACCCGACATCGTCAACCCTGTCGCCGACGCATGCGAGGCAAACGCCACGCCGTGTATAACCGACAACGCGCCGTGGCAGCCCTACGTCCTGGGCCGCAGCAAGGGTGACATCAACGCCAAGTTCCAGTGGACGTACCACTTCTTCTGGGGCCTTGGTGACATCGCCGGAACGTTCGTCGACATCTGGAACCAGATTCCCACGAACAAGAAGGTCGGCGGACTGTTCCCGAACGACCCTGACGGTCAGGCGTGGAGCGCCAACCTTCCCGATGGCTACAAGGCCGCCGGATACACCCTGACGTTCCCCCCGCTGTACCCCAACGGCACTCAGGACTTCACTGCTCAGATCAACTACTTCAAGGAGCACAACGACGAAATCCTCACCGGCGTGCCGATCCCTCCTGACTTCACCACGTTCTGGAAGCAGGCCAAGCAGCAGGGATACAACCCGAAGGCAGCGACCATCGGTAAGGCTCTGCTCTTCCCGAGCAGTGTCGACGCACTCGGCGACCTTGGTAACGATCTGTCGACCGAGGTCTGGTGGCACCCCAGCTGGCCCACCAAGAGTTCGCTCACTGGCGTGACGCCGAAGGAATTCTGCGCACTGTACGAGAGCCAGACGGGCAAGCAGTGGACGCAGCCGATCGGCTATGTCGAGGCCCTCTTCGAGGTGGCTGCCAACGCACTCACCACCTCAGGTTCCACTGACAAGGCGGCCCTGGTGAAGACGCTCAGCACCTTGGGCACCGACACCATCGTCGGCAAGGTCCAGTGGGATCCCAACCAGAAGGGTCCCGATGGCGGTCCGAACGTTGCCGTGACGCCGGTTGCCGGCGGACAGTGGCGTCTGGCCCCTGCGGGCAGCAAGTTCAAGTACGAGTTGGTGATTGTCTCCAACGCTGTGGCAAAGAAGCGCGGCTTGGACATCCCGATCGGGTCTAAGGCCGAGGCCATTCCCGGCAGTTGATGCTCAGGTGAGCCCGGCTGGCCTTGATGGTCAGCCGGGCTCACCGGCACAGAACCGGAGATTTCATGGCTGAGTCAGAACTCTTGTCCGTGCATGGCCTGTCCAAGAAATTCGGACGCGTCATCACTGCTGATGATGTGACATTCGATGTTCACGAAGGTGAAGCGTTCGGCATCGTCGGACCGAACGGAGCAGGCAAGAGCACGTTGCTCAATTTGATCGGTGGCGTCATTGACCCCGATGCAGGCAGGATCGAATTTGGTGGGCGCGACATCACCCGACTCAAGGCTGCCAATCGCGCCAAGGTCGGAATCGCACGGTCGTTTCAGATTCCTCGACCCTTCGTCGACATGACCGTGTTTGAAAACGTCTATGTCGGTTCGAGTTTTGCCGGTGGCACACGTGGCCAGCACGGCTACGACCGCGCCTACGCCGCACTCGAAACCACGGGCCTGCTCAGTCTCGCTGAAACCCCCGCCGGGCAACTGCGGTTGCTCGACCGCAAGCGGTTGGAACTCGCGCGCGCACTTGCCACGGGCCCACGACTGATTCTCCTCGACGAAATCGCGGGCGGTTTGACCGAGAAGGAAATCCCTCCGCTGATCGACACCATTCGCGGACTGCTTGCCAGCGGTGTCACCGTGGTCTGGATTGAACACATCGTGCACGCACTGGTCTCCGTTGTTGATCGACTCATGTGCTTGGCCGAGGGTCGCATTCTGGCTATCGGCGATCCTCACGAAGTCATGCGCAGTCCCGAAGTGATTGAGGTCTACCTCGGTACCACCTTCGACATTGGCGAAGGACGGGCAAGCTAATGGCCCTGCTCGAAGTTGACTCGATCGACGTCTTCTACGGCGACTTCCAAGCGATCTACGGAATGTCCCTGAGCGTCGACGAAGGTGAAACTCTCGCTGTCATCGGAGCCAACGGCGCTGGAAAGAGCACCCTGCTCAAGACAATCGCCGGACTCAATTCGCCGAGGTCCGGTGATGTGAGATTCGACGGCACCAGCATCGCCACGCTTCCCCCTCACAAGCGCGTGCCATTGGGAATCGCGCTGACTCCCGAAGGCCGTCGCATGTTTCCGAGCATGACGATTGAAGAGAACTTGCTCGTGGGTGCACATAAGGCCCGTCCAGGACCGTGGAACCTCGAGTCTGTCTACGCAACATTTCCACTGATCTCTGATCGCAGATCGCGGTTAGCGAACAATGCTTCGGGTGGCGAGCAGCAAGCGGCCGCCATCGGACGCGCACTCATGTGCAACCCGCGGCTCCTTCTGCTTGACGAGGTATCGCTCGGCCTGGCACCCGTCGTCGTTCAACAGATCTACGCGTCACTGCCCACGATCACCGCTCAGGGAACCACCGTGCTCGTTGTTGAGCAAGACGTGATGCACGCCCTGAGGGTGGCTGACCGAGTGCAGTGCTTACTCGAGGGCAGAACAGTGCTTGAAGGAACGCCTTCTGAACTTACGCGCGATCAAATTGCCTCCGCCTACTTCGGGATCTAAGGGGTCACGTCATGCAATGGGCAAACGCTGTGGTGCAGGGACTGCTGCTCGGCGGTCTCTACGCACTGCTGGCTGCCGGACTGTCACTGATGTTCGGCGTCATGCGACTGGTCAATCTCGCGCACGGTGCCCTCGCGATCGTGGGGGCCTACCTCGGCTACGTGCTGGTGCAGAAGACCGGGTTGCCACCCTTTGCCACCATCATCGTGGTGATTCCACTCATGGCCGCCATTGGTTGGCTATTGCAGAGCACCCTGCTCAACACAGCGCTGAACAAGCAGGCACTCGCACCCATCCTCGTTACCTTCGGTCTCGCCGTCATTTTGCAAAACGTCATGCTGCAACTGTTCACAGCGGACTACCGCAGTATTCAGGTGGGCGATCTCGCTGGGGCCAGTATTCAAATCACCCCTGATATTGCAATAGGCGTCTTTCCACTGATGACCTTCGTAGTCGGAGTCATCGTGATTGCCGCACTGCAGCAGTACCTCGCGCGCACGAAAACGGGTCGGGCAATGCGGGCCACGAGCGACGACCGCGAGGCCGCCACGTTGATGGGAATCGACAACAAGCGCATCTACGCGCTCGCCACCGCAATCGCACTTGCGATCGTAGGAATCGCCGGTGTCTTCATTGGCATCAAAACTCAGTTCAACGCGTATTCCGGAGACACGTACCTGATCTTCGCCTTCGAGGCAGTGATCATCGGCGGGCTTGGCTCGCTGTGGGGAACCCTCGCGGGCGGAATGATTCTGGGCGTCGCGACCACAGTGGGTGCGCAACTGCTTCCTTCGTCCGGCACCCTGCTGGCTGACTTGGTATTTCTCGCGATTCTTGTGTTCCTGCCAACCGGCCTCTTCCCGAAGGTGGTGAACGGATGAGCGTCACCCTGTCGGATAGCACTGCCGCCAATCGGGCACGCGTGCAGAGATCGACACGTGCCTCACTCGTGGGACTCGTGGTGTCGATCATCGTTGTCGCAGCTCTTGCCTACGGACCCTATGCGTTTCTTTCGAAGGGCAACCAGCAGAACCTGACCACACTGTTCATCTACATCATTCTCGGAACCATGTGGAACCTGCTCGCTGGCTACGCGGGCATGGTGTCAATCGGTCAGCAGGCGTTTATCGGAATTGGCGCCTACGGCATCGTGTACGCCGCCGACATTCTTGGCCTGGGCCTGTGGATCGGCCTCGTTCTCGCACTGGTGATTTCAGGAATCGTCGCTTACCTCGTGTCGTTCCTCGCCTTCCGACTTTCCGGCGGTTACTTCGCGATAGGAACGTGGGTGATCGCTGAAGTGATTTACCTGATCACCACGCAATTCGACACTCTCGGAGCAGGTGCCGGCATCTCGCTCACCACCTTCCGTGGCTACAAGCCCGAGATCCGGATTGCCGTGGTGTATTGGATCGCACTCGCCGCGGTCGTTGTCGCCGTCGCCGTGACGTACCTTCTGCTGAGGTCGCGGCTCGGCGCCGGATTCACCGCCGTGCGAGACGACGCGACAGCCGCCGCAACGCTCGGTGTCAACGTCACCCGCTCGCGACGTATCGCGTGGGTTGTCGCAGCGATGGGGTGCGGCCTCGCCGGAACCCTCTTGGCCATGACCACTCTCAATGTCCAGCCCGGAAGTGTGTTCAAGATTCAGTGGACCGCCTTCATGATCTTCATCGTGATCATTGGCGGAATCGGCACGATCGAAGGGCCGATCATCGGCGCCATCGTGTTCTACGCACTCGAGCGTTACGTCGGTGACGTGGGATTTTGGTACCTCGTCATTCTTGGCATCATCGCGATTGCCATGGTGCTCTTTCTGCCCAAGGGTTTGTGGGGACTCATCTCGCGCGGCGGTCGACTGCAGCTGTTCCCCACCGGCCTGCGGCTCGCCACTCCTCTCGCCACTCCTCTCGCAACCACCACCAGCAGCCCCACCTCCGGCACACCCCCCACTACTAGCGCAGAGGACCTCTGACCATGGATCGCATGACCGAGCAGGAATTGACCGACGACGTGGTCGCCCGATTCGGCAACACTCCCGACGAGCGGCTCCGCGAGGTGATGCAGGCACTGGTACGCCACCTGCACGCCTTCGCGCGCGAGGTTCGCCTCACCGACGACGAGTGGATGGCCGGGATCCAGTTCCTCACTGCGACCGGTCAGATCAGCGACAACGTGCGTCAGGAGTTCATTCTTCTGTCCGACACGTTCGGCCTGTCGATGATAGTCGACATGATCAACCACAGCAGCGACACGGCCGGTGTCACGGAGCCTACGGTGCTTGGCCCCTTCTACGTCCCTGGCTCGCCCGAGCGAGGGTTCGGCGAGTCGATGATCGAATTCGAGGACGACGGTGAAGAGTCCATCGTCTCGGGTCGAGTTCTCAGTGCCGACGGAACGCCCATCGCCGGCGCGGTGATCGACGTGTGGCAGAACTCGGCCAACCAGTTCTACGCCGTGCAGCAGCCCGACGTGCAGCCCCCCACGAACCTGCGTGGCATCTACCGCAGCGACGACGAGGGTCACTATGCAATTCGCACCATCAGGCCTACCCCGTACCCGATCCCCGCCGACGGGCCGGTCGGCGCCATGCTCGTCGCCACCGCTCGGCACCCGATGCGGCCGGCCCATCTGCATGTCAAGGCGAGCGCGCCAGGGTTCAGGTCCGTCGCCACGCACGTGTTCGACAACCGCAGCGAGTTCCTCGACAGCGACCCCGTGTTCGGCGTCAAGGACTCGCTCATCGTCGAGTTCAACCCCGGCGACGACGGCCTGCTGCACTGTGAGGTCGACTTCGTACTCGATCCCTCCTGAGGGATGTGGACAACGCGACCGAGGTCACATGATTCTTCTTTTGCTCCCATCTAGCGGGAGATGTCTCCCACTATGTAGGATTAAGGCGCTCTACTGACCCAGCTGGGAGGCCTCATGACCGCGTCGATGTCCCACCCGCTCGACCTGTTCTCTGTGCAGGGGCGATCGATCCTGATTACCGGTGCCACCGGGTCACTGGGTGGTGTGGCGGCGCAGGCCCTGGCCACCGCTGGGGCGAGGGTGACGCTCGCGGGCGGAGACACCAGTGCACTGGCTGAACTCAACCTCGAATTGACCGCGGCCGGCATCGACCCTGCCAACGTCGTCACTGTCGGCCGTCGTCCCGATACGCCCGAGGCCGCTGCGGAGATCACTGCAGCCGCCGTCGACGCCTTTGGTGGCATCGACGGAGTTCTGGTCGCGTCGGGAATGAACAAAGTTGGCCCCATCGTCGACATGGATGTCGACACGTGGCAGAGCGTGATGGACGCCAACGTCAAAGGATCATGGCTGATTTGCCAGGCAGTCGGTCGAGTGATGCTGGCCCAGGATCGCGGGGGAAGTGTGGTGCTGGTGTCATCAACGCGCGGCAAACTGGGTCTCGGGTCGGGCTACTCGGCGTACTGTCCATCGAAGGCAGCGGTCGATCTACTGGCGAAGACTCTGGCGGCCGAGTGGGGTGGTGCGCAGATTCGCGTCAACGCAATCGCTCCCACCGTCTTTCGCAGTGAACTCACCGCGTGGATGTTCGCTGACGATGAGAAGGGTCGCGCCACGCGCGAAGCCATGTTCTCGCGCATACCTCTTCGCCGCTTTGCTGAGCCCGACGACTTCATCGGTGCGCTGGTGTACATGCTCAGCGACGCGTCGAAGTTCGTCACTGGTCAGGTTCTCTACATCGATGGCGGATACACCGCATGCTGAATGAGGCACTGCCTGGCGATATCCGACTCGCGGCTGTGGTGGGTGCCGGCCTGATGGGTCGGCGCATCGCCGGAGTTCTTGCACAGGGTGGTGCTGACGTCATCGTGCACGATGCCCGCGCCGAGTCGATCGACGAGGCCGTTGAGGTGGCGCGAGCGATGGCGGCCGAGAGTGCCACCCCGGGCACCGTGACAGGTTCGGTCGACCTCGCAGACGCTGTCACGAATGCCGACTACATCACCGAGGCCATCATCGAAGACGTCGATGCGAAGGCAGCCTTGATCGAAACGATCAGCGCTCTCAACGATCACGCGATCATCGCCACCAACACGTCGGTGATACCCGTCAGCAGCATTGCCGCTCGCGCGACCGGCCCCGATCGGGTGGTGGGTACTCACTGGTGGAACCCACCGGATCTCATCCCGATCGTCGAGGTGGTGAAGGGTGAGCACACGTCCGTCGAAGTAATGCAGCGCACGGTTGCACTGCTTGAACATCTGGGAAAGCTCGCCGTCTGGGTTGAGCGCGATGTTCCTGGGTTCGTTGGCAACCGACTCCAGCACGCGTTGTGGCGTGAAGCCATTGCGCTCGTCGCCGAAGGCGTGTGCGACGCAGAGACCGTCGATTTGGTCTGCCGCAACACCATTGGCCTCCGGTTGGCACAGATGGGTCCGATCGAAACTGCCGACTACGTCGGACTCGACCTCACCATGGCAATCCACGACGCGGTCCTACACAGCCTGAACACCGATGGCTTCGCCAACCCACTTCTGGCCACGATGATCGAGCGCGGTGATCTCGGAGCCAAAACTGGTCGCGGATTTCTCGAGTGGCCACCAGGTCGCCGCGAGGAACGCGCCGCCGCACTCGCCGCACACGTGTCATCGCAGTTGACCAACTGAACGTACTTGTAACCACTGCACTATCCACCACGAGAGGAACCACCATGAGTTGGACTTGGCCGGTAAGCCCCAAGGAATCAGAAATCCAGTTCTTCGATTTGTCACACCCGTGGGGCCACGGCGTGCCTGCGTGGCCTTACTTCGAAGACGTCAAGATCGAGCGTTTGCACGGTATGGCCAAGAGCCGCGTGCTCACGCAGAAGATCACTACGGTGATGCACTCCGGAACACACATCGACGCCCCCGGACACGTCATCGAAGGCACTCCGCTGCTGCACGAGATTCCGTTGCACAACTTCTTCGGAACCGGCGTCGTGCTCGACATTCCCAAGGGCAAGTGGGAGGTCGTTACTGCCGAGGATCTCGACGAGGCAAGCAAGAAGACGCCGGTACGCGCCGGTGACATCGTGCTGGTCAACACCGGCTGGCACCACAAGTACGCCGACTCCGCCGAGTACTACGCCTACTCCCCCGGCTTCTACAAAGAGGCCGGTGAATGGTTCGCAGCCAAGGGGGTCAAGGCGGTCGGTACCGACACCCAGGCACTCGATCACCCACTCGCCACGGCGATTGGCCCGCACGGTCCGTCTGAGGCCACCGGCGGCCTGCTTCCGTGGGCATGCCGCGAATATGAAGAAGAGACCGGTCGCAAGGTGCTCGACGACTTCCCCGAGTGGGAGCCCTGCCACCGCGCGATCCTGAGCAAGGGCATCTACGGATTCGAAAACGTGGGTGGCGACATTGACGCAGTCACTGGAAAGCGCGTCACCTTCGCAGCGTTCCCGTGGCGCTGGGTCGGCGGCGATGGCTGCATCGTGCGCTTGGTCGCGATGATCGACCCCACCGGCGAGTACCGACTCGAAAACGGTCAGGCCTGAGCCATGGCTGATTTCACCGCGTTTGTGCAGGCGCCCTCGTATAGCCCGCCCCTGCACCACAATGTTGACGCCTTTCGACTGCAGGGTGGAGAGGTCAGCGCCACCGACAGCCATTGGGTGGGGCTGTCGGTGTATCACGCTGGCGCATCGGTTGATGAGTCACCAGTGCGCGCCGAGTCGATCTACGTGGTACTCGAGGGGCAACTCGTCGTCACGGTGGGTGCAGTCGAGTACGTGCTCGCTCGCCACGACTCACTTCACATGAACGAGGGTGAGATCAGGTCGGTCGAGAATCGCACCGACACCGACGCACTGCTTCTCGTATCGATCGCGAATCCTCGCGAGCAGTAATGGAAATCGTCATTTCGTCGGTCGGGCTGACATGAGCAACCCGACCGACGCACGATCTGGAATTCAAGTTCTCAACCGCACCGCCGACATTCTGCGCAGTTTGCAAGGACACCCGGGCGGTCTCACCCAGATCGAAATCGGCGAACGAGTCGACCTTCCCCGCTCAACGGTCAGCAGACTGCTCCTGGCACTCGAGCAACTTGACTACGTCACTGCGCTCGGGCCTCGAGGCCCATACCGACTCGGACCCGAGATCATTGCGATGTCGCTGTCGGCTCGCCGCAGTGTGCTCGCAGAGCTTCGGCCCTACCTTGAGGCACTCTCACGCGAAGTCAACGAAACCGTCGACCTGTCGATTCTCGAAGAAGATCGCGCAGTATTTCTCGATCAGGTGGTCGCCGATCACCGACTGCGCGCCGTCAGCGCCGTGGGTCACGCATTTCCACTGCACGCCTGTGCCAACGGCAAAGCCATGCTCGCGGCGATGGACCCGGTCGACCTTGACCGCGTGCTCGCGGGCACCCTTGAGCGGTTCACACCCCACACCCTCACCTCGGTGCGCGCATTACGTACTGAAATCGCCACAGTCAAGAACACGGGAGTCGCCTACGACCGCGAGGAGCAGTCAGACGGCATCTGCGCCGTGGGTGCCCTGCTCACCTCGGTGCACGGGGAAACGGTGGCTGTCAGCATTCCTGTGCCGACCCCACGCTTTGAGGGTCGTGAGCAAGAACTCGCCGCTGCCGTGCTCCGTTGCGTGGAGTCGGTGCGCGAGCCGACCAACTCAGTGAACTAAGGAGAGACACACCCGCTCCGGGGCGGAGTACGACGGTCTTGGGCCATGCATCGCGCTGCTCCGACTAGCCTGCCGCCGGAACCCGCATTGGGCAGTATTCGGTGCATGAAAGCGAGTGGCTCACGCCTGACCCGCGTGATGGCCGCTGCCTCGCTGTTCGCCGTCATCGAGTATGCCTACTGGGCCGGCGTATTGATCTACGCGTATGACGAAGGTGGACCCGGACTCGCTGGAATCGTCCTGCTGCTTCAACTGCTGCCAGCAGCCATTCTCGCAACGATCGCCGTTTCCGTGGCTCGGCCGCTGCATTTCGCGGCTCTTCCACAACTCGCGCCAACACCCAAGCGTGGCCTTCGCAACCGATGTTTTCGGTGGCGCCGAATCGACATCCGGCGTGATGATCGGTGCCGCGGGCATCGGAGTACTCATCGGCTCCATCGCAGCCGCTGGGCTCGCCATGCGGGCGAAACTCGCACTACCCGTGGTGGTCAGCCTCGGTGCAGCAGGACTACCGCTGCTTGTGATGGCCGCTGTTGGCCGCTTGCCGGTCGCCGTAGCGTTGCTCACTCTGTGCGGCATCGGAATCGCGGTCTCGTCGGTTGCCGCCCGCACGTTGCTGCAACGCACCACCGACGCCGGCCTACTCACCCGAGTATTCGCCGTTCAAGAAGCCGTGCTGCTCCTCGGCCTCTCACTCGGTGCCCTCATTGGCCCTGCACTCATCACGTGGGTGGGTGCTGCGTACTCCTACCTGCCAGTGGGGCTCGCACTCATCGTCACCGCGTTGCCACGTTGCCCGCTATTCGTCGCCTCGATCTTCGTGCCGTCTTCCGACCCGATGTCGTGGCCGTGTTGCGCCGCGTCGACTTCCTCGTCGCACTCCCCCCACCGGCCGTTGATCGGCTCTCGCAATCGGCAGACTGGCTCGAGATAGCCACCGGAACCGCGGTGATTACGCAGGGCGACGTCGGGGATGCCTACTACGTTGTTGAGAGCGGTCGCCTGTCGGTCACGGTCGCCGGCGTCGTGCGTAATCACACTCTCGTCGCCGGCGAAGGCTTCGGCGAGATCGCTCTGCTGCACGATGTACCGCGCACCGCGACTATCAAGTCGATCGAGCCATGCCGGCTACTGCGCATCGAACGCGACGACTTCCTCACCGCTGTTACGGGCAATCCTGACGGACATCTCATCGCCCACGAAGTGGCCACTGCGCATCTGACGCGGGATGCTGACAACGCGCGCTAAAACTGCGCGATCGTGGTAACAATTCTCCTCATGGACGACAGCGCACTCTCCCCCACGACAGCCACCGACGGCGAGCCCGACAACGTTTTCGACATGGTTGAAGACGTCGTCGACGTGGTGCTCGCTGACGACCTCGGACCCACCGAACCGGAGGATCGCTGGGAGCGCCGGCAGCGCATTCTCGACTCATGGACGGCGATCATCTTGGCTCTGGCCGCGGTGGCTACCGCGTGGGCCACCTTCCAGGCTGGGGAGTGGGCCGGTTCACAATCGGATGCGCAATCGGCGTCGGCCATTGAACGCAGTGACGCCAATCGTGCCGCTAGCGACGCCACCTCCGAGGAGATCGTCAACTCGCAGATGTGGCTCAGTTGGCTTCAGGCCCAAGCCAATGGTCAAAAAGACCGCGCCTTCTTCTTCCGCACTCGGTTTTCCCCCGAACTAGCAGCTGCGCAGAAGGAATGGCTCGGCTCGGTGCCCGTCGACGCCCAAGGCAATCCCGCGAAGGTGCCCGCAGGAACGCCCCTTGACCTCCCGACCTACATCGTCCCCTCGAGGATCAATGCCGACGCGCTGTCAGCCCAAGCGGAGGCGAGTTTGGCTGAGGCCGACCGGGCCTCGTCGAATGCGAGTCGCTTCGTGCAACTCGCGGTGCTGCTGGCACTCGTACTCTTCATCGCGAGCGTCGCCACCAAGTTTGGGGCACCGAAGACACAGGTAATCCTGATCATCTTGTCGCTGCTGCTGCTCATCTTCTGCCTCGTGCGAATGCTGCTACTTCCTCAATTGCTGTAGGAACTAGTACGCACCGCGGCCGGTGATGACCACGTAGACCGACTTGAGCATGATGACGACGTCGAGCGGAACCGACCAGCGGTCGACATACTCGAGATCGAGTCGCATGCGCTCTTCCCATGAAACGTTCTTGCGTCCCTTCACCTGCCACAGACCGGTCAGGCCCGGGCGGATGATGTGGCGACGGTGGTGCTCATCGGTGAGTAACGGCAGCTCTTCATGCAACATCGGTCGCGGACCGACGAGCGACATCTGCCCGCTCAACACGTGGAACAACTGCGGCAGCTCATCAAGTGACCACCGTCGTAAGAAGCGCCCCGCGGGCGTGACGCGCGGGTCGGACCGGTAGCGCTCGGCAATGTAGAGGTCGGGGTCGCCAATGACGTCGTGCCGCTGTTCCGAAGCATTGACGACCATCGTGCGGAACTTCACGCAACGGAAGGTGCCGCCACGCTCGGCCACGCGGTGATGGCGATACAACACCGGTCCACGACTGGTGAACGCCACTAGCAGCGCCACGAACGCGAACACTGGCAGCAGCAAGATGATGATCGGAATCACAACGACAATGTCGAAGAAGCGCTTCATGAACCGCTTGGTTCCCGACAGCGTCGGTTCATCGAGTTGCAGCAGTTTGAGCCACGGCACGGGTCGCACGGCAAGACGCGGACCAGCCACATCTCCGAGGGCCGGGACCACTAAGAGGTCAATCGGCGTGCCATCGAGTCGCCACGAAAGGCGACGAAGCAGGTCGCGCACCGATGTTGAGGCTTCACCCACCACGACAGCGTGAGCATGTTCTTCGTGAATGCGCGTTGCCAACGTATCGAGCCACGCATCAACGTCGTCTCCGTCACGCGGCGGGGGAACGAATGAGGTGACGGTGTAGCCAAATGATTGGTTCGCTAGTTGACTTTCAAGTTCATGTGCCGCAATGCCGTCGCCAATCACAATGCTGCGGTGTTGGAAATGGCCACGCAGCCGACGCTGACGCAGCACCACATGCAGCATCCAGCGACCACCGAGGAGCAGCAGCATGCCCAGACCGAAGGTCGCGATCGCGACCAGACGCGAGGTCTTCAGTTCAAAGAGGAAGACCAGCACGGCAACTAGGCCGGCGAGCCAGAGCGTGGCGATCACTACTCGTCGGAACTCCTCGGACCCTCCACCCACAATTCGGGTGTCGTACGCGCCCACCAGCGCCAGGAGCAGGAGCCAGAGTCCTAGGACGCCCGCTCCGCGCAGGAGTATTCCGTCGAGAATTGAGCTGGGCGCCCACAGCGACGCCCCGAGGTGCACTACGAGGAGCGCCACCACCACCGCGATCGGATCGAGTACGAGGGCTGCCCATACGTACGGGGCCATGGGATCACGTGACGAAATGGGACGCGTCGAACGCGCACCAGCCACCGCGGGCGCACTGGTGCGCGGGAGGGCGGCTGCCACAGGTCGTTCGAGCGTCACGTGTCCTCACTTCTGGAGACAGGAAAATCACCCTACGACCGTCTTATCGGCGGGCCAAGTCACCCAAATGAGTGCTGAGAGCCTCATATTTATCGACGACCTCGTCCCAGCGGTAGTGCTGCGCAACCCATTCCTGCCCCAGATGGCCCCTCACCCGTGCCGCCGCGGGGTCACTCTCCGCAGCCGCCAGATGGGGGGCAAGATCACCCGCTTGGGTGATGAACTCAGCTCCCCTTCCGGCCACTTCTCGGTTGAAAGGATTGTCGTCTGCCACCACCGGCGCCGCCGCACCCATGGCCCGCAGCAGAGAAGGATTCGTGCCTCCCACCGAGTGTCCATGCAGGTATGTCAGGCAGCCCGCGTACAGCTGGTCGAGCAACACCTGATCCCAGACAGCACCCAGGAAGCGCACACGAGGGTCGTCGCCCGCCGCCGCGCGGACGCTTTGGGTATAGGCCTCGGCGTAAGGTGCGGCACCCACAACGACGAGCGGCGCCGTGGCCGCACTCGCGACATAACCCTGCACCAGCTCTCGCACCTGGTTTTCCGGCTCAAACCGAGCCACGATCAGGTGGTACCCGGCAGCCTGCAAACCCGCAGCCGCGAGCAGATCGTCACCCGGATGCGCTATCGGTGCGCCGTACGGGATGTAGTGCGCTTCACGGCCGTAGGCGGCCAACACGTGGGCCTGCATCACTCGCGAGTCGGCGATGATCGCGTCGGTTCGCAGCACACTGGCTCGCTCTGCCCACTGGTAGTACTTTGCGCCCATACCTTCCCACTTGGCTCGCTTGGACTCGAAGCCGTCGATGTTCACAGCCGTGGGAACACCTCCGCGCCGAAGTCCACTCACGAAGGGCGCGTTGGCAGCGTTGAAGACAAAGGCCATATCGGGTTTGGCCTTGAGCACCGCGTGCGTGGCGCTCAGCGCACCGTGCGTCAAAGTCTCAGTCGAACGCAGCCGCAACGCCGGAAGATTGACCAACTGCATTCCGCGGTACTCGGTGATCGTCTGCCCTTCGTTACGGCAATAGACAATGACCTCATGCCCGCGTTCGGCCAATCGCCAGCCGATTTCTTCAACGGCTGACTCGAACCCTCCATAACGAGCGGGCACACCTCGCGTTCCGACCATGGCGACCCGCACGCCACTAGAGTAGCGACCGGGAGGAGCGCGTTGACCACACACCGTATTGCCGTGCTGATGAACTGCCAGGCACCACTCTGGGCTGACTCACTTCAGGCACTCGTGAGCGATGTCGATATCGCGTGCGCTTTCCATGTGGGAGTCACCGTCGATCTCGCAGGTTCCGTGGCCGCGGCCAGCGCCGCCGGCTGCGACACCCTCATCGTTGTCAACGAACTCGTGACTGAGGTTGCCGACGAATGCGCCCGGGTCGGATACGCGCCGGAGACAGTGGTGGCCGTTCCCGGTCTATATTTCGCTGGCTTCCATCCCGACTTGGGCTACGGCTTTGACGGTGATGAGCGCGTACGCAGTCCATGGGGAACCGACTGGGTTCCGCGCATCGCGATCGGCGCTTACAGTCTGGGCCTCACCCTCGAGCAAACGCTGGCGATGTATTCAACGCCGTGCTTCGATGCACTGGGCTATCTCGATCGCTGGAACCCGTCGTCAGAAGCCCTGCGCGTTCGGTTCGACGAGACCGGCTTCGATTTCACGCAGTGGATGCGCGCCACCAAGCGCACCGGCGTCTTCATGCATGGTTTGAACCACCCTCGATCGATGGCGGTAGCGGCCCTCGCCGAACAGGTGTGTCGCGATCGGCTCGGGCTGAAGCCTCGACCGGCGCATACCGTTGAAGGTCTTCTCTACGACGCGCTCGCCACGTCGGTGATCTGGCCGGTACATGAGCCCGTGGCCGCGCGCCTAGGAGTTCCCGCAGTAGAGGTCGTGAAGATCAACGGACGCTTCATTCCCTGGACCGAGTTTGTCGCTGGCTGCTACACCGACTGGTCCGAACGCGGCGTCAGCACCGACGCCTCGGTACTTCCCTCGCTGTCGCAGCATGAGTTGAACACTCTCGTCTCGTTCGCGGGGGCGATGTCGCTATGAGTCATCCCTACCGTGGGCTTCCGGCAGAACGCTTTTGGAACTCCGGCGTCGCCGATGCGGCACCAGGCCTGTTCGATCCCGTGGGTGAGGTCAGTTTCACCATCGAGCGCGACGACCGTATCGCCACGCTGGGCTCATGCTTCGCCCAGCACGTGGCGGCCAGTATTCGCGCTAGTGGCTACCGCTACTTGGTGACAGAGACTGCGCCCGAGGGAAGTTCGGCTGAGAAGAAGGAAAGCTACGGCCTGTTCTCTGCGCGCTACGGCAATGTCTACACCGTCGCCCAAGCAGCACAGTTACTCGAGCGCACCTTCGACGAAGTCACCTTCGACGATGCGGCCTGGCAACGCGACGATCGCTGGTACGACGCGTTCCGACCCACCGCTGAACCGGGCGGTTTTGGCAGTCTCGCCGAACTCGAGGCCGATCGTGCGGTGCACCTCGCCGCAGTACGCGACCTGTTCACCACTGCCGATGTCGTGGTGTTCACTCTCGGGCTGACCGAGGGATGGCGCAGTCGCGCAACCGATGCTGTCTTTCCCATCGCGCCTGGAGTGGTGGCGTCGCGGTTCGACGAGACCGAACACGAGTTCATCAATTACGACTACCCGCAGGTTCGTGCCGATCTCGATCGATTCATCGCACGCCTGCGCGAAGTGAATCCGGGTGTGCGCGTGATTCTCACCGTCAGCCCTGTACCTCTGAGCGCCACTTTCGAGAACCGCAACGTCTGGGTTTCAACCACCTACAGCAAGGCAGTGCTGGTCGCCGTCGCTCAAGACGCCGCACGAGCGCACGAGCTTGTCGATTACTTCCCCTCATTCGAAGTCATCACGAGCCCACTCAATGCCGGCACCTACTACGACGACGACCTACGCAGTGTTCGTCCCATCGGTGTGCAACACGTGATGCGCCTCTTTGGCGCTCACTATCTTGACCCGAGCACACTCACACATGCGACCGACGACTCGCTCGTCGCCCAATACGTCGAAGCCGGACGAGTTATTTGCGACGACGAACTTCTCGACCCGAACGCGAAGTAGTCAGTTCGCAATCAGTTCGGCGATCAGGTCGGCCGTGCCTACTGGATCAGCGAGCATGAGGTCGTGGCCAGTCGCGATCTGACGCATGGTCCACCCCGTATCGCGCGCGTGTGCGATCGACATCGCTAACGAGGGCAGCGGCGGGGAGGTGTGCTCGACGTACACCCGAGGAAGTGAGGCGAGGTCGGCCTCATCGAACACGACTGATTCGGTGGCGCACCGCAACGGAAAGTCGGTGAGTCGCGGGGCGACCACAGCCCGCAGGCTCGGATCCGTGACACCCCATTGGTCAAGGAAGGCGTCCGACGCTGGCACCCGCCAGCCATCACCCGCCGCCGCGGCCAGCGAACGGTAGCGCTGCGCCGTTTCCGGCGGTTCGACGTCAAGCAGGCACTGTCCGGAGTCAACGAGGAATCCACCGGCCGCGACCACCCGCTCCACGGAGCCCCCCAGACGCGTGGCCAACGGCCCGGCCAGAACTGCCGAGTATGAATGGAGCACCAACGTCACGCGATCGAATCCTTCAAACCACACAGCGTTGGTGATGTCCTCGACGTGAGTCGAAACACCGACATCGGGTGTGAGCAGGTGTCGGCGCTCACCCTGTCCGGTCAACGTTGGTGTGAGAACACGGTGCCCGTCAGATCGCAGTCGCTGGGCCACCTGCGCCCAGCACCATCCTCCGTGCATGGCGCCGTGAACGAGAACGATGTCGGCCACAGTGAGTCTCCCTATCGACGCGCTCGTTCGTTGGTTTGCTCAATCGCGGTAGGGCAGCGTGATCCATGGATTCTGGCGCACTTCGCCGCGAGTATCGGCTCTACCCGACCAGAGATCGAACAGTGCCCCAATGTCGATCGCAACGCCGCCCGCCGCCCGAATCGCGCCGCAGTACATCTTGCCGAGCGTGCCGGCACCAACGAGCCATAACTGTCCTGGCTCAAACGGGTACGCCATGATGTCGCGATAGCAGTCATCCCAGTGCGAGGCCGAAGCGTTGTCGTAGTCGTAGTAAAAGATCTCGCCGGGCACCGCGAGCCATTCGACGTCGGTGCGATCGGCGATGGGTCGCATGTCGCGGGGATTCACCGGGCCGATGACGCCTGTGAGATGCGGCAGCAGTCGCTTGATTTCACCGGTCGCCTCGAGCGCGAGGTGCAGGTACCAGCCACCAGAAACGATGCGCTCGCGATCGATGCCCGCGTCGAGTACCGAGAGCGGAACGGTGCGCGTGTCAACAGGTCCGTGTAGACACTGCACGAGATCAGGAATACCAACGAGATCCGCCGTGAGCAGGCTCGCAGTGAGATCAGCGAGAAACTGCTCATGCTCGTCGTCGTCTAGTTCACGCAAATGACCGTCGGGTCCGCGACCGACGGCGCCACCCAAGTTGGCGCGTTGACCTCGCATCACGACGCCTTCGCCATCTCCTAGTCGAACCAGGCTGTACCCGGTACGCGACGTCACCGCAGCGAGCACCCCGTCGACAACCGATTCGACGTAAGCAGCATCAATGGCGTCGACCTCATGCCAGGGCACGGTCTGTCTGCGAATCGGACTCGGATCTTGCTGAAGGTCGACGAGAAGTCGGATGACGGTCAGGGCCTCATCGTCAGTAAACGGGTAGTAACGACTGTCGAGCGCATGTAGTTGTCGCGCGAAATAGGCGACGCGTTCCTCACTGATCTGCTCACCCATCGCAAATTCCAGCGGCCACTCGTCAGCAATCGCGCTTCCGGAAAGCACTCTCGCCGCAGAGTCGGCACATGTCGCGTTGACGCGGCTAGCGGCGAACAGCCAGTGCACTTGCAGAGTGTGATCCATCGCCGACAGGTTCGGAAGGTGAGTGGTGACGATCGTGAAGGCCTCATCGGTTCGTCCGGCGATTCGCAGAAGGTCGACGCGACTGAGATCAACCTACGGGTTACCTGCATGGGGATCGAGAAGTGTGAGAGCGGCAGGAAGGCGATCGCGATCACGCATCGCTGCTACCGCTTGTGCATTGACCATCGCACCCGTCGGCGTCGCGAGTAGCGGGTTACCGTCTAGATCAGCAAGCAGATCGGTCAGGGCCGCGACGGGTGAGTCGGCTTTCCAGACGGCGTCAGGGAATCGTTGACGAAGAGTGGTGAGTTGCTCTTCTAAATCCGGGATACTCTCAGCAGTCGTCGCTGACTGCCCTCCCCGCTTCGGCCACATGCGCTCACGTTATACCGGAGCGCGCTATCCCACGCGAATTGGAGTCTGGCCCACTCGAACAGTTGCCGTAGCAGCAGTGGACGACAGGGTGCACACGGTACCCAGTGGACACAACTTCGACGAAGGCTTCACCGGAACCCTGTGTGTGCCCGCGTTCGACCACAAGACACGGAATGCCTTGCCCGACTTGGTGAAGCCGCAGTTGTAGACACCCGACACGGTCACGCAGCCAGTGAAAGAAGCGCCGCTGATCCACGACCGCACAGCCGCGTAGCCCGTCGCCGACGAGGAGCCGGTCTGCATGGTGATTCCCAAGACATCGCTCGACCCAACCCACGCGTACCAATACACGCGTGAGACGCCGAGTCGCACCGAGTCGAGGTACGTGCGCGCGACGTACTGTGCCGCGGTGTTTCCATCGATGTGTCGCACACACGGAGTGGCACTTCCACACGCTGCGACGTTCACCCCCCGAAGCCCGTAGTTCACTTCGGTGTCCCACAACTCACGCACCGGTACACGGCGCTCAGCGATGCGCGCGCGCATCGACGTGATCAAGGCCGCTCGTTCTGCAGGTCCCTGATCGCGGTAAGGGTAGGTGTGCATAGCAAAGGCGTCGATTGGCCACGCCCGTGACCCGTAGCCCTTCACTGACGCAAGCGCACTCAGGTAGCGACCGAAGAAACACGCATCCCGTTGGGAAACCTTTGCGCATGCCGTTGAGGTGGTCGGCAGCATTCCGCGCCTTAAGGTCACACTCGGTGCGACCGTTCGCGACACGTGGCGAGAGGGATACGTCGCATCGACGGACTTGATGATGGTGTCAACGCGGCCTGTCATCTTGGCCATCTGTGCAGGTGTGCCAGTCCAAAAAGTGGAGAGGTTCATTTCGTTCCACACCTGGAAACCGTTGATCGCGCCGCCGAGTGAGTCACGGTTGTACTCGGCAAGTGCCTTCACGAACGTGTAGTAGGAGTTCAGATCGTCAGGGGGCGATGAGGTGGATGTGTGATCCCACGGCAGCACATGACTGGTGTCTTTCGTTGCCCACGACGGAGTGATTCCCATGACCATCACGAAGTCATTGACACCGCGCGCGCGTCCGGCATCGATCATCGCCTTGAGCGGAGCCCAGTTGTACGTACCGGGGGCGGGGTTCAGCGCGGGCCATGCAACTCCCGAGTCCCACAGCCGCCAGCTGCCGGCGGGAACGGTCACGGTTCCGTTGATGGGGTGCATCCCAAACAGCGTGCCTCGAACAGGAACAGGAGCTGCCGCAGCGCGGACAACCGTGGGCGTCGCCGACACGGCTGGCGAGACTCCGGCGGAGAGAAGGCCAGCAGCGAGTGCCGGCACCACGAGGGCAAGCCCCAAGACACGCTTCATCCGAACAGCTCCTGCCGCATAGATCGCTTATCGACCAATCGGAGCGCATCCACACGTGATTGGGCCCACCATCACCCTTTCGGCCTAACCCTCGTTCCTCGTCACCATCGGGGGCACCCAGGCGCGCACCTAGCGCGTTCAGGCGCCCCACTGATGTCACACCCTGTCGCTACTCTGGGTAGTGAGGGTGGGGTAAGGCTTCACCCGAGAAAGGGGGACCATGACCTACCACTTCCACGAGGGCGACGACTCACCGTGCACCCCGCTTTACGGTCACTCGGTGGCCGACGCTCTCTCGTACGCAGCGACAGCGCACGCCTGTCAGTTGCGCAAGGGCAAACCGCATGAGCCCTACCTCACCCACCTGCTGCGGGTGTCACAGTTGGCACTGCGCTACCGCTATCCCGAGTCGCCCGACGCCGATGCGGTGGTGATCGCGGGGGCACTGCACGACACCGCCGAAGATCAGGGCGGCGAGGTGCGCCTTCGCGATATCGCGTGGCGATTCGGCCCACGCGTCGCTGAGATCGTCGAAGCGTGCAGCGATTCAGTCACCGCAGACCCGGAAAACAAAGCGCCGTACCCCGCACGCAAGCGCCACCACATCGCCAGCGTTGACGCGACCGATGATGCCGGTATCGCACTCGTGACCGTCTGCGACAAGATCGCCAATCTCGAGGAAGTCCTTGAGGATCTGGCACCTCTGAACCCTGACGAGCGCGAGAAGTACATGCTGGTGTTCAAGGGACGCGTCGAAGGAACAGCGGCCTACTACCGCGGCATGTACCGAGCCACGTCATCGACAGCACCTCCGAAGGCCTCAGCTCACCTTCGACGATTGGTGGTGCAGCTATACGAAGTTTTCGACCTTGACGTAGCCAGCATCGACGATGCGAGTCTCCCGCCGAGCGACCAGTTCTACGCGAGCATCGAAGCCGACATCGACGATGACGGAAACTACGACGGCCGCTAACCCGCCCGCGACACTCAGCCCGGTTGCACGAACGTCACCGTGGCCGCCGATCCAAGACCACTGCCATTCACAGCGCGCACTTGAAACTGGTACGTCGCTCCCGCAACGGCACCGGAATCGGCGTACACACGTGCACGACCCACACTTCCCCACGTCGTAGCGCTCGGCTGCCACGCCGACCACACGCCCGATCCCGCTGCATGGCCACGCGCGCGCAACTCGTACCGAAGGACGGCCCCACTTCCTAGCGACGCTGGGGCAGACCACGTCAGTCGAATGGCGCCAGCACTGGGAAAAGTCACCACACACGTGCGCGGTGTCGTCGGCGTACCCACCACCACGGGAGTCGACTTGGCCGAAGCAACGCCAGTGCCCAGTCTGTTAGTCGCGCGCACGGTGAACCGGTACGACGTTCGGTTCGTCAATCCCGTGACGGTGCACGATCGCCCACCGGTTGTGGCACACGTTCGCCCGCCTGGTGCCGCCGTGACGACGTACTTCGTGATCGTCGCACCACCATTGCTCGCCGGTGCCTTCCACGAAACAACCGCAGCTCGGTTACGTGAACTGGCAACCACCGTTCGTGGAGCACCCGGCTTGGTAGGCGTGAGTGATGCTCCGACTCGAAGGGGCACCCACGACACCAGTGGATTTGGCAGCGTACTGACGTTGCCCGCCAGTTGAGTTGACGTCATCTGCACACACACGCCTGTTGAGATGACGGCGCTCTTCGAGCAGTCCGCGTTCGCTGGTGGAGAGAAGGTGCGCGTCGCCACCACCCGAACGAATACGTGAGCGATCTGACTTCGGGTGAGATTGAAGGCTGGTACTTGCCAGGTGGCACCGTTCTTGGTCAACGCACCACACCAACTGCTCGCCGGAAACGCGTTGTTGCTGATGTCGGTGATCACGCAGCGGAAATCGGCGGCCGTGCGAATCGCGGGTGCGACCCCCGACGGCAGCAAGAGATTCATTCGGAAAGTGCCCGCGAGATCTGGGTTGGGCGGCGACACGATCGCCGTCATTGCGTGAATGGTGAAGGCCTCACCCACACGCGGCGCAGAGGTGGGTCCCGCGGAAGAGGTGTAGTCAACCTCTGCCTGCCGCAACACGTATGACATGCAATTGAGCGGACCCGCGCAGTACAGGTACTGGTCGAACGCGACATGACCGCGCACCCACTGTGATGACGTCCAAATCGGAGTGGCCTGTGCTGACGACATGGGCATCGTCATCGCCACGAGGACGCCCCCCGCCACGAGAAGGTGGCCGATGATGCGGCCAGCTCGCCGATTCTTCAGTCCCATGAAGTTCCCTTCGTGCCGGTCGACGTGGGGGTTGTCAGATAACCACGACGCTAGGGCGCCCCCAGCAGCCCTGTCTGTCACGCACATGACGGTGCGCTCACGCCCTCACCCGTTTGGCCGCTGATTCATTTGTTGCTTCGCTGAGCGCCAGAAGGTGGAGTTATCCCTTACTCTTTTGTCACACACAGAATTGCATTGATTACGGAGGGTTACCCCCATGGTGCGTCGTTGGATCACTCGAGTGCTCGCCCTCGCCGTGATAGCCCTCGGCCTACCGGTACTGGCTGGAGTGGGCCCGGCCGCGGCGTCTCCCGGCTACCTCGACGGAGGCTTCGCCAACAGTTCGATCATCAACTGCGGGTCGGTCATCTGGGGCAATCCTTACAGCGAGTTTGGTCTCATGACCTATACCGGCTACTACGGCGACCTCAACTCCAGCCCTCCCTCGCCCAAAGCCGGAGACACCTTCTACGTTCACGTCGTTGTAGGGGGAGCAGGAAACTCATGCGCTGGCCAGTACGCGTGGGTCGACCTCGCATTGCCGACAGGTGTCAGCACCGACATCTCCGTGGCTAACCCCATGCGGTGCAAGTACACCAACACGCAGAGCGTCAGTTCCTTCCAAGCCTGCAACCTGATCGCCTCGCCTTATCACCCAGGTGCTGTTTCATTCGTCCGGCCGGGTAGTGGTTTCGACAATCAAATCTGGCCGGTGCCAACGGGCGGCACATTGGAATTCCTGTTGCCGGTGAAGGCATCGAACACGGTCAGTGCGACGATGCAGGCCTTCGTCAAAGCACTCGATGGCAACAGCAATCCTTGGCTCACACCCAACGTCGGAATGTACGTTGCGCCCAATGACACGAGTGGCCCTCCGAGCATCGGGTACAAAACTCCTTCAACCGATATCACCCGCGGATCCGCACCCACCTACAGGTCCAATGCGCTACTCACTACTGGAGTTGCAGGAACAGCTCATCTGCAACTAGGAACCACCACGTCGTACGGACTTATCAACGATCCGGTGTCAATTCCTGGCGCCGACACGTGGCTCGTCTGGGACGACTGGACTCCAACGGCAAATACCTTCACCGCCGGTCAGACTTACCACTGGCGGCTGTGCTTCACGCCAAATTCGGGATCTCCCGTGTGCGGTGCAGACCAAACGTTCGTGGCAGTCGCAGCCGACGCTGTTGCACCCACGGTGCTATCGGTAACGCCGCTTTCCAACCCCGTTACCGGACCCAACGCAGTCTTCAAGGTGACCTTCAGCGAACCCGTGACCGGCCTCAATGGCCCCACGGCGACGACCATGTCGGCAGCGAACATCTCGACTGGCACGGTGACCTTCACCCCCGCAGCGGGATACGCGCAAGTACAAACTGTGACCGTGCCGGTGGGGCTCAGTACCGCCGGCTCCCAACTGCGGCTCTACGTCTTGGCCGGAAGTGACATCCACGACGCGGCAGGCAATGCTCTGGCATCCGGCGGAAGTAGTGCCCTTGTCACCATTGATCGACCAACAGCAGACACCACAAAGCCCACTCTCACCACGACGCCCCTACCGGCCGTGAACCTAGGCAGTTCCTTCGTTCAACGATGGACTGCATCAGACGCCGGTGGGTTGGCCTCGTTCCGCGTGCGGTCACGAACGACGACGTACAAGGGCAGCACAGGCGTCTGGAGTAACCCCACTAGCGTCGGTCCGACCGTGAGGTCAGCAATTGTCACGGCCACACGCGGATCCAAGTCGTGTGTGGAAGTGATTGCTACAGACCAGAGCGCAAACTCCACTACTGGCACCACTCGCTGCACCCTCACGCCATTCGACGAACGCAGCGCCAGCAGCACCGGAACATGGACCAAGCCAACGAATTCATCGGCCTACTACGCCAGCACCATCTCGAAGAGCACCAAAGTTGGCGCCACCAAGTACCTCACCGGCGCCAAGGGCAACCGCGTCATCGTCGTTGCCCAGAAACGACCGGGTGCAGGCAAGATTCAGGTGCTCGTCAACGGGGTAGTCAAGAGCACCATCAACCTCGCTTCGACTTCGGTCAAGAACAAGCAGGTGTTCACGATCACCGTTCCTGCATTCAGCAATAAGACGGTGACAGTGAAAGTGCTCACCGCCGGAACCACAGGAGTCTGGATCGACGGATTCGGAGTGGGAACCCTCTAACTCACCCGCGTGGCCCAAGGAGCAGCGTCCTCAAGTTCATACGCGAGCGACAAGAGCGTGCGCTCCTGCCCATACGCTGCTCCCACCTGCACACCGATGGGAACACCATGCGAACTGCGGCCCAGCGGCAACGAGATCGCGGGCGAGCCTGACACGTTCTGCATGGGAGTAAACGACGTGTAGCGCAACAAACGGGTCAGATGCGTGCGGAAATCGACGTCGGGTCCGAAGTAGCCAATCGGCGCAGGCGCGTGCCCCAACACCGGCGACAGCACCACGTCGAAATTGGCGAACACGGGCTCGCGATCGCGCGCGAAGCGGCGCAGTCGGCGCAACGAACCGGGCAGCCGCTCAGCTTCGCGGGTGAACAGTGACGCCAATCCGTCGGTCAACTTCTCCGTGCGCGATCCGTCAAAGCCTGGACCGTACAGACGCCGACCACCGCGCTTGAGTGCAAACGACAAGAATGCCCAGTAGCGCAGGAAGTCCGGTCCGAATTGATCTTCGACAGGAAGCGGAACCACCTCAACATGGTGGCCCAGCGCCTCGCACAATGCAGCGGCCGCTGTGACGGCGTCGACAACCTCCTCCGACACCGGAAGGTCGCGCAACCCATGAGTCATCAACCCAATGCGCAATCGCTGCGAATCGGGTTCGCTCACCATGCCGATTTCAGGAAGCGCCGGATTGCGGTACACCTGCTCGGCAAGCGAGTAATACAGTGCGGTGTCGCGAACCGACCGCGTCACGACTCCTTGCACGGTGAGGTTCACCGGCAACCGATCAAGCTCAGGCATATCAACGAGCCGGCCACGCGAAGGCTTGAGTCCGACCAGCCCACAGCACGACGCGGGAATGCGGATTGAGCCGCCGCCATCGTTGGCGTGAGCCATCGAAACAACTCCCGCCGCCACCAACGCAGCCGACCCTCCGCTTGAGCCACCTGTCGAATAGCCGATGTTCCATGGATTGCGCGTCGCACCAAATCGCGTCGACTCTGTTGTCGCTGTCAGACCAAACTCCGGCAGCGTCGTCTTCGCGATAGGGCTGACACCCAAACCCAGGTACTGCGCCACCCACGGAGAACTGGCTTCGGCCGGCTGGGCCGGCATCGCCCACGAACCCTCAGTCGTTGTGAAACCCGTGAGTGGCTCGTTGTCCTTGATCAACGTCGGAATGCCGGCCAGCGGAAGTTCGGTATCGCTCGACGCACCCGCCGCGGCTGCGTCGTCGACCCACCACGCCACAGCGTTCAACGTCGGGTTGACGGCGCGAGCGCGAGCGATGGCTGCCTCACGCAGTTCGGCCGCCGAGACATCACGACGTGCGAGGCGCTCAAGCAACGCCGTGGTGTCGTCGGTACCGAGTGCATCGTCAGCGGTGGCATCAACTTGCTGGGAATTCGAAGGCGTTGACATGTGCCCACCCTACGCGGCGGTTCGCGGCGAACAGAGTCGATCCGTGAGTCAATAACCGCGTTCGGCGACATTGGCCAAACGAGTACGCACCAGTTTGCGAACGAGCACCTGGCTCAACGGCTTGTCCGGAGGAAACCGCAGGGTGCCGCGACTGGTCGTAAACCCTTCGATTTCGTCTCCGAGCATGTCGAGCACGGCGCCACTCATCGGGAAGTAACTGCAGTGACGCGTGAACGCCCCGAAGCCCGCAATAGAGTGCCCGTCACGCTTGAACGTCGGAAGGTTGTAGGTGATGCACTCAAGGGCTCCCGGCAACGCCGTGTGAATTCGCTTGCGCAGCACGAGCAGGGTTGAGCGATGGGGCTCGGGAACCGTGGCGAGGTAGTCGTCAATATCAGCAAACGGCATCGCGCCACAGTACTACGGTCAGACTCCACTGGCTTATGCTCATCGCATGACCCACGAGGCCACCGGCCGCACCACCATGACAAGTCAGCAGGCCGAGGAGTTCGCGGCAGAGGTGTCCCAGATCGGGGCCGCCGTCAACTCATTCATTCAGGGCAAGCCGGAGGTGGTATCACTCTGCCTCACCGCCATGCTCGCGAGTGGACACGTGCTGCTCGAAGATGTTCCCGGTGTCGGCAAGACCTCACTCGCCCGCAGTTTCGCGGGAGCCTTTGGTACCGACTGGCAGCGCATCCAGTTCACTCCCGACCTACTGCCCGGTGACGTCACCGGTGTCTCGGTGTTCCATCAGGACACCAACACCTTCGTCTTTCACCCCGGCCCCATCTTTTCCCACGTGGTTCTCGCCGACGAAATCAACCGCGCCTCTCCTCGTACACAGTCGGCCCTACTCGAAGTAATGGAAGAACGCACGGTCACCATCGACGGTCACCCTCACCCGGTGCCTAATCCCTTCCTGGTCATGGCGACCCAGAACCCCGTCGAGATGGACGGCACGTACCCACTACCCGAAGCCCAACTCGACCGCTTCCTCATCAAGACCCGCATGGGTTACCCCGACCACGGAGCTGAAGTACGCGTGCTTACGGGCGAGCACGGCGGTGCCGCAATCGAAAACGTCGAACGGGTTAGCAGCCCCGAGCGCATCGGCGCACTCATCGCTTCGGCTCGCACGGTCTATGTTGCGCCCAGCATCATCGACTACATCGTTCGACTTGTTGGGCACACGCGCACGATGCAGCAATTCCGACTGGGCTCCAGCCCTCGCGGGGCACTCGGTCTTCTTCGCGCATCGCGCGTACGCGCCGCGATGGAAGGGCGTCCGCACGTACTTCCCGGCGATGTTCAGTCATTGGCAGAGCCGGTGCTCTCACACCGCGTCCTGCTTTCGGCAACGTTCGAGATTTCCGGTGGCCTGCCCTCCGACGCAATTGCTGAAGCCGTTGAGGTGGTGCCCGCACCTCCTCAGGAAACGGGCGCATGACCATCAGGGGACGAGTGCTCTTACTCGTCTCTGTCGTCGCAGTAGGCGCTGGCTGGCGCTTCAATTGGCCTGAGATCGTAGCTCTGGGCACGGCCGGTATCGCAGCCGTCGTCGCGATTCTGCTCGTGCTCGGAACCAAGCCGCGCGGAACGCTCTCAGTCGACCAAGACTCACTCCGCGTTGTGCGTCTGCAGTCAGCATCAGTGCGCGTCACCCTAGATTCCGACCGACCCCGGCGTGCCATGCGTTTGGTAGAAGGAGTCGACGCATCGAACCCCACCGGTTCAGTGCGCATCACGCGCGCACAACAAGCATCAACCTCCAGCCTGCGATTCCCACTCGACACTTCCCAGCGCGGTCAACGCCCCATGGGTCCCTTCGCTCTGGTGCAAGGCGATCCTTGGGGCATCGTCCAACGCACGATCGACCGTGCCGAAGGTGGCATCGTCACCATCCAACCGCGGGTGTTTCCGGTACGCCGCGCCCTCATGAGTCAGAACATCATCGGCGATGCTGACAGCGCCGCCAAGCAACGAGGAGACGTTCATTTTCACGCCCTGCGCGACTACGTACTGGGCGATGAAGCACGCATGGTGCACTGGCGATCGTCCGCGCGCGCCGGCCACCTCGTGGTGAAGCAGAACCTGGCTCCGACCGCCGAGGGAACCACGATCGTGCTCGACACCGATGTTTCGGCGTATGGCGACGACCATCAATTTGGTAAGGCCTGGCTACCAGAACGCTTCGAGGCAGCTATCGAAGTCGTTGCATCAATCGTCGTGTCACTGCCCAAGGGGTCAGGGCAGGTGAACGTCGTCACGACCGCTTCCGGAAGCCGTCCCTCATCCGCCGCGTCAGGTGCCGCGAGCAGTTTGCTCGATCGACTCGCCGTCGTCGAGGCATCGCCGCCGCTCGAAGTAGTGCCTGCCCAACTCGTGTCAGCCGTTCGCTCAACGCGATGCTCTCGCTTGATCGTCGTCACTGGAACTCCCTCGCGCACCCTTCCCCTCGCAATCGTCGCCGCCACCCGCGTTGTCGGTGGAACCCTGGTGATTCGAGTTGGCGCTTCAAAGCCAGCACCACTGGCCGGACTGCGTGTCCTCGATGTCGCAGGCGCCGAGGACCTCGTATGACCTCAACGCTGCCCACCAACGACACCGACCGCGGACTACCTCGCACGTCGTCGGCGAGCATTACCCGGCACACCGACGAGCACACCGATCGGTGGCCGCTCATCGCGACCGTCATCACCTGCCTCATTGCTGCCATCTCGTACGCCGGCGTGGTCAGCATGGGAGCACTCGGCGCCTACGTAATGGTGGGGGTCGGAGTCGGAGCGGTCGCGGCGAATCGCGGACGTGGCACCGGCGCATGGTGGCGCGGTGCACTCGTCGGCTCACTCGCCGGGTTGATCTGGGCCGAAGTTGTGAACATCTATGGTGGCGACATCAGCGGCCCTATCGCACGCTCAACGTTCGTAGCGTCGGTCGGCACCGCCTTTGCCGTGGCTCTCATTGATAGTCCAGCACCTTCGATGTTCCTCGTTCCCGTCGGCGGCATCATCCTTGGTGCGGTGACACTAGGCGGCGCGGGCGAAGTGGGCCTCGTTGCGATTGCCACTGTCGTCAGCGCAGTGGTCACGCTCGCGCTCAGTGAACGAAAGCGCCGGCGATGGTTGATACCTGCACCCGCGAAACTGGCAACGCTCGCACTGTCGCTGATCCTGGTCATCACGATGGCGGCCGTTGTTTCGCTCATGCAGGTCTATCGCACCGGCAAACATACTCAAGCCGGGTCGAGCACGGTCGATCCGTCGATTCGACCGCCGTGGCAGCCCACGCCAACACCAACGCCCACTCCGACACCGAGCCCCTCGTCGACAACGACGCCTACGCCGCCGCCCCTGCCACCACCCGAGGATTCACTCCTCATGAAGGTGCTTCCCTATCTACTTCTGTTGCTCCTCATCGTCGCCCTCGTTCTGGTGGCACTGTGGATCAGGCGCCGCTGGAAGCTGGCTCGACTGCGACGGCAGTTACGGTCCGGCACACCAACACAACGCACGATTGGCGCCTGGTTGTGGACGAAGAATCGACTCGATGCTCGCGGGATTCCGTTTGCGGCCAATCTGTCGCCCGACCTGATGGTCAACGCTGAATTACCGCTGTCGATGACTCCCGAATCGGCTGACCATTTACGCACTCTGGCCGCGTACGTGCGCGATGCCGCGTTCACCGATCCCGCGCTCGCCGAATCGGTGGCTGACGCCGCGTGGAGTGAAGCCGATCAACTTGTCGCGGGCGTCAAGCGCTCGCGCGCGCACCACGGCGTACGCGCCGCACACCGTTAGGAAGTTCTGCGGCCTGCGGGTTCGCCGCCCACCGGCGGCAGATAGGTCCACTGGGCGTTCTCCGGAAGCGACACCTGAGGGTCTAACTCGCGCAGCGCATCACAGCGAGCGCGATACTCAGCAAGGGCTCCCGCGGCGTCGGGTAGAGACCCTAGTTGCGCCGCGAGAAGCGTGCCGGCCCGACGATGCAGCAGACGATCGTAATCTGAGAGTCGGGTCTCCCCCGACCAACCCGGTTCAGTGGGGAACACGCCGCTCGATACGTTCTCTGCCAACTGATACGCGCCATCAAAGGAGATTCCCATGGAGGCAAGTCGGTGTTCGAGCAGCACCATGCTTTCGTCGAACCGCTCGACCACTCCGACGAAAAGGTCAGGCCGATCGAGGTCGATCAGGTGCGGGTCGAGTTGCCAGCCGAGGAAAGGGCCGCTGGCGGTGAAATGCTGAGGTGACAGCAGGCGCGACTGATAGTTCGACTCAACCGTGTTGACTATGCGCCGCAGGTAGTTGGCGAACGACTCACCCCGAGAACGCGGCGATGTCGAGCGCTGTTCAAAACGGTAAGCCGAAATCAGGCGGGCTAGCGGCTCGCGCACGAAGGCCACCGTGATCGCTGCGAGCGCGGCATTGCCATCGGAATCGCCATCGGCATCGGCATCGGGCACCGTCGTGAGATGCGAAGTAACTGCGCGCGCATCAGAGAGATCGACTTCATCGCAAATGCGCTGCCACGGCAGGCGCCGTCCGATGCTCTCTGACTCGACGTAACGCACTCGCCCCGGGTAATTGCGTTCGAGAATCCAGTTGAACGTTGTTCCTGCGCACTTGAAGCCGTGCACATGCAGGATGTGCACTCCCGGCACCTCGACTTCCTCGAACACCAGAGGCTCTCGGGGTTCGGTGGTCACCGAGCCCACGACAACAGCGGGTTCGGGTACGAATTCAGGCTCAGGCTCAGACACAGGCTCAGGCTCAGGTGCAGCCGGTACCGCAGACGCGGTTCCAATCGGAAGCGCCCACGACGTTGGACGACGTCCCTCCTGCCAACCCCACACCACGTAATGCACCGCAGGATCAATGTCGCTCTCGGCCACATCGGGATACGTCGCGAGGTACCAGGCGGTGTCGAATGCGGGTCCGGGTGAGCGACCTTCACGCCACCCCTGCGTCGTGTAGTGCTCAAAGGGGTCAACCCCCGCGGCGGCAACGTCGGGGTAGTTGGCGCGGTACCAACGAGGATCAACCAGTCCCGACACCGCAAGGGCCGCGAGGTGCTCTGGATTGGAGCCCGTGGGCACACCGTCGCTGGAAGTACGCCGACGTAGTCGACTCCAACCTTGAGCGATTCGGTACGAACGCCCCGCCTGCACCTCACGTGCTGCCGATGCCTGCGTGAGTGCTCGCGTCAGAATGTCGCGCACGTCATCGCTCACTCGATCAGTAGGCGCGAGTGCCGGGCTCATCGCTACGTGTCCGTTGCCGTCAGTGCCGACCTCGGTGAAAGCGTCAGAGCGGAATTGTTCTATCTGCTCGGTCAGGAGCTCGCCCGCACGTTTCGCGTCGGTGAGTTGCACCCGCAGACGGCTGCGCTCGCGATCGGCATCAGCGATGTAGCGCTCAGCACTTTCCAACGACGGTAGTGGCAGCGCAGTTGCGCCCACTGTCTCATCGGATACCCCGTCAACGGCGCCCCCCAACAGGGTGCGTACTGCCGTACGCACCGCGACCGGCGAATAGTTCCGCGCAATGAGTTGACGGCCCTGGGTTGACAATCGCTGCCACAGAACGTCGTCGGCACACACCACTGCAATGGCCGAGGCGAAAGCGAGGGGCTCTTCCTCAATCAACGCGTGTTCGCCCGATACCAGCAGCATGCCTTCGGCGGCGACGGGTGTGAGCACCGATGCGACACCGTGCGAGAGTGCTTCGCCCACCTTGCCCTTGAGCCCAGCACCAAATCTCAGGGGTGCGACAACCACCCTGCTACTCGCGTAGAAGGGTGCAAGATCAGGAACCCAGCCAAGCACGTCGATGCGCGGATCGTCATCGAGCGCAAGGATCTCGGCAGGAGCATCTGGACCAATGATGCGCAATCGCAGTTGCGGATTGTGCTCCCACACCGATGGCATGACCTCGTCGACCAGCCACTGAACTCCGTCGGCGTTGGGCGGGTGGCGAAAGTTGCCAACAAAGAGAATGCCCTCGCGTCCACGCGGTGACGCCCAGTTATCGAGAGTGGTGTGCACGTTAGGAACGATCGCCGCCGCGATGCCTTCTTCGTCGATCAACAGTTGCTGCTCGACCGGACTGACCACCACGACATCGTCGACGGACTTCATCAAGCCGATCTCAAGTTGCCGAGTCGCCATCGCGTCGGGCGCGTCGCCGAACTCGGTACCAACGTCGGCCGCCCGTTGCTCGCGCAGGAAGTGCAGGTCGACGGTGTCGTAGACGATGCGAGCAGTGGGAAGTACTTCACGGAACTTCGGCAAATACCGGTGAGTGACATCGGGCCGTGAGAGCCACACGTGGCTGACGGACTCCTTCAACGACTCCAGGTGCGGCCACCAGGTGTCTTCCGTACCAAGCACTTCGACACCCTCGGCCTCAAGCCGACGCGTGTAGGGCGGCCGACGCCAGCCGTTGACGGGAAGGAAGGTCACGCCGTAGCCATCGCGGACAAGCCCGCGCATGATGGAGAACAGTCGCAGCGAACCCGAATCACGGTCGGCAGTTGGTACTTCGTTATCGACCACAATCACGCGCGAGCGAACGCGCTCGCGCGCAACCATCACGTGTTCAGCACCCGGAGGTTGCTGCTGGCGCAGTGCAGCGGCATGTCGGGTGATGAAGGTCTCGCGGTTGAGCACCTGATACCGCTTGAGTCCGCTGTTCTCGTCGGTTCCGTGCGACTGGCCCTCGAGATGGACGACAACCGACGAAGGCTGGAACCACACTTCCCCGCCGACCTCGCGCACAGCAAAGCACGCGTCGGTGTCTTCGTAGTACGCCGGCGCATAGCGAATGTCGAAGCCTCCGCGCGCGCGAAGGAACTCGCCATCAATTAGCAACGACGCAGCGGAGCAGTAGTCAACGCGGCGCTCATAGCGGAACGCCGGATTATCGGGATCGCCGCCGCGGCCGAAATTCCAGCCCGATCCGTCGGAGAAGATGATGCCGCCAGCCTCTTGCACGGTTCCGTCGGCAAAGACGAGCTTTGACCCCACGGCCAAGGCACCGCGCGACTGCATCGTCTCGAGTAGCGGATCAATCCATCGACCCTGCGGAAGTGTGTCGTTGTTAAGCATCAGAATATGGCGGCCTCGCGCCGCCTCGATGCCACGATTAGCTGCTCGTAGATAGCCCACATTTTCGGTGAGTGTCACCAGTTGCAGACCGCGCAGCTTCGCGAGTCGAATTGAGGTGTCATCGGGCGAGGCGTCATCGACGACGATCACTTCAACGAGGGCACTGTTCGCCAACTGCGCTTCGTGAATCGCCCACAGGCAGTCAAGGGTCATCCTCACCTTGCCGTAGGCGCAAATGACAACTGACACGTCGGGGCGCGGTCCTGGATCAATGAACTCCCACTGCCACTGCGGAATGGGGTCGCGGGCGTGACTCACTGGGCTTCCCTTGATGCGTGGTAGTGACGCAACGCCGCGCCTACCGGACCGAGGAATGTCACCCGGCCACGATCAAGTACCAGTGCCTGATCGCAGAATTCTTCCAGCATCGCATCGGAATGGCTGGCGAGCACCAAGATTCCGGCGCGCAGCATGAACTCGTTGAGTCGTTCCTTGGCGCGAGCCGTGAACTGCGCGTCGGCTGTTCCGATACCTTCGTCGAGTAGAAGAATCTCTGGTTCGATCGCGGTTGAGATCGAGAATGACAAGCGAGCGACCATACCCGATGAATAGGTGCGCACGGGGTGGTCGATGCGGTCACCGAGGTCGGCGAACTCGGTAATCTCAGCGGCCTTCGACACCATCTCATCACGTGAGTGGCCAAGAAGCATTCCGCGGATCATGATGTTTTCGCGCCCCGTGGCGTCGTAACTCATGCCAAGACCGAGATCGAACATGGTGGCAATGTCGCCCGATGACTGCACATACCCCGCGGTCGGCGTGAGGATTCCGCCCATCACCCGAAGGAGCGTCGACTTGCCGGCGCCATTGGGTCCGATCAGCCCGATCCGGTCGCCATCCTTGAGAGTGAGGTCAACTCCATCGAGGGCGCGGATCCACACCGTGTCGTAGTCGACACTGCGCTTGAGATGGCGCAGCAGCGTTCCTTTCGCATTGCGGCTCGAGACACCAAAAATCGGAATATCAACGGTGACGTCAGAGAGCATGATGCTGGCCATGGTCATCCCACCCAGTACGCAATCCATCGCCGGTTGCGTCCGAAGAGCACCAACGCGACGAATCCGTTAACGATGGTGATGCTGATGATGACGAGCCACACAAAGGGGCGCACCGGCTCATTGAGCAGCGGAGCCCGGACAGCTTCGAGGAAGTAGGCGAAGGGATTCCAGATCACAGCGGCACGGCTGGGGAGTGAATCGACCATCCAGAAAACCGGAGTAATGAACATCATCAGCTGCATCGCGCTCGCGACGAATGGTGCGATGTCTCGGTAGCGGGCGCACACGGGGCCCAACCACAGGCACACGAAGAATGCATTGAGCACAATGGCGATTACCCCTAGCGGGGTGAGAATGATCGCCCAAGGTGAGGGCACCACACGAAGGAGAACCAGCAGAATCACCACCGGCACGACGTTGTGCGCGAATGTCCAGACATGACTTGCCACCGTGCGATACGAGTAGATCGACAGTGGCAGCGAGGTTGAACGGATGTAGCCCGCCTGACCGAAGTACGCCTTCGTTGAGTCAACGACCGACGTGCTGATCAAGCCCCAGACAAGGAATCCGATCGCCACGTAGGGCAGAAAGGTGGTGAAGTCCTGGCGGAAAAGACCTGCATAGACCACCGAAATACCGAGAACAAATGCCGACATCTGAATGGTGATCCAGAAGGGGCCAATGCGGCTGCGACGGTACTGGGCAATCAGATCTTGGTAGGCGATCATCCACCAGAGTTGGCGTCGCTGCCAGCCAGCGCGGATGTCCGACAGTGCCACCGAAATGGGGTGCTTGACCTCCGGGGGCGACCCCGGTGTGATGGCGGTGGCACTCATCGCTCGGGCTCCTTCTGCTCAGGTGCTGCAGCGGACTCGGCGCTGGACTCACAAGCTCTCGGACCTACGACGTCATGAATGGCCTCGAGGTTCCCTCGCGCGAAGCGCTTGTCAGGCTCGAGGTGGGCACCTTCAGCCCATTCATTCCACGCATTCACGAAGACCAGTGGCTCAGAGCCCGCCGCAACAGCCGCCGCAGCAGCAGCGGCCACCCAGCGCCGGAAGGTCATCGGGTTACTGCCGTGGAAGACGTAGGCGGCCGATCCTCGTCGCGCCGTGTTGTCCCAACCGGGCATGACACCGGGGTGGATGCGCAGCCCGCCAGGGCCGATGGTCGACAGATCGGCACCGCGTACGGCCGCTTCGTACGAGAGCACGTCGCCGGAGCTTCCCTGGTCGTATCCCGCAGCATCGTCGGCCAACGATTGCAGTCCGATACCTGATCCGGGGGTGAATCTCACGAGTGAGTCAAGCGAACTGAGCACGGTGGCGGGGATGGGCTCAAAATCACGCGACGGCACCACAGCGGCCACGTGCAGGCCGCCCAGACCGGCAGCCTCGGCGCGCGCCTTCCAGACAGTAATTGCGGCTGAGGCATTGGGAATGAGGCCCACTCGATAGAGCAGCAGTAGTGGTCGACCCCCTACCTGCACATACCGAGGATCACTCAGCGCGGGCAGGATGTCGTCGATGTAGCGCTCGGCCCAGCCTTCAGGAAAAGTTTGGCCGATCAAGACGTCCGAATCGAGCCCATCCCAACGACGCGTCCAATTCTCGTTGGCCCAACACAGTGCGAACGGGAACGGAATGGTCGGATCGGCCAACAGCGATTCGAGGGGCTCATTGAGCAAAGTGCGACCGTTGAACCAGTAGTGGTGCATGACGAATGCGTCGACACCGTGTTCAGCGGCCAGTTGCGCCTGCTCGCGCATCACCTCAGGGCCGAGGGTGTAGTTGCCAAGTTCAGTGGGCACCTGCGGCTGAAGGTGGCGCGCGAAGAGCGGTTGGGCGTTCTCAACATTGCGCCAGTCGGTGAAGCCTTCGCCCCACCACTCATCGTTTTCGGCAATCGCGTGGTACTGCGGCAGATAGAAGGCAAGCACGCGAGGCCGTTCGCTGACCGTGCGGCTGCGATGCAACCGACTCGGAACATCGTCCATCGTCACAATCTGCTGACCACTGGCCGCCACAAACTGACCGAGCAGACGCTCGATGGCGTGCGCTGTGGTGGCGTCGGTTTGCCCACCCTCATCGGGAAAGTCGTCGACGCTGAGATCGAGATCGGCCAACCGCTGCAACACCCACGGGCGACACCAGAACATTGATCCCGCCGCAAATTCGAGTGTGTCGGGATCGACGGCAACGGGAAGCCGAGCCGCCAGCGCTTCAACAAGCGGCTGGTTGCGACCCCAGTGGTCAGGACCCGACACGTGACCGGTCGGCGCGATGATTCCGACCGAGGGATCGCGGCTGAGTAGTTCGATGACGTGCCCCACCTCGCCGGGTGAAGGAAGTAGCCCATCCAGTAAGCGGATACGCCAACCGTCGCCATCGATGCGGTGCGGTGAGCGTTTGGTGTGCACCTTGAGGATCGCCTCGTAGCCATCGAAATGACCTTCGTTGGCCAGCGCAACCAGTGGACCAAGATCACGCCCTCTGTTAGGCACCGTCTGAACGCGCGCGTGAGGGAAGTGACCGACGATGCGGGGAACGAGCCAGTCGGCGCGATCGTCGACCAATGTCACCAGCAGATCAAAGGGTTCGGGGATGCGGGCCAGCCGACTGGCAATGTCGTCCCACACTTCGGGGTAGTAGACATGCGCGACAACGAGCACCCGTGACTTCCGAATGGGAACAGCGCCGCCGGGACGTCGCGATCGCAGCGTGTTCGGAGGTGCTGCGAGTCGGTGGACCAACTCAGCAAGCTCGGGATCGACAGCCGTGGGTGGGAAGAGGCCGGTCACCGGTGCCGCAACGGGTCCTCCGGTCACGCGCCGGCGGATGCGCCGGGGCACCTGACGCACTCTCCGAACGCGCCCTGCCACCATCCGAATGGGAGAGGTGACTCGCCATGAACTCGAAGACATCATCTCGTCCATCTGCCGCCGGTACTCGGTAAGGCCGGCTTCGAGTTGGGACACGCGCAGCCGAAGCCGCTCGTTCTCTTCGAGAACCGCGTCGAGCAACTCCAATTCCGACCCTTTCTGAGCACAGGGATCGAGTCGAACGCCGTCCCTTTGACTGGCTTTCAGTCTAGGGGAATCCGCCGCCTCCGCGGCCGAGCACACCCGGTGATCCGCGCTGACGTTCGCTATCCAGCCCTAACGAAGTACCCGTTGCCTCGACCAACCCCCCGGCGACCGCCCCCGCGAACCCCGACCCCGTGGCCGCCAAACCCCGAACCCCAACCCCCGACCCCCAACCCCGACCCCCAACCCCCGAACCCCAACCCGTGGGCATCTTTTGACCGAAGAAGTCCGAGACGGTCATCGATTGACCAAAGAAGCACGGGACGGGGGCGCGCCCACCACTCGCATAGAGAAATAGCTACGCGGAATTTGCGCTTGCGCCTGAATTCACTCAAAGTAGGCGGTCGAGAGAAATACCCCCCAGTTGGGTGACGACGGAAATCTGCCCGGTTTCGTCCTCATATCATCGAAAAACACGCGAACCGGACAGTCAGGGGAGCCAAACCGGTCCCTGTTACGTCTCAATTACGGATCGGATCATCCGGTCATTGAGTGAGCGATCGGACTATCCGGTCATGGAGTTGTCGAAATGGAGGTACGGATGACCACAGACTCCGCACTTCCACAACGCGTGTTGTTTCCTTCGGTGATGGCCGACCTGTCCTACTCGCTCTTGCCCGCTGCGCCGGCTCCGGCCAAGCTCGCCGTCGTCCCCGACACCACGATCAGTTCGGCATTTTTGACCGCCAAGCGCATCACCGACGTGGTGCTCTCTGCCTTGCTCCTTCTCGTGCTTCTTCCGTTCATGCTGCTCATCGCACTAGCAATCCTGCTGACCAGCCGCGGCCCAGTTCTTCTCGTGCAAGACCGGGTCGGACTGCGCGGCAAGCCTCTTGGAATGCTCAAGTTCCGCACCATGATTGATGGCGCCCACGAACTTCGCGACGAAGTAATCGGTCGTCCCGACGACGGCATCCTCGACCGCTACCGCGACGATCCGCGCATTACCCCCGTTGGTCGCGTGCTGCGCCGCTGGTCATTGGATGAACTTCCGCAGCTTCTCAACGTGCTCGGGGGTTCGATGTCACTTGTGGGACCTCGACCGATCCTGCCTGAGGAACTGCCGCTGCTCTCGCCTGTCGGTCACCGCCGTCACTCCGTCAAACCCGGTATCACCGGACTGTGGCAGGTACGAGGCCGCAAGACGGTCACTTGGGACGACCGGATGGCCCTCGACCAGATGTACCTCGACGAGTGCTCCATGCGCATGGACTCCGCGATCTTGATCCGCACTCTCGGCGCAGTCGTACACGGCGTCGGCGCCTACTAACAACCACCCCCTTCACACCACCCCCTTCACACCACCCCCTTCACACCACCCCCTTCACACCACCCCCTTCACACCTCCCCTCACACCTCCCCTCACACCTCCCCGCATCGGGGGCACCCAAGCCCACACCTAGCGCGTCGCGCCGCCCCACTCCCCCAGTTCCCAACCCTGAGCGCCGCGAACTTCCACAGCGCGTGCGCCTGCGGCAACCGCCAGCCCCAGCGCTTCCTGCTGCTGAACCCCCAACGTCAGGGCGGCCGCAAGAGCACCGGCGAACGCGTCGCCCGCTCCCGTGGAATCGACGACGTCGGCCGCCCGACTCGGCACCAGGGCCTCGCCCCACTGCGCCCCGGCCGCACCCCGCGTCACGACCACTGACCGATGCCTGAGACCTGCGCTCGTGAGCGCCGCATACTCACTCTCATTGACGACAAGAACGTCGCATAGTTCAAGCACGTCGATCGGAAGCACTGCGAACGGTGAGGGATTGAGCACGACGGTCGCGCCCGCCGCATGACCTTTCACGATCGCTCGGCACACCACATCGACTGGAACTTCCAGTTGCAGCAGCACCACATCTCCCGGGCCAAAGCTCGCCTGCTCGACGTCGTGCGGCGTGAGTGCGGAATTCGCGCCGGCCGCCACCACGATGCAGTTTTCCCCACGTGCGTCGACGAGGATGACCGCGTGACCCGTGACCAGCCCTGACACAACGCGTAGCGAACCCACATCAACGCCACGCTCTACGAGCCCTCGCCGATAGCGATCGCCATTGTCGTCACCACCGACGCAACCCACGAGGGTCACCTGCGCCCCGGCAGCGCTCGCGGCAACCGCTTGATTGGCACCCTTACCGCCAGGGTACGTACGGAAATCACGCGCCGCGACGGTCTCGCCCGGTGCGGGAAACGTCTCCACAGTCGCGACGAGATCGACATTCAACGATCCGACCACCCAGACCCGCGCCATCGTCGCCTCCTAGCCCGTTGCTAGTTCATTCGCGCGATACGCCGGAAAATAGTCTGTACTCACATTCGCAGACAGCTGTTCGTAACGCTGCGCATTCAACACCGCCGACAGCAACCATGTCGGTCGCGTGTGCGTGGCCCACCGGCGCTTGAACACCGACAGACCATCGTCGTCAGACGCCGTCACGCCTGCACCCCCACCCAAGCTCAACCACTGTGCTCGCGTGCTGAAGAACTCAACGGCGCACGAGGTCAACCCCGCAGCCGCCTGCAATCGGTAGGCCTCGTCAGTGACACCCACAAGATGCAGATAGGCGACATCGTCACGCTGCAGGTACAGGTGAGCGGCGATAACGATTCCCTCCTGTCGGGCCACAATCAGTTGCGCGCCCGACAATTGGAGTTGCTCAGCAAGGGCAGTTGGCGACATCGCCCGTAGCCCTGTGAGACCGAAGCGCGCGGAAAGATTGCTGTACAACTGCACCCAGTCATCGACGTACTGCGTCGGATCATCGGCGACCTCGATCTGCAGCGACCGCGCGGCTAAGCGAGCATTACGTCGCTGTCCCTGATCACCGAGAGTCGCCAGTGGCTGCTGCATATCAATGACGAAGTGCTCCTTCCACGGCGTCAACTGAACTCCGGGGACGGCCGCAAGTTCCGGTGCGCGGACGTCACCGAATGGATCGGTGACCAACACGAGCGACACAAGTTCGGGAGCGAGAGTTCGAAGATCGTCAGCTAATCCATCCCAGCGAGGAGCACTGAAGAGCGGGTAACACCCCATGGCATCGCGGTCATTGATTCCAGATATCGCGCGCTCGAGTAACCAACCGCCACTGGCAGGCAACGCCCGAGGCGTTCCGAACTTACGAAGTGAGGCAGCATAAGCCGGATCGGAATACGCCAGCATCGGGCCTGTCACCGACAACTCACGCTTCGGTGGAAGGCGTCGTCTGCAGATCGTTGATGAGTGACTCGGCGAGAGCTTGCCCTGCCTGTTGAGAAGAGATCAACGCAGCCAGGGTCGAAGTGGCCTGCTCAACACGCGCGCGCTGCATATCGCGATCGGCCGCGACCGCAGCGAATTCCCCACGCAGTCGCACCACCGAAGGCAGTGGGTCGTCTGAATGCCACATCACTTCAAGCACTCGATTGCGAAAGCCTTGTTGCATCTCACCGCGAAGATGCGTCGCCATGAACCAGAGGCAATCCACCTCCGCAGTTCGACGAACGTCGTCGTCACGTTCAGCCCAGAAGTTCTGACCGTGCAGGCGGTAGCGCGACATCACATCAGGGAAATAGCCGATGTCTCCAGACTCGGCCGCCAAGGAGAACACGATGTAGTCCTCGGGCTGCTGGTCGGTAAGGGCGCGCAGTACCTCGGGGCGAAGTGCCGACGTACGAATCATGGCTGTGCACAACATAATCATGTTGCCTTCAACCAGCGCCGTGCCCGGAATGCGTTCAACACGTTGCTGCCATTGATCGAGGTACTCGATCAGGTGCTGTGCGTACTCCTCGCTGCCACCTTCGTTGCTGATCTCAACGCCGTGGTGGGAAATCGCGCACCATGGGCGCTCATCCATGAACTGCTTCTGCCGCTCGAGCTTGGTTTCGTCGATCCAGAGATCATCGCCATCAAGGAAGGTAACGTACGGGGTGCTAATTCCGCCGAAGTAATCGCCGATCGTTGGCTTGCCCTGACCCATCTGATTCTCGCGTTGCAGTATCAACTCGATGCGGCCCGAATTGGCGACCTCGAGGCGTCGCAGAATGCGGGGCGTGTTGTCAGTTGATGCGTCGTCGTGCACGCGGATGTGAAACGTCGAATGATCCATGGTCTGGTTGAGGATGCTCGTGACAACTTCCTCAATGATCGACTCGTTGTTGTACGTGGTGACAACCACGGCCACCTCAACATCGTCTGCGAATGGGGTGCCGAAGTACTCGGGTCCGGATGCGTTCATGCAACCGCTCCTTGAACTGACTCGATAACCGAAACCACGCGGTCAACTTCCACCAACGTTAAGTCACGATGGAACGGCAAGCCAAGCACCGTCGCTACCAATGCATCCGACACCGGAAATCCTCCGGGCGGAGATTCGACGTCAACGGTGTCGAACGCTGACATCTGATCGCAGCGTTTCTCCCACCAACGTCGAGATTCAATCGACTGAGCTGCCAGTGCCACCTCGACAGCATCTCGAATTTCGGGCGTCGGGAAGCGCAGAATCCAATAGGGATTGACTCCGGGGTACGACGAACACGGCGAACCCAGACCTAGCCGCATCTCCGCAGTGTTCGCCAGGGCACGAGCAGCGCGCCACTCGAATTCCTCTTGCTGCCACTGATCGAGGGCAGCCAGCGCGTAAGCAGCACCGGGCTCGGGCAGCTTGGCGTTCGTACCCGATACATCCGAAGAGCGAGTCACCACGAATCCGAGATTGGTGAACGACCGGAAGCGCTCGGCAGCCGCGTCAGTTCCGAGAATGACGACGCCACCCTCGCCCGCACCCAGCACTTTGGTGGCATGCAACGAAACAACGACAGCCCATGTGGCGGGTAAGTCCGAGAGGTCGAGGTCGGTTGCGCCGCCGGATGCTGCGGCGTCGAGAACCACGTACTTCCATTGACTCCACCGTGCGAGATCGCACTGGGCACCGAAGGGCAGTACAGGAACGATGGCGTCGCGCTGGGCGTATTCGCTGTCGACATCGATTTGCCAGTCGGAGTCGGATACGTCATGGAAGGCAATGCGTTGTCCGGCATTCGTGATTGCCATCGGAGTTGCTGGGAAAGTCCAACTCGGGCAATGCACCGTAGTACCGGCTGGGAGCATCTCAAGCGCGCCCTGCAAGCCGAGGGTGGCGCTGCTACAGGTCACCACGCGACTGGCCCGAACATTGAAGCGCTCGGCGTAGCGGGCCTCGAGTTCGGTGACCAACGGGCCGAAGTTCGAATAGGTTCGGGCAGCGTCCATGCGTTGCAGGTACCCGGCCACAGCATCGGCCTTAGGCAGCCGCGGCCACATCACCCTCACCCGATCCACCCATGAATCCTATGTCGGGCCGGGCGGCTTGAAGGTCGCCTGACCCGAACTAGTGCTCGACGATCGAATTGCCGCCGTCTACGACGATCGATTGACCCGTGATGTAGGAGGCATCAGGGCTTGCAAGGAACGCCACCGCGTGGGCGATATCTGCGGGCGTACCTACCCGGCCGACAGGAATGGAGGTGGCAACCTCCTCCAGAACACCGGGGTCGGGGTAGAGGGCGAGCAAGCCCTCAGTCGCGATCGTTCCGGGCGCCACGCAATTCACCGTGATACCCACAGGTGCCAGTTCAAGTGCCGCCGATCGGGCAAACCCCTCCTGACCCGCCTTGGTCGCGCCGTAATGAGCGAGCCCTGCGATTCCGGTTCGTGGTCCGGTGATGGAGGTGATGAGAACAATCCGCGGATCACGACCTTCGCGAAGGTGGGGAATTGCGCTGCTCACCAACACCATCGTGGAGGTGAGGTTCGTATCAATCACCAACTTCCAGTCGCCAACCGACATCTGTGCCAATGACTGCTTCGGATAGATGCCCGCGCTGTGACACAGGATGTCGAGCCCGCCCAGAATCTCGGCGGCAGCCCCCACCAACGCGGCGGCTTCGTCGGCCTCGGCAAGATCGGCCGAAATGAATTCGACGTGCGCACCTGACGCAGCAGCAAGGTCAGCGGCAATGCGCTGACCCAGGCCAGCGTCGCGACCACTGAACACGACCGACGCCCCGCAGGCGACAAACTCGTCGACAACGCCCCGGCCGATACCGCGCGTGCCACCGGTGACGAGTGCACGTTTCCCGCTCAGGTCTACTGGCATGACTAGCGAGACGTCAGTGCCAGCGCAGTGCCGAATGCGGTGAGCACCTCATCGCGAGACCACGGCGCCGGAGCCATTGTGATGAAGAAGTCGTCAAGCGCAGCATCGGTGAGCGTCTCGAGATCGGCATCAGTGACACCGAGGCTGCTCAGCACAGGGAAATCAAGTTCACGCAAAATACGAGTGACGGCACGCACCGCGCGCGAACCGTCACCGCTGCCATCGTCGGGCTCGCCCAGCGCATCTGCTACTCGCTCAAGTTGCGCGGGCACGTGAACGCGCTCACGATTGAGCGTCTCGGCCAACACGAGCCCGATGGTGAGTCCGTGAGGAACATGCTTCAGGCCACCGATTGCCTGACCCAGTGAGTGCTCGGCGGTGCAATCGGAAATGTTCATCGTGAGTCCGGCCATCATGCTGGCGCACGACATTTCCGAGCGGGCTGCGGTGTTGCTGCCGTCACGGTATGCGGACACCAACGACCGGCCCATCATGGCGATCGCCTCGAGGGCAATGGCGTCACCGATCGGAGTACGGCACTTGGCCACCATGCCAGCGATTGCCTGCGCGAGCGCGTCAACTCCGGTGTTGGCAGTCATCGAGGGCGGCATGCTGTAAGTCAGCCGGGGATCGACGAGCGCGTACTGCGCGCGAAGGTTGGCATTGGCAATGCCCGCCTTGCGACCGGCAGCGGGGTCGGAGATCACAGCACCACCCGAAACCTCAGAACCGGTGCCGGCGCTCGTGGGCAGCGCCACGAGTGGCATCGACGCAGTGGGGTAGGTGCGGTCGGATGCGAGGAATTCCGTAAAGGTGATTCCGCGCTCGCCGCACAATCGAGCTGCTTTCGCAGTGTCGATGACCGACCCGCCGCCGATAGCGACCACCGAGTCGCAATCGGCGGCAATCAGTGCGGCGACGGCGTCATTGACCATGTCGATGGTGGGTTCACCCGCCGGCTTTCCGAAACGAGTTGCCGTGATGCCGGCCGTGGCATCGAGTAGGGCCAGCAGCACCGCCACAGGAGCGTTGAACGTTTCAATACCTTCATCCAGCATCACGAAAGGACGACTCGAGCCTAATTCGGCCAGCACGGCTGGCAAGGTGTCGGCGACACCGTCACCAAAACGAATGCGCACCGGCAGATGGTTGCCAAAGGGAGCGATATCGACAGGGGCAGCGGGAGAGGAAGGACTGGGAGACGTCGTCATGCCCCCGACCCTACTCCCGCCCCCACTCCCGCCCCCACTTTCCGCATGGGGGGACATTAAGCACGCATAGGCGCAGTTTTCTTACCCCAACAACCGCGATCTCAGTCAGATTTCGCCGACTCGAGGTACCACGCGTAGGTTTCGGAAATCCCCTGGCGCAGTCCGATCTGGGCCTGCCACCCCAGCGCCGATAGTCGCGACACATCGAGCAACTTGCGGGGAGTTCCATCGGGCTTGGTCGCATCCCACTGCACGTCGCCTTCGAAGCCCACCACTTCGGCGACGAGAGCGGCCAATTCGCGAATCGTCACATCCGATCCGCAGCCGACATTGATCGGCCCGACGTCGTCATACGTTCGCAGCAGGTGGTCGGTAGCCGCCGCCACATCGGCTGTGTGCAGGAATTCACGCCGAGGCGATCCCGAACCCCACAGCGTGACCGCGTCGCCGGAAACCTTCGCATCGTGGAACTTACGAATCATTGCTGGAAGCACGTGCGAGCTGGTGAGATCGAAGTTGTCGCCCGGCCCGTACAGATTCGTGGGCATGGCTGAAATCCATCGACGCCCGAATTGCTGCCGATACGCGTTGATCGCGAGCACTCCGGAGATCTTGGCGATGGCGTACGCCTCATTGGTCGACTCAAGCGGGCCGGTCAGCAGTGAGTCTTCGCGAATGGGTTGGGGTGCCAACTTCGGATAGATGCACGATGAGCCCAGGAAGAGCAATCGCTCAACTCCGGCCGCGTGCGACGCCTCAAAGACGTTGGTCTGAATGCGCAGATTGTCATTGAGAAAGTCAACGGGGTACGTGGAGTTGGCAAGAATGCCCCCCACCCGAGCAGCGGCCATCACCAACGTGGCTGGTCGTGCCGAGCCAATGGCATCGAACGCCGCATTGCGATCTCGCAGATCAACCGCGGAACTCGAATGGCCGATCAGGTCGGTGCGTCCGTGCGCGAGGAAGTGCCGCCAGACCGCCGACCCCACAAGGCCGCGATGTCCTGCGATGTAGACCGGACCTTCGATGTCGATCACGACACCCTCCACAACTTCGCTAGTGTCGCCAGCATAGGCTCATAAATACCACTGAATCAGGGGGACATGATGGCCAACCGCCGTGCATTCATTACGGGCATCACCGGCCAAGATGGCTCGTACCTCGCTGAACTGCTGCTCGACAAGGGCTACGAAGTGCACGGCCTCATCCGACGCTCCTCCACTTTCAATACCGGTCGCATCGATCACCTCTACGTCGATCCGCACGAACCCGGTGCGCGACTCTTTCTGCATTACGGCGATCTCACCGACGGCTCGCGACTGGTCACATTGATTGAGCGAATCGCACCCGACGAGGTCTACCACCTCGCGGCACAGTCACACGTGCGCGTGTCATTCGACGAACCCGAATTCACCGGCGACACCACGGGCCTTGGTACGACCCGACTACTCGAGGCGATCCGTCTGTCCCACGTCCCTGCCCGCTTCTACCAAGCCTCAAGTTCGGAAATGTTCGGTGCCTCGCCACCACCACAAGACGAAGACACCCCCTTTTATCCGCGTTCGCCGTATGGCGCCGCCAAGGTGTACTCGTACTGGATGGCCCGCAACTACCGCGAGGCTTACGGGCTCTTCGCCGTCAACGGAATCCTGTTCAACCACGAATCGCCCCGGCGCGGACCTACGTTCGTCACGCGCAAGATCACGCGCGCAGCAGCACGTATTGCCGCCGGACAACAAGATGAACTGTGGCTCGGAAACCTCGATGCACGCCGCGACTGGGGTTTCGCCAAGGAATACGTCGACGCGATGTGGCGCATGCTGCAAGTCGACGAACCCGCCGACTTCGTCATTGCCACCGGAACATCGCACAGCGTGCGCGACTTCGTGCAGTTCACGTTTGAACACGTGGGTCTCGACTACGAGAAGTACGTGCGATTCGATGAACGCTACCTACGCCCCACGGAAGTCGACAACCTCGTCGGTGACGCCAGTCGCGCCGAAGCGGTGCTCGGCTGGAAACCTCAGGTTTTGGCACCTGAAATTGCACGCCTGATGGTCGACTCCGATGTCGCCGAACTACAGGGCTGACTCGCCCCGTTCACCAGTTCGCACTCGCACCACCTGCTCAACGGGCACGACCCACACTTTGCCGTCGCCAATCTTGTCGGTACGCGCTGCCGCGACGATGGTGGCCACCACGTCGTCACACTGATCGTCAGCGACGAGTACTTCCACACGTACCTTCGGCACGAGATCGACGCGATACTCGGCGCCTCGGTACACCTCAACGTGGCCACCTTGCCGTCCATAGCCGCTGGCCTCGGAAACGGTAAGACCCGTAATCCCCATGATCTGAAGCGCTGACTTCACTTCCTCAAGCCGAAAGGGCTTGATGATGGCGGTAACGAGTCTCACTGTTCCTCCTTTAGATCGGGACGACGTTCTCGCAAGGCGTGCACGCCACCGAGGATGCCACCACCGGCAACTCCCGCGAGGTCGTAGTCACTCTGCATGCAGTGTGACATCGAGGCCAGCGAACTCATCATCGTGTGAGGCGCGGAAGCCGACAGTGCACACGATCGGATGACAGTGGTGGTCCCGCGGCATTTCTGACCTATCGTGGAAGGCATGACGGTGTGGGGGCGTGGGCTCGCTATGGCCAGCGCGATCACCCTCTCGGCAACGTTGCTGCCGACAGCCGCCTGGGCATTACCCGCAGCCGAAGCACCACCACTGACTCAACCTGCAGGGGTTGGTAACCTCCGCGTCACGACACCGGGGCACGTGCGCACCTTCATCGGTATGGCGCGCTCAACCACCGGTAGTTGGATCACCACCTCTCCCCGCGGCATGCCCGAGCAGGCCACCACGATCGTCGTACCTGGGACCGGAACTCCCGTGTGGGGTGACTGGGATGGTGACGGCATTGCCACTCCCGGCCGTTACCAAGGCGGTGGGTGGACCGAGGCAACTCAACGTGTCGGCACGGCAACTCTGACAGTCGGCAAGAACTACGGTGGCGTTCGTGGCGACCTACCCATCACCGGCGACTGGGATGGTGACGGACGCACCGACCGGGGTGTCTATCGAGCGGGGGTCTTCCATTGGAGTTTGACCCACGGAGGTATCGCGGTATTCCCCTTCGGCCAAGACGGAGACCAACCGATCGTCGGTGACTGGAACGGCGATGGTCACACTGATGTCGGCGTTGTGCGTGGCAGTCTCTGGCTGTTGCGGCTGGCCGTAGCAAGTCCCCTTCCACCCGGACTCACCTCCGACGCCACCAATACGACAAACGGGCTCGTTCGCACCCTGAGTTTCAATTATGGAACGTCGACCGACACCCCCGTCGTTGGCGATTGGGATGGCGACGGGGTCTTCACGCCAGGCCTCGTTCGCGACGCTAGGTCGTGGTACTTGGTGCGCACGTGGGCGACCCTTGCCACGCCCGACATCACAACGCGCACCATTCCACCGGGCTTCGTGCCCCTGCCCGTGCCGTCACCCACTGACTACATGCGCGGTCGATGTCCCACTGCGAGCCCAACTCTCGTGCTCCAGCAGGCGCCACTGGCAGCCCTGGTGGTTCCGCCAGCGGCACTCATCGCACCGGTCATCAGCAGTACCGGCCCGAACGCCAATGGCTGGGCACTTCTACGCGATTCGCTACGCGATGAAGCGCGCTACCTCGTGCGCAGCGACCTCACCACACGACTGCAGGTGCATCGAAATCGCAGTTACATCGACGTGCTGTCAACCGACCGACGAACGCAGGAATACGCGGTACGGCGATTGGGAAACGCGGCCTACGCCGTATCGTTGGCGCGCTCAACCGGAGCCTTCACCACACCCAACGACCCACTCGATGCAACTCCCGAAGCGCCGTTGGTCGACCCTGCCGTCGCCGATGCCTATGTCGACTGGTTGGTGCGTAGCGTCGCCTGCCAGCACGTGACCACATCACCAGGCGGATGGGGCCGCAACTGGCAGTCGGCCCTCTGGACGTACGTGACAGCCACGGCCGCTTGGTACGCCTGGGCTCGCACTCCCGCACAGGTTCGCGGATACATCGCGGCGATGGTGGCCGACGAAGCAGACACTGTTGCTGCCCGCCCCCTCGCCTATTGGCGCGACCGCTCTGGTGCCTTCACTGGCAGCCCCGGCAACACACGTGCCGAAGATGTTTCGTGGGACGCAATGATCGTTGCCCTCGCGGCCTCGATGATGCCCTCTCACCCCCACGCGACTGTGTGGCGCACTGCCTTGGTGCAACACAGTGTCGCGTCGTTCGCGAGCCCCGCTGATCTCCAGTCGCTCACCGCAGTCAACGGCATCGTGCCGGCCCGCTTCCTTCAAGGAACGAATGCCAACGATGACGGCACAGTGGTCAACCATGGCACCCTCAATCCCGACTACATGGCAGCAGTCGCACAGAACTGGATCAGCGGATTCACTCTCAGGGCAGCGCTCCAGCCGGTTCCGATCGCGACACTGTACAACGGTGCTCGCGTCTACAAGGCGCTTCGTGCAGTGAGTTTTCCGACCGCGGCATGGCCGAATGCCACTGCCCCCGGTGGCACGATTTACCAATCGAACGGATCCATCTACTTCCCCGGAACGGTGAGTTGGGGCCGCGAACGCAGAGGAATCTGGACGTCGACCGATGCCCTAGCTCGACTGACTCATGTCGATGCCGATCCGACCATTGCATTGAACGCCGGAAACTACCTCTGGTTGCACGCACGAGATCAGCGACTCTTGCAAGCGCGTTTCCTGGATGGCCACAGTTACACCGAGGCAAGTTTAGAAGACATCTATCCCGGTGGCCGCGAGGAGTACAACGCCCAGCAACTTGCAGCCGGGTATTGGGCGCGTGCGGTCAATGACTCGATTCCGCTGCGGCGCGATGTGCGCGCGTATAGCCAAGCCCCACCGTTGTAGCGCGTAACTAACTCGACAGGCGCTTACGTCGACGCAAGCGGGGATCGAGGAGGGCATCGCTCCACGCTGCAATCATCGCTCGAGCCGGAATCAGCGCACACGCGGCAACGATCAGCGCAATCACCGGCGCCAGCACGGGCCAGCCGAGCCACGCGACCAGCCACGTCACGAGGCCAGCCACTATCAGCCCGAGGGCAACCGGCACGACGCCAACCAAGAAGGAGACCCGTGCGCGCTTCTCGTCGGGCACGACCGCCAGAGCAGCGTGCCGAGCGACTTCAGAAATGCTCCAGCGCGGAAGCAACCAGGCAATGATGCCGATCATCAGCAGCGGCACGAACTGCCCCGCCAGCAGTCCGACCATGATGAGCAGGGCCCCAACGATCGCCGCCACCGGCAGTACGGCGAGGGAGCCGGGGATATTGAGGCGTTCGACAATGCGCGTCATATAGAACTTCTGCAAGAGCGCGCAGAGTACGTAGACGATGACGGCAGTTCCTCCGTAGAGCATTTGAAGTTTGGCCTCATCACCGAGAATGCGATCGCCTGACGTCAAGAACGATGCTTCGAGGGTGAGTCCGGCCGCGAAAACGAGGATGGAGGCGATCAACAGGGCGTGGAAGGCTTTGATACCGCCGACGAACTCCCAGGTTGATTTCATCGACGTGCGCAGACTTTCATCTCGCCCATGTCCACGGCTGATGACCCGTCCGGTGAGTGCCCGAGGAAGCAGAATTGGTATAAGCACCAGAATGACCGGGCAGATGATGAGCACCGACCAGAGCGGAAGTTGCAACGGTACGAAGAAAAGAGGTGCGATCGCGGCGAGTGCGAGGCCGGAGATCTCTCCGCCGTACTGCCACGACGTAATCCAGGGGTAGACCCTGCGACCCTCGCCAGCGTTAAACAGGTCACCGACGATCGCCCAGATGATGAAAGGAAGGAGGAAGAGCAACTGGTCTGAAAGCAACACGATGAGTCCGTTGCCCCAAAGCGTTGTCGGCTGGTAAGCAGTGAGCACCAACGCGAGGACAAACAACACGACGTAGATAATCGTGATACGCACGAGCGCATTGTCGCGGCGGATTCGGTCGATCCACGTCATCTGCAAAATGGCCGAAAAGATCAGAGCAAATCCGCCGAGGATGAAGATGATCACCAGCGCCGTCGGACCGAGCAGCGAAACGAGTCGGGCCGATGCGACGATTTCAGTCAAACACCCGACGAAGAAAGTGGCGGTCAGCGCCCACGCCATCGGACGACCGCGCAATCGAAGCGCCTGCATCGCCGAAAGACTGCCGGCATCTTCCAGCCGCGAGCCGAGGGCTGCAATGGGTTCGGGCACGATGCCGTCTGCCGCTGTGTCGGGGATCGGCAGCGACTTCTGGGGTTTGCGGGCCGTGACGAACGCCCACGGGTCGTCGTCGCCCGCGGGTGAGTCAGGTGATGGTGGGTTGATCTCCCGCATAATTCTTACCCCTGAGTCGATGAATAACCGGGCGGTTGGGTGCACCGAACCACGGTGGGATTGTCCGAAGGCAAATTGTAGTGATCAAGCAGGAAAGCTTCGGCACCGGCCACTGCGACCGCGGAGACATCTAGTGGAATGTCGGGCAGGTGATGCGCCATGAGTGTGAGTTCGTTGAAATTGAATGTTGGCTCGCCAAACGACGACCACGCTGCACCATGAAGGGGCTCGGCGTAGTCGACAGGGAGATCGACAAAACCCCACTTGGTCAAGATCGGCTTAACAGCGTGGGCGACCTCCCCCACGTAGGCAAGGATCTCGACTCCGTGCCCGATCGCATCCGCAGCCACCACGTCAATCGCATGATCCTCGAGCAACTTACCGAGACCGCGCCCGCGGAATTCATTTTCGACGGCCATGTAGAAGCCGACCCCCACACGTCGCCGCAAGTTAGTAGCAAACATGATGTACCCGGCGGGGACGTCATCGATGAAGAGCAGTGTTTGATGGTTGACGATTCCGTTCCTCAATTGAGGCAGCCGGGCGTTCTCTTCAATGATGTCGATGACGTAGTCATACTCGCTGTACCACCGGTTGTGCATGTCAATCAGAATCGCCAGGGCCTCAGGCTCCGGACCCACAGTCAGGTCGGCCAGCCGATTCTCACTCATCAGGACAACTTCATCTCACTCGCGCACCATGGGGATTTGGTGACGTCCACGACTCACTCAACCGGAGTGGGTGAAGCGTCGTCGATATGGTCCATCTCGTCCATTCGCTTGCGCATGCTATCGGCCTTCGCAGTGATGGCCGAGAAGAAGTCGGAGTCGGTGATTTCGTTGACCGACTGCTCACGTTTCTTCGCATCGATCTCGATCGTCAGCCGCTTGACCTGAGTCTTGAGGTGCTTCTCTCGGGCTCGAACCTTGTCGACCATCACCTCGAAGGACTGCGAGAGAACGACCATCTCATCCGGAACACGAGTCTTGGTGACCTTGGAGAGGTCAACATCGTAATCTCCGGCAGCGATGAGTGTCGTGGCCGCCGTCAGACGCTTGAGCGGTCGGGTCAAGAGGGTCGACACCAAGACGACCAAGCCGAGCAGGAGAATGTAGCCAACGAAGAGGACGGGCAAAATGTTGCGCAAGGCAGCGTTACGAACCTCGTCTACATAACTGGTGTAGTAGTCGACACCGATCGCCATGGCAGTACCATCGGCGGATTTCAGCGGTGCGTAGGTCGAGATGTAGGTGCCGGTCGAGTCGGTGTAAGACGGCTGGTTGGTGACTGCCGTAAGACCCTCGAGCATGTAGTCGTACGTTGACTTGGCGGCTCCGGGCTCTGAGGGTCCTCCGACTGTGTCGGCAACGGGTCCGCGCCATGGGTTGGCGAACGAAGGCCTAGGGTCCCACACGACTCCTGGATTCGTCATCCAGTACAACTTGCCGTCAGCGGCATCCTTGAAGTACGTGTAGGGGCGCGCACCGGAGGGGTCCACCAACGTGGAGCCCTCGAGTCCCCCAGTCGGAAGTGGCCCACCTGTCACAGCGAAGATGACATTAAGCGCCTTGGACTGACTCAGATACAAAGGATCCTTGGTGAGCACGTCGAAATCATTGCTGGGCTTGGGGATTGTGGCCAACAGCCGCTCTAGTCCCACGGTATCGAGCGTTTCGGCAGCCCCCTGGGCCGTCTGTTGAAGTTCGGCCACGAGCCGAGTCTGGGCCTGTTCGGTGACGAATCGGACCACGAAAAGCGCCAAAAGGCCGAAAATGATCGTGAAGGCGACTGCGAAGGCCGCGAGCATCTTGCCGCGCATTCCGAATCGAACCCGAGTGACAGTTGGCTCATCGTCGCTAGTAGCAGACGCCGGAGTGGTGGCAGTCGACATGATGTTGAGTAGTCCCTTCAAAGCCGGAAAACACGGGCACAAGGCCACCGACTGGGTGTACTCGGCTGGCGCACAAAACCCTTACGGCCGAAACGATAGCATCGTCGTTCGGCGTCCTCAGCCCAATGTCCCGGCGGCCTCCCACAACGACAGCGCCCAACTCGGTGCCCGGTGACCTAGTGGGCCTGCGACCGTTTTTTGCGAACTCACAGGTTGCGCGAGGCTTGCGAAGTTCCCCCGTTAACAGCAGGGCGATGCCAAGCAGAGTAATCCACATGCGGAGGTGCCGAAGACGGCAATTCGGTCGGTGAGTTCGATCGGAGAGACAAATCGGGCTTCATACTGATTGTCGACTCTCTTTGAGGCACATCCCGCTCTTGGCAAACCCCTGCGGCGAAGTGCGTCGCGACTTCGCGGTCGAGACTGCTACTGGGCAAGTAGGAGGGCGCATTGTCAGCCCGACCAGTAGGCGACACAATGGTTCTCCTGACACTCAGACCATCACGAGAACCCGAGGTAGTTGAATGACCACCGTTATCTCCGTCCATTCATTCCGTGGTGGAACAGGGAAGAGCAACACCTCGGCGAACCTCGCTGGCCAATTGGCCGCGGCGGGAAACCGGGTCGCCATCATCGATACCGATGTCCAGAGCCCGGGCGTTCACGTTCTTTTTGGCTTTGAGGAAGCTCTCGAGCCCAATCTCAACGACTATCTCTGGGGCAAGACATCAATCGCAGCGGCGGCGCACGACGTCACCGCTCGGGTGTCTGAGAGCGTTCCGGTGGCCGAAGGCGGGCAGTTGTTCCTCGTGCCTTCGAGCGTCAAGGCCAGCGACATCGCACGCGTATTGCGCGAGGGATACGACGTCGGCACGCTCAACGACGGCTTTCGCGATCTCGCCAAGGACCTCACACTCGATTACCTGATCATCGACACGCACCCCGGTCTCAACGAAGAGACGCTGCTGTCCATCACGATCAGCGACATCTTGTTGCTGATCCTGCGCCCCGACCGTCAGGACTTCCAAGGAACGGCCGTCACCGTTGACGTCGCTCGTCGCCTCGACGTTCCGAGCCTGCTGCTGGTGCTCAACATGGTGCCCGCGGGAATCGACCTCGACGATCTGCGCTCGCAGATGGATGCCGCATACGGTGCCGAGACTGCAGCAATTCTGCCGCTGGCCGAGGACGTCGTGCGCAACGCCTCGGGCGGAATGTTCTCGCTACTTGAGCCCGACCACCCCTGGTCGCAGGGAATCCGCCAGATTGCCGAGCGCGTCACCTCCGCCTAACTCCACCCACCAACGCACCACCCACCAACGCACCGCCCACCAACGCATCGGGGGCACCCAAGCGCGCACCTAGCGCGCCTGAGTGCCCCAGCGTTGTGTATCAGTACTTAGCGCCGACAGCCGTCGCCCAGTCCTTGTTCACGTGGAGTTCGCCCGCGTCGTTGACGCTGAGGAACACGACCGTCGCAGGATCGCGGTTTCCGTTCGCTGGGTCGATGGTGACCGAACCCGTGACTCCCGGCCAGTCCTTCACCGCGTTGAGGAAGGTGGTGAGCTTGCCGGCATCAAAGCCACCCGTCGATGTCGCTGCTTCGGCAAGAAGGGTCAAGGAGTCGGCTGTGTACGGGCTCCACGTTCCGGGCGCCGAATTGAACGCGGCCGTGTACTCAGCGACGAACTTCGGGCCAGTCGGGAAGTCCGACGGCGCCGGCACTCCGACCACTGAGCAGTTCTTCGCCGCTGCGTCACCGGCAGTGGTGATGAAGCCGGGGTCGTCAGATGCATAGTCGACAACACACTTAGCCGTGACCTTCTGGTCGAGAATCTCCTTGGCGATGAGCCCGCCCTCGGGGAAGTACGTCGCGGCGTAGATCACATCGGGTGACGTGGCTGCAGCGGACTTCACCTGCTCTGCGTAACTCGACTTTCCAGGCTCGATCGCCGTGTACTGAGTGATCGTCACACCGGCTTTTTCCAGATCGGCCTTCAGCGACGTCGCGAGTGACTGCGTGTAGTTCTGGGTTGAGTCATAGATAATCGCGACCTTCCTAGCGCCAAGCCACGTGGTAAGACCCGTTGATGCCACCGGGGCAATCTGGTAATCCATCGGCTGCAGGGTGAAGCCCATGCTGTTGGTACTGCTGTTCGTCGTGAGTCGAATCGGAACAAGCCCTGCCGCCTGATAGATCGGAAGGGTCTTAATGCCCACACCCGAGTTGTACGGACCAATCACGCCGTCAAGGCCGGCCGTCACGGCAGCATTCGCCGCAGACACTCCGGTGTCGGGATTGGCCGCATCGTCAATCGGCACAATCTCGATTTGCTTGCCGTTGATACCACCCTTGGCGTTCAAGGCCTTCGCGGCCAAGGTGGCGCCATTAACCATGCCCACGCCGGTGACGCTCTGGTCACCCGTGATGGGTCCTTCGACGCCGATGCGAATCGTGGCACCACCTGTGGAGGCGGCTGGTGAACTAGAGGCCGAACCTGAACTTCCCGAAGAACAGGCGGCGAGTGAAAGTGCGAGGACAGCGCCAGCAACGGCGAATTGACGATTCATCATTAGATCAGCATAGCCCCACCGCGACACCACCCCTTACAGGTAACGAGCGATCACCATCGCGGCAATGACAGCGATCAGCAGCACGGCAATGGCTGTATCGGCCCCGAGTTCGAGGGCCCGGCATACTCGCGCGTGCCAGCGACCGGGGAAGCGGATGTTGCCGTCGAGAATGTTCACGCGCGTCAGCGACGTGAACACCAACGTGGTCGTCACCGTCACCAGCAAACACCACGGGCAGAGCGCGTGAATGACGAAGTAGGCCTGCAAGAAAAGCCAATAGGCGAAGGCGATCGCAATCACGTATAGCGACTGCGCGCCGAGCATGAACCAACGAGGAAACAGCACACCCGCCAGAGATGCGACGGCGATCGTGATGACGATGGGCTCGAAGATGAGCCCAAGAAAAGCGTTCGGAAATCCCAACACGTGCGCTTGCCACGACAGACCAACCGTCGCACATGAGATTTTCGAGGAGATGTTGCACGAGAGTTCGGCATAAGGATTGGCTGCAAGAGCTACGGCGTCAATCGCGAGCACCATCGACGCAAGCAGCGAGAGCAGCGACGACACCAACATTTCAACGAAAGTCCAGCGGTGGCGCGGGGCCGTGACTGACTCATTGCCGACGGAATCCGCCTCAAGGTCACCGTCAGCAATCGACATGCCCTGATTGTCTCACTTTCTGGGCGAAACTCTTCAGCCGCACGCACTACTGTCGTCGATGTGAGCAGCGTGATTTCCGATGACCTAGCGTTGGCACTGCATTTGGCTGACATAGCGGCGGAAGTAACGACGGCTTCATTCGGGAGCCGGCTGCCAGTCACGCACAAGGACGACAGCACGCCCGTCACTGAAATCGATCAGGCAACCGAACGCGCCATTCGTCGCGCGGTTGCCGAGCACCGCCCCGACGACGGCGTACTCGGAGAAGAAGAGGGCCTCGACGAAGGCACCAGCGGTCGAGTGTGGGTGATTGACCCCATTGATGGAACGCGCATGTACGCCGAGGGGATTCCACTCTGGACCACCCTTATCGGGCTACGCGACGACACCGGGGTTAGGGCCTCGGTGGCCGATGCTCCCGCGATCGGTGAGCGAATCTATGCCACCCGCGGTGGAGGAGCGTGGCTAGGTGATCGACGCCTCGCCGTGTCGACTGTCAACGCCCTGCGCGACTCCTTCGTCGTGCATTCATCCGTCGAGGAATACGTGCGCACAGGGCAGTTGGAACAACTCGCCCGCTTCGTCAGCTCGTCTCGCGGAAGCCGGGGGCTTTCCGACGCGTGGGGGCACCTTCTGGTCGCACGCGGATCCGCTGAAGCGATGGTCGAAGCAACGTCGTGTTACGAATGGGATTGGGCCGCGACGAGCCTCATCGTTGAAGAGGCCGGCGGCGTTGTCAGCGCGGTCGATGCACTGATGCCCTCACCAGGCTGCCGACTACTCGTCACAAACGGACTCGTCGATGCGCAAGTTCGCGAGGCCTTGCGCGGCTAGCAGTGCGATCAGGCTGACGGTTCGGGCTTCCATGAATGCAATACCCGCTGATACTGCGAGCGCTCAAACGCTGCAGGGTCTCCGCTGGTGTGTTGAGTAACACTGCCTTTCAATTGCTCCACCGACTGGTAGCCGTGGTCGTCCATCCACACCGAGAGTTCGTTGATTAACTCGGAAGCGCGCTCGGGACCTCGTCGCAAAAGTTCAGCCGTCGCCATCACGACATCGGCACCTGCCAGCAACCCCTTTGCAATCTCAGTTCCGAGGTGCACACCGGATGTCAGCGCAAGTGACGTCTGGGGCAATTGCGGCCTCAAGATCGCAATCCATCGCAGCGGCAAACGAATCTCACCAGCGTGCGACAAGTTGAGCGTCGGCTTGACGTCGAGCGTCTCAAGATCGAGATCGGGTTGGTAAAAGCGATTGAAGAGCACGAGCCCATCGGCACCGGCCTCAACGATGCGCGCCGCCATGTTCGCAAGCGAGCTGAAGTACGGCGAAATCTTCACCGCGAGCGGTACGTCGACTGCCGCCCGCACCGATCGAACGAGTTCGAGGTATCCCTCTTCGACGTCTGCGGCACTACGAGTCGGATCGAGCGCCACGTCGTACATATTGAGCTCGATTGCAGCGGCACCCGCGGTAACCAGTTCACGGGCGTAGTGCACCCAACCGCCTGCCGTATTTCCGTTGAGGCTGGCGATGACCGGAATGTCGAGCCGTCGCGCCGCACCTTCGGTGAGTTCGAGGTGGCGATCGAGTAGAAGATGATCAAAGGTGAAGTCGGCGAAGTACTCGGTACCTTCCGGGTTCACACCCGAACCCGCTTCGACGTGATCGTTGAGTCGCGTGGCCTCGGCTTCAATTTCCTCTTCAAACAAACTGGGAAGCACCACCGCGCCGACACCGGCCGCTTCCAGCCGCAGGAGATCGGCCAATGACGACGTGAGCGGTGAGGGAGATGCAACCAAAGGCGCCCGCAATGGGAAGCCTAAGTACGTCGTGGAGAGGTCGGTCACGATGGTTCCTCCTCATTGGGAATGGCTCTCTCAACGCCGGCAAGTTGTTCGTAGTAGTGCCAGCGCTCATCGACATCGGCTTGTGCCAGGGCCTGAAGATGATGGGCAGTCGCCGGATCGCTGCGCTCAAGCACCGCGAAGCGAGCCTCAACCTGCTCGAACTCATGCAGCGGAATGGTCGGCTTCTTGGAATCGAGGCTGAACGGATGCGTGCCAGCTTCCGGGCTTGGGTGGTACCGGTACAGGGGCCAGTAGCCAGACGACACCGCTGTCTTCTGGTGCCCCATCGAGGTCGGCATGTCGATGCCGTGCGCGATGCAGGTTGAGTAGGCGATAACCAAACTCGGCCCCTCATGCTCGGCCGCTTCAATCAATGCCCGCACCGATTGTGTTTCGTTTGCCCCAATTGCGATCTGCGCCACGTACACGTTGCCGTACGCCTGCGCAAGAAGGCCGAGATCTTTCTTCGCGGTTACTTTGCCCTTGACAGCGAACTTGGCAGAGGCTCCGCGCGGGGTCGACTTCGAAGCTTGACCACCAGTGTTTGAGTAGACCTCGGTGTCGAGTACCAACACGTTCACATTGCGACCGCTCGACAGCACATGATCAAGTCCGCCAAATCCGATGTCGTACGCCCATCCGTCACCACCGACGATCCACACACTGACGGGAACGAGGGCGTCAGCCAAACTCAGCAGCCGAAGCGAGCGCACCTCGGTAGTTCCAGACAACTGCGCGCGCAATTGCTCGACGCGCGTACGCTGCTCGGCGATGCCCACTTCGTCAGTGGACGCCGGCTCGCGGTCGAGGAGATCGGCTGCGAGGTCACGCCCGATGTCGGGTGCCAGCTCAGCCACCAGTCGTCGCGCCTCATCGCGCTGCACATCAGCACCGAGTCTCATCCCAAGACCAAACTCCGCATTGTCTTCGAATAGTGAGTTCGCCCACGCGGGTCCGCGACCGGCTGCGTTCTTTGCCCACGGCGTGGTCGGTAGGTTCCCGCCGTAGATCGACGAGCACCCGGTCGCGTTGGCGATCACCATACGATCGCCGAACAATTGGCTCACCAACTTCAAGTACGGGGTCTCACCACAGCCCGAGCAGGCACCTGAGAATTCGAAGAGCGGCTGCAGCAACTGCGATCCCTTGACCGTTTCGTGGCGAACCGCTGTGCGATCGATCTCGGGAATGGCGAGAAAGAACTCGTACGAGGCGCGCTCGTCATCGCGATGTTCTGCAGCTGCTTCAAGGTTGATCGACTTGTGACGCGCTTCGGACTTACTGCGCACCGGGCAGACGTCGACACAGATTCCACAGCCGGTGCAGTCGTCAGGCGCCACCTGCACACTTAGCCGGGTGCCGGGTGGAAGATCACGTCCGACGGTGGCCTTACTTCTGAACCCCTCGGGTGCGCCGACGAGGTCAGCTTCCGAGTACGCCTTCATGCGAATCGCGGCATGCGGGCACACAATCGTGCACTTGCCGCAGTCGATACATAGGCTCTCGTCCCAGATCGGAATCTCTGCTGCGAGGCCACGCTTCTCCCAGCGAGCAGTACCCGTGGGAAACGTTCCGTCGACCGGCAGCGCACTGACCGGCAACAAGTCACCTTCACCGTTGAGCATGCGCGCGGTGACATCGCGCACGAAGTCGGGTGCTTCCGCTGGCAGTGGCGGCATGCGATGCAGCGCGCTCGATGCGACCTCGGGAACGACCACACGGTGCATTTCCGCGAGTGCACGATCGATCGCAGCGAAGTTGCGATCAACTACTGCACGCCCCCGACGCGAGTAGGTCTTCTCAACGCTCTTCTTGATCAGTGCGATGGACTCATCTGCAGGAAGCACTTCAGACAGGGCAAAGAAGCAGGGTTGCATCACCGTGTTGATGCGGGCGCCCAGGCCGGACTCACGTGCGATGGTGCTGGCATCGATGGTCCACAACTGGAGGTCCTTATCGATGACCTGCTGCTGTACCTCAACGGGAAGTTCACTCCACACATCGTTCGCTGAGTACGGGCTGTTCAGCAGCACCGTGGCTCCCCTGCGCGCGACGTCAAAGACGGGCAGTCGTTCGAGCAACGAGAACTGATGGCAGGCAACAAAGTCGGCATCGGTGATGAGGTACGTCGATCGAATTGGCTCAGGTCCAAACCGAAGGTGCGACACGGTGACTGATCCCGACTTCTTCGAGTCGTAGACGAAGTAGCCCTGCGTGTAGAGACCAGTACTGTCACCGATGATTTTGATCGATGACTTATTGGCGCCAACGGTTCCATCACTTCCGAGACCGAAGAACACGCTCTGCTTCGCTGTGGTGGCAAGTTCGAAGTCGGGATCGTCACTCAGTGAGAGGTGAGTGACGTCGTCAACGATGCCTACTGTGAAGCGTGGCTTGGACTTGGCCGATGACAATTCCGCGAATACCGACGCGACGTTGGCAGGCGTGAATTCCTTTGATCCCAGGCCATATCGCCCGCCAATGACCCGTGGTTGGGTTCCGAGCCAGTGTTCCGACAACGCCATTACGACGTCGAGGTGCAACGGTTCTGCCGGTGCGCCAGGCTCCTTCACGCGATCGAGTACCGCGATCGAACGCACAGTCGAAGGCAACGCATCGATGAATTGCTGTGTGGGGAAAGGACGGTAGAGCCGAATTACCAAGGCCCCGACCTTCTCGCCGGAAGCCGCGAGTTGGTCTACCACCTCGGTGGCAGCACCCACTCCTGAACCCATGAGCACCACGACACGCTCGGCGTCGGGTGCGCCCACGTAGTCGACAAGCGAGTACTGGCGCCCGGTGAAGGTGGCGAGTTCGTCAAAGACAGTCTGTACAACATCGGGCACCGCATCGTAAAAGCTGTTCGCGGCCTCGCGTGCCTGGAAGAAGACGTCGGGGTTCTGCGCACTTCCACGCAGCACCGGGTGTTCGGGTGTGAGGCCGAGTGCACGGTGCGCCAACACATCGTCGATACGAACGAGCCCGGAGATCGCGTCATCTTCGAGTAGTTCGATCTTGTTCACTTCATGCGAGGTGCGAAACCCGTCGAAAAAGTGCACGAATGGCACACGCGTACGCAGAGTTGCCGCGTGCGAAACCAAGGCGAAGTCGTGCGCTTGCTGAACGTCGGAGGCACACAGCATGGCCCAGCCAGTACTGCGCGCAGACATCACATCCGAGTGGTCGCCGAAAATCGACAGAGCATGAGTGGCGAGAGTGCGTGCTGCCACATGGATGACCGCAGGCGTCAGTTCACCCGCGATCTTGTACATGTTCGGCAGCATGAGCAGCAGACCCTGTGATGCGGTGAAGGTCGTTGCGAGGGCCCCTTTTTGCAGAGCTCCATGCAGGGCACCCGCCGCGCCCCCTTCCGACTGCATTTGGATGACCAGTGGCACAGTTCCCCAGAGATTGGGGCGACCATCCGCGCTCCACGCGTCAACCGACTCGCCCATGGGGGAGGCCGGTGTAATGGGATAGATCGCGCACACGTCACTGAGACGGTAAGCGATGATCGCGGCGGCTTCATTGGCGTCGATGCAGGCCCACATCCCTCCAACCTAGGACGACGAGAGGCCCGATCGTGAGGGCCAAACGTCAGTACCTCGGGCGCGCAAGGGAGAACCTGTGGCGCGCGTCACAGCATGAAAACGGCGGCGCTGACGAAGACTCGTCAACGCCGCCGTTCAGCGACTGGATCTCGCTCAGGCGAGCTTGCCCATGGTGCCCGTGGCCGTTGCCAGCAGGTAGTAGAACGTCACGCGGTGCTTACGGTTGACGCCCTTCATCTGCTCGACGACGGTGGCGATGCCGGCGTCGGCTTCCTCGGGCGTGAGGCCCAAAGCTTTGGCGGCGAAACCGTCACGCACCGTAGCAAGTTCGGTGGGGTCGGTGGCGGAGACGAGCGATGAGTCAGCGCCGCGTAGGGCGATACCGCAGTACTTGACGATCGCGGTGACCGCTTCTTCGTTAACCGGGCTGACGTACGTGGCGATGTCGTCGGCGTACTCGGACATATGGGACTCCCTCAAGGATTGAACGCACGGTTGTGGCGTGTCCAAAATGCTAGTTGAGCGATCCGGTTGATGTCGGGTCGAAACGGCATATTCCCACACTGTTCACTCGACCCCCAGCGCGGCGAGAACAGCTCGCATTTCCTTCTTTCCAGGAGCTAACCAGCCGATGTTGCATTGGATCTTGGCCTCAATGTCACTCTCCGCGAGAACAATGCGACGCGTGGGTCCGGTCTTGGTGCTCGTGATGGTCGACGTGGCACGGGGAAAGCGGGCGAAAACGGTGGTCGGCCCAGTGCCTGAGCGCACGTTTCCCTGCCAATCCATCAGCACGATCTCGTCGGCGGTGACCGCCAACACCATCACCGGAGTCACGCCCGCGGCATCGGCCGAGCCCTGATAGACCGCGTGCTTGGCCCCCACGAAGCCGACTCCCTCCACCAATCCGGAGGCCAGCGCGCTGTCGACTCCGAGCGCCCCCAGGGCCGCGTCACCGGCCATGGCACCGGCAACTCCCCCTGCCATCGGTTTCACCACGCCGATATCGATGACGAACAATCCCGCAACTGTGACGGGCGTGCCGAGAAGGGACGAGGAATCGTTGCGCAACGCCGCGTAGTTAACCATGGGGTCAGGCTACATACTGGGGCGCCGAAACGCGCTAGGTGCGCGCTTGGGTGCCCCCGATGCGGAAGTTAGGGGGAAGGTGGGGGGCGTTGGGGGGAAGGTGGGGGGAAGGTGGGGGCGTTAGGGAGTCAGTGCGACGACGAAATCTTTCTTGAATTGGTAGTAGTAGGAGTCGGGTTCGCGGTAGACCCCAGGATGCACTCGATGGCCCACTGGCGGGTTGGACCTCACCGGCGAGTTGTAATAGAAGCCCATCGGCCACGACTGGTTCATGTCGAGCATCACAGCGGTCTGAACATGCGCGGCAACCATCGCTGCGGCCATCACCGATGGCCTCACGTTGTAGCCGTAGACATACACGATCGAACCGTCTGCCAAGACTCCGGCGGCCGAGCGGATCGACTTCCACAGCCCTTTGTCGGCCTCACCCCACGTGGCCTCATTGTCGGTTGATTTGGTCATCGCTTTGCCCTTCCACACCAACGGCGGAAGATTCTGTCGAATGGCCATCGCACCCGCCGTCGTTTTCAAGTCGCGGCCCCAGACCTGAACTTTCAGTTGACCGGCCTTCGTCACGACAAGTGCCGCATAGCCGCTGCGCATTCTCTGCACCGTCGTACCGTTGTAGAAGTAGCCACCCGCTCCGTCGCCGAGACGAAATCCACCGTTGAACGCCGCCGCCATGTGCGGTACCCACGTCGAGGGACGACGGTCGATCGCCCGCATAGGGCTGCCTTCGGGTTCCATCGGGCCCGGAATCAATCGGAACTTCAGCAGACTGGCGTCCATCCACATCAGTGCGACCGTGCCATTCTTGATGAGCGCGCGGTAAACAACGTGCCGCCCCTTCACCCGCACGTTCGACGGATGCCACACGGTTCCACCGATCAGTGGGGGAACGTGGTTGACCACAGCCGCGGGCACAACACCGACCGGGGCGATCACCTGTGCAGTGGCACTGGGAATGACGGCAGTGGCAGCGATGGAAATGCCGACTGCTGCCGCTAACAGTGTTCTCGTTCTCACCGTTACCCCCGTTCGCACTTGCAACGATCGTAAGCGACGAATGGGCCGGCATCGCGTAGATACCCCGAATGGCTGACGCGGGGCAATTACTGCGACAACGCGTCAGCGGCCGCGTCTACGGGAGTCAGATCAACACAGGCAGCACCTGAGAACGGATTGTCGATGTCGCGCACCAACAAGATCAGGTACGTGTACGCCAGTGCCAGAACCCCCGGCACCACCCAGCGCATGATCGGTGAGGTGAAGTCGATGATGACAAGTAGCGCCAACACGATGAAGACAAGCAGCACCATCAACACGTACCCAGCTCGGATGAAACTGGTGTTGCGAATCGTCTGAATGCGAGACAGTGCGTTCGACAATTCCGAACTTGATACCAACAGCCGTCCTACGTAGTGAGACGGAACTCCCGCCTTCTCGGCATCGACAATCAATGGTGCAACGGCCGCTTGCGCCACCCACATTTGATCATCGGAGACACGCCCATGCAGCCACCCGCGAACTGTCGCGGCGATCTCAGCCACGCGTGGTCGAACCCATGAACCATCGATGTCCTTCACGCTCAACCCTGACACCGCGAGTCCATCAAGTGCGAGCAGCGATCCACCGACAACGGCTGGCAGTTTCTCCGACTCCTTGTAGTCGGCGATCACGCCCGCAAGCATCAGGCCCACGATGATCGTTGCACCGGTGATAACCGCCCCTGCATCGCTAAACGTGACGATGCCATTCATATCAAGGGTGTTATGAACCACGTAGCGCAACAACAAGATCAACAATGCAACCGGAATCGCCCGAAGTATCAGACGGAACTGGCTGTGCCTCCGCTGTGCCGCACCTTCAGCAGCAGACCATGACATGAAGCCCGACCTGCTATTCGCGCTCGGAACCGGCGACGAGTTCTACTTCCTCGGGCGCGTCAGTGCGCGTCAGCTTCCACACACCCACAGCGAGAACAGCACCGACCAGCGGGGCAAGGATGAACAGCCACACCTGACCAAGCGCATCACCACCGGCGAAGAGTGCCGGGCCGAGTGAACGAGCAGGGTTGACCGACGTGCCATCGAGCGGAATACCGACGAGGTGAACTGCGGCAAGAGTGAGACCGATGGCAACACCGGCAAAGCCAGGAGCAGCAACGCGCTCAGTCACAAGCAGAATGACCAGAATGAAGGCGCCGGTGAGCAACACCTCAAGTACGAATGCGCCGGCCATATTGATGGATCCGTTGTCGTAGGAGTTGGTGCCGAGTCCACCGGTGTAGTCGGTGGCGCCGAATGAAGTGACGAACAACTTCAGCACAGCCCCACCAAGGATGGCGCCGACGAACTGGGCGATCCAGTAGCCCACTGCTTCCTTTGGCGGCATCCTGCGGCCGAGCAACATGGCCAGAGTGACAGCCGGGTTGACGTGTGTGCCCGAGACAGGCCCGAACGCGTAGGCCAGACCCAGCAGCACCACACCGAACGCGAGGGCAATGCCGAGGGTTCCACTCGCCGGTGCCAATTCGTTAGCCGTCGTCAGAGGTCCGTCGTCCTTACCAATCTTGGCCGCGATGCCGAACACAGCGGCACCCACCGCCAAGAACACGAGCAGGAACGTACCGACAGCTTCCGCCGCCAACTTGCGAGTCATCGTGTTCATGGAAGTGCGCCTTTCGAGGTCGACATTCGGGGATCATCAGGGTGAAATCAACATAAAGCACAGTGTGCCTTTCATGCGCGCTGAACGCGCCGCGGCCCTAAAAGAGAAAGAAGTATCCGGCGGCGATTCCTAGCACGAAGACCGGATAACCAATACGCAGAAAGCGATCAAGCGATCGAGCGCGCGAAAGTTGTCGACGTTCGATGAGTTTCTGTCCAAACAACGAACCAAGAACAAGGAACCCCGACAGCACGATGAAGGCGTAGAAGGCCCACTCAATCGCCACGGTGTAATCGACGGAAGGTAGTGACGCCGTTACTCCCTGCAGTAGAACGGCACCAGTAAGGATTCCGGTAACCCCGAAGGAGATGCGCGTGTTGGCATCTTCGAACGGATACCAGAGGGCGACGTACGTCACGATCACCAGCAACACCAACGGCAGCAAGTTCTTAATCAGGAACGACAACACGTCGCGCGATACCGCGGTGGTGGTAGTCATCTGCGAATAGGTGATGCCCTGCGACCCCGCGACCACACTCGGATCTCCCAGGAAGCCGCTGTTACCCACACTGGCCGGGAAGAAGCTCACACTGTCGGCTTGCCAGTTCGGTACCTGGTCAATCGTTGCGTTGGCATCAGTTCCACTCTGCAGCCGCGACTGTTGTGATTGAGCGAGGTTGTCGGGATCGGGGATGTAAGTCATCTGTCCTGACGGCCGCGACTTGTTCTGCACCACGATGGGCAGCGTCTGCACATCGAATGGGAAGTTGGTGAACTGCATCGGCGCTCGGAATGCACCGTGCACGCGATACAACTCGTAGTTCTCACCATCAACTGTGCTACTTCGTTGCAGATCACCGAGTCCGAGTGCCGGATCAACCGCATTCGGGAAGATGACGTCGCTTGGACCATCCCTAGAACCGCGGAACTTAAACCAGATGAAGAAGTCGACCGTGAAAGCCTGCGTGGCAAGGTCGAGTTCCTGGATTTCGTTGATGTTGTAGCCGGTCGTCACCACGCGCTGCACCGTGTACGTGTGGCCCAATTCCTGCACCACGGTGCCCGCGGCAACTTCCTGCTCAACAGTCTGGCCAACGATCGGTGAATAGGGCGCCAACTGATACACCGCGGACTTCACCTCGACACCTGCAGGTGTTACTCGACCATCAGCAAATGCCACCGGCCGCACAGCCGCGTTTCCCTGCCCGAAGTACAGGCTGCCCGTGAGCACGGGTAGCGCCGTTTCAACTGAGCGCGCAGAATCAAGCACGTCTCGCACCTTCCGACGATCGTCAGCGAGGTCGGTCGTACTCCATGTCACATCGCCCCGTCGCATCGCTTCAACAAACGCATCCACCGCGTCGTACGTGACGCCGGCAACCCAACTCGGTCGACGTCCCAGTGTGCGAGCGAACTCGTCGTAGAAGGTGACGGCCTGGCCCGACAACGTGCCCTCGGTAAGAGGGCTTGCCGCGTACGAGTCATTCACTGCGGCAGGGCCGCCCTTGTACAAACCACCAAAGAACTCTTGGCTACCGAGCGCGTCCGAGCCCACGATGCGCACCGGAACGTTGCGCTTCGCGAGTTCAACGCCAAGAACGCTCGAGGCCGGATCGACCGAGAAGAGTGCGATCACCCCCGGGTTCGGAATCTTGGCGATGGTGTCGGCGGCCGCGACGAGTTCGGTCTGCTGCTTCGCCGGGTCCGCTGACACCACGATGTCGGCCTGCACGGTTCCGAGTTTGGAGAATGATCGATTGAATCCTTCACGAAGTGAGATTCCGTAGGGGTCATCGGTGGAAACGATGATCGCCGTGTTGTTCTTGAGAATCGAGTGCGCGTAGATCGCAATTCCCTCGGACTGCTGCGTGTTATCGAACACGGTGCGGAAGTACCAGGGGTCGCCGGCTGTCACAGCGTCAGCGGTTGCAGTCGGGGTGATGGCTGGAATACCTGCCGCCTTGTAGATCGGTGCCGCAGCTAGTGACGTGGTGGAGCGCATATGTCCGATGACGCCCATATACCGACCGTCGGCGACAATCTGCTGCGCAATTTCCACTGCCTTCGCCGGGTTCGACTCGTCGTTGAAGGTCACGAGCTTCAATTGACGGTCTGCTGACGCGTTGGCGTTCCACGTGTCAGCGGCCGCTTGGGCCGCGGCAAGAACTTCCTGTCCACCGAGTTGGCCCGCGTCGTTGTTGCCAACGACGACCGCGAGATACACCTCGCGTTTGCGACTACTAATTAGCAAACCGATGACACCAGCGAGCAGCGCCAACACCAGCACGGTGGCTAAGGTGCGCTTGAAGAACTTGCGCCGACGAACGGCACGAATCTCATCGGCGTATCCAAGGATGTTGTCGGGGGGTGGTGGGTCGATGATGCGTGACAGTTCAGGCGGACATTCGGAAGTCTCGCTGCGCAGGCGCGCGAGAGAGGGTGACGCTCGATGCTGGGGATCGAGGTCGCGAACCTGCTCGAGGCAGAACTTCTCTTCGCCAGGATCCTCAGCAACGGCCGCAAACCAGAGCCACGCGAGGGTGTATTCAGGATCGAGCGCAAGCGCTTCGGCGAGGAGGGTGCGCGCGTCGGTGAGGTCGCCGTTTTCGGCAGCGGCAATCGCCTGCCGCGTGCGTTCTGCCGCATGCACTTTGTCTGCCATCTCGTCCCTACTCCAAGTGAGTACCACAGCCTAGCGATCAAAAGCACACGGTGCTTTATTTTGTTGTCAAGGCGAGCAGCCCCACGCCGAGTCGGGGGAGAGCTACAGCGAGTTGAGCGATAGCGTCAGCCTGTGAGCTTCGACGACCAAGCGCCCCGATCCGGACGCCGCAGTTCGCCGCGATCACTGCGCAACAACGAAGCGTTGCTCGACGCAACCGTCGAGATTGCCGCGACCGACGGATGGGCCGCGCTGTCGTTTCTCGCGGTCAGCGAACGAGCAGGACTGTCGCGACGCACGTTGCAGTCTCGTTTCGGCGACCCCTCCCACCTGATGGCCGCCGCATGGACCGAGCGCGCATGGCCGGCATTCCACAACCTGTTCGAACGGTCACTGCTGACTGCAGGTCTGCTCGACGGCGACGCGGATGCTGCCGCACTCGGCGAGGTACTCAACGAGGCAGCGCGCCCCGGACAGGTGTTGCTCGCTGGATCTGAACTCATGCTGGTCGCACAATTTGATGTGCCAATGAAGACTGCGCTACTCCAGACACTCGGCGACGCACTGCAACAGTGGTGCGTTCCGGACGGACGCCGTGTGACACGAACTCTCGCGGCTCAGCGGGCCTACATCCTGGGTGCCACTCTCGGTCTGGTGCTCTTCGGTCGACGACCCGGTATCGAGTCGTACGACATGGCTGTCGAAGCCCAACTCTTGATCCCGGTTCTCGCCGCGCCCACCAAACCCGCACGACTGCCCAGTTCGCGCATGCCGCACCTCGATCGTGACGTTCCATTCGGTACCGGTGACTCAACAACCGACGCTTTGCTGCAATCGGCGCTCGACCTCGTTGGCACCAACGGCTTCGATGGAACCCGCACGGAGTCAATCGCACGTCGTGCCGGCGTCTCCGAAGGCGCACTGTTCGCCCGCTACAGCAGCAAGTTGGAGCTCTTCCGCGACGCAATCGCTCGTCAGGTGGCCATTGGAGTTCGCGCGAACACTGAGGCCAACGACATCATTCGGGCCACGCATGGGTGGGGTATTGCCGACGCGGTGATGTTCCGTGAGTTCATGCGACCGAGTCGCGCACACCAGCGTGCCGTCACTCTTGAGGGCCTACGAGTATCGTGGCACTACCCGGAAGTGATGCAGGCCACGATGTCTGAACTCGACGCGTTCCTCGCACAAGAGATGGAAGCCGACCCGAGTCGCCGCGCGACCGAGTACCACCTTGGATACGCCCAAGGCACCGGCATTCTCGCACTGCCGCTGGCACTCGAGTCGATCTATCAACTTCCGTACGACGTGGTGTCAGTGCCCGATCTCGGGTAGGCAGTGTTCACGACCTCCACTACCGTGGCGTTGTGGAGTCGCTGTTCGACCTTGAAGATCAACCGTCGCTCCCCGCTGGCTTCCGTCACCATCACCAGTGGCTGGCTTCCCACGACGCCGATCGCTTGCTCGCTGCTCTCACAGCCACACTCGCCTGGGCGCAGCGACCCCTCGTCATCGGCGGCCGCCACGTCATGACCCCGCGACTGACGTACTGGGTCGGACCCGAACCCTTCCGCTACTCCGGCGGCATCGAACCAGTTCATGAATGGACCACCGAACTCAACGAGATACGTGCGCAGGCCACTCGTGCGGCCGGGGTCGAGTTCAACTCAGTACTCGCCAACCTCTACCGCGACGGCAGCGACAGCATGGGCGCTCATCGCGACGACGAACCGGAATTCGGCGCGCGACCGGTCATCGCCTCGGTGAACCTCGGTGCCACGCGTGACTTCGCCATCAAGCACGACATCACTGGTGAACGTCACGTCATCGCACTCGGCCACGGGGACGTGCTCGTAATGTCGGGGCGTTCGCAACTCGACTGGTCGCACTCGGTACCCAAGCGAGCCCGCGTGACTCAACCACGCATCAACCTCACGTTCCGTCAGTGGAAGTCCGGAAACTGAACAGGCGGGATTCGCTGACTCCTTCGATACTGGAGATATGAAGAACAGGCTCGGCGAAGGATTTCGCACCTTACTCTCGGGCGAGCCCGATGGGCGACCCGATTGGATTCAAGCAATTGGTGAAGGCAGCGACGAGGGCCTGTTCGGGCCTGGCTCGGCGGCGTGGGCCGTGCACGGTGATCTCGCCACCCTCGTCGGCGGAGTGCGTGCCCTTCTGATGCAGACCCTGCAGCCCGGCGCTCTGGCCGGTGTTCAACAGCACTCGCGCTATCAACACGCTCCCATCGATCGCCTGCGCGGAACAACTCGCTGGCTCGTCACTCTCACCTTTGGCGACACCGCGTTGGCCGAGCGCGAGACCGCGCGCGTGCGGGGCATGCACAAGCGAGTACGCGGTACCTACAACGATCCGGTCAGCGGCAACGCCACTGACTACAGCGCTTCCGACCCCCACCTCTTGCGCTGGGTGCACGTCGCGTTCACTGACTCGTTCCTCTCGGCACACCAAAGATTCGGCAGCACTGCCATTCCTGGCGGACCCGATCAGTATGTGCTCGAGTGGGGTGTGACGGCGAAGATGCTCGGTCTTCCCGACCCGCCTGAGAGCGTGGCCGAGCTGCGCGACCAAATTGCGTCGTTTGGCCCTGAGCTCGCGGTCACCGGCGACAGTCGCGAAGTCTTACGCTTCCTACGCAACCCACCGCTTCCGATTGCCACGCGCCCCGCGTATCAGGGACTGCTTGCTGCCGCCGTTACGACGATGCCTGCCGATCAGCGCGCCCTGCTCGGCCTGAAGGCATTACCGCACGCAGTAGTCGACCCGGTCGTTCGCGCGATGTATGCGGGTTTACGTGTGGCGCTCGGTACTCAGTCGCCCAGCGAGCAAGCGGCCCGCGAACGAATCGCCGTCAAGGTCTGACGTCTGGCACCATTGCCGCATGGTTCTCACCGTGAGGTCAGAGTTCACAGGCGTCAACCAGGTCGGCGACTTTCGCTGGATGATCGAGCAGCCTGAGTACGCCGACGCGCTGTTCATCTTCAATGACAACCAGAGTCAGTTCTACGAACACCAGGAGAGCCAGGGCACCGACCACCGCTGCTTCCCCGGCGGGGGCAACGCGACCATCCGGCCCTACCAATGTCAGACGCCACCGCGGGCGACGGGGATTCCGACAGGCGAATTCGGCGGGTACAGCGCGCTGGACGAGTCGTCGCGCGCCGCCATTGACGACGCAATCGCCTGCCTTGAGTCACTACTTGCGACCGGCAACTACGCGCGAGTGATCTACAGCTGGGATGCGCAGAATCAGACACTCGGCACTGGAATCTTCACGGTTGCGCGCGAAGTGACCGACTACATCGTCGAGCGCATTGACACGACCGCCTCTCGTGAATGAATGTCATCCGTGTGACAGTCCTGAAGCGCGACTGATGACAGACTGTCCCAACGAGAGTCGACGACGAAACGAGGCCTGGGATGTTCACGCGATTCACGCAATTCCTGCGGAATATCCCAGTGCCACTCGCCCTGCGCGCGTGTGTCATTGCGTCGCTGCTGCTCGGACTGTCGGTGGTGAGCGCACCGGCCCAGGCCGCACCGGTGATCAACGAAACGCAGTGGGTCAAGGGCAAGGTCGGATTCGACCAGTACGTCATTGGAAGTTACCCCTACAACTCCACTTACATCATGAAGATGGCGCGCATTGACTATCGCACTCCGTCGGGGGTCACCACGGTTCCGCCGAAGGTGGGCGAGAGCTTCCTCATCCACCTGTCCACCTCCATCGTCTCGCCCGTCACCCTGAACGACCACTACCAAATGCGGTTGCTGCTGCCCTCAGGAGTGCAACTCGCAATCTCGACGGCGGCAGATTTCAGGTGCTACATCACCGATACCTCGAGCAACGTCACCCGCTCGACGGCGACAGGCGAATGTGCGCGTCCCGCGAAGGAGGGCACCAACCTTCGGTTTACCCCGGTCTACCTGATGAAGGGCGAGATCGCCCACTTCTTCATCAGGGTGGTGGCGACCAAAGCCTTCTCCGCCAGCATTACCGCCGACTGCTCCAAATCGGAAGTGATCGTTACCGGGGTTTGCATCCAGATGACCTCAACAGCCATCGTTAATCCCATTCACGTGAGCACTAATCCGCTTGTGTCGGCCGTTGCCCTCCGTGTGACCGGGAAGTCAGCGCCCAGCGCTCCCCGCAGCGTGAAAGTGAGCCCGCGCAACAAGTCGGCCGTGGTGTCGTGGACCGCTCCCGCAAGCACCGGAGGAGTCGCGATTAGCCGCTACACCGTGACTGCCTCCCCGGGAGGTCGCACGTGTGTCACCACCGGTGCTCGTAGTTGCACCGTGACCGGCCTCGCCAACCGAGTGGGGTACCGGTTCACAGTGCGAGCGCGCAATGCCATCGGCACGAGTGTGGCCTCAGCCAAGTCATCGACAACGATTGTCGGAACCACCACATCGGTGCGCGCCATGGCGGCCAGTTTCCCATCCGTCGGCAACGTCAAGGTGACGTGGTCCGCGCCGGCCTCACTGGGCAGTGGCGCGGTCATTCGCTACGAGAGCCGCGGCTGCTACTTCGATGGTGCGGCATGGACGGCATTCGGCGCGTGGGGCACTGAAGGAACGAAGAGGTACGCGACCGACACCGGACTACCCGCCGGTCTATCTATCCGAATTCAAATCCGCGCGATTAACGGGTCGGGTGCGAGCGCACCGGTGCAGCTGCAGTTCGTGCAAGGAATCTGAGCTACTAGAAGCGCTCGCCTTCCTTGAGTGGCGTGAGGAAGTGCTGGGCGTTCTGCTGCCACCACTGATCGACTGTCGTACCCGGCCGACCGGTGAGTGTGGTGAAGTCGTCGGTGACGCGAGCGGCTTTGCCTTCGCGGAAAGCGTCTTGGTGAAACATGATGCCGATGTCGACGGTGTCGTCGGTGAAGGCGCCCCAACTAATCATCATCGCTCGGAAGTCGTCGCGGCTCATGTCGTCGAAGGCGATCGGTCGACCTAGCGCGCGAGTTGCAGACTCGGCAGCATCGCTCCAGGTGACTGCTTCCGGTCCGGTGATGATGTACTCGCGCCCCTCATTTTGTTCCACTGACTGAGTGAGTACCGCAACGAAAGCGTCAGCGACATCCTGTAGGGCAACGAAGCCGATCTTGGCGTCGCCACAGCACGCGATGATCGCATTCGCGTTCTGAATTGCAGGTCGCCACGGATAGAAGTTCGACTCCATGACGGTCTGCGGACCGACGATGGCCCACGGAAGTCCCGAGTCGCGCATCGCAGCCTCGATGGCACGGCCCGCATCTCCGAGAGCGTCATCGTGCTGTACTCCGCCCGTGAGCAGCACGATTTGCGCGTCGTTTCCCGCGCGCACCATCGCATCGATCACAGCGCGTTCACGCTTCTCCTTCTCCTTGTCCATGGGGGCGTTGACAAGGACCCGGCTAATGCCTTCCATGAGCGGGTCGAGGGCAGCTGGGTCGTCCATGTCGGCAGCCACCAGTTCGACTCCTGGACCGGCGAGAGACTGCAAACTGCCGAGGTCACGCGCTGTCGCACGCACCGGTACTCCGGCTGCGCTCAATCCGCGCACAACGGCCGACCCGAACATGCCTGACGCTGCGGTCACAAGAATCATGTGGCGATTTTACCGGCAGCGGTAGCTCCGGGGGTTATTTCAGGTTTTTCACTGGTCCGATCTCGCGATATATATCGCTGCGTGCACGCTATATAGTTGACTCATGCAATCGCCCCGCGTCCAACGCGAACGGCTCGGGTTCTCTCAGGCGCACGCCGCGTTTCTCCTCGGTACTCGCCAATCCAACGTCAGCGCGTACGAGACCGGAACACTCGAAGCAGGTCATATCGTCACTGCTCGGCTCGATGCGCTCTACAACCTCGAAGTTAACACCGCGCACCGCGGAACGTGGGCTGGCACGGTTCCATCCCATGCCATCGAGCTCGCCCGCAGCATCAAGCCGCTCAGCGGCATCGACCGCGACCTCGCCGTGATTCGTGAAATCGTTGCGATGAATGACGCGTTCAACGCGCTGGAGGCAGAGGCCGACCGTGCCCTGTTTCTGACTCAACCCACGCCAACGGGCTACACCGACATCGACTGCCTACTCGCTGGCATCACCGTTCATTGGTGCCGTCAGACACGCATGGCACGTGTACCTGCCTGGACACGCGACAACCGTCTGCACCTTGTCTGCCCTTGGTGGGTTGGTGTCGGAAGTGACGCGCCCAAGGCACGCAGTCGAGCACTGGCCAACGGAATCCCCGCACTGCGCGCACGCGGCATCTACCTCGACCGAGCAACCCTGGAATCGGTCTGATGTTCACGACGGCCGAGGAGATCATCGTGTTGCTCACTGAACTTGGCGAGCGACTCAACGCCCGTCAGCGTGAAGCAGAGATCTACATCGTCGGGGGCGCCGCGATGCTCCTTGGCTACGACAGGCGCGTCGTCACTCGAGACATTGACGCCGTGCTCATTCCGGCCGAAGCCATCGACGAGGTGGCACGTGAGATGGCAGCCGAACGCGGCGACCTGCCGCCAGGCTGGCTCAACGACGCGGTGGTTCCCCTACTGCCGCGCGTCGCCGACTCACGTCGATGGGAATTGTTTGCGGTGACCGGTCTGTGCGTTCAGGTCGCGTCAGCCGAGCATCTGCTCGCAATGAAGGCACGGGCCGGGCGAGGGCCGCGTGACCTCGAAGACATCGGCGTGCTGTGTGACGTGCTCAGGCTCACCCACACCGCTCAAGTGTGGGATATCTGCCAGACCGTCTGGGGTGACGACATGATTCGCGCGGATATTCGAGAGGTCATCGATGAGTTTCTGCAGACCCGCGGCCTACGTAGTGGCTAGCCCTCTGCACCTGCTGCTGACACCTAGGCGCTCTCGTCACAGGCGAGCCACTAGGACACCGCGTCACGATTCTTCCGATTACAAAGTCGGAATGATTTTCTCGCTGCGCAACTGATCGAACAGATCGGTGAACGACTGACGCGAGTCCTGGTACTCAAGGAAGCCGAACGCGCGACTCTTTGTCATATCGGCGACGGTCTCAAGTTGCCGACCCAGATCGGCATCGGTGTGCCACCACGAGGCCAGATCCGTCGCCCGGTAATCGACCAAACCGTAGCGCGACACCAACTGCGCCCACACCTCATCGGCATCACCCATGCGCCCTTCCAGCGGAGTCGGGTGGCCTGGGTACTCGGCCGCCTCAACTCCGAGAGCATCTGCGACCGTCAGCCACATCTGTCGCCACCGAAACACATCACCGTTCACCGAGTTGAACGCCTCATTGGCCGCAGCAGGATCAGTCGCCGACCACAGTGCGTGGCGCGCGAGCAGTCGTGAGTCTGTGACATCGGTTAACGAGTTGTACTGCTCCGGACTTCCCGGGAAGACGAACGGCTGACCCGTTGCGCGACAGATACTTCCGTACACCGCCAACGTGACTCCCATATTCATCACGTTGCCCAGTGCGTAACCAATGACCGTCGACGGCCGATGCACCGACCAGGTGAAACCTTGGTCGTCGGCAGCAGCGAAGAGGATGTCTTCTTGGTCGTAGTAGAAGTTCTGGAACGGAAGTCGCGCCTGAGATTCTCGGAAGGGAGTGTCTGCAGGCTTCTTGGCGTACGACTCAAACGGACCGAGATAGTGCTTGAGCCCGGTGATGAGTACGACGTGCTGCAGGCGACTCGTGCGTTTCGCGGCCTCGAGCGTATTGCGCAGCATCGCGCCGTTGATGGCGCAGTTCTCGGCTTCGGTGGGCTGCATCGACCACGTTGCGAAGAAGAGGTGTGTGATGTTTCTGTCGGCCATCGCGGCCTCAAGGGAGGCGAGGTCGAGTGCATCCGCCGCCACGTGCGTGACGCCCGCAATTGTGACGGTTGGCCGGCGAGACAGCCCGACAACATTCCAACCGTCAGCGACCAAAGTGCGCGCGATGCTTGAACCGACGATGCCGGTGACTCCGACGACAAGTGCAGTGCGCTCCATGTGCACTGACACTACCTGCGATCAGGAAGTGGACTTTTCCTGCCGGGTCGCTTGAATTACTGCGGCCACAGACGCGATCACGACGATCGTGCCCGCGATCACTGTGATCCAGTCGGAAAGTGTGGCTCCCGATGAGAGTGCCGGGATCTTCGAAAGCACGAGCATCAGAAAGATGCCGCCAGCAATACCCATGCACCAACCTCGAACGAAGGTGTTCATCGGGACTCCTCAATGCTCAGTGTGAGCACCATGTGCCACTCCGCGAAATTATCATCGCGAGTGTGCTTGAGTCTTGCTCACCGCGCAATGAGGCCAGAGTTTAAACGCTGCGGAAATTGAGTGTCTATTCAGTAAATGGCGGACTTGTGTGACACATAGGTTGAAAACCGCATATTTCGAAGTGGCCTCATTGGAGAGTCGAAAGCAGGCAACTAAATGTTGCGGCCACCATCGAGAGTGACGACCGCGCCATGCATGAATCGGGCGGCTGGGCTGAGTAAGAAGTCGACCACTTCGGCCACTTCCGTCAGTTCGCCAAAGCGCTTGGCCGGAATGAGCCCGAGCAGTTCCTCACGAATTTCGGGGTCTTCCAAGTACGGGCTAGTCATGCGTGAGGGGAAGTATCCCGGCGCAATCGACAACACGGTGACACCCTCGGCCGCGAGTTCAAGCGCCATCGTCTTCACCATGGCGACGACGGCGGCCTTACTCGCGTTGTAGTCAAGGAAGTGAGCCTCGGGGCGCACCGCGTTCACCGATGAGTTGAACAGCAGAGTTCCCGGCCGCGAAAGATGCGGCAGTGCTGCCTGGGCGAGGTTGAACGCTCCGATGACGTTCACATCAAGAACGCGACGGAAGAAGTCAGGATCGAGTTCGACCGCGAGTACACCCTCACCGTCGATTCCCGCGTTGATAAACAGCGCATCCAGGCCACCCAGTGCTCCGACCGCTTGATCGACCGCACGATCAACAGCGGCGCGATCGGAAACGTCGGCACCCGACCAGCCCGCCGCGCCCATCTCTTCGGCGGCACGTGATGCCGACTCATCCGACGAGCCGAGCACCCACACAAGATCTGTCTTCGACAGTCGCTCGGCGGCCGCACGACCAATGCCACTGGTGGCACCGGAAATCAACACACGCCTGCGAGTGTCAGTCATCGATTCGTCCCTCTGCTCGTCGCACTAATTCCGATCCGCGTTCACGGAGTTCGGCTACTGACGTGACGCCCACCAGCTGAAGCGTGCGTAGCAACTGACTCTGCAGCAGTGAAATCGAGTGAGTTACTCCCACCTCGCCCGCTGCGGCGAGGCCGTAAAGATACGGCCTGCCCACGGCAACCAGATCAGCGCCGAGTGCGATCGCAATCGCAATGTCCATTCCGTGGCGCACACCCGAGTCGATGATGAGCGGCGCGCTTCCGATCGCCTCGCGCACGGGGGCAACGAGGTCGATGGTCGGAACACAGCGGTCGAGTTGCCTACCGCCATGATTCGACAGGTGCACAATGTCGACGCCTGCATCAAGGGCTCGTCGCGCATCATCAGGCGACAGCGGGCCCTTGACTGACAGGCGACCTGGCCACTTGTCGCGCACCGCGCGCACGTCATCCCACGTGAGTGAGGAGTCGAACTGCGATGTGATGCTGGCAATCGTTGAATCGCCATCGCCTTGGAAGTTGGCGAACGCGAGAGCTGGTGATCGCACCATCGACGTCCAGTAGCGCGGGTGCAAACCCATTTCCAACACCGTGAGAGGTGTGAGGCTCGTTGGAATGGTGAAGCCGTTGCGTTGATCACGCACGCGTCGCCCGGCCACTGCCGTGTCGACGGAGAACTCAAGCACCGACGCGCCTGCAGCCCAGGCCCGCTCAAGCAATCGCCAGCTCTGCTCACGATCGCGGAACAGATACAACTGCATCCACAGCATCGGATCGTCACTCGCCGACTTCATGGCAGCTGCGACGTCTTCAACACTTGAGGTGGCCACAGTCGACAGCGTGTACGGAACACCGGCGGCCGCAGCCGCTCGTGCCACCGCTACTTCTCCGAGTGGATGCATCATGCGCGAATAGCCGGTAGGTGCGAGTGCCAGTGGCAACGGCAATGAGCGACCGAGAAACTCGACGTCGGTGTGAGCACCCGCGACATCGGCGAGGGCCGACGGATGAAACTGCCACTGCCGGAACGCACTGATGTTGTCGCGTGTGGTGGTTTCCTCGTCGGCTCCACCTTCGAGGTAATCGAACACTCCACGCGGCAGGGCTCGCTTCGCCCAGCGGCGTAGGTCATTGATGTCGTGGCAATTGGCAACCAGCCGGCGCCCACGGTCGAGTTCGGGGCGACGCACTTTGACAATCTGCCCGATCTCTCTGGCCTTCATCTGGTCACCGCCTCCTGCATGGCGTCCAACGCCTCCGACAGGGGGTCACTCCACTCCGTCGGCTCCGACCCCATCATGACGGTCATGCCCAGGCCAAGCAGTTGCACATCGGCGGTTCGCGCGTCTGACAGCAGATCAGTGACCAGCAGCGGACACATCATCAAGGCACTGCGCACGATGCGTCGCCATGCCAGATCGAGCAGGCCGCGATCACGCAACGCAACCAACAGCGGAATCCACGCTTCAGTTACCAGACTGTCGAGCTGCTGCTGCCGCAGCGGCGCGAGGGGCGGCGTCGCGATATGCACAGAGACTCCGTCATCGACGACGACCAGACGCTCGGCATCAACATCGGCGGGGTGATACAGCCACAGTGGGTGAGCGAACACGTTGTGGAAGGTGGGCTTCACCAACGCTAGTAGTGCAGGTAGATCATCGCCCGCGAACGCCGGGTCAAACAGCGACAGTCGCGTCGAATCGCCACTCGACTCAACCCACACATTGCCGTTGTGGTCATCACCGTGAGCGGTCACCACGGGGCCACGACCCATCGCGACCGGATCAATGTCAGCGACGGCCCGCTGAACAAGTTCACTGAGCGTCTCGGCGTACGCCACACCATTAATCACCCAGCGACGATGCGACAGTTCCGCCCACTGCGGCCGCGCGATGTACCAGCGCAGGTATCGACCACCAGGAAAGGTGCCGTCGGGCTCGTGTAGCCGGTGGCTGAACAGTTGGTGCAATGCGGCACGTTCACCGGCGCTGTCGTCCGAGGTGCTCAGCGTGCTGACGATCACTTCGCCGATGGCATGGTCAAGAGCGTGTCGCGCCGCGTCAAGTTCATCCGGAAGTCGCGCCTCGTCGCCGTCGGCCCGCTCGAGGTCGAGACACACATCAACCATGCGTCGGTCAGTGCGCGTGGAGTACAACACCAGTTGCTCGCCGGCCACGGTCGACGCGGCCAACGGTACGTCAACCGGAAGACCCGCATCGGCGAGAACATTCGCGCGGTAGTACTCGCCGATGTGGTCGGCCTCGCCATCCTCCACATGAAACTTGAAGAAGCGGTCGGAACCGTCGGCCAGATCGGCCACACCACTCACTGAATTGAGGCTGTACTCATCGCTGGTGATGCGCACTGCCACCACCGGCTGCCCCACCAGATCAGCGATCGGCTCGGTCAGCAATGCCGCTGCCTGCGCACGTTCACCGCGCGCGACTAAGTCACGCACCTCAAGCGCACGCACCGAAGCCATCGGACGACTCAGGACTCTTCGAGACGAATCGACATCGCATTACCGTGGGCGGGGAATCCTTCGTGCTCGGTGAACGACAGCACCGTGTTGGTCATGCGACGCAGTGCCCGCTCATCAGCGCGCGCAATGGCTGTGCGCTTGCGGAAGGTGTCGGCAGTGATGCCGCTGCTGACCTGGGCGAAGCCACTGGTCGGCAACGACGCCGGGCACCCGATGACGAAGTTCGCGGCCGACACCGTGGTCATCTGACCGAGCAAGATCTCGCCCGCGTGCTGCATGCGCGCCAGCGTGGCTTCTTCATCGCGCACTGCGATCTGCATGTGCTCGGGTGCGTACGCGTTCGCAGCATCCGTTGCGGCTTCGAGGCTGCGCGTGAGAATCACACCGCCATTGACTCCGAGCGACGATGCGGCGTACGCACGACGCGGTTCGGGAAGCTGTTCGAGTTGGCGCGCCACTTCGATCTGCGTTGCGGCCAGCAACTCAACGCTCGGAGTAATGAGCACACTTGACGAGTCGGGTCCGTGCTCGGCTTCGTTCAACAGGTCAGCAGCAAGGAAGCGCGGGTTCGCCGAGTCGTCAGCAATGATCAAGCTCTCGCTCGGACCAAGCAGCATGGTCGTCGCGACTCCGTAGCGCTGCACCTCGATCTGCGCGGCAGCAACCGCGGGACTTCCCGGGCCGACAATCTTGCGCACCTGCGGAACCGTCTCGGTTCCGAATGCGGCGGCCGCGATGCCGGCCGGACCATTCGCGCGATACACGCATCCCTGCAGTCCGAGTTCCTGCGCAACGACGAGTACGGCCGGGTCGACGTCACCGTCGCTACCCGGAACCGGCGGCACGATGACGACGATCTTCTGCACGCCGGCGACAACCGCGGGAGTTCCGAGTTGCACCAACACCGACGGGTACGACGCCTTGCCGCTCGGAACGAAGAGGCCCACGCTGATGATCGGCGAAACCCTCTCGCCCACCATCAAGCCGGGCTCGCTCTCGAAACTCCAGTCACCGTGCGCGCAGATCTGCTCATTGAAGCGCCGCACGTGATCGATGCCGTCGCGAATCGCTTCGAGCAGTTCCGGCGAGATTCCGGCGCGGGCCGCGTCGTATTCCTCATCGCTCACACGCAGGCTGCGGCCCTTGAGGTCGACACCATCGAACTTTGCGAGAGCGCGAATAACGGCAGCATCACCTTCGACACGCACCTCTTCGATGAGCTCGCGGATTCCAGCTTGCAATGCGGGGTCGAAGATCTTGTCGATGCCACGCGTGGTGGCAGCATGACGCTCGACGTCTGACATGTCCTCCCACGTACCGATAACGCGGATGGGAAGAGTGGCGCTCATGTTGCTCCCTCAGTGGTGTGTTCGTGTGATTGCACAGTCTCTCGCAAAGCAAGTCGCAGGTCAGCCATCATCGGCGCCCAGCCTACGGTGACCCGAGTCCACCCCGGAACTCCCAGATCGGCGCCGTCGCGCACCGTGATTCCCCGCCGTTCGAGAGCGGGGGCGATGTTGGCGTGATCGACGTGCACAAGAACGAAGTTGGCCTGACTCGCAAGGTACTCAACGCCCAGAGCGTCGAGTTCGAGTTCGAGTCGCGCACGCTGTTCACGCACGCGCGCGATCGACATCGCACGCCAGGCCGGATCACTCAATGCCGCCTGCGTTGCCGCGAGGCCCACGGCATTCACGCTGAACGGCGCACGCACCGAACGTAGGGCCTCGATGAGGTCGGGTGACCCCAGTGCCACTCCCACGCGCAGGCCCGCAAGCGCGTACGACTTCGACAATGTGCGCTGCACCACCACATGCGGATGACGAGCCAACAGTGCGGCAATGTCGAGTTGATACTCGTCGTCAGCAAAGTCGGCGTATGCGAGATCAAG
>JAPLAU010000005.1 GCA_026393115.1 Actinomycetota bacterium
GCGTTGGCGTCAGCGCTGTGTGCATTTGCCAAGACACCTGAGCAGCTCATTGCCTTCCGCGCTCTCATGGGAATTGGTGGCGCATCTGTACTGCCGGTCACTCTGTCGATCATTACCGTCATCTTCCCGCCACAGGAGCGGGGCAAGGCTATTGGTGCGTGGGCGGCGGCCGTGGGTGGTGCGGTCGCACTGGGTCCGCTACTCGGTGGCTTTCTGCTTGAGCACCCCGAATGGTTCAACAGTTTGCTCGGTAACAACTTTGGTTCGGTGTTCTTGATCAACGTACCCATCATCATCGTGGGTCTGATCGGCATCGTGAAGCTAGTGCCCGAGTCGAAGAATCCACACCCGGGTCGCCTTGATCCTCTGGGGTTGGTGCTTTCGGTGCTCGGCATGTTGTCACTGGTGTACGGCATTCAAGAGGCGAGCAAGGCGGGATGGACGGCGGCCAGCACCTTCGCGTTCATCATCGCGGGCATTGCGGTGTTGGTGGGATTCGTCGTCTATGAATCCCGAACCGATCACCCGTCGCTTGACCTCAGTCTGTTCCAGATTCGATCATTCTCGGTTCCGTTGACAGGTGTATCGCTGGCGTTCGCAGCGCTTTCGGGTTCCCTAGTCTTCCTCGCCTTTTACTACCAAGATGTGCGCGGCTGGTCGCCATTGCAGTCCGGAGCGCTCACGTTGTCGTTCGCATTGGGGCAGATCATTGCAGCTCCTCGAAGCGCGAAAATGGTTGCGCGCTTCGGTGCTCGTCGAGTAATTCCGACAGGTCTGATTCTTGCCTGCATCGCCATGTTCCTGATCTCTCAGATTCAGGTCGACTCGCCGGTGTGGTACCTGCTGCTCTTCGGTTTCATCTTCGGTACCGGATTGGGTAACGTCATCGCGCCCTCAACGACGCGCATGACGCTCGCTACTCCGCCGCAACGATCTGGTTCTGGTTCGGCCGTTCAAAACACGGTCCGCCAGTTGGCAGCAGTTCTTGGTGTGGCAATCCTCACCTCGATCGAAGGCACGTTGTACTCCAACAAGATTGCCGATCGATTGTCAGGGATTGCGCTTCCCGAGCAAGTGAAGACTGCGTTGTCCGACAGCGTGGGTGCGACCTACTACATCGCTCAGTCACTTCAGGACAAGGGCACCATCACGGCGGCGCAGGCCGATGCGCTGCGTCAGGCAGGAAGCGATGCGTTTATTCCCTCGCTGCATGTGGTGGCCTACATCTCGCTCGCGATGTTGCTGATTGCCTTGCTCGTGTACATCCTCTGGCTTCCGGCTCAGGCCGAAGCAGTGTCGTGGCACTCGGGAAGTAGTGCCGCCTCCCCGGTGGCCGCGGCACCGGGCGGTCGCATCGAGGCTGACGGTGACCCTGATGCGTTGCACCAGGCGCACTTGGTCGATGAAGATCCTGAGCACCTTGCGCACATCGACGACACGCCCCTCGAATTCGGTGCTGCTGCGAAGCCATCGGGGGAGCAGGTCTAACAATGTGTCCCGCTGCAGCGCATCGCGGTCGGCCTCGCAGTGAAGAGGCCGACCGGGCAATTGTGGCGGCTGCTCTCGATGTGCTCATTGACGTGGGTGCGTCTGGATTCACGGTCGAGGCCGTGGCCGCACGCGCTGGGGTTGGGAAGAGCACGATCTACCGACGTTTCGACGGATCTCACGACTTGTTGGCCGAGGCACTGTCGACCTTGAATGACGACTTGCCCTTACCGCCCGCCGGAGTTCCGGTGCGCCAAGCGCTCATCGCAATCGTCGAGGGAATCCGGGAACGCAGTGGCGAGGGCAGGTCCGACCGATGCCTTCCCCAAGTACTGAGCCAGGCACATCTGAACCCGGACCTTTTCGAGATCTACTACGAACGGGTCGTTCTGGTGCGCCGCGAGCGAGTGCGGGCGGTGTTGCGTGATGGGGTTGAACAAGGCGAGGTTCGCGATGACATCGACCTCGACTTGCTCGTGTCGCTCTTCACCTCGCCGATGATCAGTTTGACGATGATGACTCCTCTGAGCCAGCGTCGCGTCGACGACACGACGGCGGCGAGCATCGTCGATGCGGTGCTCGGCGGTGTGGGCGTTCGCTGAGCTCAACCGTCGGCGCGTTCGCGCCATCTGTTGGTAATCGGCAGTCGCCGATCGCGGCCGAATGCTCGGAATGAAATCTTGGTACCGGGTGGATATTGTCGGCGCTTGTACTCGGCGGCGTCGGTGAGGGTGAGCACCCGATTCACCAACTCAGGATCAAAGCCCTGAGCAATCAGTTCAGTCGCGCTGCGGTCGTGCTCGACGTACTCGTCGAGCACATCGTCGAGAACTGCGTAGTCGGGAAGTGAGTCGGTATCGAGTTGCCCTGGTCGCAGTTCGGCGCTGGGCGGCTTCTCAATGCTGTTGGGCGGAATGGGCGCTGCCTCGCTCCGCGCTAGTGCTGCTTCGTTGCGCCAGCGTGACAGCGACCAGACTCGCGTCTTCGAGACATCCTTGATGGGCGCATAGCCTCCCACCGCGTCGCCGTAGATTGTGGAGTAACCCACGGCCAGTTCACTCTTGTTGCCGGTGGCCAGCACCAAGTGGCCTTCCTGATTGGAAATACCCATCAAGGTGATGCCACGCACGCGGGCTTGAAGGTTTTCAGCTGCCAATCCGGTGAGTTCGATGTTCGACTCGAAGGCATCGACCATTGCAGCGATCGGCACGGTGCGCAGATTCAATCCGGTGCGTTCGGCGAGATCGGACGCATCGTCACGCGAGTGTTGGGACGAGTGAACCGATGGCATCGAGACTCCGTACACGTTGCCGGCCCCTAGTGCGTCGCAGGCGATAGCGGCAACAAGCGCTGAGTCGATTCCGCCTGAGAGTCCGAGGAGTACCGAGCGGAATCTGTTCTTGTGAACGTAATCGCGAAGTCCGACGACGAGGGCACTGTAGATTTCCTCGTCGGTTCCAGTTCGTTCGGTGACGAGTGGTGCAGTTGGTTCGTAAGCCGGGAGCGCGACCGGACTCACCGACACGATGGGTGCACCATCGGCAAGAGTGAGTCGGTGTTGGGCGTGAGGTAACTCGAGATCGACCACGAGAAGTGATTCGTCGAATTGTGGCGCGCGACTGATGAGGGTGCCCTCAGAATCGACCACGAGCGAATCTCCATCGAAGACCAGTTCGTCTTGGCCTCCGACCATGTTGACGTAGGCGAGGGTGCACCCGGCCTCGCGGGCACGCGTGGCACACAGCGCGAGCCTGGCATCGTCCTTGTCGGCCTCGTAGGGCGAACCATTGATGACAAGAAGTAGTCCAGCGCTACTCGCACTGATGGCTGCGACGGGTCCGCCGTCTTGCCAGAGGTCTTCGCAGATGGCGAGCGCGACATCGACGCCGTGGATGCGCAGCATGGTCAAATCGCTACCGGGAACGAAGTACCTGAATTCATCGAATACGCCGTAATTAGGAAGATGGTGTTTTGCGTAGCGCGCGACGGCCCGCCCTCCGTGCAGCACCGCAGCGGCGTTGATGGGGGCTCCGCGAGGAACACCGAGTCGATCGGCCATCGACTCGATGTGGTCGAGATAGCCGACGACGACCGGAACTCCGCCGAGTCCCTCGTCAGCCAGGCGCGCAGCGAGTGCTTCCATGGCGGCCCGAGAGGCGCGTTGGAACGAGCGCCGCAGGGCGAGGTCCTCGATGGGGTATCCCGTGAGCACCATCTCGGGGAACGCCACTAGGTGTGCGCCGGCACGGGCTGCTTCATGGGTACGTTCGATCACGAGCTCTGAGTTGCCGCTGAGGTCACCGACGGTGGGGTTGACCTGGGCGAGCGCCAGTCGTAGTTGGGGCACGGACCCACGCTACCTGCCGGCGTGGAAGTTCAGCGCGCCGTAACACGGACGAAACCAAGAGCGTGAATGATGGGGTCATGAATAAGCAGACCGAATTCGTGCTCCGCACCATTGAGGAGCGCGACATCCGCTTCGTCCGCCTGTGGTTCACCGATGTGCTCGGTGTGCTCAAGTCGGTCGCAATCGCGCCCGCTGAACTCGAGGGCGCCTTCAGCGAGGGCATCGGTTTTGATGGGTCGGCCATTGAAGGGTTCGCTCGGGTCTACGAGTCGGACATGTTGGCCAAGCCCGACCCCGACACCTTCCAGGTGCTGCCGTGGCGTGGCGAAACCAACGGCGCGGCGCGGATGATCTGCGACATCCTGCTTCCCGACGGCTCGCCGTCATTCGCCGACCCGCGCAATGTGCTCAAGCGCACTCTCGCGCGTGCGGCCGATCTGGGCTTCACGTTCTACACACACCCCGAGATTGAGTTCTACCTGTTCGACGGTGAACCCAAGCCAGGTGAACCGCCGGTACCCGTCGATCAGGCCGGGTACTTCGACAACGCACCGGGCGCGGCCCACAACTACGACTTCCGACGCAAGGCGATTACCTTGCTCGAGTCGATGGGTATCTCGGTTGAGTTCAGCCACCACGAAGGTGGGCCTGGGCAGCAGGAAATCGACCTGCGTTACGCCGATGCACTGACGACCGCCGACAACATCATGACGTTCCGCCTGGTGATGAAAGAAGTGGCGCTTGATCAGGGTGCCTACGCGTCATTCATGCCCAAGCCCTTTGCCGATCATCCGGGTTCAGGAATGCACACTCACCTGTCGCTGTTCGAAGGCGATCGCAATGCCTTCTACGAGGCAGGTGCCGAGTACCAGTTGTCGAAGGTGGGTCGCGCGTTCATCGCCGGGCTGTTGCGACACGCCCCCGAAATCACGGCCATCACGAATCAGTGGGTCAATTCGTACAAGCGACTCGCGGGCGGGGGAGAAGCTCCGGCGTACGTGTGTTGGGGACACAACAACCGCTCAGCGCTCATTCGAGTTCCGATGTACAAGCCGGCCAAGGGTAATTCCACGCGAATTGAGTTCCGATCAGTCGACAGCGCATGCAATCCCTACCTCGCGCTCGCCGTCATGCTCTCGGCCGGACTCAAGGGCATTGAGGAAGGCTACGAACTTCCGCCGGGCGCTGAAGATGACGTGTGGTCGCTCACCGATTCCGAGCGCCGGGCCATGGGCATCATGCCGCTGCCGATCAGCCTTGATCAGGCGATTGCAGCGATGGAGGCCAGCGAATTGGTCGCCGAAACCCTCGGCGAGCACGTCTTCGACTTCTTCCTGCGCAACAAGCGTGCCGAGTGGGCCGAATATCGGCGACAGGTCACTCAGTGGGAACTTGCGCGCTACTTGCCTTCGCTCTAGGGAAGCCTCTAGGGAAGCCTCTAGGGAAGCGCTGCCCACTCACCCTCGACCCCGGTAGATTAGCGGGGTGACCAAATCCGCTCCGCGAGTCTTAGCCGTGCAGAACGACCCGGAGGCACCACCCGCCCGCGTGGGGAAGTGGATAGCGGAGCGGTCAGTCATCGTCGATACCGTTCGCCCGTACCTCGGTGACGCGGTGCCGTCGACTCTCGATGGATACGACGGGCTGCTCGTTCTAGGCGGAGCGATAGGTGCGCTCGACGATCACATCGGAACCTGGCTGCCGCAGGTGCGTTCTCTCGTGAGTCACTCGGTTGACGCCGATCGTCCCGTGTTTGGCATCTGCCTAGGTCTTCAAATCATCTCGGCAGCGTGTGGCGGGACGGTTGAACTCGGTGACACTCCGGAATTGGGTGTCTGCTGGATCGACATCACCGATGACGGTCGCGAGGATGCCGTGATTGGGAAACTTCCGATGCGGGCGCAGGTGCCACAAATGCATCGCGATGGCGTGCTGCGACCGCCCCCCGGAGCCACCGTGCTTGCCACCTCACTGTCCTACCCTGTTCAGGCATTCCGCATTGGTACCCGTGTATACGGCGTACAAGGTCACCCCGAAATCGATACCTCGGTGATGGTGCGGTGGGGCGACGAATCGGAGGCCGACATCCTCGAAGGTGCGGGGAAGTCCCTCGAGGAGGCGGTTGAGGAGTTGAGTGCGTCGGAAGTAGCAATTGAGGACTCGTGGCGACCTGTGTTTCATGCTTGGGCCGACCTGGTGGTGGAGTATGCCGGCGGCTGATCGCCAAGAAACTCTCTCGGCCCGGCTTCGTAAACTAGGTTCGCGCGATCCGAGGCGCACGTCTTCCTTACTCGAATCGCCTGCTCTCACCGCACTTCTTAACGCCGATGACGCCGTCGATGATCTTGGTCTGGCAGCCGATCCCGATCTGGCAGTGCTTGCGCTGTCGAAGCTTTCTGAAACACCTTCCGGTGCCCGCATCATTTCTTCGATTGCGCAGGACGCCGATCTACGTGCGAGCCTGTTGCCGGTGTTGGGAGTCTCCGTAGCTCTGGGGGAGCACGTGATCCGGCACCCCGAACAGTTAACTGACCTCGCTCATCGCGGCACCGGGCCGCTACCGGATCGCCATACATTGCGCAGTGACTTATTGCGTGGAGTGGGGGCAGACCCTTACATGCTCGAACCCGTCGCGAGTGTCACCGGTAATGAAGCTCTCGACGCTTTGAGAGTTGAATACCGTCGGCACGTGCTCAGTTTGGCATCGCGTGATCTTGATGGCGCAGCCGGAATGGAGCAGGTGGGGCGCGAACTTGCCGACATCGCTGACGCCGTGCTCGAAGCGGCGCTGGCGATTGGTCGGGCCGAGTTGCCGGCAGATTCCGAGCCCTGTCGATTGGCCATCATTGGACTTGGGAAATGCGGCGCTCGTGAACTGAACTACGTCAGTGATGTCGATGTGGTGTTCGTCGCCGAGCCCCTGGCGGGTGGTAACGAGGAACGTGCCCTCGTCACGGCCACCAGACTGGCGCGATCGGTTATCAATGCCTGTGTAGCGACGACGGCCGAAGGAACAATTTGGGAAGTTGACGCAGGCCTGCGGCCTGAAGGTAAGAGCGGTGCCTTGGTGCGCACGTTGGCAAGTCACGTGGCGTATTACGAGCGATGGGCGAAGACATGGGAGTTTCAAGCGCTCCTCAAAGCCAGACCCAGCGCGGGCGATCTCGAACTCGGGTCGGCCTATGTCGAAGCGATGCTGCCGGGCGTGTGGTCGGTCGCTGACCGCGACGACTTCGTCACCGACGTGCAGGCGATGCGACGCCGCGTCGAGGAGCATGTTCCGGCCGGCGAAGTCGACCGCGAAATCAAACTTGGCCCCGGTGGTCTGCGCGATGTCGAATTCGCGGTTCAGTTACTTCAGTTGGTGCACGGTCGCAGCGATGTGATGCTGCGCAGTCCGACGACGCTCACGGCGCTGGAGGCCCTGGCCACCTGGGGATACGTCGGTCGCGACGATGCGGCCACCTTGGCGTCGGCCTATCGTTTTCAGCGCACCCTCGAACACCGTTTGCAGTTGCGGCGCTTGCGCCGCACGCACTTGCTCCCCGACGACGATGATGAGCTCAGGGTTCTGGGTCGTAGCCTAGGACTCCGGGTCGATCCAGCTGCTGAACTTATTGCTGAATGGAAAGTGCACCAGCGAGAAGTTCGACGGCTGCACGAGAAACTGTTCTATCGGCCCTTGTTACAAGCGGTCGCACGGCTAGATTCCGGCGAGGCGCGGCTCACGACCGAAGCCGCGGGGCAGCGACTGGAAGCCTTGGGGTACCTCGATCCTGAGGGTGCGCTGCGGCATCTTGAAGCTTTGACCAGCGGTGTCAGTCGGCGCGCAGCCATTCAGCGCACACTGCTTCCGGTGCTGCTCGGGTGGTTTGCTGATACGCCGAGCCCCGATGCCGCACTGCTTGGATTCCGACGCGTGTCCGATGCCTTGGGTGCAACGCCGTGGTACCTGCGCCTTCTGCGCGATGAGTCGCTTGCTGCTCAGCGCCTCGCGATGCTGCTGGGGTCGAGTCGGTTGGCTACCGACCTACTCATGCGGTCTCCCGACTCGGTCAGTTTGCTGGCGCGTGATGATGAGTTGATGCCACGTGATCGCGAGGCACTCGTGAGCGAGGCGCTGTCGGCAGTGGCGCGCCAGGATGATCCTGTTGAGGCAATCACCATCGTGCGAGGAATCAGGCGGCGTGAGTTGTTCCGCGTTACTTCCGCCGATGTGCTGGGGTTGCTCACTGTCGAGCAAGTGGGCCAGGCGTTGACTAACATCACCGCAGCCACCGTTATTGGCGGATTGCACGCGGCCGTGCGGTCAGTCTGTTCGAGCCGAGAGGCCGCGGGAAAGTCGGCGAAACTTCCGACGCGGTTCGCCATCATCGCCATGGGTCGACTCGGCGGCGGCGAGTGCGGGTACGGCAGTGACGCCGACGTGATGTTCGTTCACGAACCTTATGACGGGGCTGATCCGCAAGATGCAAGCGAGGCGGCGTTCGAATTGGCGAACGAATTACGTTCGCTGCTGATGACCCCCAGCACCGACCCACCCCTTGAGATTGACGCTGACCTCCGTCCCGACGGTCGACAGGGTCCTCTGGTGCGCTCGCTCGAGTCGTATGCGACGTACTACAAGAGGTGGTCGGCAGGATGGGAGAGTCAAGCGTTACTGCGGGCAGCACCCCTTGCGGGAGACCCCGGTCTAGGTGATCGATTCATGGCGCTGATCGCGCCCCTTCGCTACCCAGACGAGGGTCTGACTGACGCTGAATTGCGCGAGATTCGCAGGCTCAAGGCGCGTATGGAAGCCGAGCGACTTCCGCGGGGTGCTGATCCGACGCTACATACCAAGCTCGGTCGCGGCGGACTATCGGATGTCGAGTGGACCGTTCAGACCCTGCAATTGCAGTACGCCCATCGACTGCCCGATCTGCAGGTCACGGGTACTCTGCCAGCCCTGCTAGCCGAGGTTGACGACGGTCTAGTCGACGCGGCCGATGCCTCCGTGCTCCGAGATGCCTGGAATCTCGCCACCCGGATGCGTAATGCGATCATGCTGGTGCGCGGCAAGGCGGGCGACTCAGTTCCTCTCGATGTGGTCGAGGGACGTGGGGTTGCTCACTTGCTTGGGTACCCTCCCGGCGCGACTCAGCAGTTGATCGACGACTACCGTCGAGTCACACGCAGGGCACGGCTGGTGGTCGAAAGGGAGTTCTACGCATGAGCGAGCGCGGGGCGGCTGCGAGGGCCGATCGCTCGGTATCGGGCGGCCCCAAGAGTAATGCTGCGCCGGGTAGCGCTTCTGAGATGGGTAGCGCTTCTGAGATGGGTAGCGCCTCTGAGATGGGCAACGTGTCGTACGGCGAGGTCATTGGTAACCGGGAATTCCTCGGAATCATCCTGGCCCAGGCGATCAGCGAGATCGGCGATCAGATCGCCCGGCTGGCGTTGGCACTCATCGTGCTCGATCGAACCGGATCTGCGTTTGGCGCCGCAGCAGCGTTTGCTGTTTCTTTCCTGCCAATGTTCCTCGGCTCGGCCGTACTCGGCCCCATTGCAGACCGATTGTCGCGCCGCAGTGTGATGTTGGTGGCCGACGTGAGTCGCGCGGGGCTCATCGCATTCTTCGCGCTCGTAGCCGTGGGCACGACTCCGCTGTGGTTGCTGTTCCTGCTGCTGTTCTTCGCCGAGTTGTTCACCCCGGCTTTTGATGCTGCGCGCACTGCAACGATTCCGGATGTACTCACCGATCCTGCCGAGTGTGCGGCGGGATTCGGCTTGAGCCGCACACTGTCGTTGGTTACCCAAGTTGTCGGGCTGGTGTTCGGTGGCGCGGTGGTCATGCTCCTCGGTCCACGTTTGGGATTAGCCGTTGATTCGGTGACGTACATCGTGTCCTTTGTGGTGCTCCTCGTCATGGTGCGGCCCCGACCAGCAGAACTGCCCGGAGGCGCCTCATTGGTATCGCTGCTGTCAGACGCCAAGGCTGGAATGGCGGCGATGTCAGGAGATCCAGCTCGTCGTAGTCTGCTGATGTTGGCGGTCGCGTCGTCTCTTGCAGTGGTGGCGCCGGAGGCGCTCGCGCTGTCGTACGCGCGTGATGTGGGAGCTTCGGACGTAGCGGGTGCCGCCCTCGTGTCGTGCGTGGTTGGTGGTGCGGCCATCGGTTCAATCATGATCAGTCGTCGACCGCCGCACCGTCAAATCGAACTGCTGCTGCCGCTCGCGTTGGGGTGTGGCCTGGTGCTGTTGCTGGTGGCACCGCAGCCGTCCCTGCTCATCGTGATGCCGCTGTGGGTGATTTCCGGTGCGCTGCAGGCGTTCCTTGTCCCGTGCATGGCCTTCATGACGCTGCTCACCCCCAGCGAGGAACGGGGTCGCATCGCCGGACTCTCCGCTTCCGTATGGGCAGCGGCCACTGTGGTGTCCTTTCTCGTTTCCGGCGCCCTCGCCGATCTCACCAGTCCGGCGTTCGCCGTGGTGCTGTGCGCCGCGGTGTCTTTGGTGTTGGTGCTGTTAGCCACGCGTCGGTGGCCAGGACGGCAACTGCTTCAACGAGTTGCGCGCCTAGTTCAAGGTGACACCGCCAGTGTGAGCCCCGTTGAAGTCGACGATCGAACGGTGACAGAGGCGATGCGCGACGTTGACGACTCGGGGTTCATGCGCCGCTAGCGGGCCGCATCAGTGAGTGGAGTGCTCCCACTCGTCGAGAGGTGCGGCCTTGCCGTAGAGCCAGCCTTGGGCGTGGCTCCAGCCCATCGCACGCAAGTAGGCGGCCTGTACCGGGGTCTCGACTCCTTCAGCGATTCCTTGCAACCCGATCGAGTGTGCCAAGCGCGCCAAGCCCTCAGCGAGTGCGTAGCCCGATGCGGTCTCGTCGTTGAGCATCGCCACGAAAGAACCGTCGAGTTTGAGTCCGCTGATCGGTAGGTCTCGAAGGAGTGAAATCGAGGAGTACCCCGTGCCGAAGTCGTCAACATGGATGCCAACTCCGAGGTCGCCTAACCTCTCCAAGTCGCGAGCCAAGTCGTGACGAGTGGACATCACCGCTGTTTCTGTGAGTTCGATGACCATGCGTGATGCCGGTACCTGCTCCTCATCGAGAATCGACAGAAATGATTCGAGCCAACCGGGTTCGCTGAGTTGAACTGCGGAAATATTGACGGCAAACTTGTCGGTGATGTGAGGGTTGGCAATCATGTCGCGGCATACGCCACGTAAGGCTTGCTCTCCAATTGGCACAATCAAACCCGACTCTTCGGCGACTCCGAGGAAGGCGGCGGGAAGGAGGAGACCCTCCGTCGGATGCTGCCAGCGAATGAGTGCTTCAAACCCAGACCGGCTACCGTCGGTGAGTCGGTGCACGGGCATGTAGTGCGAGGTGAACTCGCGACGCTCAATCGCGTCGCGCAAGTCGCCTTCAAGAACGAGTCGGCGGATGGCGGCAGAGGCCATACCGAGGTTGAACACTCGCCAGCGTGACTTGCCATTGCGTTTTGCCTCAGACAGTGCGACATCGGCATCCTGCAGCAATGTTGCCGGTGTCGACTCGGGCTGCGACAGTGCAGCGCCGACAGAAGCAGTCATGACTACCTTGCGACCATGAATCCGGAACTCAGCCGACAGAGCCGAGAAAATTCGGTGCGCCATCGTTTCGATCGTTGCTTCGTCAGCTGGCGCTGGAACGACGACGAGAAATTCGTCGCCACCGAAACGCCCCACTGGAACGTCGCGAGACAGACTGTCCCGCAATCGCTCGGCCACAGCGGTGAGTAAGGAGTCGCCTGCTGCATGGCCGAGTGACTCATTCACGAGCTTGAAATTGTCAAGGTCGACGAAGAGCACTCCCACATGCTGTTTTTCGCCAGATTTCTGTGGGTCTCGAACTCGCGAGGTGAGTGCTTTCTCAAGCGCAGTGAGGATGCTCGCTCGGTTGGGGAGCGACGTCATCGGATCGGTGGTGGCCAACCTCGTGAGGTGATCACGCGCAAGCGTCTGCTCGGTGACGTCGATGACCTGCTTGGTGATGAGCAGGATGTGACCGTCATCGTCGCGGGCTGCGGCAACGGTGAGATCGCCGAAAACGACGGTGCCGTCAGCGTGCAGGTAGCGCTTAGAAATGCGGAATGAGTCACGCTCGCCGCGGTGAATCTGTCGCAGGAACTCTTCTTCGATTGGTACATCGCCGAAGTGGGTTATCTCGTGCCAGTCTTTGAGCACCATCTCCTCGGGCGAGTAACCGAGGAAGAGGCACAGAGATTCATTCACTTCCAGGGTGCGCTCATCGGGTGCGAGCAACCAGACTCCGACTCCCGCGTGTTCGATAGCCGATCGATACATCCGCTCGCTTTGTACAAGCGCCTTCCGGGCGAGCATTTGATCGTGAATGTCATGCATGCCCACCATGAAGCCGGCGGCACCTCCCTCGCCCGGCATGGGGCGCGCGCGTCCGGCGAACCAACGCTCTTCGCCCTGTGTTCCGACGAGCAACATCTCTTGGTAGACCGTCTGGCCCTGATCCAGCAGTTCACGATTGCGCCTGATGAAGGTGAGGTCTTGTTGCGGAGACACCAGTTGCGCGGCGGGCTGGCCGATGAGTTCGTCGGGCTTCCAACCCAGAAGCTCGGTGACCGAGGGAGAGATCCAGATGATGTCGAGCCCATCGGTTTGATACACGATGTCGGAGGCATTCTCAGCGAGGAGTCGATACAGATCCTCGGGAGATAGCCCATCTGCTTCGTGGTTAGGTGTCATGTCTATGCCTGGTAGGCCACTTCGCCATCGATGCGAGTCTCCGACACGGTGATGTCGTGCCATCCTGCCGGATCAGTGCTCCAGGGGTCGGCCGAGAGCACGGCCCAGTCAGCGCGCTTGCCCACTTCAAGTGTTCCGCGGTCGTCAGCGTGAATCTGCCAGGCCGCGTCGACTGTGATGGCGGTGAGGGCCTGCTCGGGGGTGGCGCATTCGTGCGGGTTGAGTACCTCGCCGTTGGCTTGCATGATGCGTTGCACTGCGGTCTGAGCGCTGAAGAGAGGGTGAATCTCCGAGACGTTGTAGTCGGAGTGCAACGAGGGGCGAAGGCCATGTGTGAGGGCACTCGCCACTCGGTCGAGTGTGTCGGCTCGGGCGGGTCCCAGAATCGTGTCACGGAAAGCCGCGCCCCAGTAGTACACGTGGTTCATCAAGAAACTCGGTGACAGTCCCAGCGATGCCATGCGAGCGAGTTGGTCATCGGTGGTGAGCGAACAGTGCTCGAGGCGGTGTCGAAGGTCGGCGTGGGGGTGTCCCGGAAGAATGTCTTCGAGCGCCTCGACTGTGAACTCAACAGCGCCATCACCGTTGGCGTGAATCATTAACTGCCAGCCCGCATCGAGTCCGGCAGAGAGGTAGGCGCGCAGTGACTCGGGGGTGTAGTTCGCTTGCCCACCTGTTTGTTCTCCTAGATACGGCTGGGTTTGATAGCCCGTACGTCCCTGGTTGGAACCGTCAGTGACGACCTTCCAGGCATCTGCGCGCACCATTCCGTCACCGCTGAAGGGAGTCACGCCCGCTTGCGTCCATGCGAGCGCAGAGGCTTCGGGAGCGAGGCCATTGAGCAGTGCCCACTGAGCGGTGGAAACGCGTGTGGGAAGGCGCTTGGCTCCGTTGAGTTGGTGCAAGAGCGCGTACTCGCCCACACCGGCGATGGCGCCCGTTGTTGCCTCGCGGAATGAGGTGACACCGCGGCTTGCCGCCGTGCTGAGTAACCGATAGATGCGTTCGCTGATGTCAGCGGGAGTGGGCTGGGGGAGTTTGCTAATGAAGAGCAATTCCGCACCTGATTCCGACGCGATGCCGGTGAGGCGACCGTTGACACGGGGGAGTGCTCCGTGGGGCGGGTCGGGTGTCTCGTCGGTGATGCCAGCGGCCTTCATGGCTGCCGAGTTGAAATAGCCGAAGTGCATCGACGCGTTCATCACAAAGACCGGCGTATTCGGAATTGCCTGATCAAGGATGTCGCGGGTGAGATCGGGCTCTCCGGGGTAGAGGCTCGGGTCGAATTGCTGACCCAGCAGCCACTCGCCCTTGGTGAGGCCTTCGGCCGCCTTCTTCAGGGTGGTGACGACGTCGTCGAACGTCGCACACGACTGGTGTGACACGTCGGTCCAGTCCATCGAAATAATTGAGGTGAAAATGTGGGCGTGCGGCTCGATGAGCCCCGGGGAAATGAATCCCTCAGGCTTGATGATCGTGGTGTCAGGACCGGCGAGGTGAGCGACGTCGGCGGCGGTTCCGACCGCCGTGATCACTCCACCGGAAACGGCCATCGCTTCGGCGGGGGATGACCCAGGCACGCCGGTTGAGATGTGGGCGAGCACGATCAGATCAGCCCGGTCGCGGCGCACCGGTCGAAGTCCGTAATGCGCAGGCTCGGCGATGCCAGAGGGAACGCTCAGGTGGTGTCGCAGACCCTGCGCCAACGGTAGGCGCGCGCAGCAGGTCGCGTGGGTGTGCGACATGGGTTCTCCTGACGGGTTGATGACGGGTGGATCACGGGTGGACACTGCCTCCAGCGTAGGTGATGAACGGTCATTCGGGACCAAGGTCCCACGACTTCCCCAGACCGTGACTCACAGCCCGCCACGAGTCGCGTCACTCGTTGCCTGCACCACGCCGACGTATGCTGGAACGAAGTGGGTGAGGTGCCCGCGGGAAGCGAGTTGTGAGCGTGAAGCCAGCGCGATCAGGCACGGCCCTCGGGCTGCTGGGTGCACTCGTGGTCGTCGCTACCGTTGCCGCGGGGTGCGGTGCGCCTGAGGCAGGCACGGCTCGCAGTGCCTCGGTGAAGTCCGGTGCAGGTGATTCGGCGAGCCTGGCTCCTTCTGCAAAGCCCTCACCAACGAAGCCAACGCCTAGTGCCTCCAAGACGGTCGAGGCGGCGCCGTCGGAGTCTGCCTCACCGGCGCCGAGCGACACCGGAAGTGACGCACCCGCTCCCGCGTCTGACGGTGGGTCGCTCGAACCGATCTGGTACCCGAACTGGAGCCCTGACTCTGGCAAGGGTGAGGCGCAGCCATGGTTGGCGCTCTGGCCGCGGCCGATGGTGGTGGGTCCTACGGGGTCAGGTGACCTCGACGGCAAGTTGGTGGTCATTGACCCTGGCCACAACGTGGGCAATTCGACCCACAGTTCCCAGCTCAACAAGCACTACTGGGTGGGCCTCGACAAAATCTGCAACACCACCGGTACAGCCACGGCGAGTGGCTTTGAGGAAGCGACCTACACCTTTGACGTGGCCAAGCGGTTGTTGGCGCGACTGACAGATGCAGGTGCAACAGTGGTGCTCACGCGTGACCGCAACACCACCGACACCTACGGCCCGTGTATTCAGGCGCGTGGACTGCTCGGCGGACAGGTCAAGGCCGACGTCGAGGTGTCGATTCACGCCGATGGTGGTCCGTCGAGTGGGCGTGGCGCATTTGTCTATACACCAGGACGACTGGCCGGCTACACCAATGCCAGCAAGGCCACCGAGTCGGTGCGTTTGGCCGACCGGGTGTTAGCGGGACTGTCGAATCAGGGGCTGCAGGGATCGACCTATCTCGTTCCGAACGTGTCACCCGACACTCAGCAAGGAACGCTGAATGTAGCCACCACTCCGATCGCCATTGTGGAGACGCTCAATATGGCGAACGAGAGTGATGCGCAGATCGCCGAATCGAAGTCCGGACGGCAGCAGGTGGCCGACGGCCTCTTTGAAGGTATTCGCAACTACCTGCTGGGTGACTGATGCCATCACTCACTGGCTAGTGCAGTGGAATTGTTGCCTGCAGAACGGCTTCAGTGAGTGACTCGCTACGAAGGTGAGTGATGGCCTGGTACTCAGGGTCGGACACCATGCGGGTGAATGCCTCGCGACTTGGGTAACGCACCAGAATCACGGCGTCCCAGTCTTGCCCCGACTCAGCGACGAGCGCCGTGGAGCCGGTGCCGAAATACACCACCTCAGCGCCGTAACGTTCAAGGAATGGAAGTACCGATCGCGAGTACTCGCCGTACTTCATCTGCCCGCCCTCGTTGAAGCGCAGCAAATTGAGCATCACGACCGGGCCACCAGGATCGTCGACGAGCAATTGCTTGAGTTCGGCGCCGGTGGGATTGATCGCCATGTCAGTACTCCTGCTCATAGAGGGCGGGAAGAAAACTTGCCAGATGCGTCATCTCTTGGGAGCAGTGAACCAGCATGGTGCGCGCGTCGAGATCGGTGGGGGTCAGGAGCGGTTTCGCCAACGGAAGAACGGCCCGCACCTTCGCATTGCGCGCAGCGATGTACGGCTGTCCGATCCAGAAGCGTGACCGCATGACACTGCCACCCGGCACGCGAACAATGTGGTGCGCCAAATAGCCGATGTCGACAGGTACGTCAACGACTCCTACACGTGCGCACACGGCAGTGGCATCGACTCCGGCCGTGACGTCTGCATCCACGAGTCCTAGTTCCTCGGGTCGGCGGAATTGAATCAGTGCGCGAATGAGCCCGCTCCCGAGGTACTCATCGACCTGTGATGCGTACCCGACGTAGCGTGCTCGCCCGCTAGTGCCCGTGGGGGGTTGCTCCTGCCACTGCGCATGCACGTGAGCTTGGGGATGCCACATCTTGTAGCGCTCAGGGCTGTCGCTATGCCAGCCGAACCACCAGTCGATCATCTCGGGAGTGACATCGGGCATCTGCGTAGACAGATTCACATGCATCGCGCCGGTGGGCGTGATCGTGTAGCCGTTCTGTACTTCAGCGTCGACCACTGATGCGATCGCCTCGCGCATGGGCGGGAACAACTCGTGTGCCATCGGACTGTTGGCTACGGCGCGATAGGCGTCGGCCGAAATGTCCGCCATCTTCGGGTTCCAGAATCGTGCATACGGCGCCGACGCGAGTTCGCCTTCGGTCCAGCCGAGATGACGTCCTTCGAGGGGTTTGGCAGCGGTGAGACGTTCCTTGAAAGTCACGCGTGTCCAATCCATGGTTGAAAGCGTCCGCTCGGGTCGTGAGTGGAACGTAGGCCGGCAAGGCGATCGAGGTTGGGCTCGGCGATCACGCGGGCGGGGTGACCGGGGTCATCGGCCAACTGACTTCCGGTGGAGAGTTGGCTCATCTCCGCGATACGGTCGGGAGCCCAGCGCGCCGTAGCGGCGGCTTCATGAGGGTGGTTCCACCCGCCGTACAGGGAGATGTAGTAGTCGTCCTCAACTGAATACGCCATATCGGGGCGCGACTCGGGCGGCATCCAGTTCATCCACAACATATGTGAGGGCCGCTGCGGCATCGTGTCGACGACGCGGTGTAGCCCCGGTCGCAGTTCTTCGTATGACGCGTGCGTCCACATGTTGTCGGAGACCCAGTGAGTGTTCGATGGGTAATGCGTCATCACCTGGTGGTAGAGCCGCGACAATGGCACCTTGGTCAACCGAATCACGAGTTTCGCGCCGCGCGGTCGAGCGCTCATGAACGATGTGGCGCTGCGCGCTTTCGACCACGAGTCTTCGAACACCGGAGCGGCGATTTCGATGCCCTGCCCGCGGATGAGTTTGGGATTGCGTGATGTCATCAGGTTGAGGTCAACCGATGGTGGTACCTCTCGACCAATGTGATGTGCCCAACTGAGCACCTCGTCGAAGTGGTCGATGGAGTAACTCGCGGCAGTCACCCCAAGAAACCGTGGCTTCGGGTAGAGGCGCAAATGAAATCGCAGCACGACTCCAAAGAAGGCAGGCCCGGCACCGCGGGCAGCCCACAACATGTCAGGGTTCTCGGTCTCACTCGAGTGCCGCACGGTTCCCTCGGCGTCGATGTAGTCGATACCGATCACGCTCTGGCAGGCAGGTCCAAGTACGCGTCCGTTCCAGCCAAAGCCCCCCTGAAGCAGGTAACCGCCGAGTCGAACTCCCAGACAATGTCCGGCGGGGAAGAACAGTCCTTCCTTCCCCAGAGCCGCTGCCACCACACTGCCCCCTGATCCGGCGCCAGCGACGGCGGTCATGCCAGCCTTATCAATCGTCACCGAATCAAGGCGCGACACATCAAGCAGAAGTCCTCCCTCACGTACGTGATTGCCCGACCAACTGTGGCCTCCGGATTTCACGGCGATGCGCATGCCCTTGGTCGCTGCATCCTTGACTGCCGCGACGGCGTCAGCCTCGTCGTTGGCCTGGACGATGACGTCGGGAAAGCGGTCGGGCACGTTGGTGTTCCACATCATCGCGAGCCGGGTGCCTTCGTAACCGGGCTCACCACGGCGATACGTACCGCCTGGCGCAGTAGTGGGGGCGCCCACTAGACCACACCTTCCTGACGCGACGAGAGTGTGTGGGGAAGCGAAGTGAGCGGAAGGGGACGTGGTGGCACGAAGGTGAACGGCTCATGTGCGACTCGCGCTGCGGTGCGCACATTCACTCCCAAGGATGTGAGCATGCGTTCAGTTGCCGATTCGATCGCGCTGGGCCGAAGTGTGGTGCGATGCAGGTCGAGAGCGACTCCGAGCACCGAGCCGGCGATCATGCTAATCGCCACTTCGGCGTCGTGAACGCGGAAGCGCTCGCTACGAAGTCCTTCAAGCACGTCGGTGCCCATGCGATAGCGCAGGCCACCGAGGAAGCGGTCGACGGGGAGTCCGGAGTCAAAGAGGATCAGTCCGTATCCATGTCCGTCTGTCACGAGTCGCAATGTCTGACGCGTAGACAAAGCAAACACCGACACAGGGTCGGTGAGGCCGGCCGTGACACTGGCGATCAGGCGGGAGTGTTCGGCGAGCAGCAGCAGTCCGATTCCGTCGAGGAGATTCTCGATCGATTCGAAATGGTTGTAGAAGGTTCCGTGGGCCATGTCGGCCCGGCCGGTCACCGCGGACACAGTGAGTGGGGATCCGGGGTTTTCCAGGCAGAGATGCTGGGCGGCAATCAACAGCGCATTGCGGGTGCGATCGCGTTTGGAGGCGAGGGGAGTGGTCACGAAATGACTATTAGTCATAAAGGCTCATCAGTCAAGAGAAATGCCCTGTCACTCGGACGGCCTTGGTCGTAGGTGGCGTAAGGGAGGGCGAGATACCCTCGAAGGAGTGAGGAGTAGTCAATGAACTGGTTCGCCATTTTCGGTGCCGGGCTTCTAGCTGGTGCGACCACGTGTGCCGTCGCTCAGGGAGGTTTGCTCGTCGGTCTGATCAACCGGCAAAAGCGCGCGGCTGACGAGGCCGCAGTGGGAGCGGTCGCCGTAGACACGAGGTCGTCTGTGGCCGAGGACCTCGTGCCCGTCGGTGGCTTTCTGGTCGGCAAGTTCGTCATTCTCGTCGTGGTTGGCGTGCTCTTGGGTGCGCTTGGTTCCTTCTTCGCCATTGATGCCCGCATCGGTGGCTTTGCTCAGCTGCTCGCAGCCGCGGTGATGATCATGCTCGGGCTCGGAGCCGCAGGTGTGGCGGGCTTCCGCGACATTCGGTTCACGCCGCCCGAATCGTGGACGCGCGTTGTGCGCAAAAGCACGAGGTCACAGTCGGCGTTCGCGCCCTTCCTGCTGGGCTTGGCCACGGTGCTCATTCCCTGCGGAGTCACCATCTCGATCATGTTGCTCGCGGCGACAGCGGGCTCGGCGGCGGCGGGTGGAGCCGTGATGGGTGTGTTCGTGCTGGGAACTGTTCCGATGTTTGCGGCCTACGGATTGCTAGCCCAGCGTTACGTGTCACCGGATAACCGCGCGATGTCGGTCATTCTCGGTGTCGTGATCGTGCTGATGGGGTTAGTGACGCTGAACGCAAGCCTGACGGCGCTGGGCTCGTCGGTCACGGCACAGACGGTTGCGGCGTCGGTCATGGGCTCACGGTCAGGGCCGGCATCGACGGCAGCTGCCCCTACGCCTGTGAACGGTGTGCAGGTACTGCGCATCGACGCCCGGTCTGACGGCTACTCACCGCAAGTGATCTTGGCGAAGGCGGGAGTACCTACCAAGGTTGTCTTCCACACCGATCACACTCGCTCCTGCATCGTTGACACCGTCTTCCCATCGCTGGGTAAGCAGGTGGTGCTACCAGATTCGGGAGATACTGAAATCGATCTAGGAATACTCGCCGCTGGTGAGATCCCGATTTCCTGTTCGATGGGCATGTACAGCGGCACCATTACGGTGTCGTGAGAACAAGATTCTGATGATGCAGCGAACCCTCGAGATCGACATCGCCGGCATGCACTGTGCCTCGTGCTCGATTTTGGTTGACGATTGTGTCGAAGACGTTCCCGGTGTGCTGTCGTCGCGGACGAATCTGAAGTCAGGGCGATGTGTGGCCGTGGTCAACGAGTCCGTCACTGATGACCAGGTGCTGGCCGCGGTGGTCGAGGCGGGCTACACCGGGTTAGTGGTCGGTGTGTGACGTCGGTGCCCGGACGGTTCCGGTGCGGGTCGACCGTAAAGGTAGCCCTGGGCCGCGATCCAGCCAGCTCTGAGAAGGGCCTCCGCCTGTTCCTGTGTTTCGACGCCTTCAGCCACGGTCAGCAAGCCCAGACCATTCGCCAGACCTGCGACCCCCGTGACGAGCGCGAGGGCCTGTTCGCCACCGGTATCCAGGGCCGCCACAAATGACCGGTCGAGTTTGAGTCCGCTGACCGGCATATCGCGAAGGTGCGAGACCGATGAGTAACCGGTACCGAAATCGTCGACATGCAGGGCCATTCCTGCGCTCGTGAGTCTCAGCACGGCTCGTCGAGAGTCTTCGGTGATTCGGAAGATCGTGGTCTCGGTCAGTTCGACCGCGAGCCGACCGGCCGAAATGCCGTGAGCGTCAGCGATGCCCGCCAGAATCGCGGCCCACAACGGATCAGCAAGTTCGGCCGCTGACAAGTTGAACGAGACAACAGGTAAGTCGGGCTCGGCACGCAATCTCTGACAAATCTGCTCGAGCATGGTTTCACCTAGTGCAGACACTAGGCCCGACCGCTCCGCCGCCGGTAAGAAGTCAGCCGGCGAGAGGACTCCGTGTTGGGGGTGGTTCCAGCGAATGAGCGCCTCGTATCCGATCACCGATGAGTCGACAAGGCGCACCTGGGGTTGGTAGTAGGGAACAAACTCACCGCGCTCTAGGCCTCGTCTGATGTCACTTTCGAGTTCGAGTGCGCCGGCCGAAGTATCGTCGGCATCCTCGAAGATCCTCCAGCCCGGGGTTCTTTGGCCTGCGGCGACTGCCAACGCCAAGTCGGCATTGCGCAGTAGAGATGCTGACGTTGACGTTTCCGTTGAAACTGCAATACCAACAGAACCTTCACGTGAAAGTCGGCTTCCGCCGATGCTGCGTTCCTTACGAATGACCGCGAGCGTTGACAGCGCCAATTGGGTGAGTTGCTCAGAATCGGCCGGGTCATCGACGACCAGCAGTAGTCGGTCGCCGTCGAAGCGACCGAGATTGCCGGTGCTGCTTGTCGCGGCCGCGATTTCGGCGCCAATATCGCGCAGTAACCCATCGGCCGCTTCGTAACCCAAGGAACTTCGCACCAGTTCAAATTCGCTGAAGTCAACGAACATCACTGCGCAGGCTCCGGATTTCGGAGTTGCTGTATCGAGAATCGTCTGAATGCGTCGAGTGACCCATGAGCGACTGCGTAGGCCGGTTGCGGGGTCAGTGTCGGCATTGATGCGCGCATCGTGCTCAGCTTCGGCAAGTCGGTCAGTGGAGTCGCGCATCTGGGCGAGGGCTGCTGTGAGGAGCCATGCCGTCGTTGGAATGGCGAAGAGGAACAACAACGTATTGAGCATGACGAGTCGAGGGTCAGCGTGCTCGTCTATCTGCTCGCCGAGCGGTCCTTGATACGTCGCGGTGGCGTAGGTCGTGACGAGTGCGACGACGGAGAGCGTGATTGCGAGGGGGAACTGCTGACGTCGTGCGGCGAGCAGCAGGAGAAGGGGAATGAGGAGGAAGGCGGTTCCGAGTGGCCATGACTCAGCTGGTTGCAGGAAGACCACGCACGTAGCCAGAATGACGCTCGCCATACCGAGCACCGAGGCGAGCAGCGAGCGCGGAGACCACGAGTGCCACGACTCTCGACGAATGGCCAAGGCCATCATGGGCAACAGGGTCAGCATTCCTACGACTCCGGAAAACCCGAAGGAAACCGGAAGAATGGCAGGATGCGAGCCGGGGGTAACAAGGGTGGAAATCGAGGCCAACGCGAGGACACTTCGTACTAAGCCGACCCCAAGAGCAATGGAAATGAGGGCGAGCGCATCGCGCAGTGAACTCAGCGGAAAGCGAGCAAAACGGCGAACTACTAGTGCCGTGACAACGAGCACGAGTGAGTCGGCGACGACTCGAAAAGCGATGTTGATCGCAGACGCACCGGTGGGAATGAGGATCACAACAGAGGCTGAGGCGACGACCGCAAGCCAGATCGGCCACCGCCATGTCGGAAGAAAGGCAAAGACGCCAATTGCGGCCGCGGGCACCCATACGGGAACGAAACCGATAGCGAGCAGACTGTCGCGAGCCGCCAGCCCAAGAATGGTGGCCAAAACGATGGCCCCGGCCGCATCAAGTGCCAGTAGTCGCAGCACGCGTGGCCATGGGGTGCGACTGGTTAACGGGGTCACGGGCACGCCTCATGCTAGGGGACGTCGGAGTCTTTGGACGCGATGGAGGGTAATTGAGGTGTTTCCTAGCGAAATGCTTCGCGTGATCACGAGATATGGCGACGCCGGAACCGGGAGCCACTGAAGCAGCGGCCCCCGGTGGTCGGTTACGACGGCTTGGGTGCACCAGGACGTGCGTAGCGAACCCAGGTGATGGCGATACAGAAGAGGCTGAACGCCACCAGAATCCACAGGAAGCCCGACACGCTCATGCTGGCGAGCGCAATGCCGAACAGGAATGGTCCGAAGGCGGCGATAGCAGACACCCACCCGATGACGCCCCCTGCTTGACGCCGTTCGAAGATCATCGGCAGTTGCTTGAACGTTGAGGCATTGCCGATACCGGTGAAGAAGAAGATCGAAATGAAGCCGTAGAGGAACAAGTGGAATTCATTCGTGAGCGCCTGCGCCCCTTGCGATGGATCGGGATTGACGTGCTGGAGAGTGAACAGCAACGACAGCAGGATCCCGATGCCGGCCACTAGCGTCCACCTGGCTCCGCCGTACTTGTCGGTCAGTGGACTGAAGGCAACCCGTGCGCCGGCACCAACAAGTGGACCGATGAAGGCAAACGTCAAGGCAAGTGGCACGGCGTATCCCGGCACGAGTACCGAGGTCGAGCCATCAGCCGCGGTGGCGACTATGGCGGTATTGCCGGCTCCGTAGAGGTTTTTGATCAGCAGGCCGAACTGGGCTGATAGTCCAGAGAAGATTCCGAAGGTCATAACGTACAGAGCGGTCATCCACCAGGTATCAGCGTTCTTGAAGATGTCGAGTTGCTGACCGAAGTTGGCGCGCACCGGGACGCTCTTGAGCATTGTCCACGCGAGTATCGCAGCGACCACGACAAACGGAACGTAGATGAACGCGGCGTTCTGCTCCCACACTGCGCGGTTGGTGTTCTTCGCGGGGTCGTGAAACTGCTGGGAAGCTCCCAAGATGCCCAGCAACGAAAAACCAATGATCCATGGCGTCACGAATTGCACGATGGAGACACCGAAGTTGCCAATTCCCGCTTGGATGCCGAGTGCTGTTCCTTGCTTGCGACGTGGAAAAAAGTACGACGTACTGGGCATGAAGCCTGAGAAGGCACCGCCACCGATTCCGGAGAGGAACGCAAGAATCATGAAGGTGGTGAACGTGGTAGCAGGGTTCTGAACGGCCACACCCCAACCAATGAGGGGAATCAGAAGCAGCGCGGTTGTCAGCGTGACGAGCTTGCGAGTTCCCATTACCGGCGGAAGCCACATCCACACCAGGCGCAAGGCGCCGCCGGCGAGGCCGGGCATGGCGACCAACCAGTACAACTGGGTCTTGTTGAGGTCGAAGCCAAGATTCGTCAAGCTCGGCGCAATGGCGCTGGCGAGAAACCACGTGCTGAAGGCCAGAGTCAGAGCGAAAGTTGTGATGGTGAGGGTGCGCCATGCGAGCGAGGAATTCCACTTCTGCTCATCCTCAGGATCCCAATCTGTCAACCACTCGCTGCCCTTGCGGGTCTCACTTGCGGTGCTGCTCATCGTGAGTGTTCCTCTCGGTCCGTTGGAATGTCAGTGGACTGACGTGTTGACGAGCACGGGTTGCTCGAAGTCGTCGGTGAGTGTGGGGGAGTTGCGGTGCAGCATGCGAATTACGGTCAAGTGCATCCAGATTGAGCAGGCCAGCGTGAGTAGGAACAACACCCCGAACACGCCGGTGGGAATGCCCGTGAGTGCAACCGCGTACCCGAATATCGGTAGGAGAAAGAAGCCGCCGAGGGCACCCAGCATCCCCACGAGTCCGCCGACAGCGCCCACATCGTGAGGGAAATACTCAGGAATGTGCTTGTAGACAGCGGCCTTGCCGATTCCCATCGAGCAGCCCAGTAGGACGACCACGAAGGTGAATTGCCACATGCCCAAATGCCATGGGAGGACCTCCGCGGTGCCGTCGGCCGATTTGGAGGTGGCGACGTCGATGGTGATGTAACCGCTGGGCATCATGAGCACGCCCGTTGTGAGGAGCATCAGAGCGAACGTCCAGTACATGATGCGACGAGCGCCCACTTTGTCAGACATCCAGCCGCCAAGCGGTCGCAACAGGGAGGCGGGGAAAATGAAGAGCGCGGTGAGAAGTCCCGCTTGCCAAAGCTCAACTCCGTATTGCACTTCGTAGTACTTGGGCAGCGCCGATGACAGTGCGACATAGGCACCAAACACCGCCACGTAGTAGAGGCTGAATCGCCACACCCGCATGTGCTTGAGGGGTAGCAGTTGCACTCGCACTGGAATCGTCTTGCCGGGAGTGCGGTCGGGCTTGGGGGCAACGAACCACAACACCGCGGCCATCACGACGAGTGCGACCGCGTAGATCACGGGAACCAGGCGCCAGCCTCCGTCGATGAAACCGCCAAAGTACGCAGCGCCTGCGGTGCCAGCAATGATCGCCGGGCCAATCAGTTTCGTAACGGAGGCGCCGACGTTACCGGCGCCAAAGACTCCGAGCGCGAAGCCTTGTTGAGATCGGGGGAACCATGCACTGTTCCAAGCGATACCCGCACTGAACGAGTTGCCGGCAAAGCCGATCAGGAATGCAAGTACAAACAGCAACGTCGGGTTATGGGTACCAGCGAGGAGGTAGGTGGGAATGGCGGCGAGTACGAGCAGAGCGGTCATCACGATGCGACCACCCCATCGGTCGGCCAAAATGCCCGTACCCAGACGCCAGATGGCGCCGTTGAGAACCGGCAGGGCGGTGAGCCAGTAAAAGGCGGTATCGGAGAGGCCGAACTCCTTCTGGATGGGTATTCCCAGGATTCCAAATTGCAGCCAGACAGCGAACATCAGCGTGAATGCGATGGTCGACGTGATGAGAACGCGGTAGCGGCCGCGCGCAGGGAGCTCGTTTTCGAGCTCGTTTTCGGCGGGGCCGGCGGCCGTGCTCGCGCTCATCTCAACTCCTTTGTTAATTAACATTCATTTGTTAATTACCATTTCACTTATGATTAAAGAGGTCGACCAGTCGAGCGCCTATGGCACAAAGTCCATTTTTTACATGACCTGTGACACATGATTTAGGTTTACTGAGCGTGATTTCATTGGGTGTGTCGTCAGAGTTGGCATAAGTCACAAGTGGCAAATAAATAACAGGAGTATGGGGGATTCAGTGGCAAAGACGTCGAAGCGAGATGACCCCGCGACAGATACCCCACGTCGGCGGGTGCTCGATTATGTCGTCGACTCTCCTGACCCTCTGACGGTGGCCCAGATCGTGGAGGCAACCGAACTGCACGCCAACACGGTGCGGTCGCATCTCGCGCTTCTGGTCGACATGGGTCGCGTCGAGTCCGTCTCTGAGCACCGCACCGTTCCGGGGCGACCGAAGTTGCTCTATCGGGCCGTTCCTGAGGTAACTGCCCACGACCCGTACCGAACACTGGCGGCCGAACTCGCGGCGGGTCCCGATGCGGGTCGCCCCGGCGATACCCCGGGATTGGCGGCCGGCCGTCGGCTCGCGCGGGCGCAGCGAGAGAAGGCGGGAAACCCCACGACTGTGACTCCGGATGAGTCCATTGATTTGGCCATTGACGGACTTGAGGTCCTCGGCTTTGAGGCGACCACCGATCCACTCGGTGACCGGCTCTACCTGCCCATGTGTCCTTTCCTGGAGATGGCTCGTAAAGATCGTTCGATCTGCCGGGTGCACCACGAGATGCTCACGGGTTTCTTCGGAGAAATCGATGCGGGCGTCCAAGTGCGTCAATTGGACATTTTTATCAAGGGGGATTTGTGCGTCGTACAGCTTGACCGGCCCGATATCAGGCCGGCCCCCGTCCCTGCCCCCGAGCAGGTGCCGACTACCGAGCAGGAGCAATCACGTGAGCACCACGAACCGCATTGACGACCCCATTGTTGACGGCCTCATTTCAGCCCGCTCGTTTCTCACTCGCTCCGATGTCTCACCTGATCATCGAGTGGTACACGAAGTGGGAGGCCGTGAAGGTGACATTTTCTACCGCGACCGCTGGTCTCACGACCGCATTGTGCGCTCGACACATGGAGTGAACTGCACAGGATCGTGTTCATGGAAGGTGTACGTCAAGGACGGCATCATTACATGGGAGACCCAGCAGACCGACTACCCGTCTGTCGGTCCGGATTCACCGGAGTATGAGCCGCGCGGCTGCCCGCGAGGCGCGGCGTTCAGTTGGTACACGTACTCGCCGACCCGCGTGCGCTATCCCTATGTGCGCGGGGTGCTCCTCGAGATGTATCGCGCGGCCAAGATCGCCAATGAGGGTGACCCCGTCAAGGCGTGGGCAGCCATCGCTGACGATGAGGAATCGCGGCGCCGGTATCACTCGCAGCGTGGGCGCGGTGGTCTAGTGCGGGCTTCGTGGGATGAGGCTCTGGAAATAGTGGCGGCCGCCCAGATCCATACCATTGCCAAGTTCGGACCTGACCGTGTCGCGGGATTCTCGCCGATTCCGGCGATGTCGATGGCATCGCACGCTGCGGGTGCGCGGTACACGTCATTGATCGGCGGAACGATGCTCTCGTTCTACGACTGGTATGCCGACTTGCCCATCGCATCGCCGCAGATCTGGGGTGACCAAACCGACGTCCCTGAGTCGGCCGACTGGTGGAACGCCAGTTACCTCATCATGTGGGGTTCCAATATTCCGACGACGCGGACGCCGGATGCGCACTTCATGACCGAGGCTCGGTACAAGGGTCAGAAAGTTGTGACAGTCAGTCCCGACTATGCAGACAACACCAAGTTTGCCGACGAATGGATGCCTGCAGCACCAGGAACTGACGGTGCGCTGGCCATGGCGATGGGTCACGTGATTCTCAAGGAGTTCTATGTGCAGCGGCAGGTGCCGATGTTCATGGACTACTCGCGGCGCTTCACCGATCTGCCGTTCCTCGTCTCATTGCGACAGCGTGAAGACGCGTGGGTTCCTGATCGCTTTGTCACTGCGGCTGATCTCGGTGTCGAGGAAGATGCGGCCGAATGGAAGCCCGCTCTGATCGACGGGCGCACGGATGCACCGGTGATTCCACACGGCTCGATTGGATTCCGCCACAACGAGTCCGGCATGGGCAAGTGGAATCTCAACCTCGATGGCATCGAACCGTTGTTATCGCTATACAGCGACAACAGTGAGTCAGTTGCAGTTGACCTGCCGCGATTCGACATCGGTGATGCTGGATCCGAACAAGGATCGATCATTCGTCGTGGCGTTCCGGTGCGGCGCATTGGTGATCGGCTCGTCACGACGGTGTACGACCTGTTGCTTGCCCAGTACGGGGTCGGCCGCGTGGGTCTACCGGGAGAGTGGGCCGGTGAATACGGCGACGCATCGAGCCTGTACACGCCGGCCTGGCAAGAAGAGATCAC
>JAPLAU010000028.1:0-157714 GCA_026393115.1 Actinomycetota bacterium
CGAACTCAACTCCCGCCCCCGCAAACGCCACGGCTACCGCACCCCCGCCGAAGTCCTCGACAAGCTACTCTCCGAAACAGCAAACAAAACCGGTGTTGCGTGAGTACCTAGAACCCACCGTCAAGAGGTGCCCGTACGGGGATTCTTTGGTCACAAGATGCCCCCAGAGGGGCTCTTCGGTGCCAGGGTCTGAACTGTTGGAGCGGGTGACCGGGATCGAACCGGCATGGCCAGCTTGGAAGGCTGGGGCTCTACCATTGAGCTACACCCGCGAGTGGAACGCAGATGCAGTCTAGCCACGGTTGTGCCAAGTCGTGGCACCAGTGTCAGGTCGGTGTCGAACCCTCCCCTACACTGAGCGAGCGCCAATCAGCCGGGGCGTAGCGTAGTGGCTAGCGCGCCTGCTTTGGGGGCAGGAGATCGGGAGTTCGACTCTCCCCGCCCCGACCAACCAACCAAGGAGACCGTCCCTGTGAAGCACGATGTCGAGACCCTGTCACCCACGCGGGTCAAGTTCACCATTGAGGTGCCGTTCGACGAGTTGCAGGGGGCGATGGATGCGGCGTACAAGCGCATCTCGTCTCAGGTCACTATTCCTGGCTTCCGGAAGGGCAAGGTGCCGGCTCGCGTAATCGACCAGCGCTTTGGTCGCGGAGCCGTTCTGGAAGAGGTCGTCAACGACGCCGTTCCGATGGCGTACGAGAGCGCGGTCCGCGAGTCGGGCATCGCCGCGATTGGTCGCCCTGACATCGAGGTCACTGACATCGTTGATGGCGAGCAGTTGTCTTTCACCGCCGAGGTCGACGTGCGCCCCGAGTTTGATCTGCCCGAGTACAAGGGCATCCCGGTCAGTGTCGAAGACGCTGCGGTCTCCGACGACGACGTCGCGGCCGAGGTCGATCGCCTCCGCTCGATGTTCGGCACCCTCACCTTGGTCGAGCGCGCCAGCATCGACGGCGACGTGCTGCTGGTCGATCTGGCCGGCTTCGATGGCGACGAGGCTCTCGATGACCTGTCGGCCAGTTCACTGTCGTACGAACTCGGTACCGACGGCATGCTTCCCGGCTTCGACGACGCCGTGCGTGGTGCTGCCTCTGGCGAATCCCGCGAGTTCATCTTCACCCCTGAGGTGGGCGAGTTCGACGGAAAGCCACTGCGCGTTGAGGTCACCGTCACCGGAGTTCGTGAGCGCACGTTGCCCGAACTTGATGACTCGTTCGCACAGCTGGCCAGTGAATTCGACACGGTCGACGAACTCAAGGACGATCAGCGTCGTCGCCTTGAGCGCATCGCTCTGCTGCAGCAGGGAGTCGAAGCGCGCGGAACGTTGCACGAAGCCCTCCTCGACCTCGTCGACATCCCGCTTCCTGAAGGTGTCATCGCCCAGGAAATCGAAGACCACTTCGCCGAAGGCCACGAGGGGCACACCGACGACGACGAGCACCGCGCCGAAGTTGATAAGCAGGCCCGGTTCGCCATGAAGAGCCAGTTCATCCTCGACCGCATCGCTGACACCGAGGAACTGTCGGTCAGCGAAGGCGAATTGTCGGCGTGGCTGGTTCAGCAGGCACCTCGCTACGGCATGCCGCCACAGGAATTTGCCGACATGCTGGTGCGCGCTGGTCAGGTGCCGCTGGCGGTTGCCGACGTGCGCCGCGGCAAGGCACTGCAGGTCGTTCTGGAAAACGCGGTCATCACTGATGCTTCCGGAAACCCGGTCGACCTGAGCGTGCTCGATGCTCCTCTCGAACCCCCGCTTGAAGACGAGTTGCCTGACGACCAGATCGACGACGAGATCGACGACGAGGTCACCAAGGACGAGTCCGACGACTGATCGGGCACGGCGTGGCGGCGCTTCGGGCGTTGTGCCGTGGGCGAACATTCGGGGGCTGCGGAATGTGGGGGCCGTCGTTGTTCGTTAGGGTCGGATGACAGGCCGGTGAGCCGGCCTCCTCTTACGTATCGGGAGAGCACTGTGAGCATTGAGCGACCGTCCCTGATGGTTCCCGAATTGCGCGCGCCTAGTGGCAGCGGCTTCGGCTTCGGCGACATGATCGACGAGCGGCTCCTGCGCGAGCGCATCATCTGGCTCGAGGGCGAGGTGCGCGACGACAACTCCAACCGCATCGCCAAGCAGTTGCAGGTGTTGGCCGCCGATGACCCCGATAAAGAGATCACGCTGTACATCAATTCACCCGGTGGCTCGATCAGCGCCGGCATGGTGATCTACGACTCGATGCAACTCATTCCCAACAATGTCGCCACCGTCTGCATGGGTCTAGCCGCGTCAATGGGGCAGTTCCTGCTCTGCGCCGGTGCCGCCGGAAAGAGATCGGCCACCCCCAATGCGCGCATCATGATGCACCAGCCACTCGGTGGTCTCGGGGGTACGGCGTCCGACATCAAGATTCAGGCCGAGCAGATGCTGTTCATCAAGAAGCGCATGGCCGAGCTCATCGCCGGTCACACCGGCCACACCCTCGACCAGATCGAGGCTGACTCCGATCGTGACCGTTGGTTCACCGCTGAGCAGGCCATGGAATACGGAATCATCGACAGTGTTATTGGGGCGCAGGCATGAGAAGCGAGCAGAACATGAGCATCTACACCCCGAGCAGTGCCTACGCCGCGCCCTCGTCGCGCTACATCCTGCCTGAATTCCGTGAGCGCAGCGCCAACGGCGAGCGCGTGCACAACCCCTACACCAAGCTTTTCGAAGAGCGCATCATCTTCCTCGGTGTGCAGATCGACGATGCGTCGGCCGACGACGTGATGGCGCAGTTGCTGTGCCTGGAATCACTCGATCCCGACCGCGATATTCAGATCTACATCAACTCGCCCGGTGGCTCGTATACGGCGATGACGGCGATCTACGACACCATGCAGTTCGTCAAGCCTGATGTGCAGACCGTGTGTCTGGGTCAGGCGGCGTCGGCTGCTGCGGTGCTGCTCGCTGCCGGTAGCCCCGGTAAGCGATTCGCGCTTCCACACGCACGCATCCTCATCCACCAGCCCTACACCGAGGGCGGCGGTCAGGCCTCCGATGTCGAGATTCAGGCCAACGAGATTCTGCGCATGCGTGCCGAGATGGAGGGCATCATTGCCTTCCACACTGGCAAGACGCCTGAGCAGATCGAAAAGGACATCGAGCGCGACAAGATCCTCACGGCCTCCGCGGCCAAGGAGTACGGCATCATCGACGAGGTCATCGCCTCGCGTAAGGCCAGCGCTTCCTGACCGGTTACGAGTCGAGCAGACGGTCGGCGCTGCCGGCCGCGGTCATAGTCCGTCCTTTACCTCGTCAAAATAGGACGGCCGCCGGAGACGATCTCAAGGTCGTCGTCGGTGAGTGCGTCGTCAGTTTGGGGGGCGGCGGGTGCGCCGGGGTAGTTGGTGGCACCTGACTCGGGGCTAGGGCCCATGGTGGCTGTCTCCTTCTGTTTGATTCACTGGTCGAAGCGTTAGCTCACGATGGAGACGATAGACCCTGACATCGCTAATGAATCACAGTGGAACTTCGGAGTAGTGTGGGAACGACCCGCTCGATAGTGCCTGCCGATGCGGTTATCGGCTCGGGTGATGCCAGCGCTTCCTGATCGGTTACGAGTCCAACTGACCGACGGCGCTGCGGGCCGCGGTCACCTCGTCGCCGCCACCGTAGGTCACCGATTGACCAAAGAATCCCCGGATGGGCACCGATTGACCGAAGAATCCCCGGAATGCAATCTCGTGAGGCTCGGGGTGGGGGTTCGTGGTGGTTGTCTTCCTTACGTTGCTGCGCCGGTCAGCGCGCTACAAGGCCGCCGGAGACGATCTCGAGGTCGTCGTCGGTGAGTGCGTCGTCGGCGTGGGGTGCGGCGGGTGCGCCGGGGTAGTCGGTTGCACCTGACTCGGGGCTAGGGCCCATGGTGGTTTTCTCCTCGGATGATTCACTGGTCGAAGCGTTAGCTCACGATGGAGATGATAGACCTTGACATCGCTAATGAATCACAGTGGAACCACGGTGTCGTGCGAGAGGTCCCGCTTCGGTGACGAAAGTCCCCTAGGTCGCGCGGTGGCCCTCGTGCGGTGCCCACGCAGCCGGCGACAGCGTCGCTGAGAGTCGAGAAGATTCCAGCGGCAGCAAGGCCCTGCTTCGCCTGCTCGTGGCGATTAGGTGCTCGCATTCGCGTTCCAGCTCGTTGCGCTCCTCGTGAGTGGGCGACCAGTGTGTGAGGGCGTGATCGAGCAGCTCGCTCAGCAGTTCCTCTGGGTCGGCCGGCAGATGTGAGGAAGCGTCGAGGCCGAGGGCGGGCACCGTGGGGCCAAGCCAGCAGCCCAATCGCGAATACACGATGTGTGAGGTCAGCAGGTGCATCTCAACTAGTGCTCGCCGCCGATGCACAGCACTGCTCTGGCGGAAGTACCTGCGCCAGTCAGTGAGTGCTTCCGGCAGTATGCGCAACGCGCCGCGCTCGCTGAGTTGCCACGCCGCACTCCAGTCGTCACTGAGCGGATGTGAGTTGTCGAAGCCGCCGATGGCGCGCAGGTCGTGTGCGCGAATCATCGAGGTTGGGCCCAGCGGAGTGTCGAAGGGCAGGCGCCACTTCACGGTGAGGTCGCGCATCGGGAAAGGTGGTCGCTCATCGGGTCGAACTGGTGGTAGGGGGATGCCCCACTGATCGATGCGACGAAAGTCGCTGGCCACGAGTACGACCTCGGGGTTGTTGCGCAGCACCTCGACTTGCTGCGCCAGGCGTCCGGGACGCATGACGTCGTCGGAATCGAGTAAGGCGATCAGCGGTGCGCGGGCATGCAGCAGCGCGAGATTGCGCCCCTCAGGTGCTGACAGCGCAGTCGGGCTGGTCACAACTGTGATGCGAGAGTCGAGTGAGGCAAGGTGGGCCAGATAGTCGCCCACACCATCGAGGGTGCTCGAATCGGCGACGATGATTTCTAAGTCGGCTACCGACTGCCGACGCACACTGGCGAGCGCAGCGGCTAGCCATTCGAAGCGGTTGTGCACGGCGATCAGCACGCTGATCGCGGGGGGTTCTCCAAGGTCGGTTGGTTGCACCGTGTCAGCTAGATTCGATAACCGCCGGAGACGATCTCGAGATCGTCGTCGGTGAGTGCGTCGTCGGTTCGCGGTGTGGCGGGTGCGCCGGGGTAGTCGGTGGCACCCTTCTGGGTCGGACCGCTCATGGAGTGTCTCCCTTGCGAACTGTGCCCGGAGTGGACCGCAATTCATCCTAGGCATCGTCGACGGTGACGAACACCGTGGACCCGCGGTGGTTCGGTGACGAGTACTCGTCGATACTGCTCCCATGCCCAGCGAACTTCGCGCCGATTCTCGCGTGGTGGTCAGTTCCGACACGGTGACCGAGGACCTTGATGTCGGGGGAGTGGTGGTCAATCTGCACAACCTGCGACCCACCTCGTTTGACCGTGTGGGGATGGCGATGTGGAAAGCGCTGAGCGCCGCACCCACCATCGAGGGTGCGGTCCAGATGCTGATGAAGGAATTCGCGGTCGAGCGCGAGGTACTCGAACGTGATCTCATCGCGTTCGCCCAGCAACTTGCCGAACTCGACCTTGTCACGGTTGCTGAGGGCGCCGCCCTACCGGCGAGCCGGCGAGCATCGCAGGATGCGCACGTGACCGTCGATGCCCACGCTGTGATGGGCCAGCGTCATCGCGACTGGATTGACGCCCTCATTACGAATACCCGCGAGAGTGGCGTGCTCGGAAACGTCACGACGATCGACTCAGCGGATCAGATCGATTCCGGCGACAACCCGATCGCAGTTCTTCACGTCACTGCGGGCTGCCCGCCTCTGGCTCGTGAAGAGTTCAGCGACCTGTGTCGTCGGGTGCCGCCGGGTGGGGTTGTGATTGTTGACGACTACAACCATCCTTCGTGGCAGCAGTTGGTCGATACCGTTCGATCCGATCGCCAGCTCACGTCGCCACTCGAACCGATGGACTGGTCGAGCGTGTGGTGGCGCATGTAAGGGAAGCCGCAAAATCCGCCCTTGGCGAAATGACTCGGCGCGACGGTGATTCGCGCCCCATTTGACGGTCCACGCGGGTAACGTCACTCCGACGGGTACTCCCCGCCCGTCCATTACCCGGAGGTTCACGTGGCGCGCATCGGCGAGAGCGGTGATCTGCTCAAGTGCTCCTTCTGCGGAAAGAGCCAGAAGCAGGTCAAAAAGCTGATCGCCGGCCCCGGCGTCTACATCTGCGACGAATGCATCGATCTGTGTAACGAGATCATTGAAGAGGAGCTACAAGAGTCCTCCGAGGTCACATTCACTGAACTGCCCAAGCCTCGCGAAATCTACGAATTCCTCGACCAGTACGTCATCGGCCAAGATGTCGCCAAGAAGGCACTGTCAGTGGCGGTCTACAACCACTACAAGCGAGTGCAGGCAGACGTCGGCGAGCGCACGCGCGAAGACTCCGTTGAACTGTCGAAGTCGAACATCTTGCTGCTCGGCCCCACCGGTTCGGGCAAGACACTGCTGGCACAGACGTTGGCTCGCATGCTCAATGTTCCGTTCGCCATTGCCGACGCCACGGCATTGACCGAAGCCGGCTACGTCGGTGAAGACGTTGAGAACATTCTGCTCAAATTGATTCAGGCGGCTGACTACGACGTCAAGAAGGCCGAAACCGGAATCATCTATATCGACGAAATCGACAAGATCGCCCGCAAGAGCGAAAACCCCTCCATCACTCGCGATGTCAGTGGCGAAGGTGTGCAGCAGGCACTGCTCAAGATTCTCGAGGGAACCACGGCGTCAGTTCCGCCCCAGGGCGGGCGCAAGCACCCGCATCAGGAGTTCATCCAGATCGACACCACGAATGTGCTGTTCATCGTGGGTGGCGCTTTCGCCGGGCTCGACAAGGTGATCGAGGCGCGTATCGGCAAGAAGTCACTGGGCTTCACGGTCAACATCTCTGACGAAACCGATTCCGAGTCCAACCCACATAACATCTTCGGCCGGGTCATGCCCGAAGACATGCTCAAGTACGGCATGATCCCCGAATTCATCGGCCGCCTGCCGGTGTTCACCTCGGTGACGGCCCTTGATTCAGAGTCACTCGTGAAGGTGCTCACCGAGCCGCGCAATGCGTTGGTGCGTCAGTACCAGAAACTGTTTGACCTTGACGGTGTCGAACTCGAATTCAGCGAGGATGCGCTCGAAGCAATTGCTGCCCAGGCGCTCAAGCGTGGTACCGGCGCACGTGGACTGCGCGCGATCCTCGAAGAGGTGCTGCTCAACGTCATGTACGAGGTGCCGAGCCGCGACGACGTGGCCCGCGTGGTCATCACCGGTGAAGTGGTCGACAACAACGTCAACCCGACGCTGGTGCCCCGTGAAACTCCGGCTCGTCGCGAACGTCGCGATAAGACCGCCTGAGGTATTACTCGCCCGCCATTCCGGGTAGCAGCACCATCAGGTAATAGGCGGCAAGTGCGGCTACCACGATCACGAGAGCGATGAGCATCAGCAGTCGACGCTGTGAGCCAGTATCGACCGTCTCGACCGACCCAGGTGTGGAGACAACAACCGGGGTTTCAGCCTTGGCAGGTTTGGCAGGTTTCGCGGGTTTCGCGGGTTTGGCAGCCTTGGGTGCCTTGGTCGCCTTCTCAGGTTTGCGGTCGACGCGGTGTGTGGGCACGTAGGGGCCAGGCTCAGCAGGCTCAGCGGGCGCCACCGGCGCCCCTTGAGGTGCGGGCAAGGTGAGCAGCGCTGTGGGACCTGCGTTGGCAGGGGCGTAGCCGTTGGAGGACATGGCTCCCACGAGGACCGGAGCCTTGGGCGCTGGCAGGCTGGCGAGCGTAATCGATGGCGAGGCGACCACCGGAACCGGAACGGCCGGGGCTGGCAACGTGATGAGGGCCGGCGTCGTGGCTTCGGCACGCAGTGGCGGCGGGATGACGGTCGCCGTTGTATCCGGCAGCGGAACGCCCGGAAGGATCGTGGCCGCGTTAGACATCTCTGCTGGGCGTATCCCCGACGTTTCGTCCGCCGTGGAACTCTTCCTACCCATTGGTCCTCCCGTACACCTCGCTACCGGGTAAATCCCGGCTCACAGGTGTTATCGGCAGATCGGGGGGAAAAACTTGAGCCTCGCGGCTAGTTGTCTGCGGCAGGCTCTAATTCGACCGTCACCTCGACCGATCCTTCGGCCGCACTCAACTCGAGTTGACCGATCGAACCGGCGGCCAACAGGTCGCCTCGGGCCGCCTCGACGCGCACGATCTCGTCCTGGGGGCCACGCACGGTGGCGATCAGCACGCGGTGGCGCATTGAGACCTTGGCCTCAGACTTGGTTTTGCGAACGGCGCTGAGCACCAAGGCGGCGGTTGCGAGCAGTCCCGGATCGCCATCGGCGGCCAGCGCCCGGATTTGATCGGCCTCGGGCCACGTGGCCGTGTGCACCGAGCCTGACCGCCACCACGACCAGACCTCTTCAGTGACGAACGGCAGGAAGGGTGCGAATAGTCGCAGCAGGGTGTCGAGAGCCACTCCGAGGGTCATCAGGGCCGAACGCTGGGCGGCTTCGCCTTGGGCGCCGTACGCCCGCTCCTTCACCAGTTCGACATAGTCGTCGGTGAAGTCCCAGAAGAAGGTTTCAGTGGCCTCAAGTGCTCGCGTGTAGTCGTACGCTGCAAATGAGGTGGTGGCGTCGTTGACCACCGTGGCTAGCCGTGCCAGCAAGGCTCGGTCGAGCGGCTCGGTGATGTCAGCCGGATCGCCGGTGACTTGGGCGTTCAGGGCCAAGCCGAACTTCGAGGCGTTGAGAATCTTGATCGCCAATCGGCGGCCGATTTTCATCTGGCCCACATCGAAGGCGGTGTCAGTTCCGGGTCGACCACTCGCCGCCCAGTAGCGCACCGCATCGGAACCATGCTCGTCGAGCAGGCCCATGGGGGTGACGACATTGCCCTTCGACTTCGACATCTTCTTGCGGTCGGGGTCGAGAATCCAGCCGCTGATGGCCGCGTCAGTCCAGGGCAGGCACTCTTCCTCGAGATGGGCGCGCACCACGGTCGAGAAGAGCCAGGTGCGGATGATCTCGTGTGCCTGTGGACGCAGGTCATAGGGCCACACGGCGGCCCACAGTTGCGCGTCATGCTCCCAGCCGCCAGCAATCTGCGGTGACAGCGACGATGTGGCCCAGGTGTCCATGACGTCGGCGTCGCCGATGAAGCCATTCGCCTGTCCGCGCTGGGCTTCGGTGTAACCGGCCGGGCAGTCCGACGACGGGTCGATCGGAAGGTCGGCTTCGGCTGGAGTCAGCGGTGAATCCCACTGGGGCTGGCCGTGCTCGTCGAGTAGGTACCACAACGGAACCGGTACGCCGAAGAAACGCTGACGTGACACCAGCCAGTCGCCGTTGAGGCCCTCAACCCAGTTGCGGTAGCGCACCTGCATGTGGGCGGGGTGCCAGTTCAGTTCGCGCCCTCGAGCGAGGAGTTGTTCACGTAGCGGCAGGTCGCGTCCACCGTTGCGCAGGTACCACTGACGGGTGGTCACGATCTCGAGCGGCTTGTCACCCTTTTCGAAGAACTTCACCTGGTGTGTGATGGCTCGCGGTTCGCCGATCAGGTCGCCAGAGTCGCGCAGCATCTGTACGGTGCGCTCACTTGCAGTGAAGGCCGTCGTTCCGATGATCGATTCGTACGCAGTTTGCCCCGCGGGATCGGAAATCCACTCGGGCACTTCCGGAAGAATGCGGCCATCCCAGCCGATGACCGGGCGAGTCGGCAACTGCAATTCGCGCCACCAAATGACGTCGGTGAGGTCACCGAACGTACAGATCATCGCGATGCCTGACCCCTTTTCGGGATCGGCGAGCGGGTGTGCCACCACGGGAACGTCGACCTTGAACACAGGCGTGGTCACGGTGGTACCAAACAGTGCTTGGTACCGCTCGTCGTCGGGGTGGGCGACGAGTGCCACACACGCCGATAGCAGTTCCGGTCGCGTGGTCTCGATGTGTACGGGGTCGTTGCCAGCGCGTGCAAAGGCGATGCGGTGGTAGGCGCCGGGCCGCTCCCGATCTTCCAGCTCGGCCTGGGCAACCGCTGTTCGGAAGGTGACGTCCCAGAGGGTGGGCGCCTCAGCTTGGTAGGCCTCTCCACGCGCGAGGTTGCGCAAGAACGCACGCTGAGACACGCTGCGCGCGTTGGAGTCGATGGTTTGGTAGGTGCGGCCCCAGTCGATCGAGAGTCCGAGTCGACGGAAGAGTTGCTCGAAGGCTTGCTCGTCTTCTTCGGTGAGTTGTTCACACAGTGCGATGAAGTTGCCGCGCGAGATGGGTAACTGGTCTTTGCCCGGTTCTGCCGGGGGAGTGAAGTGCGGATCGAATGGAATCGACGGGTCGCAGCGCACTCCGTAGAAGTTCTGCACGCGGCGCTCGGTGGGAAGGCCGTTGTCATCCCAGCCGATGGGATAAAAGACGCTCTTGCCCCGCATGCGTTGGAATCGCGCGATCAGGTCGGTGTGGGTGTAGGAGAAAACGTGACCGACGTGTAGTGACCCGGAAACCGTGGGCGGGGGAGTGTCGATGGAGTAGGCGTTGACACGCGCTGTTGATGCGTCGAAGCGGTAGATGCCGGTCTCTTCCCAGGCCGCTGCCCAGCGGTCTTCAATGCCATCGATGGTGGGCTTATCCGGCAGTCCGGTCGACCGTGCGCTCTGCTCCATGCGGCCCATCCTAGGCAGCGCCGTTAGGCTCGCTCCCGTGAGCGTCGATGACTTGTCCCCTCTAGAGCGTCTGCACGCCGACTTAATGTCTCGGTGGCCGGAAACCAAGATTGAGCCGAATTTGGCGCGTATTGCCCGCTTGATGGAATTGCTCGGTGATCCGCAGCGCTCGTACCGCGTCATTCACGTCACCGGCACCAACGGCAAGACGTCAACCGCGCGCATGACCGAATCGCTGCTGCGCGCATTCGGTCTGAGTACCGGTCTCTACACCAGCCCTCATTTGGCCCGCGTCACCGAACGTATTCAACTCTCCGGTGAACCCGTTTCCGATGAGCGATTCATCGAGGCATACGAAGAGCTTCAGCCCTACATCGAGATTGTCGACGCCGAGTCGGTCACCGCCGGCGGTCCGGCCATGTCGTACTTCGAAGTCATTACCGGTCTTGCCCTGGCGATGTTCGCTGATGCGCCCGTCGACGTTGCGGTCATTGAGGTCGGCATGGGTGGCACTTGGGATGCCACCAATGTCGCCGACGGTCAGGTCGCGATCGTCACGCCCATCGACCTCGACCACGCCGAATACCTTGGCCCGACGATCGCGGATGTGGCGTTGGAAAAGTCGGGCATCATCAAGCCCGAGGCCACTGCTGTCCTCGCGGCCCAGCCCATTGAGGCTGCCGAAATCCTGATTGCGCGGTGCGCGGCTGTGGGAGTTGAACCACTGCGCGAGGGAGTCGAATTCGGTGTGGTCGAGCGAGAGGTTGCTGTCGGCGGTCAACTTTTGACTCTGCAGACGTCGGGTTCTGAAGGAGTGACCATCTACTCCGAACTGCTGCTGCCGTTGCACGGCGCCCATCAAGCAGAGAATGCCGGCCTCGCGCTTGCCGCGGTGGCGGCATTCCTTTCCGACGGAACGCGCGCGCTCGATATTGACATCGTGCGCGAAGGATTCGCGTCGGTGGTGTCTCCCGGGCGACTTGAAATCGTGCGACGTTCACCTACGGTCCTGCTCGATTCCGCGCACAATCCGCATGGCGCGCGAGCACTTGCCGATGCATTGGGCGATTCCTTCACGTTCTCGTACCTCGTGGGCGTGGTGGCGGTTCTCTCCGACAAGGACTCGCGGGCGATGTTGGAAGCGCTCGAGCCAGTGCTTGACGAAGTGATCGTCACTCGCAGCCTTTCTCCGCGAGCGACTCCGGTCGATCAACTCGCAGAAGTTGCGCGCTCGGTGTTCGGCGATGATCGGGTGAGTGTGGCTCACACCATTCCGGATGCACTCGAACTTGCGATCGCACGCGCTGACGAGTCGGCCACCGAAACCGGTGGATCAGGCGCTGGTGTGTTGGTGACTGGATCAGTGGTCACCGCAGCAGAGGCGCGCATGCTGCTAGCGGGCAACGACGCATGAGAGTTCTCGGATCAACAGTTCTCGCACTGGAAGCAATCATGTTGCTTCTCGCGATTCCTGTAGCACTTACGGTTACGCGTAGCCAAAGCACCACCATGGTCGTGGTGGTGTTCGTGGGGCTTGCGATTCTGTGCATTCTTGCCCTCGGCGTAGTGGCTCGGCCGCAAGGTCCTGCGGTGGGCTGGGTACTGCAAGCGTTGGTCATCGCGACCGGATTCCTCGTGCCGGTGATGTTCGTTCTCGGCGCTGTTTTCGCGTTGCTGTGGTTTGCTGCCGTGCGACTCGGTACCCGCGCAGACGCAGAGCGCCGCGCGCCGCGATAGAGTCACGCCGTGACTGAACGCACCCTTGTCCTTGTCAAGCCTGATGGCGTCGAGCGCGGCCTCGTAGGAGAGGTTCTGAGTCGCATTGAGCGCAAAGGCTTCGTCCTTGTTGCCCTTGAATTGCGCACCCTCACTCGTGAGGTGGCAGAAGACCACTACGGCGAGCACGCCGGCAAGCCTTTCTTCGGTGACCTCGTCGATTTCATCACGTCGGCTCCGCTTCTCGCAGCCGTCGTTGAAGGCCCCGATGTGATCGTGTCCTGGCGCTCGATGATGGGGGCCACGAACCCGGTCAACGCCGCGCCTGGCACCATTCGTGGCGACTTGGCCAGCGAAATGCAGAACAACGTGACGCACGGATCTGACTCGCCCGAGTCGGCCGCGCGTGAGATCGCGCTGTTCTTCCCCTCACTGTGAGCGGCTCTTCTCCTCACAGTGAGCAGCTCTTCGCCTCACTGTGAGCGGCACTGCATTCGCGGTGGAAGGTCCGAAGATGTGACCGAATTGGGAAGTTTGTTCCTTCGATGGTCGTCAGTGCCCTGCTAACTGACTACGATAGGACTCGTGGCTTCCCGTTCAGCAGGCTTCTTCTCGCCCATGTCCGCCAACTCGTTCATCGGCCGTGACATGGCGGTGGACCTCGGCACGGCAAACACTCTTGTCTATGTGCGTGGCCGCGGTATCGCACTGAACGAGCCCTCTGTGGTGGCCATCAACCAGACGAGTGGCGGAATCCTCGCCGTGGGCTCTGAGGCCAAGCGCATGATCGGCCGCACGCCCGGCAACATCGTGGCCATCCGTCCGCTCAAGGACGGCGTCATCGCCGACTTCGATACCACCGAGCGCATGTTGCGCTACTTCATTCAGAAAGTGCACAAGCGCCGTCACCTTGCCAAGCCTCGACTCGTGGTGTGTGTTCCCTCGGGTATCACCGGTGTCGAACAGCGCGCCGTCAAGGACGCTGGCTACGCGGCCGGTGCGCGCAAGGTGTTCATCATCGAAGAGCCCATGGCCGCAGCGATTGGTGCCGGACTTCCCGTGCACGAACCCACCGGCAACATGGTCGTTGACATTGGTGGCGGAACCACTGAGGTTGCAGTGATCTCGCTCGGTGGCATCGTGACGAGCCTGTCGATTCGCGTCGGTGGAGATGAACTCGACAATGCGATCATCACGTACGTCAAGAAGGAATACAGCTTGATGCTCGGTGAGCGCACTGCCGAGGAAATCAAGATGGCCATCGGATCGGCGTTCCCGACTCCCGATGAGCCGCACGCTGAAATCCGCGGACGCGACCTCGTATCCGGCCTTCCTCGCACCATCGTGGTCACAGCCGAAGAAATTCGCCGCGCCATTGATGAACCGGTCAGCGCCGTTGTCGACGCCGTCAAGACAACCCTCGATCGCACACCGCCAGAACTGTCGGGCGACATCATGGACCGTGGCATCGTGCTCACGGGTGGTGGTGCACTGCTCAAGGGCCTCGATGAGCGGCTGCGTCACGAAACGGGCATGCCGATCGTCATCGCTGAATCACCCCTCGACTGCGTGGCGATGGGTTCGGGCAAGTGCGTCGAAGAGTTTGAGGCTCTCCAGCAGGTTCTCATCAGCGAGCCACGCCACTAGGCGCATCACGCCGGGCATTGCTCGGCACTCCCTGGGTTGCTCGTTCGTTCACCGGGGGGTGCTACCGGTCATGAGGGCCGGTTCGTGACAGTCTTGTGGCGCACCCGAATCGAGTTTCTTCGTCAAGGAGTCTGACCATGCGCGAGAGCCGGCGCCCGAGGATCATCCTCGGTGTTCTGCTGCTCATCGCCTTCAGTTTCATTGCGATCGACCTGCGGGCTGACGCGAACGGTCCCCTCGGTGGGGTCAAGAAGATCACCGGCTCGGTGCTCGGCCCGATGGAAAACACCGCCTCGTCAGTTACCTCTCCCGTGCGCGGATTTGTTGACAACCTCACCTCGGGTGGGTCGAAGGACGAGCAAATTGCGACTTTGGAAGCCGAGATACAGCGTTTGCGCGACAGCGGTGCGAGTGGTGATTCGCAGCATCGGATGAGCGAACTCAACGACCTGCTGCGCATGAGTGCGGTCGGTCAGTACCGGGTGGTACCTGCCCAAGTAATCGGAATTGGATCTAGTCAGGGATTTGCGCGAACCGTCACACTCGACGTGGGCCAGCGCGATGGCATTTCCGCTGACATGACCGTGCTCGCGTCCGGTGGTCTGGCTGGTCGGGTGGTGGCAGTCTCCTCCACTTCCTGTGTTGTAGTGCTGCTTGTTGACGCCACGGCTTCCGTCGGCGGGCGGCTGGAAGGCGCGGGTGAGATCGGTTTTGTGAGCGGCACTGGAAATGAGTCCGAGCTTGAGTTCCAACTCCTTGACCCATACGGACCGCTTAAGGCGGGCGATCGCATCGTCACCTTCGGCTCGAAAGCCGGTAAGCCGTATGTTCCCGGAGTGCCCATCGGTGAGGTCACCGAAGTGAGCGGAACTCCTGGGCAGCTCACTCGTCTTGCCAAGGTCAAGCCGTTTGTCAACGTCTCGACTCTCGACATCGTTGCTGTTGTGGTTGAGCCGCCGCGTGACAATCCGCGCGACTCAGTTCTGGTTCCGAGGCCTGAATCGAGTCCCTCGGGCAGTCCGTCGGGTAGTCCGTCAGGTAGTCCCTCGGGCAACTCTTCAGCCCCGGCGACCATTCCTGTGCCAGCCGGTTCGCCAGCCCCGAGTGCGTCAACGAGCGCATCGGTCACTCCGTCAGCGAGATCGACGCCCACGCCGTCGACTAAGCCATCGACTAAGCCATCGACTAAGCCCACCGGTGACGGGGCCTCGCCTGCGGCGTCAGCCAGGTGACGCTCGGGCGATTGATTGTCGCGGTGCTTGCCGTGGTGGGCGCGGTCTTGCTTCAGGTGACACTGTTGTCACGGCTGGGACTTCCCGGTGCCACCCCTGACCTCGTTCTCGTGGTGGTGCTGGCATTCGGGGCTGTGCGGGGGCCTACGACGGGCGCAGGTGTGGGTTTTGCCGCGGGCTTGCTCGTTGATCTCATCCCGCCCTCGTTGGGCTACTTCGGGCTCACGGCGCTGCTCCTGGCCATCGCGGGGTACTTGATGGGCGTGGTCGCCGAGCGAACCGGCGGTGTGGTGGCCATTTCGCTGATCACGGTGGCGCTCATCAGCGTGGGTCTTGTGTTCGGCAGGGCAGCAATCGGCACCTTGCTGGGCGATCCGAGGGTCTCGTGGGGCGAGGTGCCGGGGCTTGCCCTGACCGAGGCGGTCTACACGGTGATCCTCGCGGCGCTGGTGATTCCTACTCTTGCCGCGATCGATCGATTTCTGGAACCGCGACTATCATTGTGATTGTTCGATAATCGGATGGCCGGGGGGAACGGACAACGCCCCGTCGGTCGTCGTACCGTAGTAGAGGTAGGCCCGGCTTCGGGCCGCAACCGGGCCGGGAGCTGAACATCGTGACGACCACGTCGAACGTACGGCTGGTTGTGCTCTCTGTGCTCATTCTGAGTTTGTTGCTCACCGTTCTCGGACGCCTGTTTGTGATTCAGGTGGTGTCGGGTAGTTCATTCCAGGAAGCAGCTGCCAACAATCGCGTACGCGAGGCCTACACCCCTGCCGTGCGCGGTCTGATTCTCGATCAGCAGGGTCGCCCCCTCGTGTCGAACCGCACGACGCTGGTGGTCACTGTCGATCGCACCACGGTGGTGCGGCAGAAGGACGGCGGCAAGCTGGTACTGGCCCGCCTGGCCAGTGTGCTGGGCACCACGTATCTTGACCTGCTTGATCGACTGCAGTTGTGCGGTACCCCCGATGCGAAGAAGCCGCCGATCTGTTGGAACGGATCGCCCTACCAGCCCATCCCGGTCGCCAAGGACGTCCCCACCGATATCGCACTTCAAATCATGGAGCAGCGGGGCTTGTTTCCCGGTATCAAAGCCGAACTGAACTCGGTTCGGATCTACCCCAAGCCATTTGATGTCAACGCCGCCGCGATGCTCGGTTACCTAGGTCCGGTCAAGGACTCCGAACTCGAAGCGCTCGTTGCAGGTCAGGACGAGCAGGGACGTCAACTGTCCCGCACCGACTTGGTTGGTCGCGCAGGACTGGAAGACCAGTACGACGCCCAACTGCGAGGCAAGCCCGGCATCAAGAAACTCGCCATCGATCGCTCGGGTGCCATCACCGGTGTACTGGAGGAAAGTCAGCCTGTACCGGGCAACTTCGTAGTCACGAGTATCGACGCCAAACTGCAGAAGGTGGTCGAAGACCAACTGCGCAGTGCCGTCTTCCGGGCGCGCCAACAGGGCAAGAAGGGTGATTCGGGCGCCGCTGTCGTCATGGATGTGACGACCGGTCAGGTGCTGGCGATGGCGTCGTTCCCCAGTTACGACCCGGAAGTGTGGTCGGGCGGGATCAACAAGAAGGAGTACCAGTCACTGACCTCGGAGGCCAGTGGTTACCCACTCGTGCCTCGCGCTACTCAGGGTCTCTATCCGCCTGCTTCGGCGTTCAAGCCGGTATCGGCGATCGCTGCGGGGGAGTCGGGCTACAAGCTCAACGGGAAGTACAACTGCGGAGCGTACTTCGAGGTGGCCAAGCAGAAGTTCAAGAACAACGAATCGCAGGCTTTCGGTCCGATTACCGTTCAGCGGGCTATTGAGGTCTCGTGTAACACGGTGTTCTACGACCTCGCTTACCGCATGTGGCTCAAAGATGGTGGCTCGAACCCGACCCCGAAGGCGCAGGACGCCATCGAGACTGTGGCCCGCGCCGCCGGGATGGGCCGACCTTCAGGAATCGATCTGCCTAACGAGGCGGCCGGTCGTGTAGGTGGCCGCGAATTCAAGAAGGCCAACTGGGAGCGGTACAAGGACATCTGGTGCGCCCGTCGTACCGATCCCTCGCGAACACCCATTCAGCGCGCCGTCGATGAGGACAACTGTTTCGGTGGCAACAAGTTCCGTGGTGGTGACGCGGTGAACCTCGCCATCGGACAGGGTGACACGGTCGTCACGCCGTTGCAGATGGCGGTGTTGTACTCGGCCATCGCCAACGGCGGAACAGTGTGGCAACCGCGCGTTGCGAAGGCGATCATCAGCAGCAGCGGTGAGGTCATCGAGACCACCAAGGCGCAGGTGGCCGGAAGACTCGGCGTGCCGCCAGCTGTCTTGGCGTACGTCAAGAAGGCACTCATCGGTGTGAGTACCGAAGGCACCGCGGCCCGAGACTTCCAAGGATTCCCGCTCGATCAAATCCCGATCGCATCCAAGACTGGGTCCGGTCAGCAGGTGGGTAAGGACCCCGCGACGTGGGTTGCTTCGTATGCGCCTGCCAATAAGCCGAAGTACGCTGTGGTGATGATGGTGAACCAGGGTGAAACCGGTTCAACCACGGTTGGGCCTAGTGTGCGCAAGATCTATGAGGCCATCTTCGGAATTCGCGGTGGCACGGTCGATCCCACTCTCAGCGTTCTGGTGGGAGGAGCACCGAACTCCAACTTGCCCAAGATCGGTAAGGACGGTTCGCTGACCTATCCCGAGAAGAGCACGTCCTCGTGAGTCTGCATCTGCCGGCAGCGGAGTCGACGCGCATGAACCCCCTGGGGTTCCGCGACTACGGCGGTTGGTGGCGCTCGTACGACTGGATTCTGTGGGCGGCGGCGGCGGTGCTCTCTATCGCCGGCTCGGTGTTGGTGTGGTCGGCGAGCAAGGCCGACATGGCGGTCTCGGCGGGAGATCCGCTCTACTTCTTCAAGCGGCACCTGCTCAATATGGCGATTGGCATCGTGCTCGGAGTGGCCATCTCCCGAATTGCCTACCCGCAACTACGCGCCTACACGCCCTTCCTCTACGTGCTGTCGATGCTGGGGCTGGTCGCGGTGTTGCTCGTCGGCGTGGAGATTGCGGGGGCCAAGGCGTGGATTCGACTGCCGGGTGGGTTCACCCTGCAGCCCAGTGAGTTTGCCAAGGTCGCGATTATTCTTGCCCTCGCATTCATCTTGGGCGAGAAACGCAATGCGCAAGATGAACCTCGTGGTGGCGATGTCGTGCTCGCTTTGGCGGTCGCTGCGGTTCCGGTCTTCCTCGTACTTCGCCAGAACGACACCGGAACCGTGTTGGTGATGGGTTCGATCATCATTGCCATGGTTGCCGTGTCAGGGGCACCAGCGCGTTGGGTCGTTGGCTTGCTCGCTGGTGGGGGAATCATCGCGGTGCTGGCGTGGAAGTTTGTGCTCAAGCCGTATCAGATTGCACGCCTGACTTCTTTCATCGATCCCGAGGCCAGTGCCAAAACTGGCGGATTCAATGTGGCGCAAGCGCGCATCGCCATCGGTAATGGCGGATTCCTAGGACAGGGGCTCTTTCATGGGGCTCAAACTCAAGGAAAGTTCGTGCCGGTTAACGAAAGTGACTTCATCTTCTCGGTCGTGGGAGAAGAACTCGGATTCCTCGGGTCGATCGTGATTATCGGCCTACTAGCCGTGGTTCTCTGGCGCGGCGTGATGATTGCTCTGCGCGCCAGCGACCTGTTCGGCCGACTCGTCGCCACCGGAGTCGTGGCATGGATTGGCTTTCAGTCCTTTGAAAACTTGGGCATGAATGTGGGCATCATGCCGGTCACCGGTGTGCCCCTTCCTTTTATCAGTTATGGCGGAACATCGATGTTCGCCAGTTGGATCGCCATCGGGCTGCTGCAGAACGTGCATCTGCGCTCCCGCGAATGAACCGTTAGTCTCACGGCTGTGACCGCAACGATTCCCGATCCCTCGTCCCCCGTCTTCGATCGACTTGAGCAATTGTTGCCGCGGGTGCAAAAGCCCGTGCAGTACGTCGGTGGTGAAGTCAATGCTCAGGTAAGTGAGTGGGGTTCCGCTGATGTGCGTTGGGCCCTCATGTACCCGGATGCCTACGAGGTCGGATTGCCCAATCAGGGGCTGCAGATTCTGTACGAAGTGCTCAACGAGCAGGAAGGCACGCTCGCTGAGCGCACGTATGCGATCTGGCCCGATCTCGCCGCGTTGATGCGCGAGAACGGGGTGCCTCAGTTCACTCTCGAATCGCACCGACCAGTGGTGGCATTCGACGTTCTCGGGGTGAGCTTCTCAACCGAACTGGGCTACACGAACATGCTTGAAGCGCTCGACCTAGCGGGCATTCCGCTGCACAGCGTTGATCGCACCGAACAGCACCCCGTGGTGGTCGCTGGAGGGCACGCGGCCTTCAACCCTGAGCCCATCTCTGACTTCATCGATGTTGCGGTTGCCGGCGATGGTGAAACGGTCGTGCTCGCGATTAGCGAGGCAGTACGTGCGTGGAAAAACGGCGGCCGACCGGGCGGGCGTGATGGTTTGTTGCTTTCTCTCGCAGCGCTCGACCACGTCTACGTGCCGCGTTTCTACGACGTCGAGTATCTGCCCGATGGCCGTATCCGCCGAGTAGTTCCCAGTCGTCCCGATGTTCCGTGGCGCGTAGCGAAGTCGACACTGACTGACCTTGACGCGTGGCCCTACCCGCGCACGCCCCTCGTTCCCATCGCAGAAACCGTGCACGAACGTGCGTCGGTTGAAATCTTCCGCGGCTGCACGCGTGGTTGTCGCTTCTGCCAAGCAGGCATGATCACTCGGCCAGTGCGCGAACGGTCGATTACGGGAATCGGCGAGATGGTTCAAGCAGCCGTGGCGGCCACTGGCTTTGAGGAAGTCGGACTGCTCTCGCTGTCGAGTGCTGATCACTCCGAGATTCGTGAGGTCGCTAAGGGACTTGCTGACCGCTACGAAGGCACGAACACCTCGTTGTCACTTCCGAGTACGCGCGTTGATGCGTTCAATGTCGATCTTGCCAATGAGTTGTCGCGCAATGGTCGTCGCAGTGGACTCACGTTCGCGCCCGAAGGTGGCAGCGAGCGTATTCGTGCTGTCATCAACAAGATGGTCACGGAAGAAGACCTCGTGCGCACCGTCGCGACGGCCTACGCGGCCGGTTGGCGTCAGGTCAAGCTGTACTTCATGTGCGGTCTGCCGACCGAAACCGATGAGGATGTCTTGCAGATTGCTCGCCTGGCCCGCGAAGTGATTCGGGTCGGACGCGAGGTGTCGGGCAGCCGCGACATCCGATGCACCGTGTCGATCGGCGGGTTTGTTCCCAAGCCGCACACTCCGTTCCAATGGGCCGCGCAGTTGGGGCACGAAGAAACTGACGCGCGTCTGGCGCTGCTGCGCGACGAGATTCGCGCCGATCGCCAGTTCGGGAAAGCAATCGGCGTTCGGTATCACGATGGCAAGCCTGGAATTGTCGAAGGCCTTCTGTCTCGCGGTGATCGCCGTGTGGGCCGCGTGATTGAGCAGGCCTGGCGCGACGGCGCGCGATTCGATGGATGGAGCGAGCACTTCTCGTTCGATCGTTGGATGGGGGCCGCCGAGCGCGGGCTTGAGGGAACTGGCGTCGACGTGGCGTGGTACACCACGCGCGAACGGCAGCACGACGAAGTGCTGCCCTGGGACCACATCGATGCTGGACTCGACAAGGAATGGCTTTGGCAGGACTGGCAGGACGCTCTCGATGGCGTGGAGGTCGACGATTGCCGGTGGACGCCGTGCTTCGACTGCGGAGTGTGCGACCAGATGGGAACCGCGATTGATGTCGGACCGACCGGTCGTGTGCTGATTCCACTCGAGCCGATCAGCCCGGCGCCGCTCCTCACGACTCAGGCCTGATCGATGGCGCGATCACCCGGACGCGAAATCGTCCCGCCCGTGCAGAAGTTGCGGATGCGCTATGCCAAACGCGGGCGCATGCGTTTCGCCTCGCACCGCGACTGCGCCCGCTCCTTCGAACGGGCATTGCGTCGTGTCGGGGTGCCGATGGCCTTCAGCGCTGGCTTTCACCCGCATCCCAAGATCTCGTACGCGAACGCTGTGCCGACGGGCACGAGCAGCGAAGCCGAATACCTTGAGATCGGAGTACTGCAGGAGTGCGATCCGCAGGCGCTGCAGGCCGCTCTCAACGCGACCCTGCCCGATGGCATGGAGATCATGGACGTCGTCGTGACGCGTACCAGTGATCTTGCGACGCGGCTTGAGGCGGGGGAGTGGCGCTTGGAATTGCCAGGAATCGAGCCCGATGTCGCTCGAGCGGCTGCGCAAGCCTTCCTCGCGGTCGACGAGGTCGAGGTACAGCGCATGACCAAAGGCGGGCTCCGGCGCTTTGACGCCCGCGGCCCGGTGGTCGAGCTGGCGGAGTGTTCCGGTGAAGGTGATCCAGAGGGGTGTGCGATACTGAGGTTGGTTGTACGGCACGGCACCCCGTCCGTTCGACCCGACGACATACTCGCTGCTCTCGCTGCAGTCGCCGACCTGGCGCCGCCGATTCCACCAAGGATCACCCGGCTGGCGCAGGGGCCACTCGACGAGAACGCTCGAACGGTGCAGGACCCGCTTCTGCCTGATCGAGTCGAGCCAACCGTCGGCGCCTGATCTTCAAGGCGCGCCGAAGACTTCTGTGTCGGGGACACCCGGCACGAAAGCAGCCTGACCGAGGGGGTGCCCCGGTCCACCAGACCCGCCGCGCGAACGCCCTAGGGTGCGCGTGGCTGACAGGAGCATCGTGCTCGACGACGAGAACACTCCCACCTCCGATAGCGGCGACGCTGCACCCGCCGCAGCCGCACCGAGACGCCGACGAGCCGCATCCCGCCCTGCGGGACCGCCCGTTGCGGCAACGTCGGCCGAGAACGTGGTAGCTGTACCTGCTGTACCCGTTGTACCCGCTGTACCTGCCCAAGCAGCAGCGAAGTCGGCGAAGAAGACGGCCACCAAGTCCACGGCCAAGAAGACCACGGCCAAGAAGAAGGCTGCTGAGCCTGCCGAGCAGGCTCCTGAGGTGGTGGAAACACCGCCCGCGGCAAAGCGCACTCGCGCCAAGGCCACGGCGGCCGTAGCTGCGGACGCCACCGACCTGACCCCCACCGTGCCGGTGCTCTTCCAGGCTCCCGAAGCCGCTCCTGCTCCCAAGCGCAAGCGCGCCGCAGCAGCTCCCGCGGTAGCAGTTGAGGTGGAGGAAGCCTCCGCTGAATCGGCCACCGAGTCGACCTCCGATGCGAGCACAACCGGCGAGGCTTCCGAGGGTGAGGCGGCGCGTCGTCGTCGTCGCCGCGGCGGACGCGGTCGTCGCAAGAGTTCAGGTGGCGGTGACGCGGCAGCCTCAGAGACTGCTGACGACGAGTCCACCGACGAGGCGCAGTCTTCCGAGGAACCTGCTGAGGACGATGAGTCGGCCTCGACACGTCGCCGTCGCCGTCGTCGCCGTCGGGGAGCGGGTGGCGATGATGACGCCTCGACCGATGACCCGCCGAACACGGTGGTGCGCGTGCGCGCTCCTCGCGAGGAGGTCACCGCGGTTCGCGGTTCCACGCGGCTAGAAGCCAAGAAGCAGCGTCGCCGCGATGGTCGTGAGGCCGGGCGTCGACGGGCACCGATTCTTTCTGAGGCTGAGTTCCTTGCTCGCCGCGAAGATGTCGAGCGCGTGATGGTGGTGCGCGAAAAGGACGGCCGTACCCAGATCGCGGTACTTGAGGATGGCATTCTCGTCGAGCACTACGTCGACCGTGGCTCCAGCGGGTCGATGGTGGGCAACGTCTACCTCGGTCGCGTGCAGAATGTGCTTCCGAGCATGGAAGCGGCATTCGTCGACATTGGCCGCGGTCGCAATGCCGTGCTCTACGCCGGTGAGGTCAACTGGGATGCCGCCGCACTTGACGGTCAGCCCAAGCGCATCGAGTTTGCAATGGCATCGGGTGACCCGGTGCTCGTGCAGGTCACCAAAGACCCCATGGGCCACAAGGGGGCACGCCTCACCAGTCAGATCAGTTTGCCCGGTCGTTACCTGGTCTATGTGCCAGGCGGCGGCATGACCGGTATCTCGCGCAAGTTGCCCGACACCGAGCGTTCGCGACTGAAGCGTGTGCTCAAGGAGATCGTTCCCGGCGAAGCAGGCGTGATCGTGCGCACGGCGGCCGAAGGTGCCACTGAAGCCGAGTTGCAAAGTGATGTGTCGCGGCTCGCGGCTCAGTGGGACGACATTGCTGAGAAGTCGACCACCGTCACTCCGCCCACGTTGTTGTATGGCGAGCCCGACCTGGCCATCCGAGTCGTGCGAGACATCTTCAACGAAGACTTCACCAAGCTCGTTGTCGCCGGAAGCGATTCGTGGGACACCTTGCAGCAGTACGTCACCTACGTCGCGCCCGATCTGGGCGAGCGCCTCGAGAAGTGGGTTGGTGTCGACGATGTGTTCGGTCACTACCGCGTTGAGGAGCAGTTGACGAAGGCGCTTGACCGCAAGGTGTGGCTGCCATCGGGTGGCTCGTTAGTCATCGACCGCACTGAGGCGATGACGGTCGTCGACGTTAACACCGGGAAGTTCACCGGCCAAGGCGGTAGCAACCTCGAAGAGACAGTAACTCGCAACAACCTTGAGGCCGCCGAAGAGATCGTTCGCCAACTGCGACTGCGCGATATCGGCGGAATCATCGTTGTCGACTTCATCGACATGGTGCTCGAGAGTAACCGCGACTCGGTGTTGCGCCGCTTGGTCGAGTGTCTCGGCCGCGACCGCACCAAGCACCAGGTAGCTGAAATTACGTCACTGGGGCTAGTCCAGATGACCCGCAAGCGCATCGGGCAAGGCTTGCTCGAGACCTTCTCCGAGTCCTGTGAGCACTGCAATGGCCGCGGAGTGCGTGTTCAGATGGATCCGGTCACTCCTCCCGCCGAGGGTGGTGGTTCTAGCCGTCCCACCAAGGCAAGTCCGTCGCCTCGCAAGTCGAAGGCGAAGGGCAAATCGGGGGCCGATCCGGCCGACGTCATGGCCGCGGTTTCAACGGCACCCGAACCTCAGACATCGGCTCCCGAACCCCCCGTGGAGGAGTCAGTTTGACCGACCCCGAGGGGCTTGCAGTAGTCTTAACCCTCGGTGCCGTCGTCGGACCTGCATGAGTCGCGATAGCGAGTCGCTGCAGTGCCCGTCACATCCAGCATCCGAACGAATTAGCAACCACGAGGAGTCACCGGTGTATGCCATTGTCCGCGCAGGCGGCCGCCAGGAAAAGGTTGAGGTAGGCGACGTCGTCGTCCTCGACCGCCTTCAGGGTGCGCCTGGTTCCACCGTTGAGTTTCCCGTGCTGCTTTTGGTCGACGGCGACGCCGTCACCACCGACAGTTCGGTACTGTCGGCTGCCACCGTCACCGCTGAGGTCGTCGGGCACAGCCGTGGTGAGAAGATCCGCATCCTCCGATACAAGAACAAGACCGGCTACCGCCGTCGTCAGGGTCACCGCCAAGACCTGACCTCGGTGAAGGTCACCGGCATCACGACGGGAAAGTGACCTCATGGCCCACAAAAAGGGTGCGTCCAGCACCAGAAACGGTCGCGACAGCAACTCCCAGCGTCTGGGAGTCAAGCGCTTCGGTGGTCAGCAGGTCAACGCTGGCGAGATCATCATTCGCCAGCGCGGCACGCACTTCCACCCGGGTGTCAACGTTGGCCGGGGCGGTGACGACACTCTGTTCGCTCTCACAGCGGGCAAGGTTGAGTTCGGCACCCACCGCGGCCGTCGCGTCATCAACATCGTCAGTTCTGACTGACCAAATCTGGGGCCGCTCCACCGCCAGCGCTTCAACCGATCGCCTGGCAGCCCCGCGGAAGTTGATGGCACATCATGGCTACCTTCATTGATCGTGTGATCTTGCACGTGGCTGCTGGAGACGGCGGTCACGGTTGCGCGTCCGTGCGACGCGAAAAGTTCAAGCCACTCGGTGGCCCCGATGGGGGTAACGGTGGAAACGGTGGCGACATCGTGTTGGTGGTCGACCCCAGCGTGACCACGCAATGGCGCTGATGGTGACGACGTCGAATTACCCGTTCCAGCCGGCACTGTGGTTTCCACGGCCGATGGCGAGGTAATCGCTGACCTTGTGGGCGAGGGCACGCGATTTGTCGCCGCTCGCGGAGGTCGCGGCGGACTCGGAAACGCCTCGCTTGCTTCGCAGCGGCGCAAGGCCCCCGGTTTCGCTTTGCTCGGTGAGCCGGGCGATGCACTCGACCTCGTTCTTGAACTCAAGACCGTTGCCGACATTGGCTTGATCGGATTTCCCAGCGCAGGTAAGTCGAGTCTGGTCGCTGCCATGTCGGCCGCGCGGCCCAAGATTGCCGACTACCCCTTCACCACGCTCGTGCCGAACTTGGGGGTCGTCACGGCGGGCGATGTCGTGTTTACCGTGGCCGACGTCCCCGGCCTGATTCCCGGTGCTAGTGAGGGCCGCGGATTGGGTCTGGAATTCCTGCGCCATGTTGAACGCTGTGCCGGTCTCGTTCATGTTCTTGACTGTGCCACCCTCGATCCTGGCCGTGATCCACTCACCGACCTTGACGTCATCGAGGCTGAACTGACTGCCTACGGTTCGGGTCTGGAAGACCGACCGCGCTTGGTGGTGTTGAACAAGGTCGACGTACCGGAAGCACGTGAGCTCGCCGAACTCGTCGCGCCGCTGTTGGTCGAGCGTGGCTATGACGTCCACATCGTGTCGGCGGTCTCACACGAAGGATTGCGCGAACTAGCGTTCGCGATGGCACTGATGGTCAACGCTGCCCGCGTGGTGACTCACGGAACCGTTGCTCCTCGCGTGGTGGTGCGTCCGGTCGCTATCGACGATTCTGGCTTCACCGTGACCCGTGAAGGCGACCGGTTCCGAGTGCGCGGTGAGCGACCCATGCGCTGGGTGCGCCAAACCGACTTCTCCAATGACGAGGCCGTGGGTTACCTTGCCGATCGCCTTGCCCGCCTCGGTGTTGAGGATGCGCTGGCAGCGGCAGGAGCTGTTCGGGGCGATGAAGTGCTCATCGGAGCCGATGACAATGCAGTGGTGTTCGATTTTGACCCGACCGTCGGCGCGGGCGCTGAGGTGCTGATGACGCGTCGAGGTGAGGACGCGCGCCTTGACCGCAGCCATCGACGCACGACGGCCGAGCGGCGCGCCGCGCACGCTGGTGAGGCCATCAGCAAGGACGATGGCACCGTGGGCTCTCACACCGATGAACTCGATGAACTCGATGAGGATGCGATCGACGACCTCGAGGTTGAGGTTGAATGGGTTGGCGAGGCTGGGGGCACGTACCGGAATCAGGATCGTTGAGTTCGATGGCCGCAGCGAAATCGGTGCGAGACGCAGTCGCGTCTGCCCAACGAATTGTGGTCAAGATCGGCTCATCGTCGCTCACGTCCCCTGAAGGGGGCGTCGATCCCGCGCGAGTGCAAACACTGGCTGATGCTGTGGCCCAGCGACGTGCGTCCGGGGCTGAAGTGGTGCTCGTGTCGAGTGGGGCAATCGCGGCGGGCCTTCCTGCACTCGGTCTGACCCGTCGACCGAGTGACCTCGCAAGCCAGCAGGCAGCGGCCAGTGTGGGCATGGGCAAACTCATGGCCCTGTACTCGCAAGCATTTGAGACTCACGGCATCACCGTCGGACAGGTGCTGCTCACGGCGGACGATGTCACGCGCCGCGGTCACTATCGCAACGCGCAGAGCACCCTCAATCGACTGCTCGATCTGCATGTTGTTCCGATCGTCAACGAAAACGACACGGTGGCCACGAACGAGATTCGGTTCGGAGACAACGACCGACTCGCGGCGCTCGCGGCGCACCTCGTGCGCGCTGATGTGCTCGTGCTGCTCTCTGACATCGACGGCCTCTACGACGGCCCGCCATCACGTGAGGGAAGTCGGTTAATTCCTGAGGTTCGCTCTGCGGCCGACCTTGAGCAGGTTGAGGTCGGAGGAACCGGCAGTGCGGTTGGCCTTGGTGGCATGACGACCAAGATCGAAGCGGCCCGAATCGCAACGGGCGAAGGCATTCCGGTGGTGTTGTGCCGTGCCGATGCTGTGCAAGCGGCCCTTGCGGGCGAGATCGTTGGTACCTATTTCCATCCTCAATCGCGACGCCGATCGACGAGATTGCTGTGGCTTGCGCACGCCAGCGCGCCGCAGGGTCGGGTCATTGTTGACGCCGGTGCGGTGACGGCATTGGTCGATTCTGGAAAGTCGCTGCTACCTGCTGGCATTACAGCTGTCGAAGGCGAGTTCAGTGCAGGCGATCCGGTCGACATCGTGGGCCCCTCGGGCAGCGTCATTGCGCGTGGGCTCGTGAGTTACGACAGCGTCGAGTTGCCTTCGTTGCTCGGCCGGTCAACCCGTGAGCTCGGCAGTGAGTTCGGATCTGAGTACACCCGCGAGGTTGTGCATCGCGATGACCTCGTCTTGCTGGGTCAGTAAGGCCCCGTTCGTTGGGCAGTAGCCTTGGGCACATGGAACAGTCGGACGAGCAGCGGGCGGTACTAGCGGCGGCAGCAGGTGCGCGTGAGGCCGCCGCCGAACTTCGCCTTCTTACTCGCGATCGCAAAGACCACGCGTTGCTCGCAGTGGCTGACGCACTGGTAGCGGCGACCGATCGCATTGTGGCGGCTAACAATGGCGATGTTGAGCGTGCTCGCGATGCGGGCACCGATGTCGCCATCATCGACCGGCTCACTCTTGACGCTGCGCGGATCGCAGTTATCGCAGATGCGGTGCGCGACGTGGCGGCCCTGCCCGATCCCGTAGGCGATGTCGTGCGAGGTTACCGGCTTCCGAACGGACTTGATGTTCGTCAGGTTCGGGTACCCCTTGGTGTGGTGGGCATGATCTACGAAGCCCGACCCAACGTGACTGTCGATGCCGCGGTGCTGTGCCTCAAGAGCGGCAATGCGGCCCTGCTGCGCGGGTCGTCGTCTGCGCGAGCCACCAATGAGGTGTTGGTCGATGTAATGCGTACGGCCGTTGTGAACCAGGGGCTCCCCGCCAACGCGATCACTCTGGTACCCGGTGATACCCACGAATCGGTCCGCTACTTGATGACGGCGCGCGGATTGGTTGACGTTCTCATTCCACGCGGGGGAGCTGCACTCATTCGTAGCGTGGTTGAAGGGTCGACAGTGCCGGTCATTGAGACAGGTGTCGGAAACTGCCACGTCTACGTCGATGAGAGTGCCGATATCGACATGGCGGTCGCGATCGTGCTCAATTCCAAGACACAGCGAGTGAGCGTGTGCAATGCGGCCGAGACGCTGCTCGTGCATGAAGCGATCGCTGACCGGTTCCTGCCCGCGGTGCTTGTGGCCCTCAAGGCGAAAGGGGTCACTGTTCACGGTGACGACCGAATCGCATCTGCTGTTCCGGCGTCGGGCATTGGCTTCGCACCTGTCACCGATGAGGACTGGGCGGCTGAGTACTACTCGCTCGACATTGCAGCAGGTGTGGTTGAGTCGCTCGACGCGGCGCTGGCGCATATTCGGCGATGGTCGAGTGGGCACACCGAGGCGATTGTCACGAGCTCACAATCAGCTGCCAACCGGTTCATTGCGGGAGTCGATGCGGCGGCGGTCATGGTGAATGCTTCCACGCGGTTCACTGACGGTGGTGAATTTGGTTTTGGTGCCGAAATCGGCATCTCGACCCAGAAATTGCACGCGCGGGGTCCGATGGGGCTGGCCGAACTGACGAGCACCACCTACGTGGTGGTGGGCGATGGGCACCTGCGCCCCTAACTGAGCGCCGATCGGTGACCGTAGGCTGACCCTGTGACAGCCACAACGACGCGCCGTCTCGGAGTGATGGGCGGCACCTTTGACCCTGTACATCAGGGGCACCTGGTGGCTGCTTCTGAGATTGCCTACCGATTCGAACTCGACGAAGTCGTGTTCGTTCCCACCGGTGACCCGTGGCAGAAGGCAGGCGTGTCGGCCGCGGAAGATCGCTATCTGATGACCGTGATCGCGACGGCCGTCGACTCCCGATTCACTGTCAGTCGCGTCGATATCGACCGAAACGGGCCGACGTACACCGTTGACACGCTGCGAGATATTCGAGCCGAGCGTGGCGACGACGTCGATCTGTTCTTCATCACCGGCGCCGATGCGCTCGAGCAAATCCTGACGTGGCGCGATCCCGATGAGGTGCTCAGACTCGCGCACCTCGTCGCCGTGTCGCGCCCCGGTCACGTGTTGTCGAACCCGGGTCTCGCCGAGGGATCAGTGTCGCTCGTCGAAGTTCCAGCACTCGCTATCTCAAGTACCGACATTCGGCGCCGGGTCAACTTGGGGGAGCCGATCGCCTACCTCGTGCCCGACGGGGTTGAGCGGTACATCGCCAAGCGCGCCCTCTATCTCCAGTTTCGAGGGACCGGTGGCTGACGAGCCCGAGATTCATCATTCGCCCTGGCGCGCCGTGCTCTCGTTACTGGCGGCCATGGTTGTCGCGGCACTGCTGATCGTGGGCGGACGTGCGCTACTGACGCGCGGATCTGAGCCCACCCCGACGCCCTCGCCGCAACCGACTGCTACCGCCGCCACTGCCACTGCCACATCGTCCTCAAGTCCGTCGCCGACGCCCGTGGGGCCTAATCAGCAGAGCCTGCTCATTCAGATTCGCGACGATGACGGGTTAGCTCAAGCCAACGCTCTGATGTCGAGCACTCTCGATCCTCAGAAGGGATCGTTTGTCACCATTGCGCCGCGCTTGTTGGTCGATGTTCCTGGTGGACCCCAGACACTACTTGAAGCCACCTCCGCCAGCACCAACGCTTTCGCGTCGCAGGAGTTGTTGTCGAACATGGTGGGCGTGAAAATTGACGCCACGTGGGCCCTTGATCGACTCGCGCTTGCCGGACTGGTCGACTCGATCGGCGGTATCTATCTGGACGTGCGCACGCCTGTGGTTTTCCGTGCTGACGATGGCACCGTATTGGTGCAATTGCGGCCGGGAATTCAGCAACTCGACGGTACGACCGCTGCGGCCTATGTTCTGACTCGGCAACGAGGAGAGCCCGAGGCCGCCCGGATGGCCAGATTCACCGAGGTGATGAGGCAGGTGCTACTCCGACTTCCTGCCGATGCCTCACATGTCGAACTGCTGCTGGGGTCGCTCGGATCGTTGTCGCGCGTGACGATCCCGATCGATGCGATGAGCGACCTGCTCTTGCGGCTGCGATCCGCAGTCGACACGAACCGAGTGGAGCGCCACGTGATGCCCGTGAATTCGGTCACGCTGGGTCCCGCACTCGCCGAGCGACTCGACTTCGTGGCGGCTGAAACGCTGATGTCGGCTGAATTCGACGAGCTTCAATTGGTGCCGAGCAAGGAGGTGCCGATCCGGGCGTTGGTAGTCAACGGGACATCGCGTGTGGGAATGGGGCCGACAGCGCGCGCGCCGCTGGAAGCTGCCGGGATGGTGTATCTCACGGGTGGAACGTTCCCCAAGGTTGGACTAGCAATCTCGACGGTCACCTATCGCGAGGGAGTCGCAGGGGCCGCTTCCTGGGCCTACGACGTTGCGAAGGCGCTGAGACTTCCGTTGACCGCGATGCGGTCTTCAAGCGGCCCACCCAACACTGCCGACGTGACCGTGGTGTTGGGCGCCGATTACCGTCCGGCTGCCGCCCCGTCACCCGAGCCCACGTTGAGCCCCGAACCCACGCCCAAGGCGTAATCGGCGCTGTGAGAGGCTAATTGCAGGCGCATCCGCGCCTCGATTGCCTCAGTAAGGAAACACGCGTGACCGCGACAGACCGCGCCCTTCTCATCACCAACCTCGCCGCTCAGGCTGCCGCAGACAAGCTGGCAACCAACATCATCGCCCTTGATGTGAGTGATCGGTTGGCCATCACCGACGTCTTCCTCGTGTGCTCGGCCGCGAGCGACCGCCAAGTGCGGGCCGTGGTCGACGGAATTGAGGGAGCGCTCGACGCGATTGACCTCGACCCGGTGCGGCGCGAGGGTGAGCGTGACGGCCGTTGGATTCTGCTCGACTACCTCGACCTCGTTGTGCATGTCCAGCATGTCGAAGAGCGCTCGTTCTACGGCCTCGAACGCCTCTGGAAAGACTGCCCGCTGATTGAACTTCCGGGCATTGAACTACCGGCGCCGTTTGAGTCGGACCCCATCGCCGACGCATGACCAGCAAGCGTGTGGTGTTCTGGCGCCACGGTCGCACCGAATGGAATGCCAGCACCCGCTTTCAGGGTCAGACTGACGTTCCCCTCGATGAAGTGGGTCGCGCTCAGGCTCTCCGTGCTGCACCGCTCTTGGCGCAGTTGGCCCCGGCCCTGTTGATTTCGAGCGATCTCTCACGTGCCCGAGAGACGGCTGAGGCGTTAGCTGTGATCGCGGACCTTCCGGTGATCACCGATGTGGGTTTGCGCGAGACCTATGCGGGCCAGTGGCAAGGTCTGGAGCGCCACGAGATCCAAGAGCAATTCGGTGCGTCGTGGGCTGCGTGGTCAGAAGGAGACGACACCGTACGGCCAGGTGGTGATGGCGAACTTCGCGTGGAAATCGCTGATCGTGTGGTCGCGTCGCTTGAGCGTCACCTTGCTGGCGTGCCCGACGGCGCAACGGTCGTGGTGGCCACACATGGCGGTGCAGCGCGCGCGGCGATCGGTCGATTGATGGGGTTGCCCGTCTCGCATTGGGCGGCCCTAGGTGTGCTCAGTAACTGTGCGTGGAGTGTTCTCATCGAACGGCCCGAGACAGGCATGTGGCGACTGATTGAGTACAACGCGGGCTCGCTTCCTGAGCCACCGTTGGCTGACGACCGCTGACAGGTCGAGTACAGACGGCCGATTCATTCACCCACGGCGGCCTCGGGTATGCTGACGACGCTTGTAAGGGGCTGTGGCGCAGCTGGTAGCGCACCTGCATGGCATGCAGGGGGTCAGGGGTTCGAGTCCCCTCAGCTCCACGTTGTGAAGTCTCGGGACATCCTTATGGGATGTCTCGGGACTTCCTTATTTTTTTGAACTTGTAGCCCTTGGGCATGCCGCCTTTTTTGTTGCCGGGTTTGGGTCCTGGTTTGAGGCCGCGGGGTTGGCTGTCTTTGTCGGGGTTGATGGTGAGTTCGCGGAGGATTTCTCCGGTGTCTCGGTTGATGATGATGACGTTGAGGTCGTGGATGAGCATGCGGATGGGGGTTCCGCCGAGGCTGGTGCCGAGTTGGATGTGATGCATTCGTCCGCCGCGGCGCAGGGTCACTGATCCGGTGGCGTGGACGGTGTCGTCGCGGATGCGGTAATGCCCGGTGTGGTTGTGGTCGGGGGTTGCTTTTGCGCGGGCGTGGTAGGTCTCGGCTGGTGTTCGGTTCTGTAGTGATGCGTGTGGTCTTTGGGTGTTGTAGTTGTGGGTGAATTCGTCGAGTTGTGTTTGTAGGTCGGTTAGCGTGTGTGCGCGTGGGCGGGCGGTGAGCCAGGTTTTTAGTGTCTGGTTGAGTCGTTCGACTTTGCCTTGGGTTTGGGGGTGGTTGGGGCTGCCGTTCTTTTGTTCGATGCCGCGGTTGAGTAGTTCAATTTCGAAGGCGTTGGGGCCTCCGCGGTGGCGGGTAGTGAACACGAATCCGTTGTCTGTCAACGTGGATTGGGGTGTTCCGTGTTGGGTGCATGCGTGTTGGAAGGTTGCTAGGACGATGGCGCCGGTGACGGGTTTGTGTGTGGTGGCCGAGATCAGGTAGCGGGAGTGGTCATCGAGCCAGAGCAGGATTTCAGCGTCGTTGCCGCGTGCTAATCGCCAGTGGGTGAAGTCTGATTGCCAGCATTCGTTGGGTAGGTCTGCTTGGAATCGAATGTAGGAGCTCTTGGGTCGTTTGGGTCTGCCCAGAGTTTGGTTGACACCTGACCTGTGAGGATTCGTCCTCGCTGGAAGGATGTCGACCATGCCGAAGCCGTATCCCCAGGAGTTCCGCGACGATGTCGTGGCCGTGGCCCGGGCCAGCGTCATGACCGTCGGCGCTCAGTGTTCGGCGCATGTGACAGATCAGAGTGACCATGTCTTCGCTGATCGCATTGGGGCTGGTGTGCGGTCGTCGGGTGCGGGGTTCCAGTGCGTCCCAGCCTCCGTGTCGCCAGGCTGCCACCAGTTGGCTCACCCGTGGTTGTGAGATGCCGTAGAGGCGGGCGACCTCGGTTTGGGACTTACCGGCCAGGACAGCTTCGACGATGACGCGTTGCTTGGACATGCGGTGAAGGATGTCCGATTTGCTCGTTATAAGGATGTCTCGAGACAGCCTATAAATATGTCCCCGAACACCACACGGGCGTCGGCTCTGGTGAGTAAAGTATGTGCACGAGGCATAGATCGTCGCGGTCAGCCACAGTGTGCCCGCAACGGACACTTGGGGGTCAACGATGAGCAAGCTCTTCCCGGCCATTGCGGTTGCCAAATCGTTCGGAGTTGAGATGCCGATCGCGCAGGCTCACGAGCGAGTACTGGCAGCACTGAACGCGAATGGTTATCACAACGTTGAGGATCTGAGCGACGAGATCAAGGCGGAGCATGGAAACACGGGACTCTTCATCTACGGAACAGTGAGCGGCGACATTGCGGTCGCCCTTGCCGCGTCGCCCTCAGCTGAATATCCGGTGAGTGTTGATGTGCAGTTTCACGAGATCGAGGGGGGAACGCAAGTAGTAGCGAATGCCTCTTACATGCGTCCCATCACTTACATGGGATCGCCTCGCTTCGGCCCTCAGGCGCGCAAGTGGCATGAAGCGTGCGACAGCGCGATCGCCGTTGTTGTGGCGTCGTGTGAGGTGGCTTCGTAGCACCCCGCCCATCTCATGAACCTCGCGCAAGAGTTGTCGCTGAGCGTGTACGACAGCAGTTACCTCGCGCTGTACCTGGCTGAAGGTGTGCCCTTGGTAACGCTCGATGCGCGATTGGCTGACGCGGCACGAGGTGTCGGTATCAGCCTGCTGTCGTAAGTTGCTGCCGACACCACCGCCACGCTGGCCGCAAGCCAGGTTGAGTTGCCGCTCGTTGTCGCGTGCATAATCGCGCGTACAAATGCCCAGTCACACCGTGCACCATTGGCTCAATCGTCCCTTTTCATTGTCATTCGGCGCGCCTTAGCATCGAACGTAGGGGAGGCGCGGTAGCAGGCGTCACACCTTCTGTGCAGTCACTGAGAGGTGGATGTGATGGCAAAGAATGGTTTGCTCGTGGGGTCTGCTTCGCGGGCGGGATTGAAAGTGATCGCCACACTGAGTGCGGCTGTGATCACCTGCGGATCGGCACTCGCGCTGGCTCCACCTGCATTCGCTGAGGGGTCGGTGTTGTCGCCGGAGACACTCATCACCCTGAAAGCCACTCCTGCAGTGCAAATAGTGCTGGCCGAGTTTTCCGCGAAGGTAACTATTCCCAGTTGGGATATCGACAAGCCGGCCTGGACGGCGGAAGCCACAGACACCGGATCCGTGCAGGGCGTCGTCAACGCAGTGGCTGCCAATCCCAGCAAGTTCTTCGTTCCTGCCGCAACGTCGCGCACCAAGAATGCCAGCGCCACGTTCCAGGGCAGTGGATTCTTCGTGACACCCGACGGATATTTGGTGACGAATGCCCACTTGGCTGCCCCCAGCGAAGCGGAGTTGAAGGTCGAGTTGGCCAAGGGAGTGCTCAAGCAGATTCAAAATGCTGATATCAGCTCAATCGTCAACAATGCCGGAACTGATGTGTTCACGGCCGCGCAGTTGAAGGTACTTGCCAAAGCAGTCGCCTCGCTTGATGAGAAATCGATGAAGGTCAGCGATGTCGTCAAGAAGTTTTCCGTTGCGGTGGGTGTCGGCATTCCCGGCCTGAGCACCGGGGCCAAGACCATTCCTGCTGACCTCACCGTTGCGGGCGAGCCAGCCCCCGGAAAGGATGTCGCCATTCTGAAAGTGGAGGCGTCGAACCTGATCACCGTTCCTCTGGGTGACGACACCGCTCTCAATGTTGCTGACAAGGTGTACGTGGTCGGCTATCCGGGTGCTGCGGAAATTTCGCAAACGAGCATGACAACTCCAGCCCTCGCGAGCGGAGCGGTGAGCGCTCGCAAGACTTTGGACAACGGACTCTCGGTGATTCAGACCGACGCGGCCACCACGCACGGAAATAGTGGGGGCCCTGTCCTTGACGCGAACGGCAAGGTCGTCGGTATCGCCACTTTCGGTTCCGTCGATCCGACCACAGGCTCGGAATTCGCAGGAATCAACTTCTTCTATCCGGTGTCGTTGATCAAGGAATTTCTTACGCGGGCTAATGTCACTCCCGCGGAAGGGGTCACGACGCAGAAGTGGTCACAGGCCTTGACTGCGTACGACAAGAACTACTACTCCGAGGCGCTTCCGCTGTTCCAATCAGTGAACGAGTTGGTTCCCGGTGCTCCGATCGTGCAGGAGTACTTGAAGAAGACGCAGACCGCCATCGCCGAGGGTAGAGACCAGACCCCCAAGGGCATTTTCGGACTTCCCATGTGGCTGTTCGCGCTCATTGGAGTGGTGCTCGCGGGCGTAATAGTCGCGATCGTGCTGCTCGTGATGCGGGGCCGAAAGTCGGGCGGTCAGCCGGCGGTGGCTACTGCAGGGGCACCGAGTGTGTACACGCCAGCCCCCATGGGGGATCCAGTGGCGATGGCTGCTCCGCCGGTCGCAATGGCCGCTCCGGTCGCAATGCCCAACCCGCCACCTCCTGCAGTCGCGACTCCTGCATTGCCACCTGACCCACCTCATGTGGCACCGGCCACTCCCGCGGTCTCAATCGCCAGATTCTGCGCCGAATGCGGTGCTGCACATGAGGCTGATGCTCACTTCTGCCCGGAATGCGGTCACAAGTTCTGACCTGGTAACCGGGTATGTGTCGGGCCCCGTGTCCGTTGCGCTGTGCGCAAAGGCGAGGTATTACTGCAGGTCGCGTCTGACGCGCACGCTGAGCCAATGAGTGGCCTGAACGCCTCCGCCAACCTGAACTTTGAAGTGGTTCACCTCATTGTTGTCGTCAGGTAGCCACGTCATGACTGCGCGCCCTTGTTCGAGTTGGTGCTCCACAGCGCGAGCGTAGGTGCCCAATGCCAGCAACGTATGGCGCTTTATATCGTCAGCGAAGACGTTCTGGTCGATTCGGGTGTGGCGCACGAGGGATGTGTGTGAGGTGAGCCGCCACACGGGAATCCAGCCGATCACCTGACCCTCGAGGCGAATCAGGAGCGACTCATCGTGGTCGACTGTTGGGTCATCGTAATCCTGCGCACTCCATCGGTGTACGTTGCGCAGGTGTTCTGGCTCGGCGTCGCGAATGCCGAACGTTATCTGCGTCGATTGGGGAAGTCGAAATAGTCGACGCTTCGAGCCGGGCAGAATGAGCGCCTCCCAGCCCAGACTCACCGGGGGAGTGGGTTGGGAGTTGAACAGCTCATCAAGGGCTGTATCGCCCACGTAATGGACTTCTACGATCTCAGCCGGATCCGCTCCGTCGGCATCCAGGGCAGCCAGGATCTCGATCCGCATGGCGTCAACGTCGGTGAGTTGATTCTCCGCTCGAATGACGTAGCGCCCCGCGCGGGTACAACGGATCTGGAGGGACCGTGCCGCATTGTGATTCAACACAGGTACCTGAGGTTAGGCACTCATCCGTTACGGTCTGGCACAGCCAGAACCACCGCTGAGGAGTTCGAGGTACTCCAGCGGCAGTTCGTCGTTGACGAACCCAAGGCTGACTGAGCCGTCGGCTGCCTCGATGGCCACGATGTTCCAGTCATCGGGCACTGTCATGCAGGTGATGGCAGTGATCGTCCCGGCTGGATCATTAATGAGTCGGTCGCGCAGGCGGGTGTCGCTGTTGGCTCGGTCGATGAGTGCGTCGACCGCGGTGGCAAATTCGTTCGACATGGGGTCTCCTCGTGCTCGGCAGGAATGCTCGCAGCCCAATTCCGACGTCTGTCACGAGCGGGCCTGACTCACGATTCTCCCGACAGTACTGCAGGTTGGTGCCGATTACTACAGGTCGTTGCCGGCGTACGACTGGTTGAAGCTCTTATTGACCAGGGGAAAGTCCGGCACGATCGTGTCAGCGAGTGACATCGACAACGCCGGCCAATTAACGAATGACGGATCGACGACTTTCACACGAGTCACCTGACCTTTGTCACCCAACTCCACTCGGTGCACGAGAGTTCCGCGCCAGGCTTCGACGATTCCCAGTCCACTTCCGGCTGAGTAAGGCGCTGCGCGAGTGCCGCTTCCGAGCGAGCCGTTGAGTTCGCGCAGGAGGTGAGCTGTCACCTTCATCGACACTTCGAACTCACGCACACGAAGCATGTAGCGAGCCAGAACATCGCCGGTCTGCTCGGTAACGACGGAGAAGTCGGGGCCGAGATCGACGAAGGGATGATCAACACGCGCATCGACCGATACATCCGAGGCGCGGGCGACGTAGCCCAGCGTGCCGAGGTCGAGCGACTTGTTTCGGGAAAGAACGGCCGTGTCGGTAAGGCGGTCCATCACCATCGACTGCCCGAGGGTGATTGCTGCGAGTTCGGCAACGTCGTTGGTGATGCTGAGCAGCAGCGTTTCGTCAGGAAGTTCGCGCACCTGTGTTCCACCGATGGAAACAGCGCCGCGCAGTAGACGGTGTCCGGTTACGGCACGGTTGACGCGCAAAAGCGACTCACGAATTCGCTGTGCGTGTGCGTTGGCGATTCCGTAGCCAACGTCGTTCGCGATCATGCCCATGTCCCCGACGTGGTTGTACGCACGTTCGAGTTCGAGGAGTAGTGCCCGAAGTTGTCGATCAACGAGACCGACCTCAATGCCAGCCGCCGATTCCACGGCCATCGCATACGCCACTGAATGACCGACGGCTGTGTCGCCACTGATGCGCTCAGCGAGCTCGATTCCGGCGGCCGGATCGCGACCCTCGAACAGGCGCTCAACTCCGCGGTGCACGAACCACAGTCGCGCCTTCATACGCAAGATGGTTTCGCCCACCACGTAAAAGCGGAAGTGCCCTGGCTCAATCAACCCGGCGTGAACGGGTCCAACTGGAATCTCGTAGACGCCGTCACCTTCAACATCGAGGAAGGGGAAAGTGCCGGGGTGTTCGCCGAAGTCGGGATTGGGATCGGCATCGTGCAGCATCGGATACCAGCCTTGGGGCCAGTGACCATGCCGCACCAGTCGCTGTGGAAGGGGATGACCGTCTGGCCGAAGACCGAACATGTCACGCATTTCGCGTTCGAATCGGCCGGCTGTGTAGCTGAGCCCCGCGAGTGTTGGCACCCACGCGTCATCTCGTGGAACCGCGACTACTAACTCGACTCGACGGTCGGGGCTGCTCGCAGTGAACACGTAAACCGCGCGCAGTGAGTCGCCGTCGTCGTGACAGGCGACGAGCGCAACTTTGAACCCGTCAGCCAGCAAGGCTTGGGTCTGCGCGACAAGTCGTGAGCGATCGATATGTCGTGAGTCGGTGCGCGGAATGCGAATCGTCATGATCCACCGCTTAGTACCGCGACGGCGCTCAACAACAGTGAACCAAGTGGAACGGCGACGAACGCGATAACGGCGGTTACCGAGAGCGCAATGATCAGCGGGGTACGTGGCCCGTGTGATGACCTGTCGACGGGCGAATCAACGGACTCCGATTCTTCCGGTGCGCCGAAAGCCAGTCGCGCCGTGAGTCGCGCCAATGCTGCGAACACCACGAGAAGCAGCACGAGTGCGATGGCAGTCACCCACCCCATTCCGCGCGTCCAGGCGGCAATCAAGATTCCGACCTCGCTGAAGAACAGGCTGAACGGCGGGAGTCCGAGCAGTGCAACCATCGCGATGAGGAACGGGACTCCCAGTCCGGGGCGACGAGCCAGCAAGCCGCGCACATTGGAAATGGTGGTTGTACCTTCGGCTCCTTGGATGCGCCCGGAAACCACGAACAGTGATGACTTGGTGAGGCCGTGACCGAGGATGTGCAGCAGCACGGCTGTGAGGCCGAGGACACCACCGGCGGCGGCACCGAGTGCCATCAGTCCCATGTGCTCGACCGACGAGTACGCCAGCATGCGCTTGTAGTCGCGCTGTCCGACGAGAAGGGCTGCGGCGACGGCGAGAGACAGCAGACCACCCACCGCCAGCATTCCGCGCATGAGATCAGGGCCGAGTACTGCGTCAGCGATCGATTGAATGCGCAGCACTGCATAGAACGCCACGGCGAGCAGCACTCCGGACATCAACCCAGAAACGGGGGCGGGTGCCTGGCTGTGGGCGTCGGGTAACCACGAGTGCATGGGCGCAAGGCCCGCTTTGGTGGCGAAGCCAAGCACCGCGAGTGCGGCGGCAGCCTTCACGAGCGCCGGGTTGAGCGCGAGATGACCTTGGTCTAGTTCGAGCCACGACAGAGTCGGCGAGCCCGATTCGCGCGTGGCGGCGTAGAGCAACACGATTCCGAGGAAAGCGATTGCTACTCCGACTGATCCGAGAATTACGTACTTCCACGCCGCTTCAAGGGCGCGCCCCGTGCGCGCGTGGCCGACGAGGAATGCGGTCGCGATGGTGGTGAGTTCGATCGCGACCCACATGATGCCGAGATTGTCGGCGAGTACTGCCAGCGACATGGCGCCGAGAAACGCACAGATGAGCGCGTTGTAGACGCGCCCGCCATCGGCTGTACCCGACCCTCTGATGCCACCCCAGGTGGCGGTGAGCGCCACAGCCCCGATGACGCAGAGCATGTACGACGACAGTGCATCGGCGCGAAGCAATCCCGTCACTGAGGATTCAACGTGCGAGGCAAGCGCCACGGCCGACAGTGCGATGCCGCTTACCAGAATGGCGATGCTGGTGCCGATGCCAGTGAATCGTCGGAATGCGGCTGGCTGGTTGAACGAACTGATGGCAGCACCGACCAGCGCGGCCACCAGAGGGACGAAGAGAAAGGCAGCCATCAGTCCTTCAACTCCGTGAGGTCGTCGAGGTCCGTTCCACCGAACTTCACCTGCATGCGTCCGGTGAGAACCTGCAAGATCAGCACGACCAGCAGCACATCGAGTGAGGCACCGAGTTCGACAATGAGGGGAACGCCCGTTGCAGTGAGGAACGCAACGGTTGCGATGCCATTGTCGAGGACGAGGAAGCCGATGAGTTGGGAGGCGGCGCGGCGCCGGGTGATCAACAGCAGGAAGCCGATGAGTACCAGTGCGATTCCGATGGGAACCGCACGGGAGGTGGGGTCGTCAGTGTCACCCATCCACGGGCGGCACACGATGTACGCGAGCATCGTCAGCAGCGCGGCAAAGATCAACGACGCCGTTGGATTCAGTCTCGGGACCTCGCGGTCGTCATCGTGATTCAGTACGTTGCGTGAGAGGACCAGCGGAAGTAAGACGGCTTTGAGGCCGAGCACGAGCAGTGAGACAAGAACGAGTTCGATTGTGCGCTCATGCCATCCGAGTACTGCCACCAGGCCGGCGAGGGCGATGCCTTGAATTGCGAGAAGGCGCACTGAGGCGCGCAGCGAACGACGCCACACGATGAGGGCAGCGGTGAGCAGCAACGTGCCGGCCGTGAGGCTGATCAACTGTGCGTACAGGTTGTCGCTCATACTCCCCTCCTCATGTGACGAGATACGACGCGGTGACGGCAAGGAATGCCAGAACGAATGAGCCGGCGAGAAGTTCAGGCACCCGGAACAGTCTCAACTTGGCGAGAAACACTTCGCCGGCGCCGAGGGCGGCGGCGAACACGGTGAGCTTGAGTAGTAGTGCGATGGTTCCGACAACGAGGGCTAGTACGGTGGCGTCGGTCGCGAGTCCCCACGGAATCATGAGGTTGGCCACGAGCCCAAGAAGGGCCGACAGTCGCAACCACGAACCAAGTTCGAGCCACGCCAGGTCGCGTCCTGAACTCTCGAGAATCATCGCCTCGTGCACCATCGTGAGTTCGAGGTGCGTCGACGGGTTATCTACCGGCAGTCGCCCGGTTTCGGCAAGGACGGCGACGAAGAGCGCCACGACTGCGAGCAGACTGACTGGCGACAAAATCACCGCAGGGGCGTCGAGGCGCGTTGCGACAATGGACGACAGAAGCGACGATCCGGCAGGAATCGAGAGCGCGTAGACCGCAACGAGCACCGTAGGTTCAACGAGTGCGGCAATCATCATGTGGCGGCTGGAGCCCATACCGCCGAACGCCGAACCGACATCAAGTCCGATGAGGGCCACTGCCACAGTTCCGATCAAGAGCACTGAAACGACCACGAAGAGGTCGTCCGGTACAAAGGGCAACGCCACCGTGCTGATCAGAGGAAGTAGTGCCGCCACCAACAGACTGGACGCCATCACCACGATGGGCCCGATCGAGCTAATCCAACTCACACCGTTGGCCTGCAGAGTCTCCTTGCGCAGCAGTTTGCGAAGGTCGCGCCAGGGTTGCAGAATGCCTGCGCCGACGCGACCTTCCAGACGAGCCCGCGTTTGACGGGTGATGCCAATCACCAATGGCGCAACGAGCGTGGCTACGAGTACTTGTAGAAGGGCCACTGCGGTGGCGGTCCAGTTCATAGCGACACCACAATCAACACCACGATGAGCGCGACAAATGAGAAGGTGAGGTAGCGGTGCACGCTGCCGTTCTGCAGGCGTCGACTCACCACACCGAGTCGGTCGACGAACTCCAGAAGGGGTCGGTAGCCGCGCACCTCAATGACGTCAGAGAGCTTCTGCCGGTAGCGCACCTGAGCGACCAGGTAGCGCGATTCCGTGGCGTGAGTGACCACGACGTCTTGTTCGGGTCGCAAGGTGTCATCGAAGACCCGCATTAACGGTTCGGCGTAGGAGGTCGCGGTGTATTGCATGCGCGGACTCACCCGAGCACCACCGCACCCCCAGGGAAGTTCAGTTGCACGACGTGGATGGCGCCGTGCCGACAGGGCACTGACAACGACAACGGGCAGCGCGCACACCAATGCCGTGATCGCCAGCGCCATCGGATCGAGCAGTACTCCGAGTGACGGCAGGCTCAGCCCGCCTAAACCAATGGTGGCGACGTCGCCAATGCCGACTGCGCTGGCGAGCACCTGTGCGACGGGACCGGGAAAGACTCCGAGCGCGATCACGGCGCCTGACCCAATCAGTGCGGCCCAGCGCATTGGATGGGACACCTCGTGGGCATCATCGGCGCCCTGCGATCGCGGACGTGCGAGGAAACCGATTCCGTAGAGTTTGACGAACGTGACGAGGGCAAGACCGGCGGTGAGTGCCACCACTGCGACAGCAACGGGCAACGCTACGGCTACGGAAATCGCATCGCGAGTGGCGCCGTGGATGAACGACTGGAAGAGGGTCCACTCAGCGACGAAACCAGACGTCACGGGTAATGCAGCGGCTCCGAGTGCGGCCACGCCGAATGCGGCGGCAGTCCATGGCATGCGTACGCCCAAGCCGCCGAGACGATCGAGATTGCGCTCGCCGGTGGCCGCCACGATTGCCCCGGCTCCCAGAAACAGCGAGCACTTGAACGCGGCGTGGGAGATCGCGAGAAGAAGTGCGGCAAGGAGGGCCGCTTGGCTCGCCGCAGTGAGTTGGTAGGAAGCCAGCAGAACCGATGCGCCGATCGCGAGGAAGATGAGACCGATGTTCTCGGTCGTTGAGTACGCGAGCAGTCGCTTCACATCACTGGTGACGGAGGCCTGAAGGATTCCGTAGACCGCGGAAATGCCGCCGAGGCTGAGCAAGACGATGCCCCACCACGCGGGGCCGCCCGGCATGAAGCGCAGCACCACAAGAAGCGTTCCGTACACGCCCATCTTCACCATGGCCGCACTCATGACCGCCGAGGCGTGACTCGGGGCTTCGGGATGTGCGCGTGGTAGCCAGATGTGCAGCGGAACAAGTCCTGCTTTGGTAGCGAAGCCGAGAATGAGCAGGGTGAAGGCGAGTGCGCCGGTCGTTGATGTGGGTGACACGGTCACAAGTGCGTCGAAGGTGGTCGCACCCGCCACTGATGCGAGCGCCGCGAATCCGGCGAGGATCAGCAGAAAACTCAACTGAGTCATCACGGCGTACCACAGCGCCGCCGAGCGTGCCTGGGGTCGAGTGCGATGGTCGGTCAGTACGAGCACACCCGATCCCAGCGCCATGAGTTCCCAGGCGAGAAGGAAGGTGATGATGTCACCGGCCGCAGGCACCATCTGAAGGCCGAAAGTGAAGAGGATGAACGCGAGCCAGGCACTGCGTGAGTCAGCGGCGCCGTGTACGTAGCCGATGGCATACAGAGCCGCGAGCAAGGTGACAGCGGAGGCGATGACGATGAACAATCCACCGAGTCGGTCAGGTGCGAGTGTCAGGTTGACCGTCGGTAATGCGGTGGGCGCCGACAACCTGCCCGAGTGGCCTGAGAGCGCGAGTCCTCCCGCAACGATTCCGCTCGCTGCCATCGCGATTGTTGCTATTCCCGCGAGGTAGCGGCGCATCGAAGCGGGTGCCACTGCGGCCACGGCACATGCGAGTGCTGCGAGGAGCAACTCGGCGGTTAGTGCCGCTTCGACCGGGTTCATCGTCCAGTCACCGAACGCAATGCTGCGATGATCTGGTCTGGTTCGGGTGGACATCCGGCGACCTCAAGGTCAACGTCGACCACGTCACTCACCGAACCCACGACGGTGTGGCCATCGGCAAAGACTCCGCAGTTGCGCGCACAGTCGCCAACAGCGATCACCAGCCGCGGGCGAGGTGTGGCCTCGACAGTGCGCACCAGAGCTTCGGACATGTTGCGAGTCACAACACCCGTAACTAGCAACACGTCGGCGTGACGCGGTGAGGCAACAAGTCGTGCACCGTAACGTTCGGCGTCGTAGACCGGACCAAACACCGCGCCAATCTCAATCTCGCAGCCGTTGCACGAGCCGGCGTCAACGTGGCGAATCTGAATGCTTCCGCTCAGCGCTGCAGGTACGCCATCCCACTGCTCTGGAAGTGCGGGGGCAGTCTCGGCTACGCGGCCGGTGCGACGCATGAGTTGGAGTAATCGCAGAACGCTCACGGGGAAGACTCGGGAGTCAGTTCCTGCTTCAACACACTTTGCTCCTCGAGTACACCCACGAGAATGCGGCGAGCAACAACGAGCAGTTCACGAACTTCCGGAACGCTCACCGAGTAGACCACCTGACCGCCCTCGCGACTCTGGCGAACCAGACCCGCGCGACGCAATACTGCGAGTTGCTGCGAGAGATTGCTGGGCTCAACCGCGATCGCCGCGAGGAGTTCGTGCACGGCGTGATCTTGTTCGGACAGTAGTTCGAGAACTCGAATGCGCACGGGATGTCCGAGAGTGCGGAAGAACTCCGCCTTGGCTTGGTAGAGCGGAGTAGCCAACGCCGTTCTCCTGCCGCGCGGTCGACCCCCGTCGAGTATCCCGACTCTACTGTACTTGAAGATGTTTGCAAGTGACGAGAATCTCACGTGAGAGCGCCGCTTAGGATCGATAAGTGATTACGCGCTTAGCTTGGGTGACCGCGATGAGTGTGCGCGGTCACGACCCGGACGAGCCGTGGGGGCCACCGGCGTTGCGTGCTGCAGGGGTTGAGGTGTCAGTGGTCGATTGGGATGACCCGTCAGTTGACTGGGCCTCGTTCGATCGGGTGTTGCCACGTTCGACCTGGGATTACCCCGAACGCATCGAGGAGTTTCTCGCGTGGGTCGACCGCGTTGATGCCGTCACCGACCTTCGCAATCCACCGGATCTCATGCGGTGGAGTATGGACAAGCATTACCTCCTCGACCTCGAGCGGGTGGGAGTTCCGATCACTCCCACGCAGGTAGTGGAAGTCGGTGAAGAGCCACGTTTTCCCGACGGTCCCTTCGTCGTGAAGCCTGCGATCGGTGCCGGTAGTCGCGATGCTGCGTCGTACCAAGCACATGAAACGGAATTGGCCGCGTTGCATATCGCTCGCCTCCACGCGCGCGGTGCGTCGATGCTGGTGCAACCGATGCTTGAATCCGTTGCCGTCGATGGTGAATGGCCATTGTTGTTCTTCAATGGCGAGTTCAGTCACTCGGCAAGTAAGCGAGTGTCGCTCGCAGCGGCAACGTCAATCAGCGGAATCTATGCCGAGGAAACCAACGCGCCTCACGTTGCCTCTGCCGCCCAGATTGAGGTGGGGGTCGCGGCTGTTGCCGAGGCGACAGCGCGGTTCGGAGTTCCGCTCTACGGCCGCATTGACGTGGTGCGTGACGATTCGGGTGGCTACTGCGTGCTCGAAGTCGAACTCGTTGAGCCGTCGCTATTCCTTCTTGAGGGTGGGCCCGACGCGATCGACCGTATGGTGGCGGCCTTCAGCGCCGACTGACAACTACTTCGCAGACGAACGCAGCGCGGCGGCTGCAGTGGCGAACATCGTTTCCTTGATCTTCGACAGGGTTTCGACATCCTTGCCAACCAGCGGCGCGACAGTGGCGACGGCGGTGTCGAGGAGCCCAGCTTCATCGGAGGTGAAATCAACGAGTCCGACAGCCAACGCGTCTTCGCCGCCGTAGCGCTTGCCCGTCGTCATTGAAGCGACGGCAGTCTGTTGACTGACCTTGGACTGGATGAGGGCTGCCATTCCGGGCGTAAACGGAATACGAATGTCGACCTCGGGGAAGCAAAGGTAGCCGCGGTCGGTGCGCATCACTCGAAAGTCGTGGGCCATCGCCAGCATGGCGCCGGCGCCGAACGCGTGGCCGTTCATGGCCGCGATGGTCGGAACGGGCAGGGTGAGCACGCGCGCCAGTAATCCGTGTATGCGCTCGACGTACCACTCCCATTTGTCGCTGTTGGCCATCAGCCACTCAAGGTCAAGGCCGTTGGTAAAGAACTTTCCGGTCGCGGTGGTGACCAACGCGGTCGGCTCGCCGCTCGCAACCTCGTCGAGCAGGGCGCCCACGTTTTCGAGCCACTCAGGAGACCATCGGTTCTCGTCGTCGCCGAGGTCGAGGATTGATACAGAGTCGCGGTGGGTCAGTGTCACGGCCATGAAGACATTGTGCACGGGGGAGTGGGTCTCCGCGTGCGGCAGCCCACCTAGCTGCCCTTGATCTCCTGGATGATGTTGCCGCCATCGACGACAAAGGGCTGACCTGTCACGTAGGACGCCTCATTGCTCGCGAGGAATCCGACCACCGCCGCTACTTCGTCGGATGTACCGGCCCGACCAAGGGGGGTATGCAGTGCGGCGGCCAACTCGTCCTCGTCGGAGGATGCGGTGTGAATCCACCCCGGTGCCACCGAATTGCACGTGATCGCATGTGGGCCTTCCTCAATAGCCACCGCGCGCATGAGCCCGTCCATTGCGCCCTTGGCCGCAGAGTAGGCACTACTGCCTGACGCGGAAACAAGTGGCCCGGTGACACTCGAAACCATCACGATGCGGCCGCCGCCTTGTGCGCGCATGACCGGGATGCAGGAGCGAGTCAGGTTCACGGCTGTGAGCAACGTGATCTGCAATTGGTGTTCCCAGTCATCCGGCGGTTGCTCGGCGAGGGTGCCACCGTCGATCGACACGGAGGTCTGCACCATGCCGGCATTGTTGACGAGGATGTCGATGCCCCCGAGATGTTCGGTTGTCGCCTCCACCAATGCCGCAACGGAAGTCCGGTCGGTGAGATCGGCGATGAATCCGTGGGCGTCAAGGGACTCCGCGCGGAGTTCCGATACGCGCGTGTGGATGCGGTCGGTGGTCGAACTGATGACCACGCGAGCTCCCATGCGGGCCAGCAGCCGGGCAGTTGCAAGGCCGATGCCGTCGGCGGATCCGGCTCCTGTGACGAGTGCGCGGCGACCGGTGAGTGCAAAGGGTGGGGTCATGACCGCAACGCTAGCGGGCATCGACGGTGAGATCGCGGCCTACTCGAATGCAATTGCTCAGAGTTTCGTTGGGGGCCACTGTTCCGCCGGGCCACACCACGACTCGCTCAAGTGACCCCTCGACGACAGAGCCCGCACCGATCACGTTGTGGCCATCGCTGGCAAGCATGTTGGCCGCGAGGTAGTCATGCGGCGTTCCGCAATCAACGAATTCACCCGATGTCATGACCAACTCGAGTGACCCCTCATCCCACGCCGGCTTCCAGATGAGGTCGTAGAGACTCGCCGGCTCTGCGGCAAGCGAGAGCACGACATTCGCAGGCAGTAGGCAGGCGCCGATGTACTGCACGTTGCCGAAGTCGCTCGCGCTGTCACGTGCACGTCCCAAGAGTCGCGGTCGCTGACCATCCCAACCGTCAACTAACTCGTCGAGTCCGGCAGTGAGAAATGCATCGCTGTTGCGCACGAGAACCGCGCGTCCGTTGATCCACTCGCGAAGCAAGCCCAGTGCGCCGGCACTTCCGAGAATGAGTGCGCGCTCATCGGAAACGGTGACGGCCACCCCGTCAAGGTGAGCGATGACCTGCTCGGCGAGGTAGTGCACGTTGACAGCGATGTCGTCGGCGAAGGGGCGCACCGAATCGAGGGCGAGGTCGAGCAGTGGCACATTATTGATGGGGCACAACGATTTGGGGCGAATCTCGGTGAGCGGTCGTAGCCGCGTGCCGTAGCCGGCAGCGAGTACCACTGCGCATAACCCTGTGTTATTCACGTGCCCCACGCTACGCTTTCGAGCCAGCGGGGGCACTGTGAGTGGAGGTCATATGAATGCGATCGATTCCGGTATCCCTCTGATCGATTTGTCGCCGTGGCTCACCGGCGATGAGGCAGCGCGTGATGCCCTTGCCGCCGATATCGACCGAGTACTGCGCCGGGTTGGCTTTCTGGTGCTCGTCGGGCATGGTGTGCCGGCCGACTTAGTGACCCTTGTGCGTGAGCGTGGTCGAGAGTTCTTCGCTTTGCCCGACGACGTGAAGGCTCGCTATGCCTCGCGGGTTGGTGGCCGTGGATGGCTGGCCATCGGAGCTGAAGCCAATGGTTATTCCGAGGGCACCGAGACTCCGCCGGATCTTAAGGAGACCTTCATCGTCGGGGCAGAGGACGCTTCGGTCGTTGGCCCCGACGCGGCGTGGTTCGTGCCCAATCAGTGGCCAGCAGAAGTCAACGACCTCGACGTTGTGCTCCAGCGCTATCTCGCAGCCATGCGCGAACTCGCCGACACCCTCTTATCACTGTGCTCGCGGGCGCTCGGAGAACCCGATGGCTTTTTCGGCGGATTCACCGCACACCCGAGTTGGTCTTTTCAGTACAACTGGTACCCGTCACGCGACATCACCGGGGAGCCGGCCGAGGGCCAATACCGCATTGGCCCACACACCGACTTCGGCACGCTCACCCTGCTCGATCGCCAGCCGGGCAGTGGCGGGCTACAGGTTGACATCGACGGTGAGGGTTGGGTTGACGCTCCGCATATCCCTGGTGCACTCATCGTGAACACAGGTGACCTGCTTGCGCGCTGGACGGGAGAGCGTTGGCGGTCGAATCGGCACCGTGTGCTGCCTCCTTCTGCTGACGCGCCGCAGGAGGAACTGATGTCGCTGGTGTACTTCTTCGAAGCCGATCCCGAGGCCATCGTCGAACCGATGGAACCGCCGGTGGGACGTACGGAAAACTTGCCCGCCGTGCGCGCCGGCGACTTCATTCGAGAAAGGTATGACGCCATCACGATGATCTGACACACTGTTGTTCACTTCCTCGACTTTCCCCATTCATCGCCCGGCTAATCACTTGATTGTCCGGTCTCATATTCATAGTGCAGGGAAGGAATGGGATATGTCATGTAGTGACAACCCAGGGGGAGAACCGGGCGCGATTTTTGCCGAGGTTCGCGAGGGCGAGTACGGCGCGAGCATTAGAACCGTTGAACCCGGAGGAGCGGAATTCATTCCGCTGACCGATCGCCATGGAACACCGTGGCAGTTGTTCCGAACGTGGATGTCGCCCAACCTTGAGTTCTCTACCGTCTTCATCGGCGTCATTTCCGTCTGGTTCTTCGGGCTTACGGTGACGCAGGCGATCATCGCCTGCTTCATTGGTACCGCGCTCGGCTCGTTGACACACGGATTCCTGAGTTCGCGTGGTCCGTTGTTCGGCGTGCCCGAAATGATCATCTCCCGCATCCCGTTTGGGTTCCGGGGCAATTTGTTGCCGGCCGGACTCAACGCGGTCATCGCGGGCGTCGGCTGGTTCGCCGTCAACAGCGTCAGCGGAACGTTTGCGCTCCACTCGCTCACCGGCCTTCCCAACGTTCCCAGCCTGATCATCGTGATCTTGGCGCAGGTCGCTGTTGCCTACATGGGCCACAATTTCCTGCAGTCATTTGAGCGTTGGGTTTTCCCGCTCCTCGCGGTGGCTTTCATCCTCGCTTTCATTTGGGTGGTCCCCGCAGCTGATGTTGGTTTCACCCCCGAGACGCCAGGTGGCCTAGGCGGGATCCTCATCGTCGTTGGTGCCTCGTTCGGGTACGCCGCGGGTTGGAACCCCTTCGCTTCTGACTACACCCGCTACCTCGCCCCCACGGTGAACCGCAAGACCACCGGACTGGCTGCGGGCCTCGGCATCCTCGTTTCCTGCGTGCTACTCGAGGCACTGGGCGCGTTTGCCGCGACGCTGGCTTTCAACCCTGATGACCCCACGGGAGTCTTCATCGAGCCGATGCCCACGCTTGTGGGCAAGTTCGTACTGTTGGCCATCATTTTGGGCTCGATCTGCGCGAATGCGATCAACCTGTACAGCGGATCGATGTCGTTCCTGTCGCTCGGATTCAACCTGCATGCGTCATTGCGTCGAACCATCACCACGGTGGTGTTCGGCGTGCTTGGGGGCCTCCTCGCGCTGTACGGCCTTGAAAACGTTCACGTCTACGAGAACTTCCTGCTCGTGATTGCCTACTGGGTTGGCCCCTGGCTCGGTGTGGTGTTCATGGACTGGATCCTGCGCAAGGGCCACCGAGTCGATGGCTTCATGTTCGATCACAAGCACACCCCATGGGGCGGATGGGTCGCCATGCTCGTTGCCATGGTCGTATCAATTTGGGGTTTTTCGAACCAGGTGCAGTACGTGGGTCCAGTACCGACGTCGATCCCTGCCCTCGGTGACATTGCCTTCGAGGTCGGTTTCGTCCTCGCTGCCGTTCTGTACTTGATCTTCTTCAAGTTGCAAAAGCAGCCGACCGACGAAGTGTTGATCATTCCCGACTCGGCTGTCGAGTCGGTTTAACCTTCACGCACTACCCGAGATCCCCGTTGCGCCCTGTGCGTAACGGGGATCTCGCGTGTTAGGGGCGAAGGAAGGTAACGGGCCGCGTCTTTCCATTGATGGTGACGGTCGTTTCCGAAGGCTTGGTGCGAGCGACGATCTTGCCATCGCGCATGACCAGGAATCGAGGGGTTACGCGACGCAGGGCGTCTTCAGGAGTGGGTGCGTCGAAAACGACGATGTCGGCGGGCCCACCCTTACGAATACCTCGCGAGTCAACGCCCAGTGCCTTCGCCGGGTTGGTCGTGATCATCTCGAACAGGTACGGCATCTCCTTGGCACCGCTCATGTGTCCGTAGTGCACCAGTACGAACGCGGCCTGCAGAGGATCTCCGTAGCCCAGCGGGTACCACGGATCCATGACCGAGTCATGTCCGATCGAGACATTCACGCCGGCGGCCCACATTTCCTTGAAGCGTGTGTGACCGCGACGGATAGGGCCGCTGTCGAAGCGGCCCTGGAGCACTGAGCTATCAAGCGGGTTGGTGATCATGTGCAAGCCCGCGCGCTGGATATTTGTGATGAGTCGGTTGGCGTACGCATTGTTGTAAGAGTGCATGGCCGTGGTGTGGCTCGCGGTAACTCGACCCGACATTCCCCGGCGGATGGTTTCAGAGACCATCACCTCAACAAAGCGGGAATGATCGTCGTCGGTTTCGTCGCAGTGGATGTCAATCTGCAGGCCAGCCTCTTCGGCGAGGTCGAAGACAAACTTCACTGACTCGACGCCTTCGTCGCGGGTGAGTTCGAAGTGGGGAATACCTCCAACGACGTCAGCCCCGCGTTCGACGGCGGTGCGCATGAGACCCGGCCCGCCTTTGAAGCCGAAAATCCCCTGCTGAGGAAAGGCCACCAGCTGAAGATCTACAACGCCGCGCATCTCTTCACGCACAACGCACAGGCCCTCAAGGGCAGTCAGTTCGGGGTCGCACACATCAACGTGACTTCGCACGTGTTGGACACCGCAGGCAAGCTGCCATGTCATGACCTCGCGCCCACGCTCGATCACATCGTCGACGGTCAGCGTTTTGACCCGCTCACCCCAGATCGCAATTCCCTCAAAGAGCGTGCCCGACACGTTATTGCGGGGTTGACCCACCGTGAGAACCGCATCCATGTGAATGTGCGGCTCGACTAGCGGCCCAGTGACGAGCCGGCCTTCGAGATCGATCACCTCAGTTGCCGAGGCTCCCTTGCCTTTGGTGGCCGTGATCGAGGTGATGCGATCACCGGTGATCGCGATATCGGAGGGAGTCGATTTTCCGAGCAACATGGCATTGCGCAGCAGTAGGTCCATGTCGTGGAGCCTAGCGAGTGGGGTCGGAGTCGCGCGCCTGTTCGAGTGCGGAAGCAAATACTTCCGGGCTCTGGGCACCTGGAACACCGAGCTTTCCATCAATGACGAAGAAGGGAACCCCGGTGATGCCGTAGGCCTGTGCTTGGGCGATATCAGCTTCAACGGCGTCGGCGTAGCGGCCGTCGTCGAGTGCATCGCGCACCTCGACAGGGTCGAGACCCACGTCACTACCGAGTTCAACGAGGTCATCGATATGGCCGATGTGTCGGCCTTCGATGAAGTAGGCGCGCATGAGTCGCTCGTTCACTGCATCCTGCAGGCCGCGTTGCTTGGCCAGATGCAGCACCTCGTGTGCTCGCGTGGTGTTGGTTTGTTGAACTGAATCAAAGTCGTACGCGAGGCCAACCTCGGCGGCTATCGCACTGACATTGCTCAGCATCTCTTCGACCTGCGACTCGGGCATTGCGAATTTGGTTGCCAAGTAATCGAGGTGCGACCCGTCGAAGTCGACGGGTGAGTCGGGGGCCAGTTGATATGAGTGGAACTCGACCTCGACGGGTTCGCCGAATAGCTCGACGCCTCGTTCGAACTTGCGTTTACCGATGTAGCACCACGGGCATTGCACATCGGACCACACGTCGACCTTCATCGGTTCGCTCATAGGCCAATGATCCCTCACCCCAATCGCTCGTGACTTCAGTGGGTTGAGAGCGAGGCGCCGCGAGCGTGCCAAAGCCTCCATGGTGCGACGGCCGTCGACTGTGGGCTAGCGTCGAGGTGTGCCTCAAGCCCCCGTTGACGTCTCGCGGGTGCAGCGCACCACTCTCGGCACCCTCTCGGCGGCCCAAGTGCTGGGTGGAATCGCGATCGCCGGATCAATTCCCGCGGGGGCCTTGATTGCGGCATCGCTTGATGGTGATGGCGCTGCCGGGCTCGCTGCGACCTCTGGGGTATTGGGTGCGGCCATCGTGGCTTTGCCACTCGCGCGCCTCGCGCTCAGTCGTGGACGTCGAATCTCGATCTCCACCGGGTACGCGACGGGCGCGATCGGTGCTCTAGTGGTGATTGCCGGCGGTGTTCATCAATCGACGGCGCTGGTCTTGATCGGCTGTCTGTTTGTGGGGGCAGCATCGGCTGCCGGGTACCAAGCCCGCTACGGGGCTATCGATCTGGCAGTGCCCGGTCGTCGTGCGCGTGCATTGTCGATTGTTGTGTGGGCCACCACGCTGGGGGCGGTGCTCGGCCCCAATCTGCTGGAGGTCTCCGGCAACGTCGCGCTTGCTCTCGGGCTTCCGCAGTTGACGGGCGCGTATCTGCTCGCGTTCGCCGTACTGGCTCTCGCCGTGCTGTTACTGATGACTCTCCTACGACCGGATCCCTATCTGTTGTCGCGCGCCCTTGCCGATCAAGCGTCCGGCACTGTTGCTGCGACTCCTCGCCTGCGTGATGGCCTCACGCATCTGCGCGGACATCGATTGGCCGTGCTCGGAGTGATTAGCCTCTCCATCGGACATGTCGTGATGGTGATGGTCATGGTGATGACACCAGTTCACATGTCGCATGTCGACATCTCGCTGCAGTTGATCGGGCTGGTGATTAGCGTCCACGTTCTCGGCATGTACGCCTTGTCGCCCGTCGTGGGTTGGCTCGTCGACCGTATCGGTCGCGTTCCGATGCTGATGGTGGGGGCTGTAGTGCTTCTCGTCGCCTGCCTGGTCAGCGCGTTAGTGCCCGCCAATTCCGTTGTGGGACTTGGTATCGGCCTCTTCCTGCTGGGTTTGGGGTGGTCATGCACCTTGATCGCCGGATCGACGCTGCTGACCGAACAGGTTGAGCAAGCGGATCGCCCGTCGGTGCAGGGTTTGGCTGATCTCGTCATGAACGTCGCCGGTGCGCTCGGCGGAGTGATCGCAGGCATCATCGTGTTGAAGTCGTCGTACACCGTCTTGTGTTTAGCCGCGATTGTTCCGGTGCTGGTGCTTGCGGCCCTCTGCCTTCCGTGGTTGCGTCGTCGTCCGGCCGCTCCTGCTGAACTCATTTCGACCTGAGTAGCGCGGGTAACGTTGTCTCCATGGTTCCCGTGAGACAGGCCGTCACAGTCGACCGAGCTGGCGTCATCGACACGGTGGTCAGTGCATTTCACGGCGACCCGGCCTGGGAATTCATGCACGGTGATGAATACGCGCGGTTTGCTCCGTTGCTCGCGGGTGTGCTGTTTGATTTGCGAGTCGAGTCGGGGCAGGTGTGGGTTACCGACGACCTCACATCTGTCGCGTTGTGGGAAGCGCCGGCCGGAACGTCATTGATGTCGACAGGTGAGCGTGCGTCAGTGTGGGACCGGTATCGGGAGGAAGCAGGCGAGGCTGTCTGGGAACTCCTGCACCGCTATGACGTCGCTGTTGAGGCCGTGATGCCGACCGAACCGTATTGGTACTTAGGCGTTCTCGCCACTCGCCCCGAGTGTCAGGGCAAGGGTCAGGCGCGTGCTGTCACGTCTCCGGTGCTCGCGGTGGCCGATCGTGACGGCATCAACTGCTGCCTCGAGACGTCGAAGCCGTCCAACAAGGCCCTCTACGCGCGGCTCGGATTCGAGCCAACTGCTGACGTCACCATTGAAGGCGGCCCTCCCACCTGGTGGCTAACGCGAACTCCGGCCAGATGAGCGAGTTGTCGCTCCAGCAGGTCGCGCACGGGTGGGGTGTTGAGTTGATCGAACCTGCAACGAGCGGTTTCAACGATGTGTGGTTCGCGATGCGCGGAACCGAGCACGTCGTCGTCAAGCGTGGTGACTCGAAAGCGCGTGTACGTGAGGCCGCGACCTTGCGCTCGTACTGCGCGGGGGCATCGCGACTACTGGCACATGACAAACCAACAGGAACGCTGCTGGTTGAGCGCATTCTTCTTGGCGATGACCTCATGCCGTTGTCGGTCACCGATGACGACGCGGCCACGACTGTGATTGGAACGCTGATCAGCGTTCTCCATGGCGATCAGTTGCGTGATGGAGATGGTGAGTTGCCTCAGTTGCGAACGCTGGCCGAAGTGTTCGATGCCAAGCCTGACCCCCGACTTCCGCAAACACTGGTCGAGCAGGCACACCGCACCTTTGATGACCTCATGGTGACGCCGAGTGAGGTAGTGCTGCACGGCGACTTGCATCACACCAATGTCGTGAGGCGAGGTTTCGGTGATGTGAGCGACATGTGGGTTGCGATCGATCCTCACGGCTGGCTAGGTGATCCGGTGTTTGACACGGCGTCGATGCTTGCCAACCCGCGAGGGTTGAATTCGGCCGAGTCTGCCGACATTGCTCGCGTCATCGAGCGAGTTGAACGACGTGTCGAGATCCTGTCCGAAGTAACTGGATTCGACCGCGATCGCATTCGTGCCTGGGCATTCACCGCCGCGGTGATTGCTGAACTCTGGATGCTCGACGATCACAACATGGTGCACGGCACTCCGTTGGCTCTGGCTCATGCGCTCGCTCCGCGGGTGTGAAAGGGTCAGGACCATGGACGAGTACTTCAAAGACAATCTCGCGTCGTGGGATGAACGTGCGCCCGCACATGCGGCGTCACCTGACTACGCCGTGCAGCAATTCGTTGACGATCCCGCCTTCCTCAGTCACGTCGTTCAGTTTGATCTGCCGCTACTGGGCGACATCGCCGGGCTTCGCGGTGTGCACCTGCAGTGCCACATCGGTACTGACACCGTGTCGCTTGCCCGCTTGGGTGCGCGTATGACCGGACTTGACTTCTCACCAGCATCGATTGAACAAGCACGGAACATCGCGCAACGCATTGATGCTGACGTCAACTTCGTGGTCTCCGACGTCCATGACGCAGTCGAGGCGCTCGGCGGCGAGCAGTTTGATTTTGTCTTCACGGGAATTGGTGCGCTGTGCTGGCTGCCCGACGTCGAGAAGTGGGCGCAGGTGGTCGGAGCCTTGCTTGCCCCCGGGGGCCGGTTGTTCTTGCGCGAAGGTCATCCGGTGCTCTGGTCGATCGACGAAGAACGTGCCGATGGTGCACTTCTTGTTGATTTTCCCTACTTTCAGACCGCGCAGCCGCTGACGTACGCAGAGGGCGGCACCTACGTCGCCACCGATGTTGAATTCGTCCACAACCGAAGTCACACCTGGAATCACGGCCTTGGCGAGGTCATCACTGCGCTGATCGGTCAGGGCTTGGTAATCGACTCACTTGTTGAGCACACCAGTGTTCCGTGGGAGGCGTTGCCCGGGCGGGTGGCCAAGGGCGCTGATGGTGAGTGGCAGCTCATAGAACGACACGAACGGCTTCCCCTCACCTACACGCTGAAGGCGCACAGACCTTTGGTCTAATGTCGCTCTCATGAGTGATTCCTCCGCTGCCCACGCCAATCCGATGTACGAACGTCGCTGGTGGTCGCTGGTGGCGATCTGTCTGGTGACTTCTCTGGTGTGGTTTACCGCCAGCGACATCTCGATCGCTCTCCCGAGTATCGCCAAGGACTTCCCAGGCGTGTCGATGGACACCCTGCAGTGGGCAGTCAACGGCTACTTCCTCGCCGGCGCGCTCATCATCGTGGGTGGTCGCATCGGCGACGTGTTCGGTCGCCGGCTCGTCTTCGCGATCGGCACCATTTTGATTCTGGTGGGGTCGGTCGTTGCGGGGCTCTCGCAAAGCCCGCTCATGCTGATCATTGGTCGTGTCATCGAGGGCGTCGGTGCGGCGGCTGTCCTTCCGACCGCTCTGGCAATGGTGGTGGTGTTGTTCCACGGACGTGAGCGTGAAACCGCAATCGCGACGTGGATCGCTGTGTGTTGGGGTGCTCAGGCACTCGGCCCACTTCTGGGCGGACTGCTGATTCAACTGGGAAGTTGGCGAGGCATCTTCTGGATCAACCTGCCCATCGGCATCATTGCGCTCATTCTGATGTGGCGCACCACCCCTGAGACTCGCGAAGAAGGCGGCGACCGCTCGATCGACTACCCCGGCGCTGCCACGCTGGTGGCTGGAATCGGCCTGATTCTTTATGGACTCACGGCGGCCGACAACGTCACCAAGCCGGTTCTCATCGGCATTTTCCTCGCCGCAATCCTGCTGTTGGTCGCATTCGTGCTGATCGAACGTCGCTCGAAGGCACCTGTGGTGGTTCTGAGCATCTTCAAGAAAGGACGCTTCGACGCGGCAGTCACTGCCAACCTCATCGCTAACTTCGTTTTCGGCGCCGTGGTGTTCTTCATGTCGCAGTACCTACAAACGGTCATGCTTAAGACTCCACTGCAGGCCGGCCTGCTGTTACTACCGGCCACAATTCCGATTCTCTTGCTCAACCCGCTCGGAACTATTTGGGGGCGACACAAAGGACCGTCGTTGCCCACAGTCGTCGGCATGCTCTTCCTCATCACATCGGCTGTTCTCTTCACGCGACTCGACAGCGCCGACTACTCCCAGTTGCTTCTGCCCTTCATCCTGCTGGGTATCGGTATCGGCCTTCAGATCACTCCCTGTGCTGTGACGGCGGTCGAGGATCCAGGTGATGCCGGTGAAGGTGTCGCGTCGGGTATTTACAAGGCGTCGAGCATGATCGGCGGCGCCTTGGGTGTGGCCGTGTGCTCCGCGGTCTTCCAGATATCGTCGCGTGGCAATCTCGACACCCTCATTGCCCAGGTGCAGCCACCCATCGCGCCGACCGAAGCCCAGTACGAGTCGTTCCTGTCGGTACTGTCCGGCGGGCCAGGCATTGATGACCTCGCGAAGGCGTATCCCCAGGTGCAGCAGGCCATCGTGTACGTGTTCGATGCCGCTGTGGGAAGAGCCATGTGGCCGTGCATTGTGGCCGCTGCGATCGGGGCAGTTCTCGCGTTGTTCCTCCTGCGGGGTCGCAGTGTGGTCAACGAAGAGGCGATCGAGGCCTAAGCCGCTGCGGGCAGTTCGCAGGCGGTCGATGCTCCGGGCAGCAGGTGGCGGTTCGCGGCGACCATTCGGTAGCACCGCTCGGCAAGCTGTCGTGTGAGTGGGCGTTGCATCGCCCACGCACAAGCCGGCCACGGCGGGGGACCGGTGGTGAGGAGGCAGGCGATGGCGGCCGCTCCTTGAGCTGCCACGTGGCCCTCGTCGACCCACTGCACGGCGTGAGAGCACTGCTCAGGGGTGACCCCGATAGCGGCAATGTCGACTGACTGCCACGGAACGAGCGGTGCGCTCGGCCGAATCCAGCGTCGGGCCCAGTGGGCCGCCCTGAGGCAAAACCCGCAGTCGCCGTCGATCAGTAGCATCGAGTCGATCGCCGGTTCCATCTATCCAGTATGCGGGCACTGGGGAGTAAATGACATTCATGGGATTCGCCCGCTAGAGTGGGGCTGCGGGCCTGGGGAAGGGCTCGCTTTGATTGAGTGCCTCGGATGTCTGAGGGACTTGCGAGAATCGGGAGATGAGATGGATCTCGCTCGGTCATTGCCTGAACTGTCAGGTGACGAGTTGACTGCACGCGACCAGCAGATCCTCGAATTTGAGCGCCAATGGTGGAAGTACTCGGGCGCTAAGGAGCAGGCAATTCGCGACCTTTTCGACCTGAGCCCCACGCGGTACTACCAGGTCCTTAACCACCTCATTGATTCCCCGGCGGCGCTGAGGGCCGACCCGATGCTCGTCAAGCGCCTGAGGCGCCTTCGCGAGTCACGGCAGCGTGCCCGCTCGGCACGCCGACTCGGAGTAGAACGCTGACAAAGGCAGCGCCGAACGCGGCCGGCGGCCGTACGGTGCTCTCGATTGTGGTGGTGCTGCTTGCCCTGATTGCGGTCGGGTGGGCGTGGTCGACGTACCGCGCTAAGCCTGTGGTCACCCCAACTCCGGCCGCGACGTCGACGACCAAGCCCAAACCCACGACACCTCCAACCACCAAACCCGCGCCGACGAAGAGTGCGTCAGCCTCGCAGTAGCCGTTTGCGCTCAGACCGGGTCGGGTTGCGGTGGTACCCGCCTTCCGAAAGCCCGGCACGTCGCTCAAAGACATTGTTCGACCACCAGTCGCCAGTACGTATCCACGACCAACTGCAGGCGCCGAGGTAGAGCGGAACCATCACCGGTCCAAGACAGAACGCGAACTGCGTGGCGTGGCGGGCTTCGTGAATCATCAGTTCCGGACGCGTGGCGTCAAGAGCAAGAAGTTCGTCGTAGGTAGCGCGCACCAGCACGACGTTTCCGACCGTGAAGGCAGCCGCCGGAGGGTAGGGAAGCTGGTGGTTGGTTGCGACGGTGAGCCCGTTCTCCCACGGGTGCGTATGCGCATTGCCGAGTGCGGCAAGGCCCCGGCCGAGTGGGGTCGACAGGTTGAGCAGATTCGCCCACTGACGGATGCGATAGCGATCAAGCATGGGTCAGTCCGAGTTGGGCGAACGTTCCGCACGTGTTCCCGTGGCCGCCCCCGCGTATTCGGCGACGTCGATGAGGGGAGGTCGCTCGTGCCCGCTGACGGTGTGGGTCTTGGTAGTGAATCCGCCCGCGGAACGCTCGAACTGATCGAGTGTGGTTCCGAGTTCGTGGTGTAGTTGCGCTCGCCCTGAGCGCTCAAGGCGAACCATTGCGGTACGCATGATCTGTGCGGCCATGCGTCCCAGTTTCCGTTCGTCGTGATGACGATGAATGCGCACACCCAAATCGACTTGAGCGATGGCGTCAAGGCCGTAGAGATCGAGCGTGTCGATGAGTAGTGCCAATTCGACACCGTAACCGCAGGGAAACGAAACGCGCTCGAGCAGCGTTCGGCGCGCGGCGTACTCGCCGGCTAGCGGTTGGATGACTCCGGACAGCTCGGGCCAGTGCAGATTGAGCAATGGACGGGCGACGAGTTCGGTGACGCGGCCGCCTCCGGCCGCCACGACGGTGTCTCCATCAACGTAGGGACGCTCGTAGACCGCCTTGACCAACTGCACGTCGGGGTTGGCGAACAGTGGTCCGAGGAGTCCGGACACGTAGGTAGGTGTGAAGGAGCGCAGGTCGGCGTCGATGAAGACGACAATGTCACCGTGAGTGGCAGCGACCGCGCGCCACATTGCCTCGCCCTTGCCAACGGTGGGCACGAATCCGGGTAGTACGTCATCGCGGTGCAGCACCGTGGCACCTGCGGATTCAGCGCGGCGAGCGGTGTCGTCGGTGCTGCCAGAGTCGAGAACGACCAGTTCATTGACGAGGGGCGTGTCGTCATCCATGAGCGATGCACGGATCAACTCGACGATGGTTCCGACTGTCTCGCCTTCGTTCAGTGCGGGCAGTACGACCGACACGGTGGTGTCACCTTTGCGGGCCAGCAGGGTGTCGAGGGGCCAATCATCGGCAACCGATGAGGCGCTAGCCAGCCAGCGCTTCACATCGTCGCGCATAGTGGCCCCCTTCCGGCCTCGATTTACTGCCCCGTACCCTGCATGTAGCATGACAGCCGCTTGACTGTGTGACTTGTTCGGCAGTCAGCGACAACTTAATACCGCTCATCCAGAGGGGCAGAGGGATACGGCCCGTTGAAGCCCCGGCAACCATTTGACTTACCTTGCGCTTGCAAGGCCCGTTAAACCGGTGCCAACTCCGTCCTAGCGTCGAACGGCGACTAGGAAAGATGAGGAAAGAGGCCTCGGCATGTCCACTGCAATTCTTCCGTCGGTGACGACGATCACATCCCCATTTGGCTCTGCGAGCCACCTGCAATGTCGCGAGTGTGGCGCCCGATATTCGTTGGGCGCCGAGTATGCGTGCATTGAGTGTTTTGGTCCGCTGGAAGTGGGCTACGAATTTGGAACAGTGACCCGCGAACAGATTGAGTCCGGTCCGCTCTCGATCTGGCGCTATTCAGCGCTTCTACCGGTATCGACGACTGCGGCTCTTGAGCCCAACCTCGCGCCAGGGTTCACGAAGCTGGTGCGTGCTGACAATTTGGCCAAAGCGCTCGGAATCACCGGTGGCTTGTGGGTCAAAGATGACAGCGGAAACCCGACGCACTCGTTCAAGGACCGAGTGGTCGCGGTGGCTCAGTCCGCTGCCCGACGTTTGGGACTTTCGACGCTGTCGTGTGCTTCGACGGGCAATCTTGCGAATGCGGTGGCGGCAGCAGCAGCTCGCGGCGCGCAGCGTTCCGTCGTGCTCATTCCTTCAGACCTCGAGCCCGGCAAGGTAGTGACCACGGCTGCCTACGGAACGACCCTGATCGCTGTCGAGGGCAACTACGACGACGTCAACCGCTTATGCGGTGAACTCATTGGTGACTCGGTGACCGATGACTGGGGATTCGTCAACGTTAATTTGCGCCCCTACTACGCCGAGGGTTCGAAAACGCTGGGCTATGAGATCGCCGAGCAACTCGGCTGGCGGCTGCCGCAGCAGGTCGTGATTCCAATTGCTTCGGGCGCACTGCTCACCAAGGTCGACAAGGGTTTCCGTGAGTTCATCGATCTCGGTCTTGTTGAGCAGACTCCTTATCGGATCTTCGGCGCGCAGGCTGTTGGCTGCTCGCCCGTTGAACAAGCGTTCCGGGCCGGCCACGATGTGGTGCGGCCCGTGCGGCCAGATACCATCGCGAAGTCGCTCGCGATCGGAAACCCTGCTGATGGCCCCTATGCACTTGATGTGGTGCGCCGCACCGGCGGTTCCATTGGTGCTGTGACCGACGAAGAAATCGTCGAAGGCATTCGTTTGTTGGCCGAGACCGAAGGTATTTTCGCCGAGACTGCGGGTGGCGTTACCGTCGCGACTCTGCGTGCTCTTGTGCGTTCTGGCGAACTCGATCCGACAGCCGAGACTGTGTTACTCAACACCGGTGATGGCCTCAAGACTCTCGATGCTGTGTCGGCTCATGTCGGTCCGGCAGGAACGATTTCCCCCAGTATCAGTGCCGTCGTTAACTTGCTAGGAGGTCTGGCATGAGTGTCACCGTGCGAGTTCCGACCATCTTGCGCACGTACACCGACGGGCAAGCAGAAGTGTCGGTGGCGCCTGATGTTGAGACCTTGTCGGGCGTGCTGACTGCACTTGAGGTGGTGGCGCCGGGCATCAGGGCCCGCGTGCTCGACGACGAAGGGAAGTTGCGTCGCTTCGTCAACATCTACGTCGATGACGACGATGTACGTTTCCTTGATGGGCTCGACACTCCGACACCTGACGGGACCTCGGTGTCGGTGATTCCGGCAGTCGCAGGCGGCTGAGGGCTACATTCCGGCGAGAGTCAGCGCTGCCTGAAGTGACGTGCGGAAGGCGGGCGTGGTGGCAGACGCGCCGCTCACGTTGGTAATGAGTGTGGCCGCCGTTGTCGAAGTGGGCTGCTTGGTCAATGTCTGAGTGCACAGCTTCGGAATGGCTGACGGGTTGATGGCCCCCGAGTCACTGTTCGTCGGGTAGGTGGCCCAGCATCCGGTGGTTGTCTTGCTGGCACTGGAAGTCACGACGATGGTGACTTGGATGTAGCCGTAAGTGGTGAGGCCTCTCTTGTCGGCGACAGATGTGCCTTGATAGGCACCGGCTGTGAGGGCCGTCGAGGGCACTGACGTCGTGGCGCCCACTGCCGTCACGGTGTAGCTCGCCGTTGTATTGAGGATGGTGCTGACGGGTGTGTACGACGTGGTCAGCGAGGTGCCGAGCAGCGTGCCATCGCGGAATACCTGGTAACTCGTTGCTCCGGTAACGGCGGCCCACGAAATCTTCAATGCTCCGGTGTTGAGCGAGGTCGTGCTGTTTGCCGTGAGGCCCGTGGGAGCGGCGACTGTCGGAGTGGGGGTGGGCGTGGCGGTCGGTGTGGCGGTGGGGGTCGCAGTGGGGGTCGCAGTGGGGGTCGCAGTGGGGGTCGCAGTGGGGGTCGGTGGGGGTCGCAGTGGGGGTCGCAGTGGGGGTCGGCGTGGCGGTCGGCGTGGCGGTCGGCGTGGCGGTCGGTGTGGCGGTCGGCGTGGCGGTCGGTGTGGCGGTCGGTGTGGCGGTCGGTGTGGCGGTCGGTGTGGCGGTGGGTGTGGCGGTGGGGGTGGCGCTTGGCGTGGGTGTGGCAGTGGGTGTGGCGGTCGGTGTGGCAGTGGGGATGGCGGTCGGCGTAGGCGTCGGAACGACAACTGGTGACGTGGCATGGCTAGGGACACACACGGCGTGTGCAACGAGCACCCGAATACGCGAGCGTGTGGTGGCTCGCACGACGCTCGTTTGCTTCACTCGGATTTGCCAGGCAGCGCGGGCCTTGTTGGTCGCGGTGTGCGTCTTGTGCATCGTGGCTACCGCAGCTCGAATCTGCACGATCGGGGCGTGTGTCGAAAGGCGGTTGACAGCGGTGACCGCCGAAGCCTCCGTTCGGATTGCGCGTGACAGAACGGTGTGTGCCGTTTGTTGACGCTTCGCGGCTGCGACGACGGCGGGGTACGTCTCAGCAAGTCGAGCAATATCTTGCGCAGTGAGGCAGGTAGGTGCGGCTACCTCGAGTTCGATCCCAGAGTCAAGGGACAACGGTAGTGCTGCGCCTTGAGCGGCGCCCACCATGGTCACGGCGAGAGTTGATGCTCCGATCACTGCCAGCGCGGTGCGGGCTGTGCTGTCCATGTTCTGCCGCCTTCATTCCGAGGTTGTTTCTTTGTCTGAATGAGGTGTCGGCAGTGGTAGGGGGGCATCGTTGCCCTAATCGGGTGAACCTTGGATTCGGTGTTGAGTTAGTCGCTGAAAAGCCAAGTAGCGCAGGGCATTCCGAGGAATGCCCTGCGCTACTTGGGTGAACGAGAAGTCAGACCTTTGCCTTGATGAGAGCACCTTGCAGTGAGTTGTAGAACCCTTGGATGCTGTAGCTCGCAGTGGTTCCGGCTCCGGTCGGAAGCGTCGACCCGAAGACATTCACGACCTCAGTGTTGAGACGAGTGTTGATCTGTGCCTTCGTCCCACCGATGGCGGCCGTACCGATCATTCCCTTGCTGTCAAGACTCACTCCTCGGAGGACCATGTCTTGCACGCTGAGCGAGAATGTTTCCCAACTACTGGAGGGACTTGCCGTGTTATAGGCCGCGAGCTGTGTTGCCGCATCGGCGGTGTTGTTGGTGACGTACGGCGCGCTTTCATTGACGGCGTTGCAAACGCCGCCAGCGACAACCTTTCCCGCCTTGACGTACACGCGCGTCGTGTACTTGCCCCATTGCCATGCACCCGGAAGTGCGGCTGAGCCGGTGGGGTCGATGCCACTTGGCTGGAAACTGGCGCTAAACGACGTCGTGTAGTTCGCCTTCTTGTACGCGGCGATGGCAGCGGCCTCGGCCTTAGTGGCCTTGTTCTTTGCGGCCAACGTGGTCGCGTTCTTCTTCTTCTTCCAGGCGGCCGTCTTGGCGACCGTGGCCGTGTGTAGCGCCTTGTACTTGGCGGTCTTCTTGTAAGCGACAAGCTTTGCAGCGTTGGCACCGTTGAGTTGCGCTGTCACCGTGGCGTCGGATGCGGCGGCTGACGTCGTGCTGCAGACGGTGAGATTCGGAACAGCGTTCGCAGTTGCGGCGAAGCCGATTAGCGAGGCGCCCACAGAGGCGGTGGCTGCGGTGGCTCCCGTGGCGAGGGCAAGAACGCGGTGGCGGCGGGTGGTCATGTCATATCTCCTGTGGTTGTCAGTGCTGATCAGATGCCGGCTCGGGTGAGCGCGCTCTGAAGTGAGGTCTTAAAGGCGGGTGATGTTGCAGATGCTCCCGATACGGCAGCGATCGTTGCGCTCTGTGCACTGACGGCTTCGGCGCACAGGGTGGGAATCGCGACCGAGTTGATCGATCCCGAATCCCCGCTGGTCGGGTAGGTGGCCCAGCAACCGGTGATGCGGTTTGCGGTGACTGCCACGCTCACCTGAATCTGTCCGTACGTTGACAGGCCACGCTTGTCGGCGATGCTGTCTCCGACGTATCGGCCAGCGCTCATCGCAACTGAAGGGGTCGAACGAACTGATGCGTTGATTGCAGTAACGGTGTACGAATGACGCGAGTTCGCAACAGTTGATACCGGCGTGTATGTCGTGAAGGCCGTCGTTCCCAGAACGACTCCGTCGCGTGCGATCTCATATGAGGCGGCTCCTGTCACCGAACTCCATGACAGACGGAATGCGCCGTTACTCAACGCTGATGCAGAGTTTGACGTGACACCGGCGGGCGTTGTGAGACCGCCAGCAGGCACGGGCGCGGGCGTAGGTGGTGGAGTCGGTGTAGGCGTCACCGGTGGGGAAGTGGGAGTGGCTCCGCAGGCAGGGGCGTTGGTAGCTGCCGCGCGTGCGGCGTTCAAGGCTGCGTGTGTGATGTGCTCAGCTTGCCGAGCACGTGCGGTCACACGTCGAGCTTGACGGTACGCCGCATTGGCGCGCTTCTGCTGTGACGTGCTGCCACTCGCAATCGTCTGGTGTGCCTTGCGCTTTGCCGCGGATTCAGACACGTTCGCGTTGTGCAGTCGCTTCAGGGCAGCCTTTTCGCGAGCGGCGGCGCCGGCGACAAGGCCTGCGACGCGGTTGCCGCCTTCACACTCGTCGTCGCCGTCGTCCTCGTGATCTAGCGTCGCGATCGGTGCTGATGCCGCCCATGCCTGGCTGACACCCAGCAGTGATGCGGCGACGCTCGTCACGCCGATAGCGGCGACGATGGACGGTCTGCGCAATGCCTTCATGATGTGCTCCCAGTTGATGTTTCGTTGTGTGCGATTACTTCGAATGCGGGCCCGAAGAAGCTGGCGTTTCCGTCTTTGATCAGGTAGGCCGACCAGTCGGGCAATTCCGCGAACCACTCGACTCCGTCGACACCGGAAATCACCAGCGCTGTTGCGAGGGCATCGGCGAGGCCTCCGTCAGGTCCAACGACCGTGGCCGAAGTGAGCTTGACGTTGGTGGTTCCGGTGATGGGGTCGAGGATGTGCTTGCCGCGCTCGTATTCGCCGGAGGTTGCCACGGCACAGTCGAGTGCCTCCACAGTCCGTACGACTGCCATGGGGTCGTCGGGGTGACGAATGCCAACGATCCACGACTGATCGGGTGACTGGTAGCCGCGCAGAGTGACATCGCCCGCTGCATTCACGGCAACGTTCTGGTAGCCGCGTGCAACGATCATGTCGGCGGCAATGTCTGCCGCCCACCCCTTGACGTAGCCGGAAGGATCGACGCCGCCCGATACTGCCCACGGATCGAATACGCCGTGCGTGAGGTCGCGCACTACTGCGCAGTGCTCAAGCACATCGCGCACAACTGCGGGCATTTGATCCATCGTGGCGATGCCGCTGCGCAGTGCGGTGATCGGAGTATCCATGCGGTATGTCGAGAACCATGCGTCGACCTGGTGAAGGTACGCGGCGGCCTCGGCAATTGCTGCCTGCGCGCCGCCATCAAGGGTTTCGTCGCGAACGTCGAAAGTCACGACCGTTCCCCACACTTCTTCGGCGTGCACTTCGCGCACCCATCCGTTGAGGGAGGCGGCAACCGTCTTTGACGCGTCGATGGTCATGCCAGACCCGCCGCGTGAAGCGCTGACTGCAGTGACACCTTGAAGGCTGCGCTGGTGTAGGTCGCGCCACTGACATTGGCAACGCTGGCCGACTGTGCGGTGATGACCTCGCCGCGCAGTTGGAGCATCGCGGCGTTGGACAGTGACTTGGAAACCAAGCTGTGAGGCTCGGCGAAAGTAGCGGCGAGGGCAGTGACCTTGCCAGCACTGACGCGGATAGTGACCTGCACCTTGCCGTAGACGGTGTCGCCCATTTGCGAAACGGCCACAGCGCCGAGGTAGTCCTTGAATGCGGCGGCAGTTGGCGTGGGCGTCGGTTTGGGGGCTGGCTTGGGGGCTGGCTTGGGGGTGGGCTTGGGGGCTGGCTTGGGGGCTGGCTTGGGGGCTGGCTTGGTCGCGGGTTTCGCGGCCGCTGGCTTGGTCGCGGGCTTGGAGGCCGGTGCGGCTGCGGGCTTGGCAGCCGGTGCCGCCGAGGGCGACGCTGAGCGTGCAGTGTTGGGAGCAGTTGCCGGAGCGGCAGGTGCGGCCGCCTTCTTCGTTGCAGTTGCAGCTGCCTTCTTTGTGGTGGCTGCCTTGGACGGTGTGGCTGGCGTAGCAGGTGCTGCAACTGTGGCGTCAGCAGCGGTTTGATCGCCAGCAGCAGGGTCAGCTGCTGCAGGGTCGGCGGCAGCCGGATCAGCAGCGGGGGCAACCCCGGCGTTGGATCCGTCAGGCGCAGAAAGAGTGCCGAGAGCAGCGCTGTCAGCCAGTGCGGAGGCGTCGGCGGTCGCAGGATGCGGCGTGTAGGTGAGGGCCGCCGCGAGTCCTGCGGCGGTTCCGGCCGTGACGATGAGTGCGCGTCGCATGTCAGTTTCCGATCAGAAGGCGAACGACTCGTGGTGCAGGCACGACTCCGGAACACCGGCGGCGCGCGCTGTTGCCAGCACGGAGTCGGTGAAGGAGGTGGGCCCGCAGACGAAGACGTCGCTTGTCGACAGGTTGGGGGCGAACTGGGACAGATAGTTGACGGTCATGGGGTGGTCGTTACGTGTTCCCGGCAGGTACCAGAGCTTCCAGCCGGAGCGAATCGCCAGTTCCTCGAGTTCGTGGCGCAGCGGTACTGAGTCCAAGTCAGTGACGCGGTAGAGCAAAGTGACGTCTGCCGACACGGGCATGTCGTCGAGCATCGCGCGAATCGGTGTGATGCCAACTCCCGCGGCGAACGCGACCACGGAGTCGGAGCGGCGACGATCGGCGGTGAAGACGCCGTAGGGGCCTTCTGCGATGACGCGGGTTCCGGGGCGAAGGATTGCTGCGAGCTCACCTGACTGGTCACCGAGGTTCTTGACCGTGATGCGCAGCCACTGGCCCGTGGGGCCGGCTGACAGCGAATAGGGGTGTGCTTGCCACCACCAGTGGCGCGTCATAAATCGCCACTGGAAGAACTGGCCGCCGCGGGCGGTGAGTGAGCCGAGATCGCGACCGGTGATGTACACGCTCACCATGCCGGTTGCTTCGTTCACAACGTGCGAGACGCGCAACTGGTGGCGTTGTGAGGTAACGAGCGGTGAGATCACGCGGCTTACGAGGATCGTGCCGAAGACGAGCACGTACATGGCGATCCAGATCCAGCGAAACCATACGTGCTGCGTAAGTACCGTTCCGGTCTCGAGCTGGTGTCCGAAGGCCAGCACCACCGCGACGTAGAAGTACAGGTGAGCGGTCCACCAGGTTTCGTACTTCATACGTTCACGAATGCGGCGATACGACATCACGCCGAGCAGCATCATGATGGCGAAGCCGCAGGCAGCCGGAACCATCCATGGGTACGTGAGGATGATGCTCCACAGTTCGGCGAAGACATTCACGCCTGAGGTCTGGCCGAAGCCAAGGGCAGTGAGGAATACGTGGCCGAGAATGAGAAGCAGTGACCAAGGGGCCACCGTGCGGTGCCACACCACCATCCGGTCGTGACCGACTTCGCGCTCAAGCCACGGGACCCGTGAGATGAGCAGCAGTAGGACCAGGCACAGGTACGTGCCTGCCATCGCCGAGACAGTGCCGAGTGAGGTGGCCAGGCCGCCGGGAGCATCCCACATAGAGCGAGTGGTTACCACAGAACTTCCGACAATGAGACCTAGGCCGACGCTCGCCACCCCGAAAGTGAGGTCGCCACGAATCCTCAGCGGTGACCGACTGCGCCGGTGCGTCCCGCGGGGGGTGTTGGGCTGAGCGAAAGTGTTCATGGGTCCTGTCTTCGGTAGGTGTGTTCTTTGATGTTGGAGTGAATGTCGGCGAAAAGAAAGCCGATCTATAGCGAAATGGCCCGGCATAGGGATCCCTTAAGCAAGGGGCAACCTCCCCATGTCAGGAGAGGGTCGAAAAGACGCCCAAGTGCCCCTGCAGACCGTTGTCGCAGGGGCACAAGAACGTGCGGTTGAGGGACCTTCGACCATCACCCGGATGGCACAGTGAAAGCCTTCGACTACTCCTCAGTGATCTCGGCGAGGTACTCGGGGTCGAGGTTTTCGTCGAGTTCTTCGTCTGTCATGACGTGCATGGCGGTCTCCTCGGCGGACAAATCAGTGAGGTCGTGGCTGTCGGAAGCGAGGTAGTCGGCCTCGACGTGATCACCCATTCCGTGGTCGTCCTCAACTAGATGTCCGATTCGACCTTCTTCGGGGTGACCAAACGTCTCTTCCGGACCGTCGGTGCCCAATTCGCGGGATAAGTCGGCGTACAACTCATCGACCACAGCTCGTGCGGGATCCTCATCCCATGGCTGTCGAAGTGACCCGTGGCGAGTCATGGCACCCACCTCCTGTGTGCGAATCGGTCAACGTCCTTCTTCCATCGTCGTCCGCTGGAGGGGGTGGGTCTAGGGGGCGATGGTCCCACCGCCTGCCTTTTTCTGGCGGTGAGTGAGAGCCGAAATGGCACCCCGGCTTGCACTCTCGGGGGGAGAGTGCCAACAATAGGAGTTAGCACTCGGACCCCGAGAGTGACAGCCCACCGGTCAGTTACGGTAACTGCGACACTCGGAACCGGGTGACCCATCTCGAGGTGGGGCGAGGTCGAGTTGATGTCCGGCAAGGAGGGCATCGAATTCGGCCGTCCGTCGCGGGCGCCCGCACCTCGGTACACCCCGATACGGGAGGACCATCTCACCGATGTCCAAGATCATTGCATTTGACGAGGAAGCCCGCCGCGGCCTCGAGCGAGGAATGAATGTTCTCGCCGACGCCGTCAAGGTCACGCTCGGCCCGAAGGGTCGCAACGTAGTCCTCGAGAAGAAGTGGGGAGCCCCCACGATCACGAACGACGGTGTCTCCATCGCCAAGGAGATCGAACTCGAAGACCCTTACGAGAAGATCGGGGCCGAGCTCGTCAAGGAGGTCGCCAAGAAGACCGACGACGTCGCGGGTGACGGAACCACCACGGCCACCGTGTTGGCTCAGGCACTCGTGCGTGAAGGTCTTCGCAACGTGGCCGCCGGCGCCAACCCGATGTCGCTCAAGAAGGGCATTGAGAAGGCAGTCACCGCCGTTACCGACGAACTGCTCGCTATGGCCAAGGACGTCGAAACCAAGGAGCAGATCGCGGCTACCGCGAGCATCTCCGCGGCCGACCCTCAGATCGGCGAAATGATCGCCGAGGCCATGGACAAGGTCGGCAAGGAAGGTGTCATCACTGTCGAGGAGAGCAACACGTTCGGACTTGAGCTCGAGCTCACCGAAGGTATGCGCTTCGACAAGGGTTACATCTCCGGTTACTTCGTGACCGACCCCGAGCGGATGGAAGCCGTCCTCGACGAGCCGTACATCCTCATCGCGAACTCGAAGATCTCAGCGGTCAAGGACCTCCTGCCGATCCTCGAAAAGGTCATGCAGGCCGGCAAGCCGCTGGTCATCATTTCCGAGGATGTCGACGGCGAGGCTCTCTCGACGTTGGTCGTCAACAAGATCCGCGGCACGTTCCGTTCGGTAGCCGTCAAGGCTCCCGGTTTCGGTGACCGCCGCAAGGCCATGCTGCAGGACATCGCCATCCTCACCGGTGGCCAGGTCATCAGCGAAGAGGTCGGTCTCAAGCTTGAGAGCACCGGCGTCGAGTTGCTCGGCAAGGCACGCAAGGTGGTCATCACCAAGGACGAGACGACCATCGTTGAAGGTGGCGGCGACGCTGAGCAGATTCAGGGTCGGGTCAACCAGATTCGCAACGAGATCGAGAAGAGTGACTCGGACTACGACCGCGAGAAGCTGCAGGAGCGCCTGGCCAAGTTGGCCGGCGGTGTTGCAGTCATCAAGGCGGGCGCAGCCACCGAGGTCGAGCTCAAGGAGCGCAAGCACCGCATCGAAGACGCCGTTCGCAACGCGAAGGCCGCCGTCGAAGAGGGCATCGTTGCCGGAGGTGGCGTTGCGCTGCTTCAGGCATCGGTCAAGGCGTTCGAGAAGCTCGGTGACTCGCTCGTGGGCGATGAGGCCACTGGCGCCAACATCGTGCGCGTTGCGGTGGAAGCTCCGCTCAAGCAGATCGCCATCAACGCTGGACTCGAAGGTGGAGTCGTGGCGGAGAAGGTGCGCAACCTCGAGCCCGGTTGGGGTCTCGACGCGAGCACTGGCGAGTATGTCGACATGATCAAGGCCGGCATCATTGACCCGGCCAAGGTCACCAAGTCGGCACTGCAGAATGCCGCTTCAATCGCGGGTCTGTTCCTCACCACCGAAGCTGTCATTGCCGACAAGCCCGAGAAGTCTTCGGCACCGGCGATGCCCGGCGGCGGAGACATGGACTTCTAAGTCCACTCGCTTTACGGTGGGGTCGGCCCGAAAGGGTCGGCCCCACCTGCGTTTTTGCGACCCTCCGCCTCTCCGCGTTCACCGCTCCCGCAGCGCCGCCCCCTTCATCCATGCGTATCCGTCAATCCCGGCCGGTCTTATGACGGATCGCGATGGATTAGGCCGCGGCAAGGAGTCGGAGGAGTTGTCGATGTAGGCGCTCTCCTAAGTCGTGCCAGCCCCAGCGCACCATGGAATGGCCCTGCTCTCGCAGCCAGTCCTCCCGGCGTTTCTCGGCGTAGACGTCTTCGGGAGTGTGGTACTTCCATCGACCGTCGGCTTCACCGATGAGTCGTGCGGCGCGCCAGAGGAAGTCGACCCGGTACGAGCGTCACGCGTCACGGAATTCCACCTGGCACTCAGGAAGGGGAAGCTCGCGCTCGACAAACCACGCGAAAGAACGAGATTCGAGCGGGTTCTCGCGAAGCGGGCTTAACAGGGGCAGGGCACGTTGGGCTCCGCGGAGTCCGCGTGCCCCAGACTGGCGCTCAATTGCCTCAGAGAGTTGCTCTGATGACGAAAGCCCCCGCCTGAGCGCGGAGTCACCTGCGCTGAGAGCGTCAGCGAGAGGTGACGTGCGGGAAATGTCGACCCAGGTGCGGGCCGGCGAAGTGACCGGAATTCCGCCACGGTGGACGATGTCAGCATCGGTGAGTTGTGCGAGGCGCACCCGGGTTCCCGACCGGATGCCGTTCCAGAAGCCCGGAGGCACGACTAATTCGCGACGTGCGGGGACCCCCGATGCCAGCGCCATCTCGTGAACCGTTGCGGCGGAACCATATGCGACGACGGCGCCCGAGATACGACGTGCAGCCGACAGTGCCTCAAGTGCATGTCGTATCCGAGCCTGTTCGAAAGGCTCGTCGACGTTGAGGTCGCTGCGCAGATACTGGCCTCGAACGAGAGCCACCCAACGCCCGGAGCGGACCCGGTGCCGTATCTCGTCGTCAGTCAGTCCCACGGCCAGTGCCTCGAGGCGCGTCACCACGCGAGGCAATCCAGGTGGATCGGGACGAGTGAGGCGAGCCATGATTCCTACTCTGACTCATTCGCAGGTGTCACTGCGTTCGTCATCCACAGCCGCCCTTCATCCATGCGTATCCGTCAATCCAGGCCGGTCTTATGACGGATGGCGATGGATGAAGTGCAGGAGGCGGCATACTGCTCACCGTGAGTGATTCTCCTCTCGGAACCTTTGTCGCCTCACCAACCGACGCGACGGTGGCGCGCTTGCGCACTCAGCGCATTGGACTGATGAGTTTCGAACTCGAAGCCCCGGTGACCTCAGGTCGACTTGAGCTCAGTGCCACGCGTTCGGAATTGATGCTCACGTTGAACATTGCTGAAGTACGTGTGGGTAATCCACTCATGCAGGCTGCGGCACGCGCTCTCGTCGGATCGGGTGAGAGCGCAACGCTCACCTTCGACGCCTATGGACAAGACGACGATGCGATGCATTTCGCCGGCACCGCACGGGCGGGCGATGTTGAGGTGCCCATGGAAGTCACGGCGGCCGTGGACGAGCAGGGCGACGCAGTGACGATCACCCTCACGGGCTGGGCGCGCTTCACCGATGTGAAGATTCCACTGCCTGGAATGAGCCGCGTGAACACGATCGAAGTCGATGTGAGTGTAGCTATTCCATTCGTCCGCACTTAGAAACGTCGCTCGCCGGTCAGTGCGCGATGAGCGAGAGCGTTTCCTTGAGCAACACGATGGCGAGTCCGACCGCGACGTCGGCAATTCCCCAGGCGATCGATCGCCCCCATGAGGCTCCTCCGCGGCGTGCGCCAGTGATACCGGCGATGAAGAGGAAAACGATCAAGACCATCTGGGCAAGAAGGATGGAAGTGTTGTGACTGGTGAACGTTCCGGCGATCAGTACCGTGGCCAATGCGAGAACAGCGGGTACGAGAAACGACCCGGCGAACCACAGTTCGTTGCCCACGCGGTGAGTCGACATTTCTTCACCGTCGACAAGCCGGTGTGCAACCACCGTCGACCATGCGTGTGCAATCACGATGGCAAGTGACGTCGCGACGATGAGAATAATCAGCGCGGCAGTCGAGTCGACGACAGCCTTGGTCGTGGCGGCTTCGAGTACGCCGAGCAAGGTCATTGCGCCGTAGATCGTCAGTGCGGTGCGTTCAATGCGCCGCACATGCTCGGCCGACTCGGCGCTAGTCGGCTCGGGAATGTCCGAATCGCTCATTCCCACGTTCCTGCGAGCACGTCGTCGGCGTCGACGATGCGGTAGGCGTACCCCTGTTCGGCAAGGAAGCGTTGGCGGTGCGCGGCGAAATCGGCGTCGACAGTGTCGCGCGACACGATCGCGTAAAACCGTGCAGTGCGGCCATCTTCCTTCGGTCGCAACACCCGACCGAGGCGCTGTGCTTCTTCCTGCCGCGAACCGAAGGTGCCCGAGACCTGAATCGCGACACCCGCGTCGGGTAGGTCGATTGAGAAGTTGGCGACTTTGCTGACCACGAGCACGCGCGTCTCACCTGATCGGAACGAGTCGTAAAGCCGTTGACGCTCTTTGACCGGCATCTCGCCTGTGATCACGGGTGCGTTGAGTCTGTCGCCAAGATCGTGTAACTGGTCGAGGTACTGACCGATGACCAGCACGTGATCGTCGGAATGCTGGCGAACAAGTGCCTCGACCACGCGACTCTTGTGGGGTGTCGTAGCCGCGAGTCGGTAGCGCTCTTCGGGCTCGGCCGTGGCGTACGCCAATCGATCATTGTCGGGAAGTGTCACACGCACTTCAACACAATCGGCTGGTGCGATCCACCCCTGCGCCTCAATGTCTTTCCACGGAGCGTCGTAGCGCTTGGGTCCGATCAGTGAGAACACGTCTCCTTCGCGGCCGTCTTCGCGCACCAGAGTCGCGGTGAGCCCCAAACGTCGCCGTGACTGAATATCGGCGGTGAATCGGAAGATGGGGGCCGGCAACAAGTGGACCTCGTCGTACATGATCAGGCCCCAGTCGCGCGAATCGAACAGGTCAAGATGCGCGTACACGCCATTCCGCTTGGTCGTCATCACTTGGTACGTGGCGATCGTGACAGGACGAATCTCCTTGCGGGCACCTGAGTACTCGCCGATTTCCTCTTCGGTCAGCGTGGTGCGCTTGAGTAACTCGTCGCGCCACTGCCGGGCAGCAACGGTGTTGGTCACCAGAATCAAGGTGGTTGCCTGAACGAGGGCCATCGCGGCGGCACCCACGATGGTCTTGCCCGCGCCGCATGGGAGGACCACTACGCCTGAGCCACCGTGCCAGAAACCTTCAGCGGCTTCACGCTGGTAGGTGCGCAATTCCCACCCCTCTTCGCGCAAAGCGATGGGGTGCGCTTCACCGTCGACGTAGCCAGCGAGGTCGTTAGCGGGCCAGCCGAGTCGAAGAAGTACCTGCTTGAGATTGCCGCGCTCACTCGGGTGAACGGCTACCGTCAACGTGTCAATGCGTGAGCCGACGAGTGGCGCTATCTTGCGACTGCGCAAGACCTCTTCGAGTACCGCTTGGTCGATTGCGTGCAGAACCAGACCGTGAGTGGGATGGGCCAACAACTGCAGCCGGCCGTAGCGCGACATAATCTCGGCGACGTCGATGAGCAGCGCATGTGGCACCGGATAGCGCGAATAGCGCAAGAGCACATCGACCACTTGCTCGGCATCGTGACCGGCAGCACTGGCATTCCACAGGGCCAGCGGAGTGATTCGGTAGGTGTGTACATGCTCGGGAGCGCGCTCGAGTTCGGCGAACGGAGCTATCGCGTGGCGACAGGCTTCGGAGTCCTCATGGTCGATTTCGAGCAGCAGTGTCTTGTCGCTCTGCACAATCAGGGGTCCGTCGGTCACGTACCCATCATCGCGCAGGGGACCGGCATCGTTGTGGTCGGCCGTGCGTCCGTTACGGTCATCACGTGGCTGACCTTCTCGATGCACTTGAGGCGGAGGGCGTGTGGGCGCTGCGAGAGGCGGCCGCAGCCTTCCGACGACCAGTGCTGCTCTACAGCATTGGTAAGGATTCGGGCGTTCTCCTGCACCTCGCCCGTAAGGCGTTCTACCCCGGCCCCATCCCTTTCCCTGTGATGCACGTCGACACCACCTGGAAATTCCGCGACATGATCACCTTCCGAGACCAGATGGTGTCCGAATACCAACTCGAACTCATCGTTGCGACGAACGAGGCGGCAGTCGCCGAGGGAGTGACTCCCTTCTCACACGGCTCGCAGGAGTACACGCGGCTGATGAAAACGGTCGCACTGCGCGAGGCACTGGATGAATACGGGTTCGATGCGGCCATCGGTGGATCGCGCCGTGACGAAGAACGCAGTCGGGCCAAGGAACGCATTTTTAGCTTGCGGATGCCCGGCCATCGCTGGGAACCGCGTCGGCAGCGCCCCGAACTGTGGCGTTCGGTCAACAGTGAATTGGTCGAGGGTCAGACCATGCGCGTGTTCCCTCTGTCGAACTGGACCGAGCTTGACGTCTGGCGCTACATCCGCCGCGAAGGGCTTCCCGTTGTGCCCCTGTACTTCGCGGCTGAACGCCCGGTGGTGGTGCGCCAAGGACAACTCATCGTTGTCGATGATGAGCGCATGCAGTTCGAGCCGGGGGAGACCTCGCAGCAGCGGCTCGTGCGATTCAGGTCGCTGGGCTGCTATCCGCTGAGTGCGGCAGTGGCAAGTTCGGCCGACACACTCGACGACGTGATTGCCGAGATGGAGTCGAGTAACGAAAGTGAACGAGCGGGCCGACTCATCGATGGCGAAGGCAGTGCCTCAATGGAGTCCAAAAAGGTGGAGGGCTACTTCTGATGGCACTCGCTCCACTCGTGAGGCTCGTTGCCTGCGGCAGTGTCGACGACGGTAAGTCGACACTCATCGGCCGGCTCTTGGCCGGAACCGGCTCGGTGCCAGACGACCAGTTGCAGATGGCGCGTACGACGCGACGCTCGGGCAGCACCGTGGCGCCGGGTGAGATCGACTATTCGCTGCTCACCGATGGGCTCGAGTCAGAGCGCGAGCAAGGCATCACCATCGACGTCGCCTACCGACACATGGAATTGCCGTCGCACCGGCGTCTGATCATTGCCGATGCTCCTGGGCACGAGCAATACACGCGCAACATGGCCGTCGCTGCCTCGACGGCCGACGTGGCGCTCTTGCTCGTCGACGCCGAACGTGGCGTGCGCACACAAACGTTGCGGCATCTCACTATTTGCTCGCTCATGGGCGTACGTCACGCGGTCATCGCCGTGAACAAACTTGATGCACTCGGTTTTGACGAAACGGTTTTCGAAGGCATTGCCGACACGTTGCTTCCCGCTGCCGAGAGACTTGGAATCGAGCGCGTCGATGTCATTCCAGTCAGTGCTCTCGAAGGCGACAACGTCCTTGAGCGCAGTGGTCGTACACCGTGGTACGACGGCCCGACGCTACTCGAGATTCTCGACCAGTCAGAGGCCATCACCAATGGTGAGGCCGGACTCCGACTGCCGGTGCAGACCATCGTGCGCGCGCCCGGATTCCGAGGTGTCGCTGGAACGATCGCGACCGGAACCGTGCGTGCCGGCGATCGTCTTGAGGTAGCCGGTCGCTCGCTCACCGCCACCGTTGCCGAAATCGTGCGCTTGAATGCTTCACCGGAATCGGCCGAGGCGGGCGAGGCGGTCTGTCTGCGGCTGGAACCCGATGTTGATATCACGCGCGGTGACGTGCTGACGTCGGTTGACGACACCTGCCACCCGGCCGATCGATTCTCGGCCGAGTTGGTCTGGTGTGGCGACGAACCGCTAGCACATGGACGCTCGTACCTCTTAGTGTGTGGACCTCTCACGGTCCCGGCGGTGGTCACGGCCGTTCGTCACCGACTGGATGTCGAGTCGGGCAGTCTGGAAGCCGCTCGGCTACTGGCACTCAATGACGTCGGTCGCGTCGATATCGCGACGGATGCGCCCGTACCCCTCGACTCCTACGAGCGCAGCCGACACACGGGCAGCTTCCTTCTTGTCGATCGAGTAACGGGCGACACAGTCGCCGCCGGAATGGTGCGCTTCGCGCTGCGTCGCGCTGAAAACATCACCCGACAGGAGTACGTGGTCGATCGCGACGCCCGACGCCGTATCAAGGGACACCCCGCGGGAGTGGTGTGGCTCACCGGACTGTCGGGTGCGGGCAAATCGACGATTGCGAACGAGGCCGAACAGCGCTTGCATGCACTCGGCGTGCACACCTACCTGCTCGATGGTGACAACGTGCGTTTCGGTCTCAACAAGGACCTGGGTTTCACTCCGGAGGATCGAGCGGAGAATGTGCGTCGAGTTGCCGAGGTGGCGCGACTGATGGTCGATGCCGGGCTGGTCGTGCTCGTCGCACTGGTCTCCCCGTTCCGTGGTGATCGTGAGGCGGCACGTGAGCTCTTCGAAGACGGTGAATTCATCGAAGTGTTCGTCGACACTCCGCTCGATGTGTGTGCGGCGCGCGATCCTAAGGGTCTGTACGCGAGAGCAGCCGCCGGGCAACTGCCGAACCTCACCGGCGTGGGGCAAGACTACGAACCGCCCACGCATGCCGAACTGGTGCTCTCGGGAACGGATTCCGCGGACGCGTCGGCCGCAGCTATCGTCGCCGCCGTGCTGGCGGAGTAGGCCCGACTACGCCGTCAACAAGTCGAGAACCAAAGCGGCCACGATGGCAGCTCGCTGCGGCATGGCCTCGGCAAGTACCCATTCGTCGATCGCGTGTGCACCTGCGCCCACGGCCCCAAGGCCGTCCAGCGTCGGAACTCCTGCCTCGGCCGTGATGTTGCCATCACTGGCACCACCCACAGCACGCGCTCCGGGATAGGTGATGCCGAGGGTTGGGCAGAGCGCGTCGACTCTCGACACGAGTGACAGTGCCGCCGATTCGGGCATCGCATGCCGATTGATGCCGCCCTCGACGTCTGCGTGGGCGCCCTGCATCAACGAGTCGTCGGTGATGAGGGCTCGTACTCCGTCATCGATTCGTTGCTGGTCGGCCAGCGACCATGCACGAACGTCGAGCATCAATGTGGCGTGATCGGGCACCGTGTTTCCCGTGGTGCCGGCCGACGCCAGTGTCGGCGTGACCGTTGATTCGGCGGCTTCATCCGCCAGGCTTCCGACGGCGAGAGCGAGTCGCGCCATCGCGAGCATCGCGTTGATGCCACTCGCCGGATCGAGTCCTGCGTGAGCTGCGCGACCGTGCACGGTGATCTGGTACCACGAGGTTCCCTTGCGAGCATTCTTGAGTGCACCGTCAATGGACGGTTCGAGAACAAGCGCAGCCTCCGCACGCTCGCACGATTCCAGGATCAGCGCTTTGGACCGCGCGGAACCGATTTCCTCGTCGGTGGTGAGGAGCAGTCCGACATCGGCCGTGGGAAGGTGGGCAAGTACCTCGGTCAACGCGTAGATGGCCTGCACGGCGCCGGCCTTCATGTCGAAGACACCAGGTCCGCGCAACACGGTGCCACGCTCTTCGACAGTGACCGACCAGGGAATGTCGCGCAGCGTTCCACATGGCCAGACGGTGTCGAGATGGCCCAGGAGAAGCACGCGCGGAGTGTCGGGTCCCCAGCGCAGAACCGAACACCCTTCGTGCGTTTCAACCCGTGCAGGGGTCGGAAGGTGCTGTCCGCACAGGCGTTCGGCCACCACAATGGCTTCGCGGCATGCTTCGGGGTCGGATGAAGGCGACTCGACCTCGACAAGCGCGCGGGTGTCGTCAATCATCTCGGCAAGGCGGCTTTGGAGTCGCGTTGCCATCTGTGTCGCTTCGGCTTTCTGCACGCCACTACCGTAGGGCCATGCCTGCCCCGACTGATGACGTGTACGGAGAAGCGGTCGAAGCGGTCGCCGCGGCCGAGGCGGCCGCTGCCCGAGCAGGTGTGGTGGTGCGCTCATTGCATTCCATCCCCGACCTTGAGAAGGCACGAGTTGTCTTCGATACGACGTGGCCCTTGCCGGGGGGTGGAACGACGATGGAAATGAACCTATTGCGCGCATTGGAACATTCCGAGTGCTACGTGTCGGCCGCCTTTGCAGTCGAAGATCCCGATGGGGATGCCGTGGGAGCCGCACTTGCATTTTTAGGCCGTCATGAAGGCGAGGGTGGCATTCGCGAATTGCATCTGCATTCGCATATGGCGGCGGCGCTTCCCCTGTGGCGCGACCGTCACATCGGTACCGCGCTTAAATTGCATCAGCGGGCGTGGGCGATTCGCCACGGCATCGCCGTTATCGCCTGGACATTCGATCCCCTTGTTCGACGCAATGCGCGTCTCAATCTGGTCAAACTCGGTGCCGAAGTGTCGGAGTATCTTCCCGACTTCTATGGCGAAATGACCGACGCCATCAATGCCGGTGACCGTACCGATCGGCTGATGGCCTGGTGGGTCGTCGACTCAGAGCGCGCACGCGTGGCAGCCCGCGGGGGACTCACCCCGATTGCAGCGACCGATGGTGCGCGCGTGGTGCCGCTGCCGGACGACATCGTGGCGATCCGTGCTGCTGACCCCGAGGAAGCATTGCGCTGGCGGTTGGACGTGCGTGCCGCCATGGTCGAGGCACTGAGCGAGGGGTACACGGTCGGTGGAGTTGATTCCGACGGTTCGTATGTGCTGCTACCCCCGGGTTGAGCGTTCAGCTCTCATCGTTCTCAGCGACACCGGTGATGCGTGCGAGTGCAAATGAGCGGACTTCTTCGTAACGGTGGTCATACGCGGTCAGGAAGCCGCGACTGATTTCGATCGGATCGATGATGCGCTCAGTGGCGCGTCCGTCGGTGTCGGCGTATCCGATCCAGACCGACCTCTCATCGGTGATGGCTGATCGGATGGCTGCGATGGTGTCGGCAGGAGCAGAGACGGGAATCACGCCGAGTCGGTCGGGGCCGCCCACGGGACGGCTTCCGGTAGCAATGCGATCGCCGGCTCGTAGCGCTTTGACAGCCGACGACACTAAGAGCGGATCGGGCGTCGTGGGGTCGGTGGTGCGATAGGTCGCCCGCGGGCGAGCAGGGGCTCGACGCGAGTCAGGTCGACGAATCACGACGGTGCCATCGGGTGCTTCTGCGGCAGGTGCCAGGCCGATTGCACGCAGCGTCGTCAGGGCTTCATCAACCGTTCCTTGAAGTGCAAGCACTCCGGGGGCGAGTCGAACAGGGCGAAGGTGAGCAGCGCGGCGGTCAGCCATGATGGCGCCGATTGTCACCTCATCATCACATCGCACGTACGAGCCGGCCGGCCCTACTCGCACCGCTCCGTGCCGCCGAGCGACATCCTCGATGAGATAAGACAGTGGCTGGGGAATCGGCGTGCGTGAACGCTTTTCGAAGAAGGTCACCACCTCGTGGGCCGACCGTCCCGCGTCGAACGCGCGCCGCAGACTCTCACCCGAAATGCGGTACACGGTAGCTCCGCCGGTGCTCTCGACGTCGGCGACGAGCGCGAGCTCGCGTGCAAGAAATGATTCGAGGGGCCCGGGCGCAACCACGGTGAGATCTGTTTGAAGCAGTACGTAATCGAGCGGCGTCGGAAGGAGCGGCGTAAGAATTGCCGTTATGGGTGAGGCGGACTTCGTCGATGATCGTCGGGGCATCTCGTCAGAAGAGAGGAGTGCCAGACCCGGCGCCGACATCACCGCAAGGCCCGTCACTCCGAGGAGCTCGGCCTCGCGCAATGTCGACGCAATGACCAGATCTCGCAGTCGGCTGCTGCGCCGGGGACGCTTCCAGCTCAACTGCTCGCGCACATCGTTGGCTGTGCGCGCGCCAGCGGCGCACGTGTCGAGCACGAGTCGCCGCATGTCCGGAGCATCGGGTCGGTCAAGGTCATCGTTCGGCAATGTCGAGGCCGAGCCACACGTCGTACCCGGATGTCGGCAGCCATACGGGGCGCTCTTCTTCGTCGGAAGCGAGGAGCCCGGCGGCGTGAGCTACCTCGATGATCATCGAGGTAGTGGGTTCATCGGTGTCGAGCAGTCGCGCGGTGGCCGTCAGGTCACGCACACCAAGTCCGCCTGAGCGAAGCTGGCCGGGTGGTGCGATTGACCAGTGATCAAGGAGATCTTCGGTCAGTCGTACGACGTTGAAGGCGCTCTGCCCGGCCGTCTGCGCCACCGACGTTGCGTCGCTGCCGCTGGCCGACAGGGTCGGGGGCTCGGGCTCGGGAACCCGCAGGAATGCCCCTCCGCGAAGCGGCAAGGCAACTTCGCGAGGAATGGCGACGGTGGCGTTGTCGACAGGAACCAGTAGAGAGCGGGCGAGGAGCCACTCAATCGGAGTGTTCGCGCTCTGCACTGTCACCACGCGATCGGCAGACGGGACCTTGCCGATCGGGGGTCCCCACAGCAGTTGGTCAATCACAGCTCGCGCGTCGGCAGGGGCGTCCTTCATGGTCTCGAGTACAGCCTTCGATGACAGATCAGTCAGGCCTGCCGGGTGCAACCCGCACGGCCACGCGCCCACAGCTTCGCGCACACTGCGCACAAGATGCAGGTCGCCAGTCCCCCAGATGAGTGCTCGCTCGCGAAGCGCCGCGAGTGCCCGCTCGATGTGATGGGGTGCGACGTCGGAGACGGCCTTCAACAGTTTCGGCACAGGACACGGATCGGGCAGGGCTGCGAGTACCTCAGCGATCTGCAGAGTCCAGGCATCCAGTCGATCAAGGGCGCGCGCCGTCGAAACTGACGTGCTGGCGCGCGACACGAGAGCCGTGAGGTCAGGCGGAACCGGATGAATGAGATCGGGGCGTTGCCGCAGTAGGGCCGCGAGTTCGTCATCGTCGCGCTCGCGGAGGTCATCAGCGAGCGATCGGGTTGCGGGTGTGTTGCTGCTGACCATCCTGCTGACGCTACGCGACATCTCGTCGTTGCCCAAGTCGAGGGCACGTAGGGTCGCTACATGGCAGTCGTTGGCTTCGATCTCGATATGACCCTCGTTGACTCATCCGAGGGAATCACTCGGTCATTGTTGGCCACGTGCGAGCTGTTCGGCGCGTTCCCTCAGGCCGCCGAGGTAACGGCCACCATCGGACTTCCATTGACTGTGGTCTTCCCTTTATGGATTCCACAGATTCCCTATGACCAGGCGCTCGAGGCCTACCGGGCTCACTATCGCGCGCACGGCATTCCGACGACCCTTCCCATGCCTGGCGCTCATGAGGCCGTTGACATCGTGCGATCGGCGGGTGGGACGGTGCTTGTGGTGAGCGCCAAGAAGATCGATTTCGTCGAGGCAGTGCTCAACGTGGTGGCGATCACGGTGGACGTCATCGTGGGTGATCTCTTCGCGGAAGGCAAAGGTGCGGCGTTGTTGAACTACGGTGCCGAGGTCTACGTAGGCGACCACCCGGGTGACATGGTGGGTGCGCGAACGGCAGGTGCAGCGGCTGTCGGAGTCTCCACCGGGCCAGCGTCAGCGGATGATTTGTGGAAGTCGGGGGCCGACGTCGTCTTGGCGTCCCTCGTGGAGTTCCCGGGCTGGCTTGGTGCCCGGATCGACCAGACAGGGTGATTGTGGATAACCTTGCACGGCAGGGATTTCCCCACAGTGACCCGATGGTCGGGTTACGCACGTGAGCAACCAATGATCCAGGAGTGATGACGGTGCCTACCGGCAAGGTCAAGTGGTACGACGTGGAGAAGGGCTTCGGCTTCTTGTCCTCAGATGAGGGCGAAGATGTCTTCGTCCACTCCTCGACGCTGCCCAGCGGTGTTGAGGCACTCAAGCCCGGCTCACGCGTTGAGTTCGGAATCGTCGACGGCAAGCGCGGCAAGCAGGCACTGTCGGTTGTTGTTCTCGATCAACCCCCGTCGGTCGTGAAGGCGCAACGCAAGCCGGCTGAAGACATGGCTGTGATTATCGAAACGTTGATCCGCCTCCTCGACGACACCGGAAACGACTTGCGCCGTGGGCGCTACCCGAAGGATGACAAGGCTCACAAGGTGGCCCAGGTGCTGCGAGCGGTTGCTGATGACCTCGATGTCTGAGTTTGACGTCACGACGACCACCGACGATGCGCCGGTGGTGCTCGATCAGGTCTGCGCGGATGCTGTCGATGAAGCGCTGGCTGTTGCGCGCGATATCGCCGAAGAAGTCGGTCATGTCGGTGCTCACGTAGGAGTCACTGCGATCGACGCGCACACCGTGGTCCATCGGTTCGAATGCCGTAACCCCGGATACGGCGGCTGGCAATGGGCGGTCGCAGTGTCACGTGCGCCTGAGGGCGCACCCACCATCGATGAAGCGTGGCTCGAACCGGGCGATGGCGCGTTGCTTGCTCCGCCGTGGCAGCCCTGGAGCGACCGTGTGCAGCCGGGCGACCTCGGTGTCGGTGACGTCTTTCCGACCGCCGCTGACGACCCGCGGCTCACGGCCGGATTCACTGCCGTTGATGATCCCGACGGGTTGGTGGCAGATCAGCCGCTACACCCCTTGCAATGGCAATTGGGACTCGGTCGCGAGCGCGTGCTTTCTGTTGAAGGGCGTGACGAGGCAGTCGAGCGTTGGAATTCCGGTGAGTCCGGACCTGATTCGGCCTTGGCGCGTGCCACATCTGATCGGTGCCTGACCTGCGGATGGCTTGTGTCGATGGGTGGCCCTGTTGGCCAGGCCTTCGGCGTATGCGCGCAATCGATGTCGCCATCCGATGGCCGCGTAGTGTCGTTCCAGCATGGTTGCGGGGCGCACTCGCAGGTCGTTGCCGAGCCTTCGCAGCCCGAGGTGGTTGAGGTGGTTCTCGACGAATTGAGCTTTGACGAGTTTGCTCTGGTCAGCGATGACGAACCAGAGGCGCCAGTCGATCAGGAGTCAGAGGACCCGACGTCGTCGCCAGTTGAGGCCGACGCCGACGCCGAGGCCGAAGCAGAGGTCGAGGTCGTCGGCGAGGTCGTCGTCGAGGTGGTTGCTGAAACCGCCGAAGGCGACGAGGCTGCGGCAGAGCGGTAGACCGCGCGCCGGCGGATAACGTACGGCAGCCCCATCAATCCGAGCACAAGGCCGCTGACGCAGACCCACGTGATCCACGCGTTACCCGATTCGAGCAGTGATGAGTGCATCACCAGCGTGACCACGAGGGCGACGGCCCACAGAACGGTGCCGATGGCAACGGCGTTGACACCGTCTACGTCGAGACCGGCGATCTCAACCGCGGAGGTTGCATCGGCGGGCTGTGCGTCGTGGGCCATGTCAGTAGCCTAGAGAGTGGCGATCGGACAGTGCACGCTCCTGCTCGATTGGGTGACGGATAGTCACCGAGAGTAGTATTTTAGGGTCGTGTTCACCCACTAGGATCAACACAGAGTTGATAATTCGGGCACTCTGGGCTGTCATTGTGACGTGGCGTCATCAATTCGTGCATCACGCACACCCCTGTTCGTGGGTGCGGCGTGTGCATTGTCAGCGCTCACGATGATGGTGGCGCCGGTTACCGTATCGCGTGCCGCTGCTGCTCCCCCTGATTCGGGATGCAGTACCGATCCCACGGTCGCTCGGTTGGCTGTCAGAGATGCGCGCGACAGTGGTGACATCACCACTGCCCAAGCAGCCTCAATCGAGCGTGACCTTCGGTCGCGACTAGCAACGCGCGCTCACTCATCGACCGCACTACGAACTCGCGCCTCACTCTCAACGTTGGCCCTCGCCGCTTCGTCGGTCACCGTGCCGGTCTACGTGAATGTCATTCGCAGCGGTACCGCCGCTTCGCAAGGCAACGTCACCGACGCAATGGTGAGTGCGCAAATCGCGGCGCTTAACACCGCACACCGCAATGCGCACAGCGCGTTCGTGTTCAAGTTGGTATCAACATCGCGCACCACCAACACGGTGTGGTTCACGGCGACTCAGGGAAGTGTTGCCGAGTCGGCGATGAAGCGATCGTTGCATCGTGGTGGAGAGAACGCCCTTAACCTCTACACCCTCAACGTGCCAGGGGTGCTCGGTTGGTCGACCCTGCCGTCATCGGCGGCCTCGAACCTGCTCAATGACGGCGTCGTGGTGCGGTTCACCACGCTGCCGGGCGGAACGTATGTGGGCTACAACTCCGGCGACACAGCAGTGCACGAGGTAGGTCACTGGTTCGGTCTCTATCACGTGTTCCAGGGCGGTTGCTCAACTCCTGGCGACTACATCGGTGACACGCCGGCGCAGGCCTACGCCGAGTACTCGTGTGGGTTCAGCGACTCGTGTACGGCGTCAGGAACTGACCCGGTCAACAACTTCATGGGCTATACCCCCGACTCCTGCATGTACACCTTCACTACGGGTCAAGCCACGCGTATGTCTGATGCGTGGGTGGCCTACCGCGCCTGACGTACCGCATGGGCCCCAGCGTTTGAGACAATGAGGTCATGCTGAGTCGAATAGCGCGCGTGGTGGCGGTCGCGAGCGCCGGTTGCATTGTTGCGACCGTTGCCGCCGTGGCGCCAGTTCAGGCGGCGCCAGAAGCTTTCAGCCGGGTAACACCGTTGGCCGGAGCCACGTTGCCCACCCAGCTCATCGGCGTGGGTTCTGCTCAGCAGCTGATCGTCGTCACCGATCCCACGCCAACGATGTATGCCACGCTCACCGCGTACCAAAAGGTCGGTGCGCTCTGGCATCGCATGCTCGGTCTGATGACGGCTCGCATTGGGCGAAATGGATTTGTGAAAGCGGCCAATCGTGTTCAGGGCACCGGTACTACACCGACCGGTTCGTTCGTACTGGGCCCTTCGTTCGGTAGCGGCACTTCTCCCGGAACGGCAATGCCGTACCGCAGATTCGATTCGACCGATCGTTGGGTGTACGACAAGTCCGATCCGTCGACCTATAACACCTATCAACCGTCAGGAAACTGGGGCAACCAGGAAAAGTTGAGCCAAATCAAATACGGCCAGTATCGATACGCCGTGGTTATTGGATACAACCACCCCGTGATGTCGATGTCAGCGAGCGCGCGACCGCATGCGTCGGCTGGAGTTAACACCAAACTCGGCGGCGGAATCTTCCTGCATGTCACCAAGTACATTCCAGGCAACTCGCACTCAGAGCCCACTGCGGGTTGTGTGAGCGTTGACTTACTGCAGATGAAGGCCCTGCTGAAGTGGCTCAATCCTGCGAAGAACCCGCGAATCATTATCGGTTCGCGATCAACAATCGTTCGATCGTCAGCGCTCAATGCGTCATCGGCGGTGACGCCGCTCATGACCACGCGCACCATCGGCTATTCACGTGCGGGCCGAGCGATCATGGCCTACCACCGCGCGGGGTCTAGCCCGACTCGCGAACTTGTTGTGATCGGAGTTATTCACGGCGATGAGCGCAAGGGTTTGGCGGTGACCACGTTACTCACGTCGCTCAAACTTCCGACCAATCTCGGGGTGTGGATTATTCCCACCATGAACCCCGATGGCATGCGTTCAGACGTGCGCGGAAATGCGCGGGGTGTCGATCTCAATCGCAATTTCCCTTACTCATGGCGCAGTGCAAATGCGGGCACCTCGCGTTGGTCGGGTCCCTCTGCGGCAAGTGAACCTGAGACGAAGGCAGTGAAGGCCTTCCTCTCGAAGGTCAAACCGAAACTGGTAGTCATCTTCCATTCGCCGCTCGGCGGTGTTGACAGTTACGGAGCCAAATCACTCAAAACCGTTAAGCGATTTGCGAAGGCGGCCGGCTACCCCGTCGGTTACTTCGATTGCGCCGGCGGCTGTCACGGCACGCTGACCCAGTGGTTCAACCATTCGTACAGCGGGCAGGCGATTACCTTCGAGTTCGGGTCGGCGACTCCGTCACGATCGTCGATCCAACGAGTGGCTACTGCCCTCACGTCGGTTGCCTCATCGCTCTAGGCTCACGGAATGAGCCCTCGCACCCGTCGCATCGCCACCATTGTGGTGCTGTTGGGCCTGCTCGCAGCCGTTGCGCTGGCGGCAATTCGCTGACCGTACTGGCCTCAGACTGCACATCAGGTGTGCTTCCCGTGACATGCTGAGGCGGTGGATGGCGCCGAACTGCGCGACCGCATGCGGGAGATTCTCCTCGATCGACAGGCCCTCGTGCGCGCGACTGCGAGCGGACGTGCGCCCGGGGCTACCCCTGCGTGGCGTCGGGTGGAGTTACGCCCGGTGACGTTGAAGGCGGGCGCCCGGCTTCAAGTGACCACCTACTCCGCGACCCAGGCCTTCGCTTCCAATCACCAGTGGGATGCCCCCGAGACGGCAGAAACGGTCGATGCGTTACTCGATGGCGGCTTTGGTGAGTGGACCGTTGACTCGGTGGGAGAGCGGGTTCGCCTGCGCTCTGGCGCGCGAGGTCGGGTGAGCGGTTCGGTACGGCAGCGAGACGAGCCGCTGAAGGTTGAGTCAGAGCACAATCGAAGCAAAGAGCGTTTGCTACCGCTTGATCATCCGGTGCTGCGTAGCCTTGGTCTCACCACCGCTGATGGGCAGGTGAAACCAAGTCGCAATGACAAGGTGAGACAGGTCGATGAGTTTCTCCGCATTCTCGATGCGTCGCTTGCCGATGCGATGGTGCTCGATTCGACGCGACCACTGCGCATTGTTGATCTTGGATGTGGCAACGCGTATCTGACTTTCGCGGCACACGCCTTTCTGGCGTCGCGAGGAATGCCGTCGCGCGTGGTTGGTATCGATGTGAAAGAGCAATCTCGTGAGCGCAACACTCGCTTAGCGAATGAAATGGGCGTAGCCAGCGACGTCACGTTTGTGTGCTCAAGTATTGGTGCTGCTTCTACCCTGGTCGACGAGCATGCGCCTGACGTGGTGATGGCGTTGCACGCGTGTGACACGGCATCTGATGATGCGATTGCGGCAGGTGTGCGATCGGGCGCCGCACTGCTACTCGTCGCTCCCTGCTGCCACCATGACATTCAGCGGCAGTTGAGCGCTGCACCGGCCCCGGCACCCTACGCGTTGCTCACCCGACATGGCATCGTGCGTGAACGTTTCGGCGATGTACTGACAGATGCCGTGCGGGCCGAACTCTTGCGGTTGCTTGGCTACCGAGTCGATGTGATGGAGTTCGTTGGTTCTCAGCACACTCCGCGTAATGTGCTGTTGCGCGCAGTCAGAACCGGCGCCCCCGCCGATGTCGAGCGCTGGAACGACTATGCGGCGCTTGTCTCTGAGTGGAGCATCGTGCCCACGCTAGGTATCCTGCTCAGCGGGGAACTTGATCGACGTCGGCCGGGAGAGGCAGACGTATGAAGAAGTTGAGTTGGGCTGCCGCGGTTCTGGCATTCGCAGTACTCGCTGGCGCTGGATATGCGCCGGCGATTGCTGCTGGAGGGACGCCCGAGAAGCTATGTACCTTCGACGTCAAGGAGCTTCCTGAAGTCTCGGGAATGACTCCTAGCATTCGTCATAAGAACGTGGTGTGGGTGCACAACGATTCATCGGGTGGGCCAGTGATCTACGCCCTTGATCTGTCAAGTTGCAAGATAGTGTCGCGACTGACGTTGGCTGACATGCCCGCACGCGACCTTGAAGCAATCGCAAGCGGTCGTGATGCCGCTGGTAACCCAGTTCTCTGGGTCGGTGACTTCGGCGACAATCAGGAGTCGTGGCCCTTCGTACGCATCTACCAAGTGCCCGAACCTAAGACCCTGACCGATCAGACCGTGCCGGTGCGCGCGTGGCGATTTGAGTACCCGGATGGTCCGCACGATGCCGAGACTCTTCTGGCCGACCCTCGAAAGCCGCAGTTGTGGGTTGTGACCAAGGCGTTAGCCACGGGTGTCATTTACAAATTGCCCACGCTTCCGCCCCTCGCGCTTGGTGAGGTGTGGAAAGAGCCTCTGGTGGCGCAGCAGGTAGGAGAAACCGACGGACTGATCAGCGATGGCGCCGTATCCGGTGATGCGAGTCGATTTGTGCTGCGCGACTACTTAAGTGCGCGCATCTACTCGGGATTGCCGCCGGGCAAGCCCATCGTGAGTGTTGAACTTCCCACCGAGCAGCAGGGCGAGGCCGTAACTTGGGCACGCGATGGTCGCGCACTTCTCGTCGCTGGTGAGCGAGAGGGCACGCTCTGGTCAGTACCCCTTCCGCCCGAGGCGTGGACGAAGAGTGCGCAGGATGCCCAAGCATCGGCGAATAGCGACCCCGGATCTACATTTGACGAAAATGGGTCGGAGTCTGAGTCGCCACTGTCTTTCGGTGCACTGATCGGAGTGATTGCACTGGGGCTGCTGATTGTGGTGGGACTTGCTGGAGCTCGCTTCTTCCGTCGTTAATGTGCGTCGGTGGGCGCTGCCGAGGACGCATCGAACGGAACACCATTAACCCGCACCAGAATCAGTGCGCCGATGAGAAGCAGTGGAATGACCGCGAAGGCTGTCGTGATTCCGAATGAGTCAGAGGCCCACGCCAGCACGAAGGGTGCAATGGCAGCGCTGGTGCCGGTGAGCGCGCAGGCGTACGCAACGGCAACATCGGCGTGATTACCCGAAGCACGCACCGCGCGCGCGATTCCGAGTGGCCAGTGCATACCGACGCCGCAGCCTGTGACCACGAGCATCGCGAGGACCACTGCGGTGTTCGAGCCACTCCACGCGAGCAGGAAACCGACGAGCGCCAACAGAATGACGAACACGAGCAACTTCTCGGGGTTGAATCGACGAGTGGCCACTGACCCCGTTGCGCGACCGATCGCCATTCCGGCGACGACTGCGGTGACTGACAGTGCAGCTGCCCCAGCGCCCATGCCCGTCCGTGCGCGCAGCAATTCACTTGACCACAGCACGAGGCAGAATTCGACTCCAACCAGCAGTGCCAAGGTGGCGCACGCGAGCCAGTAACGCCGGGGGAGTGGCGTGCGCTCTGGAATCTTGTAGTCGGACTCCTCTCCGTCGTTGAATGACGTCAGCGAGCCACGAGCAAACTCGAGGATGATCGCGGCGACGGCGGCAATCAGCATTCCGGGACGCCAGCCCCAGCCGATCGCAACTCCGATTCCGAGTGCAATCGGGGCGATCATTCCTGAGACAGCGCCGAAAGTGTTGGCTTCGGCGAGTGCCGAAGGCGCAGCGGTTCCCTGATGGGCATTGATGTGAGCGTTGGCGAACACGATGACGAACCCCAAGCCGATTCCCAATAGGAAGGCACCGAGGTAGGTCACCTGCAAGGGCAGACCCGAACAGTAGACGACCAGGCCGAGTGCGGTGAATGCACTGCCCATGCGAAGACACTGACCGCGACCAAACCGAATCGCCAGGCGCGGTCCGGACAGGGCCACGAAGATGCCGCCGATAGCGAACAACGTGCCGTGCAGCGAGGCCAACGCGTTGGTGGTGTGTTCGTCGTCGCGCATCAACGGAACGCTCGGGCCGAACGCGTAAAGGACCCAGCCGTAAACTCCGATTTGGGCGTAACTGACCAGCGACGCGTGATCGCGAGTGGGACGCGTGCTGGTCTCGGTACTCACTCGAGTGTCGTGACGACGTGGTCGATGCACTGCGTCAAGGCGTCAACGTCACTCGGCTCGACCGACGGGAACATCGCGACGCGCAACTGGTTACGGCCCAGCTTGCGGTAGGGCTCGACATCAACGATGCCATTGCTGCGCAGCGTCGCGGCAACCTCTGCCGCATCAATGGACTCATCGAAGTCGATGGTGCCAATGACGGCTGAGCGCAAGGCTGGGTCGGTGACGTAGGGCGTTGTGTACGACGTGCGCTCGGCCCAGTTGTAGAGAATCGATGACGACTCGGCTGTGCGTGAGACGCACCAGTCGAGTCCGCCGTTGGTATTGAACCAGTCGATCTGCTCACCCATCATCAAGAGGGTGGCAAGAGCTGGCGTGTTGTATGTCTGCTCAAGTCGGCTGTTGTCGATCGCCGTCTGAAGATCAAGGAATGCGGGAATGTAGCGTCCAGACTCGGAAATCTCGACGGCGCGTTCGATCGCAGTGGGTGACATGAGTGCGAACCACAGGCCGCCATCGCTTCCGAAGCACTTCTGCGGTGCGAAGTAATAGACGTCGTATTCAGTGGGTTCGACAGCGAGTCCACCCGCAGCTGAGGTGGCATCAATGAGCATGAGGGCACCCTCGTCGGCACCGGCCACGCGCTGCGGTGTGATGGCGACGCCTGTGGAGGTCTCGTTGTGCGGTGTCGCGTACACGTCGATGCCTGTCTCGGCACTGAACGAAGGCGCCGAACCTGGGTTGCTGGTGATCACGGTGGGCTCACCGAGGAACGGTGCGTCTTTCACCGAGGAGGCGAACTTCGAACCGAACTCACCGAACGTCAGGAACTGAGCGCGATCGCGCACGAGTCCGAACGCGGCGACTTCCCAAAACGCTGTGGATCCGCCGTTACCGAGCACGACTTCGTAGTCGGCAGGCAGCGAGAACAAGTGGCGAAGTCCCTCGCGAACCCGAGCAACTTCACTGCGGACCCGCTTCTGTCGGTGGGATGTGCCGAGGTATGAGGTGGCTACTTCGGCGAGCGCGGCAACCTGCTCAGGACGCACCTTGCTTGGTCCGGCCCCGAACCGCCCGTCGACCGGAAGGAGGTTGGCGGGAATGACGGGGTGCGACACGGGGGTTCCTTCTGTGGTGGTGGTGATGAAGGGTGATGGTTAGGAAGGGTGGTAGCCGGAAGGGGCCACCATCTCGGCGTCCCAGCCAGGAACGGCTTCGGGACGACGTGGTGCGGGACCGATGTAGCGCGCGGAAGGACGAATGAGCCGTCCGGTCTTCTTCTGTTCGAGAATGTGCGCACTCCATCCGGCCAGACGCGCGCAGGTGAACATCGACGTGAACATGTGGGCCGGTACTTCGGCGTAGTCGAGCACGATCGCGGCCCAGAACTCGACGTTCGTCTCGAGCACGCGGTCGGGGCGGCGGGCACGTAGTTCCTCAAGAGCTGCCTGCTCGAGTGCGATAGCAACTTCGTACCGGGGAGCATTCAGTTCAAGCGCGGTACGTCGAAGCACGCGCGCGCGCGGGTCTTCGGCGCGATACACGCGGTGACCAAACCCCATGAGTCGATCGCCACGGTCGAGAACCTTGCGAACGTAAGCGCCTGCGTCACCAGTGCGCTCAATTTCTTCGATCATTCCGAGAACGCGCGAGGGCGCGCCACCGTGCAACGGGCCACTCATGGCGCCGATCGCTCCGGAAATGGCTGCTGCGACGTCGGCTCCGGTTGACGCAATGACACGCGAGGTGAACGTGGACGCGTTCATGCCGTGTTCGGCCGCTGACACGAAATAGGCGTCGACGGCACGCACGTGATCGGGTGCGGGTTCGCCGCGCCAACGGATCATCATGCGCTCGACGACGGTGTCAGCTTTGTCGATCTCGTGCTGCGGAATCATCGGCACGCCGATACCGCGGGCCGACTGGGCAACGAACGACATTGCCATCACCGAGACGCGGGCGAGATCTTCACGTGCCTTGGCGTCAGACGTGTCGAGCAGCTGGTGCAGGCCCCACGCGGGAGCGAGCATCGCGATCGCCGACTGGACGTCAACGCGCACGTCGCCACTGTGCACCGGAATGGGAAACGGCTCTGCAGGAGGTAGACCCGGGTTGAACTCGTTATCAACGAGCAGTCCCCACACGTTTCCGTACGACACTCGGCCTACGAGATCCTCAATATCGACGCCCCGGTAGCGCAGTGCGCCGCCTTCGCGGTCAGGTTCGGCGATTTCGGTCTCAAAGGCGATGACGCCCTCAAGGCCAGGTACGAAGTCGGCCATCTCTCACTCCGAACTGCTCGATAACTCATTGCTGGAATTGGTCCATTCTTGCGCGTGAGCCGAACTCCGGTCGAGGCGACCCCGACTAGGCTGGGAGGGTGACTGTTCCTGCGGAGGGCACTGATCTGCATGCGATGCGTGTCGGTTACGGCGATCAACCACTTCGTGAGAGCGACCTTGCCGATAACCCGCTGGCCCAGTTCGAGAACTGGTTGGCGAAGGCGGTGGCCGCGGCCCTTCCCGAGCCCAACGCCATGGTTCTTGCGACGACCAACGGATCCGAACCCTCGGCGCGTACCGTGTTGCTCAAGGGCGTCGACGACCGCGGCTTCACATTTTTCACCAACCGAGGATCACGCAAGGCCTCCGATCTTGCGTCCGTTCCGCTGGCCTCCCTCGTGTTTCCCTGGTTCGCGATGTTTCGGCAAGTGATCGTGTGTGGCCCTGTGGTCGAAGTGCCGCGCGAAGAATCAGCCACGTATTTCGCCTCGCGGCCGCGCGGCGCGCAATTGGGTGCGTGGGCATCTCGACAGTCGTCGGTGATCCAGGGAGAGGACACCCTTGAGCGGGAGTTCGCCGACGCGACTGCCCGATGGCCCGAGCCGGAGCCCGTGCCGCTGCCCGACCACTGGGGCGGGTTCCTGGTGATGGCGACGAGCGTGGAGTTCTGGGCAGGGAAACAGTCGCGATTGCATGATCGCCTGCGCTACGTGCGGTCAGGTCCGGCTCCTACGGAGTCGACCGGTGGCGCGCGGCTCGGTGACGCGTCACGGTGGTCGACGATCGAACGTTTGGCGCCTTAGTCCTCAAGCCAGGCACGCACCAGCATCGCGAGCACATCATCGCGTGAGTACCCCTGCTCGTCGGCACGCTTGTCGAGGGCCTTGCGTTGCGCTTTCGGAAGCCGGAACGTTATCTCGACCTGTTTGGCGTCCTGCTTGTGTGACTTCCGCGGATTCGGAGCCTTCGCATCGGCGCCTGACTTGGGCTTCTTGCCCTGCTTGCCCTGTGGTACCGCCCAGGTGGGAACGGCAGCGAGGGCGTCAGCGGCAGGGCCATCAGCGGTGTGCGTGACCGCGGTTGCTGGGCTGGTTCCCGAATCGGCAGCCCGTTGCAGCGCGGGACGAGGCTGGGGATTGGTCATGCGAAACCTCCGGCAGGTTGTGTGCGCGTTGCGGTGAGCCTGCTGTCGATTGCGCTCAGCAGTAGGTCGAAATCGCGACTGATTTCGCGTGCGCCGGCCCCGGCCCAGGCCTGAATCGGAACACCGGCGCCCTGACTCGCCGGCACACTGACCCTTTCGGTCAGCACCGGATCGAGCAGCAAGTCTGGGTAGGCCTCGCGCAGTTCGGCGAGGCGAAACACCTGCTCGGCCGAACGCGCGCGCACGCGGTTGACCACGATGCCGGCAGCCACCAGTCGCGGATTGGTGGAAGTGCGCACGATGTCGAGCGCCTCCACTGCCTGTGCCGCTCCCGTGAGAGCGAAATACGAGGGATCGGTGACGATGAGGGCTGCGTCAGCGGCAACGAGGGCGTTGCGTGTGAGTTCGCCAAGGGTTGGTGGGCAGTCGATCAGCGTCAGCGTCTCGCTTCCGGTGATCTTGTGCAGAACGCGGCTCAGCCGTGCACTTGAACCTGGCGCAGTGCTCGATCGATGTTCCAAGGAGCGTTCGGAGGGAAGGACCAGTACGCGGTGGACTCCGGCCGCCACCGGCCAGGTCGAGGGCATGAGCGCGTCGGCGGCAATGCCGCGGCGACCGTCGGCCAGAGCGTCGCTCACCGTGAACGGTGGGTCGTCGATACCCAAGGCTGCGGTCGCATTGGCCTGAGGATCGAGATCGACCACGAGAACCGTGCGTCCGCGCGCGGCAGCGGCTCCCGCCAGTCCGAGAGTCACGGTGGTCTTGCCGGTGCCGCCCTTGAGTGAAAGGACAGCGATGCGGGTCACGAGGCCAGTCTGTCGTACGAGCGGCGTTCATGGCGCTGAACAAGCTCGCTGGGTTTAAGCGGGCTTGGTGCCTCGGATGAAAGCGCTCGTCACCGCGCCCTCGAGTGCCTCGAGTGCCGCTTCGACATCAAGATCGTGCGGTATCTGTGCGGGGTCGAGTGCTGCTGCCATCGACAGCAGTTGAGTGCGGTCGTACACCATCGTCGTTTCAATGCTGGAATCAACGAAACCCGCCTGCGTGAGTGCCTCGCGCAGATCGCTTTCGAGCATGGCTCCCGCGATACATCCGGTCCACGCTGCCACGAGGCCAGCAACCGCAGACGGAAGCGGGCGACGCAGCACGATGTCAGAGATGGCGAGTCGGCCAGTGGGTCGCAGCACGCGGAAGGCTTCGCGGAAGACGGCGTGTTTGTCGGCCGAGAGGTTGACGACGCAGTTGCTGATGATGACGTCGACGCACTCATCGGGCAGGGGGATGTTCTCAATCGTCCCGATGAGAAAATCGGCGTTCGTGATAGCTGTCTCTGCCTGATTGCGTAAGGCGAGCGCGTGCATCTCGGGAGTCATATCGAGTCCGTAGGCCATGCCATCGGGTGCGACTCGGCGAGCCGAGAGCAGCACGTCGATGCCACCACCAGAGCCGAGGTCGAGCACCACCTCGCCGGGTGCGAGTTGCGCGAGTGCTGTGGGATTGCCGCACCCGAGGGAGGCGACGGCCGCTGCAGCCGGAATGGCGTCGCGTTCGGCATCGTTGTAGAGGCCAATGCCGAAAGGAACGTCGACCGGCGTCGGACCGCAACACGACATGGTCGCTTCGCGTGCGGCGCGTCCGTAGCGTTCTTGCACAGCCGCGCGGATCGCTTCAGGTTCGGATGCGAGGTCGGTCATGGGAACTCCTGATGTCAGACAGATGCGGTTGCGATTGGAGAGGTGAGCCGCACCAATTGCTCGAAGGGGTCGGCAAGTGCGTCGCAGCAGAGGGAGTACACATTGCTGCGACCGCGTGGGGTCACGCTGACCAGCGAGGTATCGCGGAGGGCTTTGAGGTGATGGCTCACCAACGTTTGGGAAAGCCCCGTCATCTCGACGAGTTCACGAACGGTTCGCTCGCGCTCAGCGATCGCGAGCAGCATGGCCAGCCGGTTCTCGTCAGCGAGGGCTTTGAGTATCGGAGTCAACCGGCGTGCGGTGGCTGTGTGCTGATCCATATCTTGATGGAAACACCAATAGAGACTGATGTCAACAGTATTGATTGGTGGATACTCGAGGAGTGGGTCAGGCGTGAGGTTCACTCCCTCGGCGGTAGAGCGGCCAGCCGGCGCAGCGATTCCTCTCGCTCGTGGGCGTGATCGACAAGCCGGTCGGGGTAGCCCTCGGTGAGTCCGTCGATCACAGCCCAGGGTTCGTGGACCGCGGCGCCTTCAAGATGGTGAAGCTCGGGAATGTAGCGACGTACGTAGTCGCCATTCGGATCGAATCGCAGTCCTTGGGTTACTGGGTTGAACACGCGGTAGTAGGGCGAGGCGTCGGTGCCGCAGCCGGCGGTCCATTGCCAGCCGTGTGTGTTACTCGCGAGATCTCCGTCGCGAAGATGACTCATGAACCACCGGGCGCCGCGCCACCAGGGCAGGTGGAGATCTTTGATCAGGAATGACGCCACCACCATGCGCACGCGGTTGTGCATCCAACCCTCGGCGAGCAATTGACGCATGCCTGCATCGACGAAGGGATAACCCGTCCGGCCCTCACACCAGGCAGTAAACCGTTGCTCTGCAGCACCACCTTCGTCAACAACCATCTGCTCAAAGCGCGAATCAAGACTTGTATTCACGCTCGCCGGATGATGGTGAAGCACGTCGGCGTAGAACTCGCGCCAGGCGAGTTCTTTGCGGAGCACCTCGGCGCCGTCGCAATCGTCAAGATCGGACAGCATCGTGCGGGGATGAATCTCGCCCCACTTGAGTGCCGCGGACAACAGGGTCGTGCCATCGAGATCAGCCCTATTGCGGTGCTCGCCGTACTCGGCCACCTTGTGTGCACGGAAAGAGTCCCAGCGCGCGAGCGCTGCCTGCTCACCCATCGTCGGCAACAGCGTGCCGACAAGTGCGGGCGCCGTGGGGTGGCCGTCGCACTCGATCGGCATCCACCAGTCGACATCGCTGGGGCACTGATCGGCAGGTGCGCGCCAGCCATGGGCTAGCCACGCTCGGTAGAACGGTGTGAAAACCCGATACGGCGTCTGATCACCCTTCACCACTCGTCCCGGCGCCACTGCGTAGGGCGAGCCGGTACGTTCGAGCGAAATGTCGCTGAGGGCGAGTGCGGCTTCGACCGCCGCATCACGTCGCTGGCCGTACGGGCCGAAATCGGCGGCGCAGTGCACTGAGCGCGCGCCTGCTGCCGCCACGACCCGTGGCACCACCTCGACCGGTGCGCCGTGTGCAATGAGAAGGTGACCACCGAGCGAGGCATCGAGGGCGCGCATCGACGCCACCATTGCGGCCTGACGTATCGGTCCCGCACTCGCCCACAAGACCGGGTCAAGGACAAACAGGGGGACCACGCGCCCGTCACCATCGGCACGTGATCGGGCCACCGCAGCGAGCAGCGCGGGGTTGTCATCGAGGCGCAGATCGCGTCGGAACCACAGGACAGCCGGCATGGAGGCCTAGCCTAGGTGACAATGGGGCAGACCGCGCCCGCACGGGCGATGTGTCTGGCCCGAGGCGATGGTCGAAAAGGAGCGCCGAGTGAGCGACCTGATTGATACCACGGAGATGTACCTCAGAACGCTGTATGAGCTGCAGGAGGAAGGCGTCGTGCCGATGCGGGCACGCATCGCTGAGCGGCTCGGCCAAAGTGGACCAACCGTTTCGCAAACGGTCGCGCGCATGGAACGGGACGGACTGGTCACGATCAGGGACGACCGCCATCTTGAACTGACTGACACCGGACTTCGCTTGGCGACTCGCGTGATGCGTCGTCACCGAATTGCCGAGTGCATGCTGGTTCAGATACTTCACCTTGATCTTGCGTCGGTTCATGCCGAAGCGTGCCGCTGGGAGCACGTCATGAGTGACATTGTTGAACAGCGCATTCTTGAGATCGTGGGGCATCCCTCGGTGTCACCTTTTGGAAACCCGATTCCGGGTGTGCCCGTGAGTGAAGAAACAGTCGACGCCAGCGAACTCCTTCCGATTTCTAACTTCGGAAGAGACGGATCGGAGTGGGTGACGATTCATCGCATCGGTGAATCTGCGCAAGATGACCCGGCGCTGATGGAGCGATTCGCTAAGGCCCGCGCCCTCCCAGGTGAAACCGTCAAGGTTGCGGCTTCCGACGGTGGCACTCTCGTTGGCAGTGCAGGGGAGTACGTCGAACTCACCGCGGCTATCGCTGCGCATGTGTTGGTGCGTTCCGCCAGACAACCTGCCTCAGACGGATAGCGTTAGCCTGAGTAGATGAGCGCACCTACGTCACCAGAGGCAGTCGCGATGTTCTCAAGCGACGCATTCGCGGGTCGCCGGGTGTTGGTGACCGGCGGGGGTAGTGGCATTGGCCGCGCCACCGCATTGCTCTTTGCTGGTGCGGGGGCACACGTTGCTGTGATGGGTCGGCGCATTGAAACCTTGGAAGAGACGGCGGCATTAGCTCCGGCGCGATCGCTGCCCATCGTGCCGGTGGTGTGCGATATCCGTGAGTCCGATCAGGTCGATGACGCACTCGATCGCATGGTCGCCGACGACGCACTCGGCGGACTCGACATCTTGGTCAATAACGCGGGCGGTCAATTTGTGGCACCGGCCGAGCAAATCACTGCCAAGGGTTTTCGCGCAGTGACGCGATTGAATCTTGAAGCGGTGTGGTACCTCACGACTCAGGTCGCCGTGCGTGCGTTCATCCCCCAGAACAACGGTGTCGTCGTGAGCGTCACCATGACGCCGCACCGCGGTATGCCGGGCATGTCGCACTCATCGGCCGCTCGCGCAGGCGTTGAATCACTGATGCGCACCCTCGCAGTTGAGTGGGGTCGTTACGGAATCAGGTGTGCTGCCGTGGCGCCGGGCATCGTGCACACCGATGCGTGGGAGCGGTACGGACTCGATCCTGCGGCTGTCTCGACGGTGATACCTGTTGGTCGACTGCAGACAGCCGATGAGGTGGCGTGTGCCATCGCTTTCGTCGCTTCACCCGCAGGTGGGTACATCACGGGTACCACCCTCACTGTCGATGGGGGGCTTGACGTCAGCGGTCCCGGAGCGCTGCTCGGGTCAGCCGATTGACCAGGCGGGCGGCGCCCCTGGAGGGGCCGTTGAGCCAGATTCTCTGCCCGATTTGATGCCGGGTTCACATCGACCGTTCACGGATGGGTCAGCGAGGGGTTGCAAAGCGTGTGCAACGGGTAGTATGACGACGCCCCAATGGTTCCGGAAAGGACTACGAGAATGCGGTCAGTGCGACCTGCTGGTGTTGTTGCTCTGGCATTGCTCTCGAGTGCGGTTGTCGCGATGGGGCTTGTGGCTCCCGCAAGTGCCTACGAGTTGGTGCCGCCCAAGCAGTTGCGAAGTCATCACGACCAGCATGGCGAGCACCATCTCCGGGGCGCGAACAATCGAGCCTTAACTGGTGCGCAAGGTAGTGGACTGCTGACCTACCACGGCGGAACCGGAGGCATCGGAGTCACCACGGGTGCTCCCAAGGTTTACGTCGTCTTCTGGGGTAGCCAGTGGGGTGCCCAAGGTACCGATGGCAATGGCAACGCAACGTTCAGCAACGACACCCTCGGAGTTGCGCCTCGTGTCCAGGCGTTCCTGAAGGGTCTTGGAACGAACGGTGAGCGGTGGTCGGGTGTCATGACCGAGTCGTGTGAGGGCGTGGCCGTAGGCGCCACGTCGTGCCCGGCTTCAGCGGCACACGTTGGCTATCCAACGGGTGGCGCCCTTGCTGGCGTCCTCTACGACAATGCAGTAGCAGCCCCGACAACGGCCTCTGACACAGAGATCGCTCAGGAGGCTGTGAATGCGGCGGTGGCCTTTGGAAACACCACCGCGGCATCGAACCGAAGCGCCCAGTACGTCATCGTGAGCCCCTCAGGTCTGCACCCCGGTGGATTCAATGCGCCGTTGAACTGGTGTGCGTGGCACGACGGCACTGGTGGATATCTGGTCACCAGTGGTGCTGGCGGCCCGATTGCCTTCACTAACCTTCCGTACCTCACTGACGTCGGCGGTTCCTGCGGAGCCAATTACGTGAACAGTGGTACCGCTGGCGCAGCCGATGGTGTCACCATCGTCGAGGGCCATGAGTACGCCGAGACCATCACTGACCAGTTGCCCAGTGGTGGGTGGTACGACGCCGCGGGTTACGAGAACGGCGACAAGTGCGCGTGGGTGGGTTCGATCTCGACCTCTCCTTTCCCGTCGAACGGAGCCCAGAACATTGCGCTTGCCACCGGATCCTTCCCGGTGCAGGCCAACTTCTCCAATGCAGCCAACGCCTGCGCCGTCGCGGCACCCATCGTGAGCGGAACGTCGACAACAGTCACGTTCAACTCGACGCCGGGTAACCAGTCAGGACCGATCGGCACTCCCGTGAGCGTGTCGGCTGCTGCGACTGCGTCTGACGTCACCAAGACCATCACCTACTCCGCAACCGGCCTGCCCGGTGGCCTGACCATCAACTCGTCCACCGGATTGATCTCCGGAACGCCGAGCGCCGCGATTCTGTCGTCGCCGGTGAAGGTCACGTCGACGACCAGTGATGGCGCTGTTGCCAGCACGTCGTTCACGTGGACCATCAGCAATCTGGCGGGTAACACGGTCGCGGTCACTGCGATTGCGACCAAGTCCAGTGGCAAAGGCAAGGCCGCCACCCAGACCGCCTCTGCAACCGACGACCAGGCGCTGCAGAAGTTGACCTGGTCGGCCACCGGACTTCCTTCCGGAGTCACGATCAACGCGACGACCGGCACGATGAGCGGAACGGCGACCACGGCTGGTACGTACACCGTCGTGGTGAAAGCCGCCGATCTTACTGCGGCTTTCGGCACCACGACGTTCACGTGGAACGTGACCGCGCCTGTGGTGACGAACCCTGGGGCGCAAAGTACCGCACGTCGAACCGTTGTCAGCCTTCAGATCGTGGCGACTGACCCAGGTGCGACCTTGACCTACTCAGCAAGTGGCCTTCCGACCGGTCTGACGATCAATGCGACCACCGGAAAGATCACGGGAACGACAAATAATTCCACCGCCACTAAGAACGTGTCGGTGACGGTGCGCGACAGTAATGCCGTGAGCACCGTGGTGTCGTTCCAGTGGAGGATCGTCTAGTTCGGCGGTTGTACCGGAATCACTACTTCGTTGCGGCGCATGAACCACGGCGTCCACGGTGGGTCGTAGCGGGCGAAGCGTGGCGGCCCGCTGGCAGTGAGCCCAGCCTTCTCGACGCCTGCTCGCAGACGTCGCTCGACGTCGGCGCAGGTCTTCTCCGTCCATCGTCCGCTGAACTTCTCAGCCGCAGCCCACTCCTCGGTGACGGCCCGTAGGTTCACCGACGAATCCTGGGGCGCAGGAGCTGACTCAAGGGTTGCATCGGCGGGAAGCACGAAGGACACGGCATGGCCCGACCCCCGGCTGGGCGCGCTCTGAATAACGGGAGCGGTCATGGCCAACTTCTCGCCGCTCATGTTGCGGCCGGAAATGTAGGAGACGAGAGGGCGAAACCCGATGCTTCCTGCACTCTCAAACGATGCCTGCACGTCAACTTCGGCGAGCACGTGGGGCGCATAACGGCGCAGTTCCCACTCTCCGTACGACCGTTCCACCGTGTAGAGCTGTTCCTGTGTCATGTCTCCACGGTACGTCGGATGCGAGTTGTGGGCTAGTCGGGTCGTAACAGATGGAACCTAGGCACGTACGCTGGTCGTCACATAGGGGAGGGCGGCCAACTGGCGCCTCCCAACGATTGACGAAGGAGTCCGGTGGCTGAGTCCGAGCCTGATGTCACCGTTCGACGTCGGCGGGTGTGGCCATGGGTGGTCATCGGCCTTGCTGTCGTGGGGCTACTCAGCGTCATCGTGACGGGCTATGCCTTCGTGACCATCGCGGTGTCTGCGAAGTCGGCCCAAGGGCACCTTGAAGCGGCCAAGGAGGCCCTGAAGAACTCGTCGGTGGCAACGGCGCGCACTGAAGTCGCCGCGGCGAAGGCTGATGTCGACGCTGCTTCGGGCGAAACGGGGCTGCCACCGGTGCGTGTGTTGGGGGTAGTGCCAGTGGTGGGCACCGCGGTGAGCGATGTCGATTCGCTTGTCTCGGCCGTCTCGCACACCGTTGACGCGTCGGAATCTCTGGTCGATGCCTACGCTCTCGCCACGGGCACCGAGGGAACGACCAAGTTGCTACAGGGCGGCTCGGTCAATCTCGCTGCCATTCCTCCGCTCGCCACTGCTATCACCACTGCGCGTGCCGATCTCACCCAGGCATCAATCGATCTGAACAACGTGCGCGGAACGGTTCCCGGAACCGCGACACTTGCCGATGCGCGCGATCAGATGGCCGAAGTGGTTGATCCGCTGCAGCAGACGCTCACGACGGTCGAGGGCGTGCTGCCCCGCCTCGACGACGCCCTCGGAGCGACCTCGCCCAAGCGCTACCTCCTGGCAGTACTGAACTCAGCTGAACTGCGACCCAGCGGTGGCGCTCCGCTGTCCGTTGCGCTGCTGACGTTCGACAAGGGCAAGCTCACGGTCAGCGAACGCGGCCAGGTCAGTACCCAGATCATCCCCGGAAACCCGCTCGTCGCGTGGCACCACGCAACGACCACGCCATTCCCAACGGGCGACCAACAAAGTCGTTTCGTCAATTCCAACCTCCACCCCGACTTTGCCTTGGCCGGTGAAGAGCTCATGCGGGCTTGGGCGGCTTCAGATAAGCCTCCGGTTAACGGCGTGATTGCCATTGACACCAGTGCCATCATCGCGGGGCTGCGGGCGACGGGGCCGATTACGACGGCAGGGTTCGGTGAGGTGACAGCCGACAATTTCGTCGACAAGTGGGTCAACAGTTATCGCAAGTTCAGCAGTGCCAACGGTGACCGACAGTCGATCAACAACGTGCTGGCCGGCGAACTCATCACTCGGCTGTCGAGTGGAGAGGGTGCCTTTAAGTTGATGAAGGAACTGGCTACCGTGGCACCGGGACGCCACGTGCAGGTACACCTTGAAGATGCCGCACTGCAGAAGGCCGTCGATGAGGCTGGGCTCGGTGGTCACGTCAGTTCGCCGACCGGTGACCATTCGGCATGGTTCTCAACGAACTCCAATGCCAGCAAGACCGACGTGTTCTCTCGCCGCAATCTGACCATCACGGCAACTGTTGGTGCTGATGGTGGGGCCACGGTGAAGCAGAAGATGGTGGTCTACAACCAGACGCCCGAAGGATTCGGCGACGGTTCAGCCCAGGGGTACTTGACGGCCGTCAACCGCAGCGCATGGTGGGCGTACGTGCCTCAAGGTGCGATCGACGCCACACTCAGTCACCCGTCTGGTTGGCTGCCGTCACGCACGTGGTCGGACGGAATGGGGCGCACCATCATGGTCACGGGGGGCACCTTGGCGGCCCGTCAGTCCGCCACGATTAGCCTCACCTACCGGTTGCCGGCCGGCACGTTCCCTGACGGGGTCTATCGCCTCACGGTTGATCCGCAGCCGGTTCTTCGCGCGGTGCGCCTTCGCTTGCTCGTCGGTGCGGCCGGAGCCGAGCCCGTCGAAGTGATGAAAAACGTTCCCATTACCCAAGTGATTTCGGTCGAGCAGCCCACACGCGACTGACGGCACAGAAGCCGAGGACTACTAGGCGCAGGTTTCCGGCGGTGAGAGAGCCCAAGGCGCGGCGAGTCCCGGTTGTTCAAGTACATGCGAAAGCTCGGGCGAGGTGAGTACGACCCAGCCACGCCGAGAGCCCGTCTCCTGCTCAGACGCAATGGAAGGGTAGGCGCCACGCCACTTGGCAAGTGGGGGCAGGATCGTGCGATCAAGGCGAACCCCGGGACCGTAGTTGTCGAATCCGTAACCTGAGTCACCTGGAACTTCGAAGTCGTCGATGACCACGATGGCGCGACTCCATGATGCGCCGATCATGGTGAGTTCGTCAGCGAGCGGGAGGTCGTCGCCCCAGTGGGCGTCAAGGTAAAAGAGGGTGACCTGGTCGGTGAAACTGGGCTGAATGGATAGCGCGTGGATCACGGTTCGGGAGTCACCAAGGTGCAAGGTGACGTTGGTAGCTTCGGAGAGTCGTTCAGCGGCAACCGAGTAGTAGAAGGGATCGACCTCAACGCTGACCACGGAGTTGACGATCGTGGCCAGATATTCCGTGGTGACTCCATGGAAGGTGCCTGTTTCAATCGCACATGTCACGCGTGCGCGCTCGATAAGCGCCCGGATGATGGCGGCGCGCTCATGTTGGGCGTTAAAGGGCTCTGGGTCCGAAGGTTGATTGGATGTTCGCCTTCGACTACCCCAGCCAGTCACCGATCGTAGCCAAAGCGCTGCGGGTTGGGCCTGATCAGGAAGACGCGAAATCAGACTCCCCGCATAGACCGTGCTCTCTCGTGGTCTCGGTCGCACGTGTCCCTCCACTCCGTTGAACTGGGTTGCTCGGTGCGCTGGGGCTCAGCCTAGATTGAATCTGGGAATGACTTCGCATGTACTACGCACACGGGTGAACTCGTTCGTTTCGCCACTGACGCGTGTAGGGTGAGGCAGTGAACGAAGCTACGGCATCTCCAGCCGAATCCAGGGTGTGGTGGCGCAGCGAGGGGTCACTCGCCGTCTTCGTTGTAACCGTTGTGAGTCTGCCCGATTTCAGCTTGATGGTGCCCGAACCGTTGCTCACTGTTGCCGACATTTCGTTGCATCCCATGGATGTGGTGGCTCTCGCGGCGGCAATTCTTGGTGTGTGGCGAATGATTCGGACTCGCAAACTCGGCGTGGAGTCTGGTGCAGTGGCCGTGCTCTGGCTGCTACTGGCGGTTGAGGTGTTGCGTGGCGCGATGATCTTCGGATTTCAGCCATCGGTCAATTTCGGCCGAGTTCTTTTCTACGGGCTGGCGGCCCTGACGTACGCGGCGTGGTTGCCTCGTCGCTGGTCGCGCAGAGATCTACTGGGAGGCGTTCCCGCTCTGCTTGTGATTCTGGGTCTGTGTCTAGGGCGTTTTCTTGCCAGTGGGCTACTACTCAGGCACGACGGTGACAATGCCGATGTGCTGATGGTCGACCTGCGCCCAGTATCGGCCTCCGGGGCCTTCTTCTTGCTGGCGGCTGCTTTCATTGTGGTTTCCGGCCGCACTCAATCTGGCACTCGTTCTTATGTTGCAGCGGGGGCATTGGCACTGGTCGTAGTACTCGTTCAGCAACGAACCGTCTGGTTTTGCATCGCTGCAGCAGTGCCGGCATGGATCATTGCCTCGTGGCTTGATGTGCGTGAGGGTGTACTCGTCATGCCGAAGCGCTTTCTGCAGGGTGTGACTGCGATAGGCGTCGTCGTCGTCGTTGGCGTTCTCGTCACTCCGAGTCTGAGGAATTCGGCGACTGACACGAGCAACCTCACGTGGCGCTTCCATCAGTGGGGCGATGGCATCAATGCGATGCCGGACGCTGTGGCATGGATTATCGGCCGGCCCAGTGCCAGCAGTCGTGACCAGTGGGACTTTTCCGCCTATCTCAATCGGGTGAAGATCACGCACGGCTCGGGTCTGACCACGCATTCAACGTATGTTGACTTGCTCCTCCTAGTAGGGCTCGTTGGTCTGGCGGCTGTACTTGTTCTCATCTTCCGTTCCGCGACTCGTCGGTATGACCGGCTGTGGATTTCGTCTGCCGGAGCAGTGGCCCTGAGTGTCGCGGTGATGGTCTACGGCGTGACCTATTTCTTGCCGGTTATCGCGTTCGCGCTTGTGGGCATGGCTTTAGCGGAGAGAATTCGCCAGCGACCTTGGTCGAACGGCCCGCTTGAGGGTGGCGCTGCTGCTGCGTCTGAGTTGACTCACGGGTGACACGATGACCTCCGGTGGCCCGACAGTTCTTCTCATCACCAATCAGCCGCAGGTCAGTCACGCTGTGGGACACGAACAGGCGTACCGGACGCTGGTTGAAGCCGGCTATCTCGGGGCCGTTGACATCGTGAGTTGGCGAGGGTCAAACGGACACCTTCCGCAGGGCAATCTCGAGTCGGTACTCACACTCCTTGAAACCCGAACTTATGACGTCGTGGTTGTGTGGAGCTCAGGTCACTTCCCTGGCACTCGTGCTTCTTTCGATCGTCTGAACGCAGCGATGAAATCAGCGACGCTTCTCTACTGGGAGGGCGACTCCTGGGGACGTGGCAAGCCCGTGACTCGGGAGATGCGCTGGTGGTTGCAACGCGCTGACGTAGTCATTTCGGCCTCGGGGGACCCTCAGCCGCACATGCTTCTTAATGCGGGTGCGCGGGAAGTGAGGTTCAGTCCGCAGGTTGTGGATGAAGGAGTGTTCGCTACTGAGTATTCCTCGAATTGGAGCCCACCGGCTACGTCCCGCGGTGCGATCATGATCGGAAGTTACGAGGCTCGGATCCCGATCATTGGTGGAATGCCCGGCGATGGTGAACGTCGTCGATTGGCACGCGCCTTACGGAAGCGTTTCGGGGGGACCTTTACTCTGCGTGGACGAGGTTGGCCCTCGAGTTGGGCGGTGTCACCGGTGGCCTACGAGGGGCAGGTGCGTGAGATTGCGACACACCGAGTCTCGGCGAACTGGGACCACTATCCGCGCTATGCCGATTCCTCCAGCGACCGCCTGCCGATCGCGCTCCTCGCAGGACGTCCCCATGTGGCGGGGCGCCACCCGGGGATGGAGTGGCTACCCGGGCCAGAAGTCGGATTCTTTCAAGAATCCACAGTGTCGGCGGTTGTTGATCGCGTGGGCGAATTGATCGATGATCCGCAGCGCTGCGCGCGCCTTGGAGTGGAGGGGCGTCGGTGGGTGGTGGGCCGACTCTGTGCTGAGCAGGCGGTGCGCTACCACCTGTCACTCGTTCTCGATGAGGTCCCTGCGCCGACAATCGAACCGTGGACCGCACTGCCCGGACCCTGGCGGTTGTGATGCGTGGACGGGCACTCGTCGTCGGTTCTGGACTCCTGCTCAGCAGCCAGGTCACGATTGCTCTCGTCCAGTTTGGCTATGCAGCGCTAGTGAGCCGCATCATTGCACCCGGAGGCTTTGGTGACTACGCCGTTGCACTTGCCGCGGTGGGGTTAGCGAGTATCTTCACCACCGCCGGAATTGGGGCGGCCACGGCGCGAGCTCCCGAATTAGGAGAGCGACAGCAACGGGGTTTAGTTCGCACCGCCCTCGTACTCGGCGTCGTGGGAACGGCGACCACCGTCGTCTTGGCTGCACCGTGGGCGCGCCTCTGGGGGCAGCCAACGGCGGTAGGCACCGTTCAATTGGCGGGGCTGGTCCTCCTGCTCGGCCCGCTTGCTGCGGTCATGCTCAACATCATGCGGCGCGAGGGTCGTTACCACGCGGTGGCGGTAGTCACCCTCTCAGCTGGAGTCGTCGCGCTGGCTCTCGGAACTGCTGCCGCATGGTGGGCGCGCAGCGCTGAATCACTGCTGGTCCCGGCCATCGTGATTCCCGCACTGCAGGCGGTAGGGGCGATTATCGCTCTTGGACGACTGATTCTGCCGCGTCGTGATCGGCTTTCAGCGGGAGAGGAGGGTCGGTTCGCCCGGCGTGCTAGCGGTGTCGACGCGGTCGCTTATCTCGTGGGAAATCTGCCAGCGTGGTGTATCAGTCTGGTTTTCGGAGCGCCGTCCCTCGGCGCCTTTAACCGGGCCACGGTGGTGTCGAGCGTGCCGCTGTACATGCTGCAGTCGTCAGCTCTTTCGACCGTTTACCCCGAACTGCGTGAAGGGGCGGTCCGTTCCGATCGCGCCGCGCGCACGCGTTCAGACATCGTGTTGCTCATGGCATGGGTTGCGATGCCAGTGACCGTGGGCATCGCAGTGCTCGGGAGTCTGCTCATTGAGACCGTGCTGGGGCCCCGGTGGCAGGAATCGGAATGGATCGTCCCCTTTCTCGCCGTGAGCGCGGGTATCTATTTGCCGACGATGGTGCTCTACTCCGTGGTCGAGACGCACGGTAGGTTCCGCCCGCTGCTGGTTGCCCAACTAATTGCGCTCGCGGCGACAGTGGTGGGCGCAGCGCTGACATTCCTGCGACACTCCTCGGTGCCTGTCTTGCTGAGCATGTCGGTAGGAGCGCTACTCATTCATGCGGTGCAGTTGCGCGTCGCGTCACGTGCGGGGCTGGTCGACGGCAAGGTCGTGCAGAGGGGCTATGCCGAACTCGTCCTACCGACTGCCCTATTCCTGCTGTTCACGCTGGCAGTGCGATGGACCGTGTTGACGTTCATCGACTCTCCGGCCCTACGTCTACTGGCCGCTGGACTCTTGCTGTGTGTGGCGGCCGTACTCGCACTGCCGTGGTTGAGGTCAGCGACGCCCCTTCGATTAGCGCGCCAATACGGCGTGGGACGAGGGACAGCGACTGCTTCGTTGCCAGTTGACGTGCCGCCAGATCTTCCTGCTGCCTAGAGATCCTTGCCAGGCCGCCAGTGACGCGAGCCGGCCCACAATGGTCGAACGTAACTCGCAGCGAGGTAATAGGGCCAACGCACGCCAGCATGACGGCGGAGGTAACGCAGTTGACCTCTCCATGGTCTGGCGGTCGGTTGCTGAAGTGCGCGCCAGACCACGAGAGGACTCCCTTCGGGAACAGGGCGAGGTAACGTCGGCGCGCAGGTTCCTTGGGTGCCCGGGCATGTGATCATGTGGACTCCGGCGGCCGCAGCGCGCAGACTGTAGTCGTCATCGGCTTGCGCGTGGGCGAAGCCCCCGTCGATTGTGCCGACGAGGTCATGTGCGCAGCGAGGCACGAGAACGATGTTTCCGTTGAATGCGTCAACGTCCTCGGGCTCACGACTTTCCGGTAGGGATCTGAAGCGTTGGGGATGCCGATCGACCCGACCTCTCGCACCGAAAGTGACGGCTCCTGAATCGGGGTGCCGCGTCGAGCCGACAATGATTGCGTCGGGGTACGCAGCGTGTACGTGGAGGATGCGCGCCAGTGCATCTGGATCGAGAACCACATCGTCGTTGAGCCAGAGCAGCATGTCTGGGCGCAGTGACAGTGCTCGCTGCTCGGCGAGTGCCATGGCCGCTGCCCAATACAGTTGGCCGCTTCCCTGAACAATGTCTACCTCAGGGAAGTCGCGCCTGACTGCATCCCCAGTTCCGTCGGTACTTCCGTCATCGACAAGCACCACGAAGAGTTGTCCGTGAAATGGTTGCTGCGTGTGAAGAAGCGAGCGTAGACACTGCAGTGTCGTTTCGCGCCGGTCGTGCACCGCGATGAGAGTCACAATCCGAGGCACATCGACCCCCATCGGCTGATTGGCACCCCGCTCTTCGGTGTTAGGCAACTATAAGCCTCTCCAGTACTGTGGCAAGGGTGCGCATCGCTTTGGTTCATTCATTCTATTCGAGTCGATGGCCCAGCGGTGAGAATGTCGTTGTCGAGAGTCAAGCTCAGGCCCTGCGCGATGCCGGACATGAGGTACTGCTTCTTGGACGGCACACAGATGATCTTCAGGTGCAGCCCGGCTACGGTGCTCGAGCTGCCACCCGCGTGATGACAGGACGTGGTGGAGACCCGACCCGCTACCTTCAGGCGTTTGCGCCCGATGTCGTGCACGTGCACAACCTGTTTCCCAACATTGGAACTCAATGGTTGGAGCAATGGCCAGGTCCTGTGGTGGCGACGGTGCACAACTTCCGGTCGATGTGTGCGAACGGTCTACTCTTCCGCGACGGGCAGGTGTGTACGGAGTGTCCTGACGGCGATCCGTGGGCGGCACTGCGGCACTCGTGCTACAGAGGGTCACGACTGGCGACGCTCCCACTAGCTGTTAAGAACTCGCGAGGGATTGTCGGTGACGCCGTGCTCAGCCGGGCGGATCGTATTGTGGTGTTACTCGCGGGAGTTGCTTCAATTCTCGAACGGTATGGACTCGACCTGACTCGTACGAGGGTTATTCCTCACTTCGTATCCGACGTAACTCCTGCGGTCGCGCCGACCCCCACAACACAAGCATGGGTGGTAGTCGGGCGCCTTACGCCGGAGAAGGGTGTCGCCAGCCTTGTATCGGAGTGGCCGCCTGGGGTTCGCCTCGATGTGGTTGGAGAAGGATCTGAGGCGACAAAATTGACCGCTGATGGAGTCCAACTTCTCGGGAACATGGATCGTGATGAACTCAGACGGCGACTGCCCTCGTACACAGGACTGATCCTTCCGAGCGTCTCGCTCGAGAGTGCTCTCCCGCAGACGGCGATGGAAGCACTTGAGGCCGGCGTACCTATTGTCGCCCGCAGTGGCTCGCTCGCTGCGATGGACTTGAAAGACACCGGAGCAGCGGTGCTTTGGGACGATCATGGGCCCATCGCGCCGATGCTCGATCGAGTGAGGCACGGTGGCGCGTCTATGCGAGCGCGGGCGAGAGCGGTCTACGAAACCAACTACATGCCGGCCGCGTGGATCGAGTCGCTGATTTCCTGCTACCACGAGGTGATTACCTCCTGAGTGCACCTCGGGCCTTGCGAAGTGCCTTGGCACAGTAGCCACTGGGTGTGGCTTCAAACGTGTCAACCAACATCGTGCGATCGACTGCACGATCGACTGCCACGACTTCGGGATGCGTCAGCGGCCATGGCATAGGTTCTGGTTCGCGGGCCCACTTTGGCTGATACCCGGCGTGGCTGGCGCTCTCGCTGACTCCTACGTTCGCGGTTAGTGTGCGCGCCGGCATGATGTGAACGGAGCCTGACGCCAGACTTCGGGCAGTGAACCCCGCATCCCATGTGTCGACTCGACCAGACTCCGCGTCGTTAAAGCGTCGGCGCAAGACTTCGGTGAGTAGCCTGGGCCACTGCCTCTGGCGAGCGATGCCATCGAGGTCGCACCACTCGTGCCAACCAGCCACCGACGTGATCTCCGGATTCCAGGCGCGCCTCCACGTGGCCCATCCCCAGATCAAGGGCATCGCGGTGAAGCGATAACTGTCGGTCTGGCCTGCACGTTGGCCTGGAGAATCAAGACTGAGTCCAGCGATGCTGTAGACGCGCTCGTCGTCGGCATAGCGTGCGAGCATCTCGGCTGCGAAACGCAGGAAATCAGGGGAAGCCACCACATCGTCTTCAAGGATGATGCCGGCCGACTCGTTTTCCAAGAACCACGTGATGGCCGCGGTTACCGCGGCTCCGCAGCCGAGGTTGGTCGGTGCGAACAGGGTGTGAAGCGTGCAGTCCCAATCAACGAGGTCGGCGCACTGACGTACAGCTTCAGTGGCCGGACCGTCGTCGACGACGCCAGCGCGGGGCCAATCGCACGCGAGGTAGAGAGTCGACGGGGCCCAGGAGCGAAGGCGTTCGATCTGGCGGCGCATCAGATCGGGACGGTTGAAGCCGATCACGAGCACGGGCACATCGTGATGCGCCACCATCAGTACGCGCCCCTGCCTCGCAGTACCGCGGGGATGGTGCGAGCGAGCAGAACGAAGTCGGTAAGAGGTGACCAGTGGTCGACGTAGTGCAAGTCGAGTGCGAGGCTTTCATCCCAGTCGAGATCGGACCGACCAGAGACCTGCCACAAACCGGTGATTCCGGGTTTGACGTCGAGTCGTCGCATGGCCTCGGGGCTGTACCGCTCGACGTCGTCGAGGGGATGAGGTCGAGGGCCAACCAGACTCATTTCACCTCGCAACACATTGAGGAGTTGAGGTAACTCGTCGAGCGAAAAGTGTCTCAAGAACCGGCCTGCCCGCGTGATGCGGGGATCGTCTTCGAGTTTGAAGGTGACCGATTCAGACCCGTTCACATCGGCCGCCTCCTCGCGTAACTCCTCGCGCAATTCCTCAGCGCCGTCGATCATCGAGCGGAACTTCAAGAATTGAAAGTGCTGGCCTTCTTTCCCGACCCGCGTTTGCACGAAGAGTGCTCGGCCGGGGCTGTCGACACGAATCCAGGTGGCCAGTGCCAGCATCGGGATTCCGAGTGTGGTGAGCAAGGCGGCCGATCCGGTGACATCGACCGCACGCTTCACCGCGTTCGCGATAGGTCGTGGTGCGACCGGTGTTGCAGGAGCGTTCTCGACAGGAGCGCTTTCGGCAGGAGCGCTTTCGGCAGGAGTGCTTTCGGCAGGAGTGCTCCATGAGCGAACGAGACGCTCGTTTCTGATTCGACTGTCGAGGCTCATGACGTGCCCACCTGGCTGGTGAACCAGTCGACCGTGCGTTGAAGACCGGTGGCCAGATCAACCGTCGGCTCCCAGTCAAGTGTTTCGTTGGCCAGAGTGATGTCGGGGCGGCGGCGCCGCGGGTCGTCGGTCGGCAACGGGTGTCGGTCGATGGCTGACTCAGATGATGTGAGAGCGAGTGTGAGATCTGCCAACTCGGCGACGGTCACTTCTTGTGGGTTGCCGAGATTGATCGGACCCGTAACGCTGTGGTCGGTGCCCATCATGCGCATGAGTCCTTCGACCAAATCATCGACGTAGCAGAACGAGCGCGTCTGATTGCCGTCGCCGAATAGCGTGAGCGGTGCGCCGCTGAGCGCACTGACAACAAAGTTTGATACCACGCGCCCGTCGTCGGGTGCCATGCGTGGCCCGTACGTGTTGAAAATGCGCACGACCTTAATGTCGAGATCGTGCTGGCGTCGGTAGTCGAAAAAGAGGGTTTCAGCGCAGCGCTTGCCCTCGTCGTAGCACGCACGGGGCCCGATCGGATTCACACTTCCGACGTAATCCTCGGTTTGCGGGTGCACTTCGGGGTCGCCGTACACCTCGGACGTGGAGGCGAGCAGGATGCGCGCGCCCGTGCGCTTGGCCAGACCGAGCATGTTGATCGATCCGACGACTGCCGTCTTGATCGTGTGCACGGGATCGCGTTGGTAGTGAACTGGCGAGGCAGGGCAGGCCAAGTGGTAGACCTCGTCAACGTCAACGAACAGTGGAAGCGTGACGTCGTGCTTCTGGAACTCGAAGTGGGGGTGCTCAAGCAGGTGGTTGATGTTGGTCATTGAGGACGAGTAGAGATTGTCTACGCATACGACATGGTCGCCTTCGTCAATGAGTCGATCGCACAGGTGGCTGCCGATGAACCCGGCACCGCCCGTCACAAGAACTCGTCGCTCACTCATTGCCCACATCCCCCCGGTTGTCGCGTCAAGTGTATCTTACTGGGCGCGTTTTTGCCGGATCACTTCCGTCACGAACCGAGGGTTACCCCAGAAGTAGCGGCGTGCTAGCCGGCGAGGCTCGATCGCGAGGCGAAACGCCCACTCAAGGCCACTGCGCTGTAGCACCGCAGGGGCCTGGCGCTTGGTGCCAGCAATGAAGTCGAACGCGGCTCCAACGCCGAGAGCCGTGACGGGCAATGCGTTGGCGAGTCTGCGGCACTCAATGTCTTGCTTGGGTGTTCCGAGGCCCACCCATACGCACTGTGCGCCAGATTCGCTGATGCGTTGGTCGCGTTCAAGGAGTTCATCAACGGTGGGAGGACGAAAAGGGGGCGACTCGACTCCGACCAACTCGACGCCGGGCCAACGTTCGGTGATGGCCGTGGTGAGTGCAGCCAACGTTTCTTGATCGGAGCCGAGTAGATAGTGGCGAAGTGACACCGCCCGCCCCTGGTCGAGAACCGCGCACATGGTGTCGGGTCCGTAGACGCGCGACCAGCCCGCAACGTCACGGTGAAGTCGCTTGCCAGCCCACACGATGGGAACACCGTCGCAAAAAACGGCGGAGGCGCTGTCGGAGAGGGTGGCGTAGTCGGCGTCATCGGAAGCGAGGGCGACGTTGTAGGCGTTCCAGAACAGCACTGCGTTGCCTGAGCCATGGTTGACGGCCGTTGCTTCATTAATGATCGACTCGGTCGCGGTGGCCAAGTCACACACGCTGAAGTTCACGTGTCCGATGGGTGCCCGCGTCAAGGTATCGAGAGTCATTGTTACCCGAGTTTGACTGGCATCGTGGTGATGGTGATCGTGCCGGCGGGCTTCTTCACACAACTGCCATAGGCGGGGCACACCGTGATGGCGCCGCGTGTGACGTAGCCCTTGCCGCTGTCAGTCCATGCCACGCTGAACGACAGCGTGCGGGCGCCGCTGACACGGGTGGCCGTGCACACGTGCAGCCGTGTTCCGGTGCAGCTTGTCACGTTGGCTCCCGCCAACCACGTGCGGATGGTGCCAAGAGCCTTCGTGGCAGGAGTGTCGTAGTAGGTCTTGATACCTAGGTACGTCATGCCATTCGACCATGCGTACCAATACACGCGCTCGATACCCAGGCGCAGCGAATCGAGGTAGGTGCGTGCGAGCCAGTCGGCAGATTTCGTTCCGGGGATGTCGGTGTGGGGGTACTTCGGTGAGCCATCGGGATTCGTGCCCGGGCCGGCGATTCCGTAGTTGATCTCGGTATTCCACAGCGGCCGGGCGGGTGCACCAGATGCAGCGATGCGCGTACGCATCAGTGCCACGGCTGCGGCAGCATCGGCCGGTGTGCCCGTGCCCGAGGGGTACGGGTGGAACGAGTAGGCGTCGATGGGCCACGCGCGCCCCTTGTAGCCGCGCACCGATGACAGGGCGCTGAGGTAGCGCGGGAAGAATCCGCTGCCACTGGAGATGCCCATGCGAGTGGTGGTGCTCGGCGACACTGTCTTGAAGGCGGGATTGACCGACTTGACCGCGATGTCAGCCAGGCCGGTGAGTTGTGCCAGTCGGGTGGCAGTGCCCGAATAGAAACTCGGCAGGTTCGCTTCATTCCATACTTCGAACGACCACGTGGTGGTCGGGAACTTCGTCTTCGCGCGACTTGCCACGGCCTTGACGTACCGACTCCACGCGTAATCACTGCTGGGCGGCGCGATGCTGACCTGGGGGGTGTAGAAGGGGCTGAGTTTGGTGGGATTACTCGAGGCCCAAGGGGCAGGCATGCCGAGCACCATGAGAAAGTCGCGAACGCCCCGGGACTTACCGGCGTTCACTGCGGCATCGAAGTTGGTCCACTGGAAATCGCCGCCCTTGGTCGGCTCGATATTGCCCCACATCGTGCCGGTATCCCAGAGGCGGTACGAACCCGCGACGGCTTGCGGTACGCCGGCGTTGAGGCCAGGGTGCAGGCCGAAGAACGTCTGGCTTACCTTGCGCGCAGCGGTCGGCGTGATGGCGGCCGTGGTGAGCGCGGGGGAAGGGGTCGGCGATGGCGTCTGAGTGGGGGAACTGGATGTCACTGCTGCCGCGGTGAAGGACGCGGAAGAACTGAGCGTCGGCGCGGAGTCGGCGGGGGCTGTGCATGCTGCCATGGCAGCGGCAGCAAGCAGGGCAACGTACGCCGTACGGTGCGTTGCCATGCGACCTCCCCAACTACCGGACACATGTTCCAGTGTAAGTGACTGGGGACAGGTCCTGGCGGGTTTCGTGGGCTGAGTGAGGGCGGTGCTTACGCTGCGTGACTAAAAGTCGCCGGCCTGCTGGCGCATGTCACGCAGAGTTTCGACGACGCCGCGCATGGGGGCCGATGACAGCAGCGGATCGGTGAACACCTCGGCGTTGAGGGTCTGCGTCGCGCGCTCGGCCACCTGCCGTCCCCGGGCGGAGATTTCAACCAGCGTGGTGCGGCGATCGGTGGGGTGGGGCTGCCTGGCGACGAGGTGCGCTGCCTCGAGACGGTCGACGGCGTTGGTGACGCTGGTTTGGTGCACTTGCAAGCGTGAGCCGATCACCCCCATCGGGAGTGATCCGCGGCTACTGAGGTGCAGGAGCATCAGCACTTCGTAGCGGGCGAAGGTAATCTCGAGGGGTTTGAGCACGGTTTCGACCCGGGAGAGGGCGATTTGATGGGCCCGCATGAGTGAGGTGACCGCAGCCATACCGTCGGCCGCGTCATTCCACCCGTGCGCCTCCCACTGGCGACGCGCCTCGGCAATGGGGTCGGAATTGAGGGGGCGGCGGTCGACCATGGCGTCAGCGTAGCGGGGCAGCGAGGTCTATCGACACCCATTAGTCGGATGTCCTACTATTTATCGTGTGAGCGACTTCAAGCTGCATGTCCCCGTCAATCCGGTGCGTGTTGTCACCGCCGCCAGCCTGTTCGACGGCCACGACGCCGCGATCACAATCATGCGGCGGCTACTCCAGTCGCAGGGAGCCGAGGTGATTCACCTCGGCCACGACCGCAGTGTTGACGACGTGGTGACGGCCGCGGTTCAAGAGGATGTGCAGGCCGTCGCGGTGTCGTCCTACCAAGGCGGTCACCTTGAGTACTTCGGCTACCTCGTCGAGCGCCTTGCCGAACGCGGGGCGGGTCACGTGCGCGTCTACGGCGGCGGTGGCGGCGTCATCGTGGGTGAGGAAATCGATCAACTCGCGCGGATCGGTGTGCGTATCTTCAGCCCGCAGGACGGGCAGCGACTCGGGCTCGTGGGCATGATCAACGAGATCATCGCTGAGTGCGACACCGACCTGTCCGCAGGCGGCGCTGACATCACGGCGCTCGCTTCAGGTGACTCGGCGGCGCTGGCGCGTGCGCTGACGGTTCTGGAAGCGGGCAACGATCCGGCGTTGGCCACGGCCATTCGCGGATTCACTTCAGCGCGGCGCATTCCGGTGCTCGGCATTACCGGAACTGGCGGATCGGGAAAGTCGTCACTCACCGATGAACTCGTGCGCCGGATGCGTCGCGATTCGCAGGACAAGTTGCGCATCGCCGTACTTGCCATCGATCCCACGCGCCTTCGCGGGGGAGGGGCACTGCTCGGTGACCGCATTCGCATGAACTCGCTCGATCCCGATGTCGTGTTCTTCCGTTCATTGGCGACTCGCACGTCGGGCGGTCAACTACCTCCGGGCCTTGACGACATGACGGCGGCGTGCGCGGCAGCCGGATTTGATGTCGTCGTGATCGAAACCCCGGGAATTGGTCAGGGTGACACCGGCATCGTGTCCCACGTTGACGTCTCGCTATATGTGATGACGCCTGAGTTCGGTGCTGCATCTCAACTCGAAAAGATCGACATGCTCGACTTCGCCGATGCTGTGGCCATCAACAAATTTGAGCGACGCGGTGCTGAAGATGCACTGCGCGACGTGTCGCGCCAACTGGTGCGCAACCGGCAGGCGTTTGGCACGCCATGGGATGCCATGCCGGTGTTCGGAACGAGTGCCGCACGTTTCGACGACGATGGTGTGACCGCGCTGTACCAGTACCTGCGCGGACTGCTTGCTGAAAAGGGGCTCGTGTCGTTCGACCCGGTTCTTCCCGAGGTTGAAGGTCGCACGTCATCTCAACTCACGGCTGTCATTCCGCGTGGTCGCGAGCGCTACCTCGCGGATGTCGCCGCGTCGGTGCGCGACTATCACACAGAGACAGCTGTGCAGGTGCCCGTAGCCCGAACTCGTCAGCAACTTGTAGCCACCCGTTCGCTACTTGTTGAGGCAGGTCAGAGCGATGCGGCCGCGGCCGTTGAGACATTGGCGATCGAGTCTGAGGCACAACTGTCGGACAACTCGGTTGAACTGCTGCGTGAGTGGCCCGAGATTCGCGCCACCTACTCGGGTGATGAATTGGTCTACACCGTGCGCGATAAGGAAATTCGCACTGCGCTCGCTCGTACGACCCTCTCGGGATCGCGCGTCTCGCGTGTTGCTCTGCCACGCGAAGGCGATGACGGCGAACTGCTGCGCTTCTTACGAGCCGAAGGTGTTCCTGGCCGCTTCCCCTTTACCGCCGGCGTTTTCCCGTTCAAGCGTGATGCGGAAACACCTGCGCGCATGTTCGCCGGCGAAGGTGACGCGGCGCGCACGAACCGTCGCTTCCACCTGCTGTCGGAAGGTCAACCGGCGACGCGGCTGTCGACTGCGTTCGATTCAGTGACGCTCTACGGGCGCGACCCCGCTGCTCGACCCGACGTCTACGGCAAGGTCGGAACATCGGGAGTGTCCATTGCGACTCTCGATGACATGCGTGAGCTCTATGCGGGATTCGACCTGTGCTCGCCGAACACATCGGTCTCGATGACGATCAATGGCCCCGCACCGACGATTCTGGCGATGTTCATGAATGCCGTCATCGATCGCGAAGTGGAACAGTTTGTCGTTGACAATGGCCGCGAGCCGGATGATGTCGAGCGCCAACAGATTGCGGGCCGTGCTGTCGCCACCGTTCGCGGCACGGTGCAAGCCGACATTCTCAAGGAGGATCAGGGCCAGAACACCTGCATCTTCTCGACTGAGTTCTCATTGCGGGCGATGGCCGATATTCAGCAGTGGTTTATCGACCACCAGGTGCGCAACTTCTATTCAGTGTCGATCAGCGGCTATCACATTGCCGAAGCCGGGGCGAACCCCATCAGTCAGTTGGCATTCACTTTGGCCAATGGCTTCACCTACATTGAGGCCTACCTCGCGCGCGGTATGAACATCGATGACTTCGCGCCGAACCTCTCGTTCTTCTTCTCGAACGGGATGGATGCCGAATACACGGTGATCGGTCGAGTGGCGCGTCGCATCTGGGCGATTGCCTTGCGTGATCGCTACGGAGCAGATGAGCGTGCGCAGAAGTTGAAGTACCACATTCAAACGTCTGGCCGTTCTCTGCACGCGCAGGAGATGGACTTCAACGACATTCGTACGACGTTGCAGGCATTGTGCGCGCTCTACGACAACGCCAACTCACTGCACACCAACGCGTACGACGAGGCCGTCACTACTCCCTCTGCGCAGTCGGTGCGGCGCGCGTTGGCGATTCAGATGATCATCGATCAGGAATGGGGACTGTCGATGAACGAGAACCCTCTTCAGGGCTCGTACATTGTTGACGAACTCACCGACCTCGTTGAAGAAGCCGTACTCGCGGAGTTTGAGCGCATCGCTGATCGTGGTGGTGTGCTGGGCGCCATGGAGACCGGCTACCAGCGCGGTCGCATTCAGGACGAGTCAATGCTCTATGAACACCGCAAGCACGATGGCACTCTTCCGATCGTGGGTGTCAACACCTTCCTCGCCGAGACCGTCAACGACAGCGTCGGTCAGTCGCTGGAATTGGCTCGTGGCACTGAGGAAGAGAAGCAGTCACAACTGAGCCGGCTGGCGGCGTTCCACGAGCGCAACCGCTCTGAGGCTCCGGCTGCGTTGGCGGCTCTTCAGCACGCGGCCACCAGCGGTGGCAACGTCTTCGACGAGTTGATGAAGGCCGTGCGCGTCTGCTCGCTCGGTCAGATCACCGATGCGTTCTTCGAGGTGGGTGGACAGTTCCGCCGCTCGATGTAGTTAGCCAGCGAGTTCAACAAGTGCCGGCTCGGTGCCGACCTTGGTGTCTGCCGCGGCGATTCCAATCGACCCGGAGAGCGTCTGGACTGACTTCACTGTTCCGAGGATTGACAGCGGAAGTGCGGTGCCTGCCTCGCTCCAGGTGAGGAATCGAGTGGAGCGGTCGGCCATCGTGAGCTTGCACGAGGTAAGTCCGCCCGCGGACGTGGTGCAGCCAGCCATTGAAGACGCGGCCGACAGCCAACCCTGCATTTTCGTGATCGTGCTGTAGGCCTCGGTGCTTGAGTACATCGTGATGCCGATGTCGGCTCCGATACCGGAGGGCATCCACCCGTACCAGTAGGTACGTGTGACTCCGGCGCTGAGACCGCGAATGTAGGTCTGAGCCACGAACGCGCGCACCTCGGAGTCGGAGAGAGTCGGCAGGATCGGCTCATCCTTGGGGTTCGTGCGGTAGTTAACCTCGGTGTTCCAGATGTCCTTGGCGGGAGCATTGGCCTCGCGGAGGAGTCGCTGGAACATGCCCATCAACTTCGCGCAGTCAATCGGGTTCGATGCGTAGAGCGGGTAGAAGTGCGCGGCGTAAACATCAACGGGCCAGTTACGTGCGCTGAGTCCGGCGAAGTAACTCACCGCGAAAGTGAAGAAGTACTTCACCTTGCGAGTGGCCAGCGACGACGACACGGTGATTGCGTGAGTGCTCGTTGCAGTGTTGACCCGTTTCACCACGTCGTTGGTGATCTTGGTCATTTCTGCAGCGTCACTGGCGCTTCCCTGCCAGAAGTTAACGAGGTTGATTTCGTTTCCGGCTTGGTAGGAATCGATGCGACCCTGGTAACGGTTTGCCACGGCGTACACAAAATTGGCGTACGCGTTGCTTGAACTGGGAAGCGATGTGTAACTCTGCTTGAGCGAGGTGGGAGGGTAAGCCGATCCCTTGCCGTACATCTCGCCGGCCGCGTCGGTCTTGGTCGCGTAGAACTTTGGTGTTGAACCGAAGGTGTAAAGAATCGACTGGTGGTTGGCTTCAGCCAGCAAGACCAGTTTGTCGAGGCGCTTCCAGTCGTAAACTCCCGGCGACGTTTCGATGTTGCGCCATGAGGTGCCGGAGTCCCAGAGTCGGATGCTGCCAAACTCGGCAGGAACTGAGGTCAGTGTGTCGACAGTGCGCTGTGCTTGGTTGCTGAGCACGACGCCGAGGGTTTCTGGGCCCACCTTGACGCTTTTCACGGCAACGGGTGCGGTGGGTGCAGCCGAGACGTTGACAGTGACCGACGGCGTGGTGACGGCAGCCAGACCAGGCGCTGCCTTCAGCATGACGCGCGCTTCGATGCGGCCACTGTGCGTAGGTGTGTAGTTGACGATGCCGGATCCGTTCAGCACGGTCGATGCGACATCAACCCATGCGCTACCACGGTGCACCTGCACGACTGCCGTGCGCGCGGCCTTGAGCGACGCTGTCGGTGTTGCCTTGATGGTGACCGAGAAGGGTTCGGGAACATCCCACGAGGTGGATGTGGGTGCGAGAACTGTGGCAGAGGCTTTGGTTGCCTGAACCTTGAGCGACACCGGAGCTCCGGTGACGGCCGGCAACTTCTTGAACGCGGGAATGAAGGCTCGGTAGGAGTAGGTGCCAGCGGCGGTCGGCGTGTGGGTCAAGCTGGGCTTGCCCTTGCCTGACCACGTCACCGAACTCACCTTGACCCATGCAGTTCCCTTGCGTACCTGCAGTTGAACGGGGCGCCTGGCAGCGGCCACGCCGGTCAGGGTTGCGGCGAAGGTGACCTTGGCGCCGGTACCGGCAAGGGTGGTAGAGGGCTTGAGAACTGCTTTCGCCGCCGTGGGGTGCAGGTGTGCTGAAGCGGGGCGGATGTTCGCCGCGGCCGGGGCTGCAAGGCTGATGGCGACGGCAAAAGCCGCCGCGGCACCGAGGGTGCGCAGCATGACCGAGTGTGATGAATGCTTGATGACGAACTCCCTAATTCCCCTGTTGGACTGAACCTACGTAGGGTGTGGTTCCACCGTCACCTCGTGTCACTCGTGTGGGTGACACCGTGACACCCACATGAGTGCAGGTATCACTCCACGTCACGCTTCAGGTGCGGAGAGGCGTTTATCTGGATCGTGATTCATCCGCCTGGATGACCGCTGGCGTAGTGTGCCGGCATGGAACCTCGTCCCCCCGTGCCCCCGTTCACTGCTGAATCAGCCGCCGCGAAGGTGCGCGGAGCCGAAGACGCGTGGAACTCGCGCGATCCCGAGCGGGTCTCGCTCGTCTACACCGAAGACACCCAGTGGCGCAATCGGGCGGAGTTTCCGACTGGCCGCGAGCAGGTGGTCGAGTTCCTGCGCCGCAAGTGGGCTCGCGAGCTGGAGTACCGGCTCATCAAGGAGTTGTGGGCCTTCACGGATTCGCGTATCGCGGTTCGGTTTGCCTACGAGTGGCGCGATGACTCGGGATCATGGTTCCGCTCGTACGGAAACGAAAACTGGGAGTTCACCGAGACCGGGCACATGCGTCGACGATTCGCCAGCATCAACGACCTACCGATTGCCGAATCCGAGCGCCTATTCCTCTGGCCTCTGGGACCACGACCGGCCGATCACCCCGGACTTAGTGAGTTGGGGCTGTAATTCGCCGACGCAGCTTGTCAGCCCCTGCGAGCACGACGAGCGCCGCCAATGCCACCGCGGCGCCGACGAGTGTGTACGTCAGTCGAATTCGGTCGGTTTCAATCACCGAGCCGCTGTAACCCTCGAGCAGTACGACTGCTGGCGTGATCCAGGTGACGATCTTCCAGTACGGATTCGTACCGCTCAGCAACGACAGCGCAACTCCCATGCACGCAAGGCCGAGAGCGAACAGGGCCCACGGTGGATGGATGACGAATCCGATTGCGAAAGCAATGGCGAAGCCAAGCAAGGTGCCAAGAGCCCGGTGCAGTGAACGCTGCAGAGTGCGCGCGCCGTAAGGCTGCATGACCAACAGGATGGTCATCATCATCCACGCGCCGCCGTGCCCGAGGTCATATCGCGCTACTACCCATGAGGCGCCACCGACAAGAACAGCAACAACGGCCGCAAAGGCCATCGTGCGTTTCGTGGATGCCGGGTTGGCTGAGGGGAAGTGGATGCGCCCGCGCAATTTGCTTGCAAAAAGCGCGGCCCATCCGGAAGCGAGTGCCATCACGACGCCTGCCAACATCGCATTCTGCAGGGTTCCGCTTTCGCGAAGTGGGTGTGGTGGATCGGTAATCACGAAAGCGATGGCAATGGGAATGGCACTGGCTGATCCCCACCATCCGTAGCGTGCTGACAGTCCACAGACTCCCGCGACCAGACCCATCACACACAGCGACCAGAGGGGCGATCCATCGGCCAGGACTGCCAGAGTTGTTGCGATTCCAAACGCGGCAATTGTTGGCAGTGTGTAGCGAGCTGGAACGCCGAGCAGGATGATGAGCGTCTCGAGTGTTCCGAGAGTCCAGATGCCGGCCGAGTCAGGCTGACCCATGAGGGCGAGCACAACGATCGGTAGCGTCAAGCAGACCAGAAACAGTCCGATTGACGCTACCTTGCGCATCGTTGACGCATTGGCCACGTGGTAATCCAAGCACGAAGTGCGGGGACCTACTCCAGATCAGCGGCTGAAGTCAGCGATGTACGGGCTGACGACCGTTGACCCTGACATCACATAGATGCCGATGACTGACTGCTGGTAGACGGAGTTGCCGCTGGTGACTACCGAACTCGGGTACTTCACGGGCTTCCACGTTGCGGCCTTGAATGCACCTGAACTGGTGCGCCCCACGTTGGCGAAGAATCCTTCACCGCGGGTGAGTGCGCCCACGCCGACCCGGTCGCCGGTGAGATTGAAACCGCCGTTGCCATCAGGTGTGATTCCGTCGAAGTGGGTGATGAGATCGCCTGACGTGCGATTGCCGTAGTCGTACGAACGCCACCCAGAGAGCGTGCGCGTTGCTGAGGCATAGTTCACGAGGTAGGCGTGCTCAACTGGCTTGGCAGTGCCGACGGGGGGCGAGAAGTAGCCGCCGGCGATCGTGTACTGGCCGGGAGAGTTGTACCAAATTCCGTACGCAGTGATGCTGACGGCGCCCGCCTTGGTGATTTCGAACCAGGAGGAACCAGTGGTGTTCGTGACGAACGCGCGTCCGGCGATCAACGTGGTGTCGAAGTTGCCGACCACGAGGCCACCTCGCGTGCTGTGCGCGATCGTGTTCTTGAGTGAGTCAGTGGTGATCGACTTGTACAGACCTGCACCGACTGTTCCTGTCGGTGCCCCGAGCGACGGATGTGCCTTTTGGTAGGCGATCACAGCGGCGCGAGTTTGAGTTCCGAACACACCGAGGGTTGATGTGCCTGCAGTGATGGAAGGAATCGAGTAGCCGCGTGCGATCAGCGCCTTCTGGACTGCTCGCACACGCGCACCAGACATCCCCTGACTCAGGGTCGTGATGAATGCGGGGGGCTTCCACGCGTGCGCGCCAGTCGTGACGAGCGACGTGGCATCCAAGGTGGTCCAGGTGAGAGTTCCGGTGGGGCCGGTGGGCGCGTCGACGATCACTCCGTGGTCGAGCTTCGCGGTCTGCGACGTCTTGTAACTGCCGACGACACGCAGGCCAGTGCTGCCGATGTTGTCGGGGCCGTACAGGGCGGTGCTGGTCGTCGTCTTATTCGGTGTTGACGGCCGGTTGAGTGCGGTCCAGGTGCCCGAGCCTGACAGCGAGCCGGTGTAGACGAGCCCCTGCGTGCCACCGGTCGTGGGCTTGTACACGCCACTGATGTAGACGAGGTCGGGATCGGACGTTCCGGTGGTGCGAATACCGGTGACCAGCGATGACGATCCGGCTGCAGCACCCGAGTAGGGGAAGGGCGAGTAACTCGGCGTGGGCAGAGGGACCGCCATGGCTGATGTGGAGCCGATGACGGTGAAAACTGCGGTCGCTGAAACGACCATGGCAAAGCGCTTCATCTGGGCATGTCCTTAGCTCGGGTTCGGACGTATTCGGTTAACTCTGTATGTCAGTGAACCTTAGATGCCGCCATGGCCCGAGATGGTTCCAGCACAGCGAATGTAATAGCGGTGCGAAATTGAGTACGCCTTGTAGTTCGCGGTGGCTGAGGCCCGGATTACCACCACCACCGTCACCGGCTGGTACCCAAAGGTTTGAATGGTGACCTTTCCAGTCGTGGCGTTCGTCGTGACCTTGACCAGTTGCTGATCGCCCGCGGGAACGATGCCCCGCGCGGCCTTAACGGTGACGCGCACCTTCTGGCCGATGTTGGTCAGGCAGGTACTCGAGATCAACGTGCGTGTTCCCCTGAGGGGAAGGCCGCGAGGCATCGTGGCGCACGTTTGCGTTTGCGTGGCTTTGTTGACCGTCAGTGAGCCGCCGCCGTATTCGACTGGCCTCTGCCCCGTAGCGACGCCGTAGTCGCATGTCACTGGGTATGTGCCAGCAGGAAGGATGGCGTACATCGGAACGGCCGCGCGAGCGTTGGTCACAGGTCCAGCAATCACGAAGCAGTGGGGTTCTGTGGTCCAGCCGCCTGTGTACGGGGTGGCAGGGTCGCCCGTAACGGCGGTAAACGAATAACTCGGTGTGCGTTGACCGTAGGTGATGGTCTGCGACACAGGCGAGGGCTTGACGAAGATGGGATCAAGTTCCGAGGGGGTCAACGACGTGGCCAGGGCCGGTGCTGCAGCAAGCGCGATCGTGGCCAGCGTGAGCGCAGAAGCGGCGACAAGGCCGGTTCCGAATCGCGAGGGGGTGGACGTTCTCATGGATTCCTCCCGTATGAGTGCGTGCGACCGTCACGTCGACGCTATTCCTTCACGGATAGGTCAAACGTCCCATGAGGTGAAGGTCACGCCGATTGGCTCATCGGTGCGTCGGTGGAAGTGTTGCTGCTCGTTGTCTTAGCCGCCGGCGGTGATTGTTCCGACTTTGATGAGCGTCATATAGGTGCCGATCGCAGTGACGGGTTCACTGAAATTGTTGTCGTTGCATCGGGCCTCAACATTCGCGGTTGCGCCAAGGGTGAACCAGGTGGTGAGGGCGATGTTGGTGTTGCTGCCGTAGTTGACTGTCGCAGCACCGGCCCCGGGTGAGATTCCGAGGAGGGTGTCACCGCTGTAGAGATTGCATACGACCGTGTCGGTCGTAGTGAAACTATCGCCATCGCTCACGGTGGTGGTGAAGTTATCCGCGCGCAGTGATGCGCGATGCAGTTACTTTCCGCCCAGTGAGACGATGGTTGTCAGTCCGCTAGGGCCCAGAACTCCTTGAAGCGGCTATGAAAAGTCCAGGTCGACAGGTGACCTTTCGGAAGGAACGCGATGTCACCCGGTGACAGGTCGACCCCCGATCCGTTGTCGAGTTCGATTGTGACTGAGCCCTCGAGTACGTAAATGATCTCGTTGTACTCAAGCATGTAGGTGGTCTTCGATGGATCGCACTCAAAGATCCCGGTCGCCCGAGCGCCATCGTCGAAGTCCTCGAACAGCGTGAACCCGCGGCCGTTCGGAACCCCTTCGTGGATAGTGACGCCTTCTGGCTGCCATGCCTCAAGGGCAGTCTCCGCCACGCGGGCCTTAATGATCTCGCTCATGGGTTGCTCCTCCCGGCAATAGCGGTGATATCGGACGACGGGCGATCTTGAATTTGCAATACCTCCTCGTACTGAGAATCAGTGCTTCCGAGGACGCGGTTCTCGCGAACGAAGTCCAGCGGCGTGGATGGATCATGGGTATCGATCTCCCGGGCAAGCCGGTGGCCGTCGAACACCGCATCGGCGATGAGGCGAGGTTCCACCGAATCGCCAATTCGGAAGACCGATCCGATGCCATGCGTTTTGAGTCGAATCGGGTCGGACATTAGCTCGCGATAGAGGGCGTCCGTGGAGCGGCGACTTGTGACTAGCACCACGCTGTCGACTTCGACCTCGTCAGTTGTCTCTTCATCGTAAGGATGGTGAGTCCGAACCATCGCACGGGTGACAGTCGATACGACGGTGCTAGGCCGCAGGATCACCCCGAGTCTCAGCAGAGCGCGATGCATGAGCGAACCTTCATCGGCGTAGAACATGTACGAGCCGATCTGCTCTGCAGGGCTCGCGAGAGTGACCTCGAACCCGTCGAGTGCCAGCTTGTGAGCGATCGAGGATCCCATGTGATACCCGTCCTCGTCGTACACGAGCACGCGCCGCCCCGTCGGCACCTTCCCTTCCAGCATGATTTGCTCAGGCGTCAAGACCCAGTCCTGAGAACTGTCCGCGCCGGGAATTGATCGGTGGGTGAGCGAACTCGTTCCCGAGCCGTCCCAAACTGACCCGGTCGCGATTATGACGATTGAAGCGCCGTAGTTCAGGACGTCCTCGGTCGTCATCCGACGGTTCGTGATTACATTGACGCCGAGTTTCGAGAGCTGGTGCTCACGGTATTCCACGACTCTGCGCCACTTAGTCAACCCTGGCAACCGTGACGTCCACTCGGCGGCCCCGCCGAGCCGGTCCCGAGCTTCGACGACGTGGACAGCGTCGAAGCCTCGCTCCGCCAAGACGCGTGCGCATTCCAGTCCTGAAGGCCCGGCGCCGACGACAAGGACGGGATGGTCGGCATTTGCTGCCCTAGTGAAGATCTCGGGGTTCCATCCGCGCCGGTACTCCTCGCCGGTTGTCGCGTTCTGTGTACAGACGATTCGACCGCCACCCATGTTGAAGCGGGAGACGCAAATGTTGCACCCGATGCACTCGCGGATGTCGCCGATCCGGCCCTCACGGATCTTGTTCGGGATGTACGGATCGGCGATGGCTGGGCGTGCCGCCGCGATGATGTCGACTACACCTTCGCGCACCATGTCGGCCATCAGGTCCGGATCGGTGAACCGTCCGACGGCCGCCACGGGCTTGGTTGTGTGCGGCTTGATTTGCTCGATATAGGAACGTTGCCAGAACGACTCAAAGAAGCGCGAGGAACTCACATCGTCGGACAAATGGCCGACCTGGACGTCCCAGAGATCTACGACGTCGTCCAGCAGTTCGATGACCGCGATGCCCTCGTCGGCGACGCGGAACGAGTCGGGATCGCCATCATGGAGGGCATCCACGCAGAAGCCGGCCGTCACAGCGCATTCATCGCCGACAGCGTCTCGAACTTGCTCGAGGGTCTCACGCCAGAAGCGAACCCTGTTCTCGAGTGTTCCGCCGTACTCATCGGTGCGCTTGTTCCAGTACTTCCACAGGAACATCAGTGGCAGGGAGAAGCCTTCCCGCGCCGCGATCTGAATGATGTCGAACCCAATGTCGCGCGCACGAACTGCCGCGTCGACGTACTGGCGCTGCACGCGCCGGATGTCGTCTAGCGACATCTCGTAACAGGCGTGACCCGAAAGGGGCGAGACCAACTGGGACGGGCCTGGGGCCGCCAGCCTGCTCGTGTGCCCGCTTGAGTCAGGTCCCATGTGAACGAGTTGGATTCCGGCGAGTGCACCGCCCTCGTGCACCCGCGTCACCATCAAGCTGAGGTTGGCGGCGTCAGCGGCGTTTAGAAGGCGCGCCTGCACCCAGGGAGAATCGTCACTGTCGGTGCTGACTCCGCAGTACTCCGTGTGAACCGCCCCCCACCCGCCGAGAGCTCGTGTCCCTCGGAGGTAAGCCTGAGCCCCCGGTTCGTCAACGCCGAGCCCGGAGCAGTGCGGGGCGACGTAGAAGCGGTTGCGCATGATCTTTGGGCCGATCTTGATCGGCTCGAAGAGCACCTCGTGTCGAGGATCCATTTCGGCGGTCACCTCGTCAGGGTTTCGGCGAGCCAGTCGGCAAGTCGGTACCGGGGAGCAGGCCCGAGGTTGTGGCAGCAATGGTCACCGAGGGGCTCAAGGTCGATGGTCAGCTCGCAGTTCGTGGCAAGTTCCCGGAGCACGTCGAGACAGCCAATGGGGATCTCGTCCAGGGCACCATGCAAGAAATACGTTGGGCAGGTGAGCCTCCCCAGGACTGGTCTCACGTCCAGGGAGACGCGTACATGTTCGCGGGCGGCGACCAAGTCGACCGCCTTGGAGACGTACCTCCACCCCTCTTTAGTTAGAGGTGTCTCGGCCTCCCATTCGTCCATGTCGACGAAGCCACCCCACGATACGCAAGCGGCGAAGCGGCGGTCCATCGACGCCGACTCTAGGGCGTAGTACCCGCCGAGACTGCGCCCTAGTACCCCCACGCGTCGAGGATCGGTCCAAGTCCGAGTCAGTGATCGAGGACAGCAGACGTGTAACGATGGAAACCAGGACCGAGTTCGACGTCGGTCCACATCTCGCCCTGACCGGGTCCGTCGAAGGTCACCGTGGCGATCCCACGCTCGAGGAGTAAGTTCTCGAAGAGGTAACTCTCCTCCTTGGTGCTCTCGAGGCCGCCAATCAGAATCGCCACCGGTCCGCGCCCGAGGCGGTCAGTGGGGACTCGCTCGTACCCCGGGATTATTGAGCCCTCAAACTTGAGTTCGAAGCGTTGGGCCGTCGGCGTGAACAGCGGTGCCGCCCTTCGGTACAAATCGACCTTCCTGCGCTGGCCCGGCTGGCGATCTACGTTCCACCACAGGAACTGCGCATACTGAGCGCACATAGATGCGAAGAACAGGAACTGGCCGGCCGTCTTCCGGCGATCGAGTGCCAGCGCCGCGTCGGCCTGTTTCTCGTAGTCGTCCGCGCGTCCCATCCAGAAGTCGAACCAGGGCTGTTCGGAATCGCGGCGCTGCGCCGCGATCAGGTCGGCGAACGGGACGCCATCCATGAGCAGGCGACCCCAGTTCAGCATCTCCTGCTCGGCAGACGGACTCTCCGACGTTTTGTCCGGCCCGCGTTCCGCGTGAGTCAAGGTCCGAACTCCCTTCTTGTGTAGTCCGACAGTGAAGGAAAGCGGCCCCGTCTGATTAGGACCCAAGGCGACGAATCCTGCCACGGCTTTGACGGATGGACATAAAGCCCTCGACCCCATCCAGGGTGAGGATAGCGTGAACACGGACAACTGATTTAGAAGTGGAGCGCCCGATGAACGACGTAGAATGTGACGGGCCAGCCCCGTACGTAGGACGGCGCCTGCCCCGTCGCGAGGACGGCCGCTTGCTCACCGGCACGGGCAAGTTCGTCGACGACGTCGATCTCGTCGGTCAACTTTGGATGCGGGTAGTTCGCTCGCCAATCGCCCATGCGCGCATCGAATCCGTCGACACCTCGATCGCGTCTGCCTTGCCTGGGGTGGCACTCGTACTCACCGGTGTGGACGTCGCGCATCTAGGCAGGGTTCCGCTGGAGCAAGTCGGCTTTCATGAGGTGTTTCCTGATCTCGAGGAGCACACTCATCCGGTCCTGGCCCATGACGTCGTCAACTATGTTGGGCAGCCGGTGGCGGCGGTGTTCGCGACGAGCCCCTACGGAGCCGAAGATGCGGCGGAGCATGTCTCGATCGAGTACGAGGCGTTGACGCCGCAGCTGGATCCTATCCGGGCCGCCAGCCAGCCGCCGCTGCACGGGTCGTTCAGTAACGAAGCGGCCACCATCATCAAGCGCTATGGCGACGTGGAGTCAGCATTCGGGAATGCCTCGCACGTTGTACACGCGGAGTATTTCGTGGGACGGCACTCAGGAGTCCCGCTTGAGACCCGCGGAATCGTCGTTGAGCCGGATCCGGGCCGTGACGAACTGTGCATTTGGGGAACGGTCCATGTTCATGACTGCAGACGAATTATCGCAATGATGCTCGGTATGCCGACCACAAGCATCCGCATGCGCACCTGCGACATCGGAGGCAATTTCGGGGTCCGTGGAGGCGTCTTTCCCGAATACCCGCTTGCCGCCTATGCCGCACGTCGCCTGCGTCGGCCAGTGAAGTGGGTCGAGGACCGTCTTGAGCACATGACCGGGATCGCTCACGCGCGAGAGCAGGTCCACCGCATCTCGGGCGCATTTGACAAGTCGGGCCGAATTTTAGGGCTCAAGGACGAGATCTGGCACAACCACGGCGCTTTCCTGCGACAGGCGGAGCCTCTGGTCAGCGACATCACGGCAGGAATGGTGTTCGGTCCGTACCGGGTACCTGCCTACGAAGCGGTTCTGCACGCGGTACTGACAAACAAGACGCCACTGTCGGCATATCGTGCCCCGGGCCGCTACGAAGGGACGTTCGCGCGCGAACGTCTGCTAGATCGGGCAGCCGCGGAACTCGGAGTAGGAAAGGAGCAGATACGAAGGACCAACCTACTCAGCGCCGAGGACCTACCGTGGCAGCCAGGCCTTGACATTGTCTTTGAGCCCTACCTGTTCGATTCCGGCGACGTCCGAGACCACTTTGACAAGGCGCTCGCCGCGGCCGGGTTCGACGCTTGGCAGGAAGAGTGCGTTGCCGCGCGGGCCCAAGGGCGCTTGCTCGGCACCGGCATCGGCGTGCTCATGGACAAGGCGGGACTCGGACTGTACGAGACTGGAAGTGTAGAGGTCGATTCCACAGGTCGGGTGCGTGTGCTCACGGGTGCCTCTTCGGTGGGCCAGGGAATCGAGACTGTCCTGGCGCAGATTGTCGCCGACGTGCTCCAGGTCGACCCCGGCCTCATTGACGTGCTGCACAGCGATACGGCCCTGGTGCCAGACGGGGTCGGATCTTGGTCCAGTCGCAGCACCGTTATCGCGGGAGGGGCCGCTCGCGAAGCGGCCGTGAAGGTTGTGGCGAAGGCACGTCGGGTAGCGGCCAAGATGCTGGAGGCCGACGAAGGCGACCTGGAACTGACGGAGGGTCGGATAGCGGTCAGAGGCGATACCGAAAAGGGGCTGACACTGGCCGAGATAGCAGGCGCCTGGGACGGCTGGACTGCCCGTTTGAACGGAGATGAACCCGGACTTCGTGCCGACTCAGTTTATGTGGAGCATCACATGAACTACCCCTTTGGTGTGACTCTCGCGCAGATCGAGATCGACCCCACCACTGGCGGGCATCGCATCCTGCGCTTCTTCACCTCGAGCGAATGCGGTCGAATGATCAACCCGCAGACGACCGAGGGTCAGGTGATCGGTGCAGCGGCACAGGGCATCGGAGGCGCCCTGTTCGAGGAGTTCGTCTATGACGACGAGGGTCAACCGCTCTCTACGCTGCTCATGGACTACATCATGCCGACTTCCACCGATGTTCCAACAGTGGAGGTGTACCTCACCGAGGACGCTCCCACCCGGGACAATCCCATGGGCGCCAAGGGTCTCGGTGAGGTCGGACTCATCGCAGTTGGCGCGGCCATCGCGAGCGCCATTGACGACGCGGTCGGGGCGACGGACGGGATCCGCCGGCTGCCTGCCACCCCGCAGGCGATCTGGGAACTTGTCGGGGCCTCGCGCCAAGCCGATTAGTTCACCGATCCCTGCAACCGCGAGCTCGAGGTTTTCAGGTGCAGGCAATGGTTGTCCCAACCGTCCACCACAAGACTCGCCGCATCCTGCAATGACCCACTCAATCGACCCAAGGAGACCGTCATGATCCGTCACGTCTTCGCCTGGCGCATTGCGCCCGGCCAAAATCATCAGGAGATCCTGGACCTCCTCAACACGCTGCCCGAGAAGCTGCCGATCATCAAGTACTGGGAGATCGGGGTGCATCAGGGCGATCCTAGTGACAACGGGGCACCGTGGGACGGCGTGCTGATCTCCGACTTCGAGTCGTGGGACGCGCTGGATGAGTACTCGAACGACGCGTATCACGTTTCGGTTGTGGAGAACCTGACGCCCCGGTTCGCGTCTCGCGCCGTCGTTGATTTCGAGCGGACCGACGCCTGATGGGGGACAACGCCGACATCCGCGTGGCCACCAGCCCGTGGGGTCCCGATGACCAGCTTGGTGCGCTGAACTTGATGACGCCCGCGTCCATGGCCGCGATCATCGCCCGAGCCGACGCATCTCGTGTCTACGACCTCAGCATCGACTACTTCGTAGGCATGCCGAGCTTTCAGGCCGCGGGCGACCCGGCATACCAGATCTTCATGAGCCACACTCCCCAGGGGACCGTTGTGGATAACCTCAATGGAGTGGGGGAGGCTATCAACCGACACGTGTGCTATTCCGGCGATGTCATCTTCATGTACACGCATACAGGCACACACATCGACTCGCTCAATCACTTTGGGACCGATGGACAGATCTACAACAACTTCAGTGCGGAAGACCACCTCGGCTCGCGGCACTGGTTCAAGGGTGGCGCGGAGCAGATCGTTCCAATCGTGTCGCGAGGTGTACTGATCGACGTCGCAGCCCACCACGGGGTGGACTGTCTACCCGACTCGTATGCCATCACGGTCGATGATCTACAAGCCGCGCTGTCGGCCGAGGAGTTGAGCATTCAGTCGGGGGACGTTGTGTTCGTTCGGACCGGCCGCATGCGTTATTGGCCGGACGGATCCCGCACCCTGGGCGATCCACCCGGGCTGTCGCTTGATGCGGCGCGCTGGATCACGGGCCAGGGCATCGTCGCAATCGGCTCGGACCAGGAGTGTGTCGAGGTTGGGCCGAGTCAACACGAAGACAATTGGCTTCCCGGTCACTGTCACTTCCTTGCCGAGGCTGGCGTCCCGATGATCGAGTTGGCGAATCTCGAGGAGTTGTCTTCGGATAAGGTGTACGAATTCGCCTGCATCGCCGCACCCATCCGACTCCGGGGGGCATCAGGTGCTCCCTTGCGTCCGCTGGCGATGCCGCTCCGAGCTGTGGTGCCCTAGTGAGAGCTCTGCGCGTAGCCGTACTCGGCGGATCCATCGCCGGCCTCAATGCGGCGTTGGCGTTGAGGGATGTCGGTTGCGACGTCGACGTGTATGAGAGGTCACCTCGCACTCTCGAGGGTCTCGGCACTGGAATCGTCGTGCAGCCCGAACTCGTGCGCTACTTCCTTGAGCGTACTGAGATCGGATTGGACCGCATCAGTGTGGCTTCCAATGGGATGCGCTACTACGCTGCGACCGATGAGACGCTCTTGGGAACCGCGGACCGTTCCTGGCGGTTTACGTCGTACAACGCGCTGTACCAGGGCCTGGTCGCGAGCTTCGGGACGGAGCGCTATCACCTCGGAATGGCTTTCGATCACTTCGAAGGAGACCTCGATGGCCCCCAGGCCAGTGCAGTCTTCGAGTCCGGTGAGGTCATCACCGCTGACCTCGTGGTGTGTGCAGACGGAGCCATGTCCCGTGCTCGCCGTCAACTGTTTGAAATTGGCCCAGAGTACGCCGGGTACATCACGTGGCGCGGGCTCGTTGAGCGGGACGGCGTCGATGGGGACACTTGGGCCTTCTTCGACGACGAATTCACATACGGACTGCTCCCAGACGGCCATTTGATTACCTATCCCATTCCGTCGGTCACGAGCGATTTGCAGGTCAGCGGGCGCCGTCTGAACTGGCAGTGGTACTGGAACACGAGCGGGGACGACGAGCTGGACCAGTTACTCACCGACGCTAAGGGAGTGCGTCAGCCGGTATCCGTGCACAACCATGCGCTGCCTTCTGCGACGCTGAACCGTCTTCATCGCCGGGCTGCCGATCAGTTGGGGCCGCACTTCCGCGACCTGGTGTTGTCCTCCACCGCGCCGTTTGTCACGATCGTCGCCGATAGTGACGTGCCAGCGATGCACAGGGGGCGGATCGTGCTCGTGGGTGACGCGGGTGTCACGCCCAGGCCGCATGCGGCTGCCGGTGCGGCCAAGGCTGCCGCCGACGGATGGGAGCTGGGTGCGGCTATTGCATCGCACGGTGGTGACGTGGACGCCGCGATTGCCAGTTGGGAGCCTCGTCAGTTAGGTCGGGCCCGGGCCTACTTGGCCAAGGTTCGTCGGATGGCAGGAGTGTTGCAGCATGGCGGGCCGTTCGCACCGGGTGACCCTCAGAACTTCTTTGGACTTCCCGACTCGGAATAACCCGTCCGTAGAGTCAGTCACGACCGTCCACCAGAAAGGATCGGTGCCATGAAGTCAGCGCCGTTTGCCTACGCTCGCGCACACAGCGTTGAAGAGGCGTGCGCAATGCTTGAGTCCGACGAAGACGCCAAGATTGTCGCCGGCGGCCAGAGCCTTGTGCCGATGATGAACTTACGCCTTGCCTACCCGTCCCGCCTTGTTGATGTCTCCGCAATTCCTGGGCTCAGCGGCATCGAGTCAGGCTCTGATGGCACCTTGCGGATCGGCGCGCTGGTCACCCACGCACAAGTGGAACACTCCTCGACGGTGGCCGAGGTCGCTCCAGGGCTTCAAGAGGCCGTACAACACATCGCGCATCCGCAGATCCGGTCACGGGGGACGATTGGCGGGAGCCTGTGCCATGCCGACGCGGCGGCGGAATGGCCTGTGCTACTGCTCGCGTACGGCGGTTCAGTCACAGTGCAGGACCGGTCAGCCACGAGAGTCATCTTGGCGGACGACTTGTTCCAGGGCGTCTTTGCTACAGCCTTGAGGCCAACCGAGCTCTTGACACGCGTGGACCTTCCGGCTGGCCGCCGGCTGGCCTTCAGAGAGATTGAACGCCGGATGGGTGACTACGGTCTTGCACTTGTAGCCGCGACCTGCGATGACATCGAGGGTCCTTTGCAAAACGTCCGTATTGCAGTGGGAGGCGCTGTCGGTGTGACCGTCAGAGCGAGCGCCGCCGAGGCGGCGGTCGAAGGAAAACGCGGCGATCCTGCGGTGGCATCGGAAGCCGCGGAGGCTGCCGTTCGCGAGCTCCGCATCATCGGCGACGCCAACGGCAGCCTCGCCTACAGACGTCATATCGTTCACGGCCTGGTCGAGCAGGTCGTCCTCACGTTGGGAGCCGCTCAATGATCGCCATGCCTTCTCACACCGCCACCGTTGCAATGGAGGTCAACGACACGACCGTCGCGGCCGCAGTTGAAACGCGAACGTCGTTGGCCGAGTTTCTGCGCGTCCAAGCCGGACTCACTGGAACGAAACTGGGATGCGAGCACGGCGTCTGTGGCGCTTGCACGGTGCTGGTGGACGACGAACCCACCCGCGGTTGCCTTGTCTTCGCCGCGCAGGTCGACGGAAAGAAGGTGCGAACCGTCGAGGGCCTCGCGGATGGTCGCGCGCTCAACAGGCTCCAGCAGGCCTTCCACGAGAACTTCGGCCTCCAGTGCGGTTTCTGCACTGGCGGAATTCTGATGTCGATGACGTCGCTAATGGAGAAGGAGCCAAATCCTTCTCGGGAGCAGATTGTCGAGTGGCTTTCGGGACACCTGTGTCGATGTACGGGCTACGAGACAATCATCAATGCGGTACTCGCGGCTGTCGCCGGAGGAGAGGATTTGCGATGACGTGGCAAACCAGCAGCCATCGCTCAACCCCGATGGTCGCGGCCCGCTCGGTGGGCCGCAGTGTCCTCCGAAGCGAGGACCCCCGACTCCTGTCGGGCGGTGGCCGCTACCTGGCGGACCTCTCGCTCCCGCGAGAACTCCACGCAGCGCTTCTGCGCAGCAACGAAGCGCATTCCCGCCTCCTCGCGGTCGATGTCTCCGAGGCGCAGGCACTGCCCGGCGTGCATCTCGTCTGGACAGGCGCAGACGTGGCCACGTTCTGTCAGGGCATCGAGGGTGCACTGGCCGTCGATGGGTGCATCGCAACCGTGATGCCGCTCCTAGCGCGCGACACGTTGCACTACGTGGGCGAGCCCATCGCCCTGGTCGTGGCGGACTCTCGGGCCATTGCCGAGGACGCCATGGAACTGATCTCGGTAACAACTGAGCCGCTGCCACCTGTTACCGACCCCAATGCCGCTCTCGAGGCCGGAAGCCCACTGGCCAACGAGCAGCTCGCTGGCAATGTGGGACTGCGCGGCGGAGCAAGTTTTGGGCCCGTCGATGAGTGCTTCGCGGTGGCACACCGAGTGGTCGAGGAGACGTACCACACCGGTCGCCTTTCACCGACGCCCATGGAGACTCGTGGAGTCATCGCCAGCTACGACTGGGCGAGCCAGGAACTCAAGCTCTGGACGTCGACCCAAATGCCGCACTTGATCAGATATTTCGTCACGGCATACCTGGGGATCCAAGAGAACCTTGTCGAAGTATTGACCCCTGACACTGGTGGCGGGTTCGGGCAGAAGGCGCATCTCTTCGTGGAGGAGTTGCTCATGCCCTTGGCGAGTCGTGAACTCAATCGCCCGGTGAAGTGGGTCGAAGATCGACGCGAAAACCTCATGGTGGCCGGCCAAGCTCACGAGCAATTCATCACCATTGCCTTGGCGCTGGACTCGGACAACCACATCACGGCCATGAGGACGCGAGCGCTTGGAGACGGCGGAGCATTCCATCAGCCGCCGTGGAGCATGGCGGTTGAGCCTTGGTGTGCTGCGGCTGTGACACCGCAAGGTGTCTACAACGTGAAGACGCTCGAGTACACGTACGAGGCTGCGGCGACGAACAAGGCCCCAGTTGGCGCGTATCGGGGCGTGGGCTACATGGCCGGTACGTATGCACGCGAGGCGATTATCGATGAGGCCGCCCGAGCCGTTGGCATGTCTCCGTTCGATTTCCGCCGGCTCAACGTCGTGAAACAGCTGCCGTGGGTGAATGGGCAGGGAGTGACTTACGACGAGGGAAGTTGGCTCGAGTCGATCGACCGACTCGAACAAATGGTCGGATACGAGGAATTCCGTGAGCGTCAACTGGCTGCCAGAGCGGAGGGCCGATATCTCGGCCTAGGCATCTCGGTATTCGTCGAGAGTACGGGCGAGAGTACAGCCATGGGCAAGGCACACGGCCTCCCAGATGTCTATCACGACACTGCCACGGTGCGAATGGATCCGAACGGCACCGTGACCGTGACACTGGGTCTGACTACCCAAGGTCAAGGAAACCGCACCACTGCTGCCCAGGTTGCTGCGGACATGATGGGAGTTCGCCCAGAGGATGTCACTGTTATCGCGGGCGACTCCACACGCCACACCTATGGGAGCGGAACTGTGGCCAGCCGAGGCGCGATCATCGCAGCAGGGGCGATTGGTCGCGCGGCCGGACCGCTTCGGGACAAGTTGCTCGCTGTCGCGGCGAACATGCTCGAGATATCGACCGACGACATCGAGCTAGCCGATGGGAGGGCGTCTGTGCGCGGCGACAGCGAGGCTTCTGTATCTATTGCTGACGTTGCCACTTCCGTCTACTTCGACGATTCGGTCTGGCCCGAAGGATTCGACCCTGGCCTGGAGGCTACTTTCGCCTACGACGCCGGTCGGCCCATGTTCTCCAACGGCGCCCAGGCCGCCCTGGTAGAGGTCGATCCATTCACCGGCTTCGTCACCGTCGACACGATGTATGTCATCGAGGACTGCGGAACGGTCATCAACCCGGGGATTGTCGACGGTCAGATCCGTGGCGGAGCAGTTCAGGGCATTGGGGCGGCGCTCTTTGAGCAACTTCTGTACGACGATGCCGGACAGTTGACCACCACGACGCTCATGGATTACCACCTCCCCACCGCTGACGTGATACCTGTCTTCAAGATTGAGCATCTGCAGACGCCGTCGTCTCATACTTGGAACGGCGCGAAAGGCATGGGCGAGTCGGCGATGATTGCCGCTCCGGCCGCGGTGCTCAACGCGGTGAACGACGCCATCGCTCCCTTTGGAGCCATCCTGCGCGACATTCCTATTACCCCCGAGGATGTGCTTCGGGCGATCGGCCAGGTCACCGACTAATGGTCCGTGTGCACGTACTTCAGATCGCGTACGACGACTATGAGGCGCCGGACGTTCGGCTATCCCGTGTTGAGCGGTTGCTTGCCGACCAATCTGGGGCTGACTTGGTGGTGCTGCCGGAGCTGTGGTTCAACGGTGGTTTCGCGTATGCCGGGTGGCGCGAAACTGCCCAGCCCCTCGACGGCGAGCTTGTCGGTCGCATGCAGGAGGCCGCGCGGAGTATTGGGAGCACACTTCACATGGGGTCTTTGGTGGAGTTTGCGGGTTGTCAGCCTGATGGCACGCCCGTCCTGTACAACACTTCAGTGCTAATCGATTCCGACGGCGCCGTGCTGGGCAGTTACCGCAAGATCCACCGATTCGGGTTCTCAGAAGGCGAGCCGCAGCTCTTGGAGCCCGGCGATGACGTGACCGTCATCCGCGCCCAGATTGGGGGAGTCAGCACCGTCGTCGGGCTCGCCACTTGTTATGACCTTCGCTTTCCAGAACTCTTCCGTGGCCTCGTAGGAGGGGGTGCGGAGTTGATACTCGTGCCGTCCGCGTGGCCGATGTCGCGGGTTGAGCATTGGGTGGTGCTCGGTAAGGCGCGAGCCATTGAGAACCAGTCATTCATGGTGCTGTGCAACACCGCTGGGGAGCACGCTGGCCTGCAGATGGGTGGTTTGAGTTGCGTCATCGATCCGGGTGGACAGAGCCTTGTTGTTGCGGGTCCTGATTCTGAGGTGCTTGTCGTGGACATCGACCTCAGCCAGGTGTCAATTGTGAGGGAAGCATTCCCCGTGCTGGCCGACAGCCGACTGTTGTGAACCCGGGCGATCAACCATCTAGAGCGTGACGCGTGGCATCAACGATTTGCTGGTAGCCCGTGCACCGGCATAAGTTGCCCGAGATGGCCTCACGGATCTCGGCGTCGGAGAGCCGCTGGCCAGATTCCACCAGCGGAGTGAGCGTCATCAGCATGCCGGGAGTGCAGAATCCGCATTGAAGTGCGTGGCAATCCGTAAAGCTCTGTTGAAGCTTGCTGAGGCCACCGTCCCTCGCGAGCGACTCGACCGTCCGCACTGCGTGCCCATCCGCCTGAACCGCCAGCATGGTGCACGAACGCACGGGGAGCTCGTCGAAGAGTACTGTGCACGCGCCGCACGAGCCCTGCTCGCATCCCACGTGCGTGCCAGTCAGGCGCACATCGTGTCTGAGGAAGTCACACAAGAGCAGGCGTGGGTCGACGTCAGCATCGTGGACCACGTCGTTGATCTCGATCGTCACCTTGACCATGATTTTAGACTCCCGCTCGTTGGGTGGCTTCGCGCAACCCACGTGCCACCATCTCCTCAATGACGGCCCGACGGTACTCTGCGGAACCGTGAATACTGGTCACCGGATTGGCGCTCGACGCGGCCGCCTTGGCCGCGGCCAGGATCAACTCTCCGTCGAGCCGGTGGCCGACGAGGAGGCCCTCCGAAGCGGGAGCCCTGACCGGTTGCGGCCCCGCGGCGAGGAGCGCTACTCGGGCCGATTCGCAAATGCCTTGGTCGTCGAAGACAAGAACGACTGCGGCACCTCCGATGGCATAGTCGCCTCGACGACGCGAGAACTCGTTGAAGGCTGAGCCGCCGTGCGGCGGCATAGCCGGGAGGAACACATCGACAATTAGTTCGTCAGCTCGCAGCGTGGTGCTGAAGTAGCCTTGGAAGAAGTCCTCGACGGAGATCTGGCGCTCGCCTTCGATCGAGCGGGCGGTGATTACCGCGTTGCTCGCTAGTAGCGCAACGGGGATCTCGGCGGCTGCGTCGGCGTGCGCGAGCGTGCCGCCAAGAGTGCCGCGATTTCTTACCTGCGAGTGCGCCACGAATCCAGCGGCCTCATGCAGAAGGGGTGTCATCTGCCGGACGCTCGTCGAAGCAAGAACGTCGGTATGGCGAGTCATTGCACCAATATGCAGGCCGTTGATGTCGTCGCGAATGTAGGCGAGATCTCGGAGGTTGTTGATATCGATGAGCCTCTCGGGCGCAGCAAGTCGGAGGTTCATCAGCGGGATGAGGCTCTGACCGCCGGCGAGCACCTTACTGTCGACGGTGTCGTCGGCCAGCAAGTGCAAGGCTTCGGGGACAGTGGCAGGTGCGACGTACTCAAAGCTGGCCGGTTTCACCCCTTCAGCATCGGGCCGAGCTCGCCGTTAGGCATCTGCGCCGGGCGTAGAGTGAGGGCCTGGTCTTTACCGGATTCGGAAATGTCAGATGGGCGGATTCGATCCGTCCTCATCCAGGGTGTCTGTGACGCCTAGGGCATCGCCGGCTTTGAGAATCCGCGCGAACCGCAGAGCCGACGACAATTCGTCGCGACGGGAGGAAACGTGAACCCCAAGCTTCTGCTCGATTGACTTCAGTCGATACGCCACCGTGCGCTCGTGGACGGCCAACTTTTGCGAGGTCAGTGCTCCGTTTTGCCCACTGGCGAAGTAGGCCTCAAGCGTCTCTAGGAGCACCTGGGATCTTGAGTCCTGTGGATCAAGCGGGCCGAGTATGTACTGCACGTAGTCGCGAGCCGACTGGGTATCGCGCAGGGCAAGAGCTTCGAGCGCCACATCGGCGTACCGCGTGTAGGGCGATCGGAGAATCCGTCCGACGCGGTAGGCCTGCCACGCTTGACGGTGGGTCAGCCGGAAGCCGTCGAGGCCAGATGCGATGTCGCCGATCGCGACGTAACTTCCATTGGGCGGCGAGAATCTCGCGCCTACGCGGACAAGCCTGTTCGCAAGTTGTCCGTTGTGTACCCAACTGAGAACCGTGCCGTCCGTCCCTGTGATGCTTACTTGTTCCCCTCCGAGAAGTGATCCGATCTGTTGAACTGCGGACTCAGCAGATTCACCCCACGCGACGACACCTAGATGTTGACCTCGAAACGTGTAGTTCAGGGAGTCAGCGTCGACTGTGAGGCCACGGAGGATGTCGCGGATAATCGCTCGCCGTTTGCGATCGCGAGACTTGAAGTAGAAAGCCTTGTACTCCTCCTGATACGCCTCAATCACCCCCGCCACAACAGTGTCGTTCCAGTCAAAGTGGTAGGCGGCTGCTCGTCGAAGAACTTCGAGCCGTTGCTCGGGCTCCTCGATAATGGTGTTGGAGACCTCCATCAAGCAGTCCCAAGTGACCGCCTGCCCCACGCGGTAAGTGCGGATGAGGTCGTTGAGGTCTATGCCTGCCTGAGCCGCTGTCTTTGCCTCCTTGAGTGCCCCAACGGGAACATGTTGCGGCGCCTCGAGGCGTTCGCTGAGTCCGTCGAGGATGTCGCTAAGGGAGTCGGCGATCGCGGGACCCTCCAGTGCTGTGAGCCCGGGGTCGTCGCCTGCGTAGAACTGAGGCACCTCGGCTCGCGAGCGACGCTGAATCCGCTCGACGAGTTCCGGCACTCGCAATCGTATGACCGCTGCGACGCGCGCTAGATCCTCGTGTGTGCTCACGCTGCGATTCTAGACGGCGACACCATCGCGATTCTGGCGCGACGGCCCGGTTTCACCCATCTTGGTGCGATCCAAGGTGCGCGTCAACTCAGATTTCGGAATCACACAAGTGTCACTACGTTGTTGCCGCGATTAGGGCTAACGGGGCGGTGGACGGGAGAACTAGTGTCGCCGCCAGCACGTGTGAATGGGCTGCCACCGGAAGAGGGGTTCGCAATGCGCTGCCGAGTGATTGACATGCCGCTCATCGGCTTGTCTCTATCTATTCGCGAACGGGTGACACCACGGTGACCGGCCTTAGCAACAGTGATAGTTCTGTAGTGACCGTCTGGTCAGACATTGGTTGTCCCTGGGCGAGCCTGGCGCTGCACGTACTGCGCGACGCTGCGACGCAGCGTGGTTACACACTCCTAGTCGACCACCGCGCGTTCCCGTTGGAACTGTTCAATGAACGTCCGACGCCTCGACCGATCATCGATGCGGAGGTGATTGCGATCGTCGGGTTGGTCCCTGACACAGGGTGGCGGGCATGGGGAAGTCCGTCCTGGCACTACCCGTCGTCGACTCTGCTGGCGATGGAGGCCGTTCAGGCGGCCAAATCGCCTGAGGTTGGCGGTCTCACAGGTAGTGATGCCTTGGATGCCGCTTTGAGGCACGCGTTCTATGCCGAGGGTCGATGCATCGGTATCCCCTCGGTGATAACTGAAGTCGCGAAGTCTATCGATGTGCTCGATGCGGAGCTGTTGTCACGTCGGCTCGAAGAGGGAACCTCGCGGGCATCTATATATCGCGACTGGAGGGTGGCTGCCGCGCCTGAAGTTCGGGGAAGCCCGCAGTTCTTCGATGCCGCTGGGCGCACTCTCCACAATCCGGGGGTTGACTACCGGTGGACGTCTTCGCCGGACACGGGCGGCGTCCCGCGCTTTGAGTCGTATGACGATACGTGGGTCGAGGTGGTGCTCGGATGGACGCAGCCAGGGTGACCAAGCGTTCCTTTTGGCTGCATGAAGCGTTGGAGCACGAGGAGGGCTGGGAAGTAGCCGCTCGCCCGCTCGAGATCGAGGGGAATTGCGACATCGCGATTGTGGGCGGCGGATTCACCGGACTTTGGACTGCACTTGAACTGAAGCGGCGCGACTCAAGCCTTGATGTCGTTGTCCTCGACGCTAGCGTCTGCGGCAGTGGAGCAAGTGGTACTAACGCCGGCTATTTGATGAATCTTTGGCCGAAGTACAACAGTCTCGTGGCGACGTTCGGCACCGACGACGCGCTTGCTGTGGCGAGACAATCGTCAGCAGTTGCGTCTGAAATCGTTGCGCTAATTGAGGATCACAACCTCGACGTTGGGCTCCGAGCTCATGGCTGGTTGTCAGTGAGTACCAACTCCGCGCAGGACAGTGCTTGGGGGTCACTGCTTGAGCAGCTTGAGGGCGTTCCGGGATTTCCGTTCCGAGCTCTTGGCGCGGCGGACGCTTCTCAACTCGCTGGTACCGACGTTCGTGCTGGCGTGTTCGACCCGACGTGCGCCGTTCTCCAACCTGCGCGACTCGCACGATACTTGCGGCAACTTGCCCTCCAGGCCGGCGTCCGAATCTTTGAGAACACGCCGATGACGCGTATTTCCACTCGAGGGGGCCTCTCCGTGGACACCCCCAGAGGGGTGGTCAACGCAGGTGCAGTCGTTGTGGCGATCAATGCATGGGCGATTCGCTTCCGACAGGTGCGCCGCCACATGGTGATCACGGCCTCGGACACCGTCGTAACGCGGCCGATGGCATGGTCAGACAGTCCTCTCGCCTCCGGGCTCGGAGTCTCCGATCAGGGTCGCCTTCTGAACTATTGGCGGACCACCACTGACGGCCGGCTCTTGTTCGGCAAGGGCGGACTTGGGGTTGGCTGGGCAACGCGCGGTGCCCACGATATGTTCTCCGACGCCATCAACGAGGGACTCGTACTGGCTCGCATGCGCAGCATTCTGCCGAGACTGTCCCAGCCGGCGGAATTCCGATGGCGGGCTCCGGTTGAGTATTCCGCAAATTCGTTGCCCTTCTTCGTGGCGTGGGAAAGACACCCTCGGGTGTTCATCGGAGCCGGTTACTCGGGGGACGGGGTCGGCCCTTCGAAGTTGGGCGCCAAGATTCTGGCCAGCCTCGCATTAGGGGTCGACGACCAGTGGTCGACCCACCCGCTCACCAGCACTCCCAAGCTGACACTCCCGCCCGAACCGTTCCGGTTTCTGGGAGGTCAGGCGGTACTCCGAGCGCTGATCCGCCAAGACTCTGATCAGGCGTCGGATAGGTCGACCGGTGCGTTCACGAAGAGCCTGGCTCGATTGGACCCGACGGCATGGATCGAGTGAGTCTGGAATGTTCGTACCTGAGTGCATGATGCCCGGCGACACCTCCTCAAGGCCTCGATGGGGTGAGTCGGTGGCGATGGCCTCGGTCGTGAGCAGGTGGCGGTCGGTCCGCTAGCAGGTGCGTCGATCTGTTGCCCGTCGGCGTCGAAGTTGTCGGCTCGGTTAACGGCGGCTGCTTGGGGTACTTGCGACATTGGTCCGCTCAAGGATTCCCCGAGGAGGATAGGACCGCTAAGGGATCACAGAAGTGGTACCACCCGGAGATGCCGCCGCACTCACGCCGACGTCGCTTCCTCTGAAGTTTCGTTCGCCGAGAGCTCAGAAGGCATCGGGACCAACCAACAGGCACTTGCCGGCCAGGTGATCCCAACTGATGAGTCGATAGAGGCGAGCCGTTGTCCATCTGTCTTGATCGCAAACGTTCCCAAACCGGTTTCTACCAGGTAGTCGACCGTCGGGCCGTTGTAGGAGACGTCCCTGATTGTTCCGGAAAGTGAGGCTCCTGTGCCGCTGTCGACGATTGAAATCAGTTCCGGCCTGACCACCATCGCTGCAGTACTACCCGACGCGATGCCATCGACTCCGTCGCAATCAACTGTCCCAATGGTCGGGGCCGCGACGCGGTAGCGCGTACCCGCCACCGAGAGCACCTCGACGGTGACGTGATTTGATGCGCCAACGAAGTCCGCTACAAATGCCGAGGCCGGACGTCGATATACGGCCTGAGGAGTGTCGACTTGCTCAAGGATTCCGCGATTCATAATCCCAATGCGAGAAGACATCGAGAATGCCTCCTCCTGGTCGTGAGTCACATAGACAAAGGTGATTCCAACCTCTCGCTGAATCTCCTTCATTAGACCCTGCATCGACCGACGAAGTTTCAGATCCAACGCACCGAGCGGCTCATCCAAGAGCAGAACCTCGGGCTTGAGAACGAGTGCACGTGCCAGAGCCACTCGTTGCTGTTGCCCGCCGGACAGTTCCCGGGGCCTGCGCTTTTCTTTGCCAGGAAGATGAACGAGCTCAAGAATTTCACCAACCCTCCGAGCCATCTCGCGTCGTTCGGTCTTACGTTCGCGTAGGCCGAAGGCCACATTTTCCCCGACCGTCAAGTGTGGGAAAAGCGCATAGTTTTGGAAGACCGTGTTGATTGGTCTCCGGTACGGCGGAACTCCGACCATGTCCTTCCCGTGGACTTCAATGCTTCCCGAAGTAGGAGAGTCAAGTCCGGCAAGCATGCGAAGAGTCGTGGTCTTGCCACACCCACTAGGGCCGATCAAGGAGAAGAACTCGCCGTCCGCGATATTCAGACTCAAGTCCCTCACCGCGACGAAATCATCGAACGTTCGATTGACCTCCCGCAGCGAGATCGCGCATTTGGAGTCGTTCATTCCTGGTCACCTTCCGTCTGGTTCGAGCCAGTGATTGCGCTGAGTACGCCACTGCGCAGTCCGACGACCGCAACGGCAAGAACGAGAATGGTTACGGTGATGAGCATCATCAACGCACCAATCGCGTTTGCCTCGGGGGTGATCTTGAAGCGGATGAGGCCGAGTAGCAGCATGGGCACGGTTTCTGCATTCGACCCGGCAAGGAATTGAGACAGTAGTAAGTCATCCAGTGAGAACGTGAGGACAAGGAGCCCGCCTGCGAGGAGTGCAGGCATTAACTGCGGCAACGTCACCCGACGAAAGGCTCGGAGTGGGGTTGCACCTAGGTCCGCTGCAGCCTGCTCCAGTGTCTCATTCATGGTCCGGAGTCTCGCTTGCACCACGACAGTGGCGAGCGCTGAAAGGAACACCACGTGGCCAGCGACTATCGCTGGCTGACCGAGAGGCAGGTCCATCTTCCGAAGGAGTCCGAAGACCCCAACGGCAAGAACAACTTCAGGGAGCACGAGTCGGGAGTAGACACTGAACCCAAGCGCTGCCCTGCCGATCTTGCCTGCTCGCCGAGCCCAAAGCCCGGCTGTGACGGCCACGACCAAACTCACGACAGTCGCAGAAATAGCGATCGTGAAGGACGTCAGGAACGCATGTCGTAGTCGAGCGTCTGACAGCACTTTCGAGAAGGCGCTAGTGGAGAAGCCGCCCCAGCCGAGCAACTCTTCATCCGCATTGAACGCGTTAATGAAGACGAAGACAATGGGTAGATAGAGCGATGCCAGAACCACAACGGTGATCAGGCCGAAGGACAGTCGGATGCGTCCCATCAGACGACATCCTCGCGGCTACCGATAGCGACACGAGCCAACACAAGAGCAAGCATGAGGAACGCGATGAACACGACGGCCAAGGCCGCGCCGAACGGGTAGTTGCCGGTCTTGGTGAATTGATCAAAGATCACGTTTCCGAACATCGAGGTCTTTCCACCTCCGAGAATGGCTGGCACTACATACTCTCCAGCGGCGGGGATGGCCACGAGAACTACGCCAGCGACCACCCCTGGCACAGACAGCGGCAGAACCACTCGTGTGAGCACGCGACGCGGAGGTGTTCCTAGGTCAGCTGCAGCAAACTCCAAGCTTGGATCGACCCGCTCCAACGCGACAAAGAGCGGCAAGATCATAAGTGGCAGATAGTTGACAACCATGCCAACCATGACTGACCCGGGTGTGTACAGGATGTCCAGTGCTCCCGAACCAATGTGCAGTCCTCTTAGGAGTGCCTCGACGGGACCGCCGTTGCGGAGCAAACTCACCCAAGCATACGTACGCACGATAAAGCTGACCCAGAAGGGAATGATGACGGCCAGCAGAAGAAGTTGCTGAAGGCGACCTTGGCAACGGCTGATGAAGTAGGCCGTCGGGAATCCGACTAAGAGGCAGATGAAGGCCGAAGCCACAGCGATAAGAAGGGAGCGTACAAGCATCGACGCGTAGACTGGTTCTAAAAGCTTGCTGTAGTTGCTGAAAGTCCAACCGAACGAAACCTTGTACGTGCTCGGGTCTATGCGGCCGAACGAGAACAGAATGAGCAGGGCTACTGGAACTGCAAATAGCGTCGCCCAGACGATGAGCGTCGGAGCGGCTAGCGGCCAACGCAAGGTGCGGCCCGCGCGCTGGCGGGCCGCACCTGCGGAACTGGAATCGGTCACCAATTAACTCTTGATCTGCGTCCAAGCATCAGCGACCGCTTGCGTTGCTTCAGGGCCGAGGTACTGGAGAAACTGAGCCTGAGGAACAGGGTCCATGATGGGCGGCTGCTTGAGCCCCTGAACGTTCGGAACGCCCATCGTGTCAACGAAAGACTTGTACTGATCAGGACTGTGCTGAAAGTCGGTAAAACTCTGCGCTATGTCCATGTGTTGCGTTCCCTTCACGGCGACCCATCCCTCGACATAGGCCACGAGGCCCTCGGGCGGAGCCACCCAGGCAATGTTCGGGTTCTTCTCCATGGCGGCCGCCGTTTCGAAGTCGTACCCCATTGTCATGTAGGCAGACCCGTCGACTAGCGACTTCGCGATATCTAGGACCTTGAAGGCTTGAACCGCCGGTTTGATCGCGAGTACCGCATCCTTCGCCTTGTTGATCTCGTCCGTATTCGTTGAGTTAGCCGAGTAGCCGAGCATGATCAGGGCGTTGCCAATCACGTCTCGGTCGTAGTCGATGAGGATGGTTTTACCCGGGTACTTCGGAACAACGCTCCAGAAGTCTTTCCAGGTGGCGATCTTCTCCGAGACCTTGTCCTTGCGATAGGCGATGCCGATTTGTCCCGTGTCGAGCGGAACGCCCTGGGGGAAAGCCTTCTGGAATACAGGGAGAATGGCCGAGTAGTTCGGCATGGCTGCGGTGTCGTAGGGCTGAACCTGACCCGCCGCCGTGAGTTGCCCGAGCCCGCTTGCGTCGAGGAAGACCATGTCGTAAGCGGATGGGTTCTGGATGACCACGGCTGCTGGCCCTGAGGAGGATGTCATGTCCTCAGCGATTTGAGTGATAGTGGCGCCGGGGTTCTTCGACTGGAAGTCCTCGACCGTGTGAGGCCCTATCCAATCGGTCAGGTTCAGGAACTTCACCTCGCCGGTGAGTGGTCCCGTGGAAGTCTGCGTAGCAGCTCCAGTCGTGGAGGTGGCGCTCGATCCCGCGCCACCGCATGCAGCCAACAGGCTCGCTACAGAGAAGGCGCCGACTGCTAATGCTCTGAACTTGAACAAGCCTCGACGAGAAGGCCGGGAGTCGAGTGGGCTCCTGGGACTCTGTTCGCTCATGATTCCTCCGGGGATCCATCGGTTGGGTTGCCATCACGCTAGAGAGCAGCTTGCCGGTGCGTATCTGTCGAGGTCGACAAGTTCAGCAGCCGGTTTGTGTCTTCACGTAGGACCCGAGTGCCTCCCGACGGGTTCGCCTGCCGGCTCCGGAGTAGGGCAGTCGGCACCCAAATGACCACGCTTGCCGCCGGGATCCCGTCACTTGAGGGCTCGCAAGGACGCTTCCAATGACACGCTCATTCGGATCGAGTCATTAGCCCACAGGCATCGTGTCGAGGGTGGAGGGAGGGGAGGAAGTTGGGCACCCGCAAGTCTGGTCCGCTTGTTCACCGTGGAAGCAGGTCTTGTTTTGGCTGATTCTTCCTCCCCCTCCTCCCCTCTGTCAATGCAGCCGGAAGGGGGCGAGGGTGTGCAGATGCTGCTCCAGCCATTCTGTCAGCCACTCTCCGAGGGCTGGAGTCTCCGACGGGAGTCGACCCTGGTCGCGGGCCGCTACAGCTTCGGAAAGTCTCGACTCGGCCTCGGCTCGGGACGCAGCGCTCAACGTGCGACGGCGACCTGCCCAATCGTGATACTGGGCGCGCCAGCAGCCACCCTTGGTATCTTCCCAGACCGTCCCTCGACCGTTGAGTCGTCGACGGCCATCTCCTGCGTTGCGTGCCATGTAGTGCTCCCGCGCGTCAGGGGCGGGAGGGGAACCTGCCCTACTAGACGACGGTGCCGCAGATTCGAATTGCTGTCCGGGTGAACTCAAGCGAGTTCTCGTGCGGTCAGGCCCGTTGCATCCCGGGCTGCATCCCGGAAGCCCCCCGCGGTGTTCCCACGGAGGCCCAGGACCGTTGCACTACAACGGTTACGCCAGTGGCCCCGGCGCGAATCGAACGCGCGACACACGGTTTAGGAAACCGATGCTCTATCCCCTGAGCTACGGGGCCGGGGGTGACTCAGATTACCCGCTCGAACTTCGCGGTGAAGTGGCGCAGTGTGGCCGGCGCCTCGGCGATGCGGAAGCCCTTCAGTTGCTCGGATGTGGCCGCCACCAACTCGCACACTTCGACCACGTAATCCATCTGACTCTGCGTGTAGGTGCGTCGAGGAATGGCGAGGCGCACGAGGTCGAGGGCCGCCGCGACTTCTGAACCGTCGGGTTGCTGCCCGAACATCACGGTGCCGATTTCGCAGGTGCGCACGCCGCCCATTTCGTAGAGTGCGACGGCGAGCGCCTGCCCTGGGTACTGCAGCGGATCGATGTGAGGAAGCAACGCGCGCGCGTCGATGTAGACAGCGTGACCACCGACGGGTGACAGCACCGGGATTCCGATCTGCTTCAACGCCTCGCCCACATACGCCGTTGACCTGATGCGGTAGTTCAAGTAGTCGTGATCAACAACTTCCTTCAGGCCCTGCGCCAGCGCTTCGAGGTCACGGCCCGCGAGGCCGCCATAGGTGGGAAAGCCCTCGGTGAGAATGAGGAGCTCACGACAGGCGGCCGCGAGGTCATCGTCATTCATCGCCAGCCAGCCGCCGATGTTTCCCATTGGATCCTTCTTGGCGCTCATCGTCATTCCATCGGCCAAGCTCGCGATATCGCGCACGATGTCGACGACATCGCGATCGTGTTGTCCCTCTTCGCGCTCACGGATGAACCACGCGTTCTCGGCAAAGCGGCAGGCGTCGAGGAAGAACAACTTTCCGAACTCGTCGCACACAGCCTTCACAGCACGCAGGTTCGCGAGCGACACCGGTTGTCCGCCACCACTGTTATTGGTGATGGTCATAAAGACGACGGGAACGTCATCGCCTCGTTCTAGAAGCAACGCACGTAGCGCCTCAACGTTCATGTTGCCCTTGAACGGATGATCTGCTTGGGGATCGCGTCCCTCATCGATGACGAGGTCAACTGCGGTCGCGCCGGTGTACTCAACATTCGCACGCGTGGTGTCGAAGTGCGTGTTGTTCGGAACGACCTTTCCAGGGCCACCAAGAACGCTGAAGAGAATGCGTTCCGCAGCGCGACCTTGATGGGTGGGGATCACATGCTCAAAGGGGAAAAGATTCCGTACCGCGTCACGGAAGATGTAGTACGACGGTGAGCCGGCGTACGACTCGTCTCCGTGCTGCAAGGCCGCCCACTGGTCGCGACTCATCGCGCCGGTGCCCGAATCAGTGAGTAGGTCGATCAACACATCCTGTGCGTCAATCTTGAAAAGGTTGTACCCGGCGCGATCGAGAGCGGCGAGCCGGTGCTCGGGAGTCGTCATGTGAATCGGCTCAACCGAGTGGATACGGAAGGGTTCAATCACGGTGCGGAATGTGGGCATGGAGTCAGTCTGGCCGCCGTGCCCTCGCAGCGAGTGGCAATTAGGCCACCTCGGGACTTAGTGCCCGGAGAGAAGTTCGGTGATCTTCTCGGAGTCGCGAAGCATGGACCCGCCAAGTAGGAGGGGAGTGGTGTCGTCGGCCCCGCGCACATGATCGACCGCCTCGCGACGAGTGGCGGTGACGATGCGCACAGGCCCGGTGTGTTCCGACAAGGTCTCGGCAGGGTTCGTGCGTGCGCTGTCGCTTTGACTACTAATGGCACCCGCGGTGGCGAGCAATACGTCAGAAAGCGAGGCCGCCAACTCGGCCGGAATGGACTGGCCAAGACCGGCCGAGGCGACGAGATCGCGACACATACTGACCACCGTGAGTGCGGTTCCTTCAGTGATACGCACCTGCTCAAGCACGGCTTGAGCGTCATCTTCGGCGATCAGCGGAGTCCACCGGGCGCCGTCGACAGCGTCAGACGCGTCGTGGTGAATCTGCCCGGTGCTGGCGAGAATGTCCTCGGCCTCCGCCAGCCATTCGCGGGCAGTGTCAAGGTTGATGCGGCCTTCGTGGGATTCCAATGTTGCCGCAATGGTCACAAGGAGTTCGGAGGTGCGATCTGCCTCGTCAGCGACGTCGGCAAGCGCGCGACCATGGGGTGTGCCGGGGCGGGTGAAGAACGACACCGCGAGTGCGACTGCAGAACCGACGATCACTCCGAGGAAGCGAGTCTCAACGGCCTCCGGGCTGAAGTGCGGCCCGACGACCAGAATCACTGTCACCCCAACGGCGACCGCACCGTCATGACCGAGCCGCAGCAGGTGTGCGGCAATGAAGCAGACGATCACGGTGAGGAAGAGCGATAGCGCCGAGTAGCCGACCACATGCAAGGCGGCCCAGGCGAATGCGCCGCCGAACGCGACACCAAGTACCTGACGCAGGCCCTCCTGCATCGAGCCGTGGAACGTGGGACGCACTGAAACGAGTGCGGTAATCGCAGCGACGACCGCCGACACTTCCGGGGTGAGGGAACCGAGACCGAAAGCGATCGCCGCGGCGGCCGCAGACAGCACCGCGACGCGGGCATCAGAATGCCGCACCGCGGCGCTGAGCCGTTGGAACAGAGAAGTCATTACTCGTAGAGCGTGTGGCGAGGGGTGGATCATCCCCCAACTCGACGTGGGATCAGTCACATCGGGTGCAAGAGTCAGCGACCAGTCACCCTTCGGGCGATCTGGGCGTAAGTCTGTGCGGACGCGCCGATATCGACGAATGCTTCTTGTGCCGCTAACTCAGCGGCCGGCATGGCGATGTTGGGGAAGTCCTTACCGAGGGACGTAGCGGCCGCCTCGGCTACGCGCTTGTTGGGGCTCTTGTACAAGATGTTGTCCGTCATCCACGTTTGCGCAGGATCGTCAATCATGAAGTTGATGAAGGCCATCGCCGCCTCCTTGTTCTTGCTCGCCTTGAGAACGACCATCGTGTCGGCTTGCAGATTCGAGCCTTCCTTCGGAAGAACGAATTTCACCTGCTTATTCGTCGCGTAGTTGCACCAGCCGTCCCATGAGACCGCCATATGTGCCGCACCGCTGTCGAGCCGATCAATGAAAGTGGTGTCGTCAAAGCCCAAGAGTTGGGGTTTTGTCTTGAGGAGTTGCGCTTCGATTTCCTTGAGTTCACCAGCGTCGGTGGTGTTGACGCTGAACCCAAGTGACTTTGCTGCTGGAAGATTGAGCCACGGCTGCGTCGACAGCATCAGCACCTTCTTGGCGTTGGAGTCGCTCGGTGCGAGCACGTCGCTCCACGACGTCGGCGCCTGCCCCACTAGATCCTCGCGGTAGCAAATTCCGGTGGTTCCCCACGAATACGGAACGCTGAAGGTGTTGCCCGGATCGAACGCCAACGTGCGCGTCTCCGGCGAGAGCTTCGAGAGATTGGGAATGAGCCTCGGGTCGATCGGTTCGAGCAGGCCGGCCGCGTTCAACTGCTGCGCGTCAGGGCCGGAGACGAATGCGACGTCGAGATTCTTGTCACCTTCGGTGATTGTTTCGACGACCTCTTGGTTGGTCGCGTGCTTCACGATAGAGATCTTCGCTTTGGTCTTCTTGGTGAAATCAGCGGCCGTGTCAGGCGCCATGTAATTGGCCCAGTTGCTGACGACGATCGACTGCTTACTGAGATTGGCTTTGGCATTGAGGGTGTACGTGGGGGTCGGTGAGCCTTTACTCGTACTCGAATCCGATGCGGTGCCGGTACATCCTGTGACCATCAGGGTTGCAGAAATGACGGTTGCGGACGCGAGCCAACGTGAACGCGCCGGCCTTCTTGCACCCGTCACTCCCATGCCGCGAGACTGTACCCACTGAACCCATGGTTCGTGAAACGGATCTGTTGTTCTACGCCTGCGCACGCATTCATCGTCTCATTCAATTTGCCGGAGGTTGACGTGTCCGACCAAGAGGCGACCGACCACCAGGCGCGCGTGCGGCGACTGACCCCGGCCGATCTCAACGATGAGCAGCAGATTCTGTACGACCGGATCGTGTCTGCGAGTCAGGCTCAGGGACCGCCGCTTTTCCAAGTAATCGACTCATCGGGGGCGCTGGAAGGCCCATTCAACGGCTACCTTCACCAGCCCGCTCTTGGCGCCGTTCTGCAAGACCTCGGCGACGCGATGCGCGATGACGCGTCGCTGACGAGTCGCGCCCGAGAATTGGCGATTCTTGTAGTGGCCGCTCACTGCAATGCCGATTTCGCGCGGTACGCGCATGAGGCAATTGGCCGCGCAGTCGGACTCACCGATGTAGAAATGGCCGGGGTGCGTGACCGCAGGTACGAAGTCATCGTCAACCCGTTCGAGCGCGCTGTAGTCGACACGACCGATCAACTGGCATCGCGCGGAGACCTGAGCGATGCTGAATGCGCGGCGGTTGTTGAGAAACTCGGCGAAGCGATGCTGCTTGAGTTACTGACGTTGGTTGGCTTCTACTCGTTGCTGATTCTGCAAATGCGCGTGCTGCGAGTAGGGGTTCCGGCGCAATGATCGCGTGAGGTGCGCTACTGCGTGATCTGCATGACCACAGCCTTGGGTTCGGTGCAGAACTCGCGGCTGAAGTCACCGCCTTCACGTCCGACGCCAGAGTCACCCTGACCGCCGAATGGTGCACGCAAGTCGCGAATGAAGAAGCAGTTCACCCACACCGTTCCCGCATTGAGGCGCGCTGCCATGCGGTGGGCACGCGAGAGGTTCTCGGTGAACACCATGGCGTTGAGTCCGTAGCGAGTGTCGTTCGCAAGGGCGAGTACTTCCTCTTCGGTGTCGAAGGGAGTCGCGACAACAACGGGGCCGAAGATTTCTTCTCTGACGACGCGTGCATCGGGACCAGCGTCGGTGATGATCGTGGGCTTGACGCCCCAACCTTCGCTGAGTCCGCCGGTGAGCATGTGCCCGCCGCCGAATGATTCCTCGTTGAGATAGCTCGACACCTTGGTGAAGTGCTCTTCGCTAGCGAGCGCCGGCGAGAACTGGGTTGCAGGATCCTTCGGGTCACCGACGATCATCGCCTCGGCAGCTGCCTTGTACTTGACCAGGAAGTCTTCGTAGATTCCGCGCTGCACATAGAGGCGGCTACCCGCGAGGCACACCTGGCCGGCGTTACGGAAGATTGATTCGACGGCCCAGTGAACGGCGTTGTCGATGTCGGCGTCATCAAAGACGATGTTGGCGCCTTTGCCGCCGAGTTCGAGGCTGACGGGCGTGAGGTTGTCGGCTGCCACCTTCGAAATAATCTTGCCGGTACCGCTTTCTCCGGTGAAGGTGATGCGGTCAACGTCGGGGTTGGTGGTGAGCGCGGCACCGGCAGAGTCGGGGCCGTAGCCGTGCACCACGTTGAACACGCCAGGCGGGAATCCCGCTTCGATTGCCAGCCGCGCGAGGATCGTCACCGAGGTGGGGGTGTCTTCGGCGGGCTTGAGAACCACGGTGTTACCCCATGCCAGTGCAGGAGCGATCTTCCAGGTGGCCAGCATCAGCGGGAAGTTCCACGGCGAGATCGCGACGATGACGCCAACCGGGTCATAGCGCGTGTAGGCATGGTGACCGGAGTCCATGGGGTACACGTCGGACGTACGCATTCGCGCGTGGTCAGCGAAGAAGCGGAAGTTCCAGGCGCTGCGGGCCACATCGTGTTTGGCCTGCGTGATGGGCTTGCCCATGTCTCGGGTGTCGGCCATCGCCAGTTCGTCGGCGTGCTCGTCCATGAGGTCGGCGAGTCGGTGGATCAGCGCGTGGCGCTTGTCGTACCCCATTCGCGGCCAGGGGCCTTCCTCGAACGCCTTGCGTGCGACCGCGACTGCCCGGTCTGCGTCGGCCTTGCCACCGAGTGCAATGGTCGCCCAGGGTTCGCGCGTGTAGGGGTCGACGTCGGCGAAGGTGGCGCCGTCAAGCGAGCCGACCTCCTCGCCATCAATGATGTGGCCGAAGAAGGGGAGTTCGGTGCCCATGCCAGCTCCTTGGTAATCGCGCGAGATGTCGACCTCTAGCATTCCGTACCTGACCAGCGTGCGTCACCGATCGGTCCGCCTACAGGAACGGTCGACCCGCTAGGCGGTCGGAGCCCTGCGGCGCGAGATGAGTACGGCTCCGAGACTAGCGACCACGACGCCGGCGAGGAATGCGAGCAAAGTGGTGACCCACGAGCCCCCACCCGAGGAGGCGGTGGGGGTGTCAGGAGTGGCCGGGTCGGTGGGTCCGCCGGAGGACGTGGGCGCGGGTGAAGGCGAGGCTGTGGCCGAAATCACTGCCCGCGGAGTGCCCGTCACCGTGGTGTTGAGCACTCCAAGACCCAGTTGTCCAGTGCCGTTGCTGCCCCAGCAGGAGGCGGCGCCTCCGGCCTTCGCCGCGTTCACACCGCACACGTGATTGGTGCCCACGGAGATGCCCGCGAGGCCAACCCCTGCGTACGGGCGGGCCGTGACGACCGCGGTCGGCGGAAGAGGCTTGGGACTGCCGGCCTCACCGTTTCCGACCTGACCAGTTTCGCTGTCGCCCCAGCACACGGCGCTGCCCACTCGATCCAGAACACAGGTGGTGGCGCCCGCTGAACTCACCGCTCTCAAGTCGCGGCCGGCAAGAACGGCATCCTTGGTGGGGTCAGCGGCTTGCTTGGTGGGAACCGCGGTGGGGCTGAAAACGGAGGCATCCTGATTCGTTCCGCTGTAGCCGTCGCCGAGGCGTCCCTTGATCAATTCGCCCCAGCAATACGCGATCGCGATGCTGCTTCCTGATGGTGTGGCTGTCGCGCACGAGAACGAGCTTCCCGCGCTGATGTGGCTCACTTTGTTGGCTGCTGTGAACAGTGGGTCGAGTTTCGTCGGAAGCAGGTATTGGCCACCCTCACCGCCGCGGTGGGGGACACCCGAGCCGATCTGACCGTACTTATTGTTGCCCCAGCAGTAGCCGATGCCGGTCGAGTCGACGGCGCAGGCGTGGTCGGTTCCGACTGCTACCTGCGTCACCGTGCGGTCGCGCAGCACGCCGCGGGTGCTGACGCCGGTGGGCGTCGCGCGCGGGGGACCGGCTGCGCCGATCCCGAGTTGTCCGGCCGAGTTGTCACCCCAGCAGTACGTGACTCCGTCGGAGGTGATCGCGCATGAGGTGTTGCCACCGGCAGCGAGCGAGTTGACGGTCAAGCCGGCCAGATTTCCGACAATGTCGACCGCTGTTGCCGAGAATGTGGGTCCGCCTTCGGTGGGCTGGACGCCATTGCCGAGCTGGCCGTTTCCGCTAGCGCCCCAACACAGCACCTTGTGGTCGCTGCTGAGGGCGCAGGTGTGGTTATCGCCCGCAGCGATGGCGATGAAGGTCTGGCCGGCCACCGCTCCTTCCACGGGGGTGGGGGTCGGGATGGGGGCCGGAGCTGGGGCGGGTGCCGGTTTGGCTGTGCTGCCCTCGGTGGGTGCCGGGGCTACGGGGATGGTGGAGGGGGCTCCGATTTGGCCGAGAGTGTTGTCACCCCAGCAATAGACGTGGCTGTCGTCGGCGATTGCGCACGTGTGGCCCGATCCTGAGGCGATGGCCTTCCAGGCGCCGGTTTCGGCATGAGCCGGGGCGGCGGTGAGTGCGAGGGGCACTGCGAAGGCGATGATCCCGGCGGCTGCGGCTCCGAGCCATCGGCGAGCGGCCGTGCCGGTCATGGGTCCTCCGGATGTGAGCATGCGTGGGTGTGGCGATTGCTCACCCGGTGGATATGACGCAGCGATGGGGGTGTCGGTTCCGAATCGTGGGTAAGCCGCTGCATGCCTGAACCCCTTCTCCCCGCGAGTCCATCGGTTAAGCGTCCTTCGACCGCGCTTTAGCCCGGCTAAGTGATGGACTCGCGCGGGGGGAAGAGAGGGGGAGCGGGGCGTCACACGGACGAGGGGTCGAGCGCAGTGAGCGCGTCGCGGAGCGTGCCCAGCGTCGCGGCGAGTCGTGTACGCAGGGGTTCAGTCGTAGCCATGAGAGCTCGCTGCTCGGCCGCGTACTCGCGTCGGCCCGCGGGGGTCTCGATGCGAATGGGGTCGAGCCCGAAGGGTTGCATGTCGTAGGGCGAGGCCCGCATGTCGAGTTCACGCGCGCGGGCGGCATTTTCGAAACAGTCGAGAATCAGGTCGGAATCGACGAGCGGCGAGAACCAGAACGCGTACTTGTACACATCCATCGCGGCGTGCAGGCAGCCTGGTTGTTCCATGTCGGGCTGGTTGTCGCGCGTGGGTCGGTGCTCATTGAGGGGAGTCGCTTCGGCGGTGAAGAACCGGTAGGCGTCGATGTGGGTGCATCGCAGGCCGATCGAATCAACTGTGGTTTGTACTTCTTCCGGTGTCACGCGCATGGGCAGATACGCGTGGCGAAGTTCGTCCTGGGTGAGTCGGTAGGTCATGGCCCATTCGTGCAGTCCGAAGCAACCGGTGACGGCGGGGCGCGACGGTGTTGTGGTCAGGATGCGCAGTGCGAGGTCGAGGCGAGGTCTGCGTGGTGCGAGCCAGTTGAGATCTGCGGTGACTCCGGTCTCGACCTGGCGGTAGCCAGTGAGTGTTTCGTACTGAGCGCTGCGCGGACCTTCCAACACGACGCCATAACCGGGATGCCACGTGGCGAGCTTCCCCGGTGAGTAGGGGTAGTAGTCGAAGAGGAAGTCGTCGATCGCGTTCTTCTGGCCGCGCGCACGCCGGGCGAGTCGATTGGTGATCCATGGTTGAACGCGCCGAGCGTGGGATTCAGCGAGAGGCAGCCACGTCGATTCCAACACGACAGCAGGCTAACGGTGCGATCGGAATTCCCGGAATTCCCGTAATTCGTGGAATTCGCCATCCATGGGGGTACCAAAAACTGCGTCTATGCGTGCTGAGTGTCCCCCCATGCGGAATTAGGGGGGGCGGATTTTTTTGGGGGGGGCGGAATAGGGGGGGG
>JAPLAU010000028.1:157726-275337 GCA_026393115.1 Actinomycetota bacterium
GGGGGGGGGGGGGGGGGGGGGGGGTAGGGGGCGGGGGGGGAGAGGTCGAGGGTGGCGCAACCGGCGGCGAAGGCTTCGATGCTGGCGGCAACCGTGGCACCGGGTCCGCCGAATGCATCGGCGGGGCCGAGGGCACCTGTTCGCGTGAGATGCCCCGCGAGCGACTCATCGGCAGCCCAAGCAAGAAGTTCGGCAGTGAGGTCGTAGGGGCTGGGTCCTTCGACCACCACTCGCGACAGTTGGCGACCGACGCCGTCGAAGGTTTCGGCAACCGCGAGAGTGCGTGCCTGTGATCGAGTCTCTTCCGAGGGCCCATCGCCGGGTGCAGGCGCGGTGCGCGAACTGAGTGCACCGAGCGCGCGATCGAATCCGGGAATCTTGGCGACCAGTGACGTAGCTCCCGACAGTCGACTGACATGCCGAGTGTTCTTGCCGGCCCAGCCGAGGTACGTGTTGACCTCGGTAATGGTGGGCGACAGTCGCGGCACTGTGAAGTGTTCGGTGGCGCCCACTGAGAGTCCGTCCCATTGCGTGCCGTCGATATCGAAGCTGCGCCACGAATTGCCGCCGCGCACTGTGCTCAGGTGTGCACGCGTGAATTCAAAGTGAGGCATGGTGAGCGCGCCGGCCGCGCTCGCGGCCGTACCGCCGCTCATCGACATGGTGCCTTTCACGAAGTAGCCCACGTTAACGCGTACGGGTGAGACTCCCGCATCGACTGCCTGGCGGAATGCGAGTGCAGCCGCCAGATTTCCGGGCACGTAGTCGTAGCCGAAGGCAGTGAGGAGCGCGACTCCGGCACGATCGGCTTGCGGTCCCCACTCTTCAAAGACACGGCGGATGAAGGGTGGCTCGCCGGTTGAGTCGATGTACGCAAGCGCGCCCTTGTTGATGGCGGTGGTGATGGCGGGCTCACCCATGGTGACGAAGGGCCCGACGGTCGAGACCAACACATCGCCGGCTCGTACCACTGCTGCCAATGAGGAAGGGTCAGTGACATCGGCAATCTCAAGCCCGCCTGCGACGGATTTCGCCGACAAGATCTCACCCACAACAGCTTCGAGTTTGCTACGTGAGCGGCCGACAAGTACTGGCCGCAGACCGCGGCGGGCCATAGCGAGTGCAGTGAGTCTGCCCGTGTATCCGGAAGCACCGAACAGCAGGACACGTGGTGAGGAGTCGGTCATGCCTACACCCTAGGATTCGAATGCGTTCCCCCGCACGGTGGCGTCAAACAGGAGGTTGTCATGGACAAGGTGGTGGCATCAGCCGCTGAAGCAGTCGCCGACATCGGCGACGGCGCGACTATCGCCGTTGGCGGCTTCGGACTCTGCGGTATTCCATCGGTTCTCATCCAGGCCCTGCTGGAGGCCGGCGTAACCGACCTCTCGGTCGTGAGCAACAACTGCGGCGTCGACGACTGGGGACTCGGTGTTCTGCTGCAGGCCAAGCGCATTGCGCGCATGACGTCGTCGTATGTGGGCGAGAATAAGGAATTCGAGCGGCAGTTCTTGTCAGGCGAACTTGAGGTCGAACTCATTCCGCAAGGAACCCTCGCCGAGCGCCTGCGCGCTGGTGGCGCGGGCATTCCGGCGTTCTTCACCCCTGCCGGTGTCGGAACGCAGGTCGCCGATGGTGGACTGCCATGGCGTTACGACGGTGCCGGTGGCATCGCACTTTCATCACCTCCCAAAGAGGTACGCACCTTTGAACTTGATGGCGTTGAGCGTGAATACGTGCTTGAGCGCGGAATCGTCACTGACTTCGCCCTCGTGCGCGCCAGTGTCGGTGACCGGCACGGAAACCTTGTGTTCGACAAGTCCACGCGCAACTTCAACCCGTTGGCAGCATGCGCAGGGCGCATCACTATCGCGGAAGTCGAGCGACTCGTCGAGCCAGGTGAGATCACCCCCGACGAAGTTCACATCCCCGGCGTGATGGTGCAGCGCGTTGTCCCCCTGACGCCCGCGCAAGCAGCTGACAAGCGCATCGAGCGTCGCACCGTGCGGAAGGACGGCTGAGATGACACTGACCCGCGAAGAATTGGCGGCGCGCGTTGCGCTCGAACTCAATGACGGCGAGTACGTCAACTTGGGTATCGGCCTTCCGACGCTCGTTCCGAACTACTTGCCCGAGGGCGTGCACGTCGTTCTGCAGAGCGAGAACGGAATCCTCGGAACGGGCCCCTACCCCGCGGAGGCCGATGTCGACGCCGACCTCATCAATGCTGGCAAGGAAACAGTGACCGTGCTTCCGGGTGCGGCGTACTTTGACTCGGCTGTGAGTTTCGCAATGATCCGCGGCGGAAAGATCGATGCCGCCATTCTCGGTGCCATGCAGGTCTCGACTGATGGCGACCTGGCTAACTGGATGATTCCCGGCAAGATGGTCAAGGGCATGGGCGGCGCCATGGACTTGGTGCACGGCGCCAAGCGCGTCATCGTGATGATGGAGCATGTCGCCAAGGACGGTAGTTACAAGATCGTTGAGTCGTGTGACTTGCCGCTGACGGGCAAGGGTGTGGTGCAGCGCATCATTACCGATCTCGCCGTCATCGATGTCACTCCTGATGGTCTGGTGCTGCGCGAAACAGCTCCTGGCGTCACCGTTGACGAGGTGCGTGCGGCGACGGGGCCGGCCCTCATCGACGCAACGAGCTGATCATGTCCGATGTCGACGAGCCGCTCGTCGAGAGTTCGGGTCAGGCGGCTCAGCAAGCGACGGAATCGAGTGCTGTTGATGCGGCTGCTTCCCTCGAGGCGTTGACCTTGCTACCTGAAATAACGCGTGACGAATCAGGTGAGGGCTGGGGCGACGAACGCGCCGAGCAGGACTACCTGCGGGAGCGCCCCCCGCATCATGGCGACTGACCTCAAGCGTCGTTCACGTCATCCTCGACGGTGCCTTCTTGGGCGCGCAGGGCATCGCGAATCTCGCGCAGCAACGCGACCTCGGGTGATTCTGAGTCGATCTTCTCGCCGCCGACGCGCTCGTTGAGCTTGTTCATCGGCACCACGATGAAGAAGTAGAGCGCGAACCCGACAAAGATCACGTTCAGGATCGCGGTGAGGATAAGTCCAATGCTGAAGACGGCATTGTTGAGGGTGAAATTGCCGAACGCGTCGAGGTTGGGCTTTCCAAAGAGTGCTGCGATGAGCGGATCGATGAAGCCCTTGATGAGCGCATCGACAAGACCGGTGAATGCCGCTCCGATCACAACACCGACGGCGAACTCAATGGCGCTGCCGCGCAGAATAAAGTCTCGGAAACCCTTAAGCATGAGCTCGTCCTTTGTCAGTGGCGAAGTGGCGGTGAGACAACGTTAGTGCGCGGCCGCGCGCGGTTCCAGTCGAATCGCGGTCGGTCAGGCGGCAAGAACTGTGACGGTGAGCCGCGCCGAGGAGGTTGCGTATGCCAAGGCGGGAACGGCGGCAGGCGGGACAGCGAGCACCACGAGCGCTGAGGCCCCTGACGTGGCCAGTAGTCCACCGCTCGTCGGCCGAGGCACGGCAAGTACGACGGCCGACGCTGCAACCCGTACGGCAACTGCTGGGACCGAACCTTCGCGACTGGACCACACGTCAACGCGATCTCCCGGTGCAAGCAGCGCGGCTACCGAGGGGTCTGACAGTCGAATGGGAATCGCCACCCCATCACGTCCCGATGCCGTCATGTGGCGGCTGAGGGCTTGTGGTGAGACCACCGATGTTGTCGTGACAGGAGTTCCTGCGGGCACAGCAACGGCGGCCACTCGCCCCGCGGCTTCGGCTGGATCGGTCAGTGCTCCCGGAGGGACTCCTTCAACCGGCCATGGTCGGAGGGCGATGTCGTCAGCCTGCACGACACTTCCTGCAGCGAGATCGTGCACCGACACCACCGTCGATCGATGTGGCGGCGCATCCGGGCGCATGATGCCGAGGGCGAGATATGCCGCCCACGCCGCGAGCAGTGCAGCGAGAAGTCGACGGTGACGTCGTACGGTACGCGACAGGCCGGTCAGTGGAGTGAGGGTGAGAGAAGGCACCCGGTCACCGTAAGGCGATCAGGTCTGTGGATACAGCCGCTGTCCACAGGCCCGGCGTGCTAGGAAGCGGCAGCGGTGGAGGGGGCGCTGGGGGTGGTCGTCGCCGGCGTGCTGGCGGGAGTCGAACTGCCGCCTTCAGACGAGCCGCTGCTCGAACTGCCGGAGGAGTCGCTTGACGATGACGACGAGTCGGACCCACTCGAAGTAGAGGCTGGGCTGGTGCTGGTCGACGTTGAGCGGCTGTCGTTGCGGTAGAAGCCCGAACCCTTGAATACCACGCCGACCGAGCCGTAGACCTTGCGAAGTCGACCCGTTGCGCATGCAGGGCAGTCGGTGAGCGTGTCGTCGCTGAAACTCTGGACGATCTCGAGTGGGGTGTCGCAGTCGGTGCATACGTACTGGTAAGTCGGCACTGTGTCCTCTGAAGTTCTGATGAATGCGTGCGGGGTCAGCCAATGGTTGGCACTCACAGGTGCCGAGTGCCAATTGTCACCTATCTGCCCCCGATGCGTCCATTCGGGCCTCGAGCAGGGTAGGAATACAGGGTGATCGTTGATGTGCAGTCCCTTTCCAAGACCTATGGCAGCGTTCAGGCGGTACACGAGCTTTCGTTCCGTGTCAGCCCTGGACACATCACGGGTTTCCTCGGGCCGAATGGCTCAGGTAAGTCGACGACGATGCGCCTGATGCTCGGTCTCGACCATGGCACCGGCACGACGTTGTATGAGGGCAAGAAGCTCGTCGACCATCGCCCAGTGACCAAGGTGGTGGGCTCACACCTCGACGCCAAGTTCTTCCATCCCAAGCGCACGGCGCGAGCGCACCTGCGCATGATGGGCAGTGAGGCTGGCGTCAGTCGGGCGCGTGTAGATGAGGTCCTTGAGCTCGTGGGCCTTCAAGGCGTGGCCGATAAGCGGCCAGGTGGATTCTCGCTGGGCATGGGGCAACGGCTCGGGTTGGCTACCGCAATTCTCGCTGAGCCGAAGGTGTTGCTGCTCGACGAGCCGGCGAATGGTCTTGATCCGCAGTCGATTCAGTGGCTTCGCGACTTCCTGACCCACTATGCGCAGCGCGGCAACTCGGTGTTGGTCTCAAGTCACCTGCTCAGTGAAATGCAACTAATGGCAGACCACCTCGTGGTGATCGCTCGCGGCCGACTCATCGCCGACGAATCGATGTCGCAGTTCGTATCGCGCAGCACCAAGAACGACGTCCTCGTGCGTTCAAGTGACGCGGTGCGACTTGCGACCGAACTTCGGGCGCAGGGTCTCGGTGTCGCCGCCGAAACGCCCGAAGCACTTGCTGTGACAGGTGCGGGCACCGATCGCATTGGCGATATCGCGTTTGCTGCCGGAATCGCCGTGCGCGAGTTGGTGAATCGACAGGCCAGTCTTGAGGACGCCTTCCTCGAACTGACTAGCGAATCGCAAGACTTCGCAGCCGGCGGCGATCCCGGTGCCATGCCGGCCGACGGAGATGCCCGATGAGCGCCGCGTTGGTTTACGAGTGGAGGCGCATCACCTCAATTCGTTCGACGTATGTTCTCGCCGCGTTGTTCCTCGTCGCCACGGGGCTTGTCGCCTACTTGGTAGCCCAAGTGACTCAGGGGTCGTTCGGTGATCCGGGCGACGGCAGCGGCGAAATGATCGACTCTGGATCGGTGCCGCTCGGTGTGGTCATGATCGCCGGCACCAATTTTCTTTCGGCCATCTTCGTGACGACAATCGCCGCGCAATCCTTCGGGCACGAGTATCGGTACGGCCTTATTCGGCTCACGCTCAGCGAGTACCCGCGACGATGGCTGATCTTCACGGCCAAGTTGATCGTGGTTGTGCTGTGGGTTGTCGCGCTGTACCTGCTCTCGATGCTGGTTGCCTTCGTCGTGGTCAAGATCGCAGGAGTGGCGATTGACCCTGTGACCTCTGAAACGTGGCTGCAGTTACTGCGCGCGGGGCTGTTCCTCATTGGCTACAGCATCCTGGCCTTCATGCTCACCCTGATCACCCGCAACCTCGTGCTCGGTGTGGTGATTCCGCTTCTTCTCGGCGCCGTGGTTGAGCCGCTTGCTTCGGCCGGTCTTGTTGATCGGCTTCCGTGGTTACCTCAGTACCTGCCCATCTCGGCCGGGCAGACTTTTCTCAACGGAGGTGACGACCTTGGGCGCGGCGGGGTCGTGTTCCTGGCGTGGGTGGTGGGCCTGGGCGTTATCGGGCTCGTGCAGTTTGCGCGGCGGGACGCCTAAGCAGTGGCGCATGACGCCGATCTGATTCCGGCCGTCGCGCTCGGCGGCGTCATCGGTGCCCTGGCACGCGCGGAAATCGATGTGCTCATTCCTCATGCCACGGGCGATTGGCCATGGTCGACCTTTGCGGTCAACATGCTCGGCGCGTTCGTGCTCGGGCTGCTGTTGCAAGCGCTGCTGAGGGTTGACCGCCGCTGGGTTCGACCCTTTGCGATCACGGGAATCCTCGGAGGTTTCACCACGTTCTCGGCGTTGTCGATGCAAACGCGCGACATGCTCGCTGCTGGTAACGCGGCACAGGCGCTCGCGTACGCCATCGGTTCAGTCATCGTTGGTGTGCTCGCCGTGGGCCTTGGTATCGCACTCGGACGCCAGTTGTGGCCTCAGGCGCACGGCATTGACGAATCGATGGTTGACCAAGCATGACCGCGGCACTCGCGTTGGCAGTCGCGCTCGGTGCAGCGGTAGGGGCACCCCTGCGTTACATGACCGAGCGACTGATGGCACATCGATTCGGATCGAAGCTGCCATGGGGAACGTTCACCGTCAACATCGTGGGATCGGCGATAGTGGGTGTGGTGCTCGCACTGACCGTGTCGCGCGGCTTGTCGGACTGGTGGATGACGCTGCTGGCCATCGGTTTTTGCGGATCCTTGACGACATTCAGCGGTTTTGCAGCTCAGGTGTTGGAACGCACCGTGCCTGGCGGCGAACCACGGTCGTGGCGAGGTATTGGTTATGCAGCCGCATCGTTGATGTGCGGTGTGCTCGCCGCTGCTGCGGCGTACGCGGTGGCCAGTTGAGCGTTAGCCGGTAATGAACCGGTCGACGTGGCGGTCGTGAGAGCCCATCGGAATGACACCTGATGCGAGCACTTCGTCTTCGCCGACGAGTGCCAACACTGTGGGACCGCCATGGGAAGGAAGGTCAGCGAGTACCGCGTCGTAGTAGCCGCCTCCCTGTCCTAGTCGCGCGCCCGTGCTGTCGACGGCGAGTGCCGGAATGATCAGAACAGCGGGATCCAACGCGAGCAACTCAGCGGGGGATGTGGCGACCACACTGTCGGCGGTGGGTTCGAGAATTCCTAGTACCGCGGGCGAGAGCGCGGCAGCGTCGAAATACGGCGCCCAGTGCAACACGCGGTCGGGTCGAATAACCGGAAGCAGCACGGTCGCTCCGGCATCGTGAAGACGTTGCAGCAGCGCGGCTGTGGGGGGCTCGGTGGGCAGGCTTGCGAAACAGGTGATCACCCGACCGTCGTGGCAGGCGCCCGCGACCTCGGTAACAGCCATCAGGGCGACTGAAATGCGCTGCGCCCGATCAGTTTGCGCCTCGGGTGTGGCCGACTCGCTCCAAGTCCGACGACGAGCCCGGATGCGCGCGCGGAGTACTGCCTTGACGTCGTCGTCGTCTGTGTGGCTCACCTTCCTATTGTCGTCGTGTGACGTGCGCATGGAAACCGCACGGTCGGCCCGTACTCTGGTGCCATGAGCGTCACTAAGGCTGTCATTCCTGCTGCGGGACTCGGTACCCGTTTCCTTCCCGCCACGAAGGCGACGCCTAAGGAGATGCTGCCGGTTGTTGATAAGCCGGCGATCCAGTACGTGGTCGAGGAGGCCGTCGCCGCTGGCCTTGATGACCTGCTCTTCATCACGGGAAAGAGCAAGCGGTCGCTTGAGGACCATTTCGATCGCAATGCCGAGCTTGAGGGCGCACTAGCGGCCAAGGGTGACTCTGACCGGCTGTCGCTCGTGCAGTTTCCGACCTCGTTGGGACACATCCACTACGTACGTCAGGGTGAGCCGCTCGGCCTCGGACACGCGGTGCTTCAGGCCGAGCATCACGTCGGTGATGAACCATTCGCCGTACTGCTGGGTGACGACTTGATTGACGAGAGCAATCCCATTCTGCCGCGCATGCTCGAGGTGCAGCGCGAACTCGGTGGCAGTGTCATCTGCCTGATGGGAGTGCCGCCGGCAGACATTTCGCTCTATGGCTGCGCCGCAGTGAAGGCCAGCGATATGCCCGGCATCCTGGGCATCTCTGATCTTGTCGAGAAGCCGTCGGCCGATGAAGCCCCCAGCAACTTCGCGATCATCGGTCGCTATGTTCTGTCGCCCGATGTCTTCTCGGTCCTGCGCGAAACCAAACCGGGCAAGGGCGGCGAGATTCAACTCACCGATGCCTTGCGTGTACTGGCGCAGAGAGGCGAGGTTCACGGTGTGGTCTTCGACGGTTTGCGCTACGACACAGGCGATCGGCTCTCCTACCTGAAGGCCGTGGTGTCCATTGCTGCTCGACGCGACGATCTGGGTCCGCCACTGCGCGCCTGGCTCGAAGCGTTGGTCGCTGGCGGCTTTGCTGACCTGGCCTGATTCGATGGAAAGCACGGTTGACGAGCAACTTGGAGAGTTGTTCACGGGCCTGGAATCTCTACAGCCCATTCATGTCGGTTTGCTTGAAGCCATTGGCTGCTTCGTAGCTCGCGACGTCGTGGCCCGCACCATCGGCGAACCCGACCGCGTCGTCCTTCCGGCGGGCGCGCTCGTCACCACGCGACAGTTGGCACGCGTTGCCAGCGCCGGAATCACTGCAATCGAGGTAGCGCCGCGGCCCCGCGTCGTGGTGCTGTCGTTGGGTGATGAACCTGCCAGTCCAACTGCGGCCACGGCACTGGTCGTCGCCGCCGCGAGTCAGGAAGCCGGTGCGGAGGTCTACCGCGCTTCCATCCACCACGTGGAGCCCCGCACGTTGCGTGAGTTGCTCGAGGATCAATTGGTGCGCGCTGATGTGCTCGTCATCATCGGCGGCGCGGAAGAGACGATCGGCCCGGTTCTCGATGAAGCCCTCACCCACCTTGGCGAGGTTCCGGCCTTCGAATTTGCCACCGAGCCTGCGATCCCCCACCGATTCGGACGCATTGGCAACGATTCGACACCCGTATTCGTATTCCCAGTGAGCGCACTCAGCGCCTACGCGCTCTTTGAAATGCTGCTTCGCCCGTTTCTTCGCGTTCTGGCTGCTGACCCAACTCCCTTCCGGCAAACAGTGAAGGCGCGCGTGCGCATGGCGCTGACATCACCCCGTGGGCGTCAGGAATTTCGCTTCGGACTCATCGACGTGACCGACGGAGTGTTTGAATTCGCGCCACTCCCGGCCGTCGAACCGCTCACCGTTCTCGCCGAGTCGACTGCTTTGGGAATCATCCCTGCCGACGTCTCCACGGTTGAGCGGGGTTCGTCGCTGTTTGTGATCCCATTGACGGGGCCGACGACATGAGGGTGTCGTGGCCGGTGTCATTAACCGAGGGCGCTGTGACGCTGAGGCCGCTGCGGCAGCGCGATGCCACGGCGTGGCGCGAGGTGCGTGCCCGTAATGCTGAGTGGCTCGGTCCGTGGGAGTCGACTTTGCCCGGACCCGACAGTGATCGACCGGCGTCATTTGGCGCGATGGTGCGCCTGCTCAAGCATGAGGCGCGAGCGGGCCGCAATCTTGGCTTCGCGATTACTCACGATGATCGTTTCGTGGGCCAAATCACTCTGGGTGGTATCACCTGGGGCTCACTGCGTGGCGCCTACGTGGGCTACTGGATTGATCAGGCCGTGGCCGGTCAAGGAATCGCGCCGACGGCGGTCGCGATGGTGTGCGATCACGCATGGTTCAACCTGCAGTTGCACCGTATTGAGGTCAATGTGCGGCCCGAGAACGAGCGCAGCTTACGAGTAGTCGACAAGCTTGGATTCCGGCGGGAGGGAGTGCGCCCTCGCTACCTTCACATCGACGGCGAATGGCGTGATCACGTGAGTTTCGCGCTCAATTCCGATGAAGTGCCCGGTGGTCTGCTGGCTCGTTGGCGGGGGTCGAATCCAGCCTCGTTGTGATAGGCCAACTGGAACTGCGTTTGCTCGATGTGCGACACGCCGTTACTCTCCGTTCACCAATGAGACCGTAAAGGGTGAATGGCACCTACATTGTGGTGGCATGGGGTCCGGGTTTATTTACGCCGTGATCGTTGGTCTATGGGCTCTTGTACTGATTCCGGTGTGGCTTCGCAGTCACGACCGTACGGGAGAGGTACGACAGATCGATAAGTACCGGGCAGCAATGACCTCGTTGTCTGGCCGCGAATACCGAAGTAGCGGGGGGTCGAAGCCCTCTGCTCAGCACCCTCGGGAGACCGCAGTGCGCAATACGCACGACTCGGATGTTACTGACGAGTGGCATGAGCCAACCGCGGCCGAGCTGGCCGCGACGCGTCGTCGTTTGGTGATGGCAGTACTGGCCGGGCTGATGGCCGGGGCGATCATCTTGGCGCTGCTTGACGTCCTGCCCCTGTGGTTCCTGCTCTTGCCGGCCGCCCTGCTCGGTGGTTTCGGTCTCATTTCTCGCCAGCAGGCGCTCGCGGCCGAATCTCGTGAGCGTCGTGAACATGAGCGTCATGCTTCCCATCAAGCTCAGCGCGAGCGCGAGCTTGCGTCGGCTCCGCAGCAGCAACGTCGCTACGCGACGACGTCGACGGTTCGGCCGGCCGACACGTCCAGCGAACTTCCCGAAGTTCGCCGCGCAGTGCACCCCACCGAGGCGCAGTTGGCCCGCGAAGTCGATCGAGGCTGGGAAGCCACCAACGCTCCACTTCCCACGTATGTGTCCGCACCCCGAGCCAGCCGCATTCCGCGCGTCATCGATCTCACGCACACCGGTGACTGGGGCGGTGAGGCAATGGTCGAGGAAGCGCGCCGCGTGCAGGCCGCCGACACCTTCTCCAAAGACGCTGTGTTCGACCAATTCTCGGCCGGCATCGATGACGATGCGTTCTTCGATCAACTCGCAGCTGAGACCCACGGAAGGCGCTCCGCGGACTTCTTTGACCAGAGCGCACCGCGCGCTGTCAACGACTAGCCCTTTGGTAGAGTCGCGAACTCAAGGGGCTGTGGCGCAGGCCGGTAGCGCACCTCGTTCGCATCGAGGGGGTCAGGGGTTCAAATCCCCTCAGCTCCACCACGTGAGGGGTACTGGGTTCATTCCCGGTGCCCCTCATTGTTGTTCCGATGGCGCGTTCGAATTGTGAATGCCGCGCCGGTACCTCGATTGCCCATTCTCTGGGCAGAGTGATGCGTTTTACGCACCGATTTGCCCAGAGAATGCGTGAATCGCACACACTCAGCGGTTCGTGAACCGCTACACCCAACTCGGGAACCACATGTGGATGTGCCAGTACTCATACGGCACCACTTGTCCGGTCCAGATCGGATAGAAGAATCCGCTGACTGCCAGTGCCAGCAGCACGATGCCGCCGGCGAACATCGCACCCCACATACGTCGCGCTGGTGAAGCGAGTGTGGGGCCCAGAATTGTGCCGAGGGTCATCGCCAATGCCATCACGACGAAGGGCAGGAAGGCGATTGAGTAGAACGTGAAGATCGTGCGCTCCTGGAACAGCAACCAAGGGAACCAACCGGCGATGAAGCCGACGATGACTGCGCCACTGCGCCAGTCGCGGTGAGCGATCCAGCGCCACAACTGATGGACGAGCGCCACGGTCGCCGCCCACCAGATGATGGGGTTTCCGAGTGCGGTGACGGCGGCACTGCAACTGTCGACCGTGCAGCCGTTCTCACCGTTCTTGTAACTCTCGTAGTAGAACGAGGTGGGTCGACCCTGAACCGGCCAGCTCCACGCGTTCGATTGGTATGAGTGCGGCGAGGTCAATCCGACATGGAAATGCCATGCCTCAAGGTGGTAGTGCACCAAACTGCGTAAGGCCTCGGGAAGGAACAGCAGCCCTTCGGTGGGATTACTCGCCGCCCAGTTGCGATCCCAGCCACCGTCGGTGAGGAACCAGCCGGTCCAGGTCACAAGATAGGTAATGCCGGCGACGACGACGAGATACACGAAGGCCGGAACGGCATCGCGTACGAGCATCGACACCAGGGGGTGGCGAATGTCGACGACGCGGCGCGCGCCGACATCCCAGGCGATGGTGAGTAGCGCAAAGAGCGCCAGGAACCAGAGCCCAGACCACTTTGTGCCAATGGTGAAGCCAAGGAACACGCCGGCGACAATGCGCCACGGACGCCACAACATCCAAGGGCCGAGCCCTGCCGCGATCGCGGTACGTCCGGGTCCCTCGATGTCGACGAGATTGGCCAGTCGTCGCCGCATGAAGTCGCGGTCGAGTAGCAGGGCACCGAACGCGACCAGCGCGCAGAACATGAGCGTCTGATCGAGAAGCGCCGTGCGACTGTGCACGATGGCTTGACCATCGATGGCCATCAGTAGGCCGGCAGCGGCACCGATCAACGTTGAGCGGGTGAGCCGGCGCGTGATGCGAGTGACTAGGAGAACCGCGATCACCCCGAGTACGGCCATGCTGAATCGCCAGCCGAAGGGGGTGACTCCGAAGAGTTGCTCGCCGAACGCGATGACCCACTTACCCAGTGGGGGATGTACGACGAAATCGGCGGCCGTGGTGAACACATCGGTATTGCCGGCGAGAATCTTGTCGTCGGCTCCGTCGACAGTGCGTCGCTCGTAGCCGAAGCGCAGCATCGAGAACGCTTCTTTCATGTAGTACGTCTCGTCGAATACCACCGCGTGCGGTTGCCCGAGATCCCAAAAACGCAAGATGGCGGCGAACACCGAAATTCCGAGGGCAGTGAGCCAGCCGGCGAGCCGATCGGTGGGCATCGGAATGACCAACCGCTCGCGAATTGCGGCCGCGCGCTCAGACCGCCGCACGGCTGCAGCCTCGGGGGCCGGACCCGGCGGCGTCGCTATATCGATGACGGCCACCGCACCATGGTACGTTTCCGATCCTCATCACAAGGCGGTGGACGCATGACGGGACGACTGATTCTCGCGGCGACCCCGATTGGCGACGTCGACGACGCGTCACCGCGCCTGCGCCGCGCGCTCGAGTCGGCCGATGTGATCGCTGCCGAAGACACCCGCCGCCTGCTTCGACTGGCCAACAGTCTGGGGGCCACGCTCGCGGCGCCCGTGGTGGCGTATCACGATTCGGTCGAGCGCGAGCGCCTTCCTCGACTGATGGAAAAGCTGCGCGGCGGGGCGCTGGTGGTGCTCGTGACTGATGCCGGAATGCCGTCGGTGAGTGATCCTGGCTACCGCCTCGTTGAGGCTGCGGTGCGAGAGGGCGTCGACGTTTCCGTCATACCGGGCCCTTCGGCTGTCACCACTGCCCTCGCTGTCAGCGGACTGCCCGTTGATCGGTTCTGTTTCGAAGGCTTCCTCCCCCGGCGCAGTGGGGAGCGTTCGGCACGCCTTGCCGACCTCGCCTCCGAGCGTCGCACGATGGTGTTTTTCGAGGCGCCGCACCGGCTTGCAGCCATGCTGACGGCTCTGGAGGCAGCGTTCGGAAGTGAGCGCGCGGCCGCGGTGTGTCGAGAACTCACCAAGACACACGAGGAAGTCGTGCGCGGAACGCTTTCCGAACTCGTCGCGTGGACTGAAGGCGGGGTGCGCGGAGAGGTCACGCTGGTCGTGGCGGGAGCCGATGCCTCATCTGAAAAGGTCTCGGGCGACGACCTAGTGGCGCGTGTTCAGGCGCTCGTGGCCCTCGGCTCCGATCGGCGCGAAGCCATCAGCGAGGTCGCACGCACCAGCGGATTACCGCGCCGAGCAGTATTTGACGCGATGGTGGCGGCCAAGCCGCGAACATCCTGACCAGCGGTGGCCCGTAGGATCACATCATGGCTGGGGCTCACGGTAAGGCGTACTACGTCACAACGCCGATCTACTACGTCAACGACGCACCACACATCGGGCATGCGTACACGACGACGGCGGGTGACGTGCTCACTCGCTGGCATCGTCAGCGCGGCGAGGACGTGTGGTTCCTCACCGGTGTCGACGAGCACGGCCAGAAAGTGATGCGCGCGGCAGAAGCCAATGGACTCGCACCCCAGGAGTGGGCCGACCGGCTCGTCACCGACGCATGGCGGCCGGTACTCGAAACAATCAACGCGGCCAACGACGATTTCATTCGCACGACTGAGACGCGCCACACGCGTCGCGTACAGGACTTCGTCACGAAGCTGCATGACGGCGGCCATATCTTCGAGGGCGAGTACGAAGCGCCTTACTGCGTGGGCTGCGAGGAGTTCAAGCTCGCAGGCGATCTACTTCCGGGCGAGGGTGAGCTCGAGGGTCAGTTGCTGTGTCCGATTCACAGTCGACCGGTCGAGATTGTCAGCGAGACCAACTGGTTCTTCCGATTGTCGGCATTCGCCGATCGACTCATTGAGCATTACGAACTCAATCCACACGCCGTGCAGCCGCAGTCGGCCTACAACGAGGTGATGTCGTTCATCCGTCAGGGTCTCGATGATCTGTCGATCTCGCGGTCGACGTTCGACTGGGGAATTGACGTTCCGTGGGATCCCGATCAGGTCATCTACGTGTGGTTCGACGCGTTGCTCAACTACGCGACGGCCGTAGGGCTCGGCGACTCCCCGACCAGTGAAGGCGGCCGAAAGTTCGCCAACACCTGGCCAGCTGACGTTCACCTTGTCGGAAAGGACATCCTGCGCTTCCACGCCGTGATTTGGCCGGCAATGTTGATGGCGGCTGAACTACCGTTGCCGGGCATGGTGTTCGCCCACGGTTGGCTGCTGGTCGGCGGCGAGAAGATGAGCAAGAGCAAGCTCACCGGAATCGCGCCGAGTCAGATCATTGATCACTTCGGTGCTGACGCTTTCCGCTACTACTTCTTGCGCGCGATCAACTTCGGCCAGGACGGCTCGTTCTCGTGGGAAGACATGTCAGCTCGCTACACGTCCGAACTTGCGAACGGTCTGGGCAACCTCGCATCACGCGCGACGGCGATGGTCGGGCGATACTGCGATGGCGTGCTGCCCGAACCGGGTGCGTTGACCAACGCCGATCGCGCACTGATCGAACTACTTCGCACGACGGTTGAGACGACCGACGCGGCGATGTTGCGACTTGAGTTCTCCGTGGGCTTGGCCTCGCTCAAGGAATTTGTCGACGCGGTGAACCTCTACGTCACCGAGCAAGAGCCGTGGAAGGTCGCTAAGGCAGTCGACGATCCGGTACAGGTCGAGCGCCTGCACACGATTTTGTACGTGATGTGCGAGTGCCTGCGGGCTCTGAGCGTGCTCTACAGCCCGGTGATGCCGACGGCGATGGATTCGCTCTGGAAGCAACTCGGCGCCAACGCATCGCTTGGTCCGATCCTCGAACAACGCGTTCAGACGGCTGGCCACTGGGGCGTGCTACCTGTGGGCAGCGTGGTCACCAAGGGCGACAGTCTCTTCCCTCGACTCGACGACGCTGAGGCCTAACCCGCGTGGATGGCCTGCCCGAGGCGCCGGAGCCGCTGCCCTTGCCGGTGATCGATAGCCATTGCCACCTCGACATGCGTGCCGGAATTGAGGGGCTCGACATTGACGAGGCGGTGGCGCTCGCCGCTGAGGTCGGTGTCGATCGCTTCGTGCAGGTGGGGTGCGATGTTGAAGGTGCGCGATGGTCGGTGCTCGCTGCGCAGCGACTGGCGCCCGTCGTGGCAACAGTGGCGCTGCATCCCAATGAGGCGCCGCGACTTGCTGCCAAAGGTGGTCGTGAGGCGTTCGAACTCGCGATGTCGGAGATTGAGGTACTCGCCGCCGACGAAGCAGTGGTTGCAGTGGGCGAAACCGGTCTGGATTTCTTCCGTACCGGTGATGAAGGTCGAGACATTCAGGAAGAGTCGTTTCGCCGACACATTCAACTAGCGCGTCGTCTCGGAAAGCCCGTGGTCGTGCACGATCGCGAAGCACACGCCGACGTCATTCGCGTTCTCGACGACGAACCGTCGCCGCCGGCGGTGGTGCTGCACTGCTTCAGTGGCGACACTGACTTTGCGCGCGAAGCGGTGGTTCGCGGCTGGTTCTGCTCTTTCGCTGGAACCGTGACGTTTAAGAACGCACAGCCGTTGCGCGATGCCTTGCGACTCGTGCCTGATGAATTGGTGCTGGTCGAAACCGATGCGCCGTACCTGACGCCTTCGCCTCACCGAGGTCGTCCGAATTCGCCGTACCTGATTCCACACACGGTGCGCACGATGGCGCAGGTGCGCGATCAATCGGTCGAGAAACTGTGCATGCTGTTGCGCGACAACACATTCCAGGTCTTCGGGCAGTGGTAGCCGACGCAGCCATGTTGGGGGCTGGGCGCATTCGCGCCCTTGCCGCCGAGTTGGGTTTACGCCCCACCAAGCAGTGGGGGCAAAACTTCGTGATCGATGCCAACACGGTGCGCCGCATTGTGCGCGTTGCAGGCGTTGGTTCTGACGACGTGGTTCTTGAAGTCGGTCCTGGACTGGGCAGTTTGACGTTAGCTCTGTTGCCTGTCGTCGCGTCAGTGACGGCCGTTGAAATCGATCCGCTACTCGCGCAACGACTTCCGCAGACGGTGGGCGAACTGCAACCTGAGACGGTCGGTCGCCTCACCGTGATCAACGCAGACGCAATGAGCCTGGCTCCAGAACAACTCACCGTTTCGCCCACGGCACTTGTTGCCAACTTGCCGTACAACGTGTCGGTGCCCGTGCTGTTGCACCTTCTCGAACAGTTCCCCGACATCGCGTCCGCGCTTGTGATGGTGCAGGCCGAGGTTGCCGATCGGTTGGCCGCGCCTCCTGGAAATCGCACCTACGGGGTGCCGAGCGCCAAAGCACGCTGGTACGGAGAGGTGCGACGGGTGGGTTCGGTACCGCCGTCGGTCTTCTGGCCCGAACCGAGAGTTGATTCTGGGCTCGTCGATTTCCGGCGAGGTGAGGTGCGCGGCGATGATGCCCTGCGCCGTCGCGTGTTCGCCGTGATCGACGCGGCCTTCTCACAGCGTCGCAAGACATTGCGATCGGCGCTGGCAGGTTGGGCCGGTTCACCAGTCGCGGCCGAGGAGACATTGCGCCGTGCCGGTATCGAACCGTCCGAGCGCGGTGAACAGTTGAACATCGATGAGTTCACCCGAATCGCACTAGCGGCCCCGACCGACTCGTAGTTCGCACGTAGCATCAACCTATGTCCACGGTCACCGCGCAGGCCCCGGCGAAAGTCAACCTGTGGCTCAGTGTCGGACCTCTCGGCGCCGACGGCTTTCACCCGCTCGCCACGGTGTTCCAGTCACTCACCCTCTATGACCTCGTGCGCGCAACATCCACATCACTGGGCAGTGGCATCACGCTGACGGTTGAAGGCGCAGACGGTGTTCCCGTTGACCGCACGAATCTGGCGTGGTCGGCGGCGGCGCTGGTTGCTGACGAACTCAGAATCGCTGCCGACGTCAGCCTGCATGTGGTGAAGCGCATTCCTGTCGCTGGTGGCATGGCGGGCGGAAGTGCTGATGCGGCTGCGACGTTGGTGGCCTGCGATGCCTTGTGGAAGGGGCAGTTGGGTCGAGCGCGACTGATGGAACTGGCTGCGACGCTTGGCAGCGATGTTCCTTTTATGCTGCACGGAGGAACGGCGATCGGCACTGGCAGGGGAGATCGCCTCACCCCGGTATTGACGGCGGGGGAGTTTCATTGGGTACTCGCGGCAGCCGATAGGGGCCTGTCAACGCCGGCGGTCTATGGCCAACTCGATCGGCTGCGTGCCGATCATCCGCCGGTTTCCGAATACCTGAGCGACGACGTGATGACAGCCCTTCGCGCAGGTGATGCACTGGCGCTGGGAAGGGCATTGGGCAACGACCTTCAGGAACCAGCGCTGTCGCTGATGCCGTCGCTCGGACAACTTGTGGCGGCAGGAGTTGATGCGGGCGCGTTGGGCGCGATGGTGTCCGGTAGCGGCCCGACGTGTGTGTTCCTTGCGCGCGACCGCGACCACGCACTCGATATCGCTGCGCGATTGAGCGGATCTGGGTTGTGTCGCACCGTTGCCTGTGTGACTGGTCCGACTGCTGGTGCGCACGTCATCGACGTCTGAGTCCTTGCCGCTATGCGGTGACTGATCCCCATAATCGGATACAGGCGTTCGGATACCCGACAATCGGCGAGTTATCAATGCATAGTGCGGTGTGAAGCCTCTTGCGCCACGTAGTTTCACCTGTGTGAAATGGATCTGCTCTGTTGGGGGTGATCGCCGGTGAGTACCGTGATTGACACCCATGCACGGGTCATGGTTGTCGCTGCGACTCGCTTGCAAGGTGCCCTGTTGACTGACGTGTTGGGTCGACATGGCTTTGATGCGACTCCTTCGACACTGCCGGAAGTCACCGAGTCGGCAGTTGCAGGACGTGCGGATGCCGCGGTGGTCGAGCTCGTTGCCGGAAACCTCGCCGAGAGTGTGAACGCGGTTGCTGCACTCCACACAAGCAGCCCTCGGGTCGGTGTCGTGCTGGTCACCGCCATCCCTCGACTCGACCTGCTGGTACCCGATGCACGCTCGCGACTGGGTCGCGCGGCGTTGCTGACGGCCTCGCAGGTGACCGATGCCTCACTCGTGGTCGAGGCAGTCGGTTCGGTGTTGCCGTCCTATGACGGCCCGCCGATCTGGCGTGAAGGAACCCTGCCACCGCCACTTGACGTGCTCTCGGGACTGCAACTGGACCTCTTGCGACGCATCGCCAGCGGTGGCTCGAATGAGCAAATCGCCACCGACCGCGGCGTGAGTTTGCGTGCAGTCGAGAGTTTGGCATCGCGCACCTTTGCGGCCATGGGTCTTGCTGATACTCCTGGCAACCCCCGGGTGCGCGCGGTCACCACGTACTTGCGTGCGATGGGTGGCGCCTGAATTTCATTCGACCGGGTTGTCGAACGGAATCACGAGGTCGCGCAAAGTGTGCGCGAGGTCTCGCTGCTGCGCGGTATTGAGAGTTGAGAGAATCGCGCGCTCTTGGGCGAGTAGATCGTCCAGCGACGAATCGACGACCTCGCGGCCGGTTGGGGTGAGTTGCACTCGAACTCCGCGGCGGTCATTGGGATCTTGTTCGCGTTTGAGTAAGCCGCGCGTTTCGAGGCGATCGAGTCGATTGGTGATCGTGCCGCTTGAGACGAGGTTCTGTTTCACAAGATCACCAGGAGAGAGTACATACGGATCTCCCGCGCGCCTCAGTGCCGCGAGCACATCGAATTCCCATGGTTCAAGTTCGTGACGACCGAAGGCTTCACGTCGAGCGAGATCGAGGTGGCGTGCTAGACGTGAAACACGCGATAGGACTTCGAGGGGTTCGACGTCGACATCGGGGCGCTCGCGCCGCCAGGCGGCAACGAGTCGGTCAACCTCGTCGGAGTCCACGCCTCCACACTAGGCCGCTACGTGTTACTGGCGGCGACCGATTACCGGCTTGGGCTCGAGATGGCCTAGCCCGTTCCAGGCAAGGTTCACGACGTGGGCGACTACTTCTTCCTTGCGTGGCTTACGCGAGTCGAGCCACCACTGTCCGGTCAGTGCCACCATGCCGACCAGCATCTGTGCGTACATGGGTGCGAGCTTGGGACTGAACTTGCGCGCCTCGAACTCATTGGCCAGGAGGTATTCGACCTGCGTGGCCACATCGAGAATGAGACTGGCGAAGTTACCGGTGGTGGCGCTCACTGGCGAGTCGCGTACGAGCACGCGGAATCCGTCGGTCGACGTTTCGATGTAGTCGAACAATGCCATGCCAGCCTGCTCAAGCAGCGCCCGCGGATGACCGGCAGTCAGGGCTGAGGTGATCATGTTCATCAACTTGGTCATCTCACGGTCGACGATGACTGCGTAGAGCCCGTCCTTGCTGCCGAAGTGTTCGTAGACAACGGGTTTGGAAACCTTCGCGGACGAGGCGATTTCCTCGATGGAGACGGCCTCGAAGCCCTTTTCCGCGAACAGTGAACGGCCGACGACGATGAGTTGCTCGCGACGTTCGCTGCCCGTCATCCGAACGCGTTCGCTCATCACAGGTGAGTCTGCCATCTCAGGCGGCGTCGGTGGGTACGCGTTTGGCAGCAAGGCGCTCGGGCCGTGGCCACTTCACGTCGCGTGCCCAGCCGCTGAGTTCGAGCCAACGGATGATGCGAGCGCTTGGGTCCAGTTGGAATCGCAACACGCCGTGCCGGGCGGACGTTGGCTCGGCATGGTGCAAGTTGTGCCATGACTCGCCCAAGCTGAAGATGGCCAGCCACGCAACGTTTCCGGACTTATCGCGGGTGAGGAAGGGTCGCTTGCCCCACACGTGGCAGATCGAATTGATTGACCACGTGACGTGGTGGATCAGCGCGATGCGCACGAGTCCGGCCCAGAAGAGAGCGGTCAGGGCGCCTATCCATGATCGGGTGATGAGGCCCCCGAGTATGGCCGGAAGGATCAGACTCAGTGAGCCGATTGGCATGAAGAGCTTGGAAATGCGTACGAGGTCGGGGTCGCGCATGAGATCGGGGGCGTATTTCTGGTGAGGTGTTTGTTGCTCATCGAATAGCCAGAGGATGTGTGCCCACAGCAATCCCTTCGCCACGTTGCGGGGGCCCGTTCCGTACTTCCATGGTGAATGCGGATCACCTTCTTCATCGCTGAATGCGTGATGCTTGCGATGGTCGGCAACCCAGCGGATAACCGGTCCTTGTAGTGCGATCGTTCCGGCAAGTGCCAATGCGATCCGAAGCGGACGATTCGCTTTGAATGATGCGTGCGTGAAGAGTCGGTGATAGCCGACGGTGATTCCGGCTGCGGCGATCACGTAGAAGACCAGAGCCAGGATCGCGTCGGTCCAGCTCAGCCAGCCGCCCCAGGCGACCGGAATCGCCATCAGCACCGCGAGTAGAGGGATGGCGATGAAGGCCACGATGATGGTGCGCTCAGCGTTGCCGAGCGTGTCGGAAATGACGGCGTCGGGAGTTGTCGTCACTGTTCGGACATCGGGGCTTGTCGTCATCGGGAGCCTCTCGCTTGACTGGTTACGCCACCGTAACCTACGCAATCGTAGGTAAGCAACTACTACGTGGTCGGTGGTCAGGTGAACTCTTGGAATCGGACTTGGCAGGATGGGGGTGCTATCCCCGCTGGTGTAATCGGCAGCACAACGGCCTTTGGAGCCGTTAGTCGAGGTTCGAGCCCTCGGCGGGGAGCGCGACTGAGCACGCGTGCGTGCTCCCGCGAGTTCATCACCTAGTGCCGAAAAACGGGCAAATAGCAGCACTAGCGGATGAACTCGCGGAAGAAGGCGGGGGAGTTGCGCGGCGGGGGCGGGTCCGATCGGAGCATCCCCGGCCCATCGCGTTCGCGAGGTCGGTACGCTGCGAGGCGTGACCCGTCCTGCGTTGGCCATCGTGCTCGCGGCGGGTGAGGGCACCCGAATGAAGTCCTCGCTCGTCAAAGTCCTTCACCCCGTTGCCGGTCGACCGGTGCTTGGGCATGTGCTGCATTCGGTGGCGCATACCGAGCCGCAAGCGGTGGTGGTCGTCGTCGGCCATCAGAGTGAACGCGTGACCGAGTACGTCACCACTCACGAACCCGGCACGCTCATCACGGTTCAAGCCGAGCAGCGTGGAACGGGTCATGCGGTGCGTGTCTGTCTGGAGCAACTCGCTGCTCAGGGTCATGACCCGGCCCTGCTAGATGGACCTGTGCTCGTTCTTGCAGGGGATGCACCTCTGGTGCGCGGCACCACCCTTGAAGCATTGCTCGACCAGCATGTGGCCCGAGGCGCAGCAGCAACGGTGCTGTCAGCGCACCTTGACGACCCCACGGGATACGGGCGCATTGTGCGCGATGCGTCGGGCGACGTTGCGTCGATCGTCGAACACCGCGACGCGACGGTTGAGCAGTTACGAATCACTGAGGTCAATTCTGGAACGTATGTGTTCGACAGTTCCCTGTTGATTTCAGCCCTTGGCCGCATCACGACCGACAACGCGCAGGGCGAGGAGTACCTCACCGACGTGCTTGGCATTGCGCGCTCCGATGGCGCTGTGGTCAGTGCGTACGCTGTCGAAGAGGCCGAGGAGATTCTCGGAATCAACGACCGCGTGCAACTCGCCGAATGTGCGCGCGTCATGCGTGATCGCATCAACGTCGGGTGGATGCGCGCCGGTGTGACGATTGTCGATCCGGCGTCGACGTGGATCGATGTTGATGCCGAAATTGGGCGCGACTCGATTTTGCAGCCGTCGACGATTCTTCTCGGACCGACGTTGATCGCCGAGAACGCTGTCGTCGGGCCTGACACGACTCTCGTCGCGTGCGAGGTGGGTGCCGGTGCGACTGTTCTGCGCAGCCACTGCGAATACGCCGTTATTGGTGAGGGCGCGAACGTCGGTCCGTTCACCTACTTGCGCGCGAACGCGCGGCTCGGTGAAGGTGCGAAGGCGGGTGCGTACGTCGAAATCAAGAACTCGCAGATCGGTCGTGGTTCCAAGGTTCCGCATCTTTCGTATGTCGGCGATGCCGAGGTGGGCGAGGGCACCAACATTGGCGCGGCGACGGTGTTCGTCAACTACGACGGCGTGAACAAGCACCGCACGGTGGTCGGCAACCACGTGCGAGTCGGAAGCGACACCATGCTGGTGGCGCCAGTCACTATTGGCGATGGGGCGTACACGGCGGCGGGCTCAGTCATCACCGAAGATGTGCCGGCAGGCGCGATGGCGGTTGGCCGGGCGCGCCAGCGCAATGTCGACGGATGGGTTGAACGCAAGCGTTCAGGTAGCCCCGCTGCAGACGCCTCGGAACGGGCGCGGCAGGATCATCCTGAGCAGTCCACCCCAGAAGGAGAATCATGAGCGGATTGACCGTCTCGCCGGCGAAGAAGCTGATGCTTTTCGCAGGGCGGTCACATCCCGAGTTGGCACAAGAAGTGGCCAAGGAACTCGACATGGAGCTCACGCCCACATCTGCCTACGACTTCGCCAATGGCGAGATCTTTGTTCGGTTCCTTGAATCGGTTCGAGGCTGTGACGCGTTCGTGCTGCAGAGCCACACCGATCCCATCAACACCTGGATCATGGAGCAGTTGATTATGGTCGACGCGCTCAAGCGTGCCTCGGCCAAGCGCATCACCGTCATTGCGCCTTTCTACGGATATGCGCGCCAAGACAAGAAGCACCGCGGACGCGAGCCCATCACTGCTCGTCTGATGGCCGACCTGTTCAAGGCGGCCGGCGCCGACCGACTCATGGCAGTCGACTTGCACACCTCGCAGATTCAGGGATTCTTCGACGGTCCCGTCGATCACCTGTTCGCCCTTCCGATGCTGTCAGCGCACGTGAAGGCCAACTACGACACGTCGCGCATCACCGTGGTGTCGCCCGACGCTGGCCGGGTGCGAGTAGCTGAGCGCTGGACTGACGTGTTGGGTGCGCCTCTGGCCATCATTCACAAGCGCCGCGACCCTGATGTGCCGAACGAGGTTCGTGTTTTCGAAGTGGTCGGTGACGTTAAAGACCGCATGTGCGTCATCGTCGACGACATGATCGACACGGGCGGCACCATCGCCAAGGCGGCCGAAACCCTCTACGACAACGGCGCAGCCGGGGTCATCGTGACGGCTACACACGGAATCTTCAGTGACCCGGCGGTCGATCGGCTGTCTAATTCGCGCATCCTAGAAGTCGTCTGCACCGATTCGCTGCCGATTCCCGCTTCTCGCCGCTTCCCCACCCTCACTGTGCTGCCGATCGCCCCGTTGATCGCTACGGCCATTCGCGAGGTCTTTACCGACGGCTCAGTCACCCGCCTGTTCGACTGAGCCATTTCACGGGGTAGACTTCTTGCGATTCCTCGGCGAGGCGCCCGCGGGTAGCACTGCGACAAGGCGCGTGATCGACGCGGTAGCCGTTAGCGGCGTGCCTCCCGAGCCCCGCACCACCGGCCGTTTCAGGAGTTCACCATGACCAACGTTTCCATCATCGCCCTTGCCCGCGACGACTTCGGCAAGGGCGCTGCTCGCAAGTTGCGAGCTCGCGGACTTGTCCCTGCCGTTATCTACGGCCACGAGTCCGACGTGCGGCACGTGTCGCTTCCGGCTCACGAACTCAACCTCGCGTTGGTCAAGCCCCGCGTCGTGCTCGACGTTGTGGTCGAGGGTGCCGAGACGATCACCGCGGCTCCTCGCCAGATTCAGCGCGACCCGCTGCGCCGCATCATTGAGCACGTCGACTTGGTGCTGCTGAGCGCTGCCGAGGTGCGCGAGCGCGAGGCCGAAGCCCGACTCATCGTGCTTGCTGAGGAAGCCGCCATTGAGGCCGGACTCGACCCGATGACCGTCGCTGAGCATGCACAGTCTGCCGTTGATTCGGGCGTGTCCCCGTCGAAGGCCATTGATCAAGCGATTGAGGAAGTCAAGGCGATTCAGGTTGCTCAGGCTGAGGCCGCCAACGCCGCCGCTGACGCTCAAGATGCTGCCGACGCTGCTGGTGCGGCCGCAGCAAGTGCTTCCGCCGCCGAGAGTGCCGCGCCGTCCTCAGACGAGGGCTGACCTGTCGCGTGACCTCGTCACCGTGGTTGGTGGTGGGGCTCGGAAATCCGGGTCCGGAGTACGCAGCCACGCGCCACAACATCGGCGCCATGGTGGTGGAGGCTCTCGCGAGTCGAAACTCGTCGAGTTTGGCCAAGCATCGGCGCGCGCATGCATCGGCCGCTGATGTGCGTATCGGTGGTGAGCGCGTTGAGTTGCTCGTGCCTCGTTCGTACATGAACGAGTCGGGTGGACCGGTGAAGGCTGCCGCCGACTTCGCGAAGGTTCCGGCCGAGCGCATCATCGTCGTTCATGACGAACTTGACCTCCCGTTCGGTTCACTGCGCTGCAAACTGGGCGGGGGAGACAACGGGCACAACGGGTTGAAGTCGCTGCGTCGCTCGCTCGGCACGGGTGATTTCTTCCGAGTGAGGTTCGGAATTGGTCGTCCGCCGGGTCGCCAAGACCCTGCCGCGTTCGTGCTGCGCCCATTCGGCAGTACGGAACGACGTGAATTGGAAGCGCTGGTGGCGCGTGCGGGTGACGCGGTCGAGACCCTGGTCGTCGATGGGCTCGAGGTCGTGCAGAATCGTTTTAATGACTGACTATCAGGAAACCGACGCACAACTGGCCCGGCGGATTGCCGTCGAGGCAGCCGATCTACTAGTCGAGGTGCGTTCCGAACACGACCTCGCACCCGATGCTTCCGTGGCGCAGCAGCGTGCACTGGGTGATGACTCTGATCGTCGCAGCAATGCCCTGATTCTCGAACGGCTTGCAGCGGCCCGCCCTGACGATGCTGTGTTGTCGGAAGAGGCGCCCGACGATGGTGTGCGAGTCGGGTGCGACCGCGTCTGGATCGTCGATCCGCTCGATGGCACGGCCGAGTACCGCACGGCGCGTGATGAATTCGCAGTGCATGTGGCGCTGTGGGAACGAACCGCGAATGGCGCCGGGGAACTCACTGCAGCGTGCATCGCGTTACCTGACCGCGATCGCGTGTGGTGTACGGACGATGCGGTCTTGCCTACGCCCTCCATGTCTCTTGACGGCGTGCTGACCCTGGCGATTTCGCGGAACTACTTGCCGCCCGGTCTGGATGCTGTCATCGAGCGAATGACTGTTGCACTGCACGAGGCCGGTCATCGCCACGCATCGTTCGAACTTGCGCGAGTGGGCTCCGTGGGGGCCAAGGTCGATGAAGTGCTGGTTGGCAAAGCTGTGGCCTATCTCTTTACCGGTGGGCTCAAAGAGTGGGATGCGGCGGCGCCGTTTGCTGTCGCATCACATCAAGGATTCGCCGTGGGCGACGTGCCCGGAATTGGCTTCGAGTACAACCGTGCCGTACCGCTGATCGGCTCTGGCTTCGTGTGCCATCCGGCACTCGCAGACATCCTGCGTGCCGCAGTCGTCGACTCAGGACTGTAGATGTCGCTCTCACCATTGCTTGGCTCGCTCACACAGGATCCTGCGGTGGCCGAGGCAGTGCGGCTCGCCCGCACCGATGCCGTCACAGAACACAGTCTCACTGCGCCCGGTGCTGCCCGGCCTTTCGTGATCGCCGCCCTTGCCGATTCCCTTCAAGGGGCGGGGCGTCCCGTACTCGCTGTTGTTGCGACCGGTCGAGAGTCAGAGGACCTCGTGACGGCGTTGCGTTCGTTGCTGCCAGCGGAGTCGGTGGCAGAGTTTCCCGCGTGGGAGACGCTGCCGCACGAGCGCCTCTCGCCGGGAGTCGACACGGTGGGTCGACGCACCGCGGTTCTCCGCCGACTTCGTCACCCTGGCGATGCACACGACGAAGAAGGCGTCATTCGCGTTGTGGTGGCCCCCGTCCGCGCACTCCTGCAGCCGATTGTCAGCGGCATCGGTGATGTTGAGCCAGTCATTCTTCGACAGGGCGATCAGGTGGTGCTCGACGATGCGGTGCGCACGCTTTCCGAGCGAGGATATGCGCGAGTCGATTTGGTCGACCGACGCGGTCAGTTCGCTGTGCGCGGCGGAATCCTTGACGTGTTCGTTCCGACAGAAGAGCACCCGCAGCGCGTTGAGTTCTGGGGTGACGAGGTTGATGAGGTTCGGTGGTTCGCGGTCGCTGATCAGCGGTCGTTGGGCGAATCCCCGGAAGGAGTCTGGGCCACACCCTGTCGTGAGCTGTTACTCACCGATGCGGTGAGAGCGCGTGCGGCTGCGTTGGCGCCTGAGCGTGACGATCTGGCTGACTTGCTGTCGCGTATCGCCGAAGGCATGCACGTTGAGGGCATGGAAGCGTTGGCTCCAGTGCTGGCCGATGGGCTCGACCTGCTCACCGATGCGGTCGACTCGCGATCAATCGTGGTGGTGTGCGACCCCGAACGCATTCGAACGCGCGCTCACGAACTGGTCGCCACGAGCCAGGAATTCCTTGAGGCGTCCTGGCACAACGCCGCGGTCGGCAACAGCACGCCGGTTGATCTCGGGCGCAGTGCCTACCGCGATCTCTCGGAGGTGCGCGAGGCAGCGCAGTCGGTGGGTCTGTCGTGGTGGTCGGTCAGCCCGTTCGGGCTCGATGACCCGCTCGGCGTCGACGATTCCGAACTCGACGCGCCGACAGGATCGGCGACGGCGATGGCGGCCCGTCCCGTTCCGCAGTACCTCGGTGATGTACAAGCCGGCTTACGTGATGCTGCGGCGCTGATGGCGGATGGTTACAGCGTGGTGCTGGTGGCCGAAGGTACGGGCGCGGCGCAGCGTATCGCCGAAGAATGCGGCGAACTCGACATTCCGGCTCGCACCGAGATCCCGCTTGAGGCGATTCCGGAACCGGGGGTTGTGGCGGTGACCACTGCCACGGTCGAACACGGATTCATCGCCGACCGGGCTCACCTTGTACTGATGACCGAGTCCGACCTTGCTGGACAACGCACCTCGACCAAAGACATGCGCCGGATGCCTGCGCGACGTCGGCGCACGATCGATCCGCTGACTCTGGCCGCCGGCGACTACATCGTGCACGAACACCACGGCGTGGGGCGCTACATCGAGATGGTGCAGCGAACGGTCGGCGGTGCGACGCGCGAGTACGTCGTGATCGAGTACGCGCCGAGTAAGCGAGGGCAACCTGGCGACCGCGTCTACGTGCCGACCGACCAACTCGATCTCGTCACGCGTTACGTCGGTGGCGAGGCGCCGACGCTGCATCGACTCGGTGGTGCTGAATGGCAGAAAGCAAAGGGGCGCGCGCGCAAGGCGGTGCGCCAGATCGCGGCCGAACTTGTACGACTCTACGCCGCACGCATGTCGAGTCCAGGCTTTGCATTCAGCCCCGATACCCCGTGGCAGCGCGAGCTTGAGGATGCCTTTCCTTACGTCGAAACACCTGATCAAGCGGCCTCGATTGACGAAGTCAAAGCTGACATGGAGAAGTCGATACCGATGGATCGCGTCATCGCTGGCGACGTCGGATACGGCAAGACCGAAATAGCAGTGCGTGCGGCCTTCAAGGCGGTGCAAGACGGTAAGCAGGTGGCGGTGCTTGTTCCGACGACTCTGTTGGTGCAACAGCACTATGCGACGTTTAGTGAGCGTTACGCGGGCTTCCCGGTGAAGGTTGCGGCGCTGTCGCGATTCCAGTCGACCCGCGAAGCTGCAGCGGTACTCGAAGGAGTCTCTGACGGCACAGTTGACGTGGTGATCGGAACCCACCGCCTACTGTCAGCCGACGTACGATTCAAAGATCTCGGCTTGGCCATTGTCGACGAGGAACAGCGGTTCGGAGTTGAGCACAAGGAGCATCTCAAGGCATTGCGCACCGACGTTGACATGCTCACGATGTCGGCCACGCCAATTCCGCGCACTCTGGAAATGTCGATCACGGGCATTCGAGAAATGTCGCTGATTCAGACGCCGCCAGAAGAACGTCACCCCGTGCTCACTTTCGTTGGACCTTTCGACGACCGGCAGGTGTCGGCAGCCATTCGCCGCGAGTTGATGCGCGAAGGCCAGGTCTTCTACGTGCATAACCGCGTTGATTCGATTGATCGCACGGCAACCAAGCTCGCCGCACTCATTCCTGAAGCGCGCATCGCGGTGGCGCATGGGCAGATGGGTGAAGGCGCACTTGAGCAAGTGATCGTCGACTTCTGGGAGAAGCGATTCGACGTTCTTGTGTGCACGACCATCGTCGAGTCTGGTCTGGATATTGCCAACGCAAACACGCTGATCCTTGATCGGGCCGATGTGTTCGGCCTGAGCCAGCTGCACCAGTTGAGAGGGCGTGTGGGCCGCGGACGTGAACGTGCGTACGCGTACTTCCTCTATCCCGCCGATCGCCCGTTGAGTGAGATGGCGCACGATCGACTCTCGACGATCGCTCAGCACACCGACCTTGGGTCGGGAATGGCCGTGGCGATGAAGGATCTTGAGATTCGCGGCGCCGGAAACCTGCTTGGCGGTGAACAGAGTGGTCATATCGCCGACGTCGGATTCGATCTTTACGTGCGGCTCGTGGGTGAGGCTTTGCAGGAATTCACTGGTGGAACCACTGCTGAGCTCACCGAAATGACGGTCGAACTGCCCGTCGATGCGCACATTCCTCATGACTACATTCCGAGTGAACGGTTGCGACTCGAGGCCTATCGCCGCATCGCCGACGCGGTCGACGACGCGGCCCTCGACGCGGTGGCCGAAGAACTCGTTGACCGCTACGGCGCTCTGCCAGAACCGGTAGCCACGTTGTTCGAAGTTGCACGTTTCCGTGTACTGGCGCGCGCTGCTGGTCTGGCCGATGTCGTCGCGGCTGGCCCACACATTCGATTGCACCCGGTTGAACTCGCTGAGAGTCGTCAGTTGCGCCTGACGCGCCTGTACCCGGGCACCCTCATCAAGCCGGCGACCCGTACGATTCTTGTGCCACGGCCAACAACCGCGCGCGTGGGCGGAACTCCCCTCGTCGACCGGGAGTTGCTCACGTGGGCACGTGATCTGGTCGCGAACGTGCTGACCGACCAACCGGCCTCTGCGCCGGCCAGTTGAACGCAAGGGAGAGCCATGAACAGCCCCGTCCGCACCCGGTCACGACGATTGCGCCTGCTCGCGCTTCCTGCCGTTGCTGTCGCCGCTGTGCTCACCCTCGGTGCCTGCAGTTCGACGGCTCAGTCCGGCGCCGCTGCCGTCGTGGGCGGCGAAGGAATCAGCGATAGCACGGTTGCCACCTATGCCGAGGAAGTGCGCGCCGCCACCGGCCAGGCTGGCACCAACGACCCCAAGGTCAACCGCGACGTCATCTCGTTGCTGATTCAGGGCAAGGTCATCGACGAGGCGGCAGCACGTGAAGGCATCACGGTAACCGACTCTCAGATCAGCGAGTTGATCAGCAAGGCCGCCGCGCAAGGTGGCCTCAACGCACTCGAGTCGAGTCTGGCCACTCAGTACGGCGTAGCGCCCTCGCAGGTTCAATCGTTTGCCCGCACCAACCTGCTCTACCAAGGTTTGGTTCAGAAGTTCGGTAAGGGTGACCAAACCGTGGGCTCCACGGCAGCTGGAGCATTGCTTGACACGGTGTCACATGACCTAGGGGTCTCGGTGAGTCCGCGCTTCGGCCAGTGGTCAGGTGCGCAACTCAATGTGGTGCCTCCGCCCAACGACATCTCTGAGCCGGCAGCCAGAGCAGCCGCGGCGGCTGCAGTGCAGTCGGCGGGCTGATCGACGACACTGTGAGTGTCGAGCCCACGGGCGAGCCGTTACTCGAACTGATTCGGGTGATGAACACCCTGCGCTCACCCGGCGGTTGCCCGTGGGACGCCGAACAGACGCATCGCAGTCTGGTCGAGTACCTCATCGAGGAGTCGTACGAAGCGGTCGAGGCGATCGAGTTGGACGACCGTGTCGCATTACGTGAAGAACTCGGCGACGTTCTTCTACAAGTGGTCTTCCATTCGCGCATTGCGGAGGAATCCGCTGAGGCACCGTTCTCGATTGACGATGTGGCGCAGGGAATCGTTGACAAGCTTCTCTCCCGTCACCCCCATGTCTTCGGTGATGACACGGCTGATTCGGCAGCCCATGTTGAATCCACGTGGCAGGCGATGAAGGCGGTTGAGAAGGGCCGTGAGTCGGTCACCGATGGCGTGCCAGATGCGCTTCCTGCGTTGCTTCTCGCGGCGAAGCTGACTCGACGTGCTCGTCACGGCGGGCTCGATGTGCCGGTCGCAACAGAACAAGCCCGCAATGAGGCTCAGGTGGCCCTCGACTCGCTCGGCGATGACGAATTCGGCGGCTACCTACTGGCACTGGTTGAGGCCGCCGACAAGCGCGGAGTTGATGCTGAGGCAGCCTTACGCGTCGCAGTCCGTGAACAGCGTGCCCGTATTCGTGCCGCCGAGGGTTTGAGCGACTAGAGCGTCCACACTTTTCCGCGAGTCCATCACTTGTGCGGCTTAAGTGTGGCAATTAGGCCGCGTAACTGATGAACTCGCACAAGGCACTCGACGGACGCAGCACGCTCACCGCTAGGCTAAAAACTCCGTCCGCTGCATAGGGGAGCACCCGCATGGCCATCATCGAAGCCCTCATCGCCCGCGAAATTCTTGATTCCCGCGGAAATCCCACCGTCGAAGTGGAGATCGGCCTCAGTGATGGCGCCGTGGCGCGCGCCGCGGTTCCATCAGGTGCATCAACAGGCGCCTTCGAGGCGGTCGAACTGCGCGACGGAGAAGAGCGGTACAACGGCAAGGGCGTGCTGCGGGCAATCGAGGCAATTGAGGGCGAAATTGCCGATGAGGTGCTCGGCTACGACGCCACCGAACAGCGCCTGATCGACCAGGCGATGATCGACCTCGATGGCACGCCCAACAAGGCCCGCCTCGGTGCCAACGCGATTCTTGGTGTCTCGCTCGCCGTCGCGCGCGCTGCGGCTGAGTCAGCCGATCTGCCACTCTTTCGCTACGTCGGCGGCCCGAACGCATTCTTGCTGCCCGTTCCGATGATGAACATTCTCAACGGTGGTGCGCACGCCGACACCGACGTTGACATTCAGGAATTCATGATCGCCCCGATCGGTGCGGCTTCATTCCGTGAAGGTCTTCGACAGGGCACCGAGGTTTACCACTCGTTGAAGTCGGTACTGAAGAAGGCCGGCTATGCGACCGGACTCGGCGACGAGGGCGGATTCGCCCCGAGCCTGCCCAGTAACCGCGCGGCTCTCGAACTCATCGCGGAAGCGGTGGCCGGCGTCGGCCTCACCCTGGGCCGCGACATTGCCCTGGCACTCGACGTTGCTGCTACTGAATTTCACAGCGCTGAGGGCTACCTGTTCGAAGGCGCCCACCGGTCGGCCGAGTGGATGACCGCCTACTACGAGTCACTTGTCAGCGACTTCCCGCTGGTGTCGATTGAAGACCCCCTCGACGAGGACGACTGGAGCGGCTGGAAGCACATCACCGATGCACTCGGCGACCGCGTGCAACTGGTGGGTGACGACCTCTTCGTCACTAACCCAGAGCGAATCGCTCGCGGTATCAACGAGGGCACTGCCAATGCGCTATTGGTCAAGGTCAATCAAATCGGAACTCTCACCGAGACCCTCGATGCTGTTGATCTCGCGCACCGCAGCGGTTACCGATGCATGATGAGCCACCGCAGTGGCGAAACCGAAGACACCACGATTGCCGATCTTGCGGTGGCCACGAACTGCGGCCAAATCAAGACCGGTGCCCCTGCTCGCAGCGAGCGTGTGGCCAAGTACAACCAGTTGCTGCGCATCGAGGAAGAGCTGGACGACGCCGCTCGTTACGCGGGCGCGAGTTCATTCCCTCGATTCGCTGGCTAGCCCTTTCGGCGTGCCGACTCGTCTTGCTGGCCTCGGCAGCGCACAATGGGGGAGTGCCGACCACTTCCCTGTCGGGACGCGCTGTAACGCCTGAAGGTGTCACGACTGAAGGCTTTGAGCGTGAGTCCCTTTCGTCTGTCACCGGGCGCGCTGTCATTGTTGCGTTGGTTCTTCTGGCGCTCGTGCTGTCGCTAGCCCTTCCAGTTCGCGAATACCTTCAACAGCGTGATCGCATCGCAGACTTGACCACGCGCACGGTTGCCACGAAAGCGAGCATTGACTCGCTCACGGCCATGCGCGGTCGCTGGCAGGATCCGGCGTTCATTGCGGCGCAGGGGCGAAGCCGACTCCACATGGCGTTCCCGGGCGAGATGCCCTTTGTTGTCATCAGGCCGGACAAAGCCGCGGCAGGGGCTAGCGCCGCAGATTCTGCCCCTTGGTATTCGCGACTTTGGCGCACCGTGACGCGGTCCGACGGCTGATGCCCGCTAGCACGGAAGATCTGGCGGCCGTCTCCGCGCAACTGGGCCGCCGCGCACGGGGTGTTCACGAGGTGGCGCATCGGTGCCCCTGCGGTCTGCCCGACGTGGTCACAACCGAACCGCGATTGCCCGATGGAACCCCATTTCCGACGGTGTATTACCTGACCTGCCCGCGCGCGACGGGTGCCATCGGCACCCTCGAAGCCACCGGGCGTATGCGCGAGTTCGAAGCGCTCCTTGACGAACCGGAGATCGCTGAGGCCTACCAACGTGCCCACGGGGCGTACATTGCCGATCGTGAGGCGCTGGGCACTGTTCCGGAGATCGCGGGCATCTCAGCGGGTGGAATGCCCAGCCGGGTCAAGTGCCTGCATGTTCTGGTGGCGCATGCCCTCGCGGCGGGTCCGGGAGTCAACCCCATCGGCGATCGTGCGCTCGACCTGTTACCCGAATGGGGCACAGCGGGATGCTGTGTGTCACTACCCGAACAGGAAGAGGATGCATGACTCAGCGAGTTGCGGCCATCGACTGCGGCACGAACTCCATTCGACTCTTGGTCGCTGACGTCGACCAGACCGCCCGAACGTTGGTCGATCTCGACCGCCGCATGGTGATTGTGCGATTAGGACAGGACGTCGATCGCACCGGGCGGTTGGCTCCGGAAGCCTTAGAGCGCACCTTCGCTGCGTGCGACGAGTACGCGCGAGTGATTGCCGATCTTGGCGCGCAAACAGTGCGTTTCGTCGCCACGTCTGCGTCGCGAGACGCGAGCAACCGCGATGAATTTGTCGCCGGGGTTCGCGAGCGACTAGGGGTTGATCCGGAAGTCATCCCCGGAGCCGAGGAAGCAGCGCTGTCGTTCACTGGTGCTGTTCGAGGTTTGCCGACCCTCTCGGCGCCCGTGGTGGTCGTCGACATTGGCGGCGGTTCCACCGAGTTTGTGCGTGGCGGTGACTCTCTGGAGTCAGCCTGGTCAGTCAACGTGGGGTGCGTGCGGATGACCGAACGTCACTTGCGCTCAGATCCGCCCACGGTCGCGGAGATTCAGGCGGCCACGTCCGATATTGATCGAGCGATCGATGAGGCGGCCGAACACGTCGATCTGGGCGCAATCTCATCGCTCGTGGGGGTCGCCGGCTCAGTCACCACCGTTGCGGCCCTCCACCTTGGTTTGGCCGAGTACGACTCCAATGCCATTCACGCCAGCACCCTCCCGGCCGACGCCGTGCGTACGCTCAGTGACGAACTACTGGCAATGACACGTCATCAGCGTGCTGAGCTTGCAGTGATGCATCCCGGGCGGGTCGACGTGATCGGCGCAGGTGCTCTCGTGCTCAGACGCATCGTCGATCGCACGGGAGTTTCGTCACTCACTGTAAGCGAAACCGACATCCTCGACGGAATCTGCTGGAGCATCGCCTGACACGTACCGAACCCAAACACAGACGTGCGGTTGAGATCGCTTCTGCGGGTTAGAATATCTGCGTGATGACTTCATCCACGCCGCCGAAGAAGCACCGCGTACTGCGCTCAATTTCGGCGGTAGCGGCTGCCGCTGTGCTGGTTGTCAGCGTGGGCGGTTACGCAGCGGCGCGGCGCTATGACTCGAAGATCTCGCGAGTGTCCGTGGTGTCGTCGCTGATGGGTACTGGGGCGAATTCCGATGACTCTGGGGTCAGTCTCGAACCGATGAACGTGCTCGTGGCCGGAATCGACAGCCGCGAAGGTCTCACGCGCGAGCAGGAAGCGCAGTGGCACCTCGGTCACGCCGACTACGGCAATCAGACCGACACCATCATGGTCGTGCACATCGGCCGCGATGCCAAGCACGTCACTGTGGTGAGCCTGGCGCGTGACTCGCTTGTCACGATTCCTGAGTTCAAGGACGCTGACGGTACCGTGCACAAGGCGCATCACGACAAGATCAACGCCGCGTACACGTTGGGTGGCGCGTCGTTGTTGGTGCGCACCGTTGAGCAGGCCACCGGAATTCCGATTAACCACTTCGTGGGTGTCAGTTTCTTGGGCTTTATGGGCATGGTCGACGCGGTTGATGGCGTCGAGGTGTGCCTGGCTGAGCCGATCAAAGACAACCCCAAGTACACCGCGCTCGACCTGCCGGCTGGCCGTTCGACCATTAAGGGCGTCATGGCGCTGAGTTTCGTGCGGGCCCGACACGTCGGAACGGACTTTGGTCGCCAGAAGCGCCAGCAGCAGTTCATGGCGGGATTGCTCAAGAAGGCCACGAGTTTGGGCATCGTCACCAATCCACTCCGACTCGACTCGTTCGTGTCCGCTGCTGCCGAAAGCCTGCAAGTCGATGACTCACTTGGTCGCGGTCAGATTCTCGCCCTTGCCACCAAGTTTGCTGGCATCAAACTCGATCAGATCGAATTCGCGAGCCTGCCGATTGCCGATGACAACTTCACTGATCCTGAAACGGGTAAGGGGGGATACGTCACCTGGAAGGCAGAAGGCTCCAAGAAGATCTTCAACGCCATCATCCAGGATGAGGGACTGATCGTGTCGGGCAAGACGCCCGCATCAGGTGCGGTCGCTCCCTCATCGCCCAAGGCGATTGAAGTGAAGGTGCTGAACGGCTCCGGAACGACCGGAGCCGGTAAGGAAGTGTCGGCCCAATTGCAGGCTGCGGGCTTCAAAGTTGTCGCGCCGGCCGGATCGGTAACCGGAAGCGATAAGGCGAAGACGGTCATTCATTACCCGGCAAGCCAGGTGGCCGCGTTGCCCACGATGGTCGCCACCTTCCCCGATGCCGAGTTCATTCCTACCAACGACGGCAGCAAGGTTTTCGTCATTACAATCGGCAAGTCGTTCACATCGGTGCCGACGCCCATTGAGGTCGTTGCAGGCGGCGTGGACCCTAACGGTATTCAGGTGAAGGTGCTCAACGGTTCCGGATCAGGTGGCGTGGCCACGGCTACCGCTGAGCAGTTGGCCGCCATTGGCTTCACCCTCGCCGGAACCCCTGGGAAGTCACCCCTTGAGCCAGCTGGCCCCACGTACATTCGCTTCGACCCCGCCAATGCAGGTCAGTTGGCCACGCTGGTGCGGGCCTTCCCCGACGCCTACCTGATTGGTGTCCCCGGACAGGGTTCGGCGTTCGAAGTCACGGTGGGCGCAGATTTCAAGAATAAGAATGTTGTCGACCCCGCCGTGCCGGTGCCGTCGTCGTCAGCCACCGATCCCAGCGACATTTCAATTGAGCAGAAGCCGGTGGTCGCGTCGAGCACCACCTGCCAGTAGTTACTCTTCCTTCATGGGTGACATCGTGCGGTTTGCTTCCTTTGGTGGTCAGTGCAGCGGTTACCTCGCCACGCCGGCGTCCGGTTCCGGACCTGGAGTGGTGGTCATTCAGGAGTGGTGGGGCCTAGTACCTCACATCCAGAATGTGGCCGATCGCCTTGCCGAGGCCGGTTTTGTCGCGCTGGCGCCCGATCACTACCGAGGGGCGACCGCCACCGAACCTGATGAGGCCGGAAAGTTGATGCGCGGCTTGGCGGTCACTGCAGCGGCCGACGATATTGCCGGCGCGGCCGAATACCTGCTGACTCGTGACGACGTCATCGGCGGGTCCATTGGATGCATCGGCTTTTGTATGGGCGGTGGGCTCGCATTGCTTGGCCCCACGGCGTACCGCCACATCGCCGCCACCAGCGCCTTCTACCCGGCTATGCCGTGGCCGGACTACGCACCCGAGTGGTTGCGCTACGCGGGCAAGGAGGCGATCATTCACAAGGCCGAGAGTGACGAGGAATCCGCCGGTCCGCGCATTGCCGAGTATGTCGGACAGATCAGGGCGTCGGGAGGTACCGCGACCGTGTACGACTACCCCGGAAGCAGTCATGCCTTCTTCAACGATGACCGCCCCGAGGTATTTCACCCTGAGTACGCTGCGTTGGCGTGGGAGCGAACTCTTGACCTCTTCAGTAGGCGTTTAGGTAGCTAACCGTCGACGTTGAGTGGCAGCTCAACACCCGCCCGGGTGGTGGAATCGGCAGACACGAGGCGCTTAAACCGCCTTGCCGCAAGGCGTACGGGTTCGAACCCCGTCCCGGGCACAAGGAACTCTCAGCAGGTGCGATCCGTTACCGTTAGTGCTGGAATTGGCACAAAGCCCGGCCCACGAGGAGACAAGCATGCAGAGCAGGAACCCTGCCCTACGTAACGCCATCAAGCAGGCGGAGTCGAACGGCCCCGGCGCCACGTCGGCGCCGCCAGCCCCGCCAACCGGCGCCCCGGTTGATCTGGCTGCCCAGCAACAGATGCAGGCCCAGCTTGATGCGGCCATGCGTGGCGGTTCCGCTGGCGGTCAAACGCTGCAACTTCCCGATGTCATTGCCAAGACGGCCATGCAGTTCGGCGTGCTGGTGATCTTCGCCGTGGCGGGCTGGAACTTCGGCATGAAGTACCCCTGGCTGTGGATTGCCGCGGCGGTGATCGCGATGGTGCTGGGTTTGGTCAACGCGTTCAAGCGCAAGGTCAGCCCTCCGCTGATTCTGCTGTACGCCGTGTTCGAGGGAATCATGCTCGGCGCGATCAGTCAGTTCTACCAAGCCGCGTTCGCCAAGCCCGGTCAGCCGTTGGTGTTGCAGGCGGTTATCGGAACCTTGGTGGCTTTCGGCGTGATGTTGTTCCTGTACTCAAACAAGGTCATCAAGGTCAACGGCACCTTTAAGAAGATCTTCTTCGTCGCGATTATCTCCTACGCCGTGATTGGTTTCGCCAGCTTGATCTCCGCCCTGTTCGGAATGGGCGGTGGCTGGGGCTTCTACGGAGTCGGCGGACTTGGCATCGTGCTCTGTTTGTTCGGTGTGGCGCTGGCTTCCTTCTCGCTGGTCATGGATTTCGAGTCAATCAGCCAAGCGATTGCGTACGGTCTGCCCGAGCGTGAGTCGTGGCGACTTGGCTTTGGCTTGATCGTCACCCTCGTGTGGCTCTACCTCGAGATCCTGCGTTTGCTGGCGATTATTTCCAGTAACTCGCGCTAGGCCCGTGAGCGAGTCGATCGCGTCGGTCCGCGACCAGTTGGCCGATCGAACCGCGCGACTGGTTGATCGCTTGCGCTCACTTCCTGCCTCGAGGCTCGCGCGAGCAGAGGCAGGAAAACCGTCACTTGCTGATTCGTCGCACGCGCTGGCCCAACTGCTGGCCGATCTTGCCTTTGATCTGCAGGGGCGAGTGCGTCGTGATGTTCCTCGCCTTGACGATCTTGCGGTGGGTGATCAAGTCGCCGTCACGATGGCCGATCTGTTCGCGGCCGTTGATGTTGCACATGTGTTCAGCAGTGAAGTAGAAGCGGGTGTGGCTCAGGTGCAGGGGGCCGGTAAGGATTCGCCCGAGGCGGTCGTTGCACTCGATGTCGCTTCGATCGCAGTTGATGAGTTGCGTCGCCAGATGTAGTGCCGGGTTGCCGGCACTTTCAAGATGAGGGAGAGTCGATCTATGTTCACGTCCTACAAGACCCGGTTGGTCACCCCCGATGAGGCACTTCCCGGCCGCGACCATCACATCTTCCCTGTGCCCACCACCCACGCTGTGCTCGGAACCCCGATTCATGGACCGTTTCCTGAGGGAACTGAGTTGCTCTTCGTCGGAATGGGCTGCTTCTGGGGTGCCGAGAAGAAGATGTGGCGCCTGCCTGGTGTGTTCACCACGGCGGTCGGATACCAGGGCGGCATCACTCCGTACCCCACCTACGAAGAGGTGTGCACGGGTCGCACGGGTCACTCCGAGAACGTGTTGATTGCCTACGACCCGGCTGTGCTCAGTCACTACGACCTGCTCAAGGTCTTCTGGGAAAACCACGACCCGACTCAGGGCTACCGTCAGGGCAACGACGTCGGTACTCAGTACCGCAGCGCGCTCTACTTCACGTCCGAGGCGCAGCGCGAGGTCATCGAGGCCACCGCCGCTTCATACGATGCGGTGCTGCGTGAGCGCAAGTACGGCCAGGTCACGACCGAAATCGCGCCGGCGATGGGCGAGGGCACTGTGCTGCGCCCGTTCTACTACGCCGAAGAGCAACACCAGCAGTACCTCTACAAGGTGCCGCATGGTTATGACTGCCACGCCAACACAGGAATTGAGCTACCTCCGCTCTAAACAAAAACCTGTTCCGCGAGTCCATCGGTTACGCGCCTTATCCACCCCTCTTTACCCGCGTAACTGATGGACTCGCGCGGTTTTCACGCGTTGACGAATGGCCCAGTGACGGACGTCACCCGCCGAAAACTACTCCTAATGAGGTCTGCGGTCGTTGTACAAGTAGGAGAGCAATTTCATCCAGGGGGTGATGACAGTGACGCGACGTCGCTGGTTCACCCTCGGACTGCTCGCAGTGTTACTTGCAGGAGGTTTCGCGGGCTTCACTGTGTGGCAGGGGTGGAAGGCTGAGTCGGTCGAACCCCTGCCCGGAATCGCCTATTCACTCGGGGTGTGTCACACCTATCCCGAGCCGGTGGGGGCCGCGGGCTACAACTCGATCGCGGCGAGTGTGAGCGATCCGCTCATCGTGGGCGGCGATGTGGCCGCGTCGACTGATATCGGCGATGGCCGACACGTGTGGATGTTTGGTGACACCTCCCGCGATCTCGGCGGCCAATTGGTGCCGGCTGCCCGTAACACCATGCTGCTGGTCGGAAATGGCTGCCGCGCGGTGGTGGTTGCCCCAGCCGGGGGAGCGGTGATTCCTGATCGTGCCGACGGAGTCGGGTACTGGCCGATGTCGTTGGTGGCGTCCCATGCCGACGGCGTGACCACATTGACGGTGTCGGCGCAACGGGTGCGTGGCGAGGAAAAGGCATTCCAGTTCACCAATCTCGGGCCGGCACTGGCCACCTTCCTCATTCCTGATGGCGGAGCGCCCCGCTTCGTGTCGGTGGTTGATCTGGGACCTGACAGCAAATCGCGCCGCACCGTTGGTTGGGGCGCAGCAATGGCGGTCGAAGGCGACATGGCCTACATCTACGGAACTTCCAATCCCGAGGAACCGCTCGTATTCGGATTCGCCGTTCGAGTCGCGCGCGTGCCACTACGTTCGATCAGCGACGTCGCGGCCTGGCGCTACTGGACGGGCACCGCGTGGACCGACGACGAGGCTTCGGCCACGGAGGTCATCGATGCGGTGGGAGGTGTCTCGCAGACGTTCTCGGTGTTCCATCGCGGATCGTCGTGGTACGCGCTGAGCAAGCGCGATGGCTATCTCGGCAATGCACTGGCACTATGGCCCGCATCCGAACCCTGGGGAACGTTCGGTGATCCGGTGATCGTGGGGCTCATCCCCAATTCCGCGGATGAGCGAACGATCCTGCGGTACATGCCGCTCGCGCATCCCGAACTCATCTCGACTTCACCTGACGCGGTGATTGTGTCGGTGAGTCGCAATTCCGAAGACTTCGACTTGCTGAAGAGGTTTCCTACCCTCTACCGCCCCTACTTCGTTGAGGTGCCGATTCCACCGGCGCCATCCGATCAGGCGCTCAACGGTCCGGAAGCCGGGTAGCCCTCAGAGCGTGAGATAGCCGAGCAGATCTTGTCGAGTGATGATTCCGGTGGGTCGGCCATCTTCGACCACGATGGCCGCGTCAGCTGACTCCAGCGCGGCGATGGCTGAGGAAACCGGTTCGCCGCCGCCGATCATTGGAAGTGGCGCGGACATGTGACGCTCGACTGCATCGGCGAGTGCGGCGCGACCGGTGAAGAGCGCGTCGAGTAGATCGCGTTCGACCACGGCGCCGACAACCTCAGCCGTCATGACTGGTGGCTCGGCCTTGACGACTGGCATTTGTGAAACTCCGTATTCGCGCAGAATGTCGATCGCCTCGCGCACGGTTTCGGTGGGGTGCGTATGTACGAAGGGAGGCAGGGCGTTGCCAGACTTTCCGCGCAACACTTGGCTCACGGTCGCATCCGATGACGTGGTGAGGAAGCCGTACGCCGCCAGCCAGTCGTCGTTGAACACCTTCGACAGGTAGCCGCGTCCGCTGTCAGGAAGGAGCACGACCACCAGATCACCGGGGTTGGCTTGGGCGGCTACGTGCAGTGCCGCGACGACGGCCATGCCGCATGATCCGCCTACGAGGAGTCCTTCTTCACGTGCCAGTCGACGAGTCATCTCGAACGAGTGGGCGTCGCTGACGGCGATGATCTCATCGGTCACAGTGCGGTCGTACGCGGTTGGCCAGAAGTCTTCGCCCACACCTTCAACCAGGTAAGGGCGGCCGGTGCCACCTGAGTACACCGAACCCACGGGGTCGGCGCCAATAACCCGTACGCGACCCTCACTGGCATCTTTGAGGTAGCGACCGGTGCCGCTGATAGTGCCGCCGGTGCCGACGCCCGCCACGAAGTGCGTGACGGTGCCGTCGGTCTGCCGCCAGATTTCCGGGCCAGTCGTTTCGTAGTGCGAGGCGGGGTTGGCGGGGTTGGAGTACTGGTCGGGCTTCCAGGCGCCGGGAACCTCGCGCGACAGTCGGTCGCTGACTGAGTAGTACGAACGGGGGTCTTCGGGATCAACAGCGGTGGGGCACACCTCAACCTCGGCGCCGTAGGCGCGCAGCACGTTGATTTTGTCTTGCGACACCTTGTCGGGGCACACGAAGATGCAGCGGTAGCCGCGCTCTTGGGCCACGAGAGCGAGTCCGACTCCGGTATTGCCACTGGTGGGTTCGACGATCACCCCACCGGGCTTGAGCGCCCCGGAGCGTTCGGCTTCCTCGACCATCTTCAGCGCAATGCGGTCTTTGACCGATCCGCCGGGGTTGAGGTACTCGACTTTGGCGACCACCGTGGCGGGAAGTCCGGCGGCGACGTTGCGCAGTCGAACCAGCGGGGTGTTGCCAATGAGTTGCGTGACTGTCTCATAAATCTCCACATCGCCACGATAGGCCCCGGACTTACTTCGTGGTGTCACCTGCCCCACCTAGGCTGTGGTCATGGCTACTGATCCTCGTCGAGTTGCCGTGGCGGCCGGTGCCACGTTGGCGGTGGCTGCCAGCGCAGTCGGGGTCTTGGTGGCCGAAGGTTTCCACGCACGGCGTCAGGCCGGCGTGCGTAACACTGCCGCGCCATATTCCGATGGGCGTTACGGGCCACGCGGAGGTACGTCGTATCGGCTCGCGGTGCTGGGTGACTCGTCAGCGGCCGGACTCGGGGCCGATGGTCGTGATTCCACGGTCGGAGCTCTCCTGGCTACCGGACTTTCCAACCTCACCGATCGGGCTGTGGTGTTGGCGACGATGGCGGTGGTGGGTGCTCAGTCACGTGACCTTGCTCCGCAGGTTGAGCGCGCCCTGCAGATTAGGCCCCATGTTGCGGTGATCATGATCGGTGCCAACGACGTCACGCATTTGCGCGGTACGAGGCGACCCGTGGCCGAATTGTGTGAGCAGATCACTCGGCTGCGTGAGGCCGGAGTTGAAGTGGTGCTAGCCACGTGCCCCGATCTCGGCAGTGTGCGGCTGTTCCCGCAGCCGTTGCGTGAGGTCGCGGGGCGCATGTCCGATTCGATGGCGCGCGCTCAAGCTGAGGGTGCGCGCGAGGCTGGTGCTCGCGTTGTTCCGTTGGCCGCTCTGCTAGGCCAAGACTTCACCTCGTGGCCCGACGTGTTCTTTTCCCGCGATCGCTTCCACCCTTCTGATGACGGTTACGCGGCGGCGGCCGCAGCCATCCTTCCCTCGGTTCTGATGGCGCTGGGCGAACCTGAACTCCTCAGTCGGCTGGGTGCCGATGAGTCCGCGGCCGAGTCGGGTGCCGCGGGTCTTCCATCGGCGAGCTGAGGTTTCGTGCACAGGGCCAAGGGTCTTGCGATGTCCACAATGTGTCGGACATAATTTGAACATGGGTAACCATCGCCGCAGCCTGATTCCATGGAATTCGCGGGCTACTCGTTTGCCGCAAGTTCGCGTCGCCATCGAGTGTCGCGGGAGCGAATCAGGAAAGTCGTTGAGGCGGCGGCCTTTGCGCTGGGTCTCCCCGCGCAACCACCTCGTTGGCCCGATCCGTCCTTGTTGTTCCTCGGATATGACGGCACAGGCGAACTTGTGGAGATCGTCGGAATTCCGCTGGATGGAGGTCGTCTCCGAGTCATCCACGCAATGCCGGCGCGTCCTCGCTACCGACTCCTTTACTGGGAGGTTATGACATGGCTCGAAGCAGAAGACTCCTGACGACAGCATCTGGAACCCGGCTTACCCCCGAATATGAGCGGCGGCTTCTTCGCGAAGCCGAACGCGGGTACAACAGTGACGAGCTTGTGCTCGTCACTGGCCCCGGTCGTCCGTCGCTCTCGGGAAGAAAGGGACACTCGCATCGACTCGACCTGCGCGTCGACGATGCGACCTACGAGGCAGTGCGAGAACTTGCCGACGAGCGTCAGGTGGCCGTCAGCGAGATCGTGCGCGAAGCCATCGCCCGCTACCTTCACCCCGCCTGACCCGTAGGCTGGCCACATGACCGACGACCGCGCACTGGGTTTCGAGAGCTTGGCTATTCACGCTGGGCAAGAGCCCGATCCCCTCACCGGGGCCGTCGTGCCCCCGATCTACCAGGTGTCGACCTACGCGCAAGACGGCGTAGGTGGTCTGCGCAACGGCTACGAGTACTCGCGCAGCGGCAATCCGACCCGTGCGGCCCTGCAGGAGTGCCTCGCGGCCATTGAGGGTGGCACCACCGGCCTCGCGTACGCGAGTGGTCTGGCGGCTGAAGACAACCTGCTGCGCACGGTGTGCCGCCCCGGCGACCACGTGGTGATTCCTAACGACGCCTACGGCGGCACGTTCCGATTGGTGTCGAAGGTGCTCGGCCCGTGGGGGCTCGACTACACGCCGGCCCCGGTCACTGACGCCGAAGCGGTCGCAGCAGCGATCGTGCCCGGTCGCACCAAGGTGGTGTGGATCGAGACCCCGACCAACCCGTTGCTCGCCGTGGCCGACATCGCCGCACTCGCCGATGTAGCGCACGCAGCCGGAGCGATTCTCGTTGTCGACAACACATTCGCCAGCCCCTACCTGCAGCAGCCGTTGGCGCTCGGTGCCGATGTAGTGATGCACTCCACCACCAAGTACCTCGGCGGTCACAGTGACGTCATTGGCGGTGCGTTGGTGACGAGCGATCCCGAACTCGCTGAGCAACTTACCTACCACCAGAATGCCATGGGCGCTGTGCCCGGACCGTTCGATTCATGGCTGGTGCTGCGTGGCATCAAGACCCTCGGCGTGCGCATGGACCGTCACTGCGCCAACGCTCACGCCGTTGTCGACATGTTGACCGCGCACCCCAAAGTGCACGCGGTGCTGTACCCCGGCCTTCCTGGTCACCCCGGGCACGAGGCCGCAGTCAAGCAGATGCGCGACTTCGGCGGCATGGTGTCGTTCCGCGTCACCGGCGGCGAGGCCGCGGCACTCGAGGTGTGTTCGCGCACGAAGTTGTTCACGCTTGGCGAGTCACTGGGCGGAGTCGAATCGCTGATCGAACACCCGCACCGCATGACCCACGCATCGGCGGCCGGAAGTCCGCTTGAGGTATTCGACGATCTGGTGCGATTGAGTGTCGGAATCGAGACGGCCAATGACTTGGTGGCCGACCTCGAGCAGGCGCTGGGCTGATTCACGGCGATGACTCTCATCGCATGCATTGACGTCGGTTCGACGTTCACCAAGGGGCTGCTCGTCGATAGCGCGGGCACGATGCTGGCCGCTGCTGATCACCGCACCACCAGTGACACCGATGTGCTGATTGGCCTTGATGCGGTGGTGGCGGCGCTGGAATCAGCAGCAGGTGCGGTCGCCGATGAGGTGCGCGTGAGCTCGTCTGCAGGCGGAGGCCTGAGGCTCGCGGTTGTCGGACATGAGCGCGCGATCTCTGCGCAGGCGGGCTTCCGAGTGGGCTTAAGCGCGGGCTCACGCGTGGTGCACGTTGCGGCCGGAATGCTTGATTCCGCGAGGGTTTCTGAGTTGAAGCAGTCGCGGCCCGACATCGTGTTGCTGGTGGGCGGAACTGATGGTGGGAACGAGCAGGTGATTCGCCACAACGCCGCTGTGCTCGCGAAGCGCGGTCCGCGCGTTCCCTATGTTGTCGCCGGAAATGTTGAGGCGCGTGCCGATATCGTGGCGTTGCTCGAAGAAGGCGGGCGCACTGCGATGCCCGCCGACAATGTGATTCCACGTATCGGTGTTCTTGATCCCGGTTCGGCGCGTGAAGCGATTCGTTCGCTCTTCGTGTCACACGTCATTGGTGGCAAAGGGTTGTCGCGCGGAACACGCTTCGCATCGATGGTCAGCGGCGCAACTCCTGACATCGTGATGCGGGCGGTCGAGTTACTGGCCGACGGAACCGACAGCTTTCCTGGCGTCGGTGACGTGATGGTCGTTGATGTTGGAGGTGCGACGACCGACGTGTATAGCGTGGTCTCACCCGATCCTGCGGCCGAGCACGAAGAGACCGACGATGTCGTGGGACAGTGGCACGCGGCCCGCACGGTTGAAGGCGATCTCGGCATGCGCTGGTCGGCGGTCGGTGTTGTTGATGCGGCCGAGCTTGAGCGACTTGCGTTCGTTGATGGCGACCTCGATGCCACCCGTGTCGAAGCGCAACGTTGCCACGACGACGTCGGCATGGTTCCGCTGAGCGACTCGGAACTCAGTGTCGATGAGTGGCTCGCCACTACTGCTGTGACCGTCGCCGCGCGGCGTCACGCGCGCCCGGTGGAATTGCCGGGTGGAACGCGCACAACGGCTCGCGACCTGCGCCGGGTGGCGCTCATCATCGGCAGCGGGGGAGTGTTGCGGCACTCCGGCGACACCACGCGCGAACGTGTCTTGGCCCCGCTCACTACCGATGGGGGAGGCGGCTGGATGCTGCCCGGCTCGGTCGCGCGTTCGGTGGTCGATGAGTATGCGGTGCTCGCCGCAGCGGGGCTGCTTGCACCAGATCACCCGGATGCGGCCAACTCGCTGATGGCGGCGCAACTGCTCGCCTAGGCTCGTCACATGTCGTCACAGAGCAACGGAGCCGAACCCACCCCCACCTGGACTGCCACGGAGATCTCTGCTGCCGTGCGTGCGGGCACTCTCACAGCGCGCGAGGCTGCCGCCGACGCACTCTCTCGCATCGTTGCGCGCGATGGCGCAATCGAGGCATTCCAAACGGTGCGCGAGCAGAAGGCGCTGGCCGAGGCCGATTCCGTCGACGCGCATCATGATCGCTCGACCTTCGCGCTGGCCGGAGTTCCGATTGCCATTAAGGACAACGTGCAGGTACAGGGTGAGCCAATGTCGAATGGCACGAAGGCAGGAGATCTCGCCCCCCAACTCGCCGACCATGAAGTGGTGCGTCGCATCCGGGCAGCCGGCGCCGTGGTGGTCGGGCTCACGCGCGTTCCTGAACTATGCATTTACGGCGCGACCGATTCGGTGTGGGGCGTGACGCGCAATCCGTGGAACCTGTCGCTGACGCCTGGTGGTTCGAGTGGCGGAAGTGCGGCGGCGGTGTCCGCTGGCATGGTTCCGGTGGCGCACGGTAACGACGGGCTCGGCAGTGTGCGTATTCCGGCCGCATGTTGTGGGCTGGTCGGCATCAAGCCGGGAGCGGGAGTCGTGCCCGCCGACCTCGGTGCCACGAGTTGGTACGGCATGAGCGAGAACGGTGCGCTCGCAACGACCGCTGGCGATGCCGCGCTGCTGTTGTCGGTGATGGCGGGTGACCCCGCGCTGGCCGAGGTGGTCGAACCTGAGGGGTTGCGCATTGCGGTGGCAGCTAAGTCTCCCGTGGCGGGGGTCAGTGTTGACCGCGAGTGGTTGCGGGCGACGTATGAGACGGCGGGTCTGTTGATGCGCGCCGGTCATCATGTCGAGCGCAAGCAAATCGTCTATCCGCAGACCACGTCATTGGCGGCGCTCGCGCGTTGGTTCGCCGGCGCGGCCTCCGATGCTGACGATCTCGACTTCGACGCACTGGAGCCGCGCGTTCAGACCCATGTGGCGATCGGGCGCCGAGTACGTAACACGCCGCTGATGAAGGAGTCGTGGCGCGATTCGTGGCGGCAGAAGGCCGGGGACTTCCTCACTGATTTCGACCTGCTGATGACGCCGATGCTGGCGCGCTCACCGATCGAGGCCAAGGTGTGGGCGGATTCGTGGCGAGCCACGATTCAAGCCAATGTGCAGTACGCGCCGTTTGCTGGGCCGTGGAATATCGCGGGCTTCCCGGCAATCTCGGTGCCAGCGGGTATCCACCCGGTGTCACGTACGCCGATGGCCGTGCAGTTGGTGGCGCGACCGGGGCGTGAGGCGCTGTTGCTGGGTGCGGCCGCGCAACTCGAGCGACTTCGCCCGTGGCAGTCAGTGGCACCCGACTTCCGGTAGGGCTTTCGTGGGTGGTTTCGTGCCCGGCCTCGGGTCTCGGCGAAGGGCGGGCAGGCGGGTCGGGGAGAAGGTTTGGGTACCGAAAACTGCGTCTATGCGTGCTGAATGTCCCCCCATGCGGAAAATGGGGTGTGGTGGGGCTGGGGCTGGGGCTGGGACAGCACTGAACCCGGCCGCCAGTGAAGGCGACCGGGTTCAGGTGGTGAGTGGGTCAGCAGGTAACGGAGAGGGTACCCGTCGTTGCGCTGTACGTGACAGCGTTCCCGCCGAAGGTGGGCGAGCTCTTGAGCAGCGGGTTCGAGGCAGAGAACAGTGCCTGGAGGCTGGCCGGGTAGGCCTTGTTCTGTGCGTAGTAGGCCTCAAGAGCCGAGTTGACCGTGGCCACGTCGGCGCTGCAGGCGGAGGTGGTGCTCGAGTTGTTGATGCCTCGCACCGAGAACACCACGATCGCGGCGAGAACGCCGAGAATCACGATAACGATGAGCAGCTCCACCAGAGTGAAGCCGGACTCCTTCGCGCGGAGCTCCTCGTACTTACGGTGCATGTCAGTCTCATTTCTGGTGGGTGCCGTTCGTTCCCCGTTCGGCACTGGTGGTCTCGTCTTGTTTAAGACGTGCCCGTCGGGCAGTCGGTTCCCTTAATCTGTCACTCAATCGGGGTGTGTGACCACTTGCGTGGTTACCCTCTGTGATCGTTCGTTTAGTACAGAATCATCCAGCAGGCCGTGTTTCCGGCCGGGCATTCGTCAGAGGGAGGCAGGTACGGACCGACGAGGTTGTAGTCGGGACCGCCGGCGTTATTGACCGTGGCGGAGTCGATGACCACGGCGGTGCACCCGGCGAACGGATACGTGCCAAAGGGCGGACAGGAGTCAGGCGTCCAACTGACACTGCCGCTGGTGCCTGTGACGGTGGCGGCGGCGGGCAGTTCAAGGGTGAAAGTGGTGGTGGTGGGCACCGTCGCCACACGCCATACGGTGCTGCGCAGCGCGGTCGGTGAACCGGTACCGAAGGTGACCCAGTTACCCACCCCGAGTTTGTGTGCCGTCGACGTGGTCACCGTTACCGTGGTGCTGCTGGTGGCCACCTTGGTGATCTTCAGGGCCGGCGCGGTTCGCGAGTTCGACCCGGGTGCCATCCACTTTGCGTCTGGAGCGGTGGTGTACGTGCAGACGGCCTTGCCGGAGTAAGTGTTCGTGGCACCAGCGAGGGTGAGGCATGAGTACGCGGTGAACCGAACGCGCACCTGCTTGTTCTGCTGTGAGGGTTTGCCGCTTCCTCGTGGCGGGCGTCCGGGAGTGCTCGCCACCTGGGTGCCGGAGGTGATCACCCGCATCGCGTTAGCCACGACGCCATAGAGCGACATCGAGTCGTCGTTGAAGGGGTTCATCGTGAGTGAGACGCGACTGTTGGGTGCGAATACCGCGCCGTACATGCTCATGACCGTGCCGTCGGGGGAGCGAGTCGCGGGCATCTCGAAGATGTCGCAGTAACTGACGGCTGCGGAGGCGGTGCAACTTGAGCGGGCGGCGACGGTCTCAGCCAGAGTGGTGCCGGCCTTGGTGGTTGGCAGGTAACTGGGCAGAGCGGCCAAGGTGCCGGTGACGTTGGCCGAGGGGCCATAGATAGCGACCGGGCGCATGCTCGAACCGCCCGCGACGTCGAGCGGCTTCGGGCACACAGTGACGTTGCCTGCAGTCCAACTCAGACCACTGTCGCCCGTGGAGTCCTGGCCACCGAACATCCACGTCACGCCATGAGCAGCCGGCACGACGTCGTTGGCATTGGTCGAGTCGTAACTCGGAATGCACTTCTGAATGGTGCCGTCGGGGTTGGTGACCCAGTCGGCTTCCGGAAGGAGGCCGGCGTTGATCGTGACGGCCGAAGAGTTGATCGACCAGTCGTCGTTGAGGTCGAAGAAGTAGTCACCAGTGGGCATCGTCACCGTGGTGATCGTCGGCCACACACCCTTGGTCGACTTGGGGTTAGCGCCCAAAGCCGTGCTCGTGCTGGAGGTGTAGGTGCAGGGGTTGGGGGTTCCGGTAACTGAACAGGTGGGCGTGCTAGCCAGTGTGACGGTGAATTGGATGGGGCTTAGCACGCTGGTGACGGTGTAGGTGCCCTTGAACTTGGTGTCGAGTGAAGTTCCGAGTCCCGACAGCGTGACCGAGGAGCCCACGGACAGCCAGTGGTACGACCCAGTAGTCACGGTGAGTGTGGTCGAACCGCTCGTGGTGGTCAGGGCGGTGACCATCGGCGCGATTGTGCCGCCCTTGCACCACGGGTCGTAGTTCGTCGCTGTGGCCTGCTTGGTGTCGATGCAGATGCGGTCGGCCACAACGGCCGCGCCACTATCGAATGCGCGGGCTGACGTCAGTGTCAACGTTCCCGCGCTGGCCTGGGTGTAGCCAATAGCCGACGACAGCGTGCAGGTCAGGGTGGTGGCTGTGGGGATCGGGGATGCCGCGACAGTGCACGACTTTCCATCAAGAGTCGCAACACCGGTGCCACTGATGGCCAGCGTTTCGCCTGAGGTGAAGTCGTGTGCTGCAGCGGTGGTGACGGTGAAGGCAGTGTTGGTGAGTCCGACCTGGCCGGTGGACGCCGCGGTGGTGGGGCCGATCGCGGTGGCCAGGTTGCAGGTGAAGGTGGTGGCAGTCGGCACCGAGGCGATGGTGCACGTCTTACCGTCGTAGTCGGCGTTACCGGTGCCTGAGATATTCACGACGTTGTTCACGGCCAACCCGTGTGCGGTGGTCGTGGTGCCGTTGAGCAAGGTGACCCACTTCGTCACCGAGCCCGACGTGGCAGTGAGATTGGTTGTCTCGGCTGCGGCGAGGGTGTAAGTGAAGGTGTTGGCATCAACGATCGTGACGGTGTAGTCGCCGTCGTAGGCGCCGCCGATACCGCTGATGGTGACCTTGGCCGTGGCGTTGTTGGAGCCAAGGCCGTGTGCGGTCGCCGTGACCTTGACCTTCGTTTGCGGAACCGTGAACTTTCCAGTGGCGGCCGACACGTTGGTAGCGATGGCGTTTGCTGACGGAACGTCGCATGCGATCGCCGTGGTGCTGATCGTCGCAATCGTGCAGGTGACACCGTCAACCGCGGCCACACTCGTTCCGGAAATCACTCCGTCGTCGTTCACCGCGAAGCCGGAGGCGGCGGACGTGGTGATGCTGACGCGAGTGATGGGTACCGTCGCGTAGCCGGTGAGGGCAACTTGCGCGAGCGTGGTCGCTGGCGAGATTGTGCACGCGAAACTGCTCGTGGTGGGCGAGGTGAGCCAGGTGCAGTTCTTGCCGTCGAAATACGTATTGCCGGTACCGCTGATGGCGATGACGTCGCCGCTGCCGAATCCGTGGGCGGCCGACGTGGTGCCGATCAGCACCGTGCTGGCGCCGTTGGCCGTGGTGCTCGAAGTCGTGGTTCCGGTGCAGGTTGTGGCTCGGCCTGGGGCCGAACATGCAGTCGAAACGGAGTAGGTGAAGGTATTTGAGTTGACCCGAGTGATCGTGTAGCTGCCGTTGAAAGTCACTCCGTTCGCGGTGACGCCCGCAATGGTGACCGACGCACCTGTAGCAAATCCGTGGTCGGTGCTCGTGTTGACCGTGACCGTCTTCGATGCGTCGTTCGCGGAAATACTCGAAATCGTCTTTTGGGTCGTGAGAGACGTAAGCGCCTTCTGCGGTGTCGACGTGATGGTGGCGATGGTTGCTTGTGGTTGGGGGCTCAGCACAGCAGCGCTAATGGCCTTGGCGCTGTTAGCCAGCGCGAGTGAGCTCAGAGTCTTGGGTGGAATTCCGACGGTTCCTGTGGCGATGGTCGAACTGACGCCGCTCGTCTTGGTGACGCTCAGCACGTTGTTAGTCGTGCTGTTCACGCGGTACTTGAAGCCATCGACCGTGATGATGTCGCCAGGAATGAAGCCGGTGTCGTCGGTGACGGTGAGCGTCGTGTCGGCGCTGGTAGTGGCCCCGTTGAGCACATTGCTCTGTTTCGCGCAGACGGACTTGCCACTGGTGATCGAGTTGAGGAATGGCTGCACTCCGACGTAGTAGCCGGCGCTTCCAGAGTTTGTTGTGGAGGTCACGTTGCCGGCGTTGACGATGGTGAATCGGGTGGTCTTGCCGGCGTTGACGATGGTGAATCGGGTGGTCGAACTCACTGCGGTCACGAGGAAGTTGCCGTTGTTGCTGGTCTGGCTATTGCCCGAAATCGACACCCACGCTCCCACTGACAGGCCATGAGCCGTCGATGTGGTGACTGTCTCGTTATTGCTTCTATCCGGCGTTGTCGTACTGCTGATAGTGACCGAGTTAATGGTGTCGTCGTACACGCCCGGGGGTAGCGTCGCCGCGTTTGCTGAGCAGGTGGCGCTGGCGGCACCTGAACTGGCATCGGCATTGGCCATGTCAACCAGGTGCGCACCGTTAGGTGTGGTCGACGACACCGTCGAGGGAGTCACCAGGTCTGTCGTGATATCAGCCGCCGAGTCCACGCAGTTCTTGCCGCTCTCGGCGTAGATCGGGTTTCCGCTGGTCGGCGCGCAGGCCTTGGTGCTGACGACTCCGTCGCCTGGCACTGCGTCGTAGTTGTAGAGGCGCGGACAGCCGGAGGTGGTGTCGTATTGGTTGACGTCGGTTGCGGCGCCACATGACGTGTCCTTCGTAGTCGTTAGCGCCGTGGCACAGCCGCTATCGGTGAAGAAGTTGATGCTGGTGACCGCGGTCAGTGCGCCCGAGTTGTAGTAGTTGCCCGTTCCGCAGACGTAGAGCTTTTCGGCCAGTGCGACGCCGTTGGCGATATCGGGCTGCGTGTTGGCTTGAACGAACGTGCCGTTGGCGGTGTTGTTGGGCTGGTACGTGGTGCAGAAAACGCGGAGTTTGGGCGCCCCGATTGGGAAATCGAGGTAGTTCGTTCCGGATCCCCTGACACTGGTGGCGCCGAAGCACTTTCCACCGTTACGACGGGACGCGTGTTCTCCCTGACTAGATGAGCCCGTAAACGACGAGATGCCCTGCAGCAACGCCTTCTCTGTCAAGAACTTGCTGCTGGGCTGATTGAGGTCGCCACTTTGTGCCGCATTGATCTGCTTGTTTGCGTTGAGTCCACCGTTGATGGCGCGGGTGAGACCTCCCACCATCAACGAAAGAATGGTGATTGCCACCAATACGAAGACGAGCGACGCGCCCATGTCGCTGCGCACAGTGCGCAACCGGGTCAGAATGCGACCGGTCATCACGGCATCACCCCATACAACTTCATGGGCTGGGGTGAATCGACGGCCACACCACTTGTCGCGGGGTTGAGGGTCAAGCTGAATGCCACACGATTGATGCTGGCCGCAGGAGAGCAGTTGGTAAGGGTGGCGAAGTAGGGGGTGGTGGTTGTCTGCTTCTCACAGGTGATCACCGGGCTACTCACCGAGTCGGCCAGTTGCGTGGTGTTCACCACGCCACCCGTTCCGCACTCGTAGCGCACGAGTGCCCCCTTGGCGTTGACCGAATACCACACGGTCTTGTTGGACGTAGTGCGAACGTTTGTCGTTGTCAGTGTAAAGAGCGGCGTACCCGACCCACACGGCGCAGTACCACCGGTGGTGATCGTTGAAGCTGAGTTGATGTCGCTCGGGAAGACGTACCCGACCAGCGTCGTGTCCTTCGAACGCTCAGCTCGTTCTTGGGCTCCGCTCATCGTGCGCAGCACTGACACGAGCGTGAATCCTAACGTGCCCATCACAAGCACCATGATGGTGATAGCAACGAGCAACTCGGGCAGTGTGAAGCCCGCATCAGAGTCCGCGACCACGCGGCGAAGTCGCGCGTTCATACGGTGCCTTGGTAGACGTTTGCCTTCAGTACCGAGGGGAACGTGGCTTCGGTGCGCACGACATTGCCGCTGCCCTTGTCGACGGTCGCGTGACCAACCGCTGTCACGGGCAAACTCACTTGAAGCGCCGTCGCTGCCTCGCCGGTGGACGCGACGGGGTGACCGGCGAGTGCCGTGCAGGGGTACACCGTTTGGGTCATGACGGCGTTGCTGTCAACACTGACCACTACGAGGCCGAAGGTAATGCCTGCCGAGTCAAGCGTGACGTCTGAGTTGTTCGCTGCTGCGGCTTGGGCGACAGCCTTGAGTTGAGTCGTTACCGTGCTGTTGCAGGCTCCATTGCTATAGAGCGGAGTTGACTTCGGCACTGTGAAGCTCGACACCGCCTCGTAGACCGAACGTCCCGCGCTCTGTGAAGCCGACTGAGCACGCAGGATGGTCGTGATCGAACCCGACAGGGTCACAGCCCCAATGAGTGCCACGACGACGAGTCCGACAATTCCGATCGACACCAAACTCTCGATCAGGGTCTCGCCTCGTTCGCTGGCGACATGGCGAAGTCGCCGACGGAGCCGGGTGGCTCGGTCAGCGACTGCGCTCAGTGGCCTACGGGTCATGCATGTCCCTGCTGTTGGAAGATTCCGTACATCGCGCTGACCAGTGCGACGGCGACGAAGCCGACGATCAGGCCGACTCCGAGCACCACGGCGGGCTCGATCAGTGTGGTGACCTTCTTGATCTTGTGCTCAAGTTCGCGCTCGTAGAACGTTGCGGCAACGTCCATCTGATCCTGCAAAGTTCCGGTGGCTTCACCCACACGGATCATCTGCACGACAGTGCTCGGGAAGACGCCGGTTGCGGCGAGGGGGCCGCTCAAGCCGCCGCCCTCGATCATTCCCTGCTGTGCTTCCATCAACGCGGTGCTGTAGACGGTGTTGTTCATCGTCTCCGCTGTAACGCGCATGGCCGTGGTAAGCGGCACACCGGCGTTCGCGAGTGAGGCCATCAAACGACAGAAGCGTTCGGTGAGCACGATGTTGTACGCGGGGCCAAGCACCGGAAGGCGAAGACGCACGCGGTCGAAGAAGTCCTTGCCAATGCCACGCTTGACAGCAATGGTGCAACCGACACTGACCACAATCGTCACGACCGCGATGGGTAGACCCCACCTCGTAATAAACTGCGTGAATCCCAGGAGCATGCGTGTCGCGAGTGGCAACTCAATGTTCAACGACGCGAAGAACTTCTCGAACTGGGGCAACACCGCGACCGAAAGAATGACGACCGTAATCAGGGCCATGCCCAGAACCACCATGGGGTACGTGAGCGCACCGGTGATCTTTCGGCGGGTCTCAAGATCCTTCTCGACATAGTCGCCGAGGTTGTCGAGCACCTGGTCAAGACGGCCGGTGAGCTCGGCGCTGGCAAGGATGCGCCGGTAGTAGAGGGGGAAGTCCTTGGGGTGCTTGTCGAACGCCTCGGTCATGGTGGCGCCGTTGCGTAGGTCATCGGAGATGGCGCCCACGACGCGACGCACCGCCGTGCTGTCGCCGTCGCCTTCAATAATCGCGAGTGCGGAAAGCACAGGAACACCAGCGCGCAGGAAGGCTGCCAGCTGACGAGAGAGGTGCACGAGTTCTTCGCGCTTGAGCTTCTTCTGTGTCAGTTCGATGTTGAACTTAGACCGGGGCTTCTCCGGGTCCTGTGACATCGACAGATCGCCGCCGCGCTCCTCGAGTGTGGTCACTGTGTCGCCCTTTCTTTGCCCTGAGGTTCTGAGGTGGTTCAGTTGGTTTGGATGGGTCAGTTGGTTAGATCGTGTGAATGGTGCGCATGACTTCGAACACGCTGGTTTTTCCGTCGCGAACGAGGTCGATTGATTCATCGCGCAAGGTGATGAGTCCGTTCTTGATTGCCAGTGCGCGCATCACTTCAGCTGAAGGACGGTCGTGCACCAGGCGCTGCGAAATGTCCTCGTCGACGTCGAGTACTTCGTAGATGCCGACTCGCTCGAGGTAGCCCGAACCGTTGCAGCGGTTACAGCCATCTGAGGTTCGGAACTCAATGTCGGTCGGTCCGTCGATGCGGTTCCAGAACTCCGCTTCTTCAGGAGACAGGGTGTAGTCGCGGGCGCACCCGGTGCATAGTCGACGCACAAGACGCTGGCCGACGATGGCACGCACTGATGAGGCCACGAGGAAGGGTTCGACTCCCATGTCGATGAAGCGGTAGAGCGCTGACACCGAGTCGGTGGCGTGAAGCGACGAGAACACCAAGTGGCCGGTGAGGGCTGCCTGAATGGCGATGCGTGCGGTCTCGTGGTCGCGAATCTCACCAACGAGGATGACGTCTGGGTCTTGACGCAAGATGGCGCGAAGCCCGGTGGCGAAGGTGACACCGGCCGGTTCGTTGATTGAGATCTGGGTGATGCCCGGGAACATGTACTCAACCGGGTCTTCAATGGTGGTGATCGAACGCTCGACCGCGTCGATCTCTCGCAGTGAGGCGTAGAGCGTGGTGGTCTTCCCTGCGCCGGTGGGGCCAGCACACACGACCATTCCGAACGGCGTGGCGATCGCTTCGGCAAACTTCTTGTGGGCCATCGGAGACATTCCGAGCTCAGAAAGGCGCATTGCGGGCTTGCTGCGGTCGAGCAGTCGCAGCACCAACTTCTCGCCCCAGACCGTGCCGACCGACGAGACGCGAATATCGAGGTCGCGACCATCAACTGTCGAGCCAATCTGTCCGTCCTGGGGGCGACGGCGCTCAACGATGTTCATGCCCGCCATCACCTTGAGGCGACCAGCCACGGGCGCCGCCATCGACGAGGGAAGTTGTGACACATCGCGCAAGGCGCCGTCAATACGAAAGCGAACGAGGAACGCGTCGCTGCGTGATTCGAGGTGGACATCGGACGCGCGGTCGCGAACTGCCTGGGACAAGATCATGTCGACCACCTTGACCACGGGTGCGTCGTCAGTTTGCGCGCCGAGAAGGTCGTCTTGCAGACCAGTGCTGATTCGGGTGCTGAGGTAGGCATCGACTTGGGGCCCAATGCCGGTGAGGGCGTCGTAGTGCGAAGCCATCATTCGGTCGATGTCGGCGCGAGAGGCAACGTGCACCCTCACTGGCATGCTCAGCAGTTGGGTGAGGTTCTGGTCGAGACCGGGGTGAGGGTCGGCGGTGACGACGATGAGCGTTCCATCCTCGATCCACAGCGGCAGCACACCTTGCCCGCGCGCGATCGATTCGGGGACCAGCGCCAAGGCTTCGGCCTCTGGCCGCACGTGCCGTAGATCGATTTCGGAGAGTTCCTGCTGACGGGCGAGGATTCCTAGCAGGTCAGCATCGGTGAGGTTGCCAGCGCGCAGGAGAACCAGACCGAGGGGTTCGCCCGTGGCTTCCTGAGTTGCGAGAGCGGCATCGAGCATCTCGCGCGTAATCAAGCCGTCCTCAATGAGCAGGTCACCCAAGGGGGTACCGCCCGAGGAACGCCGAATCGCGGTGGGAATGGGGGCAGGCTTGTTCGCGTCGACGACGTCGTCGCGACGGCCGCGAAATCTGGCCATGTAGTGCTCCCCACCTCGCCTGTCTGAACTGTGGACCCAATGCTCAGACGTCACCCGATCGTGTTCGGTTCCGATCGGACATACCTTCGTTTTACGATAAACGGACTCGGAAGAAGCGGCTACCCAGCGTCACCCATGTGGGTGGTCTATACAGGGAGTTTGTACGGATTGCCTAACTAATAGTTACTCAGCGTGACGGGCGTCAGTGGCTGGTGCCAATCGGGGCAGAGTCTCCCTCATTGGCAGGGTCATCACCAGGCCGAAAAGCCCCACGGCGGTGCCGACGGCGAAGGCGAGGGCGAAGGATCCGGTGGCGTCGATGATGACTCCTGCGGCCAGTGGCCCGACGATGGCGCCGAAATCGCTGCACATCTGGAAGGCCGCCACCACGATTCCGCCGGGCGCGCCTCCGGTGACGTCGCCCACGACCGCGGAGGGGGCAGACCCGAGGAAGGCCGAGCCAGCCCCGAAGACGGCCATGGCCACGAGGAACAGGGGCATCGAGGTGGTGAGGGCGAGCAGTGCCATCGCGGCCGTCGCCCCGACAGTTCCGATGATGAGGGCAGGTCGACGTCCCCGGGTGTCGGCCAGACGGCCGGCCGGGAGAAGGAGTGCCGCTTGCACGGCAGCCGACACCAGCAATCCGATACCGGTGAGTTCGGGGCCGCGTTGCAGTGATTCGACGACGAAGAGAGGAATGACCGCAGAACGCAATCCGAAGAAGGCGAAACCGCTGCCGAGGTTCACTGCAAGCGCCGCACGATAGGCAGAGTCGCGCAAGGCCTGCGACATCGGGATGCCGACACGTTCAGGGTTGCGATCGCGGGTCAATGAGTTCTCGGCCTCGGCCACATCCGCTTCGCGCTCAGTAATGTGAGTACGGGTGAGGAATACGAGCGCGACGATCAGGGCCGCAGTCAGCGTGATGGCGTAGATGAAGAACGGCAGCCGCAGCGAAACACCTGTTACCAGTCCGCCGACGGCAGGTCCGGTCACTCCACCGAGGAGGAATCCGCCTTGGTAGGCACCGGCAGCCCGGCCGCGTTGAGCTGGTTCGACGACGCGTAGCAAGAGAGCGAGGGCTGACACGGTGAACATCGAGGACCCGACTCCGCCAATACCGCGCAGTATCAGCAGGTGAGGAAAGTCGGTCGCGAGTCCTGCGAGGGCGCTCGACAGGGCCACGATGCCAAGGCCTGTGGCCAGCATGGTGCGCTCGCCAATGCGGTTGACGAGCCAGCCCGCCGCGGGTGACGTCACAAATCGCATGAAAGCGAACACGGAGATAACGGCCGTTGCCGCGGTGGTCGAGACTCCGAAACTCTTGGCAAAAAGGGGAATTGCCGGCGCCACGATTCCGAATCCGAGCGCGACGCAGAAGGCGATGGCCGAGAGAACTCCGACTTCGCGGGGGAGCCCCGCGAGCATCGGGATTCCACGCCGTTTGGCCATCTTTCGAGCCTAGTGCGGGACGCTCGCCGCGACCGGTCAGGTAGCAGGCGGAAGGGTGGAGGTGGCGATCTCTCTCGCCCAGATGCGTACTGCGACCAAGGCGAGCGCGAGGATTCCCAGACCAATGAGGTTGTAGGCGATGCGATCGATGACAACCCCGCCGATTTCACTGCTTTCTTTGGCAGCCACCGGAAGCATGAGGGTGGTTGAAAGGAAAGCAATCTGCACGGCCACGTTGCTGCCAAGTGACATCAGGTAGCACAGCAGCGACAGTCCAACGGCGATGCCGAAGTAGGGCAACGGATTGGCGAAGCCGGCCGAAGTAATGATCCACGTGACAACGGCGACGATGCCGCACGCGAGGAGTTGCCCGACCATGCGCCACAGGATGGCTTTTTCCGTGAATCCTGGGGTCGGGATGCCCAGAACCACCACGGCGGTGGCAATCCACGTTGCGTGAGGAAGATTGCTGACCACCACGACCGAACACCCGAGTCCGACTGCAATCCCGAGGAAGATGGCGATGAGCCGCGCCGATCGAGGGGAGGTCGGAGGTGCGGGACTGGCTGTGGGGGCCCCGATTCGGCTGGCGATGAGCCAGCCGTAGACACTGCCGATAGCGAGGAAGATCAGCACTTCCGCGAGCTCGGAGTAGTCGCGAAAGGCCGGAGCCACCACGGCAAAGAGGGTGGCCATCGACATGGCCACCCCCGCTCCACGCCGGGTGGCGAAGCCCGACAGCATCGCGAAGAAAACAACGACTGCGACCCACAGCCAGCCATTGAGTGGGGTGTCGCCGGGGTGGTCGGCGACAGGTTTGGTGATGGCGCCGAGGACAATCGCGACGATGGCAGCGGGAGCGGCGTAGCGCGTGGCGCGCAGTCCGTTGAAGCTAGCGCTTCCAATGACGATGATGGTTCCGTACACGCAGGCGATCGCGGCATCGCGGTGGCCGAACAGTAAGCCCACCGCAAAGGGAATTGCGACGCACAAGATCAGCAGCGCCACGGCTCGCAGGAGTCGCTTGCCAAATGGGATGCGCAGGCCGGCGATCTCTTCCTGCGATATCTGCGAGGGAGGCGCGGAGTACACCTCAGCAGCGGTATCTGCCCCGCTGCTCTCTTTCTGCTCCTCCACGTGCTCATGGTGGCATATGGCGGCTGGCGATCAGCGAGTGTTAGGCACGCCGCCGACGACCACTGCGTTGGCGCAGATAGTCGCTGACCACGTAGTTGCCGAGGCGGTCACCCGTCGCTGCGAGAACTCGGCCACCATTGCGCTTGGCCATCTGGTCGAGGAATTCCTCTAGTCGAGGGTCATCACCGAGTTGGAACCATGAGATCGGAACACCGTGTTGGGTGAGGCGATCGATCTCGGCAATGGTGAGCGTCAATGTCTCAGGAGCCGGTGGCCAGTCGAACCACCACTGGCCCTCGCGATCAAGGTGGGCGGTGGGTTCGCCGTCGGTGACGACCAACAACACCGGCTCGGCATCGTGATGGCGATCGAGAAAACGCGAGGCCAGCATCAGTGCGTGCTGCAGGTTCGTTCCTTGGATGGTGCTCGCCTCAAGGTCGGGAAGTTCATGTGGCGCAATCACTCGCGCGAGATTGGCAAAAGCGATCACTTCGATGGCATCAAGGGGGAATGTGGTGGTGACCAAAGAATGCAAGGCAAGGGCTGTGATCTTGGCAGCCCGCCACGTGTCGTTCACCACCATCGAGAAGGATTGATCGACAAGCAGTACAACGGCTGCGCGAGTGCGGGTTTCGGTTTCACTAATCTCGAAGTCGTCGGGTGTCAGCGCAATGCGACCGTCAGTCGATCCGCCTTCGGATAGGTGCCGGGTCACCGCGTTTCCGAGAGTGCGAACGACGTCGATGGGCTCCTCGTCGCCGAATTGCCACTGGCGCGTGGTGCCCGTGAGGTCGCCTTGAACTCCCGTACTCGCAACGTCGTGGTTGCCGCGCCTGAGCGGTTGCAGATTGCCGAAGACTTGCTTGAGCGCCATGCGGCCGATGCGGCGAACCGCTTTCGCAGACAGTTCAACCCGTTCTCCGCCTTGGGTGAGGAAGCCCTGACGTTCGAGTTCGCGTTCGATCGCCCGCAATTGCTCGAGGTCATCAACTGCTCGTCGACCGAGAGCGCGCCGCACCGCCTCCTCATCAACATCGTCAAGGCTCGCTCCGGCGTAGCCCTGGCCCAGTTGCTGTTCGAGAGCTTCGAGGTCGGCGAGCTCGGCAATCGCGGACGTGGCATCAGGCATGGGGAGCCCTTGCTCACCGTCCATGCGCACGGCGCCGTTCCACGCAAGGTCGGGACGCAAGGCCCGCAGGTTGTCACCAAGTTCGGCCATCTGCGCGGCGAGGTCAAGGTCGCTGAATGCCTGATCCATCAGTTCGCCCAGTTGCTGGCGCTGTTCGGGGGTCAATGAGTCGAGCATGCGTTGGGTTGCGGCGGCGCGGCGAGCCAGTTCGTCGAGTAGCTCCTCGAACGATTCGGGGTTGTCGGGGAAGAACTCGCCGTGCTTGTTCATGAACTCGGAAAAATCGTCGGTGACGTCGTCACCGCGCCGGTGCTTGGCCATGAGTTGATTGAGGTCGGCGAGCATGTCCTTCAGCGCTGCTGCGGCCGTTGGATCGTCGGCGCCTTCGAGTGCCTTGCTGATGTCGCGGAATTGCGAGTCGAGAACATCGCGGCGCAGTCGTTCATTGATCTGCTCAAATGCTTCACGCGCCTCGGGACTGCGCCAGTCATAGTCGCGCAATTCGCGCACCGCTCGCGCGGTGTCGTCGGCGACCATGTCGAGCATCGACTCGCGAAAGCGCGCATCGTCGCTGGGGTCTGGGAAGAGGGCTGCTCGTTCGAGTTCAAGGGCCTGGTCGAGCAGATCGCGAATGTCAGACAGCGTTCCGTCGAGTCGCCCCGATTTCTCAAGTTGCCGCCGACGCTTGCGTGCCTGCCGACGCAATTCATCCAGTCCGCGCTGCCCATTGACGCCCTCGCGCATCAAGTCGCGAAGGGCCTCACGCACAGACTGACCCTCGATGATGCGCTCAGCCAATCCATCGACCGCCGCGGCGCCATCGAATGGCGGAGCGAGGGGATCGGGGCCGTCATTCCACGCGCCGTACCGATAGCGGCTCACGGGTGAATCTCCCGCCTCTGCCTCAAGCTCGGCTCTAGGCTGGAGCCATGAGCGATCAAACGAATCTCCCGGTAGCCGGCTGGTATCCCGATCCTGACAACGCGAACCAGTTGCGTTGGTGGGATGGCACTGTCTGGACCGAACAGCGTCAGGCTTCGATCAGTGAGCAAGCACCGGGTGCGGTCGGTGGCCAGCCGGCGCAGTACGCGGGTCCGCCGGTTCTGTTGGTGACCAGCAATGACATTCCTGGCTACCGCATCACTGAGGTGCACGGCGTGGTATTCGGCTTGACCGTGCGTGCTCGCAATGCGTTTTCGAATATGGGTGCCGGCTTCCGCACCATTTTCGGTGGTGAGGTATCGGGTTACACGCAACTGCTCGCCGATACTCGACTCGAAGCCGAATCGCGTCTGCGTTACGCGGCAGCCCAGGTGGGTGCCAATGCGGTGACCGCGATGCGCTTCGACACCGACGCGATTGGCGACATCATGAACGAGGTCGCGTGCTACGGCACGGCAGTCACCATCGAGCGCATCGTCGACTGAGGCTGGGTCACTGGTCACCCGGAACCTCCATACGTGACGGTGGCTCCCGTCGCGTCTTTATCGATGCGACGGGTCAGCCACAGACCTTCCAGCGCCATCTCCAGACACGCGGCCGCCAAGCCGGGAGTCTCGCCTGCTTCACCTTCAAGCGCGGTCATGATGCGGCCCAAACCTTCAAGTGGGCCAACCGCTGTGAGGATGGCATCGGCCGTGACGAGGTCGCCTGTTTCGATGGCATTGCCGCTGTCGAACCATTCGATGAGCGGTGCGAGGTCGACTCCGCCCAATCGTGAACGGAAGGTTTCGGCAACCGCACGACGCGATAAGTGAACGAGCACCTCTTCCTCACGACCCTCTTCGCTGACCTCGAACTCAACCTTGCCGTGCAGGGTCGGAACGACGCCGCCAAGGTCGCCAACGCGCGCCACCGGTTCGGGGTCGCCGGTGATGGCTCCCCGCCGCAATGCGGCTGCGGCAAGTGACTCGGTGCACGCGACAGCGAAACGTGCTGACACCCCGCTGCGGTTGTCGACGGCAGGTGACTCGCGCACGAGGCGGGTGAATCGGGCGACCGTTTCCAGCAGATGGTGCGGCACTACTGCCGTGACGTGTGCTTCTTGCCGAAGCAGGGCGATTTCATCGGCGAGGTCAAGGGGGTAGTGCGTACGCACCTCGGCACCAAAACGGTCCTTGAGCGGAGTGATGATGCGACCGCGATTGGTGTAATCCTCCGGGTTGGCACTCGCAACGAGGAGCATGTCCATGGGAAGCCGCAGGGCATAACCCCGCACCTGAATATCGCGCTCCTCGAGCACGTTGAGCAGGGCCACCTGGATGCGTTCGGACAGGTCGGGAAGTTCATTGACCGCGAAGATGCCGCGGTTGTAACGCGGCACAAGCCCGTAGTGCACGGTTTCGGGGTCGCCGAGCCTGCGCCCTTCGGCCACCTTCACCGGATCGACGTCGCCGATGAGGTCGCCGACGCTGGTGTCGGGAGTGGCGAGCTTCTCTCCGTAGCGCTCGCTGCGGTGGCGCCAGTCGATTTGCAGTGCCTCGCCTTGTGCAGCGACGAGTCGCTGGCACCTCAGGCACACCGGATCGAACGGGTCGTCGTTGATTTCGCAGCCCGAGACGATCGGGCTCCACTCGTCAAGAAGTCCGGTGAGGGTACGAAGGAGGCGAGTCTTGCCCTGACCACGTTCGCCAAGCAGCACCACATCGTGACCGGCGAGCAGCGAACGCTCGAGTTGGGGTCGAACGGTGTTCTCAATTCCGACGATGCCCGGGAAGGGGTCGATGCCCGCCTGCAACGCCGCGATCAGGTTGCTGCGGATCTCCTGCTTGACGGTGCGTGGTCGATACGACGAGGTGCGCAGCATTCCCAGAGTCTTGGGCAGGGTGGCGGGCGGCTGGGGCCGGCTGTGTTCGGTGGTCATGTCCTGACCGTATGTCCTCGCCGTCTACGCTGCACCTGTGGATCGCGCGACGTGGTATCTCCGAGCAAGATAAGCCCATGCCCTCTGTCACCGCGGCCAGATTCGATTCCAACGGTCCTGCTCTCGCACTTGACGTGGGCGGAACCAAACTGGCGGCGGCGCTTGTCGCGGCCGATGGAACGATCCTTGCGAGCGATCGCACCCCCACGCCCGCCGGTCCTGGAATCGACGGGTCGGTGATTTGGGCGGCTGTCACCGAGCTGCTCGATCGGCTCTATGCCGCCGCAGGATCACCGGCGATCGCAGGGGTCGGAGTGGGCTGTGGTGGGCCGATGGTGTGGCCCGCCGGAGAGGTATCGCCGCTCAACATCCCGGCCTGGCGTGGCTTTCCTTTGCGGGCACACCTCGCAGCTCGATACCCCGGGATTCCGGTGCGCTTGCACAACGACGCGAAGTGCATGGTGATCGCCGAGCACTGGCTCGGGGCGGGTGTGGGGCACCAATCATTGCTCGGCATTGTCGTGTCAACGGGGGTTGGCGGAGGAGTGATTCTCGGCGGGCGGGTGTTCGACGGAATTTCCGGAAACGCCGGGCACGTCGGGCACATTGTTGTCGAGCCCGATGGCGTTCCGTGCGGTTGTGGTGGGCGCGGATGTTTGGAAGCGGTGTCGCGTGGACCGGCAATCGCCGAATGGGCCACCGAACGAGGGTGGGTTCCCAGCCGCGGCGACCTTGGAGCGACGGCGGAAGCGTTGACGATCGATGCACGCGCGGGTGACCAGGTCGCGCTGGAAGCACTGAGGCGGGCCGGCACGGGGCTCGGCATCGGCATCGCATCGGCGCTCGCAACCCTCGACGTCGAACTTGTGGTGCTGGGTGGGGGCGTGTCACAAGCCGGCGCACTGCTGTACGGACCGATGCATGAGGCATTGCGTCACTACGCGTCGTTGGGTTTCACCCGTTCGGTCCCGGTTGCTGCGGCCGCCTTTGGCCCCCAAGCGGGTGTTATTGGCGCTGCGGCGCTCGTGCACCAAGGGGCGGCGTACTGGTCTGCTGACTAGGCTGGTGACCTTGTCGACGAGGAAGGACCACCGATGACTGCATCGGCGAATTCGGCGAATTTCGCTCATTCAGCCAGTTCGACTAATTCAGCCATTTCAGCCAAGGGCCTGGTCAAGCACTACGGCGAAGTGAAGGCTCTTGACGGACTCGATCTCGAGGTTCCTGAGGGCACGGTCGTCGGCCTGCTTGGCCCCAATGGCGCGGGCAAAACAACGGCCGTGCGTATCCTCACCACCTTGCTACGTCCCGATAGCGGCAGTGCCACCGTGGCGGGGTTCGATGTGGTGCGGCAGGCCGACGCGGTTCGTCGAGTGATCGGCCTTACCGGTCAATACGCGGCCGTTGATGAGTACCTCACCGGCCGCGAGAACCTCACCATGGTGGGCCGGCTCTACCACCTGCCGGCTGGTTGGGTCGCCGATCGCGCGCAGGAGTTACTCGAACGCTTCAATCTCGCCGACGCGGCCGACCGACCGGTACGTACTTACAGCGGCGGAATGCGTCGTCGAGTCGACCTCGCGGCATCACTGGTGGCTCACCCCCGCATTCTCTTCCTCGACGAGCCCACGACCGGCCTCGATCCACGGTCACGTCTTGACCTGTGGGCAGTCATCGGTGACCTCGTGCGCGAGGGAACCACTGTGCTGCTCACGACCCAATACCTTGAAGAAGCCGACCGACTCGCTAATGACATCGTCGTCATCGATCACGGCCGCGTCATCGCCCACGGAACGAGCGACGTGCTCAAGGATCAGGTGGGCGGCGACCGCCTCGAGATCGTTGTGCACGACCGCTCGCAATTATCGCAAGCTGCCGCGGCAATGTCGGCAGTGTCGGATGCGGCGCCGATTGTCGATGCCGACACCCGACGCGTGTCGGCACCAGTCTCGGGTGGTAGCACCGTGCTGGTTGAAGCGGTACGAGTACTCGACACCGCAGGTATTGAGATCGATGACGTTGTCCTTCGCCGACCCACGCTCGATGACGTGTTCCTCGCGCTCACCGGCCATGTTGCCGAAGAAGAACCGCCACCTGCCCCACCATCGCGCGGCCGAGGCCGCGGCCGGAAGGAGTCCTGAGATGGCAGTCACCTCGCCGCCAACAATCGCATTGCCGCCGCCCATGCGCCGCCCGGTGCTGGGCTGGGGAATGCATGACGGACTCGTCGTGGCCCGGCGCAATCTCCTTGCCACCTTGCGCAATCCTGAGTTGCTGTTCTTCTCACTCATTCAGCCGGTTATCTTCGTGCTGCTGTTCGCGTACGTATTCGGTGGTGCCATTCCGGTGCCGGGTGCATCACCTGAAGCCGGTGCGAGTGCCTATCGCGAATACCTGATGCCCGGAATCTTCGGGCAGACCGTGGCATTCGCTGCCGCCTCATCGACGGTCGGCATCGCCGAGGATATGAGTAAGGGAATCATCGATCGATTCCGCTCACTTCCGATGAAGTCGTTTGCCGTGCTGTTCGGACGAACCCTGGCCGATGCGGTGCGGCTGATCTTGGTGCTCGCGGTGCTCGCGATCACAGGGCTTGTTGTTGGCTGGCGGATTCACAACGGTGCATTGTTGGCGTCGTTCGCCTTCCTCCTGCTGTTGCTCTTCGCCTACACGGTGGCGTGGGTCGGCGTCTGGATCGGTTTGTATATGCCCAACACCGAGACGGCGCAGACCGCTGGATTGCTGTGGTTGTTCCCGCTGACCTTCATGTCGAATGCGTTCGTTCCGCTGGAAGGAATGCCCCCGTGGTTGCAGACATTTGCCTCATGGAACCCACTGTCTGCGCTGGTACTGGCATGTCGTGAACTTTTCGGCAATCCCACCGGACAACTTCCGGGGCAGACCTACCCGTGGCCACTGGAAAACCCGATTGCCTACACACTGATCAGTTGCGCAGTGATCTTGGCGATCTTCATTCCGTTGGCCGCACGTCGCTACCGCAACAGCACCAGCCACTAATCAGACCAATCAGCCGTTGTACGGCGTGACCTCAACGATGTCGACGCTGATTGCCTTGCCGTTGGGCAGTGCGTACGAGACGGTGTCTCCGGCTCGACCGCCGATGACCGCACCACCCAGAGGCGACGTGGGGGAGTAGACGTTGATGGTGGCGTGCGCTGCCTCTTCGCGTGAACGGAGCAGGAATGTCTCGGTGTCGCCATCGGCGAACCGCACGGTGACGACCTGACCCACCGCCGCTTCGCCGGCTTCGACGTCGGGCGTTCCGATCTGTGCGTTCTCGAGCATCTGCTTGAGTTGGCGCACGCGTGCCTCGTTTTTGCCCTGCTCTTCGCGCGCCGCGTGGTAGCCGCCGTTTTCCTTCAGATCGCCTTCTTCTCGCGCGATTTCAATGCGCTTGGTAATTTCGACGCGCAATGGACCTGTGCGCTCTTCTAACTCGGCCGACAGTCGGTCGTGGGCATCTTGGGTCAGCCAGATCTCGGAACTCATCCCATGAGGATACGACGGACCCGGGATGGCGCGGGGCCCGACGGGGTTGTCAGACTGTGCATCATGGTTTCTGCATCGAGTGCCGGACTCCGCCTGATGGCGGTGCATGCTCATCCTGACGACGAGTCGAGCAAGGGCGCGGCGTCGGCTGCGCGCTACATTTCCGAAGGTGCGCAGGTCATGGTGGTCACCTGTACAGGCGGTGAGCGGGGCGATGTACTCAACGCATCGGTAGTTGATGAGGTTGATCGCGACGGTATTCATGCGGTGCGGCAACGTGAGATGGCCCAGGCTGCCGCTCTGCTGGGGGTCAGTCACGCGTGGTTGGGATTCGAAGACTCGGGCCTGCCTGAGGAAGATCCCGACACCGGAATCACCCCTGCGTTGCCCGACAACTGTTTCGCCCTCGTCGATCTTGATGAGGCGACGGAGCCCCTGGTTCGTCTCATTCGTGAATTTCGTCCGCAGGTGCTCACCACGTACGACGAGCACGGTGGCTATCCACACCCCGACCACATTCGAACGCATGAGGTATCGATGGCCGCGGTTGAGGCTGCTGCCGATGCGACGCTCTTTCCCGACAGCGGCGATCCGTGGACCGTGTCCAAGGTTTACTACCACATGACATTTCACAAGGCCCGTGTCATGGCGCTACATGAAGCGCTCGAAGGGGCTGACATGGAATCGCCGTACGGCGATTGGCTGGCCAACTGGACCGATCGCCCCCACGATGCCGAACGCCTGACCACCTTGGTTCCATGCGCCGAGTGGTTTGGCGTTCGTGAGGAAGCGTTGCGTGCGCACCGCACCCAAGTTGACCCTGAGGGCCCGTGGTTCCGGGTACCGCTGATCATGCAACAGCGAGTGTGGCCCACTGAAGACTTTCAACTCGCGACGTCTAGCGTAGAAACGTCACTTCCCGAAGACGATCTCTTTGCTGGACTGCGATCGGAGGGCGCCTCATGATGCCCACAACCTGGGTGAGTCTGCTGGTGCACGCCGCTCAGACGCCCTCACCGATCCCGGTGCCAATCAAAGAAATTGACCCGGATGCAGTCACTCCGGGCTTAGTGGGGTTGGCCTTCTTCATCGTTCTCTTCGTCGCCCTGTACTTTCTGCTGCGCAGTTTCACTCGGCAACTGAAGAAGATCGACATCCCCGAAGGTGGTGTTCCGATCAACGAGCCTCAGTCGAGTTCGATAGCCAACGATTCCGAGGTCGGTAACAACTGAATCGCGTTGTTGTCGCCTGACTTCGACCACTGCGCGAACACCATGTCGGTGAGTAGACCGGCGAGTTCCATCGGGGGAACGGGTCGGCCGAGTAGGTAGCCCTGCCCAAAGCGGTAGCCCTGCCTGAGCAGGGTGAGGCGCTGTGATTCGGTCTCGATGCCCTCGGCAATGATTTCGTCGAGGTCGAGATTGGTGGCCAGATCGTGGATGGCGGTGACCAGGCCGAGTTGGCTCGGATTCGGTAGGCCTTCAATGAACTCGCGGGCTAACTTGAGTCCGGCGACGGGCATCGTGCGCAGATAGCCGAGCGACGACCATCCGGTGCCGAAGTCATCGATGTACACGTCGACCCCGAGATCGCGGATCTTCTCAAGGCGATCGAGGGGTACCCCACCATCCGGTAGTAAGACTCCTTCGGTGATCTCGAAAATCAGTTGACCCGGCTTGACGCCTGACTCGGCGAGTGCGGCACTCACTTTCGCGGGCAGTGCCGGATCGAGCATCTGCCTCGGGGACAGATTCACGGTGAGACGTAGTTGCGCGAGGTGAGGGTTGGCCGCGTGCATGGCGGCCAGTTCGAACAGGCTTCGCCGCAACATCGACATACCGAGTTCAACGATGAGGCCAGAGTCCTCGGCCACGGCGATGAATTCCGCCGGTGACACGATGCCGCGCTGGGGGTGCTCCCATCGGGCGAGTGCTTCGATGCCGGCGATGGCCCCGGACTGGAGTTCGACAATGGGTTGGTACCACGGCACGATCTCGCCGCGTTCGATCGCAGTGCGCAGTTCACTGATCAATGCCATGCGTTGTACCGCTGCGCGATGAAGTTCGTTCTCGAAGAGGGCCCATTGGTTCTTTCCGCGTCCTTTTGCCTGATACAGGGCGAGGTCGGCATCACGCTCGGCTTCTTGCACCGTCATGGTGGGGCGACTTGCGACGACGCCGATGCTGGCAGCCGGGAACAACTCTCGACCTTCCAGCACAATCGGCTTATTGATGCGAGCGAGTAGTCGCTCAGCGACAATGGCGACATCGCAGGAGGTTCGCACGTCTTCGAGTACCAGAGCGAATTCATCGCCACCGATGCGTGCGGCAGTGTCACCTTCGCGCAGTGTGTCGGTAATGCGCTCGCTCACGATCTTGAGCATCTCATCGCCAGCGGGGTGCCCCAACGAATCGTTGATTTCCTTGAAGTCATCGAGGTCGAGCATGAGGACGGCGAACTCAGCGCCATGACGCTCATGCCGAACGAGTGCATGCCGCAATCGATCGCGGAAGAGGTCGCGGTTGGCTAGCCCGGTGAGCGGGTCGTAGAGCGCGCGACGTGCGAGTTCGTCCTGAAGTTTGCGCTGCTCAGTAATGTCACGAATGGTGAGTACTGTCTGCGAACTGCCGGTTTGGGACACGGCGATGAACTCGCAGAGGCGAGTGCCCGAAGGAGCTGCCACCCTCAGTTGTCGCACATCGCGCCCGGCCACGTGACTTTTTAGCAGTAGATCGCGCGCCGCGTCGTGGTCTTCCTCGGCCACGACCGAGAGCAAACTGGTGCCGGTGAGTTGGTGAGGCGAAGTCGACGTGAACTGTCCCAGCGCTGAAGTCGCGTAGTGGATGCCAAGTGAGTTGTCGACGATCACGATGGCCTCGGCTGAGTTTTCGAGCAGTTCGCTGATGCGACGCTCGGTTGACATCGACACGAACGCGGCACGCGCATCGGTTCGTTCGATGAGAGCCCCGACCACCCGAGCGAAGACTGTGAGCGATTCCCGCGTTGCTCGTGGGAGAACGTAGCCCGTGGCAACTGCGAGGCTCGGGTCTGTCGGCTGATCACCTGTCGCGAAGGTGCTCACGTGCGACGGGGTGGCGTGCCAGATGTCCCCAGGTTCGACGAGCATTGATTCTGCGTGAATGTCATCGATAAGAGCCATCACCCACTTGGGTAGGCGTTCATTGAGGGCTTCTCGATTGGGAATGTTCTCAAGAGCTGCCGCCTGAACGATTTGGTTGCGCACGCTCGCTCGGTGATAGGCGGTAAGAAGCGCAGCAATGCGAACAATGATCAGCACGCTGATGATGAGATAGATCGGAACAAGCAGTTGATGGCCAGCATCGTTGATGCGGGCGTGACTGCTCACTTCGATAAGCAGTGGCGTGAGGGTGGCGAGTCCGAGGGTGAGCAATGTACGCAGGCGGGTATCGGTCGTGTGAAGCGGGTCGCGGGGGTCGACGACGCTGCGGCTGGGGTGAAGAGCCGCCGCCCCGACCATGGCCACTGCGACCACGAAACCGATACCGGGAAGTGCAATTCCCCTCGAAGACGTTCCTTCGGCTGCGACGCGGGCCGCCAAACTCACCAGATCAGTGATGCCAATGGCGAACACCGCGATCGCAAGAAAGCGTGCCCACTGCTGTGCGTTGCGAGTGGTCGAAAACCACATGCGTGCCACGAAACTTACGCCGGCAAGGTCGATGGTGACATTGATCAAGTAGGGAAGAAGTACGGAGGCGTCCTGCCCTGAAGCCGCCCACGCCGGTCCGATGATGAATTGGCTTGCGATGAGGGCACCCACCACGAACACGATGAGTGCGTCGAGAGCCGATGCGCGATCGATGTCAGCGTTGGTGAATCGCACCAGCAGCAGTGCGGCGATGACGACTGGAACGTAGGCGAGCGCAAAAATGAGGTCGCTGAATGTGCCGAAATCCTCAGGGTGTGCCGCGCCCTCGGCAAAGTGCAGCAGGTGGTCGGGATTGGCGATCAGCCCGTAGGCATTCACCACGAGCAAGATCACGAAACCGGCGAGGACGAGAATCCAGATGGGCCTGGCGACTCGAGGTGCCGATCTCAGTGCACTCGCAATCACGGCGATGCTGGCGGCCAGCAGTAGTAACTGAAGTGCACCGGCGAGAGCCAGTGAGGCGGTCGATGGGGCCGTGCCTCGTACGAGAAAGGCGACACAGAGTCCAACGACAGTGACGCCAAGAATCCACCACCGCCACGGAGCAAAGCTCCCGGAGGGCTCACTGATGGTCTCGTTCGGCATGCGGGCCCCTTCTGCGCGGCGAAAGTCTGGCAGGGCCGCCGTGATTACTGAGTGTGTTCACGCGGTTACTCGCAGATGCTACTTGATACGCATCGTGCCCGAAAGGCATGCCGCCGAATCTTGCGTGTTTACCCACACAGCACTTCAGCCCCCGGCCGTGAGGCCGAGGGCTGAAGTTGAGGCGTCGTGTCGCGTCAGATGGCGCGGACGGCGTCTGCCTGCGGGCCCTTGGGGCCAGCGGTGATTTCGAACTCGACGCGCTGGTTCTCGTCGAGCGAACGGTAGCCGTCCGACTGAATCGCGCTGTAGTGCACAAACACGTCGGGTCCTTCGCCATCCTGGGCGATGAAGCCGTAGCCCTTTTCAGCGTTGAACCACTTGACAGTGCCCTGAGCCATATCTTTCCTTCTCAATCTTTGTGCTGTGTCCCCCCAGCTGTTCGCCGGGGTTCGGCCTCCGCACGGTGCATCGGCCGTGGATGCGGCGTTGGTATCGACGTGAGCGGGGCGGACACAGGGGACCGACCGTGCTTCGCTTTCCACGGGCGTCCGATCGAACGAGCGAGGAACCGCAACTGCAACCAACCATTACCTTACCACGGAGGACCCCTGAGGCCAGAGTGTTCTCAAACTGGCGGCGGCGTACCGTGGAGTCATGATCCGGTACGCCTTGGCTCCTCGCTGGTGGCTCATGCACCTCGTGGTCGCGGCACTGTTCGTCGGATGTATCAAACTTGGCCTCTGGCAGTGGGACGCAGGTCACGTCGTGGACGCCGAGGATTCGGGCCTCGGTGGCCACCTGCGCAATGACATCTACGCCGTTCAATGGTGGTTCTTTGGTGCGTTTGGGCTGTGGTTCTGGACTCGATTCCTTCGTGACCAGAAAGTGGCCGATGAGGAATGGCAAGCGGAAGCCGCCCGCGAATCCGCTGAATCTCCCGATAGCCTGACCTCGTGAGTACCCCAGCGCCTGATGAGGCCAAACTGCGTGGCATTCGGGGTGCCCTGACCCGATATCGGGTGATGGCCTGGGTAACTGGTGTGGTGTTGGCGAGCATGACCGTGGCCTTGGTGTGGTTCACAGTCGCGGGTGTCGATAAGGGTGACCGACCCTTCTGGTACTCGGTCGGTTGGATCAGCCACGGCTGGCTGTTCGTCATTTACCTCGTGACGGCGGTCGATCTGGCCACGAGGGTGCGCTGGAAGCCATTGCGCGCGATTGTGATGATGGCGGCGGGCACAATCCCCTTCGCCTCATTCTTTGCCGAGGCGTGGGCGCGTCGCGATGTTCAGGCGCGTTTCCCGGGGCTGGCGGATAAGCCCACCGTCTGATTCGGGTTTGACCGCCTGCTGTATCGGGAAGAGTGGAATGTTCGGTGGACCTTCACCGACGGTCGCGTCTGCGGCCACCGGCCACGACCAAGGAGTACCACCATGGCCAGCACCCCCCGATCCGCTTCCTTCACTGCCGCCGCCGCACACACGGTGGTCTCTGACGGTCCGAGTGGCTTCCTTCGCAGGCTGGCGTCGATTCCGGCCATGTTGCGTGACAGCCTCACCGGCCGGTTCACCGGTATTGGTCGCGGCAAGTTGCTGGTGATGGGGCTCGCTGCGCTCTACATCGTGTCGCCTATCGACTTCCTTCCCGAAGCGTTGCTGACGATCCCGGGACTCGCCGACGACGCCGTGATCGGTGCGTGGTTGGTGGCCGTGTTGGTGACTTCAACTGACGACTACCTGGCCTGGCGTGGCGACAGTGTGGCAGCCGCCAATGTCGTGCCCGGCGTGGTCGTGAACTGATTGGTCGCTGGCTGGGCGCGCATCGGGCTACAGTGAGGCCTTCACGTTCACTGACCCACGGAGGAATCTCATGAAGCGCACCATTGCCGCGGCGGCTGCCACGGTTGTTCTCGTCGCCGGCCTCGTGGGATGCGGCAAGGTCGAGGAAATCAAGGACCAGGCCTGCACCGCACTCAGCGGACTCTCAGGTCAGGTTTCCGATGTCTCGTCTGGCAAGGATGAGAAGACTGTTGGCGACGCGACCACTGCGTTGACGACCCTCAATGACAAGTTGACCACCGCCAAGAACAGCGCTAACCCGGCAGCGGGCGCGCTGATCGAGAAGGTGCAGGGGGCCATCACGACGGCGCTCGACAAGGCCAAGGGAGTTGACCCGTCAACTCCGCTCAAGGACGTGCCCGCACTGTCGGAGGCAGAAGCCAAGATCAAGGACTCTTTCAGCAGCGTGACGACCGAGCTGAAGTGCGCCTGATCTGAAGTTATCCGTTGCCCGCGTCCACCACATGGTGGGCGCGGGCAACGTACGTTCCGGTCAGAGCGGCGTGGTCAAGCACCACGCCATCGTCGTAACGACCAATTCCGCCCGAGGTGAAGAGCCCGGTTGACCGATCGCGTGCCTCACTCCACACCCGTTCGAGGTAGCCGTCGATGAAGTTGAGCAGCGTGGAATCAAGGTACCCAGACGGCAGGTGTAGTAGTTCGCGCATCAGGATCGCGTTGAACGCGGGGGGATGGGCCCACAGTCGATCCGATGTGAACATCGTGGCGGTGCGGTGTGCCAACTCCACAGCGCCGTCGACGTCACCGAGTTCGGCAAGCAGGCCAATCGTGAGGCCCTGGTTGTAGGTGTAAATCGCGGTATCGATGGATGAGTCGGCCCGCCGATGGTCGCGGATGAGTCCGTCGTCATTTTTCAATGTGCGCAGTATGAAGTTCAGACATCCTGAGCCGAGGGCGGCCAACGCGGCGCCCCGCGAACCTTTCAGCCGCGACGCAAGTCGCACGGCGGCCAAACCGGTCGATCCGGTTGAGCACGCGTTGTGAGTGTCGCCTCCTTCGACCCAGCCGATTCCACTCTGGGCGTCGTCAAATGTGGTGGCACCGGTGCGCAGGTAGGCGATGAGGCGCTCGGCCAACTCTGTGCCGTGAGCTCGGTCGGGAAAGTCAAGTGCGGCCAACGCGATCCAGGCATTGTCGTCGTAGTAGCGACGTCGATTACTGGGGCGCTCGCTATAACTGTCACCGCGACGGAAAGTTTCCAGTGCAGTGACCAGTCGGGGCAGGTCGTTGTCAGCGCGGTCGTCGTGAGGCGCGAGTACGGCCGCGGTGTGCAGTACTTGGCTGAAGGGCCACAGCGGAACACTGGCGAATCGGCGAGGTTCGTGCACGACGTAGCGCGGGCCCCGAGCGCGCAGCAACGGTTGCAGTGATGCCCATCCAGTGCGTGCTCGATAGATCGAATCGGTCACGTGACGTACTACGCCTGGTCAAGCAGGGGCACTGCGACCACATCAAATGGCAGCGTCCACGCCTCCGGGATGAGGGTCGCGGTCATGTAGGTTCCAAAACCCAGAGCGAGTCCCCAGTGCACTGCGGCAATGGCCTCGGCCCGCTTGTCGGGAGGTGTTCCTGCCGTGACTCGTTCGAGCACGCCGGCCTCAATCTCAATGGTGTGAGCCTTCATGCGCGGTTCGTGCCACGACAAACGCAATTGCTCGAGCGAGAGCATCCGGGCTGATGAGTGTTCGGGCCGAAGTGCTTCACGAAGGAAGACGGCTTCGGAAATTGCAGGGCTATAGCGCGCCGCGAGATCAGCGGCCATGTCGAGGTTGAGTGTGAATCCCTCCTGGAGGGCGCGCGACGCCGCGTCGAGGAAGAGGTCGAGTTTCGTTGGGTAACGCCCGTAGAGCATTCCCTCGGAAACGCCGGCAGCGGCGACAATGCGTCCGGTGGTGGCCGCTTGGTATCCCCGCTCTCCGACGACGAGTAGCGCTGCGGAGAGAAGGTCGTCGAGCGAGGGATCGCCGGTGTGGACGCGGGCCACCAGCATGTGATCGGCCCGATCGTCGGGCAGTGGTTGGGGGATGGCAGGACGCGAAAGTGCGGTGGCAAACTCGGCGACGAGCGGCGACCAGTCATGCTCGTCAACCCCCGGTCGGCGCGAGGCGAGATACAGCCCGAGTGCAGTAATCACGACGTAGATCGCGCGCGCGGCGTCTTGGGGACTGCCCCCGTCTGCGGGCAGTGGGTAGTCGCTCAGTGAGGCGAGCACGCTCGCAGCGACGGACTGGCGCAGCGCCTCGTCGAGCAAGGTCGCCGCCACGAGGTCGATCCCGGTGTCGAGTACCCCGGTGGGTGCAATGAACGGTGTGAGCGCTGCCTCGATCGCTGGTATGTCGGGTGTCTCGGTGTCGGGCCTGAGAACGAGCTTCAACAGCAGGGCGAGTCGTTCGGTGAGTTCGGGGCCTGCTCCGGCGTCCCAGAGGGCGCATCCGAGGCGACTGCGGTCGCCGAAGCGGTCATAGAGCGGCCGGGTGCTGAGCCCGGCGTCCTTGGCCACCGCGGTAAAGGCGAGTTCGTCCCAGCCGCGTTGGGACAGGGTGTGCGCAGCTGCACCGAGGAGTACCTCGTCGTTTGCCGCGGCGCGTCGCGATCGTGATCGCGGACTCGCCTGCTCGGTCGTCACCCTCGCAGGTTAGGCCACCGCTGCCAGTGATGACGGGTCGGACGGCGTGGACGTGCAGGAGTTGCGGCAACCGGTCGGGCCAAGGGACTGGACAAGTAAAGTGAACTGTGCTTTACTAAAGGTTCCTGATCGACCGCTCAGTATTGTGACTATTCGAGGAGGCCCCTGGTGGCACAACTTCCGTTGGCTCAGGTTCCCGCCGACATGCAGTGGGATTGGCAAGAACTCGGCGCCTGCCGCGATCGTGAACTGAGCCTGTTCTTTCACCCGGTGAATGCTCGAGGGCGCGCTCGTCGCGACCGCGAAGCGGCGGCAAAGTCGGTATGTGGCTCATGTGTGGTTCGCGCAGAATGCCTCGATTACGCCATTCGCTCGCGTGAGCCCTACGGAGTGTGGGGTGGCTTGAGCGAAGACGAGCGCGAGGCGATCTTCGCGACCCTTCCCTCGATCGACTCCTCGCGCGAGCCGGGCGATGGTCTGCGTGCCGTGCGCGATGCCCTCGGCGACATCGACCTCCTCGCCGTCACTGCCTGAATGGCAATTGAGCTCGGCCGCTTCGTCCCTTCCCTCCCATGACCTTTCCGCCACTGAATTGAGGTAACCCATGATTCGCCGAGTTGCTACTCCACTGCTCGCCAGCACCCTGCTGCTCGGACTTGCCGCATGTGGTGCGCAGACCAGCGCTTCCGATGGCAGTAGTCCGGAAGTATGTTCGGCGATGAATTCGGCAAAGGACTCGATCACGTCGTTCGCCGATAGCTCCGGCGAGAAGACTGTGGGTGACGTGCAGACCAAGCTCACGTCCATCAGTGGCCAGTTGGATACGGCGAAGAGCAAGTCAACCGGCTTGGCCCAGGCCATCATCGGCAACCTGCAGTCATCGGTTGGCGCGGCGACACAGGCTCTGCAGGGTGTGAGCCCCGACAGTCCCATCAGTGACCTGCCGAGCGGCTTTGCTGGCTCGCGTACGAAGGTGAAGACGACCTTCGACGAGGTGTACACCAAGTTGCAGTGTTCGTGATCGCGCGCGGAGCGCAGTCATGATCGAGTGCACCGGTCTCGGTAAGTCGTACGGCACGACGCGAGCCGTCGACAACATGTCGTTCATCATTCCCGATGGCTTGGTGACCGGCTTCCTCGGACCCAACGGCTCGGGCAAGTCCACGTCGATGCGGCTCATGCTCGGACTCGACTTCGGTGAGGGCACGACTCTCTTCGACGGCAGGAAACTTGCCGACCTTGAGTCGACGACCAAAATCGTTGGTGCGCACCTCGACGCCAAGAACTTCCACCCCACGCGAACCGCTCGCGATCACCTACGCATGCTTGGGCAAGAAGCACAGGTGTCGAATGCACGTGTCGACGAGGTCATCGATCTTCTGGGTCTGGCATCGGTAGCGAACAAGGCGCCCGGCGGTTTCTCGTTAGGAATGGGACAGCGACTAGGCCTCGCGGGAGCCATTCTTGCTTCGCCGAAGACGCTCCTGCTTGATGAGCCTGCCAATGGCCTTGACCCCCAGTCGATTCACTGGCTGCGTGACTTCTTGCGCGACTACGCCGCCGAAGGCAACTCGGTGTTCGTGTCGAGCCACCTGCTATCGGAAATGGAATTGCTAGCCGATCACTTGGTGGTGATTGCCAAGGGCCGCTTGATGGCCGACGAGTCGATGGACGAGTTCGTGGCGCGCAGCAAGGCAGACGTGCTCGTTCGCACGGTGCCCGAATTCGACGCGATGTTGTCGGCCGCACTGCGCGAGCGTGGTGCCGAGGTGCTTGATGAAGATGGCGCATTCGCGGTGTCCGGTGTTGAGGCGGCGCAGATCGGCATGATGGCGCACGAACTTGGCGCTCCGGTACTCGAACTCACCGTGAGGCAGGCATCTCTTGAACAGGCCTTCCTCGAAATCACTGAAGGTCAACAGGGCTTCCGCACTGGAGGCTCGAAATGAAGCGGGCTATCGCGTACGAACGAGTTCGGGCGTTCACCATTCGCTCAACGTTCGTCTTTCCGCTGGCGGGTGTGGCCTTCACCTGGGCCATCGCACTGTTCCTGATTCTCACCGCGCCAGCCGGGTCTGACATCGGGCTAGCAGGACTCGTTGGTCAGGTGTACTCACCGATCAGTGCACTGTTCGTCACCATTCCGTTTGCGCAGGCCTTTGGCCACGACTACCGCGACGGAACGATTCGGCTCACGCTCGGCGAATTTCCGAACCGCACTCAGGTGTATCTCGCCAAGTTAATCGTGCCTGCGGTAGTCGCGGTGTGTGCGGTGATCATCGCGGTGCTCGGAGTAGCGGTGATCGCCACACTTGGGCCTTCATCGGGATTCGACGCGCTGCCTGCCCTGCTCCTTCGTGAGTCTTTGTTCACGGTCATGTGGGGTGTGATGGTCGCGGCGATCACTGTGCTGACACGCTCAATGCCGGCGGGTGTCACGGGGTTGCTCATCTGGTGGCTTCTTGTTGAGCAACTCATCGGAAGCTTGCTGTCGAAGTTCCCCTTCGTCTTTAACTTGCTGCCGCTCAACAATGGTGTGTTGTGGGCGCAATCGGGTGCCGTGCAGCCGGGCCTGATCATGTTGCTGGCGACGGTCGTGCTCGGTGTCGTGGGTTACGTGAGGTTCACGCGTCGCGACGCCTAGCCATCTCGTGTCGCTGGGTCACTCGCACTCAGATAGCGTTCCCCTCGCGACCCGAGGCGGGTTAGCAACAATTCTCCGGAGGCATTGATGACCATCGCGGTTGGCGACACCATTCCCGAAGTAGACGTGCGCATCATGCGTGACGGACTTCCCGTCGTAGTTCCGATCAGCGAGATCATCGGAACCGGTCGCGCGGTGCTATTCGCAGTGCCCGGAGCATTCACGCCCACCTGTCACCGTCAGCATCTTCCGGGTTTCGTTGACCAGGCCGCAGCGCTTGCGGGCAAGGGCGTCGACACCGTGGCGTGCCTCGGCGTCAACGATGTGTTCGTGATGGACAGTTGGGGCGAAGTGAGCGGCGTGGGCGATGCGATCGTCATGGTGGCCGACCCCGATGCTGAATTCACCAAGGCCGTCGGCATGGACGTTGACGTGTCCAAGGGTGGGCTGGGTATTCGCTCGAAGCGCTACGCCATGGTGCTTGAAGACGGTGTCGTTACTGCATTCCTCCCCGAGCCCGATGGCTTTGGTTTGGCCGACAGCAGTGCGCAGTGCGTGCTTGACGTGCTCTGAGGCTCACTAGTGACGTTGAGCCTCACCGAGCCAAACGGATCTGCCCACGAGCCCTGGCTGCCGAGGTCGCATAGCGGACATAGCGGGGCCATTGGTGCTTTTGAGTAGTTACCCCTAGTGTTCCAATCGGCCGGTAGGCCAAGTACCACCAGAACCGGCCCTGTGGTCGCACGGTGGCCATCACCAAGGAGCGCTATGAGCGAGAACGAGTTTGAAGTTGTTGAAGTGGTTACCGAGGCTTCCGATGATGAAGGCAACATCGTGGTTGACGACTTGGTTGCCCTCGTCGATTCTGACGGCACTGTCGTCGCCACCGACGAGACCTTGATCATCGAAGATGCCGACGGCGACGTGCTCATTGACGAGGTTGTCTCGGTGATTGATGAAGACGGCGAACTTCAGGCTGTGGCCGAAGAAGTGACCGTCATCGTCAACGAAGACTGATCTCAACAACTGTTGAGTGCCACTGCTCGGCGTCGGGCGGCCCGAGTGTGTAGCGCATCGTGACCACGTCGTTGATCTCGACGACGATGGCCCCGAATGTGAACCACTCGTGGTCGTCGCGCCGGGTCAGGCACAGGGGACTGACGCTGAGTAGTTCGGCCAGATCGTCGGCTGTGGTCACTTCCGAGCCGGCAACATCGAGCACCGACTGACGAAGTTCACTTCGACTTTCCGCGGGGATCATCGCGGGGTCGACGTCAGCAGTGGCCAACGGATGATTGGCGTGCCCAAATCGACTTCCGGGTTCGGCCGATGCGATTGTTCCGAACGCTGAGCACTCCACACTCGAGGTCACAGTGTTTCCGGAACGACCGCGCCCGACGATGGCGTAATGCTGGCCCGAGGCGTGCGGTACGGAGCGAATGAACTCGGCCGCCGCGTCGGCGTTGGGTTGGGCGAGGGCACCGCGAATGACGAACGCGACGGGAAGGCCACTGCCGCTGTGTTCCAACGTCGTCAGTGCGTTGACGCAGAGTCCGAATCCGGCGCTTGATGCCCCGCAGAGTCCGACCAAGCCCGCTGACGTGAGCACCGTGACGCTGCTGCCGGTGGTGGAGTGGGTGATGGCGCGCTGACTTCCGTCGAGAAGCCGATCGAGATCCATGGTCTGTCCGACGAGGGCGGGCGGGCCGGGAGTTGCCAAGGTGCTGCACGCTTCGCGATTGCCTTGCGTCTCTGACCACCACCAGTGCTCATCCATCAAGTTGTGCGCGAGCAGGTGGTTGGTGGGGACGCCCGCTCCAGCCGCGATTCCGTCGAACTCGGCGAGCAGGTCGGGAGTGTGGGTCGCGATGGCCTCACGAAAGCGGGTGTTCTCGAGGAAGGCCTCAACCTGCGCTGGGCCGCCCATCGAGTCGATCACCCGCTCGAGGACTTCATGAATCGCTTCGCGCAGGTGTTCGCCTTGGGCCAGACCTCGGGCTCGACCATCACCGGTAACAACAAGTGGCTCGGACATGTCGGCCAGCGTACGCGCTCAGTCGTCAAGGTTGCGGCGCTGAGCCTTTGTGCGACTGCGCTGCTTCTTTTCGAGCAGGCGTCGTTCGACCGCGCCGCGGCTCGGGCGGGTGGGTCGACGCTTGGCCGGTGGTGGCGCGAGTGCACGAGCGAGAGTGTCTGCGAGGCGTTGCGCTGCCGCTCGCCGGTTCTGGTACTGCGAGCGCTGCTCGGACGAAGTGGCTGACAGCACGCCGTCGACGAGGTTGGCTGAGAGTCGATCGAGAAGTCGTGCGCGTTGCGACTCGCTCAGAATTGGGGAGCGGGCGACGTCGAACAGAACTTCGGCCCGACTATCGGTGGTGTTCACCGATTGTCCGCCCGGCCCTGACGACCGGCTGAACCTCCAGGTCAGTTCGCCACGCGGAATCACCAGAATTGGCGTTACGCGAAGGTCATCGTTCATAACGTCATTGTCGCGCAGATTTGCTAGCGACCGGCACGCTGCAGCAGGTCGAGTAGTTCTTCGTACTGGCCGATGAGATAGGCGCTGTCACCGGCGTGCAAGAGAGTGTCGCCTCGAGGCGGGTGTTCGAGCAGGCCGGCGCTGTCGGCGCGACGAATCGCGATGACCCGAGTTTTTGCATCAATGTCGCGCATCGCAAGGCCGTCGAGTCCACTTCCTGAGCGCACGGTGATGCGCGCAGCAAGAAGTGCAGTTCCGCCGACGTAGAAGGTCGACACGATACTCAGGCCCAGTGCCGCACCGACGAACCACGGGGCTGCGAGTTCGGCGGTGGAGCGCGTCGTTCCGAGCGCGAGGTCGCGGCCGAGGACGCGGCCGAGATCACGTTCGAAAACGCGCAATGCGACGGGAATGTGCCGATCGCCTACGGCGTCTCGAATGGCGAGGCCGACTTCGATGTTCACCATGTCGTCGCTGGTGAGAACAGCGGCGCCGCGTGCCTGCTCAATTCCCGCATTGACCAGAGTCTCGTGCAGGGTGGCATCGCCGAAGAGCACCGAGATGCCGGCATCGCGCGCTTGCGGCACGTAGCGGTTGTTCTCGTCCCTATCGACAACGGCGACTTCGTAACCCGATGACCGCAATTCGCTGGCGACGGCCAGACCGACTGAACCCAAGCCCACGATGACGATGTGATCGCGCAAACCCGTCAAACGCTGCCGGCCCAGAGATTGGGCGAGGCGACGCGTGACCAGAGTGTTGGTGAGCAAGGCGGTGACTACAGCGACGAGCAGAATTCCGAAGAGGATGAGGAACACTGACCACAGGCGCAGCCACGTGGACTGATCGCGGAAGTAGAAGTCGCCAAACCCGACTTGACCGATGGTCTCGGCGGTGAAGTAGACCGCGTCGAGAGGATCCATGCGTGAGCCGTCGGGTTCGCGATAGCCGATGAGCAACAGGACCACTGAGACCAGACCGAGCAGTGCCAGGATGCCGAATGCGATGCGGAAGGGCCGATCGACGGCATCGGACAGCGCGTTGAAGCTCGCCCGGATCGAGTTGAGGAGTGAACGGCGGTGCCGCTGAACCTGCGGAGGAGATGCGTTGATCCCCTGAGCCGCGAAGTCGCCTTCGCGTCCGATGAGGGTGACCATGTCTCCTCGGCTGACCTGCAGACTTCGTCCGGGGCCAACGATGAGTGGTGAACCATCGGCCCGTTCGACGGCCAGGGGTGCCAGCGAGCCCCATTGCGTTCGCAAGTCGCCGTCTTCGGCGGGCACAGCGACGATCGTGAATGGCTCGCCGTCAAGATCAAGCACGCGCGTGTGAGCTTCAACGACTGCCTCGACGATCGACCGTGACGACAGGGCGGCGACATCGAGAACTGTTCCGGGTCGCGCGATGGGTTCTAGTGCGCGGTTGACCGATGAGTTCGAGGTGTAGACGACGATGCGAACCGAGCGCGACATCTCACGAACAAGCAGTGCCATTTCCACGTTGCGCAAGTCGTCTTCATCGATGCACAGCACGGCGGCTGCGTTGTCGAGATCGGCCGCACCGAGTGTGTACTGACGATGGTCGGAACTCTCGACGTACGTGGCACCCCAGCGAAGTAGGTCTTCGCGGTCTTGGCGGGTGGCTTCGCGGTCGATGACGAGCACCTCACGGCCTGCTTGTACGAGGTGCCGGATCACGCGGCGCGCGACTCCGTGGCACCCGAAGACCACGATGTGACCGTCCACCCTGTGATCTTCCCCTATGAGCGTGCCAACGTCTGCAGCACGTCTAGCGTGCGGTCGGCGTCGCGGGCTGGAACGAAGAGATGATCGTGGGTGAACGCCGCCACGATGTTGCAGGCAATGCCGTGATCGGCGAGCGCTGAACTGACGGCTGCGGTGAGCCCCACGCCTTCCAGCGAACTGTTGACGCGCAGGGTGAGCCACCTAGTGACGAGGTCGTACCTGAGGTCGTGGGTGTCGGCAGTGTCGCGGCTCAAGATTGCGGTGAGGCCCTCGTCCTCACGGAATGTCATCAGCGGTTGGATCCCTTGAGGGAGAGGGGTATTCGTTCGAATGAACACCCACTCTCCGGGATTGAGCGCAGGGTCCATCTGTCGCACCATGTCGTCGCGATCGCTGATTGGGCTCATGAAGTGAGTGTGAGGCATGGCTGCGGTTGATGTCTGCCCGCTACAGTCGCATCGTGGTGGAGGTGACTCGTTCGTTGGCCGATGGCCGATTGGTCGTGCTCACCGACGATCCGGAGCGAATCGATCACGATGCGGTCTGGGACTTCCTCTCGACGAAGGCTTACTGGGGGTCTTGGCGTTCGCGTGAGGTGGTTGAAGCGCAAATCGCTGGCTCCTGGCGCGTGGCGTCGGCTTTCATTGACGACGAGTGTGTGGCGTTTGGCCGTGCAATCTCGGATGGTTACGCCATCGCGTACTTGTCGGATGTGTTTGTTGTGGAATCTGTGCGGGGTGGTGGCGTCGGCGAAGCGCTTCTGCGGTTCATCGTCGACGAGGGGCCGGGCGCCGCTTTCCGATGGATGCTGCACACCGAGGACGCTCACACGCTCTACGAGAAGCTTGGCTTCGTACTTCCCGATGGTCGTTTCATGGAACGACTGCCGACTGTCATTCGGCCTCACTGAAGGCTTCGGCAGTGGTGGTGAGAGTGCAACTGCGTCCAGGTAGGGCGTAGTTCATGCTTGAGGCGTTCTGTTCGTCAATGATGCGGGCCGCGCTGATCATGCCGGTGTCCCACTGGAAGTCGGACGTGGTGTGAGCATCCTCGACAAGTGTGACGTCGTAACCGAAATCAAGAGCTGAGTGCAGGGTGTGCCGCACGCAGTTGTTCGTTTGTGCTCCGCAGATCACCAGAGTGCCGACACCGAGTTCGGCGAGAGTCGCTTCGAGATCGGTGTCAACAAACGAACTTCGGTACTGCTTGTTGATGCGTGCATCGCCTGGCTGCGGGGTGAGTTCCGGAACTAACTGCCACACCTCGCTGCCGAGCGGCATACCTTCATCGTTGTGTTGAATCCAGACCACCGGCTCGCCCGCTGCTCGTGCCTTGTCGACCAGCGTTGCCACGTTCGCGATTACTTCCTCGCGTTGGTAGGCGTCGTGGACGACGTCGACCTGCACGTCAATGACGAGAAGGGCGCGGTTCGGGCGGTCGGTGAAGGTGGTCATGGGCGGCAGTCTGCCAGAGATGAGAGCTGGCGCTAAAGTTTGACTATGCCAATTACAGGAATTTACGAACCGAGCACGTCCGACTGGGTTGCCGAGCAGGTTGCCGAATATGAAGCCTCAGGCGGCACGCGCGCCAATACGCTGATGGAGACCGGCCTGCCGGTGGTCATCATCACGATGCGTGGTGGAAAGTCGGGCAAGGTGCGCAAGATCGCACTCATGCGCGTTGAGCACGATGGTGAGTACGCCCTGATCGCCAGCAAGGGTGGGCACTCGGAACACCCCGACTGGTACCACAACCTGATGGCGTACCCGGCCGTGACGATTCAGGACGGTCCGGAACCCATCGACTTCATCGTGCGCCAGGTGCGTGGCGACGAGCGCGCTGTGTGGTGGGAACGCTCGGTCGCTGACTTCCCGCAGTACGCCGAGTACGAGAAGAACACCGAGCGGGCGATTCCGGTGTTGGTGGCGTCGAAGGCGTAGGTGGCCTCACTTACGATGTGCACCGATCGCCTGAGCATCAACGAGCTTGAGGTCGGCGACGCGGCGGAGTTGTTTGGTGCGACCGAGTCGCCGGAGGTCGGTGAGTTCATCGGCGGCTCCTACTCGCCGTCGGTGCAGGCGCTTCGAGATCGCATTGAACGAATGCGCGCAGGATCGGGTCGTGCAGATGAGTCGTGGCTGAATTACTCCGTACGTGTGACGGACACGGGTGATCTCATCGGGCACCTTCAGGCCAGTGTGCATTCGGAGTGGGCCGAAGTCGCCTGGGTGTTCGGGCGACCATGGTGGGGTTACGGCTACGCCAATGAAGCAGTGACGTGGCTGATCGAGTCGCTCCCCTCAGTCGGACTCTGGGCGACCGTCGACCCTGGCAATGCGCGTTCGCTACGACTGCTTGCGCGATTGGGATTCACCGAGACGACAGTTCCGCCCGCGCGCGATGTGCAGTCGTATGACGACGGTGATCGGGTGTTTGTTCGAATGCCGGTCTAGTTCACGGCGTGTACTTCGAGCCCCTCGATCATGTCGAAGTCCTTCGGATTACAGGTGAACAGCGGTAGTTCATAGCGAACCGCAGTGGCAGCGATCAGTGCGTCGTAAGCGCGGGCCTTGCGTCGACGCCCTTGCCTTCGCAGGCGCGCAGCGATGCGTCCGAACACCCGAGCTGCTTCTGCGTCGAAGGGGAGCGGGTTGAACTGTGCTTCGGTTTGCTGAAGGACGGCCTGTCGTGCGATGCGGTCGTCGTCGGATTGAGCGATGAGTGGGCCGACCGTGAGCTCAGCCAGTGTGATGGCGGAGATGAAACTGGTTGCAGGAAGGTCGGCCGCGGACAGGTGCGCCAAGTTGATAACGACGCTGGTGTCGAGTAGCCCCTGGTCAACGACGTCGGTCACAGGGATCCGTCTAAGACCGTGTCGAGATCGGACCGCAGGACTCGCAAGTCGAAGGTGGGAGTTCCCTTCCACGCAGCCAACAGTTCTGTGGTGTCGCGTCCCTGATGGGCGAGCGGAATGAGCTCAGCGATAGGGCGCCCCTGTCGAGTGACCGTGACGCGCGCGCCGCGCATCACTGAGTCGAGGACCTCGCCTCCGTGGTTACGCAGATCGCGAATGCTCACTTCCTCCACCTTTAGATAGTCTCACGCGTGAGACATTCGGGCAATGACTCCGCTTCCAATACTCGCGGGCCGGAGGTGCTCACAGGCTGACGGACGCCGAGGTGTGGATGGTGGCGGGCAACGGTGTCTGTGGGCAATCAGCAAGGATGGGGTGACTGGCATTCGCGCCGGATGAGTGGCCACCGACAAGGGAGCAGTTGATGAGTCAGCGCTTCCCGGCGTGGTCGCTCGCCGTGATGTCGATGGTGATCGTTCAACTCGGTGCCGCCCTTTCGACTCACATGATGGATTCGGTTGGCGCGGGGGGAACTGCGTGGCTGCGGCTGAGCGCCGGCGGTGTGATCTTCCTCGTGATCGCGAGACCGAAACTTCGCGGGTATACGCGCAAGCAGTTGCGCGTTCCGCTGGTTCTCGGCCTGGTGACCGCGGTGATGACAGTGGCATTCCTTTACGCGATGCAACTGCTTCCTCTGGGCACGGTGGTAGCAATCGAATTCCTCGGCCCGCTCGGTGTCGCAGTGTTTCGCGCACACAACCGGCTGGGACTTGTATGGCCGGCGATCGCGCTGATCGGAGTGCTGTTGCTGACCGAGCCGTGGACGGGACACACGAGCGCGCTCGGCATTCTGTGTGCGCTCATCGCAGCTGCGGGATGGGCCTCCTACATCCTGATGACGCAAACAGTGGGTGACGACTTCGACGGACTGGAAGGCCTCGCGATCACGATTCCGGTCGCTGCCATTGCAGCCGCCCTGATCGGACTTCCGCAGGCGTGGGGTCACATCACGCCGTCTGTCATCGTGGAGGCCTTCGGGCTCGCACTGCTCTTCCCGGTGATTCCCGTGGCACTCGAACTCATTGCGTTGCGGCGATTAACTGCAGCCGCGTTCGGAACCCTGATGGCGTTGGAGCCAGCGTTCGCAACGGTGTGGGGGGCGGTGTTGCTCGGGCAGATTCCCCAGGCGTTGCAGGTGGTGGGGATTGTGCTGGTGGTCATCGCGGGCATCGGGGCGGAGCGGATGGGTCGGCGTGAACCGCCGCCTCCACTGACGCCGCTCGCGTAAGGGTTCGCGACTAGCATCTTGATGCGCATCAAGATGCTACTCTTCTTCTATGCGCACAACTGTCACTATCGACGACGCCCTTTACCGTCGGGTAAAGGCGCATGCTGCACTTTCTGGCCTGAGCGTGGGATCGGTAATGGAGGAAGCGCTGCGATCCTTGCTGCTTGAGAAGTCGGTGCCTGTCGCTACTCCGGGCGCACTTCCAGTCTTCGAGTGCGGAGAATTCCTGCTTCCTGTCGATCCCAGTGACAGCTCAGCTTTGCTCGACCCGTTACTTGTGCCTGCCGACCTAGTCGAACGCGGTAGTGATGCAGTCCGTTGACGTCAACGTTCTGCTGTATGCGGTCAACTCGTCTTCTGAACATCACGATGCAGCGAGTCGACTTCTCACAGCGCTCGTTTCCAACCCTGAGCGGGTGGCAATTCTTCCGATGGTGGCTCTGGGATTTCTGAGAATCGCCACCGATCGCCGAATCCTTCAGCGACCACTCACTTCCGACGACGCACTCGGGTTTCTTCATTCGGTTACCGCATATCCACACGTGGCGATCACGCAGCCAGCGCCTTCGCATATCAATGTGTTTGAACAGTTGTTCACGCGGCACAGGCCCGTTGGCCCTGACATCACCGATGTCTATTTGGCCGCGTGCGCAATCGATATGGGTGCATCGTGGTTGTCGTTTGATCGCGGCTTCGAGCGCTTTGTCGACCTCGACTGGAAACTGCCAACATAGGTCGTTGTCTAGCGGGTGCTCGGTGCCCGGCTATTCCTGCCGGATGGTGCTCCAGCCGCCAGGAGTGACATCGACGAAGAGTTGTGCGGGAATCGATTCCTTCATGGCTTCGACGTGACTGATCAGGCCGATGGTTCGGCCGCCTTCTTTGAGGTTGTCAAGTGTTGCCATGGTGGTTTCGAGGGTGTCGGGATCGAGTGACCCGAACCCCTCATCGATGAAGAGTGTGTCGAGTCGCAGGCCGCCGGCGCGCGAGGTGACGACTTCGGCGAGGCCGAGTGCGAGCGCAAGCGAGGCTTGGAACTTCTCGCCGCCCGACAACGACTGTGGCGAGCGAGTGTCTCCGGTGTGTGCGTCGAGGATGTTGAGCGCGAGTCCGGATTGCGCCCCGTGTCCGGCAAGGGCATCGGAGTGCTCGAACTCGTAGCGTCCGCCAGTCATCGTGCGCAGCCGTACGTTGGCGGCCTTGATGATTTCTTCGAGTTCGGCCGCGAGGGCGAACGCCTCGAGGGCCATCTTCATCGTGTTTGGGTTCTGGCCGCGGACGGTGTTGGACAGGCGGTGGACGACGTCGGACTCACGTCGCAATTCGGCGGCGGCCTGCACATCATTGGTGATGGCGGTGACGAGTTCGTCGACGGCCTCGTGCGTGGTTTTGGCTGCACCGCATGCAGCGATCGCTTCGCGTTGCGAAGTCGCCGTTTCGTTGAGGGTCGTGGTGACTGGTTCGATATCGACCGGTTCGGCGGGGACGTCTCGGAGTTCATCGGACGTAAGGAGTGTGGTGACGGCGGTTGACGCTGCCTCGTGTGTGTGGATTCTTTCGTCGAGTTGGTTTTGAGCTTCGGTTGTGAGGGTTGCTGATGTGACCGCGTCGGCGTCAGCGAACCCGTGCTTGGCGAGCGCCACATTGAGGGTGAGTGTTGCCTCGTCGAGTGCTTCCGTAGCCCGATGCAGAGTTTCTTTGGCTTCCTTCAATTCGATAGTGGCCCGAAGTTGATTCTCAACCGACTCGCGACGGGCGTTGACGGTCGCAAATGCGTCGCGGGCGTGTGCCAACTCTTCGTTCATGGAGAGCACCGCTTGTCCGGCGAGCACCTCCGTTTGCGCCAACGTTGTTCTGCCGGCGTGAGCGGAGTTGATGCGGGCCTGAAGTGCGCTGATGGACTCAATAAGTTCGTCACGTTTCTTCATCAAATCGTCGAGACTCTTCTTGGCGGTCTCGGCCTTCTCTGCAGTTGCAGCGGCTACCTCGACCTCGGCTTCAAGTGCTGCAACTTCGCGATCACCGGCCGCCTTGAGTTGAGTGGCGAGCAGAGTCTCGAGGCGGGTGACGTCAGTGCTCGCAGTCTGTGCTCGCTCTTCAGCCGCCTCTAGTTCACTCCCGATGCTTGCGAGTTGGTCGTCGTCGACATGGTCGACTGCCAGCGATGCTTTGAGTGGATGGCTCGTTGAGCCGCATACCTGACACGCTTGACCTTCTGTGAGGTCAGAGGCCAGAACGCCCGCGAATTCGCTGAGCTGGCGGGCATGGAGTTGGTCGCGCCTGCGGGAGACTGCGGTCACCTCGGTGCCGGCCTTGAGGCGCGTGGCCATCGCATCTTTAAGGAGTGCGCTCGTGTTCTCAGCCTTGCGTGCGGCATCTCGCTGCGAGGAGAGGTCGGTCAGGTGGGTCTGTGCGGCGGCGAGCGTCGTGGCCTCAGGCTCTACGACCGCTATCTGCTTGCTGGTGCTCTCGAGGTCTGACTGCGTGTTGCCCAGTGTGAGGCGGTCTGCTTCGAGGCTCTCGTCGAATTGCTTCAGGTCTTTGGCTGCCGCGTCATGGGCGGCAGTCAGCCGATCGAGGGTTGCCTCGCGGGCTTCGGCCTGTCGCAGGTTCCCGCCCAACTCCGTGAGCGTCACACTCGCTGAGTTCAGAGAATCGAGGTCGAAGGCGGCGTCAGGAACCAGAGACTGAAGAGCGACAACGGCAGCGGCATGCGTAGCCTCAGTTGTGGCCTGAGTCGTGGAGGCTGTGGTGTAACCGGCGACGGCGTGCGAGACCACGTCGGCGCGCCTGGCGGCAGCGAGGGCTGACCGATCGGCCGCAACAGACGCGGTCTGCAATTCGAGTTCAGCCTGTCGGGCCAGTGCCGTGGCGAGGCGACCTTGGCGGTCAAGCACGGACTTGGCCGCGTCGTGCGCGTCCTTGGCATGTGCGTGGGCGCCTTCCGCGGCCTTTTGCTCAGCCTGAGCCTTGTCGTATCTCTCCGTGACGGCAGCGGCGACGAGCGTGGTGAATTCGCTGACCCCGTTTCCACTGGACGAATCGAGATCCTCGGGGAGATCGTGGCCAGACTGAACTGCGAGCGTGCGCACGTTGGTGTCAATGGCCGTCGAGGAGTGAGTGAGTGCGTTGCGAAGGGCGCGAGACCGCTCTTCGAGTGTCCGGCTGTAGTCGGAGAAACGCTCGCTGCCAAAGAGTTGGCGCAGTAGGTCGCGTCGCTTTTCGCTATCGGCAACGAGGAACTCCTGAAACTGTCCTTGTGCCAACAGGATGACTTGCTGGAACTGCTTGGCATTGAGCTTGACGATCTCGAATACAGATTTCTCGGCGTTGCCCAACTTGGTTTCGATAACCTGCCAGGTGCCCTGAACGAGTTCGGCCAGTTCGAACGTGGCGGCTACCGGCGTCATTCCTTCGCCGCTCTTCTTCGCTCTTTCGTATGCGGGGCTTCGGGTGACGCGGTAGTGGCCATCGGAGGTGCTGAAGACGAGGGTCACTCTGCACAACTCGGTGCGTGAGAGGAAGTCACTGCGCACTGCTTCGCCTGGAGCGTTGTCATAGCGCGGAATTCGTCCGTAGAGCGCGAATGTGACTGCGTCGAGGATGGACGTCTTTCCGGCGCCGGTCTTACCAGCGATCAGGAAGATGCCGTCGTCGTCGAACGCCGTGAAGTCAACCTCTTCGTTGTCTCGGAAGGGTCCGAAACCTACGAGCGAGATGTTGTGAATCTTCATGAGGCGGCCTCGGGTGAACCGTGCGACGCAATGACTTCGCGGATCAGTGAAGTCTCTTCATCGGAAGGTCCGTCGCCGTTTCGGACGCGCTGGAGGAAGCCGGCGATGAGTTGCTCGTCGGTCTTGCCGTGCACAAGCTCGCCGTAACTAGTGGCGCCATCGTCGAAGACGTCGGTCGGGTTGAAGGATAGATGTGCGCACTGGGGGAAGCGGGCCTGCAGTTTGCGCATCGCGTCGAGCGGTCGGGTGTTGTCGGTGATGTCGGCGCTGATCCAGTGTTTTTCAATCGGGGTGTAGGCGGAATCGGTGAGAAGTGAGTCGAGAGTGCCGGTGATCTGGCTGAGGTTTCGAGGTACCGGAAAATCGACCCACGTGGTGGACGGAACACCGGATGCATCAAGGTCAACAATCCAGCCGCCACGGGGCTTGCCGGCCTCGGAGAACGAATAGTGAAGTGGCGCGCCGCTGTAACGGACGTTCTCGGCGAGTGTGGATCGTCCGTGGATGTGGCCAAGGGCGGCGTAGGTGACGCCGTCGAACGTGGTGACGGGGACTTTGTCGATGCCGCCAGCGGTGCTGCTGACGATGTCACGTTCGGAGTCGCAAGATTCGCCTTCGGCGCCCTGCGCGAACGTATGCGCCACAACGATTGATCGGCCGCCACGTTCAGCACTGTCGGCACGAACAGCGTTCATGGCGTGCTCGAGAACGTCTTTTTGGGTGCGCATCTCGGTGTCTGGCCAGATGTGTCGGAATCGCGCAGGTTCGAGGAATGGGATTCCGTAGAAGTTGACGGGGCCAAATGCGTCGTCAATCGTCACTGGAGTAGTGATCTGTTCGTGGGAGGTGATGATGTGAACACCAGCTTCGGCAGCGAACACCTTCATGGTTCCGAGTCGGGCGGGGGAGTCGTGGTTGCCGCTAATGAGGACGACAGCGGCGCCGGCGGAACGGATACCGGCCAGAATGCGGTTGAGCACGTTGACGGCATCGGCGGAGGGAGTTGATGAGTCGTAGATGTCGCCAGCGACGACGACGACATCGATGCCCTCGGTGTTGACGATCTCGTAGACGCTGGTGAAGACCTGCTCAAGGGCGTCGAGCGTCGCGTGCTGATGGAAGGTGCGTCCGACGTGCCAGTCGGACGTGTGCAGGATCCTCATGTTTGCCACCCTAGGGGTGGTCTATGACAGTTCGGCGGCTCTAGTCCACTCGCTACCGCGAACCGATACCGCACCGTTCAAAACAGTGGATCTTGGCGCCAGCCGTTGTCGGGTTCTGGTTCCTCGACCTCGAGATCGACTCGTCGGATGACGGCTAACGCTTCGCCTCCTTCGTCCTCGCCGTAGTCCTCGTAGTCCTCGTCGTCATCGGCGATTAACACGCTCCGATTTCCAGTTCGCAGGTACTGGCCCATGTCGCTTTCGAGCGCGACTTGAGCGGTCTCCCGAACTTCACTCGACGGGTCGTTCGTTGCGTGCCATTGCACTTGCTCGTCAGTGAGTGCAGGAGAGAACATGATGTGGGCACGAACATCGTCGTCAGGGTCAGATAGCGCAAGTAGCGCAATGGTGGAATCGCCGGCGGGGTTGAATGCCACGCTTGATCTCTGCTCGGGATTTCCGTTGAGCATCCAGTAGTGCAGCACGGGCAGGCGTGTCGTTGAAGTGATGCATCGCCTGAAGGTGATTTCGTCGCCAGCGTGCATTAACTCGATGAGCTCTTCATCGGAGATGCTCTCGTGATCGACCGCGAGGTCGCGCACTTCGGGATCAAGCCCGGAAGTGGCGATGACTTCGGCGAGGAGACGCAGCCCTGGATCGGGCAAACCCACCCGAAACCACGCCTCTTCGTCGTCCATCGGCTACCCCCCGAGTGGTACCGCTCGTTGTATAAGCGCGATGTCCATCACACAAGCGCCATGTCCATCACTTCTCCCTCTATCTTCAATGCTGCCGCCCAGGTGTGACAACCTATTCCGCCAGTACCCGGCGTGCGCACACCACGCACTCCCGGCAGACTTGGGTCACAGCCACGTTCGAACGCCCCACCCCACCACAAGGAGTCCTCAGTGCCGAATCGGCTAGCCGAGTCGACAAGCCCTTACCTGTTGCAGCACAAAGACAATCCGGTGGACTGGTGGCCCTGGGGTGATGACGCCTTCGAGGAAGCGCGTCGGCGTGACGTACCTGTCTTCCTCAGCGTCGGTTACTCGGCGTGCCACTGGTGTCACGTGATGGCCCATGAATCGTTCGAAAACGACGCTATCGCCGCGTACCTCAATGACAACTTCGTCAGTATCAAGGTCGATCGCGAAGAGCGCCCCGATGTCGACTCGGTCTATATGGAAGCCACCCAAGCCCTCACCGGACGCGGCGGATGGCCGATGTCGGTCTTCCTTGACCACGACGGTCGGCCCTTCTATGCCGGAACGTACTTTCCGCCCGAACCGCGACACGGAATGGGTGGCTTCCCTCAGCTCCTTGGCTCAATCACCGAGGCGTGGACCTCGCAACGAGAACAACTCACTGCCGCCGCGGCGCGCATCACCGATTCGCTCAACGAACGCGCTGGTCAATTCGCGAAGGCTGCGATCGACGCCGAGACTCTCGACTCTGCTGTTGAGATTCTCGTCGGACAGTTCGATGCCGACGACGGCGGATTCGGCGGCGCTCCGAAATTCCCACCGTCGATGACCTTGGAATTCCTACTGCGCAACGATGCACGTCATCGTCTTGCGGGTCGCTTCGATCCGCGCATGCTCACGATGGTCGAGGTCACCTGCGAAGCTATGGCCCGCGGCGGAATGTATGACCAACTCGGTGGCGGATTTGCGCGCTATTCGGTTGATGGTCAGTGGGTCGTGCCGCACTTCGAAAAGATGCTCTACGACAATGCGCTTCTAATTCGCGTTTACCTGCACTGGTGGCGTTCGACTGGTTCGCCTCTTGCCGAGCGTGTGGTGCGCGAGTCGGTCGAATGGCTGCTGCGTGAACTGCGTACCGACGAAGGCGGATTCGCGGCCGCACTCGATGCCGACAGTCCGTTCGAACCTGGCGGCCACGCACACGAAGGCGCCTTCTATGCGTTCACTCCAGCGCAATTGAACGCGGCACTCAACGCAGACGATTCAGCATGGGCCGCCGAACTGTTGCTGGTCACACAGGCGGGGACCTTCGAAAATGGCGCATCGGTGCTGCAACTTCGGCGCGACCCCGATGACATCGAACGCTGGACCCGCGTACGTTCCGAGCTCTTTGCTTATCGCGAGCAGCGACCGCGACCGTCGCGCGATGACAAGATCGTCGCTGCGTGGAATGGACTCGCAATCGCAGCCCTCGCGGAAGCAGGCGCCCTGCTCGACGAGCCGACCTGGGTTGAGGCAGCGATGACCGCCGCCGACTTACTCATCAGCGTGCATCTCGGGGGAGCCGACACCGGTGATGGCGAATTCGGCGATCGACTCGTGCGCGTGTCGCGCGACGGTGTCGCCGGAGGCCACGCGCCCGGCACGCTTGAGGACTACGGCGACGTGGCCGAGGGATTCCTCGCGCTCTACTCGGTCACCGGTGACGACGAGTGGCTGGCATTCGCGGGCATCCTGCTCGACGTGGTGCTCGAGCATTTCCGCGATGCAGAAAGTGGTGGCTTCTTCGACACCGCCGACGACTCGCCCGCGGTGAGTTCAGCGCTGCGTCGACCGCAAGACCCGACCGACAACGCAGCCCCTTCAGGCTGGTCGGCCGCAACCGGGGCATTGCTGTCGTACGCGGCGCTCACCGGTTCCGAGCCCCACCGTCAGGCAGCCGAAGCGGCTCTCGAGGTCTTCGGAGGCCTCGCCGCCCGGGCGCCACGCTTCGCCAGTTGGGGGCTCGCAGTGGCTGAGGCCCTGCTCGACGGTCCGCGCGAGATCGCTGTGGTCGGCTCGTTCGACGATCCCGGTACACGGGAATTGCGCCGAATCGCGCTGAGGGCGACTGCCCCCGGAGCTGTGGTCGCGGTGGGCGATGGAAGCGAGTCGGCTGTGGCATTGCTCCGGGACCGAACGATGCGTGACGGAGTGCCCACGGCCTACGTGTGTCGAGCCTTCACGTGCTCGGCCCCGACCGTCGACCCGGCCGAACTTGCGCGCGAGGTGGCAGCGCGGGCTTAGCCAGCCACCCCCCATTTCCTCGCGATTCCTACGTCCACGCACGCCAAATGGGGGTCGAAGCATGCACACGTGTAGGAATCGCGCGAAGAACGGGGGTCGCGGAGGGGGGTGGAGGCGATAACCTGCCCCTCATGGGAGTACGTGATCTGGTCTACCGCGTCTACTCCCGTCAAGTGGCTCGTGAGATTCCGATCGAGCGCATTCCCAGGCACGTCGGGGTCATTCTCGACGGGAACCGGCGCTGGGCAGCCGAGCAGGCGGGCCCCTCGAGCACTGGGCACCGCGTCGGTGCCGAAAAGATCAGCGAATTTCTCGGCTGGTGCGATGAGGCCGGGGTTGAGGTGGTCACGCTGTGGCTGCTCTCGACCGACAATCTCGATCGACCGCCGAGCGAGACCATTCCGCTGCTGCGCATTATTGAAAACACCGTCGAGCAGTTGTCTGGCGATGGCCGTTGGAAGATTCACCCCGTGGGTTCACTCGATCTGCTGCCCGAGACCACGTCGCAGGCTCTCAAGCGGGCCGAAGATCTCACGTCGACGAACGAAGGCATCCTGGTCAACGTCGCTGTCGGTTATGGCGGACGTCGCGAGGTGGTCGACGCTGTTCGTTCGTTGCTCGCCGAACACGCGGCCAAGGGCACCAGCCTTGACGAACTCGCGGCCGTAGTCGATGTCGAGCACATCGCTGAGCACCTCTACACGCGCGGTCAGCCCGATCCCGACCTAGTCATTCGTACCTCCGGCGAGCAGCGACTTTCCGGCTTCCTGCTGTGGCAAAGTGCGCACTCGGAGTTCTACTTCTGCGAGGCGTACTGGCCCGACTTCCGGCAGGTCGACTTCCTGCGTGCCCTGCGCTCGTACGCCGCTCGCGCTCGCCGCTACGGCAACTGAACGCACCCTCACACTCCTGCGAGTTCATCCACTAGTAACACTCCGCGCTCGGCGTGGCGGCGGTGGCTGGCGTAATCGTCGGACTAGCGTCGGGCTCAGGCCCGGGGAAGCCGGGCGCGACCTTCAAGGAGGCGATCGGTGCCGGCTGTGAGGCGTAACTCGAGCGAAATCCCAGCGTCGAAGCGTGAGTCGAAAGCCATTCCCGACGAAAGTCCCGGACGCCGAACGTTTGTGCTCGACACCAGCGTCTTACTCTCAGACCCGGCCGCACTGCTGCGCTTTGACGAACACGAAGTCGTCATTCCGGTGGTCGTCATCACCGAACTTGAAGCCAAGCGCGCGCACCCCGAACTCGGGTACTTCGCCCGGTCGGCACTGCGGCACCTTGACGATCTGCGCGTCAGTCACGGCCGACTCGATGAGGCAGTTCCCGTCGGCGATTTCGGCGGCACGGTGCGAGTTGAACTCAACCACTCTGATCCCTCGGTACTTCCCGGCGGATTCCAAACCGGCGACAACGACACCCGCATTCTCGCGGTGGCCTGCAACCTCGCAGCCGACGGATTCCACGTCACTCTGGTCAGCAAAGACTTGCCGATGCGCGTCAAGGCCTCATCGGTTGGGCTTGACGCTGACGAATACCGCGCTGAGATGGCCGTCGAAAGTGGCTGGACCGGCATGACTGAACTTGATGCGCGGGCCGAAGAAATCGATGAGCTCTATACCGAAGGCGTGATCGACCTCGACGCAGCGCGCGACCTTCCGTGCCACACCGGCCTCGTACTGATTTCCGAACGCGGTCACGCGCTTGCTCGCGTCACGCCCGACAAGCGGGTGCGTCACGTGCGCGGTGATCGTGAAGCGTTTGGGTTGCACGGACGCAGTGCTGAGCAACGCATCGCCCTCGACATCCTGCTCGATCCCGAGATCGGCATTGTGTCGCTCGGGGGCCGTGCGGGAACGGGGAAGAGCGCCCTTGCGTTGTGTGCCGGTCTCGAAGCCGTCATGGAACGTCGGCAGCACCGCAAGGTCATCGTCTTCCGTCCGCTCTACGCGGTGGGTGGCCAAGACCTTGGCTATCTGCCCGGTAGCGAGCACGAGAAGATGTCGCCCTGGGGTCAGGCCGTGTTCGACACTCTTGGTGCCGTGGCCACAAGTGAGGTGGTCGACGAAATCGTTGACCGCGGCATGCTCGAAGTGTTGCCGCTCACGCACATTCGCGGTCGTTCGCTTCACGATGCGTTCGTCATCGTCGACGAGGCACAATCACTCGAACGCAATGTGCTGCTCACGGTGCTCTCGCGCATCGGCCGCGATTCACGTGTTGTGCTCACCCATGACGTCGCTCAGCGCGACAACCTGCGGGTGGGCCGACATGACGGTGTGGTCGCTGTGGTCGAGCGGCTCAAGGGCCATCCGCTGTTCGCTCACGTCACGCTCACGCGCAGTGAGAGATCGCCAATTGCGGCTCTCGTCACCGAGATGCTTGAGGATTCCTCGCTCGGCTTGTAACCGCAGATTCCTCAGCATGTGGGAATGCGGGGAAGGACACGGGTTGTGACGGGGGTCACGCGCGAGGCTATTTCCCCGACTGAGCGCCCCTCGCTGTGTGGTGCGGGTCACACTCAGCCTGCCACCCCGTGTCGGTGGCGCGCGTCATCGTAGAACTGTTCGACCACGCAGCGCCCGTCCCCTCGGGCGCTGTTGCCATGTTCAGGAGGTTTTACATGTTCGGCATTCGCACTCGCACCCGCCGCTTTGCTGTCACCGGCGGAGCTGTCATCGCAACCCTCGCCGCTGTCTACGGATCAGCGGGCGCAGCGCAAGCGAGCCCGGCCCCGGATGAGGGTGTCACGCGCGTCATGGTTGCCCCTGCGCCTGCCCCGGTGAAGGTTGCCCCTGCCCCGAAACTCAATACTCCCGAATACGCGCGGTGGTACGCCAACGCACAGATGGCGCACTTCGGCTGGAAGACCAGTGAGATGAAGTGCCTGGTTCCGATGTGGATCGGTGAATCGCACTGGGACATTCACGAAGAGACCGGCCCCTATATCGGTATTCCGCAGACCACCCCTGGTGTGGTGAACGACTACGGCTTTAGCGAGTCGCAGTACCGCGAGAGCGCAGATGTTCAGGTGACGGTTGGTCTGCGCTATATCAAGGAGCGCTACGGCAGTCCGTGTGCTGCGTGGGAGTTCTGGAAGGCGCAGGGCGCGTGGCAAGACTCTGCTGACCCGAACCAGTGGTGGGGTGGCTGGTACTAAGCCGCCGAGCCCGCAGGCTGCCAGTGGGGCTTCACATCACCCGCGACTTCCCCAAGTGACGCTCGAGGCTTTCGCGTCAAGCGAGTGAGGTTCCGAGGCTTGGCCGCTACCCTCAAAAGACTATGCACACCTTGTGGGTCTTCCTCGGCGAGGTGTGGCACGTTGCACGCCGCCGGCCAGTGGCAGCCAGTGTGGGATTGTTGGGGAATATCCGGCGGCTCGCGCGAGTCGCTGATGCAGATCGCAGCGGTGTGGGCCGGCATCGTGGTGTTCTGGCTGATTGCCGAATGGATGGTTGCGTGGGCTGCCGCCGAACTTCTCTCTGAGTACAGCCATCAAGCTCGCCGGCTCGCTATCGGGTCGGTTCACATTTCGCCGGTGAATGATGGTGATCCTGGGGGTATCACCACCCGCTTGACCAGTGACGTCGACGCGATTGAGGAGGGGCTGCGCGAGTTCGTCACGGGTAGCCTCGCGTACTTAGGGCGCTTGATTTTCGTGAGCATCGCCCTCACTCGGATTCAACCTCAACTAGGGCTTCTCCTCATCTTTGGCTTGATCGTCTTCGGCGTCTTGCAGCGGGTGGCAGCCAAGCACGTTGATCGCGCCAACCTCCAGCGCCAAGACAATGTTGACGTGATGTCGTCGAAGGTGGCGGAAACTCTGCAGTCCGTTGCAGTGATTCGGGCCTACGAAGTCGATGAGTGGGATGCGCGGCGGTTCGGAGTGCACAACGATGAACTGCGGCGCCATACGCGGCGACGGATGCTGGTGGGCTGGTGGCCGTGGTGGATAGGCGCCATGGTGGGGCAGGTTGCGCTTCTTGTCATCCTCATCTGTGCAGCCGCTCTCGCTCAGAGTGGAATCACCACTGTCGCAGTCGTGGCGGCGAGCATCCTGTACGCGCAGATCGCGGTAGGCGATCTACGCCAGCTGTCGCAGTCGATGCCGATGTACCAGCGAGCGGGTGCCAGCGTCGTTCGGCTCAGAGAACTGACCCACACGATGCGGCCCGAGCATGCGGCCCCAGCCTCGAGTAACTCGCAATCGGGGTCGGACGCGGATGTGGTGCTCAGGGATGTCAACGTGGTCATGGAAGGCGGCAGGCACGTTCTCTTTGACGTGTCGCTGCGACTTCCGTTCGGTCAGTGGACCACGATTGTCGGCGCCTCTGGCGCGGGTAAGTCGACGACGCTGAATCTGATTGCCGGGTTCGTCGATCCTTCCAGCGGCAACGTAAGCGTGGCGGGGCTGAGTAGCTCGGAGGCACGGCACACCCTGCCCGTGTCCATCGTCTTCCAGGTGCCGTTACTTTTCAACGCCACCATTGCCGAGAACGTCCGCGTTGGAAAGCTTGATGCCACCGATGAGGAGGTCGAGAACGCTATCGGCATGGCCGACCTCACCGAGTTGCTGGCCGAAATTCCCGGCGGACTCGAGGCTGTGGTCTCCGCGCAAACCACCAGCGGCGGGCAACGTCAACGGCTCAGCCTCGCGCGCGCGCTCCTGCGCGAACCGAGGCTACTGCTTCTCGACGAGCCAACGTCGTCTCTTGATCCGCACACAGCCGCTTCCATTTGGCAATCGATGCGAACTCTCGCGAGAGAGCGGGGGATCACGGTGGTCGCGGTGTGCCACAGCCTTGACCTCGCGCGAGATTCCGACCGCATCGTCGTGTTAGACGCAGGACGGGTGGTTGAGGAAGGCCCACCCGCGGTCCTCGACGCATCGGCTGGAATCTGGAGCCAGATGGACGATTCGAGCAAGCGGATGGCCGCGAATGACACCGCAGCCGTGATTCGGTTGATGGGCCAGCACCCCGCGCTCTTCCCCACTGATTCGGAATTGACGGCGGTGCTCGCTGGCCGGAGCATGATGATCGATGCCACGAAGGGAGAGCTCGTCTGCTCCCAAGGTGATTTGCTGGACTCAATTATCTTGGTCAACTCGGGTCTGCTCGAGGTGATCGATGGGTCGGCGACCTACCAACTCGGTGCCGGATCGGCGCTCGGCAGCCTTAACGACATCGCGACGGGAACGAGCAGGGTCACTGCCCGCGTGCTCGCGGCAGGTCAGTTGGTTCTCGTGCCGCGAATGGCGCTACTTCCTTCGCTGTTCGATCTGCTTGAAGCAGCTCCCCATGCCGCCGCCGCGATGACGTGGCTCGTTCGTCAAGGGTCGGTGTCTAAGGCGGAGCTCGTTGAACGACTCGGCCCCGACGGAGTGGCGATCCTCCGCGGGCTCATCCTCAGTGGTCGGCTGATGGAAGTAGACGACGACAGCGTCCAATTCGTGATGGCGCATCGGCGAGGCTCGAACTCGTCATCGTTGCAGTCACTTGAGTGGGAGTAGATGTTGATGCAGACCACGCGCACCAATTCGGAACCAACTCCATGAGGGGCGAACGTGCACTCCTGGGATTCATCGACCTGTCCACAGCTCGCACGCTGCTCAGTGACGCATTCAGCGTTGTACCTGATGGCGTCTCGGTCATCTGTTCCAGAATTACCTTGCCGGGGGGCGTCGTAACGCCGGAAGCTCTCGTCGAAATGCTCGAGGGGTCCGGCCTCGAGGATGCTGCGATGGCATTGAGTTCAGCGGACCCCTCGGTGATCTCCTTTGCCTGCACTTCCGGTTCCCTCATCCGTGGCTTGGGGTACGACCACGCGATTGCCCGTCGCATCTCGGCCGTCACCGGTATCCGCGGCACGACCACGAGTTCGGCAGTCGTCGAAGCACTCCGAGCCTTGCGCGTGCGACGTGTCACGGTGGGCACGCCGTACGTTGAATCGGTGAACGAGGCTGAGAGACGGTTCCTGACAGACTCCGGCTTCACCGTGACGGCCATCGAGGGTTTGGGCCTCACAGAAGACAGTGAAATCGGTCGGGTAGCAGCGGCTGAGACTCTCGACTTCGGGCGTCGATTGTCGAGGGAGGGTGCCGAAGCAGTCTTTCTTAGTTGCACCAATCTCGATGCTCTGACGTCAGTTAACGAACTTGAAGCCGAACTTGGGATTCCGGTAGTGACGTCCAATCAAGCCACAATCTGGCAGGCGCTGAGAATCAGCGGAGTCGACGAGCCCCTTCCGGGCTTTGGCCGATTGCTCACCCTCCCTCTGATCGCCAAGGATCCGGTGCGCAACTCTCCTAGCCCTCGAGCGGGGGAGTAGGAGCGCATGGGGTCCGTGATTTCCAACACCTGGAAGCACAGCGCCGACGGCTCGTCGTCGTACATGGCGCTTGGTCGCGAAACGTCTGTCGAGGGGATCGATGTCGAGCGCGCCCGATTCAGTTCTGGGGCGAGGCTTCCCCTTTCCGTAGAGGACGCACACATCGTCTCGCCCACGCGCGGTGCCTTGACGACCGAGGTACGAGGCACACGTGTGCGCATCGGCGTGGGCGCCCACCTGTTCGTGCCCGTGGGGGCTGGTGTCGAACTGCAGATTGAACCCTCTTCTGAAGTCGTGCGCGCAGCCAGCCCTCGTGCCAGAGGTGAGCGAGTGAAAGTCATAGACGAGGAGTTCGTTCGCGCGAGTGCCGTCGACGAAACGCAACTGCGCTGGGTGTTGACGCCCCAGTACCTCAGCCGACGCATTTTCCTCCACCACGATCTGGCCCTGCTGGGCCTATCCGGACATCCCCTGGGCTGGTTTCGTACCACGATGTTTGACACGGTTGGCCTGCCGGCCAATCAGGACGGCGTGAGCGTGCTGAAGATGGCCTACCACTCAAGAACCGAGGCCAATGTCTGCTACGACGTCAGTGGAACTGCGGCTGTGCGATTCGCCCTGAGGCCGCATGTCGAGACGGATCAAAAGTGGTCGGCGTGGTTAGCGATCGACAGTGATTCCACGTATTTGCTCGACGAACCCGATCCTCCGCCGCGCAATATGCACGAAGTACGTATCGAAGGCGGTCACACCTCCGTTTTCTGTTGCTTCGATCCGGCTCTTGCCGGGCCTGAAGTTCATACGCCCGGCCACTACAGCGACTACCTCAACACAGTGCAACCCAGCGGGCTACCCGAATTCGATGAGATGGTCGAGGAACTGTCGTGGGCGAAGGCAGGCGGCACTTTGCACCAGTTGGTTGGGTCGCGCTACCACCGCATGTTCAGAGAGGGTGCCCAGATTCAGCGCGCTACAGAACTGGCCGTTCTCGAGCAGGTGAGTCGCTCCGACCCCGTTCGAGCGGAGGTCATCCGCGGTTGGGTAGACGAATCGGCGGGGAACTCATTCGCTGGCTGTCAGTAAGCGCGCATAGAGGCAGTTTTCGTTGCCCAGCTTCGCTAGTCTGCGGGCGGCCCAATCGGAATGCTGACGGCAATGGGGCGCAAGGTTTCGGCGAAGAAGTCATTGCCCTTGTCGTCGACCACGATGAAGGCGGGGAAGTCGCGCACCTCAATGCGCCAGACGGCCTCCATACCAAGTTCGGGGAAATCGATGACCTCGACCTTGGTGATGCAGTCTTGTGCGAGCCGAGCCGCTGGCCCGCCGATCGAGCCGAGATAGAACCCGCCGTTGTCGCGGCAGGCGTTGGTGACCGCGGCGCTGCGATTGCCTTTCGCGAGCATCACGAAGGATCCACCGGCTTTTTGGAATGAGTCGACGTAACTGTCCATGCGTCCAGCCGTGGTCGGGCCGAACGAGCCCGAGGCGAAGCCTTCCGGGGTCTTGGCCGGACCGGCGTAATACACCGCGTGGTCGCGCAGGTATGCAGGCATCGGCTGGCCGTTTTCGAGCATTTCCTGAATGCGTGCGTGAGCGATATCGCGGGCAACTACCAACGGACCGTTGAGTGACACTCGCGTCTTAACCGGGTACTTGGACAGTTCGGCCCGGATGACGTCCATCGGCTGATTGAGATCGACGCTCACGACATCGGTGTCAAGATGATCGTCGGTGACTTCAGGCAGATAGAGCGCGGGCTCGGTCTCGAATTGCTCGAGGAAGACGCCCTCGGGCGTGATTTTAGCGAGGGCCTGTCGATCGGCCGAGCACGACACAGCGATGGCGATGGGAACTGACGCACCGTGGCGTGGAAGTCGGATCACGCGTACGTCGTGGCAGAAGTACTTGCCACCGAACTGCGCCCCGATTCCGAAATCACGCGTCATCTGCAGAATCTCGGCCTCCATATCGAGGTCGCGGAAACCGTGTCCCGTTGGAGATCCGTGCACGGGCAGTGAGTCGTAGTAGCGAGCGCTCGCGTACTTGGCAGTCTTGAGCGCGAACTCCGCACTCGTGCCGCCAACCACGATGGCCAGGTGGTAGGGCGGGCACGCGGCCGTTCCGAGTGAACGCAGTTTCTCGTCCATGAAGTTGCGGAACGCGGTGGGGTTGAGCACGGCCTTTGTCTCTTGGAAGAGCAAGCTCTTGTTGGCCGAACCGCCACCCTTGGCCATGAAGAAGAGGTGGTACTCGAGTGCGTGGTCAGGACGTGGGTCGGCAGCGATCTCAATCTGAGCGGGCAAGTTGGTGGCGGTGTTGCGCTCATCCCACATTCCCAAGGGAGCAAGTTGCGAGTAGCGCAGGTTCAGCTGCTGGAATGCGTCGAAGATGCCCTCGCTGATCTTCTCGTTGTCGTCGAAGTCAGTCAGCACGTGCTTACCGCGCTTGCCACTCACGATGATGGTGCCGGTGTCTTGGCACATCGGAAGCACTCCGCCAGCGGCAATATTGGCGTTTTTGAGCAGGTCAAGAGCGACGAAGCGGTCGTTGGGTGATGCTTCAGGATCGTTGAGGATGGCTCGTAGTTGACCCAGATGGCCAGGGCGAAGTAGGTGCTGAATGTCGCGCATTGCCGCGCGCGTCAGAGCGGTGATGGCTTCGGGTGCAACTGACAGGAACTGACGTCCGCCCGCCTCAATGAGTTCCACCCCCTGATCGGTAATCAACCGATATGGGGTCGTGTCGGGTCCGAGAGGCAGCAGGTCGGTGTAGTCGAAGTTCGCCACGTCGCACAGCCTACGCTTCCGGAAATCGGACTCGTTGGCCGCCACTGGGGATGAAAAACTGCGTCTATGCGTGCTTATGGACCCCCCATGCGGGAGGGAGACCGATTACAGGATGGTTTCGGGGGAAGGCGCACATCGAAGCGAGCGCCGTCAGCGTGTGGGTGACTACACCGCGTCGTAGAACGCGAGTGAGATCGGTTCGCTGACCAAGCCCGGGGCGATCTTTCCAAACGCTGCGTTGTGATCGGTCAGCATGTGCGATTCCCACTGCTCGCGTGACGACCACTTTTCGAGCATCAACCACGTGTCAGGTGCTTCGTCTGTCTGCACCAAGTCGTACATCTCGCAGCCCTCCTCGGCAAGCGATGCCGCTATCAGTGTGCGCAACGCAGCGCGGGCTTCATCGATTCGGTCGGGACGTGGTCGAATCGTCGCGACTAGGTACAGGGGACTCACTGGGTGCTCCATTCGGTGCGTGCGGGTGCGCGCGCGGGTCAGAGTTCGTGAAAGTAGGGCGGGTTGGCGCCGGCGCGCTGGCAGGTAATGCCGGACACAGTGATGGCGTGCTCAATTGCGCAACGAACCTGAGCCTGGTCGGTCAGGTCACTTCGGCCGAATTCATTGCGTTTCCAGAATGCGATGAATGCTCCACCGAAGGCATCACCAGCGCCGACCGTGTCGACGACCTCAATAGGGGGCACGAGAAATTCGAGCTCCCAATCACGGGTGAGTCCCCGCACAGACGCTGCGCCATCGGTGAACAGTACAAGCCGGGCCCCTTCGTTCAGCAGGGCTCGCGCGCTGTCAATGGGAGGGAGGCCGGGGTAGAGATACTCAAGGTCGTCGCCTGAAACCTTGACCACGTCGGCGCGCGGCACGATACGCCGAATGCGGGCACGGTACTCGTCGGCGTTTGGAGTGACGAGCGGGCGGCAATTCGGATCGAGTACGAGCAGCACGTCGTCGGGCAGTGTTGAGACCAACTCTTCGGCCGCTGTGGCAATGGGTTCAAGAATGAGACCGAGTGTGCCCACTGACACCAATGTCGTTCCTGGTGCCAGTGTGAGGTCACCGGGCGAGACGGCGGGGCCGGCAGTGCCCAGCGTGTAGAAGCGGTAGGTCGCAGCGCCACTGTCATCGAGTTCGGCGAGTGCGAGGGTGGTGAGCAAATCGTTGCGAGCGGGAAGTGCCACGGTGGCGCCGTCGTTGGTGAGCATCGAGCCAAGACGTCGCCCGAATGCATCTGTCGATAGTCGGCCGCCGAAAGCGACAGGAACACCGAGTCGGGCGATGGTTCGCGCCGTGTTGAACGGACCACCTCCGGGAACGGCAGTGGTGGAGCCGTCGGGGGAAACGATGAGGTCGACGAGCGCTTCTCCGACGACAAGTACGCTCACGAGGCTGTTCCTGTCGAGCTCGTGGCATAGGGGCCGAGAATCTCGCCAGAACCCTTAGGTACCAACGTTGTTGGCAGAATCATGCGTTCACTTGGCCCGGTGTCGCCATCAATGCGACGGAACAAGATTTCTGCGGCTGCGGTGCCTAGTCCAGCAACGTCTTGGAGCACCAGAGTGACTCCGGGATTGAGTAGGTCGACCAGAGGCAGGTCGTCGAAGCCGACCAGTGCGATTTCGTGCTGGCGCCCCATGTGGTGCAGTGCGCGCACCACGCCGATCGTCAGCAAGTTCTGACTCGCAAATATAGCGGTGGGTGCGTCGGGTGCCGCGAGTAATTCGGCCACAGCGACCTCTGCTTGATCGCTTGCCGTGAGCGCTTGCCGAATGAGTGCGGAATCAACGGAGATACCGGCGCGATCAAGGGCGTCGTGGTAACCGGTCAGGCGTTCAATGGCGGTGCTGATGCTCGGTAGGTCGCCGAGAAATCCGATGCGCCGGTGGCCGTGGGCCAGCAAATGTTCGATGGCAATTCGGGCGCCGGTGGCGTTGGCAGTCAGCACAGCATCGGCATCAAGGAATGTCGGTGGGCGGTCGACGAACACCATGGGGGTTCCGGAGCGTTGCTCCTTGGCGAGGTATGACTGGTCGTGTCCGGTAGGCATCACGATGAGACCATCGACGCGGCGGGCCACCAGTGCAGTGGCGAGGTCACGTTCGCGTACTTCATCTTCATCGACACTGCCTGCAATGACGACCACTCCGCGTTCGCGTGCGACTTCTTCGATGCGCCGATGGAGTGCCGCTTCGAAGGGGTTCGAGACGTCTTCGAGGATGAGCCCAATGGTCTGGGTCTTGCCATCACTGCGGCGCAGACTGCTCGCGGTGAGATTGGGATGGTAGTCAAGTTGTTCGGCTGCCTGCCGAACCCGATCGGTGAGATCGTCAGAGACGCCGGGTTCGAGATTGACCACTCGTGACACTGTTTTGAGGCTGACACCCGAAAGAGCGGCCACGTCGCGCATCGTGGGCCGCTGCCGAGGAACCGCCGTCTGCTGGGTGTTCGTCATCTGACCTCCCTTCGCGGTATGTGGTTAGCCGTCGCAGTGCGTCTAACAAAGATAACGTTGTCATCTCGACGATGTCTAGGCGTAAATTTCGTATTGACAAAACATACTCCTTCGGATTACAACTGCCTGACAACGTTGTCAGGAACCACTTGCCAACACCCACAGAGTCTCCTGCAGACCCACGGGGGAGACCGTCGAAAGGACCTATCGAATGTTCGGAACCTCCAAGGCCTCTCGTGGCCTGATCGTCGCGGCCGGGGCAGCCACGCTGCTGCTTGCCGCTTGCTCGAGCTCCTCGAGCTCGTCGACCACAAGCTCGGCTGCTGCGTCCAGCGCCGCGGCCACGTCAGCTTCGGCTTCCTCGTCGGCCAGTGGCTCAGCCGCGTGCGACGTCACCGGCAAGAAGGTTGCCTTCGTCATGGGCGCCGAATCCGACCCGTTCTTCCAGGCCATGAAGGTTGGAGCTGCGGCTGAGGCCCAGGCCAAGGGCATGGAACTGATCTGGCAGGGCGACGCCAAGGAATACTCACCAGCGACGCAGATCCCCGTTGTTGACCAGGTGCTCGCGCAGAAGCCTGACGCACTCGTGCTCATCCCCACCGACCCCAAGGCACTGCAGCCCTCGGTGGCCAAGGCCAAGGCTGCTGGAGTCATCGTTGCCAACGTTGACACCAAGGTCGAGGACCTGACCGATGTCACCACCTTCATCACCGGTGACAACGCCGATGGTGGTGCCAAGGCTGCCGACTCACTGGCAGGCGCCATTGGTTACAAGGCGGGCACCAAGTACAAGGTTGTCGTTGGACTCTCCTCGGAGACCGCCACGACCAACGTTGCTCGACTTGAGGGCTTCAAGAAGGCTATCGCCGAAAAGTACCCGGACATCGAGATCGTTGACGTCGCTTACTCGCAGAGCAAGCCTGAGGTTGCCAACACCAACATCAACAACTGGCTGACCAAGTACCCCGACCTCAACGGCATCTTCGCGATTGACGGCACCAACGCCCAGGGCGCGGCTGCCGCACTTCAGGCCAAGGGCCTGGCGGGCAAGGTTGCTCTCGTTGGTTACGACGCCTACCCCGACAACGTCAAGCTCGTCAAGGATGGCGTCATCACTTCATTGATCGCTCAGGTTCCCGCGGATGAGGCCAAGCAGGCCGTCGACGCGGTCGCTGATGCGCTCTGTGGAAACACTGCTGGTATCCAGAAGGAAGTTGTCATCCCTAACTTCACGATTGACAAGAACACCTCTGAGGCTGACCTGAAGAAGTACACCTACGTCGCCTAAGCCATGTAGGTAATCGGCGGTGGGCCGGCATTGACGCAAGGTTGATGCCGGCCCATTCCGGTGGTTCGATTGTTCAGCCCGCATAAACTGCGGCGAGCGCCCCGCTGAGGAGGGCACGTGGCAACAACCGAGACTCATAGTCCGAATCCTGCCGGCACCCAGGTAGTGGTTGCCAGCAGTCGATTCAAGACCCTGATTTCCAATCAGCAGTTCATCTTGCTGATTGTCTGGATCCTCATGGTGATCGGCTTTAGCCTAATCAACCACATCTTCTTTAGCGTGGGTGTCGCTGAAAACATCTTGCTCGACTGGGCACCCTTGGTGCTCATCGCAGTCGGTGAACTCATCGTCATCATCAGCGGTGGTATTGACTTGTCCGTCGGCGCCATCGTGGGTTTCACTGGCGTGATCTCCGCCTTCGCCATGCGCAGCTTGTACGAAGGCAGCTTGGCCGAACAGCCTTACCTCGTGCTCGCGATTGGCGTTCTCGTCTGCGTCATCGTTGGCCTACTTGTGGGCCTGATCAACTCTTTGCTCATCAACTACGCCAAGCTCGTTCCGTTCATTGCAACCCTTGTGACCCTGGGCGCCTGCTCGGGAATGGCGTTAGTGTTCACCAAGGGTGCGCCCGTGATGGGTGGTCCACGTGAAGCCATCGCGCTCTCGCCTGCGTGGATTGGCCCCTTCTCGAGGCCGGTCCTCATCGTTGTGGTGGTCGTTTTGATCCTGTGGGCGTTCGTGCACAAGGCACGATTCGGTCGCTACACCTTCGCGATCGGTTCGAACTCCTTCGCCGCTCGTGCCGCTGGTATCAACGTCAAGCGTCACGTCACCAAGGTCTACATGCTGTCGGGATTGATGGCCGGTCTGGCGGGATTCTTCTTCTACCTTCGACTCGGTTCAGGTGCCCCGACGTCGGGTCTAGGCAACGAACTCGATGCCATCGCCGCTGTCGTAATCGGGGGCGCAGCGCTTACTGGCGGCGTGGGACGAGTGTCGGGAACTGTCCTGGGCGCACTTATTCTCACAACCGTGACAAGCGGCTTGATCATCTCGGGTGTCGACCCCCAGTGGAAGCGCGTCGTTGTCGCGGCGCTCATCGCTATCGCTGCCACCTTGCAAGCTCTGCGCAAGACGGAAGGCGGTGCCTCATGAGCGGCGAAGTTCTCTACGAAGTTCGCAATCTGACCAAGCGCTATGGCGCGGTGGTTGCTCTCGACGATGCCAGCATGAAGTTGCACGCAGGCGAAATCGTCGGTCTGGTTGGTGACAACGGTGCCGGCAAGTCGACGCTGGTGAAGTGCCTTTCGGGCGCACATCTACCGACGAGCGGCGAGATCTTGCTTGACGGCATGGAGCGCAACTGGCACTCACCGCATGATGCGATTCAGGCCGGGGTCGAGACGCTCTATCAGGACTCGGGTCTTGCCCCGCACTTGAGCGTCAGCGCCAACGTGTTCCTTGGTCGTGAACTGGTGAAGCCGGGAATCCTGGGCAAGATGGGGTTCCTGTCGCAGAAGCAAATGGATGTACAGGCCCACCACGATCTCGAAGAGGTCGGCATCGCTGTTCCCGCTTCGGGACGCTCGGTGTCACAGCTCTCCGGTGGTCAGCGTCAGGCGGTGGCCATCGGTCGTGCGGTGGCGTGGGCGAGCAAGGTGATCATCCTCGATGAGCCGACGAACCACCTGGGTGCGCGTCAGGCGGGTGAAGTGCTCAACGTCATGCTGGAGGCGAAAGCCAAGGGACTCGGCGTCATCTTCATTTCGCACACCTTGCCGCACGTCCTTCAGGTGACTGATCGCGTCGTGGTGTTGCGTTTGGGCAAGGTCGTCAAGGACGCTCCGACCTCGGAGTTCGACGCCGAGAGCCTCTTGGGCACCATCACCGGCCTCAAGGTCGACTAGAACTGGCACACTGAGGCGGTGACCCGAGAGCCGCGTCGGCTGCACGTCATCGGTGCCTGCATGCCGAAGGCCGGGTCGATGACGTTGGCTGATTCCTTCAGCCCGACATATCGAACCGCGCACGAAGCGGGGATACGTCGTTTGCTGGCTTATCAGGGCGAACATCTGCGAGGCGAGATGTCCCGCGGAAGACAAGTGGCTCTGATGATGGCGCGCGACGCCGAAGTTGACGCTGAAGTTGATGCGATCACCTCACTGTGGATGTGGCGTGAAGCAGTGGTCGAAGCCTTTCCGGAGGCGCACTTTGCGATGTCGTTTCGCGAACCCGAGTCGTGGTCACGGTCGCTGGCGCTGCAGTTTATTCGTTTCTCAACGTCGAGCGATGAGTCCGTAAGGGCAGATTTTGCGTTAGTGGCGCTACGACTGTGGATGAGCGTCGATTCCGAAGCGCAAGCCGACGATGTCGGTCAGGACTTTGCGGCACTCGCTTCTGATTACTGGCTGCGCGCGGCCACCGAGCAATTGCTCTTCCCGCCCGAACGCAGCACGTACATTGATATGCACCAGATGGAACACGGATTAGTGCGGCTTGAGCAACAACTGGGGCTCGCGTCTGGAACGGTGAACGTCGCCGCCCACTCGCATATCCGCCCGGCAGACCAGCAAATTCCGGCAGTGCTCGACGTGGCCTTGCGTGACGCGTTCGGTAGCGAGCACTACGCGCTGCTTGAGCAGTTGCAGGCCCGCGCTCAGGAGTAGCGGGTCTAGTGACCTGACTCAAAGTCGACTGACGCGTAAGTGCCTAGTTTGCTGAATCGGTGCTCGCTGATGACTTCGCGAATCGTGCCACTCTTTGAGCGCATCACGATGGAGTGCGTACTAGCACCGCCGGCCGAGTAGCGCACACCGCGCATCAGCTCACCGTCGGTGATACCGGTTGCGCAGAAGAAGACGTTCTCACCGGTGACGAGGTCGTTGGTCAGCAGCACGCGATCTAGATCGTGGCCGGCATCAATGGCACGTTGACGTTCGGCGTCATCGCGTGGCCAGAGGCGCCCCTGAATCACTCCGCCCATACAGGCCATCGCGCATGCGCTGATGATTCCTTCGGGAGTTCCGCCGATTCCGAGCAAGAGGTCGACGCCGGTGCCTTCACGCGCCGCCATGATGGCACCGGCAACGTCACCATCGGAAATGAACTTGATGCGACCTCCGGCGGCGCGCACTTCGGCGACGATGCCGTCGTGGCGTGGACGATCGAGAATGACGACGGTGAGGTCTTCGACCCGTTCGCCCTTGGCCTTCGCCACTCGGCGTAGGTTTTCGGCCACGGGCGCGGTGATGTCGACGACGTCGGCTGCCTCCGGCCCGGTCACCAACTTCTCCATGTAGAACACCGCGCTTGGGTCATACATCGAACCGCGGTCGGCGACGGCGATCACCGAAATCGCGTTGTTCATTCCCTTGGCCGCGAGTGTGGTTCCGTCGATGGGATCGACGGCGACGTCGACCTTGGGTCCGGTGCGATCGCCGATGCGCTCACCGTTGAACAGCATCGGTGCGTCATCCTTCTCGCCTTCACCGATGACAACCGTGCCATCCATCGACACGGAGGTGACCAGGGCGCGCATGGCGTTGACGGCAACCGCGTCGGCCCCGTTCTTGTCGCCTCTGCCGACCCAGCGAGCCGCTGCCATGGCTGCGGCCTCGGTGACACGCACCAGTTCGAGTGCGAGGTTGCGGTCGGGAGCCTCTCCCCGTGACGGCTGCTGACTCTGCGTGGACATGCACCAAGAGTAGTGGGGGCGCTCTGCCCCAAGCCGCGCAAAGTCACAGAAGGCGTCAGAATGGGTACATGACCACACTGGGCGACGAGCCACCGGCGTCATCGGAGCCGACGCCTGCGGTGGTTGACGATGCCGCCGTGGCGCCTGCGGAGATGGCGACTGTCACCTATGGAGGGCAGACGTTTCAGGCCGCAAAGACCCGGAGGCGAGGCCGCGAGACGGTGCGCGACATGGTCATCTCGATGGCTGTCGTGGGGCTCGGAATTGCAGCATTGATGCTGGTGACGTGGCGACCCAAGCCCGAGGCGCAGGTGCGCGTTATCGACTGGAAGCCAGCGGCCACCGCGGCGCAATCGGCTTCCCAGTACCCCGTGGTGACGCCGGTGGGACTGTCGGATCAGTGGCGCGCCACCAGTGCCCGATTCGAGTCGGAGCCGCAGAGCGCGGGCCGGCCGGTGTGGCATGTGGGGTACGTGACCCCGAACAACGCCTATGCGGGAGTCGAGCAGAGTGATGCTGATCCGGCAATTTTCATCAGTCGCTCCGTTGATGGTGGACGACCTGACGGTGAGGTGGTCATCGGTGGTCGTGCGTGGCAGTCGTACGCACCTGGTGCCAACGGTTTCCGATCGCTCGTGCGCACCGAGGGTGGGTCAACCGTCATCGTCACCGGCAGTGCCGATTCCGCTGAACTCACAGCACTTGCCGCAGCGCTACAGAATTCGCCGGTCAGTACGAACTAGGTCGGCGGCTTGAGAATTCCTAATTCTCGTCTGACTCTGTTGCGCGGGTGACTTCGTCGAAACGTGCGCGTGCGCCTTCAAGGCGTTGTTCGCACAGGCTGGCCAGTTTCTCGCCCTTTTCCCACAGCGCCATCATTTCGTCGAGGGGAAGTTCGGGATCATCGAGTGCACGAACGACGCGTTCGAGTTCGGTGCGTGCCTGCTCGTAGTTGAGTTCGTCGGGGTTGTTCGTTGCGGTCATCAGTTGTCCTCGGTCGTGGTGGGTGATGGCTCGTCGTGCTCGATGTGGGTGACGTCGGCTAGGAACGAACCTGACGCTAGTCGCACGGTGACGCGCTCGTTTTCGATGAGTTGATCAGATCGCGAAATCACGCGAGCGCCGTCGAGTCGCCTGACTACGGCAAAGCCGCGATCGAGGGTGCCCTGCGGCGAGAGCGCCATGAGTTCGGCGCGACGTCCCCCGGCAGCAACGAACTCGTGTCGAATTCGCACCGAAACAGCCGAGCGGCCGCGTTGGCGCAGATCGCTGATGATGCGCACTCGCTCAGAAAGCAGCGCCTGGGGGTTACGCAGTGCTGGATGTGTGCGAACAACGGCTAGTGAGCGTTCGTCGGCGGCGAGGCGGCCAACGACGCGCGCTCGAATGCGATCGCGGGCATCGCGGACACCAGCACGCTGTTCGCGTACATCGGGCACGATGCGTCGGGCCGCGTCGGTGGGTGTGCTTGCTCGCACATCGGCGACTAGATCGAGTAGGGGAGAGTCTTCCTCGTGTCCAATTGCCGACACGACGGGCGTGAACGCTGCGGCAACAGCGCGCAGCAGTGACTCATCGGAGAACGGCAGCAGGTCTTCGAAAGAACCACCGCCGCGCGTGATTACGATGACGTCAACTTCGGGAATGCGGTCGAGTTCTGTGACGGCCGCACGAACGGCGACAGCCGAGTCGGGGCCTTGCACCGGAACCTCACGCACCTCGAATTCGACGGCTGGCCACCGCCGTCGAGCGTTCTCGATGACATCGGTCATTGCGGCGCTGGATCGACCGCAGATCAGGCCAACGCGTCGAGGCAGGAATGGCAGTGGTCGTTTGCGCTCTTCATCGAAGAGCCCCTCGGCAGCGAGAAGTCGCCGACGCGTCTCGATGACGGCGAGCAGTTCGCCTAGGCCGACGGGGCGAATATGGAACGCCTTCAGTCGTATCTCGCCGCGCCGTTCCCACCACTCAATACCGGCATTCACCACCACCTGAGTCCCGTCGGTGAGCGGTGCACCCGCTGCTTCAATGACGGCCCGAGGTGCGGCAATCTGCAGTGATACTTCGGCTGTACTGTCGCGCAGAGTCAGGAAGCTGAGCCCTTGGCCGGGACGAATCGTGATCTCGGCGATCTGGCCCTCAATCCAGACCCGGCCGAGCCGGCCGATCCAGTCGCCGATGCGGCGGGAGACCTCGCGGACCTGCCACGGGGCGTCGGCTGAGCCGCCGCGGGGGTGCGACTGCTCGTCGGATGTCTGGCTCATCGCCCCATGATGGACCTCCGCTCCGGCAGGCGGTTACTCGCGGGCTGCCTAGAATGGCGGTATGTCATCTTCTGCTCCGACCGGCCGCGTCCTGCTCGCGGCACCACGCGGCTACTGCGCGGGCGTTGATCGCGCAGTGCACACCGTCGAAAAGGCGCTCGAGCTCTACGGAGCGCCGGTCTACGTGCGCAAGCAGATCGTGCATAACAAGTACGTCGTGAGCACTCTGGAGGAAGCCGGTGCGATCTTCGTCGATGAGCTCGAGGAGGTGCCCGAGGGCAGCACCGTGGTCTTTTCGGCACACGGCGTCTCGCCGGCGGTTCACAGCGAAGCAGCCGAGCGCAGCCTCAAGACCATCGACGCGACCTGCCCCCTAGTGACGAAGGTGCACGGCGAGGCCCGCAGATTCGCCGCCGAGGGCTACCAGATTCTGCTGATCGGCCACGAGGGCCACGAAGAGGTTGAGGGCACCTACGGCCAGGCACCCAACAACATCACCATCGTTGACGGGCCTGAGCACGTCACTGATGTGCACCTTCGTAATGATCAGAAGGTCGCGTGGCTGTCTCAGACAACGCTGTCGGTCGACGAGACACTGATCACCGTTGAGATGCTGCGCAAGAAGCTGCCGCTACTCATCGATCCGCCGAGTGACGATATTTGCTACGCCACGCAAAATCGCCAAATAGCGGTCAAGGAAATCGCCCCCCAGTGCGATCTGCTGATCGTCGTCGGCAGCGGTAACTCGTCGAACTCAGTGCGGCTCGTCGAAGTTGCCCTCGACAACGGTGCGCGAACCTCGTATCGCGTAGATAGCGCAGCTGAAATCGATAAGGCGTGGTTTGTCGGTGCAGGCACCATCGGTGTTACCAGCGGCGCGTCAGTTCCGGAAAATCTCGTCGATGGAGTCCTGGCGTTGTTGGCTGAACATGGTTTTGCCGACGTCGTTGAGGTGCATTCGGCCGAGGAACATCTGACCTTCTCGCTGCCACCAGAACTGCGCCGCGATATCAAAGCAGCGCAAGGCTGAGGCGCTTTAGGGGGCGTAGGTGAGGTCGTCAACGATGACAACCGGAACCGGTTCGACCGGCTTCTCTCGGTGACGTCGTATCAACACGATGAGTAACGCGATCAGTGTGGCCGCAAGAATCCACGGTGCATTGAGTGAAAGTCCCGTGACGATGTTCAGCGCCTGCCGGCTAATCAGCGAGCCTGTCGATGCCACGCTTAACTGACCCGCGGTGGCGATGGCCGCGAGGAATGCGAGCGGAGGCATGATGACTGCGGCCCAGATGTCAGCGCGCTTGAGTCGCATGGCCACGAAGGCGCTTGAGCCAATGAGTGCGAGTCCGGTGATGGTACCGAGGCCATGTCGGAGGAACGCATCAATGAAGGCGGCGACAACGGTGACGCCAATGATGATCAGTGAACCGCGTGTCCACGACAGGCCAGTTCCGGGTGCGGGAGTTCCGGGTAGCACGGTGGCCGCGCGTGGAGCATTGGTCTGAAGGCTGGGTGCACCTGCTGCGGGCTCGAGTGGGCTTCCGCTCGTGACGATTTCAACCGGAACGGGGAACAGGGGTGTACCCGAGGCAGGAGCGATGGGCTGCACAGGCTGGGGGGCCACGCCAATGGGCGGCACACCCGGAGGTGGTAGGAGCGGCATGGCAATCTCGGCTGGGGCAACGGGCTCGGGTGAGTCGACGATCTCGGGCGTGATGTCGTTCACGGTCTGGGTCACCACGGGCAGGACGGCCGCGATGACCGGAGCCGGCTCGGCCTCGCCTTCGGTTGCGACGTCGAGGGGCGCGGGCAGGGGAGCGTGTTCTTCGGCGATCGCCATGACAGCGGCTGCCTCGACGGCAGGTTCAGGAGCGTCGGGTGTGACGGCCTCGGGGGGAGCGATCTCGATCGCCACCGATTCGCGTGCCACGGCTTCCGGAGACTGCGGGAGCGAAGGATCGATCGCGGGAGCGCGAACTAGGGCCGGGATGGCCACACCTGCCAGCCCACCCTCGGCACCAGCCGAACGGTAGAGCCGGCCGCGGTCGACGACAGCGGCACGCTGAGGGACGACGGACGGCGAATCGCCCGGCTCGTCGAACATGGTGCCGTGCGACGGCACCGCCTTGTCACCGGGCGGATCGAAGGGCTCAGATCCACTCACAGTGCACAACTTACGGCAGCGGCGGCCGGAGTAACAGCCGTCCCCGGCCTAAGCCGGTTGTGGACTCTCCTAGACTCAACCACCGTGGCCCTCACTATCGGAATCGTCGGACTGCCCAACGTCGGTAAGTCCACCCTGTTCAACGCGCTCACCAAGAACGATGTGCTCGCGGCCAACTACCCCTTTGCGACGATTGAGCCCAATGTGGGCGTCGTCGGGGTTCCTGATCCTCGGTTGAAGGTGCTCGCCGGAATCTTCGGTTCTGAGCGCATCCTGCCGGCGACAGTTTCCTTCGTCGACATTGCCGGAATCGTCAAGGGTGCGAGCGAGGGTGCAGGGCTTGGAAACAAGTTCCTCGCCACCATTCGCGAGAGCGATGCGATTTGCCAGGTCATTCGTGTCTTCACAGATCCTGATGTGGTGCACGTTGACGGCCGAGTGTCACCCAAGGACGACATCGAGACCATCAATACCGAGTTGATCTTGGCTGATCTGCAGACACTGGAGAAGGCACTGCCCCGTTTGCAGAAAGAGGCACGGCTGAACAAGGAACGCGCGGCGGTTCTGGCGGCCGCTGAAGAGGCGAACGTGGTGTTGGGTGAGGGGCGCACGGCCTTTGAGGCAGGACTCGATCCGGTGCCCTTGCGCGAATTGTGGCTGCTGACGGCCAAGCCCTTCCTCTACGTGTTCAACGTCGACGCCGATGAGTTATCGAACACCGCGCTACTGGATGAATTGCGTGCGTTGGTTGCGCCGGCTGAGGCCGTGTTCCTCGACGCGAAGACCGAGGCCGATCTCGTTGAGCTCGACGATGCCGAGGCACTCGAACTGCTGCAGTCGATCGGTATGGAAGAGAGCGGGTTGTCGACGCTGGCGCGCGTGGCGTTCACCACGCTCGGCCTACAGACGTACCTCACGGCGGGGCCGAAGGAATCGCGCGCATGGACCATTTCCAAGGGTGCGACGGCTCCGGAAGCCGCCGGTGTGATTCACACCGACTTCCAAAAGGGATTCATCAAGGCCGAGGTGATTTCGTTCGGTGACCTTGTCGCGTGTGGCTCCGTGGCCGAAGCGCGGTCGAAGGGTAAGGCGCGCATTGAGGGCAAGGACTACGTGATGACTGACGGCGACGTGGTGGAGTTCCGCTTCAACGTCTAACCCCTCCTCCCCGCCCTCCTCCTCCCCGCCCTCCTCCTGCCCGCCCTCCTCCTGCCCGCCCTCCTCCTGCATCGGGGGCACCCAAGCGCGCACCTAGCGCGTAAGGCGCACCCAAGAAGATGCAGGGCCGAGTTAAAATGACCCGATGAGCGAACAAGTCACCGGACCCGCCTCGTACTTTCCGTCGATCGAAAAGAAGTACGGTCAACCCATCTCGTACTGGATGACCGCGCTTGATTCCGTGCGTGATGCCAAGCACATGGAGCAGGTCAACTACCTGAAAGTCGAGTACGGCATCGGCCACGGTCATGCCAACGCACTCGTTGCCGTCTACCGCCAACGGAATGGACTGTAGGAGCGATGGCTGAACTGCTGTATTCCGTGGAACGCGAGTTTGCGCACTCGATCGATCGCCTATGGCATGCCTGGACCAACGCTGGTGCGCTGGAAACGTGGTACCACCCCGCGGCGTTGGCCGTCCTGCCCGGATCGGTGGTGTCCGAACCCGAGGTCGGAGGTTGGTGGACCGCTGCGATTGATGTCGCCGCCCACGGATTTGTCGCATATTTCTTTGGCGTCCACACCGCAGTTGAACCACGCGTGCGACTCAGCCACACCATGTTGTACACGCAGTCGGCCGACGAATTCGCCGCGCGCGATCTCACCGGCCCGCATCACGATGTGGTCGTCGACTTCGAATCGCGCGGTGAATCCGCGTGGGTGCGCTTCAGCCAGTTCGGTGAGTTGCCAGAAGGTCAGGCCGAGCAGGCGCAGGCAGGAATGGAAAGTTACTTCGACTCGCTCGGAGCCTTCCTCAGCTAGAAATTGAGCTTTGGTGGGGTAGAAAAACTGCGGGCGGTCTCAACTGGTAGTTGCACGTCACTATGTGGGGTGACCAGTGGAGGTTGGGATGTCGGGTGCGAGGTTGACGGTTCATGACCGTGAGGTGATTGAGCGGGGTGTGTTGGCGGGGCGATCGGTTACGGCGATTGCG
>JAPLAU010000027.1 GCA_026393115.1 Actinomycetota bacterium
AGTTGTTTATACGTGCGGAAGACCCTCATTCGTAAATCGCACCTTTCCAAATGGGAAGGTGCGATTACCGAGGTCGAAACGTCACCCTTTGGAGTCCGAGTCGCGGCACAACTGTGAGAACTGATTCGATGGGGGCGTGGGCAACGAGCGTGCAGACATCGCGATGACCTCTACCGAGGTCGATGCCTTTCTGCGTGCCGGTCGCACTGCCACCCTCGTGACCCTGGGCCCCGATGGCTTTCCTGAACCGGTGGGCATGTGGTTCGTGGTCGATGGCGAGGGATCAGTGTGGATGCGTACCTACGCGGCCTCACAAAAGGTGGTCAACCTGCTGCGTGACCCGCGCGCCGCGATGCTCATGGAAACCGGCGACACGTACGCCGAACTGCGCGGCGTGCAACTCGTTGGCACGGTTGAAGTGAGCGATGATGTCGAGCGCATCTGCGAGGTTTTCGCCGGCCTCATGGTGAAGTACGAGGGTATGGACCCTGCCCACGTGCCCGCCGTGATTGAGGGCTACCGGCCGCGCGCACCCAAGCAACGAGCGCTGCGCATGGTGGTCGAACGCACCACGTCATGGGACCACAGCAAGCAGCAGGCGGTGAGCGGCACGTGAGTCGCCTCGCCTACCTCGGGGTGTTGGCGTTTGCACTGCTGGGTACCGCCTGGCTGGAAGTTTTCCTGCGCACGCGGGTGTATGCGCGCTGGCGACGGCTGAGTCTGGCTGTCGCCCCCGTCGTGGTGGTGTTCGTGCTGTGGGATTTGTACGCCATCGCGCAGAATCACTGGACCTTCGATCCCGAGCGCACGAGCGGCCTGCTGCTGCCAGGCGGACTTCCGATTGACGAGGTGCTGTTCTTCATCGTGATTCCGATCGCGTCAGTGCTGACACTCGAGGCGGTGCGGTCGGTCAAGCGCTGGGAAGTCGGCGACGAGGTGCCAGGAACCTGCGTCAACGGTGTGCGAGTCAGTGACGGTGAACGATGACCTACACGCAGCTCGGCCTCATCGGAGTAATCGTGGTGATCGCACTTGACCTCTTCGTGTTCCAAACTCGACTCGTGCGTCGCCGGGTGTTCTGGGTCGCATACGCGATCATCATCTTCTTCCAACTGGTGACCAACGGCGTGCTCACCGGATTGCGCATCGTGCGGTACGACGGCGACGCCATCATCGGATCGTCGACGCCCACCGACGGCCCACCGCCGTTTCTCGGCGATGGCCGCATTGCATTCGCGCCCGTCGAAGACCTGCTGTTCGGCTTCTCGCTGGTTCTGCTGACGCTGGTGCTGTGGGTGTGGTGGGGGCGTCGTGGCGTGCAGCGCACTGCGTGGAGTGGTCCGCCGGTCGAGTCGCTGCGCACGGTGCTGGGTTATCAGTCACCCCCGGAATAAGAGCAGCGATCAGGCTGTGGGGATCAGCAGGTTGACGTGCCCACCGCCACCTTGAGACGAGGCGGTCAGGCTCCACTGCCCTCCGCTGACATGCTCGATCCAGGTGCTGCCAAGGCCGGGGCCAGAAGACCCGGAGATTCCCTCACCGTTGTCATCAACGGTGACGCGAATCGCGTTTCCGGTCTCACGTACGTAGACGTCCACACGCGTTGCGCGGCCGTGGCGCACGGAATTAGTCACGCACTCGTCAACCGCTTGGGCCACTAGGCGCCACGTGCTCTCAGGTTCAAGTACCTCGGGCAAGTCGATCGTGACATCGGCCAACCCCTCCCACGCGAGCGCCAGATACTCCATGCTCTCGCGTGGTGGACGTTCGTTGACCGCACTTCCCACCTTGGCCGCCATGCCGAGCGCATCGCGCGCTTGTTCCAGTGCCTTCTGCGCACTCTCGTGGTCGCCCTCGGCCGCGGCTTGCTGCAATTGAAGTGAGGCGGCGAAGAGGCGCGATTGCACGGTGTTGTGCAGGAAGGAAGCGACATCGGACTCGACCTGTCGTCGGTGCAGTTCACCGAGGTGCTCATCCCAGTCGTCGTCGGCGATTCGTTCACGCAGTTCAACCAACATCGCTTCACGGTCGAGGATGACGGTGTTGGCGATCGCCCCGAGAATGAATGCGAGTGGGATAGCCACGGACAGTAGAAACTGCACCGATTTGGTAAGGGGAACAGCGGCAATTGAGTCGACGATGGCCACCTCCACATTTGCAGGTAGTAGTAGAAGTAGCACGTACATTGCGATGTTCCATGGCAGTCGATGCTCTCGGCCGAAGTGAGTGCACGTGATCACGATGACGGCCACGAGCGCACTGCTGATGAGCCCTGCGTAGAGCCCGAGGGGCCAGCCCACACCGACGAGGCTGTTCCACACCAGCAGGACAGCCATGAGGGGTACCGCCCGTCGCCACGGAACGGGCGCGGTCAGCACCCGACGGATGAAGTCGAGGGGGCTGCGTGGTGGGGCAATGACGGGCGCGCGGTCAAACCAGAACTGGTGGCTCAGGGGCCGCAACCGCTCCTCGATGGCGTCTTGTACGAGCCGTGCTGTTCGTGCGTAGTCACGCGAAATACTTTCGGAACCGAGCGCCGTGGAAATCGGGGCAGATGCATCGGCGATCTTTGCCGACACCTGACGTACCTGGTGGGACGTGTGGTGGTCGTCGACTACTCGCAATTGAAGTTCGTGCGTTGCCAACTCGTCGACCAGTGAGGTGAGTTCGGATCGATAGCGATCGTTGGCTCCGAGTGCTGCTCCGATGACGACTAGCCATAGACCGAAGATGATTCCCGACGAGACGACACGCACAGCAATGGGAGTACTGGTTGGCAGATCGAAGGTTGCCGGCAGCACGGCCAGCACGACTCCTCTCGCCGCGCCGGCAAGAACCGCCACGCCGATCGTCGCCACCCGCGTTTCGAGGAGGTTGTAGTTGCGTCGCCGAAGTAGAAAGTTGCCACAGAGTACGACGGCACCGAGCGCAAGTTGCGCGATCGCGCCGACGAAAAGCCAGGCCCCCACTTCACCAGCAGAAACAAAGGGATCGCTGGTGGTGGTCAGAGCCGAGGGAATGCCAATTGGAACACTGAGCAGAAAGGTCATCAGCCCGATCGTGCGCGGGTTACCCAGCAGCGACAGGAAACGGCGGTCAAACATCAGGTGGGCAACTCGGGCAGCTTGCCAGCGAGTTCGAGGTACGCGCGTGCCAACTGCACATAGTGGTTGCTAGAACTATCGCGCGGAACACCCAAAATCTCACTGAGTCGTTTGATCATTTGCTCAACCGCCTTGACGCTGACATTGCGTTCATCGGCAATCGCCTGAGTACTGCGCCCTTCGGCGACAAGGCGAAGCACCTCCAACTGAGCCTCGGTGAGAGGTGGCAGGCCGTCGGGCAGGGCGGCGCGCCTGCCCAGCGGGGTGCGTGCTGCGGAGATGACGCGCGTGACGATGGCGGAGAAGTCGTGCACGTCGGCCTTACTCAGGTAGGTGGTTCCTCGCGGCAGGGCAATCATGCCCGGCGCAATCAGCCGGGGATCGCGGTAGGTCGATAGCAGGACCAGTCCGATTTCGGGTTGGCGGATGCGCAGACCGTGGGCAAGGTCGACTCCGGTCGGACCGACTCCGAGGTCGAGGTCGAGCAGCGCGACGTCGGGCATGACCTCGCGCTGCAGTTCGAGGGCCTCGCGGGCAGTCGTCGCGCGCGCCACCACCGAGACGCGCTGGTATTCCAGCGCGTTGGACACACTGGCGAGGGTGAACGGATCGTTGTCCACCACCAGCGCGCGAACTCCGGTCATCGCCGTCCTTCGGTCGGGTTCATAACAATGGCGCGAGCATATGCGTAGCGCAACTACTGAGACGGCAGCACGCTAGGGAAGTTTGCTGCCTAAGGGTGATTCGGCCTTTCCGAATGGAAAGACCTACGATGCCGTAATGAGAACGCGTCGATTACTTCCAGTGGCCCTGGTCGCATTCGCAGTGCTCCTCACTGCGTGCAGCACTTCGACGACGGTGGTGTCTCGACCGGCCCCGACTTCCGACTCAACCCAGTCGGTGACGGTGCCTCCGCTCGTATTGCTCGATAAGCAATCGAGCACGGTATTAGGTCAGCCACTCACGTATCCCACTGGGCAACCGGCGCAGGTGAGTTCGGCCATCATCACCTTGCTTCCGGGCCAGCAGACGGGACCGCATCGTCATGAGGTGCCGCTCTATGGATATGTGCTGGAAGGAACCCTCACGGTGACCTACGACGGAGGAGTCGTGAAGACCTATCCCGCGGGTACAGCGTTGATGGAAGCCATCGGCACGACACACAATGGGCAGAACCTCGGTACCGTGACGGTGCGAATTCTGGTGACCTTCATCGGTGCCCAGGGAGCGGCGAACACAGTCAAGTTGTAGGGCTCAGTTGCGAACAAGCCCTTCAACATGGCCCGGGCCGAAGCGTCGACGATTGCGCACGGCCTCACCCCACGCTGGAAGCGCGACAGCGAGCCGCCGACGCATCGACACAGTCGCCCGCTTGTCGAACACCTCGTAGTCGATATCTTCCACCGCATCAACGATGCCGCAATAAAGAACGCGCGCTGCTTCAATGCACGGTTGCGAGGACGGATGCAGCATGCCGATGCCGACGCGCGACTTCTCTTCGAGGTCGCGCACTCGCGCGATCTGAAACTGCAGGGCCTGGCGAATCGCGGGAGTAACGATGCGCTTTTCCAGATCGGCGCGTGTCACACCGAACTGCGCGAGGTCGTCAAGCGGAATGTACACGCGGCCACGCTCAAGGTCCTCGCCGATATCGCGCACGAAGTTCGCGAGTTGAAATGCGACGCCGAGATCCTTGGCCGGTTCGTAGGCGTGCGGTGACGTGGGTTCGAGTACGGGAACCATCTGCAATCCGATGACCGCGGCCGAGCCGTAGACGTATTCGTACAGATCGTCGAAGGTCTGATACTCGGTGACAGTGAGGTCCATGCGCATCGAATGCAAGAACGCTTCGAAGTACTCGAGTGGAATGTCCCACCGCTTGACCGTGTCGACCACTGCCATACACACCGGATCGTCGCTGTGGCCGCGCTGCACATCGGCTAGGAATGCGTCGCCCCAGGTTTGGAGCCACTGTGCCTTCTGCTCTTCGGTGAGAGTGGATGCGAGGTCGTCGACAATCTCGTCGGCGTAACGAGCAAATCCGTAGAGCGCGTGAACGTAGGGGCGTTTGCCCGCGGGGAGCAGCAGGGTGGCGAGGTAGTACGTCTTGCCGTGGGCGGCATTAAGTTCGCGGCAGCGTTCGTACGACGCGCGCAGTGCGGGGTCGGTGATACCGGCCGCATCCAATTCCTTCGCGCTCACGGCGGTCATCCTCCCACGTCGAATTAGGGACGCGCTCAGGGCGGCTTAAATGCCCGCTGTCTGACACGATGCTGTCATGCGTTTCTCGAGGTGCACTGCGGTGCAATTGCTGACCGCCGCGCTCGTGGCGCTTGTTGCGCTGACGGGGTGCGGCAGGGGTTCGGACTCTTCGATTGCCACCGGAAGTGCGGCCTCAACGAGTGCTGGCGGCAGTTCACAGTCACAAGGCGGTGTTCTCGCACCCACAGCTCCCACAACCTCACTGCAGACGATCACGGTGTCTGAGCTTCCGCCGCAGGCCGTCGAGACGCTCAAGCGAATCCGCTCGGGCGGCCCGTTTCCGTATAAGCAAGACGGAGTGGTGTTTCAAAACCGCGAACGCATCTTGCCCAAGCAGGCCAACGGTTACTACCACGAATACACAGTGAAGAAGCCAGGTGAAAGTGACCGTGGTCCGTGGCGCCTGGTGACCGGTCAGGATGGCGCGGTGTTCTGGACGAGCGATCACTACTCGAGTTTTCAGGAAGTGGTGCAACCATGAGCGCTATGACCGACGTTCCTCGTCGACTGCGTCACGGAGCATTGCGCGGTGTATGGCACTGGCCCGTCGATGCGTCGGCAGAAGAGCTGGAAGCGATCGGCACCGCGCTTGAATGGCACACGGTGGTACTCGACACCACGGATGTAGAGAGCAAGGAAGCCTTCCTGCAGGCGTGCGCCGAAACGTTCGCACTGCCCAGTTGGTTCGGCATGAACTGGGATGCATTGGTCGATTGCCTGTCGGACCTCGATGTGGGCGAGTCGATGGGCATCCTCATCGGGTGGCGCGGCTGGCAGTCGTTCGCGCTTGCAGACGCTGAGGAATTCGCGACCGCGGTCGACGTTCTCGGGGATGCCTCAACGCGCTGGGAGAACGACAAGGTGCCCGGAGCTGTGGTGCTCGTCGGCGAAACCGACGGTAAAGAACCTGACCTCAGGATTCTGTGACGGCCGGTCGATTGGGATCAACGAACACCAGCTGACGCGAGCGTGCCTGCGCTGGTGGGTCGTCGGGCGTGATTCCGTGTGAAAACTGCCGCCCGAGTACCAGTTCACGTTCGCGCGGGCTGGCGAGAACAACGAATGCGATAGCGCCCGCGGCAAACAGCATCGCTAAGCCGTCTTGCAGCTGAAGGAACGAGTTGGCAGTGGCGCTGGATTCAGCCAGGCCGTAAATGACGAGGGCGGCGGTACCAATCGTGATCGCGCGCAGGTGCCACGGTTTGCGCAGGCCCGTGGCAGCAACGAGTGGAAGAGCCCACAGCAGGTACCACGCTTGAATCACAGGTCCGAGGAGCACGACGGCTGTGAATGCCAGTGCCGCTGAGCGCACCGGCGAGCGGCCTTGGGGTTTGAAGCACAGCCACAGCACCACGCCCACGGCGAGTGCCATGGCAATCAGTCGGAAGCCCGTCACGAGCAGATCGGTGTAGTCACCGAGTCCGAGTGCGTTACCGATCGCGCCGGTGGCCATACCGATTGCTGTCGACGGTGAAAGCCAGGTGCGCACGCTGCCGGGTGTGGTGAGGGCACGAATCCAGCCAAGGCCCACGCCGATCATTGCGCCCATGATGACCAGCGTGAGCACGGAGATCGCAGCGGTCGCGGCCCAGGTGGCGAAACGTCGACCCCAACTCGAACGGCTTCCCGCCCACAGCAGCCCTACGAACGGCAAGGCCAGCAATGCGATCGGTTTCACTCCGCCGGCCAAAGTCACCAGCAGAATGCCCGGAATGGGGCGTCCTTCGGCGGCAAGGGTGATGCCGGCCACCATCAGGCCAACCATGAGTGCGTCGTTGTGTGCGCCCGCGATGAAGTGCATGAGGATGAGCGGGTTGAGCACTCCGAGCCACAGCGCTTTGCCGCCGTCGATTCCGTGCAGGAAGGCTAGGCGCGGCACGAACCACGCCATCAGCGCGACTCCGGCGACGGCGACCAATCGGAGCAGCAGGCTGCCGAGGAAGGGTGAATCAGGCAGCAGGGTGGCGACCCCACGTTCGATCATGAGGAAGAAGGGACCATACGGAGTTGGTGCCTCAGCCCACATTGGATCGACGCCGTCGTTAAACCAGCCAGGAACGGTGGCGACCCCGTTGGTGTAGGGGTCAATACCCGCTGCAACGAGTTTTCCTTGCGCGAAGTAAGAGAAGACGTCGCGACTGAACAGCGGTGCGGCCACCAGCAGCGGGGCGCACCACGCTGCGAGGGCCAGCCAGAGGCGCTGAACGGGGATGCGTACACCCGAGAGAAGGTCGGCGCCGAGCACGAGCCACGTCTGCAGCAGGAGAGCGCCGCCGGCGATGAGCATGATGCGAGCGATCGACACACCGATGGGGTTAGTGCGCATCGCATCGACAACTGAAATGTCTAGCAGCGCCGAACTCAGCGGAAGCCAGCCCACCCCGATGGAACCGAGAGTGATCAGGCCGGTGGCAACGACCCCGGGAACGACGAACCGGCTGACGAAAACGGCACGGCTGGTGGCCTCGTCGGGGATTCCGTCGGCCGTGGTCATAGTTCCCCTAGGGTAACGCCGATTGGGCCGTTGGAAACCGAGGTTGCTCGCCGGTGAGTCAGCGTGAGGCGCGTGAGGTGTACGAGCGGTCAGCACCTGTGATGCGTTCTGCCGCGAGGCGGCCTGACACGAGCACCATCGGCACACCCACGCCGGGCTGCGTTCCAGACCCGGCGAAAACGACGTTCTCACCCCAGATGTTCGACGGGCGGAACGGGCCGGTCTGCAAGAAGGAATGGGCCGCAGCGAAGGGGGCACCGCGTTCCATTCCGCGGTCGGACCAATCCTGGGGAGTCGTCAGGTGTTCGACCTCGATGGCGTCGCCAAAGCCGATGTAGCCGCGCTCCTCGAGTACGCGCACGACCTCCTCGCGATACCGCGGGCCTTCGGACTTCCAATCGATGCCAGCGTCGAGATTAGGCGTGGGAAACAACACGTAGTAGATCTCGCGGCCGTCGGGAGCCAGTGTTGGATCGGAGTGGGTGGGGTTCGTCACGAGCACGGACGGGTCACTCATCAAGCGCTTTTCGTCAATGAGTTCGCGGAACACTCCCTTCCACGACTTACCGAAGTGAATGTTGTGGTGCGCGATCTTGGAATAGGTAGCCGAGGAGCCGGCAAGGAGTAGGAAGCAACTCGGCGAGTAGTTCAGGCGGCGCACATTCCATGGCTCTTCGCCGAGTAGGTCGCGATAGGCCACCGGAAGGTCGGGATTGAGTACGACGACATCGGCTTCGATGCGCTCGCCGTCGGTGGTGATCACAGCGGTGGCGCGGTGGCCATTGTGCTCGACCTTGGCAACTTCGGTGTTGTAGCGGAATGTGACTCCGTGTTTGGCGGCTGCTCCGGCGAGGGCGCGAGGCACCGCGTTCATTCCGCTTTTGGGGAAGAACACGCCGGCGACGGAATCCATGTAGGCGATGACCGCGTAGATGGCGAGTGCATCGTAAGGCGAGAGCCCGGCGTACATCGACTGGAACGAAAACACGCGCTCGGTGCGTGGGTCGCGCAGGTACTGGCGAACTTTCGGTGCCAGTTTGCGGAATCCGCCGATGGCAACAAGTCGCGCGAGATCGGGTGTGAGCAGATCGAGGGGCGAGTCGATGTTGCGGTCGATGAAGGTCTTCATCTCGTAGCGGTACAGGTCGCTGACGAAGTCGACGTACTTGAGATAGCCGGCGGCTTCCTGATCTCCGATGACGCGACGAATTTCCTCGGCCATTTGTTGCGGATCGGCCTTCACATCCAGTGTCGAACCGTCGGGGTAATACGCCCGGTAGAGCGGATCAATGGGTTCGAGTTCGAGCCAATCGGACATGTCTTCGCCCACGCAGTCGAGGGCGTCGGCGATGAGGTCGGGCATGGTGAGCACAGTTGGTCCGGTGTCGAACTGGTAGCCGGAGTCACTGATGAGTCCGGCCCGACCGCCGGGAATGGACTCACGTTCAAGCACGGTGACCTCGCGGCCCGCTCCGGCGAGGCGTAGGGCGGCGGAGAGTCCGGCAAGACCTGCGCCCACGATGACGACTCGATTGGTGGGTCCGGTGACGGTACGCATGATGCCTCCAGCCTAGGCGTGGATCGTGCAGGCGGCCATTCGCGCGTGATGGGATGTTGCTACAGCACGCATTGTCGAAGTGAAGCTTCGTGGCTGATTCGCGCGAATTCCGCGATCTGTGGGCAAAACGACTCGTACTGCGGCTCATCGTGTTGCGGCTCATCGTGCCCAGAGATCGCCCCACGCTGGTAGTTACATCGAGCGGCTGGTGGCGGCGATCGCCAAACCTTCCAGCACAGTGACCGCCTCGGGCGCGAAGAGGGGCGATCGAACCGCGGTGAGGGCGCGTTCGGTGTACTCGGTGATCGTCGACTCAACGCGGGCGAGCGCACCGGAGGTTGTGATGATGTCGCGCAGCGCACTCACGCCCTCAAGTGACAGGGCCGGGTCGCCAAGGTGGCGGCGCACAACGTCTGCCTCCGCTGTGGAACAGCGCTCGAGCGTTTCGGCAATCAGCACGGTGCGCTTACCTTCGCGCAGGTCATCACCCGCCGGCTTACCCGTTTGGGAAGGATCGCCGAAAACACCGAGCACGTCGTCGCGCAATTGGAAGGCCTCGCCGAGGGGGAGCCCGTAGTCGGACAGTGTGGCGATTACCTGGTCATCGGCACCTGCGAGTGAGGCACCGAGATGCAGTGGCCTCTCGATGGTGTACTTCGCCGACTTGTAGCGCACCACGGTGAGAGCGCGCTCAACGGAGCCGCCACCCACAGCTTGTTCGAGCAGGTCGAGGTACTGCCCTGTCATGAGCTCGGTACGCATGATGTCGTATACGCCTTTACCGCGTCGCAGCGAGTCGGCGTCGAGGCCGCAGGTGTACAGGACCTCATCGGCCCACGACAAGCAGAGATCGCCGAGCAGAATGGCCGCGCCCACGCCGAAGTTTTCGGAGGAACCGAGCCACCCGGCACCACGGTGGAGGGTGGCGAAGCGACGATGAGCGGCCGGCATTCCGCGGCGGGTATCGCTGCCGTCCATCACGTCGTCGTGAATGAGGGCGCAGGCTTGAAGAAATTCCAGTGAACTGGCTGCCACGATCGCTTCCTGACAGTCGCTTCCGCCCGCTGCCCGCCAGCCCCAATAGCAGAATGCCGGTCGCAAACGCTTACCACCGGCCAGCAGGTCGCTGAGCGCTTCATTGAGCCGCACCGCCTCGGGACTGATCGACGTGAGGATCAGGTGTTGCTGATCGAGGAAGTCAGTCACGACGTCTTGAACACGAGCGCGAAGGTTCTCGGCATCGAGCGGGGAGGCCGCTCGAGAGGGTGATGTCACATGCAGAGCCTACCGACGCCTACCCTTAACCCATGGCATTCGGCAGGAGGGGCGGCGCGGTCGATCGACGACCTTCGCTCACTCGGTTACTCGGTGATGGTTCGCGGTCGGTGTCGTTTGAGTTTTTCCCACCGAAAGACTCCGATGCCGAGGACCTGCTGTGGGGTGCGCTGTTCCAGTTGGAGGAGCTTGATCCGAGCTTCGTTTCTATCACCTACGGGGCTGGAGGCACCACACGCGACCGAACTGTCGACATCACCTCGTCCATTCAACGGCGTACCTCACTCACCACGATCGCCCACCTCACCTGCGTGGGTTCGTCTCGAGCCGATCTGCTTGACGTGATCGACGAGTATTCAGCCGCAGGAATCGAGAACGTGCTGGCGTTGCGTGGTGATCCCGCAGGCGGCCTAGGAACTGCCTGGGTTCGCCATCCCGATGGACTAGACCATGCGGTTGAACTTGTTGAACTGCTTCGCAAACGCGGCGAATTCTGTGTGGGTGTGGCTGCATTTCCTGAGGGACATCCCGAGTCGACGTCACTCGACCACGACGCGCGCGTGCTTGCCGACAAGCAACGTGCCGGCGCTGAGTTCGCGATCACCCAGTTCTTCTTCCGTTCAGCCGACTGGTTCCGACTGCGCGATCGCGCTGCTGCGGCCGGCTGCGATATGCCGATCATTCCGGGAATCATGCCGGTCACGAGCGTCGCTCAGATTGAACGTTTCGCGAAACTGTCGGGCGCTGAATTTCCTCCCGAAGTCGCCGAGCGGTTTGCCGGTATCACTGATGATCCGGTGGCGGTGCGAAAGCTCGGAGTTGAGATCGCAACGGAGTTGTGCACCGAGCTACTTGATGGTGGCGCACCTGGCTTGCACTTTTATACGCTCAATCGTTCGACGGCCACGCGCGAGGTGTTCCGTAACCTCATGAGCCACCCTTCCCTCACCCGGCACTGATCTGCGATGGCCTTCACTCGAGACGAGTACTTCGAACGATGGTCGGAACTACATGGTGGCTACGACCCGCGTTCCTCTCGCTGGGCATTGGGGTGGCTCACCGGAATTCACGTGCTGGCCAAGCCATTCGCGGCTCTGCGCGTACCTCCCGATCTGATCACCGTGCTAGGAGTTCTCGTCGCCGGTGCGGCGGCATGGCTCGCGTCGTTGGGCGGACGATGGTGTCTGGCCGCCGCCGCTGTTGTGGTGCTGTCCGGTATCACCGACAACCTCGACGGCGCAGTCGCCGTGATGACCGGACGCACCACCCGGTGGGGTTATGTGCTCGATTCGGTTGTCGATCGCGTCAGTGACGGGTTGTACTTGGTCGCTCTGTGGTTGGCCGGTGCGCCCGCGAGTGCGTGCGTGGTGGCGGGTGCGTTGATGGCCTTGCAGGAATATGCCAGGGCCCGCGCTGGTGCTGCCGGGATGAGTGAAGTCGGCGTCGTCACGGTGTGGGAGCGGCCAACCCGGATTGTGGTGACGACGATGTTCCTGGTGGGTGCGGGTCTGTACCTGTCAGCAACTGCGACGTGGGCGACGTGGGGTTCATGGGCGTGGGTCGGCCTAGGCGTCATTGGCCTCGTTCAATTGCTGATCGTGGTTCGCCGCCGGCTCGCAGCACCCGACGCACACTGACGCGCTACGCGCCCCTTCATCCATGCGTTTGCGTCAATTCCGGCCGTTTTTATGACGGATAGCGATGGATGAGGCCGTGGCGCGGCTAGTTCTCCCACTGCTACTCGGCGCGGCCGATCAGATCGGCCACGATGCCCGCCGACAAGCCAACCAACGGCAGCCCACCCCCCGGATGCGCCGAACCACCGACCAGGAAGAGCCCGGGTACAGGCGAGCGGTTCGACGGGCGCAAGAACGCCGAGCGGGCGCCGTTAGACGAACTGCCGTAGATAGCGCCGCCGGGTGCTCGCGTATGGGCTTCGAGGGCGGCGGGAGTGAAAATCTCTCGCCACAGCACGCGGTCGCGTACATCGCAGCCGCGCGAAGCGAGCACGGCAAGCGTGCGGTCTGCGTACGACTGCGCCAGGCCCGGCTCGTTCCAATCGATCGTGCCGGTGCCGGGTGCTCCGCTTCCGTGCCGGGGGGCGTTGATGAGCACAAACCACGACTCGTGATCGGCATCGGGACGCATGAGCGGATCGTTGGGTGAGCAGACGTAGATGGTGGGGTCGTCGACTGGCATCACCGTGCGCTGCCGACCCGTTCCGAATACGGAATCGAACTCGGCGTCGTAGTTGGCAGGGAACCAGACGTTGTGGTGCTGCAGACCCGGGGTTCGTCCGCGCACTGCGAGCAACATCACGAAACCCGATAGCGAAGGAGTGGCTCGCGCGAGTTGGCGACGAGGAGCGCGCGCAGACGAGAGCGTGGGGTCGAGGAGATCGTCGTACACGTGTTGCGCATCGGCGTTGGCGACCACGATGTCGGCGTCAAGACGCGAACCATCAACGAGTTCCACGCCGCAGACGCGTCCGCCGTCAGTGCGAATCTGCGCGACATCGGTGCTGAATCGATAGTCGACGCCGCGTTCGACGCCGCGTTCGTATAGCGCGTCGGCAAGACGACGGATTCCACCGCCGATATGCCACGCACCAAACACCTGCTCAACGTAAGGAACGGTGACAAGTGCCGCCGGGGCACGTCGAGGATCAGAACCCGTGTAGGTCGCATAGCGATCGAGTAACGTGACCAGCCGCGGATCGCGCATCAACTTCTGACCGAGTGAGCGCAGCGAGGTGAACGGCGCGACCGTGCGAATATCGCGTGGTCGTCGCGCCATCGACAACAGATCGCGCGGTCCTTCAAGAGGTGATTCGAGCACAGGTCGACGGGTGAGTTCCCAGATAGCGCTGGCGCGGTCAATGAGGGCTCGCCAATCGTCAGCGGCGTGACCACCGAGTGCATCACCAAGTGCGTCAGCACAGAGGGCGGGGCCAGCACCCGGCATTTCCACGATCGTGCCGTCGGACCATCGATAGCGAAAGGCCGGTTCGAGCGGAACGATGTCGAGCGCGTCATCGAGTGCCGAACCCGTCGATAAGAAGAGGTCGCGATACACCGCGGGCAAGGTCAGCAGACTCGGGCCGGTATCAAAAACGAATCCATCGCGCTCGTACGTGCCGAGTTTGCCTCCGTAGGTCGGCGACTGCTCGAGCACAGTGACGTCATGACGCTTCACTCGAAGGCGCGCCGCGGTTGCCATGCCGGCAACACCAGCGCCGATCACAATGACGCGGGCCATTAACGGCTACCTCCGTCGACAGTCACGTGTCGACCCTTCCATGTCAGCGTGCCGCGTCGGCGTCGATTCCACGACATCGCCGTCAGTGTGGCGAGAGTCACGATCGAGACCGGGTGCGCCAACGCATCGGGAAGGACTCGTTGCTGGGTGCGGCGCGCCACCATCACACGACCGGCCACAGCGGCGGTGTATCCGGCGAGGCCGATGGCGCGCGTGAGTGGTGAGCGGGCAGTGACCGCGGCGACCGGAGGTACCACGTACGCCAGCGCGAGCGAGGCCATGACCGCAGTCGATCCGATGGGACTGCCGAAAGCAGACCACAGCGATTTGGTGTACCCGTCGACAAGCTCGGAACCCGTGGCATACATGCGACAGGTAGCAAGCGATGTTCCATCGACAACGGTGCCGCGTCCACCTGCGCGCTTCACAGCGCGCATGAGCGCCACGTCATCGAGAACCTCAGCGCGCACGGCCGCGAATCCGCCCGTACGAAGAAGTACTGCGCTATCAGCCACGAGGAACTGTCCATTGGCCACCGCCAATGACTCGCGTCGGCTTACCTCCGAGGCTCGCAGCGGAACGGTGGTCAGCCACGACCATTGCAGCAGCGGCTGGATCAGTCGGGGGAGTAGTCCGTCGGCCAATTGGCGCGGGTACGGCGAAATGAGATCGGCCTGCATCGATCGCAGGAGGGAGATTGCCTGAGCGAGGGCCGTGGGTTCAAGCACGACGTCTGCGTCGATGAAGACCAGAACAGACCCGCCAGCTGCGCGCGTGAGTCGTTCGCACGCCCATGGCTTGCCGAGCCAACCGGCGGGCAGCGGGTCGTCGCTTCCGTCAATAACGCGCGAATCTGCATGACCGGCCAGCGCCCCGCGTGCGATTTCGGCGGTGCCGTCAGTTGATCCATCGTCAAGAACGAGGATTTCCAGATCGTTGACTCCGCGTTGGTTGACCACGGATTCCAGACACGCGTGCGCGTGCTGGGCCTCGTTCCGCATGGGCAGCAGTACGGAAACTCGTTCGGAGATTGCGTCATCGGAGGCCGAAGGCCGGGTTATGAGGCGCAGATTGATGGCGGTGTGTGCGGTGCCGGCGACTGCAAGGCCTGTGCCCACCGCCGTGAGGAGACGTACTGCTCTCATGGTGCCCGTTCGGTAAGGCGTAAGGCGTACGGAATGGCGACGAGGCCCATGGCAATGCCGCCGATGATGCCCACGGCTGGTCGACCAAGGAAGAAGACGTTGGCGATGATTCCGCCCAGCCACGTCCACAAATAGAGCGCGCCCGGCACTGCCTCGGGAGTGCGACGACGAGTCGCGGGGGCCGAGGGAGCTCTCCAATCGGGATCAGGTAGCCGATTGAGAAGAAACATGAGAACGGCGGCGGCCAGTAGCCAGCCGAGGAAGTTGACGATCGGGATCCCAGGGATTCCTGGGATGGACGGGTCCGGTGATTCCCATGTCCAGTAGCCCTCTCCGACCATTTGCGGATCGAGGAAGAGGTCCCATGAGGCAAATGCCCATGCGGCCAATATCACTGCTCCGCGCCCCGTGGAGGCAAGCCGTCGCCCGACCAACAAAGCGGGGTAACTCATCATCGCCCACGCCAGCGGAATCACGACCGGCACATTCGACACGGTCCAACCGAGAGTGTCGGGTTGGTAGGAGTACGTGCTGAACGGCAACCCCGTTGAGGTACCGACAAGTTCGATGACGAAACCGAATCCGATGGAGATGATGGCCCAGGCCAGGGTCCACCCCCAACCGCGGTTGAGCCACGAGTGACTCAATGACGCGAGGAAGAAGGTGCACACGATCGCGATCGTTAATGTCGCTCGCATTGACCCGTTGGCAAGAGGCCAGGCAATCTGCAGCAGCACCGTGGCGATGGCGAAAATCAGGGGAAGTCGACGAATCCAGGGTGAGGGTCCGTCGTGCCGATCGGAGTGCGGCCCGTGATACACGCGGATACTCATGACGTAGCCCCCGTGATCGAGACCGGCTGGTCGCCATACGTGCCAGTTACACTGAGCAGTGCGAAGCGTGCGAAGAGTTCCTCTGCGTACCAACCGGTATCAACGGTGCGCTGCATCGCTTGCTGGTGGGGTGAGCGGCGATGAGCGAAGTCGGTGAGTGTTGCGTTGTCACGCCAGACGCTGAATGTGCCTTGCAAGCCGACCGGTGCCTCGCCGATTCCGAGCCGAAATGTCACTCCCTCAATGTGGTCGAGGTCGCCGGACACTGCAGGAACTGACCTCCAAAAATCAACCCACTGTGAGGGGCGAATGCGCGCGCGCGTGACGGCGGCAATGGGGCCGTCCCACCGGTGAGCGATCGGATCGCCGAAGGGTTGACGACCGGCCCACGTGCCGCGTGAGCTCAGAGGTCGCATCGTGAATCGCGCATGCTCATCGCAGATCGATTGCCAGCCACGAGCCACACTGCTGGTCGCAAATGATTCGGCAGCACCGGCATCGCTCCACACGATGAGCGCGGCCCAGTGACGGGCGTCAGCATCTCGAGTGGTGAAGGTGCGCCCCGAGCCCGTTCCGAGCATCTTGGCGAACGTAACACCGGGAATGCGTCGAGCCCCGCCGCGATCGAGACCCATGCGCGCGAGTGCTCGTGGCGCACGAGTGAGTGGAACTCCCCAGACGTCAAGAGTGACCAGAGCCGGAACTGCCTCGCGAGCGCCCTCGGCACCGCGAACCTTGTAATCGGCTTCACTCACCCTTGAAGAGTAGGGGACTGGCACGTGTAAATGATGCGGCTCTCCGCTCAGCCTGCTCCGCGAGGAGTCCAGCGGAAGACGCGTAGGGCAAGTACGAAGCCCACTACGGTCCAGATCGCGAGCACCAGGGCGCACTTTCCCAGTTCCCACGTTCCGGTTGCTTCCAGCGCCTGTGCGGTGTCGGGGAGAAAGACTGACCTCATTGCTTGGGTGAGCCATTTGAGTGGAAACAGCGATGCAAACGTCTGCATCCATTGCGGCAACTGCGTGAAGATGAAGAACACTCCCGAGGTGAACTGCAAGATCAGCACCACGGGAGCAACGAGCGCCGAAGCGCCTTTGCCGTTGCGCGGAACGACTGAGTAGGCGATACCTAACAGCGTGCAGGAGATCAGACCGAGCACGCTGACCCACACGAATGTGAACCACTGAGTGGTGGTGCTGGGCAAGTTGATGTGAAAGAAGAGCACTCCGACCAGTAGCAGCACAATGACCTGGGCAATGTACGCGACGAAGACCATTCCGATTTTGCCGATGAAGTACGAGGCTTTCGGCATCGGAGTTCCCTGCAGACGCTTGAGCGTGCCGTCTTCGCGTTCCATCGGAATGGCGATGGCGAGGTTCTGAAATGAGGTGTAGAGCACACCCGACGCGATCATGCCGGCGAGAAAGTACTGCGCAAAGGTGACGCCGCTGGCACCCATGTCTTGGTTGGCAAACACGGATCCGAAGATCACGAGCAGCACCATGGGAAGGGCGAAGTTGAAGACTGCCGATTCGCGATCGCGGAAGAACTGGCGCAATTCAATGCCTACTCGTGAGCGGCCAAGGCGAAGGGTGCGGCTCATGACTGTGCCTCATTTCGCTCGTTGTCAGCGTGTTCGCCGAGGAGCGTGAGGTAAGTGTCTTCCAGTGTCGGTCTGCGCACCGTGAGGTCGGGTATCTCACCGGGGAATCGAGTGGCGAGTTCGTTAACCAGACGCGTGGGGGAGTCGGTGCGTTCGGACCTCTCGTCACCGCCCTCAACCCAACTGACGATGGCTTGACCTGAATTACGACCGCCGAGCTTGCTCGGTGCATCGCACGCGATGATGCGACCTGAGGCGATCACCGCAACGCGCTCGGCGAGATGCTCGGCCTCTTCCAAGTAGTGGGTGGTGAGCAAGATGGTGGTGCCTTCGGCTTTGAGCGCATCAATGAGTTCCCAGAATTCGCGTCGCGCCTCAGGGTCGAAGCCGGTGGTGGGCTCGTCGAGAAACAGCACATCGGGCCTTCCGATCACCCCAAGCGCCACATCGAGTCGTCGACGCTGACCGCCCGAGAGTTTGTCATTGCGATCGTGTGCCTTCTCGGTGAGGCCTACCGAGGCGATGACCTCATCAGGGTCGCGGGGTGAGGGGTAGTAGCGCGCGAAATGTCGAACGGCCTCGCGCACGGTGAGGTCACCGAGGTCGCGCGAGGTTTGCAGCACAATGCCCAAGCGGGCGCGCCAGACCAGATCGCCGTGCTGGGGATCGACGCCGAGCACTCGCGCTTCACCTGAGTCGGCGTGTCGGTATCCCTCAAGGATTTCCGTCGCCGTTGTCTTTCCCGCACCGTTAGGGCCGAGGAGGGCAACGCACTCGCCATCAGCCACCTCGAAACTGATTCCATCGAGCGCCTGATGGTCGCCGTAGCGCTTAGTGAGATTGACAACGCTGATGGCGCTCATGGTGAATCCCTTCCGGAGGAAAGCTGTGGGGCGAGGAGCGTGGTGCGAGTTTCGTTGACCCAATCGAGTTGTGCCCGTGCGGCATGTTCGCCGGCGCTGACGGTCGCGAGCCAGTAGCGACCATGTGCTGCATTGTGCGTTCCGTTGGCAATCTGTTCGCGAGCAGCGGCAAGGGTCGCCAGTTGCTCACGTGCCTGTCGTTCCGTGCGATCGAGAATCGCCACGAGATCATCTTCATCTAAGGAGGCACCGAAGAACACCCTCAGCAATGTGGCGTTGCGCGGTTGTTGACGCTCGGGCTCGTCGCGTAAGCGGCGAGCGAGTTCGCGTCGACCCGCCGCCGTGATGCGATAGGTCGAGGAGCGATCGGCGCTGGTTGACCTGACGAATCCGAGTTGCTGGAGGTTGGCAAGACATGGATAAATCTGTCCAAAGCTTTCATGCCAGAAATGGCCGAGGACCTCGGTGATTGCCTGACGAAGTTCGTACCCGGTCATGGGTTCAATAGACAGGGCGCCGAGTACCGCGAGGTCTGTTTGAGATTGGCGGGCCATGACCGCTACTATATCTAGTAGATATACATCCGTCGAGATTGTCACTCGACTAGACCAAAGGATTGATATGACTACCAGCCTCGAATCCCTCGCAACGGGCAAGTATCTGTCGCTCACGACGTTCAAGCGCGACGGCAGTGCGGTGGCCACTCCCGTCTGGTTCGTACGCGAGGGCGATGCACTCCGAGTGGTCACCGACGTCGACGCAGGCAAGGCAAAGCGCATTCGCAACAGCGGCTCGGTCCTCGTGGCGCCCTGCGACATGCGCGGCAACATTCAAGGCGACCAAGTTCCAGCAACGGCTGAGTTGCAGGACGCCGATGCCACGGTCGAAACGGCAGCGGCCATTCGGGCGCGCTACGGAGTAGTGGCGTGGTTCATGATGCGGCGGGCACAACGCAAGGTGAAGAAGACCGGCGTACCAACCCAAGTTGGCATCGTGATCAGGCTGAGCCAAACGGGCGACTGACATGGAACGAGTGGCGGCGCGCTGCGCAGTTGCACTCCTTGGGCTAGTCGCGCTATTCCAGATCGCACTGGTTGCAGGGGCGCCTTGGGGTGCATTCACCCAAGGTGGTCAGACGTCCGGAACTCTTCCGCTCGCTGGGCGCCTGTTGGCGATTGTCGCCAACACCGCGAGTCAGTCGGCGTCGGAGCGAATGCTGTGGGCGCCGTTTTCGTTAGTGCTCGCGATTGTTATCGGGTTTGTGATGTGGCGCACGCGGCGCGGCGAAGTCGTTCACGCGAGTAACGTGGACTGAATCACTGCGATCGATTTGGAGCACTACTGCAAGTGACTTGCAGTCGCTGAAGAGTCGCAAATCCGTTGCACCCCAATGGATTTCGCCATTTGCGCTCCGGTAGGGTGAAGCCACCGAAGGAAAGCATCGCGCTTTCCAGATTCCCTGCTGCAGCACCCAACGAGGAGATGATCGTGGCGATTCGCCTGGGCGACGAGGCCCCCAACTTCACTGCCGAGACCACCGAAGGTCCCATCGATTTCCACGAATGGAAGTCGGGCGCGTGGGCCGTGTTCTTTAGTCACCCTGCCGACTTCACGCCCGTGTGCACCACAGAACTTGGACGTACTGCTGCTCTGCAGTCGGAGTTCGTCAAGCGCAATGTCAAGACGATCGCGATATCAGTAGACCCGCTTGAGTCACACAAGAACTGGGCCGGTGACATTGGCGACGTCGGCGGCACCGACTTGAACTTTCCGATCATCGCTGATGAGAGCCGCGTGGTGTCGAACCTCTACGACATGCTGCATCCGGGTCAGGGCGACACCTCAACGGTTCGTTCGGTGTTCATCATCGATCCTGCCAACAAGGTGCGCCTGACTCTCACGTACCCCAAGTCGGTGGGTCGCAACTTCGACGAGATTCTGCGCGTTATCGACGCGCTGCAGCTCACAGACGCGGCTCCAGTGTCCACTCCTGTCGACTGGGTCCCCGGTGGCCGGGTCATCGTGTCGCCCGCGCTGTCGACGGCCGATGCCATTGCCAAGTTCGGTGAGGTCGAGGAAGTCAAGCCGTACTTACGCTGGACTCCTGCGCCCACCGTCTGAGAAACCATTCGCCAGACTGCGCGCAAGAGAGCAGCCAGCACCCCGACGCTCGGGGTGCTGGCTGCTCTTCTTTGCCGGTGAAGAGTGTGCGGTGGTCGACCTATCCGCATCAGGGAAGCCGCACCCGCCGGAGTGGTCCGGATGTTTCGCGAGAGGCACGTCAGCTGCAGGCGGTGCCGTGCGCCGACTCGTAGGCGACCCCGGCAGTGGTCCAGCTCACCCAGTAGTTGAAGTTGTCCCGGTACGTCGCCTGCTTGGTGATCGCGACGGAGTTCGCGGCGCCCAGGCTGGTCGTGGTGGTCGTGAGCCTGTCGGGATCGCTGATGGGGAGATTGGCTGTCCCCCATCGGAGGTTGAGCGTGAGCACGACACCGTTGAGGGCTGCATTCGGAGTCACCGTGAGGTTCACGGGATCGTACGGGAAGTACATCGGAGGTGGCTGTCCCTGGACCGGCCTCTCGACGAAGGCGCAGGTGACGGTCGCATTTGTCGACGACAGCGCGCCAGACCTCGCGCCGGTGGTCTTGACCCCCACCAGGACGGCGCCGGCGACGAGCACGAGGGCAAGCGCGCCGACGATGGCCAAGCGTCGCGTGCGGCGGGTCGATCGGTTGGCGGTGGCGGGCTCGTCGGTTCCCATGCCGCGGTCATCGGGACTGTCAGTCACGGGTGACTCCTCGTGGGTTCGGGGGCGGTGGTGTCACTGGAACGTATCGGGCGGTGCCCGCCGTAGTGGTCCGGATGTTTCGCGAGAGGTACATCACCGGTAGAAAGGAGTAATGAGAGCGGTCAGTTATCTGGGCTATCAGACACTCCCGACCATCGGCGAGGTCGCCGAACCCGACTGCCCGCGCGACGGCGTGGTGCTGCAGGTGCGTGCCACGGGCGTCTGCCGTAGCGACTGGCATGCGTGGCAAGGACACGATGAGGTGCCGAGTTTCCCCCACGTTCCTGGCCACGAATATGCCGGAGTGATCGTTGAGGTGGGTGCCGATGTCTCGAGTTGGAAGGTCGGCGACCGTGTCGTCGTTCCCTTTGCATTGGGATGCGGAGCCTGCCCCACATGTCTCGACGGCGCTCATCATGTGTGTCCCGACAATCTTCAACCAGGGTTCACGTCGTGGGGCTCGTTCGCCGACCGTGTGGCGGTACCGCGAGCGCAGATCAATCTCGTCTCCTTGCCCGATGCTGTGGATTTCGTCTCTGCCGCGTCGATTGGATGTCGCTTTGCCACCTCGTATCACGCGGTGGCGGAGCGAGCACGAATTCGCGAGGGTGAATGGTTGGCAGTTCACGGTTGCGGTGGCATCGGACTTTCAGCACTGATGGTCGGAGTAGCGATGGGTGCCCGGGTCATTGCCGTTGACGTGTCGGAGAATGCGCTGAAGGCCGCACGCGAACTGGGAGCCGAAGTCGTGGTTCAAGGGCCCGACGATGTAGCGGCTCGAATCAGTGAGATCACCGGTGGGGGCGCCCACGTGTCGATGGATGCTCTGGGAGCAGTGTCGACGATGCGCGCCTCGATCGAGTGTTTGCGACCACGTGGTCGACACTTGCAGGTGGGACTGATGCTGGGTGACGCCGCAGACACCGCAGTTCCCATGGGTCGCGTACTCGCCTACGAACTGGCGTTACTCGGAAGCCACGGAATGCCCGCCGGTGACTACGGATCGATGCTCGATCTGGTGGCATCCGGTCAACTGCGGCCTGACCGCTTGGTGGGAAAGGTGATTGCATTGTCAGAGGCGGGCGAGGCGCTCGCGGCAATGAGCCAGCCACCGACAGGATCAGGTATGACCGTCGTTGACTTGGAACTGCGATGACCGAACTCACTGTTCTTGGTGCGTGTCATCACGACTGCCCCGACACATGTGCCTGGGAAGTTACGGTTGTCGATGGAGTGGCCACCGGCCTACGAGGAAGCGCCGACCATCCGTTTACACACGGAACCCTGTGTCCCAAGGTCAATCGGTTTCTCGATCGCGTCTATCACCCGGATCGGCTGCTCACCCCCCTTCGTCGGGTGGGAGCGAAGGGCAGTGGCGAATTCGAACCGATCACGTGGGGTGAGGCGATCGGCGAGATCGCCGCTCGCATGCGCCCACTGATCGATGCGGGGCGCGCAGAGTCGATTCTGCAATTTGAATTTGCCGGCACCCAGGGTGAAATTCAAATGGGCGTGATGATTGACCGATTGTTTGACGCCATTGGTGCCAGCGACATTAAGCGTGAACTGTGCGGGGTGACTGCCAGTAGGGGTGCGGCCGAAGTACTCGGAATGCCTTTCGGTGTCGAGCCGGAGTCACTTCGTCATGCGCGCACCGTTGTTCTGTGGGGCACCAATACGCGCATCACGAACCGCCATCTGTGGCCATTCATTGAGCAGGCTCGCGCCGATGGCGCATTGGTGATCGTCATCGACCCGATCAGAACTGACACTGCTCGCGAAGCAGACGTTTTCGTGCAACTCAAGCCCGGTTCCGATGTTGCTCTGGTACTTGCCATTGTTCATGTGCTCGATCGTGAAGATCTCATCGATCAGTCATGGATCACCGACCACACCACCGGTTGGAACGACCTTCGTGCGGCGGCGGCTCAGTGGACTCCAGCGAGGGCAGCGCAGGCAACCGGTATCGACGCCGAGCGCATCGAATGGTTGGCCCATCGGCTCGCAACCGAGCAGCCCACAGGCATTCGGGCGTTGATCGGCGCTGAACACCGCGAAAACGGTCAAGAAATCCTGCGCTCGGTCGCGATGTTGTCGGCCGTACTCGGTTCGTGGCGTGAGGTGGGGGGTGGTTTCGCTCGATCGGTTGGAATCTGGCACGAGAGTGCTCTCGCCTCACAGGCGAGACCCGCACGTCGCACTTTCAACATGGCTCGACTCGGAGAAGTGCTCAACGATCCGAACGTTGACCCTGGCATTGAGATGCTGTTGGTTCACAATTCCAATCCGGCGAACATTCTTCCTGATCAGAACCGCGTCGTCGCCGGTCTCGAGCGCGATGACTTGTTCACGGTGGTCATTGAGCAGTTCATGACCGACACGGCACGGTATGCCGACATTGTGCTGCCCGCTACCACGCAGATTGAGCATCTCGACCTTTCGCCTGCATGGGGTCACTTCTACCTCGCACTGAACCAACCAGCGATAGAGCCTCGCGGTGAGGCGTTGCCCAATACCGAAATCGCCCGACGCTTGGCCACGGCGCTCGAACTCGATGATCCGCGACTTCACGAAAGTGATGAGGAGCTGGTGCGCGACCTTCTTGATTCCGGTCATCCATTCCTCGATGGCATCACCTATGAGCGATTGGCGGCCGAAGGATGGGCGCGCTTGGCGGTTCCTGAGGGTGCGCGGCCCCACATTGATCCGCTTCCGGGCATTCCGACCGATCCGATGCGATTGGGTGCGCTCGAACATCGGCCCGGTCGCGAGACGACGGACGGTGACTTGCAACTTGTGCAGCGCTTCCCGCTGGCACTGATGTCGCGCAAACAGCATCCCAAGTTCCTCAACGCCAACTACGGCGGATTCACAGCGCATCTACCCTCGTCTGGTCAGCCGCTGTTGCAGATTCATCGCGACGATGCCGTCGCGCGTGGCATTGCCGAAGGTGATCGGGCGCGTGTCTTCAATGACCGTGGCTCGCTTACTCTCACCGTTGAGATCAGCGACGTGGTGCAGCCCGGGCTTGTGGCCATGCCTTTCGGTTGGTGGCACCGCAGTACTCCAGAAGGGCGTGCGGTGAATGCCCTCACGAACGCTACGGTCGCCGCTGACGATCGCGGCTCCGCCTATTTCCACGACACCTTGGTGCAGGTAGAGAAAGTAGTGACGAACTAATGGCCGAAGAGACCAACGCCGACGTACGTCGCGCGGTTGCCGAGTCGATTGTGCTGGCGCGACGTGAGGGGCGACTGTTGTCGCCGGACGCGGGCCGACGACTTCCGGTAGCCGATGCCTACGCCGTACAGGATGTGGTCGTCGCGCAACTACGCCAAGGCGAGGAAAGGGTCGGCTGGAAGCTGGGCTACACCTCCGATGCGATGCGTCGGCAAATGGGTATCGACGAGCCCAATCTCGGACCGTTGTTCGAGTCGATGATGCTCAGCAACGACGCTGTTGTTTCCTCCGGCGTGGTGCAGCCGAAGGCTGAACCAGAGATCGCAGCAATCATCGGACCCGAAGGCCAGGTGCTCGAATGGCGTGCGGCCATTGAAGTGGTCGACTCGGTGTGGGAGGGGTACGCCTTTGACTGGGCGCTGAATACGGCCGACGGATCGTCGGCGGCCTTGGTGGTTCTCGGCGATGTGGTGTCGGCAGACAGTTTGGCCCGTCTCCCGGTGTCGCTGGCTCGCAACGGCAGCATCGTGCAACACGGATGGAGTCGCAATGCGATGGGTGACCCGGCAGTCGCACTCACGTGGCTGAGTGAGCGGCTCGCCGAGCGAGGCGATCAGTTGCGCGAAGGTGATGTGGTGATCACTGGTGGTCTCACTGCTGCCGTGGCGTTCGAACCTGGCGACGTGATTGAAGCGGCCGTCGGGAACGCGTCGGTGCGCGTGTCACGCAGTTAGCCCGCGTGGCGCAGCGATTCCTCAATCACGATTCGGTTCAGGGTCAGGTTCAGGGTCAAGCGCAGTGCGCCCCTAGAGAGGCTGCAACCCCGCCTCGATGATGGAGTGCAACTCGGCCTCGTCGACCGGGTGGCCCACATACGTCGATGCCTTCTCGAGTGCTTTCGCTGTCGCGGCATCCTGCTCGTGACCGGGCTTGGCGAGGGCCGACGTCCAGTCACGGTGCAGTTCCCATGCCAGCTCACGCTTTTGAAGAGCGATCCACATACTGTCGCGCTGCTCATCGGTCATGGGCAGACGCCACGTCTCGCTGATCGCCTTGGGTAGCACGTGTCGATAATCGTGGCCACCTTCAGCAAAGACGCCCGGTGTCGGTACCAGCGCGTTCTGCATGTCGAAGAACGTGGTGAGGTACGTCATGCCCGGCAGCCAACGCGTGCCGTGTGGTGAGCCGAACGGGCGCTTGTCGTCGGGGCCCAGCCAGTCGGGCCGACGCCAGGCAAGTTTCGGCCCGAACTTCGGAATCGGGTCGTCACCGTTCATCAACAACAGGAAGCGCACATTCTCGCGCTCGCTGTCAGGTAGCGCCCGCCAGTCGATGAGGTGACGGGGGAGGTAGACCTCACCGGGCCCGACTTCGGGTGCCTCAGCGACCGTGCGCGAGCCCCACAACTGGCGACGCCACATGGTGGCGTCAGGCGTTCCGATCCAGAGTGCCCCGTCGAGTCCGGTTCCGGCGAGTCCGAGAATCCCGGTGTCGCGGAACATCTCTTCGCTCACCTGCGATCCGAGACTCTCGCCGAACAGGTAGAACTTCGGACGCTTGTCGACGGGCATGGCAAGAAGTCGCTCGACGATTCCGTGCATCACCATCTGGGTTTGAGCGGTACCGCTCGGTACGTCGCCGAGTGAGAGAGCGGAGGGAAGCACCGAGTACTGAATGCAGGCCGACGCGCAGTCTCCGCCGGTGAGGTACTCGAGGGATTCGGTGGCCACGTAGTTGACGTAGCCCGATCCGGTGGCCGAGAACAATGCGAATACTGAGCGCTCGAGAGCGTGGGTGCGGTCGATTTCGGCGAGCAGGATGTCGGCACGCTCAGTTTCGGCTGAAGCCAAATCGAGGGAGGCATAGACGCGAATGGGCTGCAGTGCCCCGGTGGTTCCCATCACCGAGTCAATCGTGGCGGGCGGCAGGGCCATGCTGAGCCAGCGTGCGCCTTCGCGGGTCATCTTGGTCCAGGGAAGTCCGGATGCGGGCGATCCGGAAATCTCTGGGGCCTGCGGCTGGGCTGAGTGGCCGGGCTCAATGGAGGCGCCGCCTTTGCTCAGCATTCCGGAGGCCTGCGAGATCGCGAGCCATCCGAAGGCGAAAGTGGCAGCAGCCGCCGAGAGACGGCCCAGCATGCGGTGGTCTGCCGCCTCGCCGCCGACAACAAGGGCTGCACCACTGCTCATGGTGCCGGTGAGCCACGATTCGCCACGGGCCAGGCCGTAGGTGAACACGGCCACGCCGGCAGCGATTCCGGCAGCCTGCACCGGTGATACTTCGCGCACGGTGTCTTCAAGGAAGTACTCGTCGCCGCTCTTGATGGCACCGGGAAGCGCCGTTTCGACCAGCGATCCGGGGCGCGCATTCCACGGCTTGGTGCTGGCCCACGAAGCGACTCCGACGAGCACTGATGCGGCGATCGTGGTGCGGCTGACAGCGGTGGGCCGAATGTAGCTCGAGATACCCGATCCGATGCTGGCGAGGGCAACGGCTGCGCTGGTTTCAGCGGCAAGCCGAGCGACGGCGCGCTTGTCGCTCTCGTGTTCGCGCCAGCGCAGAGCGTACGCGGCGCCGACACCGGCCACGCCGACTGCGGCTGCCACAGCGAGCCGCGCAGGTGTGGTGGCCTGGTTATTGCGGCTAAATCGAGTCGCAATCGAATCGATCACCGAATCGCCAGCGCTGAATAGTCCGTAGGCCGATGCCGCTGTGGCCCCGGTGATGATGGCCTGATCGGTTGATCGGCGGGTCAGCAAATTGGGCTGGAATGATCGAGCGGTCGCGAACGCCGCACCAATGAGTCCTGTGCCTGCACCATGGTCCATGCGGGCTAGAGTAGCCCGCCGAACCGTCGGGCGGATGCAGCCGGTCTTATTCTTTCCGGATGTCTATCTCTGGAATCACCACCTGCCTCTGGTTCGATCAGGAAGCCGCAGAAGCGGCGGAGTTCTATGTGTCGACCTTCCCCGATACGCGGATCACCTCGACTTCCTATTACCCCACCGATGCGCAGCACCCCGCTGGCACGGTGTTGACGGTGGAGTTCGAACTATTCGGGCAGCCCTTTCTGGCACTCAACGCCGGCCCGCAATTTCCGCACTCGCCGGCAGTGAGTTTTCAGATCTTCTGCGACACGCAAGAGGAGGTCGACCGACTCTGGAATGCCATGGTCGGCGGCGGTGGCGAGGAGAGTCGGTGTGGTTGGTGTTCTGACCGTTTCGGAATCAGTTGGCAGATCATCCCTCGGCGACTCGGTGAGTTGCTGTCGAGTTCCGAGCCTGATGTCGCCCGACGTGCGACCGAATCGATGATGACGATGGGAAAGATCGATATCGCAGCACTCGAGGCTGCGGTGAGTTAATCGCCGACGATCGCCGGAGTGCCTGCGGTAAGGCGCACGAGTTCGTCATAGGTCGTCGGAAAGACGCAGTGGGGATGGCCGGCAGCGGCCCACACCACGTCGTACTGCGCGAGCGCGCGGTCAACGAGCACCGTGAGCGGCTCGGGTGCGGTGATCGCGTGGGCGCCGTTGGGTGACTCAGCCAACCAGCCGACTGGACTCACTCCACCGATGGCAAAACCCGACCATCGACGCACGAAGTCGGCATCGGCGCGCAACAGCTTCCGAACACCGAGAAGCGCTGCGACCACGGTGGTGTCGACGCGATGGGCGCCGGAGGTGACGACGAGAAGTGGCTGGGGAGTGGCGTCTTCCTCAACGGGGGGAAGGCCAAACACAATGGAACTGGCGATCTGGCCGACCTCAATTCCCAATCCGGCGGCAGCTTCGGCGGCGGTGCGGGCGCTGTCGTCGAGTGCGTGTATCTGGCCGGTCACGCCGGCGGCAAGGAGAACTTCGCGCACGCGCGCGACGGATGGGTGATCGAGTGAAGTCACGCCGTCACGATAGTCGGGGCGTCGTGGGCGCTTCCGGTGAGTACGGCAGTAAGGTCCGGGCATGACCCGCGGACGGCGACCATGAGTACGGCTAAAGAGCACCTGAGACACGTTCTGGTGGGGTCGGGTGGCGTGGTTCGAGACAGCATCGCTCTCGACCGGAGCAAGGTGCTGATCTGGCAGGCCGTGTATCGGGCCGCGGTGGTGACGGTGCTCATCGTGGTGGCCATTGCACTCGGCGCCCCACACGACGCGCTAGCGCTGGGCGCTGGCTCACTTTTCGTGGCGCTTGCCGGCGAGTTTCAGCGCATTGGCCGACGGTGGCGGCTGATGTTGTGGACCCTGCTGTGGATCACCGTCGGTACCTACCTCGGCGGCATCGTTTCCGACAATCTGGTGCTCCGAGTCGTTGTGTCGGCTGTCGTTGCGTTGATCTGTGGTTTTGTCGTGGCCGCGGGGCCGGGTGCTGGAATCGCCGGGCTGCTTACGTTGGTGCTGTTCACGGTGTTTGGAGGAATTCCGTCCAACCCGGTGAGTGATCTGCATACGGCGCTGCTCGTGGCGCTGGGTGGTCTGGTGCAGTTCGTCGCGATTGTGGTTCCGGTGCTCGTGCGTCGGCCGGGGGCTGTGTTCGACGGGGGTGAGCAGCCGGTTGCATTACTCACCCGGTTGCGCTCGCACCTGAGTGTCAATGACCTGATGATGCGACACGGTTTTCGACTAGCGGTGGCGATCTCGATCGCGACGGTGGTGGCAAGTGCTGGGTCGCGCCCCAATCAGTACTGGATTCCGATGACAGTGGCTTGGATGACCCGGCCAGATGCGGGGGGAACGGTCACTCGGGTGGTGGGTCGCATCATCGGAACCGTCGGGGGAGTGCTGGTGGCGCTCGTGCTGATCGACGTGTTGGGGATGCGCCCCAACGGCTACCTGCTGGCGCTGATTGCGGGTGCAGGGGCCTTGCTGGCTCTCATCTTCATCTGGGCCGAGTACCCCCTTGCAGTGGTAGGAGTGACACTGTTCGTGATTGCCCTGCTCACCTTGCTGGGCGAGTCGGCGGATCAATCCGCTGGACTGCGGGTGGTCGACACCCTGATTGCCGGTGTGATCACGGTGGCGTGTTCGTTCCTGTGGCGGCCGTCGGCGATCGCTGCGACGACCTAAGGTTCGTCTTTCTCGCTGATTCCGCCCTGATTTCCTCGCTTTGCCGACCCATTCGACATGGGGTCTTGACGCATTGTCGGGGGGAGGGGGTACTGTGCAGTTATTCGAACACGTGTTCGAATAACTGCAGTTCGAGCGACACATGTTCGAACGGCAGGTTCGAAACGGTATCTGACGGATATCGCTCTACTGCCGAGATTCTCGCCGGAGTCGTGGCAGTACCTAGAGCACTGTCGCTGCGCTGATGGACCTCGACCCCCATCAGATCCCATCGCGGAGACAGCCGGTCGGGGCGGTGGCACTTGGGGAAGGGCCTCGCCTCGACCGGAGCTTAAAGGAATTTCCTGTCTGAACTTTCACGTAGCGCAAGGAGTAGCGGTGAGTCGTCGGTATCTCGAACCCGTGCAGGTGCGCACCTGCACGTCCGAGTCCGATAGCGAGCCCACTACGGAGTTCGATGCGCAAGCACGTCCACGCGATTTCCTCTGGCGTGGGCGACGGTACGTCGTCCGCACGGTCGTGGCGCACTGGATTGAAGGCGGTTCGTGGTGGCGTCGGCCTGAGCGCTCGGGCGAGCGACAACTGTGGCGAGTGGAGGCCGAGTGTCATCGGTCAACTGCTCTCGGCGTCTACGACCTCAGTTGCGATCCCATGGTCAGCCAGTGGCACCTCGTGCGTGCTCTCGACTGACTCGTTCGCCCTGGCTCATTGAACTGGCTCATTGCCCTAGCTCATTGAACTGGCTCATGGCAACTCGCTCATTGAATTCAACTGGCAACTCAACTGGCAACTCAACTGGTCTGGCTTACCTCGGCGACGCGGTAAGCCACGAAAGAAAGGAGACGACGATGTCCGTTGCTCTTGATGCACCTCCCATTGCTTCCGCTGCCCGCGACTTACTCGCACTCGCAGCGCGTGGGCTGACCGACTCGGCTCATGCTCTCGATCCCTCGGCTCGCTACGCCGCCGCTCATCTGGCAGCACTGCGTGCTGCTGCCGCAGTACTCGCAGCGCGTGCGCGTCCTGCAGCGCGGCGTCGGGTGCGCAGCGTGTGGGTCCTGCTTCCAGGAGTTGCCCCTCAACTGCAGGAGTGGGCCGTCTTCTTCGCTGGGGGAGCGGCCAAGCGTGCTGCGGCCGAGGCGGGCATTCCTCATGTGGTGACTGAACGCGAAGCTGACGATCTGCTGCGTGACGCTGAGCGTTTCGTCATTGTGGTTGCTGACTTGCTGGGTCTTCCCGTACAGCAAGGCATTCCTGGTTGATCTGTGATGACTACCGACCCATTCGTGCATCTGCACGTCGCCTCCGGTCACTCGATGCGCCACGGCGCTTCGAGTCCATCGGTGCTGGTGGCGCGCGCCGCTGAACTGGGTCAGACCGCGCTAGCGCTCACCGATCGCGACACTCTCGGTGGTGCTGTGCAGTTTCTCTTGGCATGTCGTGAAGCGGGCATCAGACCGCTACTCGGAGTCGATCTGGCGGTTATGGCGGTGGCGAATTCCAAGGCTTCCACGAAACTCGACACAGTGGCACGTCGCCGATCACCGGTGCGTGGTGGTTCTGACGTTGATCCACGGCATCCACGGGTAGTGCTGCTTGCACGGGGTGCACGTGGATGGGCGGCGTTGTGTCGCATCGTGTCCGTGGCGCATCAAGCTGATCCACCAGTGCTCACGCTCGACCACATCGCTGCGGTACTCGATCGGCATGCCCTCGACGGATCGCTCACGGTGCTGCTCGGCGCAGAGTCCGAAGTAGCGCGTGCGATTCGGGCTCGGAGACCAGATAGTGCAGCAGCGGCACTGCGTCCGTGGTGTGAAGTGTTCGGATCCGAGGTCAGACTCGAAGTGGTGTCGCATCGTGCACGTGATTCGTCACTGACGGTCTCCGACCTTGAGGGTGCGGTAAGTCGAGGGCTTCCGCTGTCGACGGCTGCGGCCGCGCGGGTACTCGGATTCGCTCGTGAGCATCAGGTGGGCGCGGTGCTCACGAACGCGGTTCGTCATGTCGATCCGCAATCCGCGCGAGTAGTCGATCTACTTGACGCAGTACGTCGGCTCGTTCCACTTGACTCGCGGCACCTTGATCGCGCCAATGCTGAAGGACACCTGAAGTCCGGCCCCGCCATGGCGCGTATCGCAGAGGAAGTCTGTGCGTCTGCGGGTTTGGATTCACCTGAGGTGGCGCGGCTGCTGTCCGATACTCGTGAGTTGGCGCAGCGGTGCATTCTCGATCCCGTGACCGATGTGGGTCTGGGTGATCTGCATGTTCCCGAACTTGATGTGCTGCTCGATCCATCGTCAGTGCAGCGTGGAGTACCGGCTCGACACAGCGAGCGGCGACGCGATCCGGCGCACGTAGCCGCCGAGGCGGTGCGGGCCGATGAGGTGCTGCGTGCCCGCTGCGAGCAAGGACTTGCACGTCGCGGTTACGACCACGGACCGTTGCGGCGTGAGGCACGTCAGCGCCTTGATGACGAACTCGATGTTTTCGCCACTCTCGGATTCGCCGGCTACGTGCTCACTGTGGCCGAGGTCGTCGACCTCATCGTGGCGCGCGGAATCCGAGTGGCTGCTCGCGGATCGGGTGCGGGCAGTTTCGTCGCACACCTGCTCGGTATTTCAGGAGTTGATCCACTCGAACATGGGCTCTTGATGGAGCGGTTCTGCTCGACCCTGCGTCGCAGTTCGCCCGATATCGACATCGATGTTGAAAGTGCGCGACGTCCGGAAATCTATGAGGCGATTCTCGAGCGATTCGGAACTGATCGAGTGGCGTGTGTCGCGATGTACGACACGTATCGCGTGCGTCACGCGGTGCGCGATGTCGGTGCGGCTCTCGGAATGCCGCCTAGTGAGGTTGATGCCTTCGCTAAAGCCTTCCCGCATGTGCGTGCACGACAGGCGCGCGCGGCCCTTGCTGATCTCCCTGAATTGCGTCGATCGGGATTCGGGCGATTGGCCGCCCAGGGGCGACTCGACGGGTTCCTTGATTTGGTCGAAGCACTTGACGGTCTGCCCCGACATATTGCATTGCATCCCTGCGGAGTGCTGCTCTCTGATGCATCGCTACTCGATCGCACTCCGGTGCAGGCAAGCGCGGCGGGCTTTCCAATGAGTCCCTTCGACAAAGACGATGTTGAGGAGTTGGGTTTTCTTAAACTCGATGTGTTGGGTCTGCGCATGCAGTCGGCAATGGCGCACGCAATCGATGAAGTGGCGCGTGTTGACGGTGCTGCTGTGGTGGGCACCGGGGGAGCCACCCTGCTACCTGATGGCCGCATCGATCTTGATGCGCTCCCGCGCGATGACGACGCCACCTTTGAGTTGATCCGATCCACTCGAACCCTCGGTTGTTTTCAGATTGAGTCGCCGGGGCAGCGTGAACTTCTCGGTAAGTTCGCTCCCGAAACCTTCGGCGATCTGATCATCGATATCTCGCTCTTCCGCCCGGGGCCGGTCAAGAGCGACATGGTCACGCCATTCCTGCACGCTCGTCAAGGTTGGTCGATGCCCACCTACCTGCACGACGATCTCAAGCCCGTGCTCGCTGAAACCCGCGGTGTGGTGGTGTTTCACGAGCAAGTGATGCACATCGTGTCGATTACCACGGGCTGCACGCTGGCCGAAGCCGACGACGTGCGGCGACGTATGGGATCACCAGAGGGGCAGTCCGCGGCGCGCGATTGGTACTACCCGGCAGCACTTGCTCGCGGCTATACCCTGCCCACAGTGGAGGCCTTCTGGGATGTACTCGCAGCTTTCGCTTCCTTTGGTTTCTGCAAAGCGCATGCGGCCGCTTTCGCCTTACCTACGTATCAATCGGCGTGGCTCAAGGCGCACCATCCGGCGGCATTTCTTGCCGGGGTACTCACTCACGACCCGGGTATGTATCCCAAACGACTCATTCTCGACGATGCTCGACATTGCGGTGTTGAAATACTTGGTCTCGACGTCAATCGCAGCGATGCCGAGTATCACGTTGAGCGCATTGGTGAGGCGAGTGATGACGCAACGTACGGCATTCGACTTGCCCTGAATGAGGTGCGCGGTATCAGCGACGATGAAGTCGAACGCATTGTCGCGGGCCAGCCGTATGCGTCACTTGCTGACTTTTGGCACCGTGCCGGTGTGTCACGCCCGGTGGCCGAGCGTCTGGTAGTCATCGGCGCTTTCGACTCTCTGCACGCCATCATCGATTCGACCGGAATGAGTCATCGCGGCCGAGTAACCCGACGCGATCTGCTGCTCACGATCGCCGATCTCGATCGGTGGTCGCGTGCTGCGCGGTCGGCAGGTTCCTCTCGTTCAGCACGTAAGGGTGTCGAGGTCGTCGAGTCGCAACTCGCTCTCGATCTCGGTGATTGTCCAGAAGAAGTCACCGTGAGCGGACTACCTGAACTCACCGCCCACGAGCGAGTACAAGCAGAACTCCAGGTACTCGGTCTCGATGTCAGCAGTCATGTACTCGACCCGTATCTGCCGCTGATGCGCGCACTGCAGGTAGCGCGGGCACGCGATCTGGTGGGTACCCGATCACGCCAGCAGGTATTGGTCGCCGGAGTGAAGGTCGCCACGCAGACACCGCCGGTGCGTTCGGGGCGTCGAGTGATCTTCCTGACTCTCGACGATGCCACTGGTCCAGTCGATGCCACGTTTTTTGACGATGCGCAGGGGCCCTATGCCGAGACGGTCTTTCATTCTTGGCTCCTGATCGTGCGCGGCGAGATACGTCGTACTGGGCCGCGTGGGGTATCGGTGCGCGCCACGGGCTGTTGGGAACTTCCGATGGTCGATGCGCTCTGGCGATCTGAGGGGTTGGCCGAGGTGCAAGCGCTACTCAGTACACGAGACGATCCCGATCAGAACGCTCCTGCAAGCCGGCGAGTCTTGGTTCATCCCAGTGGGTTCCGACAGTCGCCCTACGCCGATCTGGCGCCGGCGGGCACCTCAGTGCGGTCCGGAGCCCCTGGTGCACCGCCGGGGAAGGTGTGGCACTCCAGCCCAGGCAGCAGCGGATGGTGAGCTTGATGGTGAGCACTGCGCGGCGAGGCATACCGAAACTCGCTGCGAGCGGCAGGATGGTCTCGTGAGCCGAAGTCAGATCCGACGCGGTGCACGGCCCGAAGGGCTCGGCACTGACGATGACGGCTGCACCGTGCTGCATGTCGACATGGATGCGTTCTTCGCATCCGTTGAACTACGACACCGGCCCGAGCTGCGCGGACTTCCCATGGTGGTCGGAGGGGAGAGTGGGCGAGGGGTTGTTCTCGCTGCCACCTACGAAGCGCGCCGATTCGGGATCCACTCGGCGATGCCCATGTCCCGTGCCAGGCGACTGTGTGCCGACTTGGTGATCGTTGCGCCCGATCACCACAGTTACACCGAGGTGAGTGCCAGCGTCATGGCATTGTTCGCCAGCATCACTCCATTGGTCGAACCGCTCTCACTTGATGAGGCATTCCTTGACGTGTCAGGTGCGGTGCGTCGCATGGGTTCACCTGCAACCATCGGAGAGCTGCTGCGCGCACGTGTTCACGATGAGCAAGGCATTACCTGTTCAGTGGGAGTTGCCAGTTCGAAATTTGTGGCCAAACTTGCCTCAACACGCGCCAAGCCCGATGGGCTCCTCGTTGTCCCCAGCGACGAGGTCATTGCATTCCTCCATCCGCTTCCGGTCGATGCGCTGTGGGGTGTTGGTGAGCGCACTGAAGAGCAACTGCACCGGCTTGGTTTGCTTACTGTGGGCGATATCGCGCACATCCCCGAATCCACGCTGCAGCGTGCACTCGGCAAATCCCTCGGCGCGCATCTGTACGCCCTGTCGTGGGGGCGTGACCCCCGCACCGTGTCACCCCACGAGTCGGAAAAAAGCATCGGCAATGAAGAAACATTCGCTAGCGATGTTGATGATCCGGCAGTCATTCGACGTGAACTGTTGCGCTTGACCGAGCAGGTGGCCCGCAGATTGCGCGCGGCTGGTGTCGTGGGTCGCACGGTCAGCCTCAAGGTGCGTTTTGCCGATTTCACCACCATCACGCGCAGTCGCACACTGCCTGAGCCCACCGATGTTGCCCGCGATCTCTACTCCACCACGGTGCAGTTGTACGAAGCGCTCGGGCTTCAGCGAGCCCGCTTGAGGTTGGTCGGAGTGCGAGTCGAGGGCTTACTCGACGCCGATGGTGCTCCAGAGCAGCTGTTGCTCGACGCCCCCGAACATGGCTGGCGCGATGCTGAGCGGGCCGCAGACGCGGCAACTCGTCGGTTCGGGCGTGGCGCGGTGATTCCAGCGCGGCTGGTAACCCCTCACGAACAGGCAGACGAGTGAGGTGATGTCGCCCATTCGGCCGACCCGGGCAGGTGGTCAGTCGGGAACCCCGCGGCGCGACCAGACGTCTGTGAGGTGAAGGACTGGCGTACAGCGCCTTCGGGACGCATAATTTGTGGAAGCCTTCCAAGTTCCCTCATGGGGACCTCAAGGGTCTAGTCTGGTACTGACGATCATGGTCGATCCGATCTGCGGCGGAAGCGAGGAGGTTCCCGTGCCACTCTCTGAGCATGAGCAGCGACTGCTTGAGCAGATGGAACGCGCCCTCTATGCCGAGGATCCTAAGTTTGCGTCCACTCTGCGAGACGGCTCCGGCCGCCGCGGTAACCGTCGTCACGTGGCCATCGGGGTGCTCGGTCTGATCGCTGGCCTTGGTTTGCTCGTCGTTGGCGTGGCAATGCCGCAGCAAGTGGTCGGAGTCGTCGGATTCGTCCTGATGCTCGGTGGCGCTTTCGTTGCCATTCGCGCAATGCGTGCACCCGCTCCTGAAGAAACGACCGACGAGAAAGCGGCACCGCAGGCTGGCAAGCAGAAGCAGTCCGGTGGATTCATGAACCGCGTTGAAGATCGCTGGAACCGTCGCCGCGACGAGCAGTGATCTACCAGCGTTCTGCGTACTCCCTCTCCTGAAGTCCTTCATTCTCTGCAGGCCTTTCACTCACTGGTGATCCCTGTCGGCGAGCGCTACGTGGAAACAGGACGGCTGCCCATCGCGCCCCACCGTGCGTCTGATCGCGAAGAGCGTGGCGAATGGTTCGAAGGTCATCGCGCACCGACGTCGTCGCATCCGACTTCGTCGATCCAGGCGCTCGATAGGCGGCCGACTCGGTTGCCGCGACCAGTCGACTCACAGCTGCGGCCGCGTCAGGCGAGAGCGAAAGACCGGTGACCAGTCGCCGACCTGCTTGGCGAGGAGTCTCGCTAGGCGACCAGGTACGCCCGTAATCCATCACGCTATCGCGTAGTTCAGCCCATGCGCCTCTCGCCAACTCATCCTGAGTGCTGCCGTGAAGTCGTGAACGACGTCGGTACGTGCGCACGAGCAGCGGGAGGGCGAGAACAAGGAGCACCAGTGCACTCACCGCGACAAATGCCAGCCTCCACACACTCACGCCAGACGAGTCCGACGACGAGGTGCCTCGGTCGGCACGGTCGGCGGCGCTGGCGCGCGGGTCACGTGCACTGGCTGTCGATGAACTCGTTGCCGACGGTGCGGAGGTCGGCTCGTTGCCCGACGTCGCGGGGGCATAGGCAGGAGTGGTGATCGTCGAACCGTCACCACTGCGAGGCGTCGGTTCAAACCGCGTCCATCCGGTTCCTGGAATCCACAGTTCTGGCCAGGCATGGGCATTATGTGAGGACACCGACCATGTTCCCGGTGAAACCGCGCGACCAGGCGCAAAGCCCACGGCAACACGGGCGGGGATTCCTTGTGAGCGCGCCATCAGCGCCATAGCGGCAGCAAACTGCTCGCAATACCCGATGCGTTCAGTGAGGAATTGCTGGAGGTAGGTCGAGTCGCTTCCACTGCGCACGCTGGTGGAGTAGCGGAAATTGGTGCGGAACCACTGCTGCAGGAGTATCGCCTTGTCGAAGGAGTTATCGGCTCCAGCGCTGATCGTTTGGGCCAGTACGGCAACCGACGCCGGTATCTCGGTGGTCGTCGAGGCTGTGGGGCCAGTGCCGGTTTGGGCTCGAGCACCGGCGCGAATTGCCTCAGCGTCACTGCCAAGATCGAGAGCGGTGACCGTGTAGACGGTGTTCGCGCTCGAAAACTGCTCGGAGAAGACGGTCAGCGTGGCGGGGTCGACAAACCATCCTCCGCCAATCGTTTGGCGTACTGCCGGATAGGGCTGTGGCAGGTAAGGGCCGGTGAGTGCACCGACCCGAATTGTGTAACTGCGCTCGGGATGGCTGGTCTGCCGTGCAAGTCCGTCGACAGTCGTGGGCATGCCCGCGTTGAGTTCGTTGGATGCGTTGGGAACAAACGGTGATGCGGTCCACTGGGTTCCATCGAACGTGTCCAGGGCGAGCAGTCGCAGATACGGTGCTTGGGCTGCTCCGGATGTGACCGTCAGTAGTTCACGATCGGTGGGGTCGAGGTAGTCGCGTTTGAGCGACACCAGTGGGTTGATGCTCACGCCGGCAATGTTCGCTCCGCCGCCTCCACCGGTTCCTCGCCCCAACAGTGGTTCGCCGAAGGCGGGAACGACCACAGGAACACAGAGAGCGAGCAGGAGGGCCACCGCGCCAGCGCGTCGGGCCCCAGATCCGGCGTGGGCACTCGACGCAGAGTCGTCGAGCACGGCACCCCATTCGCGCGTGGAGTATCGGGAGTCAGTGGCGAGGATGAGCAGCCACCCGACGGCGCCCGGAAGGAAGCACCACCACGGAGTGCCTCCGGGGATCACCGACACCGGAACCATCAGCAGTGCCAGCAGAGGTAGGCCCGCCAGCGCGGGGGAGCGCAGTGTCACTGACGACACGTCGACGAGAATCGCGATGAGAGCGATACCGCCCATCAGCAACACAGTCAGCCCGGCACTTACCGGAACCGGCGGCGCGTACTGCGCAATGGAAGTCAGGCCGTCGATTGCGACGGCTCGGAGGTCGTCAACTGTGTTGCTCGTTGGCACCACCCCACCCCACAGGTCGCCGCGTACGTAGAGCCAGCACGCGAGGAGTACGGCGCCGGCGCCTTGGGCCAGGGGTGTCAGTACGAGCGGCCAACGAATAATGCGGGCAACGAACCCCACCAACGCCACCATGGCAATGGTGGCGAGCGCTGGCGGGTACCACTGCCAATCTCCGAACAAAGGCCACAGCGCCAGAGTGCCGAGCGCGGTGGCGATGGCCGCAATGATGGTGAAGCGAACGCCCGCCCCACCCTGGGGATTCATCGCAGCACTCCGGAAGCCAGTGGCAACGAGAGTGCTTCCCATGCGGCGACAAGTCGAGCGTCATCATCGGCTCGCCGAAGCACAGAATCGTTCAGGAGTCGGTCGGGTGAGAGTACAGCGCTGCGCCAACCGTGCGACGACAAGAGGGCGGCGGACATCGGTGCAGGAGTGAGGAGCGAATCGGTTGACCATGAGAGCGGATCGATGATGAGGCAGGCGGCCACGCCTCCCGCTCCGCGAAGGCTTCCCAGAATTTGGGCGTCGGCCGGAGTGAGATCGCTCACGATCGCTAGCAACGTGCCATCGGAAATTGCACGGCGCAGTGCCGCTGAGTCTGAGAGCGTTCTGTTTCTGCCAGAGCGATGCGCGGGATCTCCCGAAACCTCAACGACTGCGAGCGAATCAAGAAGTACGCCTTCGGCGTCGCCGTCGGGCTCGCAGTGGGCAATGGTGAGGGCATCGGTATCAACCACGCGCACCTGGAGACCATGTCGGATGAGATTCAGAGCGGCACTGGCAGCTGCACTCACGGCCGTTTCGAAACTCGAGTCGGGAAACGTTCCACGGTGCGATGATGCGCGCCGATCGAGCAAGATTGTGGCGGTGGTTCGCCATGGCTGTTCTTCGCGGCGCACCATCAACTCGCCAGCACGTGCGGTTGCACGCCAATGAACCCGTCGGAGTTCGTCGCCAGTGCGGTACATCCGTGGAATCACGTCATCATCGCCGGAATGCGCAATCGACCGCGCCTCACTATCACCGCGGCCACCCCACATTCCCGCGAGCGTGCTGGGTGGAAGCGGAACGACGTGGGGCGTCACGATGACGGTGTCGGTTGCGGTGAATGACCGTCGCACTTCGCACAAACCGAAGGGGTCTCGCAAGGTGAGTTGAACGGGGCCCACGGTGTATCGACCGCGCGCAGTTCCTGTGAGTGCAGTGCCGAGATCGCGACGTCCACCCGATTCAAGTCGGTCGATGACGATGCGTGATGTGGTGCCGAGTGAGTCAGGAACAGCGTCTTCGACGAGTAGTAGTCCGCTCGCGAAATTCGATGAATTCTCGAGCCGAACCAGAGCCGTCGTCGATGTGCCCACAGCAAGACGTGGAGAGCCCACACCTCGTGCGCACGTGAGTCGGTAGCGCGTGCGAACAATGAGTGCCGCGCACACGAGCGGCAGCGCTATGGCAAGAATGCCGACGCTGAGAAGGTCGTGTTGACCTAGCAGCCACGCAAGGAACAGCACCGCAATTCCGGACACGGCTACGGTTCGACCGCGAACCGTCAACCCCCGAAGTGCCTCACCCATGTCGGCTACGTAGCAACCGGAACGCGTGCGAGGAGGTCAGTGACGACTGCTTCAGGAGTGCGTCGTGCCACGGCGGCCTCGGCTGTGAGCAAGAGCCGATGGGCGAGAACTGGAATAGCCAGTGACTTGATGTCATCGGGAAGCACGTGATCGCGACCATCAAGTGCGGCAGCGGCTTTCGACGCGCGTACGAGGTGCAGGGTCGCGCGCGGTGAGGCACCGAGACGCAAATCGGGAGACGTACGAGTTGCGGCGACGAGGTCGACGGCGTAGCGACGGATTGGTGCCGACACGTGAATCGACCGCACCGACGCGACCAGTCGCGAGAGTTCAGCAGCATCGGCCACCGACACAACCCGTTCGAGGGGGTCGGCGCCCGCGTGCGCGTTGAGCATGTCCATCTCGGCGTTGATGCTGGGGTACCCCATCGCGATGCGTGCCATGAATCTGTCCCGCTGCGCTTCCGGAAGTGGATAGGTACCTTCCATGTCGATCGGATTCTGTGTTGCGATGACCATGAACGGCGAGGTGAGGCGGTAGGTCGTGCCATCGACGGTGACCTGCTGCTCTTCCATGCATTCAAGGAGAGCGGATTGAGTTTTGGGCGAGGCCCGGTTGATTTCGTCACCGAGAACGATGTTCGCGAAAACGGCACCGGGTCGGAATTCGAAGTGTCGAGTTTCCTGATTAAAGACGCTAACGCCGGTGAGATCGCCGGGAAGGAGGTCAGGCGTGAACTGGATTCGTTGCATCGAACAGTCGATTGATCGCGCGAGTGCTTTCGCAAGCATCGTCTTTCCGACTCCGGGTACGTCTTCGATGAGCAGGTGACCTTCGGCCAGTAGCACCGTGATGGCCAGACGCACGGTGTCGTCCTTGCCCTCGATTACCGAAGCGACGGATGCGCGGATGGTCTCGGCGGCCGCCGCGACGGTCGTTGCGCCGGTGGGGGTTGTGGCGACGCTAGTCGCGTCAGTGGGGGACGTGGCGACGGTGGTGGCGTCGGCGGGGGATGCGGTCACCCCCCGATTGTCACCCGGGAGTGGCTGCGCCGCGAACCTGACCCCACTCCGGGAGGCCGAACGGGTGGGCGGCACCATGTAATCCTTGGCTTCGTTATCGGAGGTACGCATGACTACTCACCCCGCCGTCCTCGGCCGGTTCTTCGACGATTTCGCCGTGGGCGACGTCTACCAGCATCCCTTCGGGCGCACTATCTCCGAAGCCGACTCGACGTGGTTCACCCAGTTGACGTGCAACACCAATCAAAATCACTTCAACGCGCATCTGGCGTCGTCGAATCCGATTACGGCCGGACGCATCATCGTGAATTCGGGATTGACCGTTGCCTTGGTGCTTGGGCTGTCGGTCATCGACATGAGCCAGAACGCTGTGGCGAATTTGGGCTGGACCGATATCAAGCTGACCCATCCGGTCTACATCGGCGACACCATCTATGCCGAGAGCATTTGCCTCGACAAGCGCGAGAGTTCGTCGCGGCCGGGTATGGGTGTCATCACGATGCGTACTCGCGGACTCAACCAGGACGGCGACGAGATCATGACTTATCTGCGTACGGTCATGGTCCCCAAGCGCGAGACGGGAATCGGTCAGAATTACTTCCCGCAAGCGAAATCGGGTCCGCTCGTGATGCCCGAGCAGGCCTGACCCGAAACCCCGTCCCCGATGGATGACGTTGAGGTCAACCGGGTTTTCCACGATCACGAGTGCCATTACTACGACGAGCGGTTTGCGATCGTGCACGATGCACGGTCGGCTCGACGTGCCCGGCGTGAGGTCGAGGGTCTGCTGGGTCGTTCTTTGCGTGCCGACGAGGTGCTGCTCGATGTGGGCTGCGGCACTGGCTGGCTAGCCGCTGGGGTGCGGCGGGCGGCGCCTGAGGTGACGGTGGTCGGACTCGACTTGTCCGAGGGGATGCTGGAACGAGCCCGCGCCGCGGGAGCGTGGCCGCTGATGCAGGGACAGGCCGGTGGTGGAACCGGTTGGTTGCCCATTGCCACCGGGTCGGTCGACCTTGTCATCGGCAGGGGAGTGCTGCACCACCTTCCCGATCCTGTGGGGGCTCTTACCGAGTGGCATCGTGTTCTTCGACCCGGGGGAGCGGTAGTGCTCTCGAGCGAGCCGACCCCCATCGTCGAGCGGCATGGCAATGTCCTGGTGCGGGGGATGCTCTCGGTCCTGCGCACTCCACTTGAGCCTGAGGCCGAATTCTGGGAACTCGCTGCGATGGCTGCCAATCTGCACGTCTTCAGCTGCCGCGAGATGCAGGCGATGGCGGCTGCGGCGGGATTTCGCGACATTAACCTGCGAACGGCGGCCGTTGCGGCGACTCTCGTGCTGACCGCCTCCTATGTTCTTCACGGCCGAAAGCCCGAGATTGCCCGTCGCCTGCCGTGGCGCGATCTGGAGTCGGCGAGCCGACTGATCGATGCGGGGGTCCTCGATCGCATCGTGCCTAGTCGTTGGCGACACACCGTGGTCGGCCGTCTCACTCGCTAGAGGCCGTTTTCGCACCACATCATTTCCGCGAGTTCATCAGTAACGCGGGCCATGGGCCACTCTTTTGCCGCCCAAGTGATGGACTCGCCCGAGCGTGTGAGGGGCGCTCCACTTCGCTCCACGAACCAGGGCTCCTTGCCTGCTGTGGGGCAAACACGTCGATGTGGGCCCTGCTAAATAGAGCAAATCCGACATCTCGACCGCGACGATCCCGATGATCGCGCGCATGGGCGGATGCGATCACCCCGGGCGCTCCACCTCTCACCACGCCCCTGACCTGCGCAGATGGCGTGCTCAGGGGATGAGGTGCGATAAAGAGTGGGTGTAGATGGTTGACGGTGGAGCAAAGTGGAGTACTATGGCGTGCAATGGCAATTCCGAGGAAGTCGTGGAAGGGAGGTGGCACATGTTTCTGGGGACTCACACACCGCGTCTGGACGACAAGGGCCGCCTGATCCTGCCCGCCCGATTCCGCGACGAGTTGTCCTCTGGCCTGGTGATCACCAAGGGTCAAGAGCGGTGTTTGGTCGTGTGGCCGCTCGATTCCTTTAATGACTACGCCGCCAGCTTGCGAGCGGCTTCGCCGACTCAGGAAAAGGCCCGGCGCTACTCACGCGTCTTCTTCGCCAGCGCCCACGACGAGAAGCCCGACAAGCAGGGTCGGGTCACCATTCCTGCGTCGCTGCGTGAATACGCCGGACTCACCCGCGAGCTCGTGGTCGTGGGTTCAGACACTCGGCTGGAGATCTGGGACAGCGCGGCCTGGCAGACCTACCTCGAAGCTTCTGATGACGCGTTCGCCGAACTCGACGGGGAGGTGGTTCCGGACCTTTGATTCGAGTTCGTGCGACGCGGCCTCCCCCCGCCCGCTTGCTCCCGGCTCACCTTCCCCGGTGCCGGGCGCGCCCCGACGAGAGCATCCGACTCACCTTCCCCGGTGCCGGAAGCCCCCAACGGAGACCATCACCTTCCACGGTCTCCCGCGGGTCCCAAACCTCGACGGACGGGCGGTGGGGGACCGGGTCGCACGGCCCACCGGAATAAGGCACCCCGGCGAGGGTGCCTGCACTGTCCTCACAGCAAATCCGGCGCACTTCGCCGGCTGACACGAAAGACCGGGTCGAGATGGTCACCCTGCCGGCAACGAGCCTGCGCGCCTCCCGAGGCGCGCGATCTCTCGAGGCTGTGCGCGCCACCCCTGAGGCTCTCCGACAACTTCTGGTGCTGTTGCTTGCGGCCTTCCTCGCCCTGACGGTTCTGGTGGCACTGTCGACGATCCTTAGCTCGTGGGTCTAACGATGTCCGCCACCCCCACGGAGTCGAGTACTCCTCGACACGTTCCCGTGTTGCTTGAACGATGCATCGCGCTGCTTGCGCCTGCCCTTGCGGTGGAAGGTGCCGTTCTTGTTGATGCCACCCTGGGCCTTGGTGGTCACAGTGCCGCACTGCTCGACGAGTTTCCTGACTTGCGACTTGTGGGAATTGATCGTGATCCGCAGGCGCTCGAACTCGCGGCTCAGCGGTTGGCTGGCGTCGCTGAACGAGTAACCCTGGTGCACGCGGTCAATGACGAACTCCCGCGCATTTTGGCCGATCTCGGGCTCACGTCGGTTCAAGGAGTCCTGCTCGACCTCGGCGTTTCATCCATGCAGTTAGACGAAGACGATCGCGGATTCTCATACTCGCGCGACACCGATCTCGACATGCGGATGGATCCCACGACGGGCTTGACCGCAGCCGACATTCTCAACACTTACTCGCGCGACCAATTGGCGAAGGTGTTGCGCGAATATGGTGAAGAGCGATTCGCTCGGCGCATCGCCGATGCGGTGGTGGCACGTCGGGGTGATGCACCCATCACCTCCAGTGCCGAACTCGTCGACCTCGTGCGGTCGAGTATCCCTGCTCCCGCGCGTCGCACTGGCGGAAACCCTGCCAAACGCTCATTCCAGGCCCTTCGCATTGAAGTGAATGACGAGTTAGGCGTCTTAACGCGGCTGCTGCCCGTTGCGCTGGAGTCGTTGGCACTTCATGGGCGCATCGTGGTGATGTCGTACCAGTCCTTGGAAGATCGAATCGTGAAGCGTGCCCTCGTTGAGGTCACGACATCGAAGGCACCAGTCGATCTGCCTGTCGTTCCCGAATCGCTGCAGCCTAGGTTTGCGTCGATTACTCGAGGTGCGCAGGAAGCGTCAGCTGCCGAAATCGAGATTAACCCGCGGGCTGCCAGTGTGCGGCTTCGTGGCGCTGAGCGCATCAGGGATGCCGCATGAGTGCCGCTCCCGCCCTATCCCCGCGCGACCACGCAGCAGCTCCGGTTGAACGCGCGCTGCATAGGTTGCGCGCGCTACCTGGGGGTCGCCGGCGCCTCGGAACAACAGCATTCGGCCTGACGATGGGCGGGCTGCTGGTTGTCGGGCTGTTGCTCGTCTTGCTGCTGAACACGGTGCTTGCCCAAGGCGCCTTTGCCATTCACACGCTTGAGCAGCAGGCGACCGTTCTTAAGATCCAGCAGCAGCAGTTGGCGCAGGAAGTTGCGGCGCTCGACACTCCCGACGCGCTGCGTCAGCGTGCTGAGAATCTTGGAATGGTGCGGGTGAATACCCCGGTCTTCCTGCGACTCAAGGACGGCAAGGTTCTTGGGCACGCGACCACGGTTCCGGGCACGCGTGCTGCGCTTCCGACTGTCACGCGTGCTTCTCCGGCGCCCTCCTCTGCTGCCTCGTCGTCGACTTCGGGTTCGACGTCGGCTACGAAGGCTGCGGCGTCGAAGGCTGCACCCGTTCAGGCCAAACCGACTGCCGGCGACGCAGCAGTACCGGCACCTGAGGGTGCCGAAGTTGTGGCCGCAGGTGGAGGCTCGAGTGGTGCCGTGAGCGATCAGGCCAAGCCCGTCACATCGGGGAGTGGCCAGTGAGTACCACCACTCCCGCGCGCCAACGGCGACCTGAACAGCGTCGTCCTGCTCCTCGCGCTCGCACCACCTCTCCGCCTCCGCGTGCATCGCGGAGGCGACTTTCGGTGCTGATGGTAATGACGTTGATCGTGATGTCGTTGCTGGGCGCGCGGTTGGTGGAACTTCAGGCGGTGACGGCAGATGGCACAGCGACTCTGGCTGAGAGTCAGCGCATGCGCACTTCGGTGGACCTCGCTCAGCGCGGACGGATTCTTGATGCCAACGGCGCGGTACTCGCGACGAGTGTCATTGCCCGCAACATCACCGTTGATCAAACGCTGGTGAAGGATGCCGCAGCAGAAGCGGAGGCACTAGCGCCCATTCTCGGTGCCGATCCATTAGAACTCGAACGCAAACTCGCAGGTACCAAGCGATTCGCCTATGTTGCTCGCGGTGTGACTCCCGCGGTCTGGGAGCAAGTCTCGGCGCTCGCGTTGCCCGGAATTCTCAGCGAGAGCACCACAAAGCGCGTCTACCCTTCGGGAAGTCTCGCGGCGAACGTCGTTGGGTTCGTTGGCCGAGATGGTCGAGGTCTGGGTGGACTCGAATACGGCCAGCAGGATTTACTCGCGGGTAAGAATGGAGAAATGACCTACGAAGTTGCCGGCGGTGGGCGACGTATTCCGACTGGTCAAGAAGAGGGCATCAACGCCATCGCGGGGTCCGACGTCACCTTGACAATCGATCGCGATATTCAGTTCGAGGCCCAGTCCGCAATCGCCGAGCGAGTGCGTGAGGCTCAGGCTGATGGTGGCACCGTTGTCGTCATGGACTCCCGCACAGGGCGTATCTTGGCACTGGCGAGTGCACCGACGTTCGACCCCAACTCACCTGGCAGCAGTGACCCCGCTGATCGCAACAACCGCGCGCTTACCGAGGCATTTGAGCCCGGATCGACAGCGAAAATCATGACGATGGCCGCTGTACTTGAACGTCATGTCGCCACGCCTACCACGCGCCTGACTGTGCCGCCCACGATCAAGGTTTCTGACAAACTTTTCCACGATGCCGAAGACCATCCCACTGAGAAACTGACGCTCACTGGGGTTCTGGCGAAGTCGAGCAATATTGGCACCATTCTGGTGGCGCAGAAACTGACTCCGGTTGTCCTCTACAGCTACCTCAAGCGTTTCGGTATTGGTGAGCGCACCGGCATGGGATTCCCTGGCGAAGCGCGGGGCTTCTTGCCGGTTCCGTCGAGTTGGTCAGGAACCTCACTGCCGACGATTGCTTTCGGCCAGGGTCTATCGGTGACATCAGTGCAGGCGGCAAGTGTGTTCGCGACGATCGCAAATGACGGTGTGCGGGTCACGCCCTCCCTTATTGCATCAACGACTGATCCGGACGGTACGGTGCGTCCGTCGGCGGCACCAGCCACGAGGCGGGTGATCTCGCCGTCAACGGCATCGCAGTTGCGCACGATGATGGAGGCGGTGGTTTCCGAAGGTGGAACGGCCGCCGGCGTGCGCATTCCCGGTTACCGCGTGGCGGGTAAGACGGCGACGGCGCAACGGTACGAACCATCCTGTAAGTGCTACAAGGGATATGTGGCCTCGTTCATTGGAATGGCACCTGCCGACGCACCACAATTGGTGGTGGCGGTGAGTCTCATTAACCCGCGCAACGGTCACTTCGGTGGAGCGGAAGCTGGACCCGTGTTCAAAGATGTGATGTCTTTCGCGCTTCAAGCGCAGCGCATTCCACCTACCGGTACGCGTAGCCCCGTAACGAAGCTCACATGGTGAGAGGGGGCATTCACAGTGTCGACGACAGTGCGTCCGCAACCATACCCGCGGGCGCTGTACGAACTGCTTGACCGTGTCGCCCTCGAATCGCAGGGCGATCTGTCGACGACCGCTACAGGGATCACTCACGATTCGCGTGAAGTGGTTCCCGGTGACATTTACGCGGCATTGCCAGGTTTCACGGTTCATGGTGCGCGGTTCGCCCAGCAAGCCGTGGCTGCGGGCGCAGTGGCTGTACTGACTGACGCGGAAGGTGTCGCTCTGGCCGGCGTACCCGGTACTCCGCTGTTGATCGCTGCAGATCCTCGGGCCATCGTTGGTCACGTTGCGGCATGGGTGTACGGCGACCCTGCTGAAGACCTGCTGATGATCGGAATCACTGGAACGAATGGAAAGACCACCACTTCGTATCTCGTCGATGCAGGGTTGCGTGCCACAGGTCGAGCGACGGGATTGATCGGAACCATCGGAACGCGCATCGGCGACAGCACGGCACCTACGGTGCGCACAACGCCAGAGGCCACCGACGTTCATGCGCTGCTCGCCGTGATGCGTGAGCGAGGGGTCACCTGCGTCACGATGGAAGTGAGTAGTCATGCACTGGCACTCCACCGTGTGGGCGGGTTGGTTTTTGACGTCGTGGGTTTCACGAACTTGTCGCAGGATCACCTTGATTTTCATGGCGACATGGAGAACTACTTCGCTGTCAAAGCCTCATTGTTTACCCCGGAACACGCGCGTCGTGGAATCGTCTGCATTGATGACGAGTGGGGCCGCCGCCTGGCAGATACTTCCGGTATCTCTGTCACTTCTCTGGCGACCGATGGTGCCCTTGCTGACTGGCAGGTGTCCGAGGTATCGCTCACTACGACAGGCCGCTCGGTGATTGACGTTCGTCAACCCGATGGATCTCTCGCAATTCTCGAGACCGTGCTGCCGGGGCGGTTCAACGTCGCCAACATGGTGTTGGCTCACGCGCTGCTGTGCACTGCGGGTGTCGCTACTGGAGATTCGGTCACCGGACTCGCTACGGCTTCGGGCGTTCCAGGGCGCATGGAACGCATTGATGGCGGAGATACTGGCATCGACATCTTCGTTGATTACGCCCATTCGCCCGACGCGGTCGAACGTGTGGTCGAGACGGCCCGCGAGTTTACAAGCGGTCGAGTCATCGTCGTTCTCGGTGGGGGAGGCGATCGTGATCGTGACAAGCGACCGCATATGGGTAGGGCCGCATCGGCCGCCGACGTGGTCGTCGTGACAGACGACAATCCGCGTTCGGAAGTACCCGCCGACATTCGTGCCGGCATTCGTGCCGGCATTCCCGAAGGCGTGGAGTGGGTTGAACTTGCTGATCGGCGGCTCGCCATTGAGCACGCGGTGACAATCGCGAATGCCGGTGACACGGTCTTGATCCTCGGCAAGGGGCATGAGACGGGTCAGGAAGTTGCCGGTGTCATGGCACCTTTTGATGATCGCGTGGAGGCCGCGGCAGCGGTGGATTCCCGCACGTCGGGCGGTGCGCTGTGATCGCATTGACCGTGGCCGACCTCGTTGCGGCAACCGGCGGTGTTGCGCATGGTGTCGAGTCAGCCTCGCTGGTTACCGGTGTCAGTCTCGACTCTCGCACCACTGCTCCTGGTGACATCTTTGTCGCCATCGTGGGTGAAACACACGATGCGCACGACCATGTGGCACAGGCGTTGGCTCGCGGTGCAGTTCTCGCGATGGTGTCGCGCCCCATCGATGGTCCGATTCTTCAGGTTGAAGACACCGTGCGTGGTTTGGGTGCGGTGGCGCGGGCTTCGCTCGACCGTTTGCCGAATTGTCGAGTCATCGCGATCACGGGATCGTCGGGAAAGACCAGCACCAAGGACATCATTGCCCAGGTGCTCGCGCAGGTCGCGGTGACGGTGGCGCCTGAGGGCTCGTTTAACAATGAAATCGGCCTGCCATCGACGGTGTTGAAAGCCGACGAAACGACGCGCTTCCTGGTGATGGAGATGGGGATGCGCGGACACGGGCACATTGAGTACCTGTGCGCAATCGCACCTCCTTCGGTGGGGGTTGTCACCAACGTCGGCACGGCGCACGTCGAACTCTTGGGTTCGAAGGATGCGATTGCGTTGGCAAAATCCGAACTGGTGCAAGCGCTCCCCAGTGACGCTGTGGCGATTCTCAATCACGACGACCCACGCGTCGACGCGATGCGGTCTGCGACGACGGCCCGTGTTCTCACTTACGGCGAGTCGGAGGGAAGTGACGTGCAAGCGGTCGAGGTGGTACTCGATGACCTCGCGCGGGCACGATTCACACTGGTTCACGCCGAGGCACGGGCCGATGTTCACCTCAACTTGCACGGCCGGCATCAGGTGTGGAACGCACTGGCTGCAGCGGCGGTGTTGGTGTCAGTTGGTATTTCTGTTGCTGAGGCCGCGCGGATGCTCGGGGAGGTTGGTCGCGCTAGTCGGTGGCGCATGGAAGTCGACCGCACCTCCAGCGGCACTGTCATTGTGAACGACGCCTACAACGCGAATCCTGAATCGATGCGGGCGGCTCTCGATGCCCTCGTGGCCATGTCGCGACCGCCCAATGACACGAATGACATGAATGACACGAATGACGCGAGTGAGCGAGTGAAGCGCCGGAGTTGGGCTGTTCTGGGCGAAATGCGTGAACTGGGCAGTGCCAGTGAGGGGGCACACCGCGAATTGGGGCGACTGGTTGCCGATCTCGGTATCGACCGGCTGGTCGCCGTGGGCGATGGAACACTGCCACTGCATCAGGCAGCGCTTGAGGCGATGGGTCCCGGGCGTGTTCAGTGGGTCCCCGATGTCGACGGTGCCGTGGCCCTGCTCGGAGCGGCATTAGCACCCGATGACATTGCACTGATCAAGGCATCGCGATCCATCGGGCTTGAGCGCGTGGCGCATGCACTGCTCGGGCCCTCTTCCGACAAGGATGGTGAGCCGTGAAGCTTGTCATCGTTGCTGGAGCGCTCAGCCTGTTGATCTCCCTACTGGGTACTCCGTTCTTGATCCGGATTCTGCGGAGCCACGGCTACTCACAGGCAATCCGGCAGTCGACCGCGGGTGAGAACTACCCAGCACACGAAGGTAAGCGCGGAACCCCCTCAATGGGTGGATTAGCGATTCTGGTGGCCGTGGTCGTTGCCTATGCGGCGGCGCACCTCGCAACCTGGACATCGCCGAGTGTGTCGGGTTTGCTCGCACTGTTCTTGATGTTGGGTTTGGGCATTGTCGGACTTGCTGACGACTATCTCAAGATCTTCCGTCAGCGAAGCACAGGTATCCGGGCGCGCACCAAACTGTTCGGTCAGGCGATTGTCGCCTTGGCATTCGCTTACCTTGCCACCCGCTTTCCCGACGATGAGGGACTCACCCCGGCGTCGCGCGCCGTCTCATTCACTCGCGACACTGCGCTGGTATTGCCGCTTGCACTGTTCTTGTTGTGGGTGTGGTTCCTCGTGACGGCGTCAACGAATGCTGTGAATCTCACCGACGGTCTCGACGGGCTCGCTACGGGTGCGGCCGTGATGACCTTTATCGCCTACACACTCATCGGGGTGTGGCAGTTCGGCCAAAGTTGCACCTTCGATGCGTTCAACCGCTGCTACTTGGTGCGCGATCCGTTTGACCTGGCAGTCTTCGCGGCTGCTGTCGCGGGTGCGTGTTTCGGCTTCCTGTGGTGGAACACTGCCCCCGCGAAGATATTCATGGGCGATACCGGTTCTCTGTCGCTTGGCGGTGCCATCGCTGGGCTGGCGATCATGTCGCGCACCGAGATGCTTCTTCCGCTGCTCGGCGGACTCTTCGTGATCATTGCGCTGTCGGTCATCGGACAGGTTGGTTCGTTCAAACTCACCGGCAAGCGAATGTTCAAGATGGCGCCACTGCATCACCACTTCGAAATGATGGGCTGGCCAGAGATTCAAATTGTCGTGCGGTTCTGGATTGTTCAGGGGCTGTGCATCGCGGCGGGATTGGCACTGTTCTACGGGGAGTGGGTGCGCTCGTGATCGACGTCTCCTCGCTCTCTCGGAGCTCGGATTGGTCGTCGATTCATGTCGCAGTCGCTGGCTTGGGTGTCGCCGGATTCGGGTGCGCCGACGCACTCATTCAGGTAGGCGCGCGCGTGACGGTTACTGACTCAGCGGTCGACGGTCGTGTGGCCGAACGCGCGACGCTTTTGGAAATGCTCGGTGCCACGGCCCGACTTGGTGAGGGTGATTTCCTACCGCCAGAGATTGATCTGCTTGTGGTCTCGCCAGGGCTACCTCCGTCGCATCCGGTGATTGTGAGGGCTCTGGCTCAGCGAATCCCGGTATGGGGTGAACTCGAATTGGCGTGGCGCTTGCGAGATCTGCGAGCGCCCGCACCCTGGTTACTGGTGACCGGTACCAACGGGAAAACCACCGCCACGCTGATGCTCGAATCGATGTTGCTGGCGTCGGGCGAACGGGCGGTGGCGGCTGGCAACATCGGTCGCTCGCTGGTCGAAGTCGTCATGGATCCGACGGGGGTCGACGTCATCGCCGTCGAAGTGGGTGCACCTCAACTTCCATTCGTTCACTCAATCAGCCCTGAGGCTGCGGTGTGCTTGAATCTCGCGCCCGATCACGTTGACCACTTCGGATCCTTTGAGGCCTACAGCGCCGCGAAGGCGCGGGTGTACGAGCGCACACAGATTGCAGCGGTGTATAACGCCGACGATCCGGCGACCGAACACATGGTCGAAGAAGCCGATGTTGTCGAGGGTTGCCGCGCCGTGGGCTTCACTCTTGGACTCCCCTCGCGTTCGATGCTCGGTGTCGTGGACGGGGTACTGGTTGATCGTGCCTTCTTGGCCGAGCGGGGCACCCATGCGCTCGAGTTGGCCGACGTGGCCGATGTTCACCCCCAGGCACCGCACAATGTCGCCAACGCACTGGCGGCCGCCGCTTTGGCTCGGGCTCACGGTGTGTCGGCGACGGCCGTGCGTGAAGGTCTCCGCACTTTCACACCTGCCGGTCATCGCATTGCCGATGTGGGAGTCATTGAGGGAGTTCGCTATATCGATGATTCCAAGGCCACCAACTGTCACGCTGCACAAACGTCCTTGCTGGCATACGGCGACGTGGTGTGGATTGCGGGGGGGCTTGCCAAAGGTCAACACTTCGACGAATTGGTCAGTGCGGTGCGCCCGCGTTTGCGCGGCGTGGTGCTCTTAGGTGCCGATCGGGACGTCATTGCCGCAGCACTGGCGCGACACGCGCCGGATGTCCCCGTCGTGACGGTCTCTCGCACCGACACTGGAGTCATGGTCGACGTTGTGAGCGCCGCCCACGGTCTTGCGCGCGCTGGCGACACCGTGGTGTTGGCGCCTGGGTGTGCATCGTGGGATATGTTCCGCGACTACGCCCACCGCGGTGACGAGTTCGCTCTGGCGGTTGTGGCGGCGGGTGGTGTGCTGTGAACGCCACCTTGGTGCACGAGCGGCCCGTGGGCCGCGTGCGCGGACTGCTGTCTAGTCCACTGGCCACCTATCACCTACTGGTGGGTTCGACCACATTGCTGTTGGCGCTCGGACTGGTCATGGTGTTGTCGGCGTCGAGTGTCGAGTCGTACAAAGTGTTCGGATCGTCATTTGTCCTCGCACAACGACAGTTCATGTTCGCCGGTTTCGGCGTGGTGTTGATGCTTGTAATCTCGCGTGTGCCGATCGCGTCGATTCGCCGCCTCGCGTGGCCGCTTCTCGGCGGCTCCTTCGTGTTGCTTGTTGCGGTTCTGGTGATTGGTGTGTCGGTTGCAGGTCAACGCAATTGGATTGCACTGGGTGGACCGTTCCGATTCCAACCCAGTGAACTAGCCAAACTTGCGCTGGTGATCTGGGGTGCCGACTTGCTGACGCGCAAACAGACGATGTTGCGCGATCCGCGTCACCTGCTGGTTCCGTTGCTGCCCATTAGCGGTCTGATCGTTGCGTTGGTCTTGTTGGAAAAGGACCTCGGCACCGTGCTCATCCTGATGCCGATTGTGGCCGGCCTGCTGTTTGCAGCGGGAGCGGGCGCATGGGTGTTTCTTGGTCTGGGTGCACTCGCGGGTGCCGCAATCGCGCTGCTGTCGATGGGCGCCTCGTACCGCATGGGGAGATTCGCCGCGTGGCTCAATCCTGATGCTGACCCACTCGGTGTGGGGTGGCAGCTCACCCATGCTCGCTACGCCTTTGCCGTCGGTGGGTGGTGGGGGCAAGGACTCGGGGCCAGCCGCGAGAAGTGGGGATCGCTGCCTGAAGCGCACACCGACTTCATTTTCGCCGTGGTGGGTGAGGAGCTGGGTCTGCTCGGAACCATCACGATGTTGGTGCTGTTCTGCGTACTGATTATGTCCGCACTCAAACTCGCACGTGACTCGCAGGATTTCTTCGTTCAGTTGGCGAGCACCGCGATCGCGGCGTGGATCGGCATCCAGACGTTGCTCAATCTTGGGGCAGTGCTTGGCGTACTCCCCATCACCGGTGTTCCCCTTCCGCTCGTGTCGTACGGCGGATCGTCGCTCTTGCCGACTCTCATCGCACTCGGTCTGTTGATGGCCTTCGCTCGACAGGAGCCGGCAGCGCGCAAAGCATTGGCCGACCGTGCCCGCAAGCGTGCGCGTGCCTCGTCGGCGCGACGGGCTGAGAGTGCTGGAGCGCGGTGACGATGCACGTAGTACTCGCCGGCGGTGGTACCGCTGGCCATATCGAGCCGGCACTCAACCTCGCAGATGCGCTTCGCCGCGAAAACCCCGACATTGCGATCACCGCTCTCGGCACTGAGCGAGGGCTTGAGATGACGCTTGTGCCCGCTCGCGGATACGACCTTGCGCTGATTCCTGCAGTTCCACTCCCGCGCAAGCCGTCGGTGGATCTCCTGCGTTTGCCTTCGCGTTTGCGCTCGGCCGTGAATGAAGCGGGAAACGTGCTCACGCGCACGCACGCTGACGTGGTGGTCGGCTTCGGGGGATATGTAGCGATGCCGGCCTACCTCGCGGCCCGACGCGGCTCACTACCCATCGTCGTACACGAAGCGAACGCTCGGGCAGGTCTGGCCAACCGGATTGCAGCGCGGTTTACCCCGTTCGTTGCCGAGACAGTCGCCGGAAGCCTGCCTCATGCCGAGGCCATCGGTTTACCGCTCCGACCAGCGATTCGCGATCTTGATCGAGCCGCGCTGCGCGCCGAGGCGGCCGAACAGTTTGGCCTCGACCCGTCCCTGCCCACCCTTTTGGTGTTTGGCGGCTCTCAAGGAGCGCGCAGTCTCAACAACGCCATCGACGCCAGCCGGTATGAGTTAGCTGAAGCAGGAATCCAAGTTCTGCATTCGGTGGGAGCTCGCAATGAGTTGCCCAGTGACCTGTCGGTGAGTCCGGCCTATCGGGCAGTGCACTACATCGACCGCATGGACTGGGCCTATGCCGCCTGCGATGTCGCACTCTGCCGAGCAGGTGCGATGACTGTGGCGGAGTTGACTGCAGTTGGTCTACCCGCGGCCTATGTCCCACTTCCCATTGGAAACGGCGAACAACGTTTGAATGCAGCACCGGTGGTGGCAGCCGGCGGAGGGCTGCTCGTTGACGATGCTGATTTATCAGCTTCGTGGCTTCGAAGTCACCTCATCCCACTCTTACAAAACCCCGAGCGACTCGCTCAGGCTTCAGCGGCAGCGGCGTCCTTGGGCCGTCGGCATGCTGATGATCAACTTGTTCAGATGGTGATGCGAGCAGTGGCTGGCGAAACCGTTTCAACCGGAGGAACCCGATGACCCCGTTGGCAAGTACCGATCCGCTGCAGCGCGCGCATATCGTCGGCATCGGTGGCGCGGGTATGAGTGGCATCGCGCGACTTCTTCTGGCGCGCGGTGCGCGAGTCAGCGGCAGTGACGCCAAGGAATCACGGCGCGTCGACTCGGTGCGTGCGCTAGGGGCAGTCATTGCAGTGGGTCATGCGGCGTCGAATCTCGAACTGTGTGGTGAACCTCGTTGCGTCATCATCTCAACGGCGATCGCCTCGGATAATCCCGAAGTAGTCGAAGCTCAGCGGCGAGGTATACCGGTGTTGCATCGGGCCGAGGCACTTGCGGCTGTGATGGCCGATTCACGCGTGCTCGCGGTGGCGGGCACCCATGGCAAGACGACGACCACGTCCATGCTCACGGTCGCACTGCAAAACTGCGGCGCCGATCCTTCCTTTGCTATCGGCAGCGAACTCAACGAATCGGGATCGAACGCCTATCTGGGTACGGGTGACGTATTCGTGGCCGAAGCCGATGAGAGTGATGGGTCGTTCCTGCGGCTCGGCTCCTACGCGGGTATCGTCACCAACGTCGAGCCAGATCACCTCAACTACTGGGGAACATTCGAGGCCATTGAGCAGGGTTTCCTCGACTTCGCCACGGGAATCCGTGACCGCGGAGGCTTCCTTGTCGCGTGCCTCGATGACGAAGGCGCTGCCCGCCTCATCGACGTAGCCCGGGCACACGGAGTTCGGGTGCTGTCGTACGGATTGCATGCCGATGCCGACTACCGAATCGATGACCCGCACATGGCCGGAGATCGCTGGGAATTCGAGGTCACTCGGCTCGGCGTTCGCCTCGGGGTTGTGCGCCTGCAAGTTCCGGGTGAGCACAACATTCTGAACTCGACGGCAGCGCTTGCCATGGGGGTCGAGATGGGATTCCCGGAGTCTGAATTGCGTGCCGGAATCGAAACGTTTAGCGGAACACGTCGCCGATTCGAGTATCGGGGAACGGCTGACGGCGTTCGCGTCTATGACGACTACGCGCATCACCCGACCGAGATCGCTGCCACCCTTCGCGCAGCGCGCAGTGTGGTGGGTGACGGCCGATTGGTGGTGGCGTTCCAGGCGCACCACTACTACCGCACCGCACTGTTCCTACGCGAGTTCGGAGATGCGCTGGGCCTCGCCGATGAAGTGGTGGTGCTCGAGGTGTTTGCGCCGGGGGAGGAGCCCATCCCTGGTGCGTCCGGTCGAACGATGGCAGACAACGTTCCACTGCCCCCCGATCAAGTTGCCTTTGAACCGTCGTGGTCGAAAGTGGCCGGTCAGCTCGCCGCTCGTTCACGTCCTGGCGATGTGGTGATGACGCTGGGCGCGGGAGACATCGGAATGTTGGCACCCGAGGTGCTCGATCTACTGCGGGCTCGCGAGGGTCAACAATGACTGCCGAGACTGACGTTCGAGCGCCGACCGACCTCGCACACGTTCGTGCCGCAGCTCGCCGCAGCAGGTGGGGGAGGCGAGCGCTCTGGCTACTTCTGGTGGTGGTGTTCGGTGCCGCGGTGATCTGGGTGGTGTGGTTCTCACCGCTGCTCGGGGTGACCAACATTGAGGTCCGAGGTTCGACAACGCTGACGGCCGCTCAGGTGCGTCAGGCAGCAGGAGTTGCGATCGGAACCCCTCTGGCTCGGGTCGACGATGCGGCGGTCGCCAGTCGCTTGCGTGCCCTTCCGCGGGTCGGTGCCGTCGAAGTGCGCCGCGGATTTCCTCACGACCTCGTTCTGGTTGTCGAGGAGCGGATTGCCGTCGCGGTGATCTCGACGGGGGAGGGTTGGAGGTCCATTGACTCGTCCGGCGACGTGGTGTCCGCTGTGCGGGGCCCAGGAGCCCTGCCAGTGGTTCGAGCGACCGGGGCCGGTAAAGACTCTGCACTGAAGGTGTTATTGACGCTGCCGCCCGCTGTGGCCCGACAGACCCGGACGATAGTGGCGAGCACCTCGGATGATGTGGTTCTCACCCTGGCATCGGGAGACACTGTTCGCTGGGGAAATGCCGGCCGCGCGGCCGACAAGGCGGCCGTATTAGTGGTGTTGCAGAAGCAACCCGGGCGTGTCTATGACGTCTCAGCACCCGATTTTCCGAGCATCAGATCCTGAAAACCTCAAGGTCCACTTGACATTCAGGACTTGCACGCCCCCGGGAACTTTCCCTACAGTCCATTTTGACTGCAGAGTGAGATGAACTGACTCTCAACCTGAGAGTGAGACTTTCGGCGGCGGCGATTCCCCGGCTTCCGGCGAACACCCTGCGGTACCGGCGGGAGGGCCCGTCGGAGAACCCAGCACCCGGGTGCGGCCGTGGGAGGCCAATCACGGGGCCTGTCGGAAGGATTTATCGTGGCTACACCGCAGAACTATCTCGCGGTCATCAAGGTCGTCGGAATCGGCGGTGGCGGCGTTAACGCTGTCAACCGGATGATCGAGGTTGGACTGAAGGGCGTCGAGTTCGTCGCCATCAACACTGACGCTCAAGCGCTGCTGATGAGCGATGCTGACGTCAAGCTCGACATCGGTCGCGAGCTCACTCGCGGACTCGGTGCCGGAGCTGATCCTGAGGTCGGTATGAAGGCCGCCGAAGACCACCGAGAAGAGATCGAAGAGGTACTCAAGGGTGCCGACATGGTCTTCGTCACGGCTGGTGAAGGTGGCGGTACCGGAACGGGCGGCGCTCCCGTCGTGGCGAAGATCGCCAAATCACTGGGTGCGCTCACGATCGGCGTTGTGACCCGTCCCTTCGGTTTCGAAGGTCGTCGTCGCGCGGGTCAGGCAGAAAACGGTATCGAGCGACTGCGTGAAGAAGTCGACACGCTCATCGTGATTCCGAACGACCGATTGCTCTCGCTGTCGGACAAGGCGATCAGTGTGATCGACGCATTCCGTCAGGCCGACCAGGTACTCCTGCAAGGTGTGAGTGGAATCACCGATCTGATCACGACCCCCGGTCTGATCAACCTCGACTTCGCCGACGTCAAGAGCGTGATGTCTGGCGCAGGCAGTGCGCTGATGGGAATCGGTTCGGCACGTGGTGACGATCGTGCAATCACCGCCGCCGAAATGGCCATCTCGAGTCCGCTTCTTGAAGCGAGCATCGAAGGTGCCCACGGTGTTCTCATGTCCATCAGTGGTGGTAGCGATCTGGGCCTGTTCGAAATCAACGAGGCCGCGCGGATGGTTGCCGATGCTGCTCACCCCGACGCCAACATCATCTTCGGTGCTGTCATTGACGACACCCTGGGTGACGAGGTGCGCGTCACAGTGATCGCTGCTGGATTCGATGGGGGACTGCCTCAGACTCGTCGACCCGCGTCGTCGGGACGTCGTCCGGCGGACGAACCGATTGTTCCTGGTGACGCTGCGGCTGCCGCGGCCGCCGCAGCAGCAGGCTCGTCAGGTCCGCCGACCGGTGAGAACCGTCCGGTGCGTCCCAAGGTTGAGCCGCCGCGCCGCGTCGTCTTCGACGACACTGCTGACGACGATCTCGACGTGCCTGACTTCCTCAAGTAGGTCGATCGGGCGTGTCATCCGATCACGCCGCCACGAGGGGACGATCTGGTCCCGTCCGGTGGCTGTTCACCGACAGAGTCGGCGGGGTGAGTCAGGGAGCATTCGATTCCCTGAACCTCGCCGACCACGTCGGAGACGATCCGAGCGCTGTGGCGATCAACCGTTCGTTGGTGGCGGCGCAACTCGGAGTTGAGCCCGGTCGCCTTGCGGTGATGTCCGCATCGCACGGTAGTGACGTGTGCGTGGTCGAGGGAGTGTCCGGCCCTCGCCCGGGTTCGGATGTCCTTGTCACGACCGAAGTTGGTCTGGGGGTGGCAGCTCTCGCTGCTGATTGCTTGCTGGTGCTGTTGTTCGACGCCGACTCGGGGATTGTCGGCGCCGTCCACAGCGGCTGGATGGGTGTGCGCGACGACGCTGTCGGCGCGGCTGTGGAGGCGATGCGCGAGTTAGGTGCGCGTCGCCTCTCGGCAATTGTGGGCCCCGGAATCTGTGGCGAGTGCTACCCGGTGCCGCAGGAGCGTGTTGATGAAGTGGCCGACACGGTTCCGGAGGCCGCCAGTGCGACACGCGACGGACGAGCGTCACTTGACTTGCGCCGAGGGATTGCCGCTCACCTGGCTCGCCTTGAGGTGGCGAGTAGTGACGTGGGTATCTGCACCGCGCAATCGTCACTGCATTACTCGTACCGGCGCGACGGAGTGACCGGTCGCCAGGGTGGTGCCATTACGTTGGTGGACTCATGAGTACAGCGAACGCAGACAGCGATTCCGGGAGCGATCCCCGTAGCAATCCCCGTCGCGATCCCCGTAGCGCCGAATTGGCGGCCAACGTGGCCGACGTCAACGAGCGCATTGACCGGGCGTGCAACGCGGCGGGCCGTTCTCGGGACGAACTGACATTGGTCGCTGTCACCAAGACATGGCCGGCCGATGATGTGGTGCGCTTGGCGATTCTGGGGGTCACCGATGTGGGTGAAAATCGTGACCAAGAAGCGGCACCCAAACACGACGACGTTGCGTTGCTCGATCCCTCGATGCAGCTCAGGTGGCACTTCATCGGCCAGCTCCAGCGCAACAAAGCTCGCTCTGTGGCGCGCTATTGCGATGTCGTGCAATCAGTTGATCGTGAGTCATTGATCGCGGCGCTGGCGACGGCCCGCGACCCGGAGGTGCCACTGACCGTGCTCCTCCAAGTGTCACTCGACGGCCAGACCGCTCGCGGGGGTGCTCTCGCCGATGACATCCCCTCGCTGGCCGATGCTGTCGAGTCAACCGCATCCCTACGTCTGGGCGGGGTCATGGCCGTAGCCCCGCTCGATGCCGATCCGGACGAGGCATTCGCACGGCTGTGGCGAATCTCTGAGCGCCTGCGAATCGATCACCCAATTGCCACTGCGGTGTCAGCGGGGATGAGCGGAGATCTGGAGGCGGCGATCCGACAAGGCGCGACACACGTTCGTGTCGGCACGTCGATTCTGGGTCACCGACCCGCCTTCGGGTAATCTGATCACCTAGGGTGGACCCGGTAGGCCGGATGCACTCGTGGCCTCGACGATGGGGCCATGCGGGTATTCCTGCAAGGCTGGTAGCCGAAGTGACAGATGGGCAGGGGAGGGCAGATGGCTGGCGCAATGCGCAAGATGGCCGTCTACCTCGGCCTTGTTGAGGAAGATCACCTTGACACGGACGAGGATTACTACGACGGCGCGCCGTCGTATGAAGATCGTTACGGCGGCAGTCAGGTGCGGTCCGTTCGCACTGTCGAGCCCGCCCGCCCCGACTCGAGGGCGCCTGAAACTCGGGTACCGCGAGCAACCTCGTCAGCGCGCGCTGACGACACCGACGCCCTCGATCGAGTTGACCGCTCCACGACTCGGCGGCCCACCGTCGCACCCTCGGTGGCCGATGGTCACTACCGCATCACCGCGTTGCACCCTCGCTCGTATAACGATGCCCGTCGCATTGGTGAGGAATTCCGCGAGGCAACGCCGGTCATCATCAATCTCAGCGAGATGGATGATTCCGATGCCAAACGCATCATCGATTTCGCCGCCGGCTTGGTCTTCGGACTGTCCGGAACTATCGAGCGAGTGACGAATAAAGTGTTCCTTCTGTCGCCGGCTAACGTCGATGTCGGAGCTGAGGCACGTGCCCAGATCGCCCAGGACGGGTTCTTCAATCAGAGCTGATCGACCGTCGCTCGACGATCGATAACGAGGAGAGTCCGCGGTGTCCCCAGTGGCGCAGGTTCTGTCGACCCTGCTGTGGCTTTATTTGCTCATTCTGATCGCCCGGGTGATCGTGGATCTGGTCATGATGCTGTCGCGCGACTGGACCCCACGCGGTCCTGTTCTGTTGATCGTCGAAGGCATCTATACGATCACCGACCCGCCACTGAGGGCTCTGCGCAAGGTGATTCCGCCATTGAAGCTCGGCGGAGTCGCGCTCGATTTGTCGTTCCTCGTGCTCTTCATCATCATCAACGTGCTGCTGTCGTTGGTACGGTTGCTGCCTTTTTGATGCTGCGCGCTCGGCGTCGTGCTGCGGCGCCGAAGCCACCTGAGCGACTACTCTTATCCACATGGCTTTAACTCCCGGGGATGTGCGCAATAGGCAGTTCTCGACCGTACGCTTCAAGGAGGGCTACCGCCTTGAAGAGGTCGATTCCTTTCTCGACGAGGTTGAGGCGGAGATTGCTCGGCTGAGTTCTGAGTGCGATTCGCTCCGAGTGCAGGTCGCGAGCTTGACTGCAGCCCAGTTTCGACCGGCAGCGCCTACGCCGCTGGCACTTCCGGCTCCATCAAGTGCGCCCCTGGCGACACCCTCCACGGATGTGGCACGGCTGCCGGCACCCACCGGCGCAGCTCTCGTTCCGGCCCCCCAAGATCCGACCGTTGAAATGGCTCGTTTGTTGCAGGTTGCCCAGCGCACTGCCGATGCTGAGATTTCCGAAGCGAGAACCGAAGCCGCATCCATCGTTGCGCGCGCTCAGGTAGAGGCCCAGCAGGCGACCGTTGACGCGGCTGCAACGCGTGCGGCACTCGAACGGCGGATCGAAGAACTGCGAAGCTTCGAACGCGAGTACCGAAGTCGACTGCGGGCCTACCTTGAAGGACAGTTACACGATCTCGACGCAGGAGCCGAGCCGCCTGCGCCCGCGCGGCCAGCCGGAGATCCCTTCCGGCCAGCAGTCGATGGGCCACCCGCTCGATCCACGGCAGTGTCGGCTGCCATCCCGCCTGCATCGGCCGTTCCGCGTGCGCCCCTTCCGGTCAGCGCTGCCGAAACCGGCCCTGTGCCCGGTCTTCCGGTGCCACCCCAGCCAGTTCAGCGTCCCGCGGTGGCAGCTCCGATCGAGGCTCAACCGGAACCCTCACGGCCGACTTTCACGTCGCCGTATAGCGCAGGAGCTCCGGATGCACCTCCGCGGCAGGCCGACGATCAGTAGTTTCGCCTAGTCGGTCGTGCGGCGAACGGCGATTCCCACGCCCAGATCGGCATCGCCTGACTCAAACGCTTCGACATCGGGGCGATTTGCCACCACTGTCGTGGCGAGAACTTCACCGGCAATCCACGCACTGTGCTCGGCCATCGCCGCAGTGATATCGGCATCCTCGCTCCACCACCACAATTCGATGCGGTCGCTGACTTCGAATCCGGCTGATTTGCGAGCCTCCTGCACCATGCGCACGATTTCTCGGGCGGTACCCATGCGACGCAATTCGTCGGTCAGGTGCAGGTCAAGCGCGACCGAGGCGCCGGCATCTGAGGCCACCGACCATCCTTCGCGCGGAGTTTCGGTGATGATCACGTCGTCACTGGTGAGGCTGACGTCGCCGAGTCCGTCGACGGTGACCGAGACCGTGCCGGTCTCGCGTAGTGAGCGAGCCAGTGACAAGGCATCCGCGGCCGCAATCACGGCGGCCACGCGCGGAGTGTCCTTGGCATAGCGCTGGCCCAGTGCCCGGAAGTTGGCTTTGGCGACGACGTCGACCAACTCATCGGCGACCTGCCCAGACAAGGAATCCAGTGCCAGAACATTGAGTTCCTCGGCAACCTGGGCTGCCAGTTCGGGGTCAATGGTGTCCCAGCCGCTGGCCGACACTAAGGCGCGAGAGAGTGGTTGTCGGGTGCGCACTTTGCCTTCGGCTCGCGCGCCTCGGCCGAGCTCAACAATGCGTCGAGTGAGTTCGACCTGCGCCACCAAGTCGGGGTCGATCAGGCCGAGGTCGACTGCGGGCCAGCGGGACAGGTGCACTGATTCGGGTTCGTCTGGAGACGTTGAGGCGAACAAATCGCCCCATACACGTTCGGCGATGAATGGTGTGAACGGTGCGATGACGAGGGTGACGATACGCAGGCACTCGTGCAGGGTTCCGAGAGCGGCCGGATCGCCATCCCAGAATCGGCGGCGTGAGCGACGCACGTACCAGTTCGAAAGATCGTCGATGTACGACGAGATAGCCCGACCAGCCCGTTGAGTGTCGAAGGACTCGAGTGCAGCATCGACCTCGGCTGCCACCCGGTGCGCTTCGGACAGTGCCCAGCGGTCGAGTACGGGTCTTTCGGCGGGCGGTGGAACAACGGTGATTGAAGGCTCGAAATTGGCAGCCCGTGCGTACAACGACTGGAACGACACGGTGCTCCAGTAGGTGAGCAACGTCTTGCGCACGACATCGGCGATGGAGTGGTGTCCGACTCGCCGCGCCTGCCAGGGGGAACCCCCGGCGAGCATGAACCACCGAACGGCATCAGCGCCGTGTTCGTCCATCAACGGCACGGGCTCGAGCACATTACCGACGTGCTTGCTCATCTTGCGACCCTGCTCATCAAGGATGTGACCAAGGCACACGACGTTGCGATACGACGAGCGATCGAACACCAGTGTTCCGATTGCCATCAACGTGTAGAACCAGCCGCGGGTTTGGTCGATCGCTTCGCAGATGAAGTCGGCAGGGTACGACTGTTCGAATTCGGCGACGTTGCGATGTGGATACCCCAACTGTGCGAACGGCATGGCACCGGAGTCGTACCAGCAGTCAATAACCTCGGGCACACGCGTTGCGACTGCACCACAGGTAGCGCAGTCGAAGGTGATGTCGTCGACGAAGGGGCGGTGCGGATCGAGATTACTGAGTTCAACACCTGCCAACGCACCTAGTTCAGTCAATGATGCGACGGCGACGAGGTGCCCCTCAGTGCACCGCCAGATCGGCAGCGGAGTGCCCCAGTACCGGTTACGGGAGACGGCCCAGTCGACATTGTTGGTGAGCCAGTCGCCGTAGCGTCCCCACTGAATCGTGGGAGGGAACCAGTTGGTGGCACCATTTTCGCGCAGCAGTTGCTCTTTGACCGCGGTGGTGCGGATGTACCACGAAGGCTGCGCGTAGTAGATCAACGCGGTGTGGCAACGCCAACAGTGCGGGTAGGAGTGCTCGTACGGAACATGACGGAACAGCAGTCCGCGTTCGGTGAGGTCAGCGACGAGAGTCTCATCTGCCTTCTTGAAGAACATTCCGCCTACCAGCGGCACTGACTCCTCGAAGTGGCCGTCCGAGCGCACCGGGTTGACGACCGGCAGCCCGTAGGCGCGACACACGGCAAGGTCGTCGGCGCCAAATGCTGGAGCCTGATGCACCAAACCTGATCCGTCGTCAGTGGTGACGTACTCGGCGAGCACCACGTAGTGCGCGTCTGGGATCTCGACGAGGTTGAATGGTGGCTGGTAGGACACTCGCTCGAGATCGCGACCAGTGAGTGACTCGAGCACGACTGCATCGTCGCCGAGCAGCGAGGACATGAGATCGCGGGCGACCACCAAGACTTCTCCGTTGGCGGTACGCGCTATGACGTACTCAGCCTCGGGCTTGACCGCGACTGCCGTGTTCGACACCAAGGTCCACGGGGTCGTGGTCCACACGATGAGGGCGACGCCGGGGTGACGCTCAACAAGGTCACCCGAGGTGACGGGGAACCTGACGAACACCGACGGATCGACGACCGTTTCGTAGCCCTGTGCCAGTTCATGATCGGAAAGCCCTGTGCCGCAGCGCGGGCAGTAGGGGCTGACACGGTGATCTTCAACCAGCAGCCCCGCGTCAAAGATCTGCTTGAGTGACCACCACACACTTTGGATGTAGTCGGTGTTCATGGTCCAGTACGCGTCGTCGAAGTCGACCCAGTAACCCATGCGCTCAGTCATCACGGTGAATTCGTCAACGTGACGCAGCACCGACTCGCGGCAGCGCGCGTTGAATTCAGCAACTCCGTAGGCCTCAATGTCTTGCTTGCCAGCGAAGCCCAATTCCTTCTCGACCGCGATTTCGACAGGAAGTCCGTGACAGTCCCAGCCGGCACGCCGAGGAACGTGGCGACCCTTCATCGTGCGATAGCGGGGAAACACATCCTTGAACACTCGCGCTTCGACGTGATGGGCGCCTGGCGTGCCGTTGGCGGTGGGAGGGCCTTCGTAGAAGATCCATGGCTCGCCGTCGGCCGTGGCCTCAAGTGAACGCTCGAAAACTCGCCGATCTCGCCAGAAATCGAGGATCTCACGCTCCATCACCGGAAGATCGATCCGGCCGGGCACCGAGCGATACGTGCCAGGCTCGCTCATCACAGCACCTTGTCGTCGAGGCCATGTCGGCCGTGGGTGGCGCCTGAGGGTGCCGGGTACGTCAGTTCCCCGAGGATATCGTTCGACGTGGGTGAGTCTGTGGACGGAGGTGCTTGCATGGCTCGAATCACGCGGACCGTGCGGGTGCGACCGGGTTCCTCGAAGGTTGCGGCGGGCGGTCATTACGGCGAGGGAGATGCGGCGGTACTTGTGGTTCGGGTCACAGCGCCGGCCGTAGACGGTCGCGCCACCGAGGCCGTATTGAAAGTTGTCGCGACCGCGCTGGGAGTCCCGAAGGCGTCCGTCTCGTTGCTGCACGGTGCCTCAAGCCGCACCAAAGTGCTCGTGATTGACGTACCCGACGCCGAGGCCGAGACCGTGGCACGCTGCTGGGCCGATCTGATGGCAGATTCTGGTCGAGGTCGTTTACGGCGTGGGTGATTGCACCGTCACCTGCTGTGGCCTAGTGTCGGCGCCCAATAGGTGACTCGCCGGGGGTCATCTCGGGGGTTGGATCGGAGCGCGGTATGGCGGTCACAACTGCGGCAAAGAAAGTAGGCGCTGTGAAGGCTTCCACGAAGAAGGCGGCTCCTGTCAAGGCTGCCGCCACTAAGGCGCCAGCGAAGGCGCCAGCGAAGGCGCCAGCGAAGAAGGTAGCGCCGGCCGCGAAGGCTCCGGCGAAGGCCGCTCCTTTGAAGAAGGCAGCCCCGGCCGCGAAGGCTCCCGCGAAGAAGGCTCCCGCGAAGAAGGCAGTGCCGGCAGCGAAGGCGCCAGCGAAGGCTCCGGCGAAGGCCGCTCCTGCCAAGAAGGCCGCATCGGGCAAGAAGGTGGCGGGTGAAAAGAAGGCCGCTGATCGTGCGCCGGCACGATTTCGGGTCAAGGAAGATGAAAGCCCCTGGACCTCCGCTGAACTCAAGGGGGTGCGCATCGCGTTGGGCGTGGAAATCACCCGACTTCAGGAGCAGATCGCCGTTGCTGAGGCCGATATCGCTGACTTGATTCGAGACTCTGGCGACGGCGCAGGCGACGATCAAGCCGACGCCGGTAGCAAGACCTACGAGCGCGAGCAAGAGATGTCGATCGTGGCCAACGATCGTGATCTCCTGCTGCAGTCTGAGCGCGCCCTCGCGCGTATTGGCGACGGTACCTACGGCGTTTGTGAATCATGCGGTAGCGCGATCGGCAAGCTACGCCTGCAGGCTTTCCCGAAGGCCACGATGTGCATTACCTGTAAGGAGCGCGAGGATCGCCGCTAAAGCGCGTCCCGCCGAATCCCCCTCGGGCGCTGCCCGCGACTCGCAGCGGCAACCGTAGTCTGGTCTCATGACCGAACTCGATGACGCCCCCGCGGCATCACCGCCTCCGGTGCCGAAGGCTCGATCGCACCGGCTTCTGGGCGTCACGTTGGGAGTTGCCGCCCTGGTGATCGTGCTCGATCAACTGAGCAAAGCATGGGCGATCGCGAACCTCCGCAACCAACCTCCCGTGAAGATTCTGGGCGAGTGGTTACAACTCAACTACACCGAAAACACGGGCGCGGCTTTCAGTTTGGGCGCTGGTTTCACCGTCATCTTTAGCCTCTTGGCCGTTGTCGTGGCCGCAGTCATTGTTCGAACTGCCAGCAAGTTGGGCAGTGTCGGGTGGGCGATCGCTCTAGGTGGCCTGCTCGGTGGAGCGCTCGGCAATCTCATCGATCGCCTCACGCGGCAACCGGGCATTGGTCGTGGCTACGTCGTTGACTTCATCCAACTTCCGCACTGGCCGGTTTTCAATGTGGCCGATATGAGCATTGTGTGTTCGGCAGTACTCATGGTGATCTTGGCCTTCCGTGGCATTGAAGTTGATGGTCGCCGTTCAGGCAGTGATGCGGGTTCCTCACCAGCAAGTGGGGCCTGACCCGTGGGGGAGCAGCGGTCCTTGCCGGTGCCTGATGGGCTCGAAGGTGAGCGCCTTGATGCGGCTGTCGCTCGCCTCACCGGTCTGTCACGAACCGCTGCGGCCGATCTCATCGGCGGGGGTGGAGTGCTCGTCGACGGCAGCACTGCTCTGAAATCACAGCGAGTGCTGGGCGGTCAATGGCTCGACATTGAGATGCCAGGGCCCGCGACGGGGCCGGCCATCGTTCCCGAGCTCATTGAAGGACTCGTCGTCGTCTACGACGACCCCGACATCGTGGTGGTCGATAAGCCGGCGGGTGTAGCGGCGCACCCGAGCCCTGGCTGGACGGGCCCAACCGTCGTAGGGGGTCTGGCTGGCGCTGGGTACACGATCAGCACCTCCGGCGCGGCTGAGCGTCAAGGAGTCGTCCACCGGCTGGATGTCGGAACCAGCGGCTTGATGGTGGTGGCGAAGAGTGAGATTGCCTACAGCGAACTCAAACGTGCTTTCAAGGAACGTCGGGTCGACAAGGAGTACCACACGATCGCGCAGGGTCTGCTCGATCCATTGGCAGGCACGATCGATGCGCCCATTGATCGTCATCCCACGGCTGACCACCGGTTTGCCGTTGTTGCGAATGGGCGTGCAAGTGTCACGCACTACGAAACTCTCGAGGCGTTTCCGCACGGAAGTTTGCTGACGATCGGACTCGAAACCGGGCGTACCCATCAGATTCGTGTGCATCTGTCGGCGCTGCGACACCCGTGCGTTGGCGATCTCACCTACGGAGCCGATCCTGTGCTTGCGGGAAAGATTCGGCTCACCCGTCAGTGGCTACACGCCGTGAGGCTTGCCTTCGAGCATCCCGCCACCGGACAGCAGGTGGAGTTTCGAAGCGAGTACCCCGACGATCTGGCACGGTCGTTGGAGTTGCTCGCAGCCGGTATCTGAGGTCCATCGGCCGCCGGAGCGAATCCGCGGGTGAGGGCGTCGGGTTTCAGGCCCCGTCGGCACGTGGTGGGATGGAGGCATGACCCTCCCCGCTGCCGCCGCAGGCTCACTCGTCCTCGCTCCCACCAGCAACGACCCGATGGCGGTGCATCGCATGGGTTATGGCGCGATGCGCATTACCGGACCCGGCATCTGGGGGAATCCGGCTGATCCGGCGGCGGCGGTGGCGTTGCTTCGGCGGGCCGTCGAACTCGGGGTCAACTTCATCGATACAGCCGACTCCTATGGCCCCGGTACGTCCGAGGAACTCATTCGCGAAGCGCTCCATCCCTACGACGGCGTGCTGGTGGCCACTAAGGGTGGGTTAACCCGTCAGGGTCCGCACGAGTGGTTTCCCATTGGCCACCCCAAGTACTTGCAGCACACGCTCGAATTGTCCTTGCGGGCGCTGGGCGTCGAGCGCATTGATCTCTGGCAGCTGCACCGCATTGACCCCACGGTGCCGCTCGAAGACCAGGCCGGATTCGCCGCCGAAATGGTGGCGGCCGGGAAGATTCGGCACGTGGGCCTGTCGGAAGTGGGCGTTGAACAGCTTGAGCAGTTTGCCGCCATCGTGCCGGTGGTCAGCGTGCAGAACCTCTACAACGTGACGAACCGGGCCAGTGAGGCTCTCGTCGACCATTGTGAGGCGACGGGACGGGTGTTTATCCCTTGGTTCCCCGTGGGTGCAGGTCCACTCGCAGGTGCGCAGGCGCCGGGCGGGAGCCCGAACGAGATCAATGATGACGTGGCAGCGCGATTCATGGCCATCGTTGCGTCGGTCGAGCTTCCGCCATCGCAGGTGGCCCTCGCGTGGCTACTGGCTCGATCACCCGCCATCCTGCCGATTCCGGGCACCTCATCGATTACCCACCTCGAGGAAAACGTCGCGGCCGCGGCTGTCTCGCTGCCGGCTCAGGCTCTGGCCGCTCTCGACGCTCTTACCAGCTGAGACCCACCTCACGGCGGGGTGTCGCAGGAACGGGGTGTCGGCGCTGGCGACTAGTCTGGGGGTCCCGCTGAACGCACCTTCCCCCGTTTCAGCGGCAGTGAGCAAGCCTGTCGCGGGCTTCAGGCTCAGCGTGAAGAGGTAGGTCCCTTACGGGGCCCGGCAATTGGGGAGGTGCGGTGTCGGACGACGGTTTCGTGCACCTGCACGTCCATTCCGAATACTCGATGCTCGACGGAGCTGCACGCATCGGTGACCTCGTGAAGGAAGCCGGGCGGCAGGGTATGCCGGCGGTGGCCATCACCGATCACGGAAACCTCTACGGCGCTTACGAATTCTGGAAAAAGGCGACGGCCGGCGGAGTCAAGCCGATCATCGGTATGGAGGGGTACTACGCGCCTCAGGGACGCAAGACGCGAGGACCGTTCGACTTCGGTGGGGGAGGAGATAACCGAGCCGGCGATGAGGCGTCGGCGGGTCGCGGTAAGCAGAACTACACCCACATGACCCTGCTGGCCGAAACCACGGCGGGCATGCACAATCTGTTCCGACTTTCGAGTTTGGCTAGCCTCGAGGGCTACTACTACAAGCCTCGATTCGATCGAGAACTGCTTGAGACGTGCGGAGCCGGACTCATTGCCACCACCGGTTGTCCCAGCGGTGAGGTCAATCGCTGGCTGCAGGCCGGTAATTACGATCGCGCACTCGAAGCGGCCGCCGATTTCCGCGACATTCTCGGTCCGGGCAATTTTTACTGCGAATTGATGGACCACGGGCTCGATATCGAGCGCCGCCATCGTGAAGACCTGTTGAAGCTCGCCCGCGCTCTTGACCTGCCACTCGTGGCGACCAACGACCTGCACTATGTGTATCCCGGTGAGGCCGAGATGCACGATGTCTTGCTGTGTATCGGTACCCGGACGACCATGGACGACCCGAATCGATTCAGGTTCGACGGGCGCGACTTTTATCTCAAGACAGCCGCCGAGATGCGCGACGTGTGGCGCGAATTGCCGGAGGCATGCGACAACACACTGCTGATCGCAGAGCGATGTGAGGTGTCGTTCACTGAAGACGCCAACCTCATGCCCCAATTCACTGTGCCTGAAGGCCACACCGAACAGTCGTGGCTCATTGAAGAAGTCGAGCGCGGCCTCGCCCGTCGATTTGCACCTGCCGCGGTGCCTGCTTCGCACCGCACTCAGGCCGAGTACGAAGTCGGCGTCATCATTCAGATGGGGTTTCCTGGGTACTTCTTAGTTGTGGCCGACTTAGTGCGCCATGCCAAGGAGAACGGCATTCGCGTCGGCCCTGGTCGAGGTTCCGCGGCGGGCGCGATCATCGCATGGGCGTTGGGAATCACCGAACTCGATCCGATCAAGCATGGGCTGCTCTTTGAGCGCTTCCTCAACCCTGAGCGCATCTCGATGCCCGATATTGATATCGACTTCGACGATCGTCGTCGCGCCGACATGATTCGTTACGCCACCGAAAAGTACGGCGAAACGCACGTCGCTCAGATCGTGACGTATGGCTCCATTAGGGCCAAGGCCGCCATCAAAGACTCCGCACGTGCCCTCGGTCATCCATATTCACTCGGAGATCGCATCACTAAGGCCATGCCTCCGGCCGTCATGGGCAAAGACATCAGCTTGGCGGGCGTGTTCGATACCAGCGACGCGCGTCACGGCGAGGCCGCCGAATTTCGTGCGCTGTACGAGGCTGAACCCGACGTGCGCGAGGTAGTCGACACCGCACGCGGACTTGAGGGGCTCAAGCGCCAACCCGGTGTGCATGCGGCGGGTGTCATCCTGTGCCGTGAGCCACTGATCGATGTCGTGCCCCTGTGGCGACGCGATCAAGATGGCGCCGTCATCACTCAGTTCGACATGGGCGCGTGCGAGTCCCTCGGCCTACTCAAAATGGACTTCCTGGGCCTGCGCAACCTTACGGTTCTCGACGACTGCCTTGCCAACATCGCCTCTAACCGTGGCGAAACCATCGTGCTCGAAGTACTCACACTCGACGATGCAATCACCTACGAACTATTGGCCCGTGGCGACACCCTGGGCGTGTTCCAACTCGACGGTGGTCCCATGCGTTCGCTCTTGCGTTCGATGGTGCCCGACAAGTTCGATGACATCTCAGCCGTGCTCGCGCTGTACCGGCCTGGCCCGATGGGCGCCAACGCGCACAACGATTACGCCGATCGCAAGAACGGCCGCAAGCCGATCGTTGCTTTGCATCCTGAACTCGCTGAACCGTTAGAAGAAATCCTGGGTGAGAGTTTCGGGCTCATCGTGTACCAAGAACAGGTCATGGCGATCGCCCAGAAATTAGCGGGCTACACGCTGGGTCAGGCCGATCTCCTTCGGCGTGCGATGGGTAAGAAGAAGAAGGAGATTCTCGACGCCGAATTCGTTCCCTTCAGTGAAGGAATGAAGGCGAACGGTTACTCCGAAGGCGCCGTTCGAACGTTGTGGGAAGTGCTTGTCCCATTCTCCGATTACGCCTTCAATAAGGCGCACACTGCGGGGTACGGGCTCGTTTCGTATTGGACGGCATTTCTCAAGGCCAACTACCCCTCGGAATACATGGCGGCGCTGCTCACCAGCGTCAAAGACGACAAAGACAAGTCGGCGGTGTATCTGGCCGAGTGTCGGCATATGGGCATCAAGGTGTTGCCGCCCGATGTGAATGAGTCGCAGTCCGATTTCACCCCGGTGGGCACAGACATCCGATTCGGACTCTCCGCCATCCGCAACGTCGGAACAGCCGTTGTTGATTCGCTGATAGTCACACGTACCGCCAAGGGCCGATTCGTCGACTTCCCAGAGTTCTTGGCCAAGGTTGATGCCAGCGTGTGCAACAAGCGCGTCATCGAGTCGCTCATCAAGGCCGGCGCGTTCGACTCACTTGGCCATACCCGGCGCGGCTTGTTGTCAGTGCATGCTGAAGCCGTCGATGCGGTCCTCGAGACAAAGCGGGCCGAGGCGGTCGGACAGTTCGACCTGTTCGCCGATGCCGAACCCGACACCGCACCTGGCGTTGGCCTGGCGCTCACCATTCCTGTAGGTGAGTGGGAGAAGTCGATGCTGCTGTCGGCCGAGCGCGAGATGCTCGGTCTCTACGTGAGCGATCACCCCCTGATGGGAGTCGAACATGTGCTGGCTCAGTCCACCGACTGCACTGTCGCAGCACTGCATTCCGATGATCGTGCCGATGGCCAGGTCGTCAGCGTCGGTGGTTTGGTGACGGCGGTGTCATATAAGACCACCAAATCGAGCGGGGCGCGGTGGGCCATCGTTTCGCTCGAGGACCTCGAAGGTTCCGTTGAGGTAATGGTGTTCCCGCAGACCTTCGCTGCGGTTGGCCCACACCTCACTCCCGACTCGGTCATCGTCGTCAAGGGCCGCCTCGATCGGCGAGAGGAAGAGTCGCCGCGATTGGTGGCGCTTGAAGTCACCGTTCCCGATCTGTCGGAAGGGCCGCGAGGCCCGGTGGTGGTCACGATGGCCACGGCGAGGTGCACCCCGCCCCTCGTTGAACGACTTAAAGAGGTGCTGGCAACGCATCCGGGAACCACCGAGGTGCAGTTACGACTCACCAATGGTCCTCGCACCACCCTGCTTCGGCTTGATGATCGGCTACGGGTCAACGCTGATTCCTCCCTGTTCGGCGATCTCAAAGCCCTTCTCGGACCGAGCTGCCTCTAGTGCCTGTTACCAACAGTCCGTGGCGTGTCGCCGGAATTGTCATCATCGGCATGATCGTGCTCGGAATCCCGGTGGGCATTCTCTGGTCACTCATCGCACCGTCGGCCGCCGACATTCGCGGCGAGCCCCAACTGGCGATTGCCGCTGATGCGATGTTCGGTCTGGTGACGATCTGCACGGGTGTGATTTCGGCGCTGGTCGTCGCGCGAATGCAACGCCGCAATGGCATCGCGCTCATCGTGGGTGTGGTGGTCGGAGGTCTATGCGGGTCCGTGGTGGCGCTGGGCGTGGGAGTGCTGCTCGGCCAAGCAGAAGTACGCGCTCTACCCGTGCTGCTGGCATGGTCGGTAGGTGGGCTGATTTCGCTGGTGGCACTCGGCGTCTCGTACGGACTCGAATCCGAAACAGATCCCGCAGAACAGAATTCGCCCGAGGAGCCCGCAGAACAGAATTCGCCCGAGGCGCCCGAGTTCGGCGTTGACGGTGACGATCAGTCCTGACGACCGATGTCGGCGGTAGTTGCGCCGGTGAGGCGAATCAGGTCATGCGGTGGTAGTTCGATTTGAAGTCCTCGCCGTCCGGCCGACACGAACATCGTTGAGTAGGCGAGAGCATGGTTATCGACCACGGTGCGAAGAGTGTGTCGCTGACCGAGAGGTGACATGCCTCCCCGCACGTACCCGGTACTGCGCTCGGCCGCGGCGAGGTCGGCCATGGCGGCCTTCTTGCCTAGGCAAGCCGCTGCCAGCGACTTGAGATCGAGTTGCCAGACAACCGGTACGACCGCGACCATCAGTACTCCGTCGACGGAGGCGATGAGGGTTTTGAAAATTCGGTGCGAGTCAATACCGAGCGCCGCAGCAGCGTGGTCGCCGTAACCTTCAGATGTCGAAGAGTGGTCGTATTCGTGCAGAGTGAATGTGACCCCTTCGGCCAGCAGTGCACGTGTCGCGGGAGTACCTTTCGCTGCCACGTTAGTTCAGGCTGGCATCCGTGCGCGCGAGATCGCCGGCCGGAATCGATTGCAGGTGTACTGCCAAGGCCGACTCGCGCCGCAATAACGACAACTCAGCACGCAGGCGCGTGGCGGAGTCAGGCTTTTCCAGCAGGGCTTGACGATCTACCCGGTCAAGAACCATGGCGGTCGCTACGAGGTACGAGAGTTCAATGGGATCGGCGGGCAGCGAATCAAAGGGGATTGGGTCGAGCATGCTGCTGAGTCGATTGCGGTAGGCGACAAACTGTTCGGACACGGAGGCGACAAGCGGGTCAGTTGACTCACCTGCATACTCGGTCAGCCACGCCACATGGGCTTGAAGATAGGGGGCCGAGACATCAAGATCATTGATCTCAAAACGATCGGTTCCGACCGTCACCATGTCGTAACGCCCGTCGTCATACTTCTCGACCACCTGAACCCGAGCGGCCGTTCCGACCATCGCGAGCGACCGCGCTGAGTTGGCGCCGACTTCGTGTCCTTCGCGGATCGAGACCACGCCAAAGGATCGTCCGCGCTGAGGGTGGTCAGGAGCGTCGATGAGGTCGCGGACCAATTGCCGGTAGCGAGGTTCAAAAACATGCAGGGGCAGTACCTGGCCGGGAACAAGCACGGTTCCGAGGGGAAACAGTGCGATTACATCGGTGTCTGCGCTTGCCACCACCCCACAGTAGAGGGCAACGGCGAGTGAAGGGCGATAACGCGCCGCACCATTAGAATGTTCATCATGTTGAGCGATACGAACCTGCGGCTCTCTCGAGCAGATTCAGCATGTCAGTCGTTTCTTGCTGGTCGTGTGTTCGGTTTGTTTACCCGCGGCGTAGGAACCTTTTCCTCGTGAATCCACGCGTCGTTGTACTCGACTACGGGTCTGGCAATCTCCTGTCAGTTGAGCGAGCCTTGGTGCGTGCCGGAGCCGATGTCATCGTGACCGCTGATCGTAAAGCGGTCGCCGACTGCGACGGTCTGGTCGTTCCCGGTGTGGGGGCCTTTGAAGCGTGCATGCAGGGGTTACGCGCAGTCCACGGTGACGAACTCATCGGACGCCGTCTCGCGGGCAGTCGCCCCGTTCTTGGTATCTGTGTCGGCATGCAGGTGCTCTTTGAGTGGGGTAGTGAGCACGGCGTCCGCACCCAGGGCTGTGGCGAGTGGCCGGGCACCGTCGAACCGCTCACGGCACCGGTGCTGCCACACATGGGGTGGAATACCGTGACGCCGCCCGAGGATTCGGTGCTCTTTCGCGGAATTGAGCAAGAGCGCTTCTACTTCGTGCATTCGTGCGCAGTCACGAGATGGGAACTTGAGGTCTCAGCCGACCGCTTGCGGGCACCGAAGGTGACCTGGAGTGAACACGGTCAACCTTTTGTTGCCGCTGTTGAGAATGGGCCGCTGTCGGCCGTTCAGTTTCACCCGGAGAAGTCCGGTGATGCCGGTGCTGCTCTGCTCCGCACCTGGGTCTCGACGCTCACTTCCGCCGACTAAGGTCGGTGCCATGCCTGCTCTGGAGTTGTTGCCCGCGGTTGATGTTGCCGGTGGAACAGCGGTGCGTCTTGTTCAAGGTCAGGCGGGAACCGAAACGGGCTATGGCGATCCGCTGGAGGCTGCTCTCGCCTGGCAAGCCGACGGCGCCCAGTGGATTCACTTGGTCGATCTCGATGCAGCATTTGGTCGGGGGAGTAACCGCGACTTACTGGCCGACGTTGTGGGCCGACTTGATATTCCCGTTGAACTGTCGGGTGGTATCCGCGATGACGAGTCGCTTGCCGCCGCACTTGCCACCGGTTGCCGCCGGGTGAACCTCGGAACCGCGGCACTCGAGGATCCTGAGTGGACGCGACGCGCCATCGTCGGACATGGTGATCGCATTGCTGTCGGACTTGATGTGCGAGGAACCACGTTGGCAGCGCGTGGATGGACGAAAGAGGGAGGTGACCTCTGGGAGACTCTCGCCCGTCTTGACGCCGATGGGTGTGCGCGTTACGTGGTCACCGACGTTGCCAAGGACGGCACTCTGACCGGTCCCAACATCGAACTCCTCAGGAAGGTGTGCGCGGCAACAGACCGGCCCGTGATCGCCTCAGGTGGGGTGTCCTCCATTGCTGATCTGCTCGCACTTGACGAACTCACGACTCTCGGCGTCGAAGGCGCCATCGTGGGCAAGGCGTTGTACGCGGGTGCGTTCACCTTGTCCGAGGCGCTCGCAGCAGTCGCAGGGTGAGTCACGCATGACCGTTGCCATCCGAGTGATTCCGTGCCTCGATGTTGATGCAGGGCGAGTGGTGAAGGGTGTCAACTTCACCAACCTGCGTGATGCGGGAGATCCGGTTGAACTGGCCCGCGCCTATGACCTCGCCGGAGCCGACGAACTCATTTTCCTCGACATCACCGCATCCTCCGGCGATCGCGCCACGGTGTTCGACGTGGTCCGCCGCACGGCCGAAGAGGTCTTCATTCCTCTCACTGTCGGTGGCGGAATTCGTGAAGTGGCTGACATCGACCGGTTGCTCCGGGCCGGCGCCGACAAGGTGAGTCTCAACACCGCCGCACTCGCGCGGCCAGAACTTCTCGCGGAGGCAGCTCACCGCTTCGGTTCGCAGTGTGTCGTTCTCTCGGTTGATGCGCGTCGCGTCACCGATGACACGCGCACTGAGAGCGGATTTGAAGTGACCACGCATGGCGGTCGCCGAGGCACGGGTATTGATGCCATCGAGTGGGCGCGGGAAGCGACTGGCCTAGGTGCCGGAGAGGTGTTGCTCAATTCAATGGACGCCGACGGAACGCGCGAGGGTTACGACCTTGAACTCATTGCGTTGGTGCGAGCCGCTGTCAGCGTTCCATTGATTGCAAGTGGTGGCGCCGGAAGGCTGGGCCATTTCGCGCCCGCGGTCGCTGCCGGAGCCGATGCAGTGCTTGCTGCGAGTGTGTTGCATTTCGGCGAAGTGAGCATTGCCGACATCAAGAACGAACTACGTGACGCGGGCGAATTGGTGCGTTAATGCGCGAGTCACTAGTTACCGCGTAGCGCAACGAGCAGTTCGGGCTCAAGGGTGTCGGGCAGATCGATGTGTGTCGTGAGCGAAGCAACGACCCAGCCGCGCGGCGCCGAGGCCCCTTGCTGGAATGCCTCTCGGAATGCCTCGCCGCCTAGGTCTGCCGGAAGTTGCGCGAGCAGGTCGCACACATCCGGATCGGACTCCCAGGCCGTTCCTGACGCGACAGTCGACGAAGCGCCGAGCAGCGTTGCCGCCTCCTTGGAGTCACCGCTGCGTGCTGCTGCTTGGGCCAGTCGAATCAGGCACCACTTCTGATACCGCTCATCGCCGCGACGCCATACCCGGTCGAGCAGAACCAACGTGATGGCTCGGCACTCACTGATACGTCCCTCCTCGAGGGCAAGATCGGCGAGAGACAACACGTAGACCAAGCTGTGCGGGCTATTCCAGCGCAAGGCAAGTTGCGCGGCCTTGCGGGTGTAAGTCGCACCCAGATCAAGTTCACCGGCGCTGACGAGCAGACCGCCTGCTTCGCCGAATGCAGAAATGCTTTCAGTTGAGTCGATGCGATCAGCCAGGGCAGCGGCTTGCAGCGCGTGAGCGACGGCGTCCTGTGCCCCCCGATGCAGCCATACGGCATGCATGCGGGCGCGAGCGGCGCGCACGGCGAGTGGATCGCCATCGCTCTTGGCCGAAGTCACGGCATCCCACGCGGCGTCTGCCAATGAGGTGGCTTCGGAGAGGCGTCCATCCTCGAGGGCGAGAAAGACCGAGTCGACTGCCCACGCCGCCTGGCGAGTGACATCGGCGTGAGATGCGAGTTCGGCCAAGTCCGCGATGACCTCAGCAAGGCCTTCCTTGTCGGCCCCTGTCAACGCGAAACCGAGCCGGGCGCGCTGGAGGTCGTAGCGAAGATCGGGGGGCAAGGCGTTGCCGGCGGTCTGGGCGAGGGTGGACGCCATGGCTGCCAGAGAGATCTGATCAACGTCGGCATCAATAAGAAGCAGCATCGTCAGGGTCTGTTCCGCTGGCTCGCTCCACGGCTCGGGCCACGCCAGCGCACCGACTGCTGGAGCTGCCAACGCCCTGACCATGTCGGATGCCTCAGCCGAGGCCGGCACCGCGAGTGGGCGAACGAGAAGGTCTGCCGACAGTACCGACAGTCCAGTGCGAATGCGCCGATGCAGTGAATGGACCGCAGCATCGTCAAGCTGCGACATCACCAATTCGCGCACCAGCGCCAGTGGCTCGACTTGGGAGACTGGTGCATCGGGCCGGGTGACCAAATTCCAACTCACGAGTTCATGCAGGTGACCCGCCGTGGGTCCACTTCCATTGGCTGATTCGAGAAGGAGCTGGTCGGGAGCACGTAAGGGGAGTACCGACAACAGATCGAGCAACTGTCGGCTGGGTTCGGGAAGAAGTTCAAGAGTGCGCCGAATCGAGTCGGTGAGCGAAATGAGTTGACCACTGTCGTCCCAGCGCTCGAATTGAATCGTTTCAAGCGCGGTGCGTTCGAGCAGCAGGTTCGGGCGGCCACCATCGGGATGTGACGCTGCCATTTCGATGGCAAGCGGAAGTCCACTCAGTCGTCGAACTAGGCGACCGACGTCGGGGATCTGATCGGTGGGTACCGGATGTCCGGACTCGCGGGCACGTTGTAAGTAGAGCTGAACTCCGGAAGTGTGCTCAAGATCAACGGCGACGGTATCGTCGGTACCCGCATCCAGACCCGTGAGGCAGACAACGACTTCGCCTGCGGCTCCGAGTGCTCGCTGTGACGTGGCCACGATGCTCAGGCCCGGCAGTGCCTGCAGCAAGTCTTGTATGAAAGGTCCCATCCGCAGGTGTTCGCATGATTCCAATACGAGAAGGAATCGACCTTGCAGCAGGTGCTCGGCCAATTCGCCGACTACCGACTCGGGGGGTACTCCCGTTGCGCGCGCCACTGCCTCGAGCGGATCCTCAGCAATCGATTGGTCGACCAGATTCACCGTTCGCGAGCGTCCAGCGAAGTACGGCTGAGTCAGTCGAACGGCCTCGGCGGCAAGCCGTGACTTACCAGAGCCGCTCATTCCCGTGATGGTGACCAGTCGGCGGTCGTGGAGCAGCGCCACCACCGAATCGACTTCGCGTTCGCGGCCGACAAGGCGTGAGTGCAGCGAGGGGCCGTCGGGCGAGGAGCCAGGCTCGACGGTGCCGAGAATTCGTGCGCGCGCCGCGCGAAGTTCGTCACCGGGATCGAGTCCGGCTCGCTCGTGCAGCACCGAGCGAGCACCGGTGTACGCCTCCAGTGCATCGGCCGTGCGTCCGGCCAATTGCAGCGAATCCATCAGAAGTACGTAGCGTCGCTCGCTGAGCGGTTCCTGCTCGACAAGGGCTCGTGCTTGCCCGATCAAGAGGGCGGCATCAGCCGGTTTCGCAAGCACGATGCGACCGCCGAGCAATTCTTCGCGGGCAATCTCGGACGTCTGTGCGAGGCGTCGGCGCACGGCAGTGAGGGCCTCGCTCAACGTTTGCCCTGCCAGCAGAGCGCCGCGGTAATTCGGTAGAGCGGCAGCAAGTGCTTCAACGCCGATGTGAATGCGCCCCGCGCGAATGTCGGCAATCGCGGTGTGAACCTCTGACTCGAAGCGTAGGACGTCGATGCTGCTGGCCGGCAGGGTCAGGCGGTACCCACTGCCGGAGGTCACAATCGTTCGCGCACCCAATTGTGCTCGCAGTCGCGACACGTAGACGTGCAGGGCGTTGCGCGCGGTAACTGGGGGTGTGCCATCCCAGACCGCGGCAACGATTTCGTCGTGTTCGAGCACTCGACCTGGCTGGAGGGCGAGTGCGGTCAACACGCGCACAGGGCGACCGAGGGGCAAAGGGTCACGCCGACCGTCGGCATAAGCGACCGCCGGTGGGCCTAACAGGTTGAGCTCCACCCAGCACCCCCGTGCCTGTGACGTGCGAGACGGGGTCCTGATTGGACCATGGGTCATCTCCACTGGAAGGGTAACCGGGAGAAGGCCACAGTGCTACAGGCAGGACAGACAGATCTGCCGTAGTTCTTGCCGAACCGGAGGCGACGGCCAGCAGGGACCGTCGGCTCGGGCCTGACCAACTTCCGACACAATGGGCGTGTGACAGAGAGCGAACATGCCCGCGAGCCGGCGCGTGGCGCTGGGCGCACGCCGGTGTTTGGAGCCGATGGGCTCATTCCCGCGATTGCCCAGGACGCTCATTCGGGAGCGGTGTTGATGCTGGCCTGGATGGATCGTGAGGCTCTGCGTCGCACTCTCGGCACCGGTCGGGCCACGTATTGGAGTCGATCGCGCCGCGAGTACTGGGTCAAGGGTGAAACCAGCGGAAACATCCAGACGGTGGTTGAGGTGCGGCTCGACTGTGATGGCGACGCCCTGCTGGTGAGGGTTGAGCAAGCAGGTCCGGCATGTCACACCGGCGATTCCACGTGTTTTGACTCGGGCCTGCTGTCAGGCGAAATCTCGTGACGCCGACCCACTCGGTCAGCGCCACCCTTGCGGGTGCCGCCACGCCTGACCTTGACAGCTTTCGCGCCCTCGCCCGAGATCGACGGGTGATCCCGGTTGTTCGCCGCCTGCTAGCTGATGGCGAGACGCCCGTTGGGCTTTATCGCAAACTTGCCGGTGAGCGTGCGGGAACTTTCCTGCTGGAATCGGCCGAGCACGGGCGTTCGTGGTCTCGCTACTCTTTTGTGGGTGTCGCGTGCTCGGCCATGCTGACAGAAGTCAACGGTGCGGCTCACTGGGTTGGATCGCCGCCCGTTGGTGTTCCGCTGACTGGCGATCCTCTGGAAGCGGTGCGTGACACGGTCGCTGCCCTTCATACCCCGAGGCTCGCGGGACTCCCACCGCTTACCGGGGGCCTAGTGGGCGCGATCAGTTACGACGCGGTTCGACGATGGGAACGGCTCCCTGACGCCAATCCTGACGAAATCGGAATCCCCGAGGTCTGTTTGCTGCTCGCCACCGATCTCGCGGTACTCGATCATGCCGACGGTTCTGTGCTGTTGATCGCCAACGCAATCAACTACGACGCAACTGATGCGCGCGTGGATGAAGCGTGGGCTGATGCTGTGAAACGACTTGACCAGATGGAGGCCGCTCTGGCGATGCCCGCTGCTCCGTCTGCGGCGCGCTATGACCCGGAGGCCACCGCGGTATTCACGCGGCGCACAGACAGCGCGACCTATCGCGAAGGTGTCGAACGCTGCCGTGAACACATTAGAGCCGGCGACGCTTTTCAAATCGTGTTGTCGCAGCGCTTCGATCAACCAACGCAAGCCTCGGCGCTGGATGTCTACCGTGTCCTGCGCGCGAGTAATCCTTCGCCCTATATGTATCTCGTACGCTTCCCCGTGGCCGACGCCACCGATGATGGCAGTCTTCCCACTCGCGTGGCTTTTGACGTCGTCGGCTCAAGCCCGGAAGCGCTGGTCACCTTGCACGAGGGTCGAGCGTTGTTGCATCCCATTGCCGGATCGCGTCCACGCGGTGCCACTCCTGAGGACGACACGACGTTGGGGGAGGATCTGTTGGCCGATCCCAAGGAGCGCGCCGAACACCTCATGCTCGTTGACCTCGGACGCAACGACCTGGGGCGAGTCTGCGAACCGGGAACTGTGGAAGTGGTCGACTTCATGTCGGTCGAGCGGTATTCGCACATCATGCATTTGGTGTCGACCGTGGTTGGCAAGTTGGGAGCGGACCGCACGGCGTACGACTTGCTCGCGGCAACGTTCCCGGCCGGCACGTTGTCAGGAGCCCCCAAGCCACGGGCGATGCAGATCATTGATGACCTTGAACCCGCGCGTCGCGGTATCTACGGCGGATGTATTGGGTACTTCGATTTCGCCGGCGATCTTGACACGGCGATTGCCATTCGCACGGCGGTGCTGCGTGATGGCATTGCCTATGTTCAAGCAGGAGCTGGCATTGTTGCCGATTCGGTGGCGGCTTCAGAAGACGCCGAGTGTGCAGCGAAGGCGGCCGCCGTACTGCGTGCAGTTGCCGTGGCTGCCACCATGACCCCCGTCGGCGATGGCTGAGATACAGCCGGCGCCTCGGCGGTCGGGGCCACAGCGGCGACGCACAGCGTTGATGATGCTCGCGTCTGGTGCGCTAGTTCTGATCCTGAGCAGTTCGATGACGTGGGCTGTGGCCACGACAGCCATCGCGGGGGCAAGCGTTCCCCTCGATGGAGCCACCTGCCTTCCTGCGGCGCGGGCGGTGGCGCTGCTCTCGCTGGCCGCGATTGGCGGCTTACTTGCGGCTCGCGGAGCACTGCGACTCCTGATTGGGCTGCTTGTCACCGCTGCTGGATTGGCCGTCCTCGTTGTCTGCGTGAGCGCCCTGCGCGATGGATTCGCCGAGGTGGCCGCGGCGGCCCTTCCGGCCTCCGTTGACGGCTCGGCGGCAGTGGTCATCGACCGAAGTGTGAGTGGTCCACTCCTAGCCGTCATCGGACTTCTGGCAGTGGTGGGGGGCGGACTTCTCACCGTGCTCACCTACCGCCAATGGCCAGCTCTAGGAAGCCGCTATGAGCGGCCCGTCGCGGGGGAATCGACCGTGGTCGACAACCCCAGTGACCCTCGGGGTTCAGCTGACCTCTGGACCGCTCTCGACCGCGGGGAAGACCCGACGACCTGACGGTCGCCACGGTGGCGCCTGCCTACCACCAGTGGTGGAGGGGCGCTATCCTGTGACTCGCAGCCGACCTAAGAACCGACCTGCCGACCGATGAGGAGTTCACCGATGGCCGAACACGGGCAAACGCCCGCAGCCTGGACCGCCGTCATCATCATGATCTTTGCCTTCCTGGTCGGGGGGCTTGGGTTGATTCTCGGAATCTCTTGGATGTTCTGGTCGTCATTCGCGATCTTCATCATCGGCGTCATCGTCGGCAAGGTCATGCAGATGGCCGGTCTTGGTGCCGTTCCCGCGCGTGGGTCTTCCGCCGCGGCGAAATCCTGACCGAGTCCGAACCCGCAACGAGCCAGTTCGGGGCTCGCGGAGCGGTTCGACATGGAATCCTTGAACTGTGAATTCCCTCGAAGCGTCAAAGGGCTTAGTTCTGGTCGCTGAGGACGAGCGATCAATCTCCGATCTCCTACGCCTGTACTTGTCGCGCGAAGGTTTCGGGGTACATGTTGAGGCCGACGGTCGAGCAGCGCTTGAGGCGGCTCGTTCGCTGCACCCGGTGGCCATCATCCTTGACGTGGGATTGCCGAGCATGGATGGCACGCAGGTCTGTCGCGCATTGCGGGCGGAGGGCAACTGGACTCCGGTCATTTTCTGCACCGCGCGAGATGACGAAATCGACCGTGTCCTGGGCCTTGAAATGGGTGCCGATGACTACGTCACCAAGCCCTTCTCGCCACGTGAACTTGTTGCGCGGGTGAAGTCGGTCGTACGCCGGGCAGCTGCGCCGACGGAAGAGGGTCGTTCCATCACGTTGGGCCGCGTCACCCTCGATCGTGATGCACGACGGGTCACGGTCGACAGTGAGGAAATCATCTTGACGGCCACCGAATTCGATTTGCTCGCCCACTTGATGGCCCGACCCGGTCGCATCCTCACTCGCGAGCAACTTCTCAGTGAAGTGTGGGGCTACGCGGCCATCGTCGGTACTCGCACCGTCGATGTGCACGTGGCCCAGGTTCGCGCGAAGCTGGGCGACGCCAGTCCTATTCGCACGGTGCGCGGAGTGGGATACGGCGCGGAGGAGCCGGCGGCATCCAGTGAGTGACGGAGCGCCGGTTCTACCGGCACTTCCCGTCGTTGAGGCGCCGACCGCGCACCGCAGCCGGATCAGCCTTGCAACTCGCACGGGTCTACTCACGGCTGGTGTTGCCGCACTCACCGTCGTCATCTCGGCCCTCGTGGCATATCCGATCGTGCGCCAGGCAGCGGTGACTCAAGCTCAGTCGACACTTGCCCAGCAGGCCGACATCATCGCCGGTCTTTTGGGCGGGCAAGGTGGCGTCGAACCGCACGAACTGAAGGAGCGAGTACGTTCCCTTCAGGATCAAGGCATCTCCGGCTACATCGTGAGTCGGGGAGCCGCCGTTGATCCACCTCTCACGGCTGATGAAGTGACCGTCACCACGCAGGGCGGTTCGGTTTCGGTGACGCGCGATATCGGGCAGGGTCTGACCTTCATCGAGGGTCGATCGTTGCCGCGCAATCAGGGAATGCTTCTGGTTCAGCAAGTTCAGGTGGCCACGGCGTCGGTGGGGGTCCTCCTGAAGCGAATGCTCATCGCATTGGCATTAGGGCTCGTGCTATCGGCGTTGGTCGGCTGGCTTGCCTCGCGCCGGGTGACTCGAAGTCTGCGGCAGGCGGCGGTGGCGGCCGAGCGGCTCAGCAAAGGTGAGCGTGATGTGCGATTAGTGCCTCAGGGTCCTGCGGAAATTGCCGACATCGCGAATTCTCTCAATGTGCTGGCGGCGGCGTTGGCGACCAGCGAAAACCGGCAGCGGGCTTTCCTGATGTCGGTGTCACATGAGTTGCGCACGCCCTTGACGGCTGTCAAAGGTTACGGCGAGGCGTTGAGGGACGGGGTGGTGTCTCCCGAGGACATGGCCCGCACGGGAGCCATCGTTGTGGGCGAGTCTGACCGGCTCGAGCGGCTCGTCTCTGACCTGCTTGATCTAGGCCGAGTGGGTGCCGTCGATGTGCGACTCGATCGCAGTCCGGTCGACATGCAGCGGTTTGCCTACGATGCCGCACAAGTGTGGGAAGACCGCTGTGCGAGGGATGGCGTGTTGTTCCACCTCGAACCTCCGGGCGAGCCGTTAGAAACGGTAACCGATCCACTCCGACTGCGTCAGATCGTTGACAATCTGGCCGAGAACGCGTTGCGTGTCACCCCGGCTGGTGCGCCGATTGTGTTGGCGGTGCGCCGTGAGGGTGACCTAGTTGTGGTGGAGGTCAGGGATGGCGGGCCGGGCCTGACTGCCGATGACTTGTCGGTTGCATTCGTTCCTGCCGAACTCCATTCGCGGTATCACGGGGTGCGCAAGGTGGGCACGGGCATCGGATTGGCCCTCGTGGGCAGCCTGGCCACGCGGCTGGGAGGCACTGCTGAGGCAGGGCACGCTGCTGAAGGTGGCGCGCGTTTCACAGTGCGTATTCCGTTCAGCGCGTCGTAGTCTGGTGTGGTGAACGACATCGCGAGCCGGCAGGCGCAGGACGTGACTGCACCCGAAGCCCCCCTCGAGCGCTCTCGCTGGACGCGGATGCGTGCGCCGTTGCTGACCGCCGGAGTTGTGGCCGCCGGATGTGTCCTGTTGCTTGCCGCCGATCCGAACACCCCCGGGCACTACCCGACGTGCCCCACCAAACTGGTGAGTGGATTGGATTGTCCCTTCTGCGGTGGGCTGCGCTGTACTCGATCGCTTCTGACCGGTGATGTCGGTGGTGCGTTCGACCACAACGCGCTGGTGGTGATGCTGGCGCCGTTCGCAGTGATCGCATGGCTGGTCTGGGCGTGGAGTCGATGGACTGGCCGACCAATGCCAGGGTCGTCGCCGCGTCCCGAAGTGCAACGGGTGCTGTTCGTTGCGGCCCTCATCGCGCTGCTGGTCTGGACGGTGTACCGCAATATGCCCGCGGGTTCCTACTTCGCATCCGAGCTCTGGGCGGGCTGACCTCGCGCGACTGGACGCTTCTCGTTACCCTCGGTGTGTGACAGTCCTCGACGACATCCTCGTGGGTGTGCGCGCTGATTTGGCCCAGCGTCAAGAGTGCGTGCCTCTCGACGATCTCAAGGAACGCGCAGCTGCTGCCGCGCCCGTACGTCCCCTCCTGCCCGCGCTCTTGGGCAACGACGTTGCCGTGATTGCTGAGGTCAAACGGCGCAGCCCCAGTAAGGGAGATCTCGCTGAGATCGCTGACCCCGCTGAGCTCGCTCGTGAATACGAGCGAGGCGGTGCGCATTGCATTAGCGTGCTCACCGAGCAGCGACGATTCGGTGGTTCCCTTGCCGATCTCAAAGCAGTGCGTGCCGCCGTCGATATTCCGGTGCTGCGCAAAGACTTCATCGTCACCAGTTACCAATTGTGGGAAGCACGGGCCTACGGCGCCGACGTGGCACTTCTGATAGTCGCTGCACTTGAGCAGGACGCGCTGGTCTCTCTGATTGAACGGGCAGAAAGTCTAGGTCTCACACCACTCGTTGAGGTTCACGACGAAGACGAGGTCAATCGGGCCGTTGTCGCGGGCGCGCGCGTCATTGGCGTGAATGCCCGTAATCTGCGCACGCTTGACGTTGATCGCGAAACATTCGCGAGGCTGTCGCCGTTGATTCCGTCAGGAATTGCGCGCATCGCAGAAAGTGGGGTTCGCGGACCTCACGATCTGATTGCCTACGCAAACGCGGGGGCGGATGCGGTGTTGGTGGGCGAGAGCCTGGTGACCGGAAGCAATCCACGCGCAGCAGTTCATGAATTGGTCACGGCTGGATCTCACCCTGCCGTCAAACATCAAAGGGGTGCCTGATGGCGCTTGCGTCATCAGATTCGCAGGAGCGTGCTGGGCACTTCGGTGACTACGGTGGCCGCTTTGTTCCGGAAGCTCTTACCGCTGCGCTTGACGAACTCGATACCACCTTCCGTTCTGCGCTGGTCGATCCGGCATTCCGTGCCGAACTCGACTGGCTTCAAACGACCTACAACGGTCGACCGAGCCCACTGAGCGAGGCGCGCAGGTTCTCGGCCGAGTACTGCGGCGGCGCACGCGTTCTGCTCAAACGTGAAGATCTCAACCACACGGGGTCGCACAAGATCAACAACGTGCTCGGGCAGGCGCTCCTCGCGGTGCGCATGGGTAAGAAGCGGGTGATCGCCGAAACAGGTGCCGGCCAGCATGGTGTGGCGACGGCGACGGCGGCCGCATTGATGGGGCTTGAGTGCACCGTGTACATGGGCGAAGAAGACACCCAACGACAGGCGCTCAACGTCGCCCGGATGAAGTTGCTCGGTGCAGAAGTGATTCCCGTCACCATCGGAAGCCGCACTCTCAAGGACGCCATCAACGAGGCTATGCGTGATTGGGTCACCAGCGTTGATCGCACTCACTACATCTTGGGCACCGTCACCGGTCCTGCTCCATTTCCAGAAATGGTCAAGGAGTTCCATCGCGTGATCGGGAGTGAGGCACGAGTACAGGTGCTCGAGCGTGTGGGTCGCCTGCCCGATGCCGTCGCTGCATGCGTGGGTGGCGGATCTAACGCCATGGGAATCTTCAGTGCCTTCATCGACGACCCGCAGGTGCAGTTGCGCGGCTACGAGGCAGGGGGCGACGGCGTTGAGACGGGTCGGCACGCAGCACGATTCAGCGGTGGTTCGCCGGGAGTACTCCACGGTGCACGCACTTACGTGATGCAGGACGAGTGGGGTCAGACGATGCCGTCGCATTCGATTTCGGCTGGTCTTGATTACCCGGGAGTGGGACCCGAACACGCGTGGCTGCACGATACTGGGCGCGCGATTTACGAACCCGTCAACGATGACGAGGCAATGAGAGCTTTCGCTGCGTTGTGTCGAACCGAGGGAATCATCCCCGCCATCGAGTCAGCACATGGCCTTGCAGGAGCGATGAGGCTCGGACGCGAACTCGGTCCTCACGCAGTCATTGTCGTCAATCTCTCAGGTCGCGGCGATAAGGATGTTGAGACGGCGGCCCGCTGGTTCGGTCTCGACGGGTCCTCACCCGAGGTTGCTGGCTGATGGCTGCGCTGCAGGAGAAGTTCGATGCTGCGCGAGCGGAGAATCGCGCGGTCCTGATCGGATACCTACCAGCTGGCTTTCCCGATTACGACGGCTGCATTGAGGCCATGGCGATCATGGTCGAATCCGGTGTTGACGTTGTCGAAGTCGGTCTTCCCTACTCCGATCCGCTGATGGATGGCGCCACCATTCAGCAAGCCGTCGACATTGCGCTCAGTGGTGGTACAGCGACTCCCACTGTGCTGTCGACGGTGGCTGCCATCGCGGCCACCGGTGCGCCCACCTTGGTGATGTCGTACTGGAACCCGATCGAGAAGTACGGAGTTGAGGCCTTCGCACGCGATCTGGCTGGCTCCGGTGGGGTCGGTGTCATTACCCCTGACCTCACGCCTGAGGAGTCAGGACCGTGGATGCGCGCAACCGACTCCGCGGGCATTGACCGGGTCTACCTGGTGGCGCCGAGTTCGAGTGACGAACGCATTGCGGTTGTTGCAGGGGCCACCACCGGATTTGTCTACGCAGCGTCCACGATGGGTGTCACCGGAACACGCACCACTGTGGGCTCTGCGGCGGGAGATTTGGTGGCGCGCACGCGTGCGCTCACCGATCGACCGATCGCGGTGGGTCTGGGTGTCTCAACGGGCGACCAAGCCGCCGAAGTGGCCGCTTATGCCGACGGGGTGATCGTGGGCTCGGCGTTTGTGCGGGCTTTGCTCGACGCTCCCTCGCGTGGGGCCGGACTCGACGCGGTGGCGGCGTTGACGGTCAGTCTGGCCGCTGGCGTGAGACGCCGCTGATGTGGGGAACGCACGGGGCTAGGTCAACGTTCGACAGTTCACAGGGGTGATTCCTCGCACGTGTGCCTCGTCGTGAGAGAGTCAACCCTGCATCCCACGCTTGATTTGGAGGATCGATGGCCAACGAGATGACGGCAGTGAAGCCGTCGACTCGGCGTATCTGGGGTCACCCTGTCATTGGGTTGATCTTCCGCATCGTGCTCGCAGGCATTCTCGGGTTCGCCGGCATCAGCAAACTCCTCGAGCCGAGCGGCGCCCGGTCGGCGATCATCGCCTACCGCATTCCTGGCATGACAGGTGATATCGCGGGAGTGTTGGGCTGGCTGTTGCCCGCAGGCGAGGTACTGCTGGCCGTATTGCTACTGGTCGGACTGCTGACTCGCTGGGCCGCGATCATCACCGCCATCTTGATGTGTGCGTTCATCATCGGCATCGGCAGCGTGTGGGCTCGGGGCTATTCGATCGACTGCGGTTGTTTTGGCGGCGGAGGCGATGTCAGCGAGTCGGGTAAAACCTGGCGGTACAGCTCGGAGATCCTGCGGGATCTGCTTTTTGCAGGGATGGCCGTGTGGCTCGCTGTGTGGCCGAAGACCCTGTTTTCCCTAGACCGCACCCAGTCGCAACCGCGCGAGCGTGACGACAGTGATGAACTCGAATTCCAGGAGGCAGCGCGATGAGCACCAGCGGGTCGGACAAAGGTTCGAAGCCCACGTCTGCGAGAGATCGCCGAGACAAGGCTGCTGCGGCACGCGCTGCGCAGGAGGCATCCGAGAAGCGACGTGATCGCACGATCAAGATCATCGGCGGTGTCGCCGTCCTGGTTATTGTGGGCGCCATTGTTGGTGGTGCCGTCTGGCAATCGCGCAGTAGTACGACATCCAATGGAACGTCGATCGCACTGCCCACGCCGAATCCTGATGCCGCCCTGCCCAAGGGAGTGGTGAACTCGGGCGACAACGCGTACGCGGTGCCGTATGGCACCGCTCCTACGACCGCGCCTGTGCTGCAGTTGTGGGAAGACTTCCAGTGCCCCGCGTGCGCCAGTGTTGAGAAGGCCAACGGTCAGGGAATTGAGGAACTCGCCACCGGTGGGAAGGCCCAGTTGTTCTGGCGCCCCACGGCATTCCTCGACGCCAAGCTTGCGGCCGATAACACCAAGGCGGGAGCCCCGAGTTCGTCAATTCGTGCCATTGCGGCATGGGGATGCGCGATTGACGCGGGCAAGACCGCTGAGTTCCACAACGTGGTGTTCGCCAATCAACCGACCCCCGAGGGTGCCGGCTACACGGAGGCAGCCCTCCTCGACTTTGGCAAGCAGTCCGGAATCAGCGGCGACGCGTACACCACCTTCGAAAAGTGCGTGAAGGATGGTACGTATCTGGGTTGGGCGGTCAACTCGTTGCAATTGTTCAACGACAAGGCCATCCCGGGTACGCCGGCCGGATTCTTGAACGGTACTGAGGTTCCCAACGAGGTGCTTGCCGACAAGGCCAAGCTCGACGCGGCCGTCGCGGCTGCAGCGAAGAAGTGAGCCTGCTGGCATCTGCCACCGCAGGTGCCAACAACGCACTTCCGGCCTACCTGCCCAGCCCGTCTCAGGGTGTGTGGAACTTAGGGCCGCTTCCGCTGCGCGCCTATGCGCTGTTGATTCTGCTCGGAATCGTCGTGGCGATCGTGATCGGTTCGCGACGGTGGATTGAGCGCGGGGGAGTGTCAGGTGATGTCGCTGACATTGCCGTGTGGGCAGTGCCGTTCGGAATTGTCGGAGCGCGCCTGTACCACGTGCTCACCGACTGGCCGGCCTATTTCGGAGCCAATGGCAAGGGTTTCATCGCGTCGTTGGAGATTTGGAACGGTGGCCTCGGCATCTGGGGTGCCGTCTCCGTCGGTGCGCTCGGCGCCTGGATTGGCGCGCGGCGCAAGGGCATCTTGCTCCCTCCCTTAGCGGATGCGATTGCTCCGGGAATCGTGGTTGCTCAGGCCATCGGTCGTTGGGGAAACTACTTCAATCAGGAACTCTTTGGCGCTCCCACCACGCTCCCCTGGGGGCTGCAGATCGACCCCGAGCATCGTCCTACCGGGTACGAGCAGTTCAGCACCTTCCACCCGACTTTCCTCTATGAATCGATCTGGTGCTTGCTCATCGCCGGCGTGCTGGTGTGGGCGGACAAGCGATTGCGAATGGGTCACGGTCGGGTCTTTGCCCTCTACATCCTGTTGTACTGCGTGGGTCGCACCGTGTGGGAGTCGCTGCGCATTGACGACGCAGCACATCTGTTCGGACTGCGCTTCAACGTGTTCACCTCCATCGCCGTCGGCATCGGGGCGCTGATCTACCTGATCGTGTCCGCACGCATGCGCCCCGGGCGAGAGACCGTCGTTTACCGGCAGCCTGCCAGCGAGGACGAGTCGTTGGCCGTTGAGAGCGAGATCTCTGAGGATGGCGCCCCCTCGGAGGAGGATGTAGCGGTCGAGTTCCTCGCCGAAGAACCCTGATACGCTCCTCACAGCAGTAAGGGCCAGCGTCGTCCCCCTGCTCGTACGGTGCAACCGCGCCGATACGGACAGTTGGTCATTGTGACCGCGTGTGGACGACCTCGGAGTACTTCATGAGCACCAGTCCGTTCAGCCTCTTTAGTGCTGTTCCTACGGCCCAGGGACTGTACGACCCTGCGGCCGAGCGCGATGCTTGCGGTGTGGCCTTCGTGGCCCGACTTGACGCAGTTCCTAGCCACGAAGTAGTGCAGCAGGCGCTCACGGCGCTGCTCAACCTCGATCACCGCGGTGCCTCGGGTGCCGAACCTGATTCAGGTGATGGGGCGGGAATCTTGATTCAAGTTCCCGATGCCTTCCTGCGTGACGTGGTTTCTTTCGACCTTCCCGCCAAGGGTGCCTACGCCACCGGCATTGCGTTCCTTCCGGCTGATGACGAAGCGGAAGCCACGGCCATCGCCAATATCGATGCGTTGGCTGCAGTTGAGGGATTGCGCGTGCTGGGGTGGCGCGAGGTTCCGACTGATTCGTCGATGGTGGGTACAACGGCGCGCAGTGTGATGCCTCGATTCCGGCAGTTGTTCGTTGCTGGGCTGCACGGGCAAGAAGGCCTCGAACTCGAGCGCATGGCTTTCGTGCTGCGTCGACGCGCTGAGCACGATGCCATGGTGTATTTCGCCTCGTTGTCCAGTCGCACGATGGTCTACAAGGGAATGCTCACTACCGGGCAACTCGAGCCTTTCTACCCCGACCTGTCCGATGAGCGGGTTGCCAGCGCCCTGAGTTTGGTTCACTCACGGTTCTCCACGAACACCTTCCCGTCGTGGCCGCTTGCTCACCCGTACCGACTCATTGCCCACAACGGCGAGATCAACACCGTCATGGGAAACCGCAACTGGATGCAGGCCCGTGAAGCGATGCTCACCAGTGACCTGATTCCAGGTGACCTCGAGCGGCTCTTCCCGATCTGCACTCGGGGCGGTAGTGACTCAGCATCCTTTGATGAGGTGCTCGAGTTGCTACACCTGGGTGGTCGCAGCCTGCCGCACGCTGTGCTGATGATGATTCCTGAGGCGTGGGAGAACCACACCGAGATGGATTCCGCACGTCGTGCTTTCTACGAGTTCCACGCCACATTGATGGAACCGTGGGATGGGCCGGCCAACGTTTCATTCACCGACGGAACAGTGATTGGCGCGGTTCTTGACCGCAACGGTCTTCGCCCTGGTCGATTCTGGGTCACGGATGACGGACTGGTCGTGCTGGCATCGGAAGCAGGTGTTCTCGACATCGACCCCGCCCGCATCGTGCGCAAAGGGCGGTTGCAGCCGGGTCGGATGTTCCTCGTCGACACCGCGCAGGGCCGCATCGTTGAAGACGACGAGATCAAGGCCGAACTCGCTGCAGCCGCGCCGTACGGCGAGTGGTTGCGCACGGGCATCATTCACCTCGATGCCTTGCCCGACCGTGAGCACATCGTGCACACCCACGATTCGGTTGCGCGTCGTCAACAAACATTCGGGTACACCGAGGAAGAACTCCGGGTGCTGCTTGCGCCGATGGCGCGCGCGGGCACCGAGCCCATCGGATCGATGGGGACTGACTCCCCGATCGCCGCGCTTTCCGATCGACCGCGATTGCTGTTCGACTACTTCAGCCAACTGTTCGCGCAGGTCACCAACCCGCCACTCGACGCCATTCGCGAAGAGATTGTCACCTCGCTGGCCACGGTGATTGGGCCCGAGGGCAACCTGCTCGAAGAGTCCGCGGGTCACTGTCGACAGGTGCTACTGCCATTCCCGGTGATCGATAACGATGAGCTGGCCAAGGTGCTGCACATCAACGTCGACGGCAATCTGCCCGGCTTCGCTGCTGCCAAGATTCGCGGCCTGTACCGCGTCAGCGGGGGAGGCGAGGGTTTGGCCGAGCGGTTGCGCGAGATCTGTCACGAGGTCGACGCGCTGATTCGCCAAGGCAAGCGGTTCATCGTTCTCAGCGACCGCGATAGCGGCGCTGAGTGGGCTCCCATTCCTTCACTGCTGCTGTGTAGTGCGGTTCACCACCACCTTGTGCGCGAGCGCACCCGCACGATGGTCGGCTTGCTCATCGAGAGCGGCGATGTGCGCGAAGTCCATCACGTTGCCGTGCTGATCGGCTATGGCGCGGCTGCCGTCAACCCGTACCTTGCGCTCGAGACGGTTGAAGACCTAGTGCGTCAAGGCGTGGTGTCGGGCATCAGTGCGGAAAAGGCGGTGCGCAACACCATCAAGTCCTTGGGCAAGGGCGTACTCAAGGTGATGAGCAAGATGGGAGTCTCGACTGTCGCGTCGTACCGCGGTGCGCAGATTTTCGAGGCCATCGGGCTCTCGCATGAGGTCGTCGACCGCTACTTCACCGGCACCACCAGCAAGTTGGGTGGGGTGGGCCTTGACGTCATCGCCCAAGAAGTAGCTCAACGCCATGCCGTTGCCTATCCACCGAGTGGAATCTCGCCTGCTCACCGTGTGCTGGACGTGGGTGGCGAATACCAATGGCGCCGCGAGGGTGAGCCACACCTTTTCGATCCCGAAACTGTCTTCCGGCTGCAGCATTCCACGCGCAATCAGCAGTTCGATGTGTTCCGTCAGTACACCGATCGGGTGAACTCGCAGTCGCATCGCCTGATGACCCTGCGCGGGCTCTTCCGACTTCGCGATGACAAGTGCACTCCCGTGCCCCTTGATGAGGTCGAGTCGGTCTCCGACATTGTGCGTCGTTTCTCAACGGGTGCGATGTCGTACGGATCAATTTCGCAAGAGGCGCACGAAACGCTGGCCATTGCCATGAACCGACTCGGCGCCAAGTCGAATACGGGTGAAGGTGGCGAAGACCCCGAGCGTTTCATCCCACTGCCTAATGGTGACTCCAGGCGGTCGGCGGTGAAGCAGGTTGCGTCCGGAAGATTCGGTGTGACCAGCGAGTATCTCGTCAACGCCGACGACCTGCAGATCAAGGTGGCACAGGGAGCCAAGCCGGGTGAAGGTGGCCAGTTGCCCGGTCACAAGGTGTACCCGTGGATTGCACGCACTCGGCACTCGACACCGGGTGTTGGCCTGATCTCGCCACCGCCGCATCACGACATCTACTCGATCGAAGACCTCGCGCAACTCATTCACGATCTCAAGAACGCCAACAATCGTGCGCGTATTCACGTCAAGCTGGTCAGTGAGGTTGGGGTGGGAACTGTGGCGGCTGGAGTCGCCAAGGCGCACGCCGACGTCATCTTGATTAGCGGTCACGACGGCGGCACGGGAGCATCGCCACTCACGTCGCTCAAGCACGCGGGTGCACCGTGGGAGCTTGGACTTGCCGAGACGCAACAGACCCTCATGCTCAACGGGTTGCGCGATCGAGTGGTCGTTCAGACCGATGGACAACTCAAGACCGGCCGCGATGTCGTAATCGCGGCATTGCTGGGAGCAGAGGAGTTCGGCTTTGCTACGGCCCCATTGGTGGTGATGGGGTGCGTCATGATGCGCGTTTGTCACCTTGATACGTGTCCGGTCGGAGTGGCGACTCAGAACCCGGTTCTGCGTGAGCGTTTTGCCGGTAAGCCCGAGTTCGTTGAGACCTTCTTCCACTACATCGCCGAAGAGGTGCGCGAGATTCTCGCGTCATTGGGTTTGCGTACCCTCGACGAAGCCATTGGCCACGCCGAACTGATCGACTCGCGTGAGGCGATCGACCACTGGAAGGCCAGTGGCCTTGACCTCGCGCCGATCTTGCACGTGCCTGACCTTGGCGACGCGCCTCGGCGGCAGATCATCGAACAAGATCATGGGCTTGATCGTGCTCTCGACAACGACCTCATCGCTGCCTGCAAGGGAGTTCTTGAGGGCGGCGATCCGGTCAGCGTCGAGTTGCCGATCCGCAATGTCAACCGCACGGTAGGAACGATGCTGGGCGCGGAAATTACCCGGCGATTCGGTGGAACGGGACTGCCTGAGGGGTCAGTTGACATCACGTTCACCGGCTCCGCAGGACAATCCTTTGGTGCCTTCCTTCCGGCTGGCGTGACCCTGCGGCTCATCGGTGACACTAACGATTACCTCGGCAAAGGTTTGAGCGGTGGTTACCTCGTCGTGCGTCCTCACGACACCGCCACCTTCGCCGCCGAAGACAACATCATCGCCGGCAACGTCATCGCCTACGGCGCCACGGCAGGCACCATCTTGGTGCGAGGAAAAGTCGGTGAGCGGTGCTGTGTTCGCAACTCGGGTGCGACGGTCGTGGTCGAAGGCACCGGAGACCACGGCTGCGAGTACATGACAGGTGGTCGCGTGGTGGTGCTGGGTGAGACCGGACGCAACTTCGCGGCCGGAATGTCGGGTGGAATCGCCTACCTTCTTGATGCTCAGCCTTTACGCATCAATAGTGAGATGGTTGATGTTGAGGGTCTGGAAGCTGACGATCTTGCCTTCCTTCGCACCGTGTTGACGCGGCATGCGAACGAAACGGGATCAACCGTGGCCGCCGCACTCCTCGCCGCCGGTGACGAAGGACTCGCGCGGTTCTCACGGGTGATGCCACGTGAGTACAAGCGCGTTCTTGCTGCGCAAGCTCGTGCTCTGGCTGAGGGACTTGATTCGATGACCTATGTGATGGGAGCGGTCTGATGGCAGATCCGAAGGGTTTCCTCACGACAGCGCGCGAAACGCCGACGCGTCGTCCGGTTGATGTGCGCTTGATGGATTGGCGCGAGGTGTACGAACCATTTCCGGCCGAGCACCTGCAAAAGCAAGCGGGCCGCTGCATGGATTGCGGTATTCCGTTCTGCCACAACGGTTGCCCGCTCGGAAACCTCATTCCCGAGTGGAACGATCTGGTGTGGCGCGAAGATTGGCGTGCCGCCAGCGAGCGACTACACGCGACGAATAACTTCCCTGAATTCACCGGCCGGCTCTGCCCAGCCCCCTGTGAAACGGCGTGTGTGCTCGGAATCAACGCCGATCCGGTCACCATCAAGCAGGTTGAGGTGTCGATTATCGATCGCGCGTGGGATTCGGACTGGGTGCTGCCGCAGCCGCCCTCGCGTCTGTCTGGCCGCACCGTGGCCGTCGTCGGTTCCGGCCCGGCAGGACTTGCCGCGGCCCAGCAACTCGCGCGCGCGGGCCACACTGTGGCGGTCTTTGAACGAGCCGATCGCATCGGAGGGCTCCTGCGCTATGGAATCCCCGAGTTCAAGATGGAGAAGAAGCATCTCGATCGGCGACTGGCGCAGATGGAAGCAGAGGGAGTCAAATTCCGCCCCGGAGTGGATATCGGAACCGATATCACCGCCGATGACTTGCGCCGTCGCTATGACGCCATCGTCCTGGCAGTGGGTTCGACGATCGGTCGCGAACTTGATGTTCCCGGCCGTGAACTCGCGGGCATTCATCAAGCCATGGAATTCCTGCCTCTGGCCAACCGCGTTCAAGAAGGCGACCGCGGAGTGCCGGTGATCGACGCCGGTGGGCGGCACGTCGTCATCATCGGTGGGGGAGACACCGGTGCTGACTGCCTCGGTACCTCGCATCGCCACGGTGCTGCGTCGGTAACCCAGTTGGAAATCCTTGTGCAGCCACCGGAGGCGCGTCCTGCCGGACAGCCATGGCCGACATACCCGATGGTTTATCGCGTATCGAGCGCACACGAAGAAGGCGGTGAGCGTGTGTTCTCGGTGTCGACCAAGAGATTCGTCGATGATGGACAGGGACGAGTGCGAGCACTTGTTCTCAGCGAGGTTGAGTGGGTCAACGGCTCGCTGGTCGAGGTCGAAGGTTCCGAGCGCGAGATTCCGGCCGACCTCGTGCTACTCGCGATGGGTTTCACCGGACCGGAGGCCGAGTCGTTGGCCGACCAGTTGAAACTCGACATGGACACGCGAGGCACGATTGTGCGTGATGACCAGTACGCCACGACTGTCGACGGTGTTTTCGTCGCTGGCGACGCCGGGCGTGGGCAATCGTTGATCGTGTGGGCAATCGCCGAGGGACGCTCCGCCGCCGCCGCGGTCGACCGTTACCTGACCGGCGAAACGAATCTGCACGCACCGATTCTCGCTTCGGCCCGGCAGTTATTGGCGTGACCGGATTCCCGCTCTCCTTCACCTCCTCCACCAACCGATAGGGTCTTAGAGTGCGTCGCGCCAAGATTGTTTGTACGTTAGGTCCGGCAACATCGAGCTATGAGTCGATTCGCGCGCTCATTGATGCTGGAATGGATGTCGCTCGGCTGAATTTGTCGCACGGCGACCACACTGATCACCAAGTCACTTACGACACTGTGCGTCGAGCCGCCGATGATGCCGGACATGGCGTCGGAATCCTCGCGGACCTCCAGGGTCCCAAGATTCGACTGGGCCGATTCTCGGGTGGTGCTGTTGTACTGACCAACGGTCAGACCTTCACCATCACCACCGAAGAACGTGACGGCGATGTGACCGGTTGCTCCACCACCTTCCTTGGTTTGCCCGGTGACTGCCACGCCGGTGACCGCATCTTGATCGACGACGGGCGCGTTGCGTTGGAGGTCGTCGAGGTCGATGGTCCGCGGGTGGTGACCTGCGTCATCGAGGGTGGGCCGGTCTCAAGCCACAAGGGTCTGAACTTGCCTGGTGTGGCGGTCAGTGTTCCCGCTCTGTCTGAGAAGGACATCGACGACCTGCGCTGGGCACTGCGCACCGGGTGCGACATGATCGCCTTGTCATTCGTACGTTCGGCCGCCGATGTCGTTGATGTGCATCACATTATGGACGAGGAAGGCCTGCGACTTCCGGTGCTCGCCAAGGTCGAGAAGCCTCAGGCTGTCGACAATCTCGATGAAATCGTGGCGGCCTTCGATGGCGTGATGGTGGCGCGCGGCGACCTCGGAGTCGAACTCCCACTCGAGAGAGTGCCTCTCGTTCAAAAGCGTGCAATTACCCTGTGTCGGCTGGCGGCCAAGCCGGTCATTGTGGCCACGCAGATGCTCGACTCGATGATCAGCGCATCGCGCCCGACGCGTGCCGAGGTCAGCGATGTCGCAAATGCCGTACTCGATGGCACCGATGCACTCATGTTGTCGGGCGAAACCAGTGTGGGTGTGCATCCGGCCTTGGTGGTGTCGACGATGAGTCGCATCATTTCTCACGTCGAGCAAGAGGCGTTGCACAAGTTGCCGGCCTTACAGGACACATCCGGCGGTGGCGGCGACCGGATTGATGACATGTTGGCAGCACTGTCGAACTCGCCGGTGCGCGGTTCCACCGCCAAGGCTCTGACCCGGGCCGCCGTTGATGTCGCTGATGCGGTGGGCGCGTCTAATCTCATCGCGTTCACCGAAACGGGATTGTCAGCTCGGATGATTTCGCGTTGGCGATCACGTACCTCGCTGCTGGCTTTCACCCCGAACGCACGAGTTCGCAGTCAGTTGGCGTTGGTCTGGGGAGTTGAAACGTTCCTGGTTCCCAACGTGATGCATACCGACGACATGGTTGTTCAAGTTGATAAGGCGTTGCTTGATATCGGGCGTGCCACCGCGGGTGAACGCGTCGTCATTGTTGCGGGAGTACCACCGGGTGTTCCTGGGACGACGAACGGCATGCGGGTGCACCTCATGGGCTCGAGTTCGTCGGGTGGCGGCGGAGTCTGACCGCGAGCCGCGGCAACTATCCACACGTCACTGCGTGTAGTCAACAATTTCAGGAACGATCGCGCTATGACAGCGCTTCTGAGTGACTCTGACGCACCTATCCACGAGGTGCGGGCGGTTTCTCCTCGCGTCGAATGGCGCGAGCGGCTTGCCGACATCGCATCAGCCCAAGACGAACTTGTGAGTTCAGCGCAGATGCGCGCAATCGGTATTCCAAGTTCAACGGCGAGTGGTCGACTACGGGCCGGTCGCTCCTGGACACGGGTATTGCCGGGAGTGCATTTGGTGACCGGTGGTCGACCCGATCGGCGGCAGCGTGAACGTGCCGCGCTCCTGTATTCCGCACCTCATGGAATTCTCGCCGGACCTACGGTCCTGCGTCATCTAGGTGTGCGGGCCGGGCGGTTGCAAGAGGTGAGCGACGATCATCGGCTTCCCGAATCAGTGCATCTGCTCATGCCGCACGAACATCACCTCTTGGCGGCCGGTTACCTCGACGTCTCTCGCACGCGCAGGTGGCCCACCGAGCAGATCGTCGATGGATTGCGTATGACGTCGACGTGTCGCGCCGTTGCCGACACAGCGCGTCGGGCCGATAGCGCGCGCGAGGTTGCGGTGCTGGTTGATGAATGCGTACGCCGTGGATTGACCTCCCTCGATGAACTCTTAGTCGAAGTGAGGGAGGGGCCGCGGCAGGGTTCGGCCACGCTTCGCGCTGTTCTCATGTCACGAATCCAAGCGTCACGCCACAGTGTTGGTGATCTGGTCACGACTCTTATTCGTGAAGCGGGAGTCGCTGAGCCGCTGTGGAAGACCCGGTTGGTGGGCCCGTCGGGCGAGCATGTCGGAATGCCACTCGCGTGGCTCGATTCGGTCGGGGTTGCCATTGAACTCGCCGCCCCAGACGCGGCTTTCGTGGCAACCCTGCAACGCTATTCGGCGTCGGGAGTCACGGTTTTCCCGGTGTCGGCGCACATGTTGCAGGCCGACCTACCGGGGCACGTCAAAACCTTCATGAACGCCGTGCACCATGCAGCACGACGTCCGCGTCCACGCGTTAGTCCAGTCCCTGCCGTGCTTCAGGATTGAGCACGCCCCAAGCGATGAGTTGCTCGGCCAGTCGGCTGGCCGGCTCGTCGTAGATCACTCCGAGTGTGCGCAGGTCCTCTTGGCGAATCGACAGGATTCGTCCGTTGTAGTCGCCGCGCTGAGCCTGAATGGCCGCTGCGTATCGGGCCAATGGACCGGCCTTCTCCGCCGGTACTGATCCGAGTCGCTCGAGATCGAGAATGAGTCGCGGGGGGGCTTCGGACGCTGAGGCAGGGGCGCTGTCGGGGAGCAGTTCGGAGACGGGGACGCCGTAGAAGTCAGCCAATTCGGCGAGTTTTTGTACGGTGACCGCGCGGTCACCTCGCTCGTATGAACCAATGACGACGGCCTTCCAGCGGCCCTTGGACTTCTCCTCGACGCCATGCAAACTCAGTCCCTGCTGCTGGCGAATTGCGCGCAGTCGAGATCCCAGTGCCTTGGCGTAATCGCTCGCCACATGTCCTCCTTGGACTATCAGTTCCCCCGGCTACAGAGCGTAATGCATTCCGGCTATGGGAGTGTGCCGCTTTACCCCATCTCCTCACGAAGGCCTCCTCCCGATTGACGGCGCGCCGTCGGGCATGGGGTAGGGTCGGCGTTGCTAGACATCCTTTAACGACCCGTCCTGTGAGGCGGGGAAGGAGGTCACAATGGATGCTGGGACGACCACCCAGGACAGTGCAGGGATGCACCCCGGTGACAAGCCGGTGATGTCTGAATCTGATATTGCCCGCGCGATTACGCGGATGGCTCATGAGATTGACGAGCGAACTACAGGTGCCCACGATGTGATTCTGTTGGGCATTCCCACGCGAGGCGTCGAACTTGCCACTCGGCTTGGTGCCCGGCTTTCGGAAATTCAAGGTCGCGCGGTACCGGTGGGGTCCCTCGACATCACCATGTACCGAGACGACTTGCGACGCCGACCAGCGCGCGCGTTGTTGCCGACCGAGATTCCGGCAGCGGGTGTTGATGACGCACTCGTCGTTCTTGTTGACGATGTGCTCTATTCGGGGCGCACGGTGCGTGCGGCACTCGATGCGCTTAACGACGTGGGTCGGCCCCGGGCCGTGCAACTAGCCGTCCTCGTTGACCGAGGTCACCGCGAACTGCCGATCCGTGCTGACTACGTGGGCAAGAACCTGCCCACGTCGATGCGTGAGAACGTGCGTGTCGCACTGGCCGAGCGCGACGGTGAAGATGGCGTGTTCCTGTCAGGCCCGAAGGAGCAGTCATGAAAGCGCATTTGTTGTCGGCTGCCGATCTCACCCGCGACGACGCACTACTCGTGCTTGACACGGCGCAAGAGCTCGCACAGATCGCTGACCGGCCCATCAAGAAGTTGCCCACATTGCGCGGGCGCACGGTGGTGAACCTCTTCTACGAAGACTCGACTCGCACGCGCATTTCCTTTGAAGCTGCGGCGAAGCGGCTTTCTGCCGATGTCATCAACTTCTCCGCCAAGGGCTCGAGCGTGTCGAAGGGTGAAAGTCTCAAAGACACTGCGCTCACTCTGGAAGCCATGGGTGCCGATGCGGTGGTGATTCGGCACTCTGCGAGTGGCGCTCCGCATCGGCTTGCCACCTCGGGTTGGATTCGCGGGTCGGTGGTCAACGCGGGAGATGGAACCCATGAGCACCCCACGCAGGCACTTCTGGATGCGTACACCATTCGTGAGCACCTCGCCGGGGGAGCGGGTGACCTTGCCGGGCGGCGCGTCACGATCGTCGGTGACGTCTTGCACAGTCGCGTAGCGCGCAGCAATGTGCATCTCCTGCACACGCTCGGAGCGCAGGTCACCCTTGTTGCTCCGCCGACGCTACTTCCGGTTGGCGTCGAGCAGTGGCCGTGCGATGTGAGTTACAGCATCGACGCACCGCTTCCCCAGACTGATGCGGTGATGATGCTTCGAGTCCAGGCCGAGCGAATGGATTCAGCGTTCTTCCCGAGCGCTCGCGAGTACAGCCGCCGCTACGGACTCGATGCGCGGCGCATGGCGGCGCTACCCGAACATGCAATCGTGATGCATCCAGGACCCATGAATCGCGGAATGGAAATCGGCTCGGATGTCGCCGATTCCGAGCGCTCGGTGATTGTCGAGCAGGTCACGAACGGTGTCAGTGTGCGAATGGCGGTGTTGTACCTGTTGCTGGGGGGAGCGCCACTAGTCGCCGATGAAGAGGAGTCCGCATGAGTACCACCGTCATTCGCGATGTGAGCATCAATGGCGAACGTCGTGACGTGGTGATCGCGGGCGAGTCGATCGCTGAGGTTGTCGCCTCGGGTAGCGCCGACACAGCAGGTGCGACGGTGATCGAAGCGCGGTCACTCATCGTGTTGCCAGGGCTCGTCGACCTGCACACGCACTTACGTGAGCCTGGCCGCGAAGACGCCGAGACAGTCGAGACAGGTACCCGCGCTGCTGCCGCCGGAGGATTCACCGCCGTGCACGCGATGGCCAATACCGATCCAGTAGCAGATACGGCGGGTGTCGTCGAGCAAGTGTGGCGACTTGGGGCGCAGGCAGGCTACTGCGATGTCCACCCCGTTGGTGCTGTCACAGTCGGTCTGGCCGGGCAACGTCTCGCCGAACTCGGTGCGATGGCCGACTCCGCTGCCCGCGTGCGCGTGTTCAGTGATGACGGCAAGTGCGTGTCTGACGCACTGCTGATGCGGCGCGCGCTCGAGTACGTCAAGGCATTCGATGGAGTGATCGCGCAGCATTCCCAAGAACCCCGGCTGACCGAAGACGCGCAGATGAATGAAGGCGTGATGTCGGGAGTGCTCGGCCTCAAGGGTTGGCCGGCGGTGGCGGAAGAAGCGATCATCGCGCGCGACGTGCTCTTGACCGAGCATGTCGATTCGCGACTGCACGTGTGCCATGTATCCACCGCTGGCTCGGTTGACTTGATTCGATGGGCGAAGTCACGGGGCATTCGCGTCACCGCTGAGGTCACACCGCATCACTTGATGCTCACCGATGACCTCGTAGCGACCTACGACCCCGTCTACAAGGTCAACCCGCCGTTGCGTACTGCCGCCGATGTTCAGGCGCTGCGCGCGGGACTTGCCGACGGAACGATTGATGTCGTAGCCACCGACCACGCGCCACACCCGTCGGAGGACAAGGACTGCGAGTGGCAGGCCGCGGCAATGGGCATGCTCGGACTCGAGACCGCACTCGCTGTGGTCGCCGAAACCATGGTCGTCACCGGATTGCTCGACTGGGCAGGAGTTGCTGATCGCATGTCGATCGCGCCGGCCCGCATCGGCCGGCTCGAGGGCCAGGGTCGTCCCATTGCACCCGGCGAGCCTGCGAACCTCGTGCTTATTGACCCCGCTGCGCGCACGGTGGTGACTGCGTCGGCGCTCGCGTCGCGTTCGCGCAACACTCCGTACGCAGGACTCGACTTACCAACGCGCATTGTTGCCACCTTCCTTCGCGGACGCCGCACCTACGGAAGTGACGCATGAACGCGAACACCGAGCAGCGTGTTCCTGCACTGCTGGTGCTTGAAGATGGACGCGTTTTTCGCGGTCGATCCTTTGGTGCAGTGGGTGAATCATTTGGCGAAGCGGTCTTCTCAACGGGCATGACGGGCTATCAGGAAACTCTCACCGACCCGTCCTACCAGCGTCAGGTCGTTGTGATGACGGCCCCTCACATCGGTAATGCCGGGGTCAACGACGACGACCCTGAGTCGCGGCGAATCTGGGTGGCTGGCTATGTCGTGCGAGACCCCAGTCGCATCGCCAGCAATTGGCGGTCGAAGCGCACCCTCGATGATGATCTGCGACGCGATGGCATCGTTGGCGTATGTGAAGTTGACACGCGCGCTCTGACCAGGCACCTGCGCGATCGGGGTGCCATGCGCGTGGGCCTGTTTAGCGGCGATGCTTCGGGTCAACCCGTCGAAGAACTGGTTGAGCGAGTGCGTCAGTCGCCGGGAATGGCGGGGGCTGACCTGACCGCGGAAGTGACGGTGGGGGAGGCGTACACCGTTGCCGCTGATGGGCCGACACGTTTTCGGGTGGCCGCAGTTGACCTAGGAATCAAAGCGATGACGCCGCGCCGGCTTGCCGAGCGCGGAGTTGAAGTCGTTGTCGTTCCCGCTTCCACACCGGCCGCCGAGTTGTTGGGCTATGACGGCGTCTTTCTGTCGAACGGACCAGGTGACCCGGCAACTGCCGATGCCGCGGTCCAGCTAGTGCGCGAGGTATTGGCCAGCGGCGTTCCCATGTTCGGAATCTGCTTCGGACACCAGATTCTCGGACGCGCTCTGGGCTTTGGCACCTACAAGCTGCCGTTTGGTCATCGCGGCATTAACCAGCCGGTACTCGATCGCGCGAGCGGACGCGTTGAAATCACCGCACACAATCACGGCTTTGCTGTCGACGCGCCCATTGATCGTGTCAGCGACACAGAATTCGGTCGAGTCGAAGTGAGCCACATTGGACTCAACGATCAGGTGGTTGAGGGCTTGCGTTGTCTTGATGTTCCGGCGTTCTCAGTTCAGTACCACCCCGAGGCCGCCGCAGGTCCGCATGATTCGGCCTACCTGTTCGACCGATTCGTTGATCTGATGGCCACGACCCGAAAGGACGGTGGCCGCTGATGCCGCGCCGCACCGACATCTCGAGCATCATGGTGATCGGCTCCGGCCCCATCGTCATCGGTCAGGCCTGCGAATTCGATTATTCGGGTACCCAAGCATGCCGCGTCCTGCGCGCTGAAGGATTTCGCGTAGTGCTGGTCAACAGCAATCCCGCAACGATCATGACTGACCCTGAATTCGCTGACGCCACCTACGTCGAACCCATCACTCCCGACATTCTCACTCGCATCATTGAGCGTGAGCGACCCGATGCCTTGCTCGCAACTCTGGGGGGTCAGACAGCTCTCAATGCTGCGATGGCGCTCAACGAACTCGGCGTTCTTGAGCAGTACGGCGTGCGACTCATCGGCGCGAGTGTGGAAGCGATCGAAGCTGGCGAGAATCGTGAGCGATTCAAGGAAATCGTCGCTGACATTGTCATCGATGGATACCAGGCCGAAAGTGCCCGCAGTTTTGTGTGTCACGCGATGGATGAGTGTTTCGCTGCTGTTGCCGATCTGGGCTACCCGGTGGTCGTGCGACCCTCATTCACCATGGGGGGCGCTGGCTCTGGAATCGCTCGCGATGAAGCAGATTTGCTTCGCATTGCCGGAGCCGGCCTTACTGCCAGTCCCACCACCGAGGTGCTGCTCGAGGAGTCGATCCTTGGCTGGAAAGAGTACGAACTTGAGTTGATGCGCGACCGTAACGACAATGTCGTGGTCGTCTGTTCAATCGAGAACCTTGATCCGATGGGCGTGCACACTGGTGACTCGATCACCGTGGCGCCAGCTGTTACCCTGACTGACCGCGAATATCAGCTCATGCGCGATGTCGGCATCGACGTCATCCGCAAGGTGGGCGTCGAAACCGGCGGCTGCAACATTCAGTTCGCCATCAATCCTGATGACGGACGCATGATTGTCATTGAAATGAACCCTCGCGTTTCCCGATCGTCGGCGTTGGCATCGAAGGCCACCGGCTTTCCCATTGCCAAGATTGCGGCCAAGCTCGCTGTTGGTTACACCCTTGATGAGATTCCCAACGACATCACTCGCGTCACGCCGGCTTCCTTTGAACCGAGCCTTGACTACATCGTGGTGAAGGTGCCGCGATTCGCTTTCGAGAAATTCCCCTCGGCCGATCCGGTGTTGACAACCACGATGAAGAGTGTCGGAGAAGCGATGGCTATTGGCCGCAACTTCACCGAGGCCCTGCAGAAGGCATTGCGTTCCATCGAACGTTCTGAGGCGAATTTCGCCTGGCCCGCGTCACGCGGTGAGGTCGACGTCCCGGCTCTGCTTTCGACGATGCCGGTGCCCCGCGATGGTCGGCTGCGGGAGGTGCAACTGGCGTTGTGGGCAGGGGCGACCCCCGACGAGGTTCACGAAGCAACCGACATTGATCCGTGGTTCCTCGATCAGATCGCTGTGATCAACGAGCTCGCCGACTCCATTCGTGCGGCCGAGACCCTGTCGGCCGATCTGCTCCGGCAGGTGAAGCGTCACGGCTTCTCCGACCGTCAGATCGCGCAATTGCGTGGAGTGACCGAACCGTACGTCCGAGAGCACAGGCAGAGTCTGGGTGTTCGTCCTGTGTACAAGACGGTCGACACCTGTGCGGCAGAGTTTACTGCTGCCACTCCCTATCACTATTCGTGCTATGACGAGGAAACCGAGGTCGAGCCGCGCGAACGTGAAGCGGTCATCATCCTCGGATCGGGTCCTAACCGCATCGGTCAAGGAATTGAATTCGACTACTCGTGCGTGCACGCTGCGCTCACGCTGCGCGAGTGTGGTTACGAAACGATCATGATCAATTGCAACCCCGAGACAGTCTCCACCGACTACGACACCTCCGACCGTCTGTACTTCGAACCGTTGACTCTCGAAGACGTGCTTGAAGTCGTAGATGCTGAGCGAGCTGTAGGGCCTGTGGCCGGAGTTATCTGTCAGCTCGGTGGGCAAACCCCGCTCGGCCTTGCCCAGGGACTCAAGGATGCAGGTGTGCCGATCGTTGGGACGAGCCCCGAAGCCATCCACCTTGCCGAAGAACGAGGAGCATTTGGTCGGGTACTCGCCGAAGCCGGATTACCTGCGCCTCGACACGGCACTGCTCTGTCGTTTGACGAAGCGCGACTCATCGCTGACGAAATCGGCTACCCCGTGTTGGTGCGCCCCTCGTATGTACTGGGCGGCCGCGGCATGGAAATCGTGTATGACGAGTCGATGCTCGCTGACTATCTCGTGCGCGCAACAGAAGCCAGTCCCGAGCATCCGGTGCTGGTTGACCGGTTCCTTGATGACGCACTTGAGATAGACGTCGACGCGCTGTACGACGGAACCGAGTTGTATCTCGGTGGCGTCATGGAACACATTGAAGAAGCGGGTATTCACTCTGGCGACTCGGCCTGTGTCCTGCCGCCCATCACTCTTGGTCGCGCAGACATTGATCGCATTCGTGTCAGTACGGAGGCGATTGCTCGCGGCGTGGGGGTGCTGGGGCTGCTCAATGTTCAGTTCGCTCTCGCGGGCGACATCCTCTATGTGCTGGAAGCCAACCCGCGTGCCTCGCGCACGGTGCCGTTCGTGTCGAAGGCCACGGCGGTACCGCTTGCGAAGGCAGCCGCACGCATCGCGATGGGTGAGACCGTGGCGCAATTGCGTGCCGAAGGTTTGTTGCCCGCCCAAGGTGACGGTGGATCCTTGCCGGTCGGTTCGCCGGTGTCGGTGAAGGAAGCAGTGCTGCCATTCGGTCGCTTTCATGGTGTCGACACCATCCTCGGCCCAGAAATGCGATCGACGGGTGAAGTGATGGGTATCGACCGCAAATTCGGTACCGCATTCGCCAAGTCGCAGGCCGGTGTCTATCCAGAAGGACTTCCCACCTCGGGACGAGTGTTCGTGTCGGTGGCCAACCGCGATAAGCGAGCCATGGTGTTTCCGGTGAAACGCTTGGCCGATCTAGGTTTTGAAATCGTGGCCACGGAAGGCACCGCCGACATCCTCAGGCGTAACGGAGTCGACGCCAGCGTGATTCGCAAGCACCATGAGGGGGTCGGACCTCAGGGGCAGACCACCACCGTCGAGGCGATCATGGCCGGGGAGATCGCTTTTGTGGTCAACACTCCCTACGGGGTCGGACCACGCCTTGATGGCTACGAGATTCGAACCGCCGCCGTGGCTCGTGGTGTCACAGCTGTCACCACGATTCAAGGGCTGGGTGCGGCGGTTCAAGGAATCGAGGCACTGATCGCCGGCGAGGTGACGGTGCGTACCCTCCAGGAACACGCGGCGGACATTGAGGTACTACGGTCAGAGGAGCTAGCGGCAGGTATTGCCGCCGGACACAGTGTGACGACAGCGGAGGGTGGCGCCTGATGCCGGTGCAGGTTCGCGGTGAGGTGCTCGGTGTTCGTCGGGCAGGCCAGTACCACGTGCTCACGCTGACAGCGCCCGGCATTCCAGAGTTGGCGCGACCGGGTCATTTCGTGGGCATCAGCGTGGGTGGCGAGGGAACGGGCATGATCCTGCGCCGTTCGTTTTCCATCCACAAAGTGGCCGATCGAGGTCCGTATGGAGGCACCCTCGATATTGCTTTCGCGGTGCACGGCAGGGGAACCGCATGGATGGCCGGACTTGACCGCCACGACAGTGTCGACATCGTTGGACCATTGGGTCGCCCGTTCGCGTTGCCGCGCGAACCGGTGAGCTGCGTTCTGGTCGCCGGGGGCTACGGATCTGCCCCCTTGTTCATGCTCGCCGAGCAATTGCGTGAACGTGGGTGTCGAGTCGACTTTGTGCTGGGCGCATCCACCGAAGACAAGTTGTTCGGAGTCCTTGATGCCAAGCGGATGGCCTCAACCCTCACAGTGACCACAGAAGACGGTTCGCTTGGTGAAAAGGGTCGGGTCACCGACGTGTTGCCCGAGATTATCGAGCGACTCGGATCGAGTGTTGTCTACGCGTGTGGTCCCATGAGCATGCTCGCGGCGGTAGCCGACACGGCGGCGGCACACGGTGCCTACAGCCAGTGTGCCGTTGAAGAAGCGATGGCCTGTGGAATCGGGGTCTGCATGACGTGTGTTTTGCCGGTTATCGGCGATGACGGAGTCACGCGCATGCTTCGATCATGCATCGATGGGCCGGTGTTCCGCGGTGATCGAGTGCGATGGGCTGATGTAGGAACAGTGCCCGCCGACACGTGGGGCGCGCCAGCAGGAGGCCACCGATGACCGCTGTAATCGGATACGGCCCCGTGGGTGGCGAACCTGGCGAACCACGCATTGACATGAAAACCTGGATCGGCGATTGGGTTCTGCCCTCACCGATCATGACCGCCAGCGGGTGTTCGGCAAGTGGTAAAGAACTCGATCCATTCTTTGACCTCACGCGCATTGGCGCTGTGGTGACCAAGAGCGTGATGCTCGCGCCTCGCTCGGGTCGGGCAACTCCTCGCATGGCCGAGACTCCTTCCGGAATGCTCAACTCGATCGGTCTGCAAGGCCCGGGTATCGAGGCGTTCGTTGAGAAGGACCTGCCTTGGCTACGAGAGCGTGGGGTACGAGCGGTGGTCTCCATCGCAGGCGGAAGTGTTGAGGAGTACGGCAAACTCGCACAGGTCCTGCGCTACTGCGAAGAGATATCTGCCGTTGAGGTCAACATTTCCTGTCCCAATGTTGCCGACCGCGGTCAGGTTTTCGCCTGTGATGCCAAGTTGGCAGCTGAGGTGGTGTCGAATGTGCGGCGCATCATTCCCAGCGAGATTCCTGTCATCGCGAAACTGTCCCCTGACGTCACCGACATCGTCGGAATTGCTTACGCGGTCGTCAAGGCTGGAGCCACCGGCCTGTCCTTGATCAACACCACATTGGGCATGGTCGTCGACACCGAAACACTGCGACCGGCACTTGCTGGCGTGACGGGCGGTCTGTCGGGCCCGGCGATTCGTCCCATCGCGGTGCGCTGTGTGTGGCAGGTACATGAAGCGATGCCCGACATTCCGATCATTGGAATCGGCGGAATTGGCAGTGGGCTCGATGCCCTGCAATTCATTCTCGCCGGCGCGTCGGCAGTGCAGGTCGGAACGATGACGTTTAACGATCCTTCCTCACCGCAGCGCGTTCACACCGAACTTGCGCGTGCGCTCGCTGAACGTGGTTTTGGTCGGTTCACCGATGCCATTGGCTACGCCCATCGGCCGCATGACGAGCCGCTATCGGAGTTCGTCGCAGACGCGTGGGCAGAAGATGATCGCGCAGGGGAAGGTTCCGATCCGGCCCGGCCGTTGTCGTCGGGAGCGGCCGGATGACCGCTCCGATCGCAGTCGCGCTCGACGGTCCCGACCTGGTGACGATCCTCGGGTGGGCATCGGCGGCTGGCCCGCACGTGAGCACGCTCAAGGTCGGTCTCGAAACCTATCTGCGCGATGGCGCTGCCGCGGTTCATGCTGTTCGGCAGGCGGCTCCCGACTGCGCGCTCTTCCTCGACCTCAAACTGCACGATATTCCGAACACGGTGGCGGGCGGGGCGAGGTCGGTGGCGCACCTGTCGCCTGACTACCTCACCGTGCATGCCAGTGGGGGAGCGGCGATGATCCGCGCAGCGGTCGACGCGTTACCCGAAACCCGCATTACTGCAGTCACCGTGTTGACCTCGATGTCTGAAAGTGATCTCGATGCCGTGGGTCTGCGAGGCCCCGCAATTGATGCAGTACGTCGGCTCGCTGCTCTTGCTGTCGGCGCTGGGGCGCGCGCCATTGTGTGCTCGCCACAGGAGGTCGCGGCAGTGCGTCAGGAAGTGGGCGATGCGGCCGTGCTCATCACTCCGGGAGTGCGACCTGACCCGGCTGCCGGCGGCGATGATCAGGCCCGTGTGGCCACTCCTGAGCAGGCGTTGGCCGATGGGGCTGATCTGCTGGTCATCGGTCGCCCCATTACCGCCGCAGCCGACGTCGAGCACGCCGCGCGCGCTCTCGCGCACCGACTTTCCCAGTCCCGGTAGTCTGCCGGTTGTGGCACTGCCGACTCTGACTGCTGAACAGCGCGCTGATGCGCTGGTACGCGCTGCGAAGGCACGCACTCTTCGAGCCCAGGTCAAGGACGATCTCAGGTCAGGCAGCCTGACCTTGGCGCAGGTGATTGCGCGTGCGGCCGAGGAAGATGCGCTGGCGAGGATGCGCGTCATCGATCTGCTCACCGCCATGCCGGGCATTGGGCCGGCCCGCGGGCACACACTGATGGACCGTCTGGGTATCGCGCACTCACGCCGATTGCGCGGACTAGGCGAGCATCAGCGGGCCGCGCTCCTCGAGGTATTCGATTCATCATGAGGTTGACGGTCATCAGTGGGCCTAGCGGCGTGGGCAAGAGCACGGTCGTGAGGGGTTTGCTTGAGCGGTGCCCTCAGGTGTGGCTCTCGGTATCGGCCACGACTCGGGTTCCGCGTCCGGGTGAAGTCGATGGTCGCGAGTACTTCTTCCTCGACCGTGCACGATTCGACCAGATGGTGCAAACCGGTGAGCTTCTGGAGTGGGCCGAGTTCGCCGGCAATATGTACGGAACCCCCCGAGCGCCCGTTGAGGAGCGCCTCACCGCTGGTATTCCGGTGGTTCTCGAGATCGAACTTCAGGGTGCGCGACAGGTGCGAGACTCCCTTCCCGACAGTATGACCGTGTTCTTGCTACCCCCTTCCTGGGAGGAATTGGTATCCCGGCTCTCAGGCCGAGGTACCGACGAATCTGCCGCGGTGGAGCGCCGACTCCAAGCGGCTCGGATCGAGTTAGGGGCCCAAGACGAGTTCGATTACACGCTGGTGAACTCGTCGATTCAGGATTCTGTCGATGGCTTGGTACGCTTAATGGGCATCGAGTGCTAGGTGCGTCCCCAAGAGAGAAGGTCCCGTGTCCAGTACCACGCGCCCTGAGGGCATCACACACCCTCCGATCGACGACCTGCTCGAGATTGCCGACTCCAAGTACTCGCTCGTGATCTATGCGGCCAAGCGTGCCCGTCAGATCAATGCCTACTACTCACAGCTCGGTGAAGGCCTGCTTGAGTACGTCGGACCGCTCGTCGAGACTCACGTGCAGGAAAAGCCGCTATCGATCGCTCTACGTGAGATCAACGCGGGTGTTCTGACCTCTGAGCCGTACGAGCCCGAGGCCTGATCGGTCATGTCCACCCCTGCGGGGGACACTGCGGTAGAACCCTCGGGTTCTGACCGTCAACGAGTCGTCCTCGGAGTCTCTGGCGGCATCGCTGCCTACAAGTCGTGTGAACTGCTGCGTCGCCTGACCGAGTCGGGCCGTTCGGTCACCGTCGTTCCGACCGAGGCCGCTCTGGAATTCGTCGGCCGGGTCACGTGGGCGGCACTCTCGGGAAATCCAGTCCGCACGCGCGTGTGGGATGACGCGCATCAGGTGCCCCATGTTCGTTTGGGCCAAGAAGCTGATCTGGTGGTGGTGGCACCGGCAACAGCCGACCTCCTCGCCAAGGCAGCCCACGGCCTGGCTGACGATCTCTTGACGTCGACCTTGCTCACCGCCCGATGCCCCGTTGTGCTCGCTCCGGCGATGCACACCGAAATGTGGGAGCACCCGGCGACCGTCGCGAATGTGGCGACGTTGCGAGCGCGTGGCATCGTGGTGCTCGATCCGGCATCGGGCCGACTGACTGGCGCCGACACCGGTCCGGGCCGATTACCCGAGCCCGACGCCATTGCGGCGGTCTGTGAACGGCTACTGGCCGGTCTGTCGGCGTACCCCACCGCCGATCTCGCGGGGCTCAACGTGGTCGTGTCGGCAGGCGGAACCCGCGAACCGATTGACCCGGTGCGCTTCATCGGAAACAGGTCGAGCGGATTGCAGGGGTATGCGCTTGCGACGACGGCTGCGGCCCGAGGTGCTCACGTAGTCGTGGTCTCGGCCAACGTGGCCCTGCCAGAGCCGGCGGGCGTGACGCTCGTGCGAGTGAGCACGGCCGCGGATATGAAAGACGCCGTGCTGAAGCACTCCACGACCGCCGACGTGGTGGTGATGGCTGCAGCGGTGGCTGACTTCCGGCCGGTTCAGGTTGCCCGCGACAAGATCAAGAAGGACGATACGTCCCCTCTACCTGAACCCATTGTGCTTGAGCGAACCGACGACGTGTTGGCCTTGGTGGTCGAGGCGCGTGGGGCTGCCCCGTCTGGGCAGGTCATCGTCGGTTTCGCGGCCGAAACGGGCGATGCCACGGGCACGGTACTCGAGCACGCGAGCGCCAAGTTGGCTCGCAAGGGGTGCGATCTGTTGGTCGTCAATGATGTCTCGGGTGGTCGTGTCTTCGAGCAGTCACACAACGCGGTGACAATTCTCAGTCGCGACGGATCAGCACTTCCCGTTGTCGAAAGCACCAAGGAAACGGTGGCGGACGCCATCTGGGACCGCGTGGTGGCTGCTCGCGAGGCCACAAACTCCGGATAGACTGTTTTCCTCGGGTTTCCCCGAACTGTCCCATGACCAGCTAACGAAAGAGTCGACCATGGCCCGGCGCCTGTTCACCTCGGAATCCGTCACCGAGGGACACCCCGACAAGATGGCAGATCAGATCAGCGATGCCGTTCTGGATGCCTTTCTGACTGATGATCCGCGCAGTCGCGTGGCGGTTGAAACTCTGCTCACCACCGGCCAAGTGCATCTTGCCGGCGAGGTGACGACGTCCTCAAGAGCCGATCTGATGAGTTTGGTGCGTCAGGTCGTGCTCGACATTGGCTACGACCACTCCGACAAGGGTTTCGACGGCAACACCTGCGGAATTCAGCTCTCCATTGGTCGTCAGTCGCCCGATATCGCCCAGGGCGTCGATGACGCCATTGAAGAGCGCGAGGGCCACAGCATTGACCCACTCGACCGTCAGGGAGCTGGCGACCAGGGACTCATGTTCGGGTACGCGTGCGACGACACTCCTTCGCTCGCACCACTTCCCATCTCGCTGGCTCATCGTCTCGCCGAGCGACTCAGCGCAGTACGTAAGGACGGAACACTGGGGTATCTGCGTCCCGATGGCAAGACTCAGGTGACCATCGAATACGAAGGCGACCGTGCGGTTCGCCTCGACACCGTGGTGGTCTCAAGCCAACACGCGGCCGATGTCTCGCTCGACAATCAACTCTCGCCCGATGTTCGCAAGCACGTGGTCGAGCACGTACTGGCCGATGTCGACCTTGACACCAGCGATTTCCGATTGCTCGTTAACCCCACGGGCCGGTTCGAAGTCGGTGGTCCCATGGGCGACGCTGGCTTGACCGGACGCAAGATCATTGTCGACACGTACGGCGGCATGGCGCGACACGGTGGCGGTGCTTTCAGCGGTAAGGATCCGTCGAAGGTTGACCGCTCGGCGGCCTACGCCATGCGTTGGGTTGCCAAGAATGTTGTGGCGGCGGGTCTTGCCCGTCGATGCGAGGTGCAGGTGGCGTACGCCATTGGTAAGGCCCACCCGGTGGGAGTGTTTGTCGAGACGTTCGGAACCGGTGTCGCACCCGATAGCGATATTCAGGCGGCTGTCCTTGAGGTGTTCGACCTGCGCCCCGCTGCGATCATTCGCGACCTTGACCTCCTGCGTCCGATCTATCGACCCACGGCGGCATATGGCCACTTCGGTCGTGAACTACCTGACTTCACGTGGGAGCGCACCGACCGAGCTGACACATTGAAGGCGGCGGTGTCGGTCTGATCGGCAATCGCCGAGCAGGGTCAGTGCTCGTGCGTACGCTGGGCCAGTGACCGAGCCCGCTGCTGTCGAGCCCATCGCACGGGTGATGGTCGACAGTCCACTGCCTCATCTCGATCGTCCGTTCGACTACCTGATCACTGCCGCGCAACACGACAGTGTCAGCGCGGGGGTGCGCGTTCGCGTGCGCTTTGCGGGTAAGGACGTTGCCGGAATCGTTCTCGAACGAGCGGCAACGACCGAGCACGTCGGCCGACTCACTCCACTCACGCGAGTTGTGAGCCCGCTGCCGGTGCTCACAACTGAAACCCAACTGCTGATTCGTTCGGTCGCCGATCGATACGCGGGCACCTTCACGGATGTGCTCCGAGCAGCGGTTCCACCACGTCACGCGCGGGTTGAAACGCAATTCGCCGAGACACCTGCGGTCGAGTCGGCCGTTCCTGCGATGGGTCGAGCTCACGGGTGGAACCTGTATTCCGGTGGTGCAGCGCTTCATGCCCGACTGGCGACATCTCAACGCGAGAAGCCTCGCGCAGTCTGGACAGCCTTGCCCGGCGACGACGTGCCTGCCCGTGTTGCTGAACTGGTCGCATCGGCGCTGTCGAACGGAAATGGCAGCATCGTCGTCGTACCCGATGCCCGCGATGTGGGCCGCTTCTCGCAGGCGCTGGTGGCGCTGTTGGGAGACGACCCTGTGGTTCGGCTCACCGCCGATCTTGGTCCGGCGCCGCGTTACCGGGCTTTCTTGAAGGTCTTGAACGATCACGCGCGCGTGGTGATCGGCACGCGAGCCGCCGCATTCGCGCCGGTGCACAATCTGGGACTCATGGTCATCTGGGATGACGGCGATGATCTTCACGCCGATCCACATGCCCCCTATTGGCACGCGCGTGAAGTGCTAGCGCTGCGTTCGATTCATACCGGTGCCGCATTGGTGCTCGCCGGACACACTCGCAGCGTTGAATCTGCTCAGGCACTTCACGGCGGTTGGGCCCGTGATGTGAGTGCGGCGCGAGCTACCGTGCGTCGTTGCGCTCCACAAATTGCCGGAACTGACGGAGATGATGTGGCACGCGACGAGGCGGCACGTACAGCCCGATTGCCGCACCGCGCCTTCACCACGGCGCGCGAGGCATTGAAATCAGGCCCCGTCTTGGTGCAGGTGCCGCGCCGCGGTTACCTCCCCTCCCTTGCCTGTCAACGGTGCCGCACGCTGGCCCGGTGTTCGAACTGCGCGGGGCCCTTGGAGGCGAGCAGTGGGCATGCCATTCCTGCCTGTCGGTGGTGCGGTCGGCTCGCTGGTGATTACCGGTGTGTCGAGTGCGGCAGCACGTCGCTGCGAGCTGTCACTGTCGGCGCAGGTCGAACTGCCGAAGAACTTGGCCGCGCGTTTCCCTCAGTGCCCGTCATCACCTCGGGTCGTGATGGAGTGATTGACACGGTGTCGTCGAGCCCGGCTCTCGTGGTGTGCACCCCGGGGGCCGAACCGGTGGCTGACGGAGGTTACGCGGCAGCCCTTCTCCTCGATGGTCGATTGCTGCTGGGTCGCATCGATTTGCGCGCCGAGGAAGAGGCAGTTCGCCGATGGATCAACGCGGCGTCGTTGGTGCGCCCGGCATCGAGCGGAGGACGCGTCGTGCTCGTGGCCGAGGCGGCGCTACGACCCGTGCAAGCATTGATTCGATGGGATCCCGTGGGATTTGCTGAATCTGAGCGTGCTGCGCGAATCGAGTTGCGGCTTCCGCCCGCGTGGCGGGTTGCCGAACTGGTGGGTCATCCCGACGATGTGGTGTCGTTCATGGAAGTACTTGAACTTCCGCCGAGCGGACGCATTCTTGGTCCCGTTGCCGTGGCCGACAGCCGGCGTTCCGGGCGAGGGGAACCAGCCCAGCGTGTGAGAGCTCTTGTGAGTGCCACGCACGACGATGGGCAGGCGCTCTCAGCGGCGTGCAAGGCCGCAGCATCGGTGCGCAGCGCTGCCAAGGCGGGGGGCGCCGTGACCGTTCGGCTTGATCCCGTCAGTCTTGGCTAGCGTCTAGCAACTACACTCGGGCGCATGTCGGTTAAGCCTGTGCGCCTCTTCGGGGACCCAGTGCTCACCACTCCCGCAGCGTCGGTGGTCGACTTCGACAAGGAACTGCGCAAGTTAGTCAAAGACCTGATCGACACCATGCTCGATGCGCCTGGCAGTGGGCTTGCGGCCCCTCAAATCGGAGTCTCCCTGCGAGTGTTTTCGTACTGGATCGATGACGAAGTGGGCTATCTCATCAACCCCGACCTCGATCTTTCCGACGAGATGCAAGATGGCGAGGAAGGCTGCCTGTCGATTCCGGGGTTAGCCTTCAACACTCCGCGGGCGATGCGCGTCGTGGCGCACGGAATGAATCTGCACGGTGAACCCATGGAAATTGAGGGAAGCGAACTGCTTGCGCGGTGTGTGCAGCATGAGACCGACCACCTCGATGGCGTGCTCTTCATTGATCGGTTGGACGCTGAGACGCGCAAGGAAGCGATGAAGGCCATCCGCGAGGCCGACTGGTTCGGTCAGCAGCCACCCGATGTGAGGCTCTCACCTCACCGCGTCTCCAGTCGCTGGCTGTAGCGCGTGCGCCTGCTGTTCGCTGGAACCCCCAAAGTCGCTGTTGCGACTTTGGATGCGCTGCTGGAATCTGGTCACGAGGTGGTCGCCGTACTCACGCGGCCGGACGCGCTTGCAGGCCGTGGGCGACGTCTTGTCGCGAGTGCGGTCGCGCAGCGGGCCACGGAATTGGGGCTGCGCCTGATGCAGCCAGATCGACCGACGGACCCCGATTTCCTTGCCGATCTGGAGATTCTGGGCGTTGATGTGGCGCCGATCGTGGCGTACGGAGGATTGATTCCGCCCGCAGCCCTCGCACTGCCCCGCAACGGCTGGATCAATCTGCACTTCTCGCTACTTCCCGCCTGGCGCGGCGCGGCGCCGGTACAGCGCGCCATCATGGCCGGCGATGACATCACGGGTGCCTCAACGTTCATTCTCGAAGAGGGCTTAGACACAGGGCCTGTTCTGGGAGTTGTCACCGAAACCATTCGGCCCACTGACACCAGCGGTGACGTGCTGGCGAGGCTGGCTCTCAGTGGTGCTGAACTCATGGTGCGCACGCTCGATGCAATCGAGGAAGGGGTCGCCGTGCCGTCGCCCCAACCGAACGACGGGATATCGCTGGCGCCACGGATTACCACTGATGAGGTGCGTATCGACTGGACTCGCCCGGCCCTTGCTATCGATCGACTCGTGCGCGGAGCCACTCCTGAACCTGGCGCCTGGACGACCCTTCGTGGCCAACGACTGGGAGTTGGCCCAGTGAAGCTGCTTGTTGATGACACCTCGCTTGTGGCAGGGCAGTTGGGCGTTGACCGAGCAGGTATTCGAGTGGGGACAGGTAGTCATGCCGTGTTGCTAGGCGAGGTCAAGCCCGCCGGTAAACGGTGGATGCCTGCTTCCGATTGGGCACGTGGCGCGCGACTGAGTGAAAGTGAAGTAGTGGAGTGACTGAACATCGACGTCGAGCCCGTCCGGGAAAGCCCGGAGTAGATCGACCGCGTCGCGCCGCCTACGACCTACTGCACGAGGTCGGATCGGGTGACGCGTACGCGAACTTGGCTCTGCCTGCCATCCTGAGCGCCCACGACCTACACGGACGCGACGCCGCCTTCACGACTGAGTTGGCGTTTACGACATTGCGATGGCGTGGCCTGCTCGACGCCGTGTTGGCACGATGTGTTGATCGCCCTCTCGATCGGCTCGACCCTCAAGTGCTTGACCTTCTACGACTGGGTGCGACGCAGCTGCTGCTTATGCGCGTACCTACGCATGCCGCGGTGTCCGAGACGGTGGCACTCACGCGTGACGTACGGGGTGAGGGTGCGTCGAAGTTGGTGAACGCTGTGCTGCGCAAGGTCGCTGCGCGTGACCTCACCGCATGGCGTGAGGTTGTGACTGTCGACGTCACGGATGAATCGGAACGATTGGCAATCTTCTGGTCGCACCCGCGGTGGATTGTCTCGGCACTGCGTGAGGCGATGTCAGGCGAGGGTGTCGATCCCGATCAGATCGAGCAACTCCTCGAAGTCGATAACGAGGCACCCGGAGTGACACTCGTGGCGCGCCCCGGACGGTGTTCCGTCGATGAACTACTTGAACTGGAGAGTGCGACTCCCGGTCTGTGGTCGCCCTATGCGGTGTACCTCGGACATGGAAGTCCGGGCGAAATCTCGGCCGTGCGTCAGCGGCGTGCGGCTGTGCAGGATGAAGGCAGTCAACTCATCGCCATCGCGTTGGCCGACGCACCGCTCGTTGGTCGCGATGAGCAGTGGCTTGATCTGTGCGCCGGACCTGGTGGCAAAGCAGCACTGCTGGGGGCATTGGCGGCCAAACGTGGGGCGGCGGTGCTGGCAATCGAGCCCGTTCCCCATCGAGCCGAACTCGTACGGTCCACCACGTTTGCGCTTCCGGTTGAGGTGCGTGAGATTGACGGTCGGTCCGGTGACCTACCCGAAAGCGAGTTTGATCGAGTGCTGGTCGACGCACCGTGCACCGGACTCGGCGTCGTGCGTCGCAGGCCCGAGGCGAGGTGGCGCAGACAGCCCTCCGATGTGGCCACGCTTGCCGTGCTTCAGCGTGAACTGCTCACAGCGGGCTTGCGTGCCGTTCGGCCCGGGGGAGTTGTGCTCTACTCAACCTGCTCTCCGCACCTGGCAGAAACGGAATTCGTCGTCGATGACGTGGTGCAGCGGGCGGGCGGAGCGGTTGAGCGAGTAGCGATCTCGTTGGTGCCGGGTGAGGCAGCTTCGGAGAATGCCCGATTGTGGCCGCATCGCCATGGCACTGACGGGATGTACGCCGCGCTCCTGCGGCGTATGGTCTAGCGGCGCACTAGGCTCGCCGACATGGGAGTGCAGATCTCGCCGTCGATTCTTTCGGCTGATTTTGGGGTGCTCGCCGCCGAATGTGAGCGGGTCGCAGGTGCCGCTGATTGGCTCCATGTTGATGTGATGGACAACCACTTCGTTCCCAATCTCACCCTTGGACTACCCGTCGTCGAGGCTCTCCTCAGGCATGTGGCGACTCCGGTGGATTGTCACCTGATGATCGATGACCCCGACCGCTGGGCGCCGTCCTACGCTGAGGCTGGCGCTGGCAGCGTCACGTTTCACGTCGAGGCGGCGCGAGACCCTCGCGGTGTGGCGCGCGATATTCGCGCTGCGGGTGCGCGGGCTGGCGCAGCGCTGAAGCCTGGTACATCGATCGACGACTATGCCGACCTCCTTCCTCATCTCGACATGCTGCTCGTGATGACGGTCGAACCGGGATTCGGTGGTCAAGCCTTCATGACCGACATGATGCCGAAAGTGCGTCGTGCTCGAGAGATCGCGCGCAACGATGGACTCCAGTTGTGGATTCAGGTCGATGGGGGAGTCGCCGACGACACCATTGAGCAGTGTGCCGAAGCAGGTGCCGACGTATTCGTCGCCGGATCGGCTGTGTACCGCGCGAGCGATCCGGCCGAGGCATGCCGCCGTTTGCGTATCGCGGCCCAGTCGGCGACGGACGCTAGTTGGTGGTTGGCGCCGTGATTTCCGAACGTGAAGCGATGTCGCTCGCGCTGGAGGCGGCCCGAACCCCGGCGCGTCGACCCCATCCCAACCCGCGCGTTGGCTGCGTGGTGCTTTCACGTGACGGCGATGTCGTGGGCGTCGGACACCACCGTGCGGCAGGTCAACCCCACGCCGAGGTCGAGGCCCTGACCCAGGCAAGCGACGCGGCGCGTGGTGGAACTGCCGTCGTCACGCTTGAGCCCTGTGCACACGCTGGCCGCACTGGTCCGTGTACGGAGGCACTCGCAGAAGCCGGCATTGCACGTGTGGTCTTTGCCCAGGAGGATCCCAACCCTGTGGCCGCTGGTGGTGCGAGCGTGCTGGGTGGCTGGGGCATTGCGGCAGTCGGCGGCTTGATGGTGGACGAGGCGCGGGCGCTGAACCCCGCATGGACGTTCGCGCAAGAAAACGCCCGGCCATTTGTGACGTGGAAAGTGGCTGCCACCCTTGACGGGCGAGTTGCTGCAAGTGACGGCACCTCGCGGTGGATCACCGGTGATGTCGCCCGCGCTGAAGTGCATGCGCTACGCACCGAGGTTGATGCAGTGCTCGTTGGTACCGGCACTGTCCTTGCCGATGATCCGTCGCTGACAGTTCGTGATGCCGAGGGAATGCTCGCTCAGATCCAACCGCTGCGCGTGGTCATGGGAAGTCGCCAAGTTCCTGAATCCGCGCAACTGCGCGATGGCGCCGCCCCGTTCCTTCAGATCGTCTCGGCTGACCCGGTAGAGGCGCTGGCGTTGCTCGTCGAGCGCGATGTGCATCACGTGCTGTTGGAGGGTGGGCCACGCCTCGCCGCCGCTTTTCTGCGAGCGGGAATGATTGACGCGATTCGTTGGTACCTCGCGCCAGCGGTGCTTGGCAATGGGGCGCCCGCACTCGCTGACTTGGGCATCGGCACGATGGAGGATATTCGCCGCTTCGATATCAACAGCGTCACGCAGGTAGGCGACGATATTCGCATCGACCTCGTACCTAGGGAGTAGTTCGTGTTCACCGGCATCGTGGAAGAGCTCGGCGAGATCAGCGCCATTGGTGATCTCGGAGATTCCGTGCGCTTGACGGTGCGCGGACCGCTGGTCACCGATGACGCCCATCATGGCGATTCCATTGCCGTGAACGGGGTGTGCCTGACAGTTGTTGATGTAGTGGGCGAGGGGGTCGAGCGAGGATTCACCGCTGATGTGATGGCCGAAACCTTGAAGCGGTCGTCCCTCGGAGCCCTGACGCCCGGCTCACCCGTGAATCTTGAGCGTGCCGCTGCCCTGAGTTCGCGTCTGGGTGGTCACATTGTTCAGGGGCATGTTGATGGCGTCGGCCACATCGCTGCGCGTACGCCGAGCGAACACTGGGAAGTCGTTCGTATTGCAGTTGATCGACAACTGACCCGGTACATCGTGGAGAAAGGGTCGATCACGCTCGATGGAGTCTCACTCACGGTGGTCGAGGTCGCTGATCCATCGGCGGTGGGAGACAATGAGGGTTGGTTTACCGTGTCGCTGATTCCGACCACACTTGCGCTTACCACGCTCGGGTCGAAAGAAGTGGGCGCGCCGGTCAACCTCGAAGTTGACATCATCGCCAAGTACGTCGAAAAGCTCATTACCTGGAGGACCGAGTGACCGAGTCGGGGCTCACCGAGCGGCAGGAAGCCGCGCCCGCGGTGGTTCTCAATACGGTCCCTGAGGCCATCGCAGCGATCGCGGCCGGCCACGCAGTGGTGGTTGTTGATGATGAGGACCGCGAGAACGAGGGCGACCTCATCTTCGCTGCGCAACGCGCGACGGCAGAACTCACCGGCTTCATGATTCGGCACACCAGCGGGTACATCTGTGTGGGGATGCGCGGCACGGAACTCGATCGGCTGGGTTTGCCGCCGATGACCGTGGTCAACGAAGACCGCAAGCAGACGGCATACGCCGTGAGCGTTGACGCGCGCGACGTTGAGTCAACAGGCATTTCCGCTGCCGACAGGGCACGCACGATCAAGGTGCTCGCAGACTCTGCCACCGAACGGTGGGAGCTCACACGCCCGGGCCACGTGATGCCGCTGCGCGCAGTTGAGGGCGGGGTGCTGCGCAGAGCCGGTCACACCGAAGCCTCTGTCGAATTGGCGCGACTTGCCGGACTCGCTCCTGCTGCTGCGCTCTGTGAACTTGTCAATGACGACGGTTCGATGATGCGGGCTCTCCAATGTCGCGCGTTCGCCGATGCGCACTCATTGAAGATGATCTCGATCGCCGATCTGATTGCTCATATTCGGCGCACCGAGAAGCAGGTTGAACGCGTCGCGGAGGCGCGCATGCCAACCGAGTTCGGCGAGTACAAGGCGGTTGGATTCCGTAGCACCATCGACGGCGTCGAGCATGTGGCGTTGGTAATGGGTGACATTGGGGATGGTGACGATGTTCTGGTGAGGGTGCACTCTGAGTGCCTCACCGGAGACGTGCTCGGTTCACTGCGCTGCGACTGCGGCCCGCAACTTGCCGCGGCGATTCGCCGTGTCGCCGAAGAGGGTCGTGGCGTTGTTCTCTATGTGCGCGGCCACGAGGGACGCGGTATTGGTCTCATGCACAAGTTGGCGGCCTACGGACTTCAAGACAACGGCGCCGACACAGTAGAGGCAAATCTCTCCCTCGGGCTACCAGCTGACGCGCGTGACTACGGAACAGGCGCGCAGATTCTGGCCGACCTCGGAATCCGCACGATGCGACTGCTCACCAACAATCCCGCGAAGCGCGCCGGACTGGAGGGCTACGGACTGTCGATCATCGATCGAGTGCCGCTCGAGATCATTCCGACCGACGACAATCGCGAGTACTTGCGCACCAAGCGCGATCGCATGGGTCACCAATTGATCTCAGTCGACGAGGTGTCGCCATGAGTGGTCAGGGTTCGCGCGCCTCGGGTGTCGAGGGTGCCCAGGGACTTCGGCTAGCAATCGTTGCCGGCGAGTGGCACGCGTTGGTGACAGACGCTCTCGTTGATGGTGCGTTGCGGGCCATCGAAGACGCAGGTGCGACTGCAGACGTGGTGCGGTGCCCCGGTGCCTTTGAACTTCCTCTCGTGGCCAAGGCCCTCGCCGAATCAGGCTATGACGCGGTGGTGGCTCTCGGCGTCGTCATTCGAGGTGGCACTCCGCATTTTGAGTACGTGTCGAGTGCTGCCACCGATGGTTTGCTCCGTGCCGGTCTCGACACGGGAGTTCCAATTGGCTTCGGAGTGCTGACCTGCGACGACGACGAGCAAGCACGTGATCGCAGTGGTCTGCCGGGCGCGCGTGAAGACAAAGGACGCGAGGCGGCCGAGGCGGCGATGGCAACGGCCGTCCTTCTTCGTGGCATCACAGGGCCTTCGGGTTCGTGAGGTTTGGGCCGGTACCCTGAACCCGTGAAGACATTCGACGGGCTGTGGGCCGAGTTGAGCGCGAAGGCTATGTCGGCCGACCCGACGTCGGGCACGGTTGCCCTGTTGTCCGGGGGCGTTCACGCGGTGGGTAAGAAGGTCGTTGAGGAAGCTGCCGAAGCGTGGATGGCGGCCGAACACGAATCAGGCGAACGAGCCGCCGAGGAAATCGCTCAGTTGCTTTATCACGCTCAGGTACTCATGATCGCGGCCGGAATCGGGCTCGACGACGTGCAGCGACATCTGTAGTTGATGCTGCCGATCGCCGTCATTTGCGTCGACCCGACTTTCCAAGGGAGTTTCCATGCTGCGTATCGCTGTACCGAATAAAGGTCAACTGGCCGAGCCTGCGTTGTCGATGCTTCGTGAAGCCGGCTACCTCGCTCACACAAATCTGCGCGATCTGGTCGTCTCCGATCCCGATAACGATGTTGAATTCTTCTTCCTGCGACCGCGAGATGTCGCGGTCTACGTAGGCACTGGCACGCTCGATCTGGGCATCACCGGCCGCGACATGATGCTCGATTCGGGCGCCAATGTCGACGAGGTGATGCAGCTGGGCTTTGCCCCCGCCATGTTCCGGCTGGCGGCACCCATCGGTTCTGCGCACGCGGTGGAGGAGCTCGTCGGAAAGCGAGTCGCCACCTCGTACCCAGGCCTGCTCAACATGTGGCTGGAGGAGCATGGAATTGACGCCACCGTCGTGCGACTGGACGGGGCGGTGGAGAACGCGGTGGCACTCGGAGTCGCTGACTGGGTCGCTGATGTGGTGGCCACTGGCACCACGATGAAGCGCGCAGGTCTTGAGATCGTCGGCGAGCCGATCGTGCGCAGTGAAGCACTGTTGGTGCGCCGCACCGGAATTGAAATCAATGCGGCCGTCGAGACGTTCATTCGTCGGCTCACGGGCGTGATGGTGGCGCGTGCGTATGTGATGGTCGACTACGACATTGAGAACGAGCACCTTGAGGCGGCATGTGCCATCACGCCTGGCATCGAGTCGCCGACGGTGTCGCCGTTGCGCGAAAGCGGCTGGGTGGCGGTGCGCGCAATGGTTCCGTCGGCGGACGTTCACGGCGTGATGGATGAACTCTTCGAACTTGGTGCCAAGGGGATCATCGTCACCGACATTCACGCCTGTCGACTTTAAGCAGGCAACGCGCTTTCAATCGCTGCTTCCGGAACGCTATTGCGACGGCGCGGCCCGAGCGTGAGGGTGAGGGGAATCATGATGATGGCCGTTGCGAAGACGAGCCACCACACCGCGGAAAAGTTCCCAGTCGAGTCGTGGAGCCAACCGCCTATTGCCGCGCAAGGAGCACTGATCAGATAGGCGAAGAGGAATGTCATCGCTGAGAGTGAAGCTGTCGAACGGGGAGTCGCTCCCAAGTCGTTAAGCAGCGCGAGCGCAATTCCGAAACCGCCACCGAGACCCAGACCAAACGCCAGCATCGCGGGAATCGTCGCCGTGGTGGCTCCGACGGCCAGATACACCGCACCCAAACTGGTGAGGACCACCGTGGCCATCAACAAGGGTCTGCGGTCACTAAAGCGATGGGCGATGACGGGGGCCGACATCGCGCCGAGCATGTTTCCCAGAGTGACGGTTCCGAGCAGGAAGCCTGCTGCATCCAAACTCATTCCGGCTTCCTGATAACTCGGTGCGACCCATGCCAGAGCCAGGATGTACGTGATGCTTTGGGCAGACATGAGCGCGACCGAAAGCCAGGCACTTCTTGAACGCCACGGTAGGCGGTTGCGACCACCTGTTGCCGGCAGTGTGTGCCGTGCAAATGGCAGCCAAATGAATAGCGCGATGAGCGCGGGAATTGCCCACGCGGCCATGGCGGCGGTTGCTCCCCATCGGCTGGCGAGTGGCGCCGTGAAACTCGACACGAGAACGGCTACGAGCGTCAGTGCGAATGTCGTGGAACCAACAGCGATGCCGACGCGGTGGGGGAGTCGCTCCGCGATCACTCCAGGCACCATGGTTCCGACAGCGGCGATACCCAAACCGCCGATGATCGAGCCGATGTACAGCGTGACTGAGAGGGGAGGAACCGCGCGAATCGCACACCCCACTACAACGGCCGCTGCGCCCCAGACAATGATCCACTCGCGGCTGAGGCGGTGATCGAGATTTGCTGCGAGCGGCGAACCGAGAGCCATCATGACCACTGTCAGAGTGGTTGCCAGACCGATGCCGAACGAATCGAGTGAGGCTTGTTCGCCGATCAGAGAAGAAATGGGTGGCACCTCAGCGAGGGAGAATCGCTGGGTTGCGGCCACCACTGTCAGAGCGACGAGCAGGCCTCGTTGAGTGACGAGGCCACCAGTGCTGCCAGTATCGGACACCAGCCCAGTATTACCGTCCAGAGGCCGATACCGGACGATGTTACTTGTGAGCGATCCGCGATTCGTTGGGCAAGACATCCCGACGTCGGCCTTCGGGCAGGATCACGGGGCCGCCGATCCGGTGCTGTCCGACGCACTCGACCGTTTCAGCCGCGACCGCACTGGTCGGGGTGAGGTGTACAGCGCACTCATTGATGCGCGACTGCTGGTTCCCATGGTTGCGGTGCTCGAAGAATCAGAGGTCGGAATAGACGGACTCGCGCGCGAAAAGACCAGTTCGATGGCGACGGTCACCCTCATCGGCGCTGGCGGTAAGCGAGCGTTGCTCGCTTTCACGTCCGTCGAGGCGATGAAAGCGTGGGATCCCACCGCCCGTCAGGTCGCGTCGCTCGCTCCCGATGTGTGTCGTTCAGCGATCGATCAGGGAGAGGATGCGGTGTTGCTCGATGTGGCGGGCCCGGTGCGTTTTGCCGTCACCGACGAGGCGCTGAGGGTCCTGGGCTCGCTTTCGGCGCACGACCCCGGGTAGGGGCCACTTGGCCCGGTTTCGACCTCGGGCCCTCCTCGGGCTACACTAAGCCAACGACCACGCGGTAGAAGCTGTATCGCAGTCAAGCGGAGTGTCCAACTCCCACCCGTCGGATTCCTTGTGATGAGGAACGTCGCACGGGTTCCGGTCCTAGGGTCGCCCTCGGGCGTTCCCTCAGGCACGGCTGGGCCCTCCGCAGTATTGTCCCTGCGAGCAAGGAGGCGCCATCACCGTCGAGCCACGGATCAACGAGCGGATCAGAGTTCCCGAAGTACGTCTCGTCGGACCCAATGGTGAACAGGTCGGAATCGTGCGCATTGAAGATGCGCTGCGATTGGCCGCGGAAGCAGATCTCGATCTTGTCGAGGTCGCTGCGCAAGGCCAGCCCCCGGTCTGCAAACTTATGGACTACGGCAAGTTCAAGTACGAATCGGCCCTGAAGGCGCGTGAAGACCGCAAGAAGCAGGTCAACACTGTCATCAAGGAAATGAAGCTCCGCCCGAAGATCGATCCCCACGACTACGAGACCAAAAAGGGTCACATCGTGAGGTTCTTGTCGGCTGGCGACAAGGTGAAGGTCACCATTATGTTCCGCGGTCGCGAGCAGTCGCGTCCCGAACTCGGTTACCGACTGCTGCAGAAATTGGCAGACGACATCGCCGACATCGGGTTCGTTGAGTCAGCTCCGAAGCAAGATGGCCGCAACATGATCATGGTGATCGGACCGCTGAAGAAGAAGACCGCAGGGCGAGGTGGGCACGGTGACGAAGGCCATGTCGACGAGAACCATGTCGACGAGAACCATGTCGACGAGAACCATGTCGACGCAAACCTTCTCGACCAGGCTCACACCGATGGCGATCAAGTCGCCGCCGAGAACGACAACTGACTTTCAGTTCGATCAGTGTCCACCCAGGGCACTGACATCCGATAGAGGAGAGCGGCACCATGCCGAAGATGAAGACCCACAGCGGGACCAAGAAGCGTTTCAAGGTCACCGGCTCGGGCAAGCTCATGCACGAGCGCACCAACCGACGCCACCTTCTTGAGGTCAAGTCATCGCGCCGTACCCGTCGACTCTCGCTTGATGCTCAGGTCAAGGCTGTTGACGTACCCAAAATCAAGCGCTTGCTCGGAATGCGCTGAGCGCAGTTCCTGATCCATTCCCTGATATTCCCCGACTTTCCCGTTCTGACTGAAGGAGACGTGACATGGCTCGCGTGAAGCGCGCGGTCAACGCGCATAAGAAGCGTCGTGAGGTGCTCGAGCAGGCCAGCGGTTACCGCGGTCAGCGTTCGCGCCTGTACCGCAAGGCAAAGGAGCAGGTAACTCACTCCCTCGTCTATGCCTACGACCACCGCAAGGATCGCAAGGGCGACTTCCGTCGTCTGTGGATTCAACGCATCAACGCGGCGTCTCGTGCCGAGGGCATGACCTACAACCGATTCATCCAGGGCATCAAGGCCGCGGGTGTCGAGGTCGACCGTCGCATGCTGGCCGAGATGGCCGTCAACGACCCAGGTTCGTTCTCGCAGTTGGTGGCGTTGGCAAAGAAGTCATTGCCGACCGAAGCAACAGCCAGCGCGTCATCCTGATCTGCTGATGTCCGAATCGAGCCCCGTGCTCACCGCTCGCTCGTCGACGGTGGCCGGGGCTCGACGGCTTCTCCAGCGCAAATTTCGTCGCGAGGAGGGGTTGTTCCTCGTTGACGGACCGCTTGGGGTGGCCGAAGCACTCGCAGCCGAACTCGTTGTCGAGGCGTTTGTGAGTGAGTCCGCTACCGATGCCGCACGGTTCGCGGCCGACGCGGTTGAGCGGTCGGGGGTACGCGTCCATGTGGTCGAGGCCGCCGCGTTGGCGCAGCTCAGTGGCGCCGTGACTCCTCAGGGGATTGTTGCTGTTGCTCGCATCGCACACCCGGGAATCGATGAGGTCCTTGAGGCCTCGCCTCGCCTGCTGGTGTTGCTCGATGCAGTCGCCGATCCGGGCAACGCCGGAACGGTGATTCGCGTTGCCGACGCCGTAGGTGCAGATGCCGTCGTGGTGTCGCGAGCATCCGTTGATGTCTTCAACGACAAGTGTGTTCGTGCGACCACTGGATCGCTTTTTCACCTGCCAGTGATTGCCGAAGCCGATCTGGTTGATGTCATCGGTTCTTTGCGCGCTGCTGGAGTTCAGGTACTTGGAACCACGGGATCGTCGACTGACGATCTCGATGGCCTCATCGATGCGGGCATTCTGAGCGCTCCCACGGCGTGGGTTTTGGGAAACGAGGCGCACGGACTTTCCAAGTCGGTTGCTCAGGCCTGCGATCGACTGGTGCGCATTCCCATTCACGGACGCGCCGAATCCTTGAATCTGGCCACTGCTGCGGCTGTCGTTTTGTATGCCACTGCGCGCGAGCAGCGAGGGCACTAGGTCCCGTCACTCGGTGTGTGGATAACACGTCGGGACCTTTGACCCCGCAACTGAGGTCCTATGGGCGAGAGACAGACCCCCGTTATCGAGTCACCATGGACTTGCCGCTCGATCCGCTCGGGGGTCGAGCGGCATCAGACTAGAGGTGATCTATGAGCCATTCTCGGATGTCCATTCTGGAAGAGACCGGATATGTGGTTCTTGACTCGTGGGGCGATCCCGTGGATCCCTCGGAGTGGCGCGATCTGACCTATGTTGACTGGAAGTCGTCGGGAGACACCCGCTTCGCTCCCCTCAAGTCGGCGTACGGTGACATCGAGTGCAACGGGTTCTGGCACCACAACCCACCCAAGGCCGACAAAGACGGTGTCGACGTTCCGCACAACGTGTCGAGGGCACCCTCACTGATGAAGCGGGTGGCCGAGGTTGGTGCGCGCGTCGGCCGCTGCCGCATTATCGAACTGCAGCCCAACACGTACGGCGATGCGTTGTACAACTCGCACCTCGATGACAACAATCGATTGAACCCCGACGGCGAGGGTTGGGTTGTGCGTTGCTTCATGCAACTCACCGACGACCGCGACTCGGTCATGGTGCTGCGTTACGACATAAACGATCCGTCCACGGAAACCCGCTTGGCATTGCCCGCAGGAGCTCAGCTCGTCGTTGATTCCGAGCGCATGTGGCACTCGGTGTGGCACCCCGGTAGCGATCCGCGCTACTGCCTCATCACATCGTTCGAGTCCGGCCCCGAACTTGAGGACTGGATCAACCGCAACAACCCGCGTACGAAGATTGATGGAGTTCCCATCGATGCTGAGTACGCGGCAACGATGGAAGCATCGGCGCAAGCGCGACGTTCGGCCCGCACCGACTACTACGGGTATGACCCCAGCGCGGTGTACAGCGAGGCATAATCGGCCGATCCCCTAGAGGTGTGCGAATCCGCCGCCTCTAGGGGATCACGAATGTCCGGGGCAGTTGGGTTGTGGGTGGAGTCGCTGGCCGATTGTCGGCGGCGGATGGGCCACAATAGTGACCGTCACCGAATCCGGAGGTAGGGAAATCATGGCCGACTACAGCAAACTCGCCATCTTTGAAGAAACCGGCTACGTCGTTCTCGACTCGTACGACCAATCGGCCGATCCGGCGGAGTGGCTTGATATCGAGTTCGTCGATTGGAAGTCCTCTGGCGAGACTCGGTTTGCGCCCTTGGCCAGTGCCTATGGTGACCTTGAGTGCGATGGTTTCTGGAACCACACCCCGCCGAAGACCGACAAGGACGGCGTTTGGGTGCCTGCTAACGCTGACAAGGCGCCACGCCTCGTGGCTCGCGCGCAGGAGCCTGGCTCAAATATGGGCCGCTGCCGGGTGATCGAACTTCAGCCCAATCTCTACGGCGAGACGCTGTACAACATGCACCGCGATGACAACAACCGCCTGAACCCTGAAGGCACCGGTTGGATCGTACGCGGATTCTTCAACCTCACCGACGACCCCAACACCTGCATGGTGCTGCGCGAGGACAAGGACGACCCGAGCACCGAGACTCGCATTGCATTGCCGGCCGGAGCGCAGCTGATCGTTGACACTCAACGCCTTTACCACGCTGTGTACCACCCCGGCGATGTTGCGAGGTACTGCCTGATTACCTCGTGGGAGTCAGGCCCCGAACTGCAGGCCTACATCACCGCGAAGAACGGTGTGAGCCGCGTTGAGTCGCTTGCGATGACCGACGAGGAAATTGCGGCAGGCGAAGAACTCGCGGCCCAAAAGCGTGCCGCTCGCGCTGCCGCTCTGGCGGCTCGTGGCCAGGACCCGACGTTCGGTGATGGCACGATGCGTGTCGCCGAGGGCATGGGCGAGGGCATGGGCGAGGGCATGGGTGGCGGCATGGGCGACGGCATGGGAGAAGTTCTCTCTGAGGCCTAACCCTCGCCATTTCGCATGGGGGACATTGAGCACGCATAGACGCAGTTTTCTCGCCCCATGACTGTCCGCTTTTCGAACGCCCATAGACTTTCGCGCATGTCCGCACCCAATTCGAGTTTCGATCCCAAGGAGGTCTCGGTCCTCTCCGCCGAGAGTGTTTCCGAGGCGGTTGCTGTCGCGGTTGCCGCTATTTCTTCCGCGTCAGACTTGGACGAGCTGAAGGCAGTTCGGTTGGCTCACGCGGGCGATCGTTCGCCCCTCGCGTTAGCCAATCGCGAGATTGGTGCGCTACCGCCTGCGGCCAAATCGGAGGCAGGCAAGAGAGTCGGCGAAGCCCGCGCCGCAGTCAAGTCAGCCCTTGATGATCGAACGGTTGAGCTCGAACTCGCACGTGACCAACGAGTACTGCTCGAAGAGGCTGTCGACGTCACCTTGTCGTACGACCGACGTCCCGTGGGGGCTCGGCACCCGCTCACCACCATCCAAGAGCGCATCGCCGAGGTCTTCACCGCCATGGGATGGGAAGTCGCCGAAGGCCCCGAAGTTGAAACTGAGTGGTTCACGTTCGACGCGTTGAACATTCCGCCCGATCACCCTGCTCGCACCATGCAAGACACGTTTTTCGTCGGCAGTGAGAACTCCGGGGTGGTTCTGCGCACTCACACTTCACCCGTGCAGATCCGTACGATGCTCGAGCGCACGCCACCGATCTATGTCATCTGCCCGGGGCGCGTCTTCCGCACCGACGAGCTCGATGCAACCCACACACCGGTTTTCCATCAAGTTGAAGGCCTGGTCGTTGATGAAGGAATCACGATGGCGCACCTCAAGGGCACCCTCGATCACTTCGCCACTGCCATGTTTGGCCCCGAGGCACGCACTCGCCTTCGCCCCTCGTACTTCCCGTTCACCGAACCCTCCGCCGAACTCGACCTGTGGTTCCCCGGCGCCAAGGGCGGGCCGCGCTGGATTGAATGGGGCGGTTGCGGAATGGTCAATCCTCGAGTGCTCCGCGCGTGTGGAATCGACACTGAGCGTTACTCAGGTTTCGCCTTTGGCATGGGAATTGAGCGCACCTTGATGTTCCGTCACGATGTCACCGACATGCGCGACATGGTTGAAGGCGACGTTCGCTTCACCTCGGCTTTCGGAATGGATCTTTGATGCGCGCTCCTGTGTCGTGGGTTCGTGAGTACGCCGATCTTCCTGCCGATGTCGACGGCGAATCCCTTGCCGCCGCGCTCGTGCGTGCGGGTCTCGAGGTCGAGTCGGTTGAGGTGATGGGTGGCGAGGTGAACGGCCCCGTGGTCGTCGGCCTCGTTCGCAGCATCGACGAACTCACCGAATTCAAGAAACCCATCCGCTGGTGTCAGGTCGAAGTTGGTGCCGAACATGGGCATCCCGACACTCCAGGCGTTCGCGGAATCATCTGCGGCGCACGCAATTTCGTCGAAGGTGACTTGGTTGCCATCGCGCTTCCTGGAACAGTGCTGCCGGGAGATTTCCTCATCGCCTCCCGCGAGACGTACGGTCACGTATCCGACGGCATGATTTGCTCGGCGCGCGAACTCGGACTCGGTGAAGAGCACGATGGCATCATCGTCTTGCCGCCCGACTCTGCCGCTGTGGGTAGTGATGCCAAGCCCTTGCTCGGAATCGGTGACGAGGTTCTCGATATTGCCGTGACGCCCGACCGCGGCTACGCCCTGTCGATCCGCGGAATTGCACGCGAGGCAGCGACGGCTTTCGGCGTCACGTTCCGTGATCCTGGACTCGAACTGGTTGAGTTGCCTGCGCCCGAGCCGGGAAGCGAGCCGCACCCGTGCGGTTCCGACGATCTGAACGCGTGTGACCTATTCACCCTGCGCACCATCGTCGATTTCGATCCGCACGCGCCGACGCCGCTGTGGATGAGTAGCCGTCTGGTCGCGGCCGGAATGCGTTCGGTGTCTCTGGCGGTCGACATCACCAACTACGTGATGCTCGAGACTGGCCAACCGCTTCATGCATTCGACCTCGGCAAACTTCGTGGACCTGTACGTCCACGTGCAGCGGCGGACGGTGAAGTGCTCGAAACTCTCGACCACGTCGAGCGCGCACTGAACACCGATGATCTGGTGATCTCAGACGACACTGGAGCTATCGGTCTGGCCGGAGTGATGGGCGGTCTCACGAGTGAGATCGACAGCGAGTCGACTGCCATCGCTTTGGAAGCCGCACATTTCGAGTCGACAAAGGTTGCGCGAGTGTGTCGCCGCCACAAGTTGTCAAGTGAGGCTTCTCGTCGATACGAGCGAGGTGTCGATCGAGTGCTCGCACCGTACGCCTCGGCCCGTGCGACGGCGCTGCTGCTGCAACTCGGTGGTGGTCGCTACCTAGGAATGACGGCGGTTGAAGCCGCGCACGAGCCGGTCGTCATCGCGTTGCCCGCAGACTTGCCGGGTCGCACTGGCGGGCTGCATGTTGCTTCCGACAGCGTGTTGGCGCACCTGCGCTCGGTGGGTTGTGTCGTCGACCAATCAACTGATCCGCTGACGGTGACTCCACCCACATGGCGGCCCGATCTGACTGACCCCGCCGATCTCGTTGAAGAAGTGCTGCGACTGATCGGCTACGACGCCATTCCCTCGGAACTTCCGGTGGCCCCCGCCGGATTCGGACTCACCGATGTGCAGCGTGACCGCACTCGGGTGGGTCGCGCGCTCGCGGGTGCGGGATACAACGAAGTGTTGTCGTACCCATTCATTGGTCAGGCCGAACTCGATGCGCTCGGGTTGCCCTCAGACGATGCGCGCCGCGAACTGCTGCTGCTGGCCAATCCGTTGTCTGATGAGCAGCCGGGAATGCGTAGCACCTTGCTACCCGGTCTGGTGGCTGCCGCCCGACGTAATCTTGGTCGCGGCAGCAACGACTTGGCGTTGTTCGAAATCGGCTCGGTCATCGCTTTGAAACCTGGACAGTTGCCCCGCGGCATCGACAACCCGCCGCGTCCGCCGGTAGCAGGACGGCCCTCCCAGGCAGATCTGGACGCTCTCGTGGCCCTCTTGCCCGAGGAGAGCCGGCACGTCGGTGTCGTTCTCTGTGGAAATCGCGACCGTCAGGGTTGGTGGGGTGGCGCCACGTCGGCATCGTGGGCCGATGCCATTGAGGCGATGCAGTCTGCGGCGCGAGCCGTCAACCGCATCCTCGAGGTTCGCGCGGGCTCTGCACCGATGCCCTGGCACCCTGGCCGTTGCGCCGAACTCGTGCTCGATGGTGTCGTCGTTGGTCATGCGGGCGAACTTCACCCGCGCGCCTGCGAGAGTGCAGGGCTCCCGCCGAGGTCATCAGCGGCTGAGGTCGATCTTGATGCATTGATCGCCGGAGCTACTCGGGTTGTGTCAGCGCCGTCGGTCGGAACGCAGCCGCTCGCGAAGGAGGATCTCGCTCTCGTGGTCGATGCCTCTGTGCCGGCCAGCGAGGTGGCACAGGCGCTGCGCGACGGTGCGGGTGACTTAGTTGAGTCGGTGCGCCTCTTTGACGTCTACGAGGGCCCCCAGGTGGGCGAGGGGAAGCGTTCGCTGGCGTTCAGCTTGCGGTTGCGTGCTTCCGACCGCACCCTCTCCGCTGAGGAACTTGCGGCCGCTCGCGAAGGTGCTGTCGTGGAAGCGGCGCGTCGGGTGGGGGCCGTGCTGAGATAAATATGCGCATATGCGTATACTTTTCTCATGGGATTCACGGTCGCGGTTGCCGGCGCCTCGGGCTACGCCGGTGGTGAATTGCTGCGCCTGATCGCAGCACACCCCGAGTTCACTCTCGGAACGGTCACGGCGGCCTCAAATGCAGGCTCGTCGGTGACGTCAGTGCACCCGCAACTCATCGGCGTGGTCGATGGCGTCTTCGCTCCGACAACGGCTGATTCACTGCGCGATGTGGACCTCGTCTTCACCGCCCTTCCCCACGGTGAAAGTGCCAGCCTCGTCGCGCACCTTCCAGCTGAACTACCCGTGGTCGATCTCGGTGCCGATTTCCGGCTTACCAGCGGTGCGGCGTGGACCCGGTACTACGGCGGGAGCCACGCCGGTACCTGGGAGTACGGACTTCCGGAGTTGCCCGATCGGCGCGCGGCCATCGCAGCGAGCCACCGCATTGCCAATCCCGGTTGCTACGCCACCTCGGTAGCGCTGGGTCTGGCTCCACTTCTCAACGCAGGACTGACCGAACCCAGCGACATCGTGGTGGTGGCCGCGAGTGGCACATCAGGGGCTGGCCGCAAAGCCAGTGAATCGCTGTTGGGTAGTGAAGTCATGAACAGCATGACCACCTACAAGACCGGGGGAGCGCACCAGCACACGCCGGAGATGGAACAGTCCCTATCGTCGGTCTGCGGCGAAACGGTATCGCTCAGTTTCACGCCGATGCTGGCGCCCATGCCGCGCGGAATCCTGGCCACGTGTACCGCGCGTGTGCAGGATGGAGTCTCTGCTGACGACGTACGCGCAGCAATGCATGCGGCGTACGCAGACGAATCGTTCGTTCATTTATTGCCGGAAGGAATGTGGCCGCGCACCGCTGACACTCTCGGATCCAATAGTGCCCATGTGCAGGTCGCGCTCGACTCTCATGCGGGACGGGTGATCGTCGTTGTCGCACTCGACAATCTGGTCAAGGGTGCAGCAGGACAAGCCGTGCAGAACGCGAATCTGGTTCTCGGTTTACCAGAGCCGATGGGTCTGCCGAGTGGGGGAGTCGCGCCGTGAGTGTCACTGCTGCTGCCGGATTTCGAGCCTCAGGAGTCGCCGCCGGACTGAAGTCGTCAGGGGCACCCGACGTGGCACTCGTGGTGAACGACGGCCCGAGCGCGACTGCTGCCGCCGTTTTCACGTCCAATCGCATCAAGGCAGCGCCGGTGATGTGGTCGCAGCAGTGCATTGCCACGGGGCAATCTCGAGCAGTGGTACTTAACTCTGGTGGGGCGAATGCCTGCACGGGTCCTGAAGGTTTTGCCGACACGCACCACACGGCTGAGCACGTGGCATCGATCGTCGGTGTAGGACCAATCGATGTGCTGGTGTGTAGTACGGGCTTGATCGGTGAGCGGCTGCCGATGCCACGACTGCTCACTGGAATCGACGTCGCGCATGCGGCACTGTCGGTAGATGGTGGTGCAGATGCTGCCCGAGCCATCATGACTACCGACAGCGTTCCGAAGACCGCGGTTGCGTCGGCGCACGGCATCACTGTTGGCGGAATGGCGAAAGGCGCGGGCATGCTCGCGCCGGGTCTGGCGACAATGCTTGTTGTTCTCACCACTGACGCCGAAGCAACGTCGAATGATCTCGACGAGGCACTTCGGTCGGCGACGCAGGCTACTTTCGATCTGCTCGACTCCGACGGCTGTATGTCGACCAACGACACAGTGATTTTGATGGCGAGCGGCGCCTCGGGAGTCACGCCTTCATTGCCGGTGCTTTCAAGTTTGGTCCGAGACGTGTGCGGTGACTTGGCACGTCAACTGATGTCTGACGCCGAAGGGTCGAGCAAGGACATCACCATCACAGTTACCTCGGCTGCTTCAATCGATGAAGCCGTTACTGTGGCACGCGCAGTGTCACGCAGCAACCTGTTCAAGTGCGCAATCACCGGAGAAGACCCCAACTGGGGTCGGGTGTTGGCAGCGGTCGGAACCACAGATGCCGTTTACGAGCCTGACGAGATCGATGTCGCGATCAACGGAGTGTGGGTGTGTCGCAACGGATCGGTAGGAGACTCACGTGACTTGGTCGACATGAGTGGCCGAGCAGTTGAAGTCGCGATTGATCTACGGGCCGGTGACTGCGAAGCGTCCCTCCTTACCAACGATCTCACTGCCGCTTACGTTCACGAAAATTCGGCCTACTCAACATGACCGGCAACACGCCGCACGAGGCCGCGGCCAAGGCAGAGGTGATGGCCGAAGTGCTTCCGTGGCTTGAACGCTTCCGCGGAGCCACCGTCGTTCTCAAGTACGGCGGAAACGCCATGGTCGATCCTGCGTTGTCAGCGGCCTTCGCTGCCGACGTTGTATTCCTGCGTCTAGTCGGGTTGCGCCCGGTCGTGGTGCACGGTGGCGGTCCGCAGATTTCATCCATGCTCGATCGACTCGGTATTGCAAGTGAGTTTCGAGGTGGATTACGCGTTACGACACCTGAAGCGATGGATATCGTACGCATGGTTCTCACCGGTCAGGTCCAGCGCGAAATCGTGGGACTGCTGAACGCTCACGGACCGTGGGCTGTCGGAATTTCCGGGGAAGACGCTCATCTGTTTACTGCCGAACGCCGCGGCACGGTGATTGACGGTGTCGAAGTTGACTTGGGACTCGTCGGTGATGTCACTCACGTCAGGCCCGACCTTGTGTTGGAGATGCTTGACCGTGACCTCATTCCTGTGGTGTCGAGTATCGGTGTTGGAATCGACGGACAGGTGTACAACGTCAACGCTGACACGGCAGCAGGTGCGCTTGCCGTAGCGGTCGGCGCACGCAAGATGGTCGTGCTGACGGACGTCGCGGGGCTCTACCGCGATTGGCCGACCAGCGAGGAAGTAGTTGCCACCATCGAGGCGAGTGAACTACGGGCGCTTCTGCCCGACCTTGAAAGTGGCATGGTGCCCAAAATGGAAGCCTGCCTGCGTGCCGTTGAGGGCGGAGTGGAACGCGCTCACGTCATCGACGGTCGGGTGCCACATTCGGTGCTCCTTGAAGTGTTCACGGACCGCGGCGTCGGAACCATGGTGCTTCCGGACGGTGGGCAGTGACCGACAGCGAGGTGTGGCAGAAGCGTTGGTCGCAGGTGATGGCCAACAACTACGGAACGCCCGCGCTCACTCTGGTACGAGGCGAGGGTGCCCGGGTGTGGGATATCGAGGGCACTGAGTATCTCGACCTCGTTGCCGGCATCGCGGTGAACTCGTTAGGGCACGCCCACCCAGCTGTCGTAGAGGCGGTGTCTCGCCAGGTGGCAACTCTCGGACACACCAGCAATCTGGCTATTCATGAGCCAGGAGTGCGGTTGGCAGAGCGGTTGCTTGCAGTTCTTGACCCTGAGGGTGCGCGCGGAGGACGGGTGTTCTTCTGCAATTCGGGCGCCGAGGCAAATGAGGCAGCCTTCAAGTTGAGCCGCCTGACGGGCCGTACGCAGGTCGTTGCGGCGACGAATTCTTTTCACGGACGCACCATGGGGGCGTTGGCGCTCACCGGCCAGCCGGCGAAGCAGGATCCTTTCCGGCCACTTCCTGGCGACGTCACGTTCGTTGAGTACGGCGACACACCCGCACTTACCGAGGCTGTCACAGCCACCACTGCAGCTGTCGTTCTTGAACCTGTGCAGGGCGAAGGGGGTGTGCTCCCAGCTCCCGATGGTTACCTCACCGAAGCGCAAGAGATCGCTCACGCTAGCGGCGCATTACTCATTCTTGACGAGGTGCAAACCGGCGTTGGTCGCACCGGCAATTGGTTCGCATTCCAGCAGGCGGACGTTGCCCCCGATGTTGTCACTCTCGCCAAGGGATTAGGTGGTGGCCTCCCAATCGGAGCGATGGTGGCCTTTGGGGCCGCCGCGACACTACTGACACCTGGTACCCACGGGTCGACATTCGGAGGTAACCCAGTTTCATGTGCAGCCGCGCTCGCTGTGCTTGACACGATCGACGAACAGGGCTTGGTCGCACGGGCGTCGACAGTGGGGGAGTACCTGAGCGCGCAACTCGCTGGGCATTCACTTGTCGCTTACGTGCGTGGACACGGTCTCATGCTTGGGGTTGTCTTGAATGAGCCCTTGGCGCGTGAGGTGGAAGTGTCCGCTCGTCAACACGGCGTGCTCGTGAACGCGATTGGTGCTGACGTAATCCGCCTTGTTCCGCCGCTGACCATCACCGACGACGATGTCAGGTTGTTCCTTGATCGTTGGCCGAAGATTGTTGATGCTGCGTTGGGAGTGAAGCAATGAGTGTTGCTCGTACCAAGACGGCGCGACACCGTCGCATTATCGAGATCCTCGAAGGCGGTGATGTGCACACCCAACACGAACTACGTTGCAAGCTGGAGGTTGAGGGCCTGAGTGTGACCCAAGCCACTCTCTCGCGCGATCTCGACGAAATTGGCGCAGTCAAGGTCGACTCCGCTGAGGGGTCGGTGTATAGCGTTCCTGCGGAAGGCGGCACTGTCCCTGATGCCGAGACTGACTCCGCTACCAGGCTTGCTCGCGCATTGGGTGACCTTCTCGCCAGCGCCGACTACTCGGCCAACATTGTGGTCTTGCGCACGCCGCCTGGTGCTGCACAGTACCTTGCCTCAGCCATCGACCATGCGCGGCTTGATGACGTCCTCGGTACGATTGCTGGCGATGACACCGTCATGCTGGTAACTCGTCATCCTGCTGGTGGTGCGGCGACGGCCGCGGCGCTTCTTCGACTTGCTCGCAGGCGAAGGGTTACCCGATGAACGACTCAACCGTACGTCCCATATCGCTCACCAACACCGCACCGACACAGGGAGAATCAAAGTGACCGACCGCGTCGTACTTGCCTACTCGGGTGGACTCGACACCTCCGTTGCCATCGGCTGGATTGCTGAAGAGACCGGATCCGAGGTCATCGCTGTGGCCATGGATGTCGGGCAGGGCGGTGAGGACATGAACGTCATCCGCGAACGTGCCATGGCATGCGGCGCGGTGGAAGCGGAAGTTGCTGACAACCGTAATGAGTTTGCCGATGAGTACTGCCTGCCTGCCCTCAAGGCGAACTCGCTGTACATGGATCGGTACCCGTTGGTTTCGGCGCTCTCGCGCCCAGTCATCGTTAAGCACCTCGTTGCGGCAGCTCGCAAGCACAACGCGACCATCGTTGCCCACGGGTGCACGGGTAAGGGAAACGACCAGGTGCGTTTCGAGGTCGGCATCTCCAATCTTGCGCCCGATCTCACCTGCATTGCGCCGGTGCGTGACTATGCGATGACCCGTGACAAGGCAATTGAGTTTGCTGAGCGCAATTCACTTCCCATTGAGACCACGAAGAAGTCGCCCTATTCAATCGATCAGAACGTCTGGGGTCGCGCGGTTGAGACCGGCTTCCTTGAAGACATCTGGAACGCTCCCATTGAGGACGTCTACTCCTACACCTCTGACCCTTCCGTGGCGCGTGAGCCTGATGAGGTCGTGATCTCATTCAAGTCCGGTGTCCCTGTGGCGATCGACGGACGTCCCGTCTCGATGCTTGAGGCCATTCAGGAGATGAACCGTCGCGCGGGTGCTCAAGGTGTTGGCCGCATCGACATGGTCGAAGACCGATTGGTGGGCATCAAGAGTCGTGAGGTGTACGAAGCACCCGGAGCCATCGCACTGATGACTGCTCGCGAAGAGTTGGCGAGCGTCACCGTTGAACGAGACCTTGCGCGATTTGGTCGCGGAGTATCGCAGCGCTGGAGCGAATTGGTGTACGACGGACTCTGGTTCAGCCCGCTCAAGCGTGCGCTTGACGGCTTTATCGACGATCTGAATGCATCGGTGTCGGGCGACGTGCGCATGACTCTGCACGGAGGACGAGCCGTGGTTTCCGGACGCCGCAGCGACGAATCGCTCTACGACTTCAACCTCGCGACCTACGACACAGGTGACACGTTCGATCAGTCGCTGGCCAAGGGCTTCGTCGACATCTGGGGATTGCCCAGCAAGATTGCTTCGCGTCGTGATCTGGATAAGGGTCGTGGCTGACAACACGTCGGCCGACGCAACCGCCGAACCCACCCGATTGTGGGGTGGGCGGTTCGCGTCGGGGCCCGATGCTGCCATGGCGGCCCTGAGCCGTTCGGTGCACTTCGATTGGGTGCTGGCTCCGTACGACCTCGCGCAGAGCCGCGCGCATGCTGGAGTACTCGAACGTGCCGGTTTGCTGTCACCCGTCGACGCTGATCGAGTACGCGCTGCGATCGATGTGTTGAGCGTCGAGGTCGCGAGCGGCGCGTTCTTGCCCGCGCCCGATGATGAAGATGTCCACACGGCAATTGAGCGTGGTCTGCTTGAGAAACTAGGGCCTGAACTCGGCGGTAGGTTGCGTGCCGGACGTAGTCGCAATGATCAGGTCGCTACTGACTTTCGGATGTACCTGCGCGACCACGCGCGCTCGATTGCGCGTGAGGTGGTGGCACTTCAGGAGGCCCTGCTGACGCAAGCCGAAGCGCATGTCGACGTTGCTGCACCGGGTTTCACACATTTGCAGCATGCTCAGCCGGTGTCCCTCGGCCATGAAATTGCTAAGCACGTGCACGCATTGGCACGCGACCTCGATCGACTGCGTGATTGGGATGCGCGTACCGCGTGGTCGCCCCTAGGCGCGGGGGCACTGGCCGGATCAAGTCTGGATCTCGACCCGCAGGCCGTTGCGCTCGAACTCGGATTCACGGGGGCGTTGCCTAACTCCATTGATGCAGTCAGCGATCGGGATTGGGTTGCGGAGTTCCTCTTCGTCGCCGCAATGATCGGCGTGCACCTGTCGCGCATTGGTGAAGAGGTTGTGCTCTGGACCTCACGCGAGTTCGCCTGGGCACGGCTAGATGACGCATGGTCGACGGGTTCATCGATCATGCCCCAGAAGAAGAACCCTGACGTTGCCGAACTCGCGCGTGGCAAGAGTGGGCGTCTGATTGGCAATCTGACGGGGCTTCTTGCCACATTGAAATCCCTTCCATTCGCATACAACCGCGACCTGCAAGAGGATAAAGAGCCGGTGTTCGACACCGTCGATCAGTTGTTGGTGCTCATTCCTGCAGTGACCGGCATGTACTCAACGCTCACGTTCGACGTCGAGCGCATCACGGCGTCAGCTCCCGAAGGTTTCGCCCTCGCCACAGACATTGCCGAGTGGCTGGTGCGCAACGGCGTGCCTTTCCGAGACGCACATGAAGCGGCCGGCGCTTGTGTTCGTGCGGCAGAGACGCGCGGAATTGACCTCGCAGACCTCACTGATGAGCAGTTCGCGGACATCTCCGAGCACCTCACACCCGACGTTCGTGCGGTGCTCACGGTTGAGGGGTCGCTAGCATCGCGCGCTACGTATGGAGGCACCGCACCCGTGCGTGTGCGTGAACAACTTGCCGCCGCCCGCGCTGATCTCGCGGTCTCGGTCCAGAACTGGGCCAGTGGGTCATTCCCGACCACGTCACGTCACGACTAATGGTCATCTTTGGTCAATCGAATCCCGTCACGGGCACCTTCTGACCAGAGAAGCGGGGGTGCACGCGAGAGCCGTTAGTCGACTGTCGTCTTGCTGCGGGTGTCGGCGGTCCAGTCGCTGCCGAAGTGTGCGGGGTAGGAAATGCGCTCCCCGCCTCCGGTGGTCAGGTGCCAAGCCACTGTTGCCACTCCAAGTAGCAGCATTGAGATGGCAGCAACCCAGCCGAATTCTCCGATCAGATCGCTGTGGCCCGTGAACCCTCCGATGAAGGCTGTGGCGACCAGAGCATTCCAGCCTCCGTGGGCTACCACGCTGGGCCAGATGGCGCGCGACCGATCAGTGATCACGCTCACAAAGCAGCCGAAACCAAAGATCGCCACGGTGAACGCGGGCAGTCCACTCACGCTCCCGTACCAACCCATCAGTACCACCGGCACGTGATAGATCCACCAGATCGCAGTCACGATCAGCACGGCTGGCAGGAAGGTAAAACGGCGCCGCACGAGTGGCCACAAGAAGCCACGCCAACCGATTTCCTCGCCAGTGGCGGTGAGCATGGCCATCGGCACCGAGAACCACGCCCCTGTTAATGCCGCGACAACCAGTGGGGAATCCGTGGTGATCAGCCCGGCGCTGGCAGCCAACCAGTAGCCGAGAAGTCCGACAGCGATGGGGAGCAGTCCCGCGAACAGCCACCAGTTCAGCCGCCCCCACACGATGACGCCGGGGCCGAGAAAGCGGGCGGCGAGAGCGCCCACGGTGGGTGCCGCCATGCCGACGAGCGCCCAGTTCTGCGAGTTGCCGTTGGCCTCTGTGGGTCGTAGCGCGAGGACACCAACTACGTAGACCGCGATCAGTGCGCCGAAGTAGAGCACCAGTCGACGCACGTCTCGGGTTGGTTCGACTCGAGGGTTAGTCGCACTCGCAGCGATGGTGGGCACACGCGAAGAAGATCAGGAGTGCAGTGATCGCGCAAGCGGACGTGTAGGCGTGACCATGCGGGGCGCACGGGCGGACACCGACGAACCTCTGCCAGAATCACGCCCATGCGGTCAGGCGGGGTGCAGAGTGATATGGCACGCGCAATGGCACCAAGGCAGCCCATGGGCACCACGGTGGCCGGTCACCTCTTGCCGCGCTGGCTGTGGGGAACACGGCAACGGGCCACGCAGTGGCCGGCTCCGATGAAGAATGCCGCGTACTACCTGTGGCTGGTGGCCGATGGCGATCGACCGCGCGTCGTTTCGACCCTCTCGCGGCGATTGCTGTCGCGTCATCCTGTGACGTACCGCCAAAAAATGATGTACAAACTGTCGCGCGATCGACGGCCGATTCTGACCACGATGGCAGACAAAGTGGCGGTGCGCGCTTACGTGCGGGAACGCGCGGGCGAACGATGGCTTAAGCAGGCTTACGCAGTCGCCGACCGTGCTTCGGAGATCCCGTGGGAAGTACTTCCGAAAGAGGCGGTCTTCAAGGTGAATCACGGTTCGAGTGGTACTGTCATCGTCGCTCAGCACGCCGACCCACGCACCGAACTACCCGATCCCAAATCCAAGCCCGGCTGGACGCGCTTCGTGGTGCACCCCGACAGTGTGACGCCCGAGCAGATTGGCGCGCTGCTCGATTACTGGCTCGGACTCAGATACGGATACTGCGAAACGCAATCGCCGGAGTGGGCCTACACCGGTATTCGTCCGCAGATCTTGGTGGAGGAGTTGATTAGGGGGAGTGGCCCGTGTTTGCCCGAGGAGCTCTGGATGCATTGTTTCGATGGCGAGGTGGCGCAGTACCTCGTCGTCGGTCGTTCGGATACCTTCGACGAAGTCGATCTACATCGCTTCATGGATGACGAAGCAGAGCAAGCGCGCGATGCCTCCGGACTTGATGACGAAGTCTGGGATGCGGTCGTTGAAGCCTCACGCCGATTGTCGGCCGAGACCGACAGTCTGAGGGTGGATTGGTTGCTCAGCGATCGCGGACCTCTGCTCGCAGAACTCACCAATTACCCAGGAGCCGGAAGACTCGAATTCAACGGCCACGCGTTTCTTTCCCCACAGCAAGTACATGAACAGATGACCTCCCGATGGGATGTTCCTGCGCGATACGTCTGATCTGTTCGAGTCCCCGTCGTCGAAACTGGACTGAGTGAGGAAAGATGGCGATCATGAGCGCGATCCTCGATGAACTGCAGGCACGCAACCTGCTTGCCCAGTCAACCGACCTCGACGCGCTCGCGCGTGACCTCTCTGCAGCACCGGTCACGCTCTACTGCGGCTTCGACCCGACGGCCCCGAGTTTGCACCTTGGCAACTTGTCTCAGATTCTCACCGTGCGGCGTTTCCAGCAGCACGGGCATCGTCCACTGGCGCTTGTGGGCGGAGCCACCGGCCTGATCGGTGATCCGAAGATGACGGGCGAGCGCACCCTCAACGATGCCGACACCGTTTCGGAGTGGGTGCTGCGTATCCGAGAGCAGGTCGAGCGCTTCTACGAATTCGACGGACCCAATGCCGCCATCGTCGTCAACAACCTTGACTGGACTGCACCGGTGACCGCTATCGAGTTCCTCCGCGACATCGGAAAGCACTTCAGCGTTAACCGCATGCTCGACCGTGAGGCGGTGGCGGCACGGCTTGCCGGCCCTGGGATTTCGTTCACCGAATTTTCCTACGCACTCCTGCAATCGTTTGACTACCTTGAGTTGTACCGACGTTATGGCTGCACCTTGCAGACCGGCGGTTCCGACCAGTGGGGCAACATCACAGCCGGTGTTGACCTCGTGCGTCGCGCTGAAGGCCAGCACGTCCATGCGCTCACCACTCCGCTTATCACCAAGGCCGATGGCACCAAGTTCGGAAAGACTGAGAGCGGCACGATCTGGCTGGACGCCGCGCTCACTTCTCCTTACGCATTCCACCAGTTCTGGCTTAATGCTGACGATCGCGATATTCCAACACTGTTGCGCACCTTCTCATTCGGCACGATTGAGGAGATTGAGTCTCTGGAACAAGCCAGCCGCGACGAGCCTGCCAAACGAGCAGCTCAGCGCGCGCTGGCCGACGAGCTCACCACCCTCGTGCACGGCGCTGACGAGGCCCGTGCGGCCAATTCAGCAGCTGCCGCACTGTTCGGTAGGGGAGACCTCGCTGAGCTGCCTGAGCACGCCTTGGCCGCTGCCTTGACCGAAGCGGGCGTGGGAGTGGTGGAGCCCAGTGAGGTTGTTGACGGAAACCTGCCGCCCGTCAGCGAACTGCTGGTCCGAGCAGGCCTCTGCGCCAGTAAGGGGGCGGCTCGTCGCACGGTTGCGGAGGGTGGGGTCTCAATCAACAACGAGCGAGTCGCTGCAGAGTCCGCCGATGCCCCGATTCCCTTGCAGCAGTTGCTTTTTGGGCAGTGGCTCGTGCTGCGTCGAGGCCGTCGATCCTTTGCGGGTATCCGCTTAACTCCCGCTGAATGAGGCCTTCGGACCCCCCGATTTGGAGTCTGGGCCGTCCGAGAGTAGTGTTCATCTTCGGCGCTGGACCTCTTCGGAGGTTCCGGGTGGCTCCACTGAAACGTTAAGTTTCGAGGTAGCAATCATCCTGGGCGCCACGCCGAAAGGCCCTCGAGTTTGACCCGAAGGCGCTAGGCGGGTAAGTTAGAAAGGTCGCCTTAAAGCGGGCCCGAAAGGGTCTCATTTGATGCGCGCCCGTAACTTGAGAACTCAACAGTGTGCCAAATGTCAATGCCAAAAACCCCGTCTATGGCGTTCCGGTTTACCGGATCGTCTGACGGATTTCTTTGAGGCAGACAGATAGCTTCGAGCTAGCTTGTCTTGCCAGAACAGACAATCCTTAACGGAGAGTTTGATCCTGGCTCAGGACGAACGCTGGCGGCGTGCTTAACACATGCAAGTCGAACGGTGAACCAGGGCTTGCCTTGGGGATCAGTGGCGAACGGGTGAGTAACACGTGGGCAACCTGCCCCTGACTCTGGGATAACTCCTCGAAAGAGGTGCTAATACCAGATATGACCACTTTAGGCATCTAATGGTGGTGGAAAGAATTTCGGTCAGGGATGGGCCCGCGGCCTATCAGCTTGTTGGTGGGGTAATGGCCCACCAAGGCGACGACGGGTAGCCGGCCTGAGAGGGCGACCGGCCACACTGGGACTGAGACACGGCCCAGACTCCTACGGGAGGCAGCAGTGGGGAATATTGCGCAATGGGCGAAAGCCTGACGCAGCGACGCCGCGTGAGGGACGAAGGCCTTAGGGTTGTAAACCTCTTTCAGCAGGGACGAAGGGAAACTGACGGTACCTGCAGAAGAAGCACCGGCTAACTACGTGCCAGCAGCCGCGGTAATACGTAGGGTGCAAGCGTTGTCCGGA
>JAPLAU010000032.1:0-176514 GCA_026393115.1 Actinomycetota bacterium
CGCAATCGCCGTAACCGATCGCCCCGCCAACACACCCCGCTCAATCACCTCACGGTCATGAACCGTCAACCTCGCACCCGACATCCCAACCTCCACTGGTCACCCCACATAGTGACGTGCAACTACCAGTTGAGACCGCCCAGGCAAGATTCCCGAGTCGGAGCGCTAATGCGCGACTCTCGCTTTGTCTCGCTCTTGGGAAATCCTCGCTCCATCGGACTTGACGCATTCCTGCTGAGCATTCCCATTGGAATCATCGCCACGTTCACTGCTACCCACAATCCGTTCAGCTCGGTTCGCGACGTCATGGCGTGGCTGGCCATTGGTGTGCTCGCCCAACTTGCTCTTGGTGTGGTGTTGGTGATCGGCAACTTCGTGCTGGTGCGACGCGACTTCACCGCGCTGAGCACTCGACTCACGGTGATCGTTGTCGCCGTCATCGCGGGCGCAATGCGCGGTGTCGCCGTCGCATTCTTGCCAGGGGTGTGGGGGCTGTCTACCACCGCATCCATCCCTGTACGCATCCTCTCATCGGCGATCATCTTCGCAATCTGGCTAGTGATCCTCGGTGCCGCGTTGGGCGCGAATGACCGGTACCGAGTGTCGGTCAACGACCTTGTTGAGGAACTCGCGACGCACGAGTTGCAATTGCGTTTGGTCGATTCCGCGCAGATGACGCACCAGACAACCCAGACGACCGCACGCATCGCCGAGTCGACCGCCACGATCGCCACGGCGCTCGCAACAGGCACCGGCGTTGCCGACCATGCGCGTCTGGCGCTGCTGGTGCAGGACGCGATCGAAGAGCGTCTACGCCCGCTGAGTCACGAGTTTTGGTTTGAGCGTTCACCGGTGATGGAGGCCCCGAGGAGTTTCGGCACATTCGTGCGACGAGTCGTGAGTACACCGATTCCGTGGCGCCGCGCCTTGCCCCTCATGACGCTGTTGCTGATCGGAAACTCCCTTGTCCGGTGGGGCTGGCCCACGGGCTTCTATAGCGGTGCGATCGCCAGTGTGTTGGTGGCGCTGATCGTGGTGCTGTTCACTAGCGTGGGATCCAGACAGCGCCTGACCTGGAACAGCGCGATGTACGTGTTGTTGCTGCTCATCCCGGCACCGGCTGCAGTCGCCACGGTCGAGTGGGCAACCGGCCAGGCACAGCGGGCGTCGGTGAACTTCCTGATGGCGCTGGGTGTTCCGCTTGCATTCTTGCTCGGAGCTGCTGCGAACGCCGTCGTCACCGACCGCCGGGCAACTTTGCAAGACCTGCGCGCGGGCATCGCTCAACCCACGTGGGATGCGCACCTCGGTGAGCTGCACCGCCGCCAGATCGAGTCGGATGCCGCTGCCTTCTTGCACAACACAGTGCAGGCGCGACTGCTGGCAGCCTCGTTGCAGTTGGAACAGGCGGCTGCTCGCGGTGATCAGGAGCGTGCTGACGAGGCCCTGCAGCAGGCACGCGATGCGTTGGAGATGGCATCCACGACGAACACGTTTCCACTCGGTCCACCTCCCCGCGAGCGATTCGAGCAGATCTCCCTCGCCTGGCAAGGGATTGCGGAGGTCACGATCGAGGCACCGGACATTCTTGAACCCGATGTGGCCTGGCGAACGGCGGCGGAAGCTGTCGAAGAATGCGTGACCAACGCGGTGCGGCATGGCCACGCCAGCCGAGTCACCGTGCGGTGTCGACAGAATGCCGAGGCAATCGAGATCGCTGTTGATGATGACGGCGGTGGTAGCGCATCGGGATCGGAAGGCCAGGGACTCGGGAGCAGCTGGATGAGCCGCATCACCGGTGGAAAATGGAGCCTGACCTCGTCTCAGACCGGTGCCAAGGTGGCCTTGCGCATCCCGACCTAGGGATTTCCCTAGGTGGGGCTTGGTGATTCGGCATTGTGGTGTGAACCTGAGAATCCCGTAGTTACGGATTGAGTAAGGAGCCCCATGCCAGCCCACGGCCACTTCGGCTCCACTCGCTCTGTGGTCACGGCCGCGAGCGTGGCGTTGGTGGCTGGAGTACTTGCGGTTGGTGTGCTGATGGCGACGTCGCAAACGGGTTCAAGAGCGGCTACGAGTGTGTCGGCATGCACGCCCACTGTGATGATGATGAGTGATGCCGAGAACGGTGGCGGCTCACCTGCGATGCAGAACGAACTCTCGCCTTCTGGAAAGCAGCACGCGCAGCTTTACCCCTCGATGATCAGCCACTACCTCGCGGAACCCCATGAACTGGTGTCGTCAGATAGCGCCGTCACCGTCTGCCCTGTCGGCAAGATCATCGCTGTTGACCCTGCGTCGGGAAGCGGGTCGAACGCCGCGCCTATTCCGAACCCTTACAACACCGTCCGTCCACTCGCCGAGTCTCTGCACCTCTCAATTGAAGTAAAAGATCCGCAGGGGGTGTCCTACAACTCCGAGTATGAGTGGACTCTCGAGCGGCGTCTCACTTTGTTGGTGGGTGGTCAGTCGGCAACCATGTCAACGGTGGTCGCGTGGGATCGTGCCGGGCTGAACGTGTCGTTGTTGCGAGTGCTACCGGAGGTTGTCACCTTCGATTCGAAGGGGGTGGTGTACTCCCCGCAGCCCACGCACTTCTTTGTGATGACTGGGCAAGATGCGACTACCGGAAAGTTCGCGGCCCTCGCGGCGTATCACCAGGAGTTCACGACCGACGGATCAACGTGGTACACCAAGGACGCGCTTGACTTGGCGGATTCGCCCGTCGGTATTCGGGTGGGGTCCGAACTCTAAAGGCGCCGGAATCGAACCTCGGCCGCGATCTGTCGATATTCTTTCACCCCACCAACGAACGTGGCTGCACGCTCCGACGCCGCGAGATCACCGCGAAGACGATCTGTTTGACCTGCCCGGTGCGAGTCGAGTGCGCTGAATACGCGATTCGAGCCCGTGAGCCTTACGGAGTCTGGGGCAATCGCGACTGAAGCATTCACTGCCTAGCCCCACTCGATCACCACATATGCCTGGAATCTGCAATCTCCGGGCAGATCGGTGCGTAAAACGCGTCGTTTTGCCCGGAGATTGGGCCTGATCTGCAACTCGTTCGGCTCCGCCAGGGCTCATGGCACTGGGCGGGCACTCTCACTCGGCATAGCGTTGAGGCGAGGGTAACGAGTCCGGAAGCGAGGCTGACATGAGTACGGGACTTGAAGGTGCGAGCATCATCGTGACTGGTGCTGGGTCGGGAATCGGCCGTGCCGCCGCCCTGCAATTCGTTGCTGCTGGCGCCAAGGTTGTGGTGGCCGACATCAGTGCCGAACGCGCCGATGCGGTGGTGGCCGAGATCGTTGCGGCGGGCGGTTTGGCCGTTGCTGTTGCGGGCGATCTCGCCGACCAAGCGGTCGTCGACCGCGTCGTTGCCACGGCAGTCGACTCGTTTGGCGGAGTCGATGTACTGGTCAATAACGCCGGCATCATGGATTCGATGAGTGGCCCCGATGAGACGACCGATGTCGAGTGGGATCGCGTAATCCGGGTGAACCTCACTGCTCCCTTCATGTTGACCCGTGCCGTGCTGCCGATCATGGAAGCCAAGGGCAAAGGCGCCATCGTCAACACCGCATCAGAGGCAGCGCTGCGCGGTAGTTGCGCCGGCACGGCCTACACAGCGTCGAAGCATGGGGTCGTGGGTCTGACTCGTTCGACGGCCATCATGTTTCGAAATAGGGGCGTGCGAGTGAATGCTGTCGCGCCGGGCGCTGTCGCGACCAACATTGAGGTCACGCTCGACCCCGAACACACCGGTCCGGCCACGATTGGCCCCTACATGGCGAACTTGGGGCGCGTCGCCCAATCTGACGAATTGGCCTCCGCCATCGTGTTCCTCGCCTCTGATGCGGCCAGCAATATCACCGGTGTGGTGCTGCCGGTCGACAATGGGTGGTCCGCAGTCTGAGGTTCAGTTGTAATCTGACGTCAGGTGCCCAGTACGTGGGCGCGACCACACGGAGGATCCACATGGCTGACCTGACACCCACGCCCGCCGACAAGTTCACCTTTGGCCTATGGACCGTTGGCTGGCAGGCGCGTGATCCCTTCGGCGACGCTACGCGCGATCCCATCGATCCGGTTGAGTCAGTTCATCGTTTGGCCGAGCTCGGCGCGTATGGCGTCACGTTCCACGATGACGACCTCATCCCGTTCGGCTCGTCACCGTCCGAGCGCGAGAAGGTCATCGCGCGATTCAAGGCGGCCCTCGACGAAACCGGCATGAAGGTGCCAATGGCCACCACCAACACGTTCACCCACCCGGTGTTCAAGGACGGTGCGTTTACGTCGAGCGTTCCGGAGATTCGTCGCTACGCACTCGCCAAGATCATGCGCAACATCGATCTTGCGGCTGAACTCGGCGCCCACACGTACGTGTTCTGGGGCGGCCGTGAAGGAACTGAAATCGACGGCGGCAAGGACATTCGCGTTGCTCTTGATCGCTACAAGGATGGGTTCGACCTGCTGTGCCAGTACGTCATCGATAAGGGCTACGGAATTCGCTTCGCCATTGAGCCCAAGCCCAATGAGCCACGCGGCGATATTCTGCTTCCGACGATCGGTCACGCACTCGCGTTCATCAACGCCCTCGAGCACTCTGAGATGGTGGGGCTGAACCCTGAAACCGGTCATGAGCAGATGGCCGGTATGAACTTCGTGCAAGGAATTGCGCAGGCTCTCTGGCACGGCAAGCTCTTCCACATCGATCTCAACGGCCAGCACGGCGCGAAGTACGACCAGGACCTCGTCTTCGGACACGGCGATCTACTCAGTGCGTTCCATCTGGTTGACCTGCTCGAAAGTTCGGGTTACGACGGGCCGCGTCACTTCGACTACAAGCCGATGCGCACCGAGGACCTTGCGGGTGTGTGGGCCAGCGCCGCGTCGAACATGCGCACGTACCTCTTACTCAAGGAGCGGGCAGCTGCGTTCCGCGCCGATCCTGAGGTTAAGGCGGCCTGGATGGCCAGTGGTGCAGAAGGACTCGCGGCACCGACCCTTGCCGCTGGCGAGACCTACCTCGATCTGCCTGACCCCGACTCGGTCGACGTCGAGGCCTTGGCTTCCCGCGGCTATGGATACGTCACCACAGATCAGCTTGCGATCGAGCACCTGCTAGGTGCACGTTGACCGCCCGTGGCTGACAGCGCACAACCCCCGACCGGTGCCGACACTGACGTCACCGTCTCGACGCTGACCATTCCCACGTGGCGTCATGTGATGCGCTACCTGCCTGGGTTCGTTCTCCGAGTGGTGATTCCGATCGCCATCTTGCTGGTTTTTCTCGACATTCCGATCGCCGAGCAATACACGGCCAAGGGCGTGGTCGTTCTCGACATGATGTTCATCCTGCTGTGGGCGGTGATCTTCTTCTTCTACCTGCGGTGGCAGATCAAGAGCATTCATTCCTCGTGGTTGCCAGAAGCTCGGTGGATCGAGAGCCTCGTTGTGATGAGCGTGCTGTTCATCGCGATCTTCGCGCGCGCGTATCGCATTCTCGACACAGGATCTGGCAAGTCGTTCACCGAAGTGATGGACACACTCAATTCGTACTACTACGCGATGACGGTGCTCTCGACCGTCGGCTTCGGTGACATTGCACCCGTAATCCCGGGGGCGAAGATCATCACGATGGTTCAGATGGTGGCCAACTTCGTGTTGCTGGGCTTGTTGGTGCGAGTGTTGGCGTCGGCAGCGCGCAAGGCCAAGGCCATGAAGGCGAAGAACAGCGACTAGCTCACGTTGCGGCAAGGCGTGCGTCACGCCAACTGATCAGTTGAGCGCCAGTTTCCCATGGGCGGCGCGATCGCTTCACCCGAGTGCATGTCCCAGCCTGACCGTCGGAGACAGTTCGCGCAGCATACGAACCTTGGTAAAGCCTGCGCCGAAGTCGTCGATCCAGACACCGGAGTGATGCGTTCTGATGCTTGGGGCACCCGGATGGCTTAAGCGGCGCCTGCCCTCGCATCGCTGGGACGACGACGCATCCACGTTGCCCAAGCGCTCTCAGTTGCCTCGCCAACGATGTTGATGATGCGGTCGAGAACCTGCTCATCAGCAACGAGTGGCGGTGAGATTTGAATGACCGGTTCGCCGCGGTCGTCGAGGCGACAGAGCAACCCGAGTCGATCCATGTGACCTGAGAGTTCATCGCGCAGCAGCCACGCGGCCTCTTCTTCGGTGAAGGTGTCGCGGGTGTCGGGGTCGCGCACCATTTCAAGCGCCCAGAGGAATCCTGCGCCCCGCACATCTCCCACCATTGGAATACTGCGCAGTTGCTCGAGACCCGCCCGGAGGCGCGGCTCGAGTGCGCGCACATTGTCGAAGACACCCTCGCGCTCGTAGATATCAAGGGTGGTGAGCGCGGCGACCGCGGTCAGTGGGTGTCCGCTGAATGTGAGTCCGTGCATGTACAGGGCATCGCCGCTGATGAAGGGTGCGGCAACGCGGTCGCTGACGATGACACCACCCAACGGAGCGTGAGCACCCGTGGCTCCCTTGGCGAACGTGATCATGTCGGGCTCGGCACCGAGACGCATTGAGCCGAACCATTCGCCTAGACGACCGAAGCCGGTGATGGTCTCGTCTGCGACTAGGAGAATTCCGTAGCGCGTGCAGAGATCGCGCAGACCTTGCCAATAGCCGGCCGGGGGAGTCAGCGATCCACCGGAGTTTTGAATGGGTTCGGCGATGAGCATTGCCACCTGGTCGGTGCCGGCGGCGATAATCGCATCGTGTACTTCAGCTAACAGCGCGGCAGTGAACGCGGCCTCGTTGTGCTCAAGGGGATGGCGGTAGGCGTTGGTGTTGCTGACAAATGTGACAGGAACGGGCAGCGGCATAAACGGATCGCGGCAGTCGTCGAGCCCGGTGAAACTCAGTGCTCCAAGCGAGGTGCCGTGATACGCGAGATCACGTGCGATGGCCTTGGTACGTTGCGGCTGGCCGTTGGCGATGTGCCACTGGCGCGCGATCTTCCACGCTGCTTCAACCGATTCGCCTCCACCCAGGGTCAGGTAGGTGCGCGTCAAACCGAGGGGCGCGGCGATCTGTGCGAGCCGATCACCGAGAGCTTCGGCCGCTGGATGGGATTGCGACCAGGTGGGCGTGAACACGAGTTGCGAAAGTTGCCGCGAGATCGCTTCGCCGATTTCACCCCCGAAGTCGTGGCCGAGGTTCGTGCAGAACAGTCCTGAGAGTCCGTCGATGAATCGACGTCCGTCGGAGTCGATGACCTCGCAGCCCTCGCCGCGAGTGATCATCTTCGGTGGCCGGTCGTGGAAAGCCCCCGCGTCGGTGAAGTTGAGCAGCAAGTGACTCTCGGCGATGCCGGGTCGTTGGTTCGGGAGCACTGGTGCGCCCATGGATCTCACATCCCTGATACTGAACGGGCGTTCAGAATATGTGCAGTTTAACAGTCTGAACAGCCACTCAGCAACAGTGTGGGGTTAGCCGCTGAGCGTGTCGAGCGGGACTCCCAGTTCGAGGGACGCGGCCTCAAGCCAGAGTTGGCCGAATCGTGCGGGGCTCATCCCCGGATCGTCGAGAGCCAACTGGATGGCGAGGCCATCCATAAGCGATGCGAGTCGAACCACCGAATCGGCGGCATCGGCGGGCGCAAACAGATGCAGTGCCACGCCCTCAGAAATGACGTCGCTCAATGACGCGCGCCAGCGGCGGTCGAGCGATTCCCGTGCGGTACGCGCGTCGTCATCGTGAAGTGCCCGTACCCACAATTCAAGCCACAGGCGCCAGTCACCCACGGCCGGACCTTGACCTGAGCCGAGTTCACCCATGAGCCGTAGGCGTTCGATCGGCCCCGACGCGCTCTCAAGTTGTTGGTCGACATCAACGTAGAAATCATCTTCAAGTGAGGTGAGTGCTGCGGTGAGGGCGCCAGCCAGGGAGCCGAAGTGATAGAGCACGAGCCCCTGAGAGGTGCCCGCTGACTCGGCGATATCCGACACGCGGGTTCCGGCAAAGCCTCTTTCGCGGATTACGGCGATGGTGGCTTCCAAGATGCGCTGACGGCGCTCCTCGGGTGCTTTGGCGCCGAGTTCAGGCGTACTCAATCATCCTCCTGAGCGAATGGTTCGATCTGAATGCATGTTCAGGATACTGTGGTGAGGCCCACATCATCGCAGATCTGGAGGGGCCGTGAGCGAAACCGACCGCACGCAAGCCGAACTACGTGAACGCGCAGCCGCTTTCGTGGATGAGGTGTTGATTCCGCTGGAAGTGACTGCCGAGCTCGCGGGTGGTCCGTTGTCGGCGGCCGATCAGCAACTCATTCGCGACGAATCCCTGGCGCGCGGTCTGCAAGGTGGGCTGCACTTGACCGAACACGGTGGCAACAGTTGGTCGCACGAAGAGTGGTTCCTGGTCGAAGAGCAATTCGGTCGCACGACCAACGGTGTGTCGTGGTACATCCCCAGCGCCTACAACGTGTGGAAGGCCGGCACGCCCGAACAGATCGAGCGCTGGCTCATTCCTGCACTGCGCGGTCAATTGCATGATGCGTACGCAGTGACCGAAGTTGACGCCGGCAGTGATCCTTCAGGAATCACGACCGTCGCTCGTCGAGTCGCACCGGGACGGTGGGTGCTCAATGGCGAAAAATGGTTCGTCACGTTTGGCTCCGTTGCTGCCGTAATCATCGTGATGGCGTACGCCGAGTTCGACGGTGAGCGGGTGGGCACGCTGTTCGCGGTGCCGGCCGATGCTCCGGGCGTTGAGATCGTTGATGATCCGCCGTTCACACACAACTACCCGCACGGTCATCCCACGATGCGATTCACCGATGTCGAACTCACTGATGACGACATCATCGGTGGCTTGGGCAAGGGAGACGACTTACAACGGCGGTGGTTCACCGAAGAGCGACTCGGAATTGCGGCTCGCTGTTCTGGTGCGATGCAACGTCTGCTGACGGAGTCGGTCGAGTGGGCGGCCAACCGCGAGCAAGGTGGCGCACGACTCATCGATCATCAGGGTGTGTCGTTCCCGCTCGCCGACAGTGCGGCCGATGCTGCTGCTGGTCGACTGCTCGGTCTCGACGTGGCACGCCTCGCCGATTCCGGAGCCGACCCCAAGTTGGTGCATGGCAAAGCGTCCATGGCCAAGTTGTTTTGTTCGGAGGCGGCCGGTCGCTGCGCTGATCGTGCACTGCAGGTGTTTGGCGGACGTGGCTACATGCGCACCTACACCGCCGAGCGGTTGTGGCGTGAGTTGCGGGTTGATCGCATCTGGGAGGGCACGTCGGAAGTTCAGCGACTTGTGATCGCGCGCAGCCTTGAGCGCCGCGGTGTCGACGCGATGCTGACGTAGTCTGGCGCTTGATGAACCTCGATCGTCTGCTGTCGCCGCGTTCGGTGGCAGTTATTGGCGCTACTGATCGTGTGGGTAGTTACGCCCGGGCGACCCTTGACAACTTACGTGAAGGTCGATTCGCGGGCTCTGTCGTGGGAGTTCATCCCACGCGCCGCGACGTGCTTGGGGTGTCGTGCGTTCCGACCCTTGCCGATCTTGACTCCGCCGTTGATGCTGTCGTCATCGCGACCCCGGCGGCGACGGTAGCAGCGCAGGTGCGTGTCGCACGTGAGATGCAGTGCGGCGGGGCGATCGTCTATGCCGCAGGGTTCGCGGAAGCGGGCGAGCACGAACTGCAGAACGAACTTGTGCGCGCTGCCGCTGGTTTTCCGGTGATCGGCCCCAATGGCAACGGAGTGGTGTCGGTGCACGCGCGGGCAGCATTGTGGGGAGATGACGTGCGGCTGCCCGAAGTTGCAGGTTCGATCGCGCTCGTGACACAGAGTGGCAATGTGGGTGTGGTGTCGCTGGCGCACCGGCAAGGGCTCGGACTGCACACGGTGGTCTCGCTGGGCAATGCCGCGGTCGTTGATGCGGCCGCCGTGATTGCCCAGTTGGCGGTGACCGACGGCGTACGCGTTATCGCAATGTACGCCGAGGCTGACGGTGACGGAGCGCGCTTGTGTGAAGCGCTCGCACTCTGTGCCGAGAACGATGTGCGACTTGTGGTGCTGAAGGCTGGGCGTAGCGCACAAGGTGCGGCAGCGGGAGCAGCGCATACGTCGGTTCTCGCGGGGGACCATCGCGTCTATGCCGCGCTGATGCGCGAGGCCGGTGCGGTGATGGTGCGTGAACCGGTCGAGCTACTGGAAACGGCGCGAGCGCTTTCGCTCGGAGTCAGGGATGCGCGCGGAATCGGTGTGGTGACTTGCTCGGGTGGCGATTCGGTGATGGCTGCTGACATCGCCGACGATGTGCGAGCGCACATTGCCACGCTGACCGGGGACACCCTCGACTCGTTGCGCGCATTGCTTCCAGACACGGCCACGGCGATGAATCCGCTCGACCACACCAACACAGTGTGGGCCGATACCGAGGCAGTGGCTGCACTCACAGAACTCGTCGCACGCGATCCAGATGTTGCCCAGATCGTGTATGTACAGGATCAGCCGCCGGAACTTCCACCCCATGCAGCAGACGAATGGACTGCCACGCGTGAGGGGGCACTACTTGGTGGAAGTCGCGCAGGTATTCCCACCGTTGTTGTCAGCACGGCCGCCGGGCAAAGTCCGCCTAGTGCCGTCGCCGGTCTCGTTCCATTGATGCAGGCGATAGCGGCACTGCAATCGCCTGCGCCCTCTGCGCATCGCCTTCGTTCGATTGCTGCGGCGGCTCACTCGGTAGTGACGGCAACCGGCGGTGACGTACTCCCCGAACACGAGGGAGCAGCCCTGCTGAGCGACTCAGGGGTTGACGTTGCCTCATCAATGGTTGCCACTACTCCGGCCGATGCACGGGAGGCAGCCGCGGCGTTAGGACTGCCGGTCGTGCTCAAGGTGTCAGCGCCGGGACTGCTGCATGTCAGCGACATCGGCGGTGTCGTCTTGGGTCTGAGTGACTTGCGCGATGTCGAAGAAGCGGCGACCCGACTGCTGGAACTTCCGGGCTTGCCTGACCGGGCCACTCTCATGGTGCAGCAGATGATCCCCGCGGGCGTTGAAATGCTGGTGTCGGTTCACGCAGATGGGGTGGTTCCGGTGCTGGTTATCGGTCGCGGAGGAACCTGGGCTGAGTCGTCCGATGACGTCGTGGTGGTGCCGCTGCCTGTCGATGAGTCGACGGTTGAGCGTGCCATTGACGGTCTGCGCTGCCGTGATGAGTTACGAGGGGCTCGCGGCACACAGGCCTACGACATTGACGCACTGTGTCAATTGGCAGTGGGGGCCAGTCGCCTCGTGACCGAAGGCACCGTCTCCCTGGTCGAACTCAACCCCGTAATCGTGACGACAGATGGGGCGGTCGCGGTCGACGCCGTAATTCTTCTCTGAACCGTTGTTCCTGAACGATGGACCAGCATGGCCGCGCCACTTATGCTGTTCGCATGACATTTGACGGTCACGCACCCCTGAACCCCGCTGATCTTGCCGCCTCGATGCGCCCCTTCGGCGACAGCGTCATGCTGCCGGCCGAGGCTTACACGTCCGAGGAAGTCTTCGCCTGGGAGCGAGAGAACTTCTTCAGTACGTGGCTGTGCGTCGGTCGAGGTGCTGACGTTGCCGAGCCCGGCATGCAGCGTGCCGAGCAGGTGGGCTCCACGAGCGTTCTCCTCGTTCGCGGGGAAGATGGTGAATTGCGGGCGTTCGCCAATGTGTGCCGCCACCGCAACCACGAGATTCTGCCGTGCGGCGGTAGTACGAAGGCGCGCGCCATCACCTGCCCCTATCACGCGTGGTCGTACAAACTTGACGGCGAGCTTTTCAGTGCCGCCGGGTACCGCGATGTCACCGGCTTCAGCATGAAGAACTATCCCTTGCATGACATGAAAGTTGCCGAGTGGGGTGGATGGATCTTCCTCGACGTCGCAGGCAAGGGCGGCGAGTTCCACGATCACATCCGCGGCCTCGACGACCGAGTAAGCGCATATTTACCCGAGCGCCTCGTCGTTCAACACAAGCACGAATACGTGGTCAAGTCGAACTGGAAGATCATCAACGAGAACTACCAGGAGTGCTACCACTGCCCGTCGATTCATCCCGAACTCTGTGCCGTGAGCCACTCCGAGAGCGGCGAGAACTTCGTTGGCCAGCGCGGTGCCTGGGTGGGTGGGTATCAAGATCTCAAGGAGCACGCGGTCACGATGTCGCTCGATGGTTCAAGTAACGGCACGCAGATCCCCGGGCTCAATGACCATCAGAAGCGCACGATCGACTACATCGGGCTCTTCCCGAACATGCTCATTAGCTTGCATCCTGACTATGTGATGACGCACCGCATGGTGCCCCTTGCTGCAGGTCAGACGTGGGTTGAGTGTGCATGGCTGTTCACCCCAGAAGCCATTGCTGAACCCGGCTTTGATCACACCTTTGCCAGCGATTTCTGGGACCTCACCAACCGGCAGGACTTCACGGCGTGCGAGTCAGTGCAGCGCGGGCTCGAGTCGGGGTACTCGACGGTGGGGGTGCTGTCTCCTCAGGAAGAGGCGGTGTACCACTTCATCACGATGGTGGCCCGGGGCTACTCCGGACAACCGCTCGACGCTCACCCGTCGACGGCTCAGGCCGAAGGGGCCAACTCGTGACTGTGACCCCGTTCCTCGCCGATGCGATTGCGCTGACCGACCTCGACGATTGGGGTGCGTTGGCCGAGGCGACCGGTGACGCGATGTTCACCAGTGGACGCACACTGTGGGCCGGTGACGACGGTGCCGAAGCAGGTGTGTGGGAGTGCACTGCAGGTCCGTCGTATTGGGTGCTCGAGCAAAATGAATTCGTGCACGTACTCAGCGGAAGCATGACGGTGATTCCCGAGGGTGGCGAGGCATTCGAAGCCGGCCCGGGTTCGACCTTCGTGACCCCGCTGGGCTGGAAAGGAACGTGGATCATTCACGAGACCTTGCGCAAGTTGTACGTGCTCTACTGATCGCGCGTCACATCGCCGCCATTGAGCCCAGACCAGTGCCTTCTTCGCCCTGACCGCGTCCCCATTTGCGGTAGGCGAGGTAGCCGAGAATCACCACGGCAAACGATGCCAGCAGAATCAATGTCGCGATCGCGTTGAGCGCGGGCGTGGGTGCCGCACGCGCTGTGTTGTAGATCTTCATCGACGTTGTCTCGCTGGCAGCGTTAGCCGACAGGTACCGAACCAAAACGAAGTTGTCGAGCACGTCGGCAAACACGAGAATCGCGCTGACGAAAATCGCTGGGTAGAGCATCGGCAGGAGAACGCGCCGCACGGCGCCGAGCGGTGATGCGCCGAGGTCGCGGGCCGCTTCCTCGTAGTGCGTTCCGATGGTGAGAAGTCGTGCACGCACGATGACTACGGGGTAGGAGAGTTGGAAGGTGATCAACCCGATCACTTGCGCGGTTGTTCCGAGTTCGAACGGTGTTGCGAGCCACGTGATCATGAACAACAAACCGATGGCGAGTGCGATTTCGGGCACCACAAACGACAACAGCACGGCGAAACTCGCGCCTGACGGAACACGGCCACGCCAACGATCTAGTGCCAGTGCGAACAGAACACCCAGTGGAACCACGATTGCGGTGGTGATGACGCCCAGCACAAGCGTGTGAACAACGGCACTGCGCAACGACTCGTTGTGCAGTACCGAGCCTTCCGGATCCCAGATGTACCAACGCAACGAAAAGCCTTGCCACACACTGCGGGATCGGCCGGAGTTGAACGAGAACAGCACGGCAATGGCGACTGGAACGAGCGACCACAGCAGGTAGATGAACGTGATGGTCGCGAGAGTGTACGACTTGCGTGGAGCGTTATCGGGGGCCGAGTGAACGTGGCTCAGCGAGTTGGCCTCGTCGGTGACGGTGATGGGGCCGCTCATGAGCGCACCTCCGATCGTGCGGTGCTGCGCGTGTACCAAATCATGGGCACCGACAACACCACGAGAACGATCAGCAACAGTGCCGCGGCCTGACCGCTCTGACCGGGCGTGGTGATCGAGTTGTTGATCAGGTTGCCGATCATTGAAGTACCGGGCGAACCGGAAAGTAGGTCGTTGGTGAAGTAGTCGCCCATCATGGGCAGACAGACCAACAGCATTCCAGCAGCAACACCGGGAATGCTCATGGGCAAAATCACTCGGCGGAACACGTCGAACCCGCCGGCGCCCAAATCGCGCGCTGCTTCGAGCAGGCTGGGGCTAATGCGATCGAGGGCGGCGAAAAGCGGCAGGATCATGTACGGCACGTAGCCGTAGATCAAGCCCAGGATGACGGTTGTGGGCCGACCTGACAGCCAGGCCTGCTCAGTCGGTAGCAGTCCATTGAGACTGATGACCTTGTTGACCCAACCATCATTTTGCAGCAGGTTGACCCACGCAAGCATGCGCATCATGTAACTGATCCAGAACGGTGCGACCAGCAAGGTGAGCACCAGCGCCTTGTGGCTTCCTGCGTGGCGGGCCGTGAACCACGCGACGGGAAAAGCGATCAGAAGGCACGCCGCCACTGCAATCACGACATAGGCAATCGTGCGTAGCACCGGGGGTAGGTAGAAGTTGTCGGGCCCGACGAGTCGATCAACGACAATTGCGAGTTGGGTGAACGACCACTCGAGCGGGTTCCAGACAGGTATTGCTGAGCGGAAGACCGGGTCGACCTTGCCGAAGGCGACGCAGAGCACCACATAGAGCGGAATAAGAAAGAACACCGCCATCCATGCGATGGCAGGCATACCCAGGACCGGCCACAGCAGCCGCGACCTCCTCACATCAGCCGCCGGCTTTGAACTGCTGCCAGATTGCTTGGTACTTGGCCTCGAGTTCGGGAGACAGCTCGAGTTGGCGGTAGCCGACGTCGAAGTAGGAAGGAAGTACGACGGCCGGCTTGAGGTTCTCGGGAATCAGTCCTGCGGCCACCAGCGCCTCGGGCGTCAGCGCAACCTGCGGTGGCTGGTAGCCGACGAAGGCCATGTTCTTCGTGGCGATTTCGGTGTCGAGCATGAAGTTGATGAACAGGTGAGACAGCACCGGGTTGTTGCCACCCTTGAGCGCGACGATGAGGTCGTTGTTGACGAGCCCCTTGCCGCTGGGCGGGAACCAGTAGCGCAGGATGTCGGCCTTGGTGCCTTCGGGCAGGTATTGCACGGCGGCAATCATGTCGCCTGACCACACCAGACTCAGGTCGGTACGCCCTTCGGGGATGTCGGTGTAGCCAGTGATGGTGACCTTGGGCTTGGTGGTCTGGTTCATCAGCAACATGGCATCGCGCGCAGCGTTGAGTTGCGCCTCGTCGCCGGTGTTGACATCGGTGCCGCCGTTACGCAGCAGTGACATGCCGATGACCTCGCGGTAGTCATCGAGAACGGCGATCTTCTCGCGGTACTTCGGGTCCCAGAAAATGTCGTAGGGGTTGGGGCGAGCGCCGACATCTTCGGCAATCTTGTCTGCGCGCCAGCCCATACCAGTGGTGTACAACACGTACGGCACCGTGTACTGCCACTCGAGGTCGTACCACGGGTTCTGGAACGACGGGAACACGTTGCCGATGTTGGTGATGTACGAGTGCTGAAGCGGTCGAATCAGGCTCGCCGTCACGAGTTTGCCAATGGCGTCGTAACTCGGGAAGTACACGTCGAAGGGCGTGGTTCCGGTTCGAATCTTCGCGAGTGCTTCGCTGTAGTCGTTGAAGGTTGAGACGGCGACCTTCACTCCGTACTTCTCATATTTCTTCTCGAATGCCGTCACGACCTCGGGGTTGAGGTAATCGGCGTAGTTGTATATCTGCAGAGTTGCACCCTGCTCGGGCTCTAGCCCCGAAGCGATGGGCTGGTTATCAGCAGCAATGGGCCATTTCACCGGGTTGGTGGGGGAGGCAAGTTGCAAACTCGTCGCGCTGGCACTTTCCGAAGCGCCACCGCCACCTGAACCGCCACCGGAGCCACGAGCACATGCGGCCAGGACACCGGCAGTCGGAATCGCTAAGGCCGACGCCTGTAGCAGTCGACGGCGACTGACCGGACGGATTGGCTGCTGCTCTTCGCTCATTCACTTCTCCTCGCGGTGGTCGACATTGCCGACTTCAATGATCGGTCCCTACACTGAGTGCTCGCTCAGGATTTGGCAAGGACTTCACCAGAACCCGTCCGCGCAGTGTAGGTTCCGACCCAACCATGAATCGACCCCGGGAGCCACGTCATCGACAAGTTCTCTTTTCAGAGTCCCGCAATGAGGGAGTGCTGCTGCCGTGGTTGAGGTGACTCCCGCCACCGGTGGCGCGATCAAATTGGTGTCGTTACGCAAGAGTTATGGCGACGTCGAGGCGGTCAAGGGCATCGATTTGTCGATGCAGGCAGGTGAGTTCTTCTCGCTACTTGGCCCATCAGGCTGCGGCAAGACCTCGACACTGCGCATGATTGCCGGCTTTGAAATTCCAACAGGCGGTCAGGTGCTCCTTGACGGCACTGACATCGCCACGGTTCCTGCGCACCAGCGACCGGTCAACACGGTCTTCCAGAACTACGCGCTCTTTCCTTTCATGTCAGTTGCCGACAATGTCGCATTTGGCCTGAAATATGAAAAGTTGAGTAAGCAGGAAATGTCGCGTCGTGTGGGCGAGGCACTCGAACTCGTGCGCATGGGCAGTTACGGCAAGCGCAAGCCGGCGCAGCTCTCCGGTGGTCAACAGCAGCGCGTGGCGCTCGCGCGTGCGCTGGTGCTCGGCCCTCGCGTGTTGCTACTCGATGAGCCGCTGGGTGCTCTCGATGCCAAGTTGCGCAAGGCACTGCAGGTTGAACTCAAGACCCTTCAGGAGACGGTCGGAATCACGTTCGTCTACGTGACGCACGACCAAGAAGAAGCCCTCACCATGAGCGATCGCATTGCAGTGATGGCCGAGGGATTGGTCGAACAGGTCGGAACGCCGACCGAGGTTTACGAGGAGCCCACCACCGCGTACGTTGCCGACTTCCTTGGTAGCGCCAACGTGCTTGAGGTCACGGCCGTTGGCCCAGCCGAGGGCGGCACCGCCTTCCGCATCGGCGACGACGTACTCACCGCGGGCGGCGCTTCCCACGAACCCGGTTCAGCCAAACTCGTGGTGCGGCCTGAGCGGTTGCGGCTTGAGGTGCCTGGCGCGACCGGACAATCTCTACCTGGCACTGTCGAGCGGGTGGTCTACCTCGGTGCCAACAGCGACGTCGTGGTGCGCCTGAGCGACGGTGGGCGGCTTGTAGTGAACGCTCCCGCCGAGGTTGCGCGCGCGCATCAGGCGGGCGATGCTGTTGCCGTCATTGCGCCTCCAGAAGCGTTGCGACTCTTGCCGCCCGGCGCGCTCGGTCATGCTTCGAACGAGCCCGAACTCGTCGTCGATGACGACACCAAAGAAGACCAGCCGCACTCCGAGCCCGCGTAGAAGGAGCTAGTCGTGTCCGTGTCCCTACCCTCGCGCGCCCGCATTGTGATTGTCGGGGGCGGTGTCATTGGTTGCTCCATCGCGTACCACTTGACCAAGCTCGGCGTGAGTGACGTGCTGCTACTTGAGAAGCACGAACTCACTGCCGGAACCACGTGGCACGCGGCGGGCCTGATCACAAGTGCCGGCTACAAAGATGAGACCTCGCTGTGGTTCTCGAGGTATTCGCGCGATTTGTATGCCCGACTTGAGGAGGAGACGGGTCACTCCACCGGCTTCCGCCCCGTCGGGCACCTTCACATCGCAACTGACGTGCATCACCGCGAGTCAATTCGCCGCGAGCGTGACTTCCAGGTGGGTTATGGCGTTCCGAACGAACTCATCGGACCCAACGAAGTGCTGCAACTGTTCCCCTTGCTCAAAGTTGATGATGTGCTCGAAGCGTCCTATGTCGTTGACGAAGGGCGCGCCGATCCAGTGGGTGTTGCCACGTCGTTGGCGAAGGGGGCACAACTCGGTGGCGCAACGATCGCTACGGGCGTGACGGTGACGGGATTCATTCGTGAAGGTCGTCGTATTACCGGTGTCACGACCGACCAAGGCGATGTCGCATGCGAAACGGTCGTCGTCGCCGCGGGATTGTGGGCGCGACAGTTGGCTCGAACTGTGGGCGTAGACATTCCGTTGCAAGCAGCCGAGCACTACTACTTGCTGACCGAACCGATGGAAGGCGTGAACCGCGACCTTCCGATCGTTGAAGACCCGGAGTCCTATGGCTACTACCGCGAAGAGGGCGGCGGCATGTTGGTCGGGCTCTTCGAGCCCGAGGGAGCAGCGTGGTACCCCGAAGGTGCACCCAACGACTTCGCGTTCGGCACGATTCCTGCTGACTGGGATCGCATGGCACCGCACCTTGATCGTGCGATGGCGCGCATTCCGAGTCTGGCCGACGCGGGCATTCGCACCCTGTTCTGCGGACCCGAGAGTTTCACCGCCGATGTGGCGCCGATGCTCGGACCAGTGCCCGAGGTCGAAGGCATGTTCGCCGCCGCAGGGCTCAACTCCGTGGGAATCCTGTCGGGCGGAGGCGTTGGAAGCGCCCTGGCCACGTGGATCATCGAAGGCTACTGCCCCGTCGACATCACGGCGTTCACGGTCGAGCGGGCAAACCCCCACGAGAACACCTTGAGGTTCCGTAGCGAGCGCATCGTCGAACAACTCGGTGTTCTCTTCGGTGACAGTACGCCGCCAACGTTCCACCAGAAGACTGCGCGCGGAATTCGTCGAACACCACTGCACGAAGTGTGGGAGCGCAAGGGTGCGTACTTCGCGCCCTCGGCTGGCTGGGAATACCCCGAATGGTTCTCGCCCACTGGCGAAAACCCGCACCTTCCGTACACATGGGGACGTGGCTATTGGACTCCCATCGTCGCCGAGGAGCACCGCGTGATTCGCGAGGCTGTTGGTGTGATGGACATGACGCTCATGTCGAAGTTCCTCGTGCAGGGCCCGCACGCGGCGGACATTCTCGATCGACTCAGCGCCAACGACGTTGCGGGTGCTGTCGGACGCGTCGTCTACACGCAGTGGCTCAACGATCGTGGCGGCATCATGGCCGACCTCACTGTGACGCGACTCGACGAGCAGCGATTCATGGTGGTGGTCTCCGACGTCACTCATCGTCGGGTCGAGAAGATGCTCAACGACGAAGTGCGCGAAGACGAATTCGCGACCGTCACCGACGTCACGGCGGGGTACACGCTCCTCACGGTTCAGGGTCCCAACTCGCGAGAGTTGCTGCAGCGAGTGAGTCCTGATGATTTGTCGGAAGAAGCGTTCCCGTACCTCACTGCTCAAGAGATTGAGGTCGGTTACTCGCGCATGCTGGCGCTTCGCGTGACGTACGTCGGTGAACTCGGTTTCGAACTGTACGTTCCTGCTGACCAGGCCGTATCGGTGTGGGAGACCTTGGAAGCTGTCGGCGATGATCTCGGTCTCAAGCCGGTGGGTCTGGCTGCGATGAATGGCCTGCGCCTGGAGAAGGGCTACCGCGATTACGGTGTCGACATCGAAAACACCGACGATCCCGTGTCGTCGGGCCTTGCATTCGCTGTTGCGTGGGACAAGCCGACGGAATTTCGCGGCAAGGCGGCGTTGCAGGCCAAGCGTGGAGATAAGCGCGAGCGTACGGTGTCGGTGTTGCTTGATTCGCCGGATCCTTTGCTCTACGGATCTGAGCCGGTGTTCCACAATGGAGAGTGGATCGGGTACGTGCTCGCGGGTGGTTACGGCTACACGCTGGGGGCTGCGGTTGGCTTGGCAACCATCATCTGGGATGAAGGCGTTACTCCCAGCTGGCTAGCCGAGGGTGGCTTTGAAGTCGTCGTCGCCGGCGAGCGGTGGCCCGCCACGCTGTCGATTCGTCCGTTCTACGATCCCGATCGCGTGCGCGTTCGCGGGTAGTTGCGCTGACAGTTCGCGGAAAAGCGTGAGGAGTGTGTTGAGGAAGTGACGTGAAACACTCAAGACCTAGCGCCGACCTGATCGTGTCACTAGTGTCGGTTGTATCGCATTCGGGTGTGGTGACTGTACGTTTGACCTCGAGGAGTTGCACTCATGACGTCGCCCCCGCTTCAGTCGTCGGCTGGTTACCCAGCTGACGAGGCGTTGCGCGACCAGCGCGAAATCTTGGCGAGGATTGCACGCGGTGAGGAAGTGCATTCGGTCCTTCGCGAAATCGCGCTCTTTGCTGAGCGACGAGCACCAGGTGGTACCTCAGTCAATCTGATGATGTACGACGAATCCTCCGATGAATTGCTGTCAACCGGCGGCCAGCCTTCACTTCCCGATGCATTCCTTGCCGCGCTTCAGGGTCTGCGTCCAGGGCCTGCAGTCGGATCCTGTGGCACGGCGGCCTACCGGCGTGAGCAAGTCATCACCGAGGACGTGGTGGGCGATGCATTGTGGATTGGCCTCGACGAACTCATGGTCGCCAATGGTTTCCGTGCGTCCTGGTCCACGCCCATCCTTGATCCGAAAGGTGACCTTCTCGGAACCTTCGGGATGTACTACCCCGATGTGCGTTCGCCAACGGCTGACGAGTACGAACTCATGGACCTCTTTGTCTATCTTGCGGCCCTTACTCTCGAGCGCGCGCGCAGTGATGCGCGACTGCAGCGCCTCAGTGACGAGGATTGGCTGACGGGCCTGCTCAATGGGCGGGCATTCTTCGAGCGCATTGGTGCCCGTTTAGCCGGCGGATCGCTGGCCGCAATCATCTTGTTGGAGATTGACGGGCTCAGTCACCTCACCGGTTCGCGTGGACATGGTGCAGCAAATGAAGTGGTGCGGGAAATCGCCGAGACTCTTACTCACTCACTTCCCGAGGACGCAACTTTGGCTCGGTTGTGGGGTAGCAGTATGGCCGTAATGCTTCCGAATGCCGCGATCCCCGACGTCATGGCGGCTGCGGTGATCGGACAGCTTGTCGTGGGCGCCGGTGGCCGAGTTGACGGAATATCCGCGGGACTCAGCGCGTGTGCAGGTGTGGCAGTTTCCGAACCGGGGCTGGGTGCCGAGGAACTGGTGGCACGAGCCGATACTGCTCAGCGCCATGCGCGCGGTATTGGTCGGGGATCAATCGCGGTGTTCGATGCACAATTGGCGGCGAGTGATCGCGCGTTGCAGCAACTTGTTGATGATTTGCGCCGGGCGGTCGAGCAGGGCGAAATCACGGTTGCGTACCAGCCGATCGTTGACCTTGCGACCGGAGAGTTGATCGCTGTTGAGGCGCTCGCGAGGTGGCACCGCGAATCTCCGGCAGTGTTCATTCCATTGGCAGAGGGGGCCGGAATCGTGCACGAGATCGGGATGACCGTTCTCGACACAGCGCTGAGCGCGCTCGCAGGATGGTCAGATCGTGCTCCAGACCTCGTGTTGCACGTCAACCTGTCACCCGAGCAACTGCGGCGCACCGATCTGGTGGAGTCTGTGTTGAGTTTGCTGGCCAAGCATGGTGTGGAACCGTCGAGGCTGGTGTTGGAGATAACCGAGAGCTCTGAACTTGCCGCTGAATCTGCACTTGAACCGCTCAGCGAGTTGATTGCTCAAGGCGTGAGTTTGTCGCTCGATGACTTCGGCACTGGTTACTCCAGTCCCGGCCGATTGGTATCGATGCCCTTCGACACCTTGAAGATCGATCGCAGTTTTGTGTCGGCGATTGGCGACCTTCGGTCAGGAACTCCGGTGGCCCGCCTGCTGATGGCATTCGGTCGCGAACTCGGCCTCGAAGTCATCGCCGAGGGAGTCGAGACGGAAGAACAGCGTCAACGGCTGCTTGAAATGGGATGCCGTGTCGCGCAGGGATTCCTCTTCAGCAAGCCACTGAGTGAGAGTGATACGAAGGACATGCTGGGGGAGAGACTTCCGCTGTAGAGCGTTACGCCGACGGGGTCGCTGACGCAGCGGATTTCGAGGCGCAGCCGGCGCCTGTAGTCGTGGGCGACGGGGAGGCAATTGATCCTGCAACCTGAGCGTTGCTGAGGATGGCGCCAAAGTCAGGGCCAACTGCGAGGTCAATGGCGGTTCCAGTGGTGTCGTTTGCCACCAAAGTTGCGCCGGGAATGTAGAGGGCCAACAGTTGGGCGGCGGGCTCGCCGTCTGGGCCGTACCTGATCTCGGCCACACCCTTGACGACTACCCCAGCCGGATCGTTGGCGACCGTTCCGATGGCGAATCCGCGTTTCTTGGTTTCTGCCGCGGTGCGACGGGCGAGGCCGGACGTCTTGGTCGAGTTGTAGACGTTCACCTTCACTTTGGCAGGTTTGGGAAGGCTCGCGCCTGGTGTGACGGACACTGTCACACAGGGAGCCGGAGTCGGTGCGACGGTCGTCGAGGTGCGGCCAGCGAAGAACCGGGAAACGCCGAATCCCGCAGCGAAGAGTGCCAACATCGCAAGGATGAGCAGCACAATGGTGATCGGCTTGGTACCTCCGCGCGATGAACCACTGCGCTGACCGCTGGGCGCGCGCTGACTCATAGTCATACACTAACCGGACGACCGGGTGAAGTGGTGACGACGCGCGTGATCGATGCGCAGTCCGGGTGATCCTTCGTCCGTGGTGGCGTGACGGGAATGCTCGTCGCAGGCTGACGAGAAATTCCCTTACCCGCCACCTTGATTCTCGGGTTGGTCTAGGTGGCGTGACGGGAATGCTCGTCGCAGGCTGACGAGAAATTCCCTTACCCGCCACCTAGACTCCCGGTTTTCGGTTGGTCTAGGTGGCGTGACGGGAATGCTCGTCGCAGGCTCCGAGAAATTCCTTTACCCGCCACCTTGATTCCCGGTTTTCGGTTGGTCTAGGTGGCGTGACGGGAATGCTCGTCGCAGGCTCCGAGAAATTCCCTTACCCGCCAACCTAGACTCCCGAATCCGGGCGCTCAGCGACAGCCTTCGGCTGTGAGCGGAGGATGCGGGACCCGTCGCTTCGCTCCTCCCGAATCCGGGCGCTCAGCGACAGCCTTCGGCTGTGAGCGGAGGATGCGGGATTCGAACCCGCGCGGGCTTGCACCCAACACGCTTTCCAAGCGTGCGCACTAGGCCACTATGCGAATCCTCCGCGTCAGAACTTACCTGCTCGGCCTGATACCCCGTGACCCGCGGTAGCCCCATCGCGTACTGTTGGGCCCGACCCCTCGTGCGGCGTCACCCCGCTGAATCCCCCCAGGGCCGGAAGGCAGCAAGGGTAGGCAGGCTCTGGCGGGTGTGCGGGGGGTCCCTTCATGTTGGTGTCGCGACTAGGGTGGCGACGTGACCTTGGCGTTGTACCGCACCTACCGACCCGGCCGGTTTGCCGACGTGATTGGGCAGGAGCACGTCACCGGTCCCCTCTCGCGGGCTCTGGATTCCGATCGCGTCCATCATGCGTATCTGTTCAGTGGGCCCCGTGGATGTGGCAAGACCTCGAGCGCTCGCATCCTCGCGCGCAGTCTCAACTGCTCGGAAGGTCCGACCTCGGAGCCGTGCGCCGTGTGCGATTCATGTGTCGCGCTAGCTCCGAATGGCCCCGGCTCGCTCGACGTGATCGAACTCGATGCGGCGAGCAACCGAGGAATCGATCAGGCCCGCGATCTGCGCGAGCGCGCAGCCTATGCACCTGCCTCGTCGCGCTACAAGGTGTACATCATTGACGAGGCGCACCAACTCACGCCGGAAGCGGCCAACGCGCTCTTGAAGTTGGTTGAAGAGCCGCCCGCGCACTTGCGGTTCATCTTCGCGACAACCGAGCCCGACAAGTTGATTGGCACGATCCGGTCGCGCACGCACCAGTACGCGTTCCGCCTCGTTCCCGATCGCACCCTGCAAGACCACCTTGCCTCGGTCTGTGATTCCGAAGGAATTGCGTATGAGCCGGCAGCGCTCGCGCTGGTGGCACGTGCCGGTCAAGGAAGTGTGCGCGACGCGCTGAGCGTGTTGGGGCAACTCATTGGCGGGTCTGGCGCTGCGGGTCTTACTTACGACGATGCGGTCGCACAGTTGGGCTTCACGGCTGACTCTCTACTTGACGAAGTCACCGAGGCATTGGCTACGAGCGATGGCCCCGCGTTGTTCAGTGTGATCGATCGCGTGGTGACGGGTGGCCATGATCCTCGTCGATTCGCTACCGATCTGCTCGAACGACTTCGTGACCTCATCGTTCTTGCCGCTGCCCCGGACGCCGCATCCCACGGACTCGTTGATGCCTCACCTGATCGACTCGAGGTACTCGCCGGACAGGCCGAGCGGCTTGGACTTGCCGCACTATCGCGCGCTGCCGATCTCACCAATGAGGGACTTTCTGAGCTCAAGGGTGCGACGGCGCCGCGACTTCAATTGGAATTGTTGGCGGCGAGGTTGCTTCTCCCCGGTGCCGACGACGATGTGCGCGGCACGCTGGTGCGTCTCGACCGAGTGGAAGCGCGGCTCGCGCAGGGTCCGGCCGATGTGAGTGCGGCCGCTGCGACTCACCCTGTAGCGGCACCGAGTGCGCCGCCGCCGCGCCTGTCACAGGTGGCCCCCAGTACAGCGACGTCCCCTGCGTCGGTTCTGGCAGTTCCGGTTGTGTCAGCTCCGGCGGTTCCGCCGGCGTCAGTCGTAGCCGAAGCGCCACCGGCGTCGCCGCCTTCCAGTAACGACTCCCCTCGGGTCGATCTCGCGGCCGTGCGCACGATGTGGCCGGCGGTTCTCGAGAAGCTCAAACTCGACAGTCGGGTGGCATGGACTGCGTTCGAGCGCAGTGCACCCATCGGCGTCAGTGGTGACACTGTCACGGTGGCTGTACCTGAGAGTGGCACTCTCGCCTTCGCGCGCAAGTCCGGACACGACACGCGACTACGTGAAGCGATCTTGGCCGTAATGCATGTCGACCTCACCCCCGACCTCACCCTTGATCCGGGAGCGGTGGCTCCTTCCGGTGTTGCCTCCGATCCAGCCGATCAGTCGGCGCCGGCCAAGAAGGCGCGGGCTGCAGCGAAGGCAGCAGAAGAGCCCACGGTTGCTGATTCGGATGCCGACGATGACCAGATTTCCGGTGTCGCACTGGCGGCTCGCGAACTAGGGGCCAAAGTGGTCGCCGAATACGACGAGAGTTGAGGTAGACCGTGTATGAAGGCGCCCTCGCCGATCTGATCGACGAGCTAGGTCGGCTGCCTGGCATTGGTCCCAAGTCGGCGCAACGCATTGCCTTCTATCTCCTGGCGGCCGACCCCGAAGACGTGCGCCGGTTAGCCCACGCACTAACCGAAGTCAAAGAGCGTGTGAAGTTCTGCCGGGTATGCGGAAACGTGAGTGAAGAAGACGAGTGTCGAATCTGCCGCGACCCGCGACGAGATCTGTCGATGATTTGCGTGGTCGAGGAAAGCAAGGACGTCATCGCGATCGAGCGCACTCGTGAGTTCCGTGGCAGGTACCACGTCTTGGGTGGAGCCATCAGTCCCATTGAAGGTGTCGGGCCAGACGATCTGCGCATTCGCGAACTGATGACCCGCCTTGCCGATGGAGCTGTCACTGAGGTGATTCTCGCGACTGACCCCAATCTTGAAGGTGAGGCAACGGCCACCTACCTTGCGCGGCTGCTCTCGCCGCTCGATGTCGCGGTCTCACGACTCGCGAGTGGGCTGCCGGTGGGCGGCGATCTCGAGTACGCCGACGAGGTCACGCTGGGCCGCGCCTTCGAAGGTCGGCGACGCGTCAACGAGTGAGGTCGGGCGCGGTGTTTTACAAGTGCGGCCTGATGACTGGTGGGGGCGACTGCGAAAATCTGCCGCGGTGGTGATCTCAAGGCGAAAAAAGGGCATCGAGATAGCAAACCCGGCAGATTTTCCACGTTGAGTTCGCGACTGACCGGGGGCTGTGGATGACGCCAGCAGGGCGACCCTCGGCGGTGCGATTCTACGAGCATGGGTGTGCACGTTTCTGATGATCCTGCCGGGCTCGGGTGGGTGATTACGCGCGCTGAGGCTCTCGCTTCGGGGGTGAGCCCAGCCCAGATCCGCTTGCGAGTTGAGAGTGGCCGCTGGACCTCGTGGCGCCCGGGTACCTACGTTCGCTCGTGGGCGCTCCCGCCCATCGATGATCGCTTTGAGCGAGAGCGTCGTGACCATGTGCTGAAGGCGGTGTCAGTGGCACTTCTTGCCTCGAGCGCGACCATCTCATTCACTTCGGCAGCGCTGGTGCATGACCTGCCGTTGGTGTCGGGAGTTCCCAGTGAAACGCACCTCGCCGTGCCCTCTGAGTCATGGGCAGGGCATCGACGCGGCGTACATTCTCATCGTCTTGAACTGCCAGCGATGGATCGTGAAGTCAGCGACAAGTGGAACGTCGCAGTGACGACTGCCTCACGCACCTGGGGCGATATCGCTCGCACTGCATCACTGGCCGATGCGCTGAGTGTCGGTGATAGAGCATTGCGCGAAGGTGCGGTGACACGTGAACAGCTTGAGAGTGTGCTTGAACGTACCGAACACCTACGCGGACGTGTTCGTGCTGTGGAGGCGTTCACCCTGCTCGACGGTCGTCGAGAAACGGCACTTGAGTCACTGAGTTTCGCGCGCTTCATCGAGTGGGGAATTCCAGTCCCCGTCATGCAACACGAGTTGTGGGATGACGAGGGGTTCGTTGGGCGCGTCGACTTCTGGTGGCCTGAGTTTGGCCTCGTTGGCGAGGCTGACGGGCGAGTGAAGTACGCGGGCAGTCCAGACGCGATGTGGCACGAGAAGAGACGGGAGTTGAGGTTGCAGCGGCTGGGCCTGCGAGTCGTCCGCTGGGTGTGGATCGATGTCGCGTACCCGAGCAGCCCCTTCCGTGCGGCGTTGGCGCGGTGTTTTACACGTGCGGCCTGATCACTGGTGGGGGCGACTGCGAAAATCTGCCGCGGTGGTGATCTCAAGCCCGAAATTGGGCATCGAGATAGCAAACCCGGCAGATTTTCGCTGTGGAGCACTGTTCAACGGAGGAATCGGCGCGCGACGATGCGTGCACCGTAAGGGTTGCGACCCACGTCACCTGAATTCGGCCGGAGGGGCGGCCCCGGATAGACTGGCGCTTCCGCCGAGCAAGGACAAGGAGCAGCGCCGTGGGCCTCGTCGTGCAAAAGTACGGCGGATCGTCAGTTTCCGACGCTGAGAGCATCCGTCGCGTTGCACGTCGAATCGTTGACACAGTCCAGGCCGGTAATCAGGTCGTGGTGATCGTGTCAGCGATGGGCGACACCACTGACGACCTGCTCGATCTTGCCGAGCAGGTCTCGCCGGTACCCGCTGCCCGTGAACTCGACATGTTGCTCACCGCGGGCGAACGCATCTCGATGGCGTTGCTGGCCATGGCGATTTCCGATCTTGGCGCCGACGCGCGTTCGTACACCGGCAGTCAAGCCGGCCTCATTACCGACGCCGCGCACGGTAAGGCGCGCATCATCGACGTCACGCCGGGACGCATCCAAGCAGCACTCGATGAGAACGCGATCCCCATCGTCGCTGGGTTCCAAGGAGTTGCTCAAGATACAAAAGACATCACCACGCTCGGTCGCGGTGGTTCCGACACCACAGCAGTCGCTCTCGCAGCAGCCCTCAACGCAGACGTATGCGAGATCTACACCGACGTCGACGGCGTTTTCAGCGCCGACCCGCGATTTGTTCCACTCGCCCGCCAGCAGCAGGTGCTGACCTATGAGGAAATGCTCGAACTCGCGGCCAGCGGCGCCAAAGTGCTGCACCTGCGCTGTGTTGAATACGCCCGACGCTGTGACATGCCCATTCACGTGCGATCTTCGTTCTCGACGAAGTTCGGAACGTGGGTCGTTGGGGATGCTGCGAACTTGCCCCCTATCGCCGCTGCGGCACTTGCCGATGTGAACGGAGAAACCCCCGTGGAACAACCGATCATCGCTGGAGTCGCGCACGACATGGGCGACGCCAAGATCACCGTCATCGGTGTGCCCGACCGGCCCGGAGAGGCAGCAGCCATCTTCCAAGCAGTTGCCGATGCCGAGGTCAACATCGACATGATCGTTCAGAACGTGTCGGCGGCGACGACCGGACGAACTGACGTGACCTTCACCTGCCCGAAGGCCTCACTCGCCATTGCGTTGTCTGCACTGCAGGCCAAGCAGGACGCGGTGGGCTTCGAGCGTCTCGAGAGCGACGAGGACATAGCCAAGATCTCGCTCATCGGGGCGGGAATGCGTTCGCACCCGGGTGTTTCGGCGACGTTCTTCCGCGCCATCGCCGACGCAGGTGTCAATGTCGAAATGATCTCGACGTCAGAGATTCGCATCTCGATCGTCACGCGTGCTGATGACGCGCAGAAGGCAGCTCAGGCCGTTCACACCGCTTTCGGACTCGATGCCGATGGTGAAGCAGTCGTGTACGGAGGGACGGGCCGATGACCACCGTTGCCGTGGTAGGTGCCACGGGTCAGGTAGGGGGCGTCATGCGCCGCCTACTCGACGAACGCAACTTCCCACTCACCTCGATCCGCTTCCTTGCCTCTGCGCGGTCGGCTGGCGCAACGCTGCCGTGGCGCGGTACCGACATCGTGATTGAAGATTCCGCGACTGCCGATCTGCGTGGTATCGACATCGCGCTGTTCTCTGCGGGCGGTGCGACGTCGAAGGCTCTCGCGCTGAAGTTCGCCGAGGCCGGGGCGATTGTCATTGACAACTCATCGGCATGGCGCATGGATCCTGAGGTGCCGCTTGTCGTCAGTGAGGTCAACCCTGATGCCCTCGCGCGAATCCCAAAGGGCATCGTCGCCAATCCCAACTGCACCACCATGGCCGCGATGCCGGTGTTGATGCCGTTGCACCGCGAGGCGGGCTTGTGTCGACTGGTGGTGAGTTCGTACCAAGCAGTGTCGGGAAGCGGACTCGCTGGCGTCGATGAGCTAGCCGAGCAAGTCAATGAAGCCGTCACCCAGGACTTCCCTGCTCTCACTCACGATGGCGCGGCGATCACTCTCCCCGAGCCGCACAAGTATGTGCGTCCCATTGCCTTCAACGTCATTCCGCTCGCCGGCAATCTGGTCGATGACGGGTCGCTCGAAACCGACGAAGAGCAAAAACTGCGCAACGAGAGTCGCAAAATCCTCGCAATCCCCGATCTTGCTGTGTCGGGAACGTGCGTGCGCGTTCCCGTGTTTTCGGGCCACTCGCTGTCGATCAACGCTGAATTCGAACGGCCGATTTCGGTTGAGCGGGCGATCGAAATCTTGGCTACCGCGCCGGGTGTCGAACTGTCCGATGTGCCGACGCCCTTGCAGGCGGCCGGTGCCGACCCGTCGTTCGTCGGACGCATTCGCGCCGATCAGGGTGTTGCCGACGGTCGTGGTCTCGCGCTCTTCGTCAGCAATGACAACCTGCGCAAGGGTGCGGCACTCAACGCAGTTCAGATTGCCGAACTGCTCGTCGCACGCGCCTAAGTAGTCGTCGTGGATTCGTCAATTACTGAGCGGTAGTAGTCGATTTCGGCTTCTCGACGAGGGTAGAGCGTGTACACGATCACCAGTGCGATCAAGGTCAGCAGGAGACCCACGCCGATGGCGGCACCCTTTCCTTCAGTGAAGGCGGTGGCGGCCGCGTTGACGATCGCCTCGGCCTGCGCCTGCGGGTAACTCTTCGCGACTTCGACGGCTCCTTCGTACGACGACAGGATTTGTGTCGCTGCTTGTTGGCTGATCTGGTCAGCCTGCGTCGGAGTGAGCGTGTTGAAGGCGCTGGTCAACGAGCGCGCGTAGATGCCGGCGAGCAGCACTCCCATGACCGCTTGAATCACGGCGCCCCCGAGGTCGCGCGTGAGGTCGAGGAATGCTGAACCCATACCGGTTCGGGTAGCGGGAACCGACGCCATCAACGAACGTGACGCGGGTGTGGCGGCAAGGCCCACACCCGCTCCGACCAGTGCGTATGACGCCAGAATCCACCACACGCTGACACCGGTGCGCCATGTTGCCAGCATCAGAATGAAGGCTGCGGCAACACAACTCAAACCCAGAAGGAAGCTCACGCGCGAACCGCGAGCTTCGATGATGCGCCCGGCAATCTGCCCGCAGAGTGCTGTCATGATGGCAGCCGGAACGACGACCGCGGCCGCGGTGAAGGTGTTGTACCCCAGCACGTTTTGAGTGAACTGCTGGCCAATGAACATGGCACCGATCAGGGAGCCAAACGTGATCGACCCGGCGACGAACGCGACCCAGAAGGTGCGTGCCTTCGCCAATGGAAGTGACACCAACGGATAGGGCGCCCGCGTTTGACGCCAGAGGAAGGCTCCTAATGCGGCCACGGTCATGACCGTGAGAATGACTTCCTTCGGCGTCACTCCGTCGTCGAGGTGCTGAATCCCGATGACGAGGGCGCCGACACCGATGACCGACAGCACGCCCCCGAGGTGGTCGACGGGGTGCGTCTCCTCGCCCGCGTGCCACGGAATGACCCAGAGGCCGATGATGAGGGCGAGAACGTCGAGGGGAAGGGCGACGAGGAACACTGATCCCCACCAGAAGTACTGCAGCAGCCAGCCACCGATTACTGGTCCGAGCGCCGCCACGCCGCCTCCGATGCCCGACCAGAGCGCAATGGACTTCACCTGCGGGCGCCCTGAGTAGAGGGCGCCAATCAACGACAGTGTCGTCGGAAAGAGAAGTGCGGCGGCAAGCCCGCACAGCACGCGTGACATGGCGAGGAAGTCGGGGTTAGGTGCCCACGCTGCCATCATCGACGTGGGAATGGTGAGCACGGCACCCGCGACGAAGAGCATCTTGCGGCCGTAGCGGTCGCCGATCGCGCCGAGGTACAGCACCGACGCGGCTAGACCGAGTGCGAAACCGTCGCCGATCTGAGTGAGTTGGTCTTGGGTGGCACCGAGGTCGCGGCCAATCGACGGAAGCGCGACGTTAGCAATACCAAGATTGATGTTCGACACCACCGCGCCCAGAATCAGCGCGGTCAGAACCAGAGCACTGCGCGGCGGCACGCGATCGGACTGAGCCAGAGCCATAAAAAGACCCTAGCGCGCAGTTCGGTTCGCCTCGCCGATCCAGCGATGAAGCAGCGCAACAAATGCGGGCCCGTCGACATCCCAGTTCGCATGGGCGCGGACGTGCTCGTGCCCTGCGGCTCCCATCTGTCGGCGACGCTCGTCATCGTTGAGCAAGCCGAGCACGGCGTCGGCCGCAGCGGCGGGGTCGTTGAAGGGAACGATCACTCCGCTAGCAGCTTCTTCGACGAGAGAGCGGGCTCGCGGTAAGGGCGTGGTGACGACAGGAATTCCCCGAGCCATGTACTCGACAACCTTGGTGGGCATGGAGTGCCGGTAGTTGGGCTGATCGTGCAACAGCGACAGGCCCACCCCCGATCCCTCGATCAAATCAAGTGCCTGATCGTTGTCGACGAATCCTTCGTATCGGATCCAGCCGGCGGAGTGGGCCGCTGCGAGTGGCTCGGCGGTCGCGCTATCGGCGGGACCGATGACGACGAGTTCAGCACTCTGGTGAATTCGTCGACCGACTTCGATCAGGTCGAGTCCACCGCGTTCGACCGAGACGCGTCCGAGGTACACCGCACGGCGGGCATCGGGGGCGGGCACATCGGGTGGAACAGGTGACGTATTCGGAACGACGGGGTGGGGGAATTCGAAGCGCTCGGCGTAGTCGGACTCAGCGAGAAGCAGCCGGTGGGTGCGCTCGGCTCGATGCTCGAGTGTTGAGACTCCGCTTCGAACGAGGGGGCGAAGTTGCTCAGGAAGCCACGCCTTGAGCGAGAGAGCGGCCGCTGTGTCTTCGTGCACATCCCAGACCACCAGCGGGTGGTCGAGACCGACAGCAGCCACGAGTAGTTCAGGGTCGTGCAGCACGACGACATCGTGGTGGGGAGCAAGTCGGCGCAGTGCTGAGCGGGCCTCGCGGAGAGCCGCCGTGCGTCGTCGCCCCACCGCCCGGGGCAGATCGACGGTGTCGATACCCGAGGGTGTCTGCACTCCGTAGTCGCTAAATGGTGCGGCAAAGGTGACGCGGTCTCCGGCGGTGGTCAAGGCGCGGATCTCGCGTTGAAAGATGCGGGCGTCGCGGGGGTCGTGCACGACCGTCATGACGAGAATGCGCGCTCGTCCGTCGGTGGACATCGCCCCTCCAGCAGTCGGCCGAAAACCCACTTCCGGTCTGGGGCTGTAGCGTACCCGTGAACAGGACGGCCAGCGTCCACCGGCGGGCAGGGTTGACGATGCCAGACACGCAAGCAGGGACAACGGGTCAGGCGACCCGTGCCCTGTTCTATTGCGACGCCAACCTCAATCTCATCGATGGCTCCTCGATGTTTGTCGTGTCGATGTGCCAGGTGCTGAGCGCGCTGGGCGTTGAAACCACGGTGGTGTTGCGTGCCGAGGTCGAAAACAACGTGGTTCTCGCCGATATCGAGCGGCTGTCGGGTGTGCATCTGATTCGCGCTGTAGAAACGGGTCGAGCTCCCGGTCCGCTTCTCTCGCCGAACGATGCTGCCGGGGTGATGATCGATCTCGACGCCATCGCCCCCTTTGACCTCGTGATCGTCAGAAGCCGCCCGACAGCGGTGCTTCTGGCCGAGGCCGGCGTCTTCGACGGGCGCCTGTGGGTGTACCCACTCGACATCCCTCAGCGGGCTGCGGCCATCACCGATGACGTGCGAGCGCAGATGGCACTGATCACGTCGTCGAGTCGGCTGTTGCTGGTTCAGACGCCCCAGTTGCTCGACTACCTCGTTGAGAACTTCCCCTCAACAGCCGGGCGGTGCGAGCTGTGGCACCCGGTGGTCCCGCTCGTCGACTTCCCGCTTCCACCTCGCCCGATGGGTGGTCCGCCGGTGCGACTCGGCTACATGGGTAAGTACGCACGTGAATGGAACACCATGGCCATGACGACGCTGCCACGGCTCTTCGCCGAACGTGGAATTGACGTCGAAGTACACATGGTGGGCGACAAGATCGGCCGCGACTCCACTGACCCAGCCTACGTTGACCAGATGAGGGCTGCTCTGGAAAGTACTCCCGGGGTCGTGTGGCACGGTGGCGTTTCCCGTCGTGAGTCGATGCAAATCGCCGCCGGGATGGATTTTGGGCTTGCCTGGCGGGCCGCCGAAATGGATGACAGCCCCGAACTGCAGACCAAGTTGCTGGAATTCGCTGTTCTCAGGGTGCCGCCTGTGCTGCGTCGCACGCGGCTTCACGAAAATGTCATGGGAGTCGACTACCCCTTCTTCGTCGACACGCCCGAAAGCGTCGTCGACGTGGTGGTCGCGGCCCTGGGAGATTCGACGCTGATCGAGCGTGCCGAGGCTCGCTGTCGTCAGGTCACGCAGGATTTCGGCTTCACCCACTCGCTTGAGGTGATGGCAGGTCTGCTCAGCCGGGAAATACCGGAGTGGCAGGCACCGTCGGGTTGGCACGGCCACGCGGGGTGAGTCTGAGAGAATGAACGACAGCGTGAGCAACACCCACCGAAACCGCCCGGGAGACGACGTGCCACTGGACCTCGTGGTCATCGGGCTTGGGTATGTGGGCTTACCTCTGGCGCAGGAGGCGGTGCGCTCAGGATTGTCTGTCGTCGGGCTCGATGTGTCCGAAACGCTCGCCGAGAGCGTGAACCTCGGTCGCTCTCATGTTGACGACCTGTCCGACGCTGATATTGCCGCGATGGTGGCGGATGGTTTCCGCGCCACCACTGATGCGTCAGTGCTTGACGACGCCAACGCGGTGGTGATCTGTGTGCCCACTCCGCTCTCCGACGAAGGTGGCCCCGATCTGGGGGCTGTTCTCTCGGCGGCACGCACGGTGGCGGCACATGTGCACCCGGGCATGCTCGTGGTGCTCGAATCGACGACCTACCCGGGCACGACCGACGAGGAAGTGCGTCCGCTCTTAGAAGCCAGTGGCCTGCGCGCGGGCGTCGACTTTCATCTGGCCTTCAGTCCTGAGCGCATCGATCCGGGAAATCCGCTCTTCGGCATGCGTAACACTCCCAAAGTGGTCGGAGGGCACACTCCGCGGTGCACCGAGGTGGCGTCGGCCCTGTACTCGCGCTTTGTTGACACGGTGGTCCCCGCGGCCGGCACCCGTGAAGCCGAGATGGCGAAACTTCTCGAAAACACCTATCGACACATCAACATTGCCTTGGTCAATGAGATGGCGAAGTTTTGTCACGAACTCGACATCGACCTCTGGGATGTCATTCGGTGCGCATCAACGAAGCCGTTCGGATTCCAGCCCTTCTACCCCGGGCCGGGTGTGGGCGGCCATTGCATTCCGATCGACCCCAACTACCTGAGCTTCCGGGTGCGCGACCAACTCGGCTACCCGTTCCGCTTTGTTGAATTGGCGCAGGAGATTAACTCGTCGATGCCTGAGTACGTGGCGCATCGCACGAAGAGCATTCTTCAACAGCGCGGTACCGACATCGCCGCCTCGACGGTGCTGCTGCTGGGTGTCACGTACAAACCCGATATCGCTGACCAGCGCGAAAGCCCGGCCGTACCCGTGGCCGAGGCTCTGAGGGCCCTCGGTGCCCATGTGATCTTCCACGACCCCATGGTGGATGTCTGGCGATTGGGCAGTGAAAACCTGACCCGCGTTGCCGATCTCGATGTCGCGCTGGCTGAGGCCGACGTGTCGATTCTGTTGCAGGCCAACCGCGATTACGATCTCGAGCACCTTGCCTCAACCGCACGTGTACTGTTCGACACTCGCGGGGCCAGCACAGCCGACACGACGGTGAGGCTCTGACACTGTGACGACAACCGACGCCACACCGCCCATGTCTGACCTGGCCACATTGGCGCAGCAGTACGGACTTGAGCCCATTGGTTTGCGCCCCCCACTTCACCTCTACATCCGCCAAGTGTGGGAGCGGCGCCACTTCATCACCGAGTACGCCAAAGCGCGAGCGCAGGCGCTGAACGCCGAAAGTCGTTTTGGGCAATTCTGGGAAGTACTCAATCCGCTCCTGAGCATCGCCGTGTATTACCTCGTGTTCGGCATCATCCTGAACACGCGCGGCAGTGTTCCGAACTACCTCGCATTCTTGGTCATCGGTGTGTTCGTCAACAGCTTCACCCAGACCTCGGTACTCACCGGCGCGAAGTCGATCTCAGGTCACCTCGGACTCATCCGAGCGTTCCACTTTCCGCGCGCAGTGATGCCGCTCGCCGATGTATTCGAGCGATTCCGTGCACTGCGCACGTCGTTGATCGTCTGCATGGTCATCGTGTTGCTCACCGGTGAGCCACTCACATGGATGTGGCTCTTGGTGGTGCCGGCTGTTCTGTTGCAGTCGATGTTCAACTTCGGACTCACCATGGTGTTTGCTCGATTGACTGCCCGCGTGCGCGATGTGGCGCAGTTGCTGCCCTTCATGATGCGCACCTGGATGTACCTCTCGGGTGTCATGTACCCGCTCGGCACCTTTATCGACAGACTCCACGGGCCGCAGTGGGTGCACACCCTGTTGCTGATCAACCCGCTGGCGGTGTACATCGAGATTGTGCGCGACGCTCTGCTGGAGAGTTACTCAGTTCCGGTATGGAACTGGTATCTGGCCGTTTTCTGGGCGATCGTCGTGCTGATCTTCGGTTTCGTGTACTTCTGGAAGGCCGAAGAGAGGTACGGCCGTGGCTGAGCCTGACGCGGTCGTACCCCCGACTGAGCCCGCCGCGACCACCTCGGTCAGCGCCGAACCCACCGTCATTGTTGATGACGTCCACATCACCTATCGCGTTCACGGAAGTGGTGGCGCCTCGTCGATTCCTGGCACGAACGCGGTGGCAGCTCTTCGCCGCATCGCGACGCGTCGCAAAGGCCCCGGACCTGGTGTGCAGTACATCAAGGCCGTGCGAGGCATGTCGTTTGTGGCGCACAAGGGTGAGGCAGTCGCGCTGATCGGCCGCAACGGATGCGGCAAGTCAACGATTCTTAAGGGAATTGCCGGCCTGTTGCCGCCTACCAAGGGTCGTGTCTACACCAGTGCCCAGCCTTCCCTACTCGGTGTTGGTGCCGCCTTGGTTCCGTCGCTCACTGGCGAGCGCAATGTCATCCTGGGTTCATTGGCCCTAGGTCTCACACCCGAAGAAGCCAAAGAGCGTATGGATGACGTCGTTGAATTTGCCGGAATCGGCGACTTCATCTCCCTGCCCATGAGCACGTATTCGTCAGGAATGGGCGCACGCCTTCGTTTCGCGATTGCCGCCAGTGTCTCGCACGAGATCCTTCTGATCGATGAGGCGCTCGCGACGGGTGACGCTGACTTCTACCGCCGCAGTTCCGAACGAATTCGCGAACTGCGCGATCAAGCCGGGACGGTCTTCTTGGTCAGCCACTCAACGAAGGTGGTGCGTGACACGTGTACGCGCGCGATCTGGATTGAGCAGGGCAAGATCGTGATGGACGGTGAAGTCAACGAAGTTATTAAGGCCTACGAGAAAGATGTGGAGACCAACACCGGGCGCCAGGCGGGTGCTGCGCGCTAAGCGTGCCCCGTTGCAAAAACGACGAGAGGGACCAGCGCTGTTGCTGATCCCTCTCGATGAACGTCGGGGTGGCGGGATTCGAACCCACGGCCTCTTCGTCCCGAACGAAGCGCGCTACCAAGCTGCGCCACACCCCGGAAGTGCTCGTTGAGCCTATCCGAGCGTGGTCAGTCGGCGGGTCGGAGGGTCAACAGCGTGGCCTCGGGTGGGCAGGCAAAGCGAATTGGTGCATACGGGGACGTGCCGACGCCTGCAGACACGTGGAGCCACGACTGGTCGTAGCGGTGAAGGCCTTTGGCGCGGCGCCGGTCAAGGTCGCAATTGGTGATCACCGCGCCCACTCCAGGAATGGCCAGCTGGCCACCGTGCGTGTGGCCGGCAAGAATCACGTGCGCTCCGTCGGCGCTCATCGGATCGAGTACTCGGCGGTAGGGAGCATGAACAACACCGAGAGCGAGGTCAGCGCCCGAATCGAAAGCGCCGGCGACCTCGTCGTAGCGATCGCGTCGGATGTGCGGGTCGTCAGTTCCGCGTACGTCGCACTCGCGCCCGGCAACCGTGAGTGACCCGCGAGCATTGCTCAGATCCAGCCAGCCGGAGTTGACGAGTCCGGCACTCAGATCGCGCCACGGGAGGGGATCGCCGAGGATTCGTCTTTCACGGTCGGGCATCAGATAGCGCAGGGGATTCTTCAGCCGCGGTGCGTAGTAATCGTTCGAGCCGAGAACGAACAAACCCGGTAGTGAGAGAAGCGGATCGAGTGCGTCCATTACCACTGGCACGGCGTCGATGTCGCTGAGGAAGTCGCCGGTGACAACGACCGCGTCGGGTTGAAGCTCGGCGAGTCCTTGCACCCAGGCCACTTTGTCGCGCTGGCCTGGCACGAGGTGAAGGTCGGACAGATGCAGCACCCGCAGTGGCGCCTGACCGCTCGGAAGCGCCGGGACCTCAACTCGTCGAAGTCGGTAAGAACGCACTTCGTAACCTGCACCGTACGCAACGCATGCGGCTCCTGCGATCGCCGTCGCGAGGCCTAGCCGGGTAAGTGCTCCCATGTGGGCAGTCTCCCATTTTGGCCGTCCAGTGCTTGGATGGGGCCATGACCGAGATGAAGCAACGCCTGCAAAGTGACCTCACCGAGTCTATTCGCAGCCGTGACGAGGTGCGTTCGGCAACATTGCGAATGGCCCTTTCGGCGATCACCAATGAGGAAGTTTCCGGAAAACAGGCACGCATTCTCACTGACGACGAGGTCATCACCGTTCTTGGGCGAGAGGCGAAGAAGCGGCGTGAGTCGGTCGAGGCCTACACGGCGGCAAATCGTCCCGAACTGGCCGATCGTGAAAGCGCGGAACTTGCCGTGCTAGCGAACTACCTTCCTGAAGCGCTCAGCGAGGAGGAACTGGCGGGTCTCATTGCTGCGGCGGTAGACGCGGCTCGTGCCCAAGGTCATGAGGGCATGAAGGCGATGGGCGTGGTGATGAAGCAGCTGCAACCGCAGATCACCGGGCGTGCCGATGGTGCCGCCGTAGCGGCCGCCGTCAAGGCGGCGCTGGGCGCCTAGGCGCCGGGGCTCGCGCTTGTGGGGGGCGGTGCGGTTGTTGTCGTACTGCTTGTGGGGGGAGGTGCGGTTGTTGTCGTACTGCTCGAGGGGGGCGGTTCAGATGTTGTTGAACTGCTGCTTGAGGGGGGACGTGTCGTGCTGCTGCTGCCGCTGGGGCTTGCGGTCACGGTGGTGACCGGCGTTGCCGATATCGACGGTGTCGGACTAACGCTGAGGGTCGGACCGCCTCCATCGATGCTCCACAGGGGGGCCGAAGTGAGGTCTTGCACTGGTTGAAGATCAAATGCCAATGCAGGACGGCCGGCTAGATACGCCAGCAAGGTGTCGCGCCAGATGGGTCCAGGCAGCGAACTACCGAACACCTGCCCGAAGTAGTTTCCGTTGATGGTGATGTCTTTGAGCGGATGCCCGAAGCCACCTCGAGGGTCACCCACCCACACGACGGCGGCAATGTCGGGTGTGAAGCCCGCGAACCAGACTGCTGCTGATTCGTTGGTGGTTCCGGTCTTTCCTGCGGCAGGGCGACCAAGCGACATCGCTTCGCCGGTGCGGCCTGGGATGTCACCATCGATGACACCGGTCAGCAGTGAGGCCACCGCGTCGGCAACGCCGCGCGCGACAACCTGCTTGCACGGAGTGTTGGGTACAGGTAGCGCGGTGCCGTTTCGATCGGTGACCGAGAGAATGGCGATGGGCTTGCAGAACAAGCCGTGGTTGGCAAAGCCCGCATAGGCGCCGGCCATCGCAAGCGGGGAGATTTCATTGGTTCCGAGAACCTGCGACGGTACCGTGCGCAGCGGGTTTCCGGTCGCGCGTGTGACTCCCATTTGGTCGGCGATCTCGTTGGGGCGGCACAAACCTGTTCGCTGCTCAAGTGCAAGGAAGTAGGTGTTGACGGAGTACGCGGTGCCGGTGTGCATGTCGAAGGTGCCCGAGCCGGTTGAGTTGCGTGCCCGGTACGGCGGGAAGGTCACGTTGCTTTGCGCCCCGCAGCCCTTAAGGTTTTCGAACAGCCCTTCCTGGGGCGAATCGATCGGCTCGTTGACGTTGACTCCGAGTTCGAGGGCGGCCGCCAGGGTGAACACCTTGAAGGTCGAACCAGCCTGCATTCCGATGGTGCCGCCGAAACCCTGATTGACGTTGTAGTTGTAGGTCGTACGTCCTTGCCCGCTCGTTCCCCAGGTGCGGTTTTGCGCCATGGCCAAGATCGCACCGTCGGATGGGCGCACCAGCGAAATGGCGGTGGCCTTGCCGGAAGGATCGTTGTTGGGGATGTACTTCGACACGGTGGCTTGGGCGTCGCGCTGGGCGATGGGGTCAAGGGTGGTCTTGATGACCAAGCCGCCCGAGCGCAGGAGGGAGTCACGCGCCTCGGGAGTGCCGCCGAAGGCAGGGTCAGATCGCATGATGCGCAGTACGTAGTCGCAGAAGAACGGTGACCCTGAGGTGGTGCAGCCGTTGGGTGGCAACTTCGACGGCTTGAGGTACGACGACACCGATTTGCTCATGGCCGCTTTGGCTTGGGCCGAAGTGATGGCGCCGGTATCGACCATCCGCCTGAGCACTGTGTCGCGACGCAGTTGGGCGCCTCTGGGGTTGCGTAGGGGGTCGTATCCGACCGGCTGCTGCACGAGTCCGGCAAGGGTAGCGGCCTGGGGCAAGGTCAGGGCGGCGGCCGTCGTGGAGAAATACCTTCGCGCGGCGGCTTCAACGCCGTACGATCCAGCCCCAAAATAGGCGATGTTGAGGTAGCGCTCGAGAATCTGTCCTTTGCTCAACTCGCCTTCGAGAACAAGTGCGTAGCGCAGTTCCTTGAGCTTGCGGGCAATCGTGCGCGACTTGGCTTCCTTTGCTTCCTGTCCGGTTCGGGCCGAAGTGACGAGTACGTTCTTGACGTACTGCTGAGTCAGAGTCGACCCACCCTGAACTTTTGAGCCACCGGAGTTCGACACGACCGCACGCATCGTTCCGCGCACGTCGATGCCGCCATGCTCGTAAAAGCGCGAGTCCTCAATCGCGACGATGGCCTTCTGCATCACCGGCGCGATCTTGGAGATGGGCACTTCAATGCGGTTCTGGAAGAACAGCGTCGCAAGTCGACTGCCGTCGGAGGCCAGCACGACTGACTGCTGCGGTAGTGGGGGAGCGTCGAGTTCGGCTGGCAGTGACTGAAAGTTTTCGACCGCATTGCGGGAAGCCACACCGGCGGTGCCGATGAGCGGAAGGGCGATGCCGGCGACCACCACACCGGCGACGACGGAAATGAGAGCGAACAGCCCGATGCTGGCCAGCACCCCGAAGGTACGGCCGACGCGATTCGTGGGTCTCACACTCATACGACGCCAGACTAAGCCGCAGTGTTCCGCAACGGGGCCTACCACCCCGCCAGATGGCTGGGAATCCCCCGGAAGAGCGCAAAATCACTCTTCACTCTCCGCTGTCGCCCTGTTAGCATGAAGGATCAGCCGAACAGAGGATGCCTGATGGGCCGAACGGCTAATGCCGAGTCGGGCGTCACCCTGCGTAATCTCACATTTACAAGGTCTGAACGATGAGTCAGCCTGAGTTCGGGAGGGACGGCAGCACCGATGGTCTGGATGGACGAATGGTCGACCAAGGCAGCGTGCCGACGATCTGATCCCGATGCACTGTTCGTACAGGGAGCGGCGCAAAACCGCGCTAAGACGATCTGTGTTGGCTGCTCAGTGCGCACCGAGTGTCTTGCCGACGCGCTCGACAACAACATTGAATTCGGTGTCTGGGGTGGCATGACCGAGCGCGAGCGACGGGCGCTGTTGCGTCGGCGTCCGCATGTTGACTCGTGGCGGTGCCTCCTTGAGGCGGCGCGTACGCGCTACGCAACACTGTCCGTGGCCGACGCTGAGGCCGTGGCTGAGGTGGAGTTGCACTCCGCGTCAGGTGCGTCGCGGGCTGTGTCCTAGCGGGACAGTTCGCCCGCGAGAAATCGTCCCACCTGTCGAAGGCCCTCAAGGTCGTGAACGTCGCCGGCGAATGCTGGCACTTCGGCCACTGCAACGCCGGGATGAGCTCCAGAGAATCGATCGGCCAGATGATGCTGTCGTGACAGCGTCGCCATGCGTTGAGCGTGTAAGTGCAGGAGTGAAGAAGTGAGTTCCCCTTCCTCGGCTTCGTCAAGCCGCTCTGCTCCGGCGAGCGCCTGCTCCTCGGACAGCATGGGTGCGCCGGTTGCCTGAACCCGGTTGAGCACCAGGCCCGCGAGCGGCATCTGGTCAGCCTTCAATCGTTCAACAAAATACGAGGCTTCCCGAAGCGCGTCGCGTTCGGGCACAGCGACGACAACGAACGACGTTCCTTCCTCCTGAAGCAGCGAGTACGTGGCCTCAGCCCGTTCACGGAATCCGCCGAACAGTGCTTCGAAGGCGCCGACGAAGGCTTGGAGGTCTCTGAGAACTTGTCCCCCGATGACCTTGGTGAGCACGCTGGTGAACATTCCAAATCCGGTGCTCACGAGGCGACCGAACCCCTTGCCTGCAGACCGCGCCGGTGCGGTCAGAAGCCGAATGAAGCGGCCATCGAGGAATGACCCCATGCGGGCAGGAGCGTCAAGGAAGTCGAGGGCCGAGCGAGACGGGGGAGTGTCGACGATGATGAGGTCCCACGTGCCTTCGCTGTCGGCGGTGGCACGCAGTCGGCCCAGTTTCTCCATGGCCATGTATTCCTGCGTACCGGCGAAGGAACTAGATAGTGCTTGGTAGAAGGGGTTGCTCAGAATCTGTTCAGCGCGATCGGCGTCAGCGTGCCCTTCGACCATCTCGTCGAAAGTGCGCTTCATGTCGAGCATCATCGCGCTGAGTTCGCCATCGCCTTGAACGCCGGAAACCGGTCGTGGCTCGTTGTCGAGTTCGGTCAGCCCCATCGATTGGGCCAGTCTGCGGGCGGGGTCGATTGTCATAACGCACACTCGTCGACCGCGTTCGGCGGCGCGAAGGCCCAGGGCGGCAGCGGTCGTGGTCTTGCCGACGCCACCACTTCCACAACACACAATGATGCGGGTGGCCTCGTTGTCGATCAGTGCATCGACGTCCCACGTGGCGGGTCGGGCAGGAGGGGCGACCGGGGTAGCTCGTGCGCGCGGCTTCTTGGCTGGTGCGGTCATCGAAGCCCCTGCTCGCGTAGTTGCGAGGCGAGATCGTAGAGCGCGCTGAGATCGATTCCGCCCTCAACGAGGGGCAGACTGACAATGGGTAAGCCGAGTCGATCGAGTCGATCGCGCTCCTGACGCTCAAGTTCAACGCGTTCGGCGTGATCGCGGGCCTCATCGACCAGTGCCTCGACCAGTGCGGCGGTCGTGGCGCCTCGTCGGCCGATAACCCCTGCCGCCTTGAGATCGGCGGTGATGGTGTCGCGATCGAGAGTGTCATTGGATGCGGCGGCGAGTTCATCGTCGTCGAGTAGTGGGGTGCGCAGCATGTTAACGATGATCTGGCCTGAGGGCAGTCCGTTGTTGTGCAGCGCCTCGACGCCGTCGATGGTCTCCTGCACAGGCATTTCTTCGAGCAGGGTGACTAGGTGCACCGCGGTGTGAGGGGAATTGATGACGCGCATGACCGAGTCGGCTTGGCTGCGGATGGGCCCGACCTTCGCGATGTCGGCGACTTCGCGGTTAACGTTGAGGAAGCGGGTGACGCGGCCGGTCGGTGGGGCGTCGACTATCACCGCGTCGTAGACGAACTCGCCGTCTTCTTGACGCTTCACCGCTTCGCAGAACTTGCCGGTCAGCAGCACATCGCGCAGCCCGGGGGCGATGGTGGTGGCGAATTCAATGGCACCCATACGGCGTAGGGCTGACCCGGCTCGGCGGAGGCTGTAGAACATGTCGAGGTAGTCGAGCATTGCCTCTTCGGCGTCAATGGCGAGCGCATAGACGTCGCCACCACCGGGTGCGACCGCTACCTTGCGTTCGGAGTAGGGGAGCGGAGGAACGTCGAATAACTGGGCGATTCCTTGCCGACCCTCGACTTCGACCAGAAGGGTGCGGCGCCCGCCCGTTGCCAGTGCAAGCGCGAGAGCGGCTGCGACCGTAGTCTTGCCGGTTCCTCCTTTGCCCGATACGACATGTAGTCGAATATCGTCCCGGGCCATGTCTTTCAGACTATCCCGGGTGGAGTGTTGTGAGGTCGCCCAGTCGCACTAGGGTCGGGTCATGACGACTTGGGAGTACATCACCGTTCCGCTGCTCGTGCATGCGACCAAGGCCATCCTCGATAACTGGGGACTCGATGGTTGGGAACTCGTGCAGGTAGTGCCCGGACCCAATCCTGAGAGCCTGGTGGCGTACTTCAAGCGTCCGAAGGAGCAGTAATGTCGGCGGTTGAAGACCGACTGGCCGGCGAGGGCTATGCCGTACCTGAGGTTGTCCCACCCTTGGCCTCCTACCTTCCCGCGGCCCAGTCGGGATCGCTAGTGTTTACCTCCGGTCAACTTCCCTTTGTTCAGGGCGCGTTGGTCGCTACCGGAAAACTCGGGGCCGACGTTGACCCCGAGACAGCGGTGCGGTGTGCTCGTGTCTGCGCGCTCAACGCGCTGGGCGCAGTCAAGGGTCTAATCGGTGATCTTGATCGAGTGACGCGGGTGGTCAAGGTGACGGTGTTCGTCGCCTCAGACCCGTCCTTTACCGGTCAGCCGGCCGTGGCCAATGGGGCGAGCGACCTGCTGGGTCTGGCATTCGGTCAGGCAGGACTCCACGCACGGTCGGCGGTGGGCGTCGCGAGCCTTCCCCTCGATGCTCCCGTCGAGGTTGAGATCGTGGTTGAGGTCAGCGGCTGACGTGACCGGCCCTCGCGAACTGGGGCTGCCCGACGACATGCTGCGTCGGGCGCGGTCGATTGCCGAAGGCTCCGGCGAGTGGACCCCGCCGATCCCGCGTCATGCGTCGACGGTCGTGCTTGTGCGTGATGGTGCCGACGGTCTTGAAGTCTTCTTGATGCGCCGGGTGTCGACGATGGCGTTCGCCGCCGGCATGCACGTGTTCCCTGGCGGTGTGGTCGATCCGGATGATTCGGCGGTGAATCTTCAACTCGGTAGCGATGACACCGTCGAGTCGCTCGATCAACGATTAACTGCGCCTCCGGGGCTGGGGTCTGCGCTGGTTGCGGCGGCGGCGCGTGAGACTTTCGAAGAGTGTGGCGTTCTATTGGTGTCGCCGATCGGTGACGCGGTCGACCTCGAACTGACTCTGGATGATGACCGCTGGGAACCGCGTCGACGCGCGCTACTAGAAGGTGATCGGGCGTTTAGCGAACTACTCGACGGAGACGGACTGGCCGTCGATGCTTCATCGATCCGGCCCTGGGCGCACTGGATTACACCCGAAGTTGATAACCGTCGCTACAACACGAGGTTCTTCGTCGCGGCCATTCCGGAAGGTCAAAGCGCACGCGATCTCGGAGGCGAGGCCGACCGCGTTCACTGGACTACTCCAGCCTCTGCTCTGAGGCGGCACGAAGCGGGCGAGTTGGCGATGATGCTTCCGACGATCGACACGCTGACGGCCCTGCTGCCTTTTGCCTCAGCCCATGAAGTAATCGCCGCTGCTGATCTGAGGGTGGTGCGACCGCTCATGCCACAAGCCACGTTCGACGATCACGACACCATGACGTGGGGACTTGTCGACCAGTCGACGGGTGAGGTGGTGCGTGACATCGATACTCCGACGCCAGGCACCGCGATTCGCGAGGAATCGTCGTGACAGGTGTTCAGATTCCACCCGGTTCGCTCGGCCCGTGGTCGGGTGGTGAAGTGTTGCCCGGAGTGGTGTGTGTGCTGGCCCCCAATGCCGGACCGATGACACTCGACGGCACCAATACCTGGATCATCGCCGGAGAGCGGGAAGCGATTCTGATCGATCCCGGACCCGAGAATGACGAACATCTTGGGGCTGTGCGTCACGAACTTGAAGTTCGTGGAACGCGACTGATCGACATCGTGCTGACTCACGGACATGCCGATCACAGTGAGGGTGCCGCCGCCTTCGCTGACGCCTTTGACTGCGGAGTTCGAGCCGTCGATCCACACCATCAAATTGGCGCCGGCGGATTGGTGCCGGGTGATGTGCTGGCGATCGATGGGGCGCAGCTTACGGTGGTCCTGACACCCGGCCATACCGGTGATTCGGCATCGCTGGTGCTGGTGAACCCACACGGATCGGGGTTGCTAACTGGCGACACCGTGCTCGGTCGCGGAACCACGGTGGTCGCACACCCCGATGGTCGCCTCGCTGACTACCTCGAGTCACTCCACCTGTTGCGCGCTCAGTCAGAAGTCGCGGCGGCAACTCACGTGCTTCCCGGTCACGGCCCAGCACTGGCTGACCCCATTGCCGTCATTGACTACTACCTCGCTCATCGTGCAGAGCGCCTTGAACAAGTGGTGGCTGCGGTTGCTGTCATCACGACGCACACTCCGGCCGTGAGCCACGACGAATTGGTGCAGGCGGTTGTTGAGTGGGTATACGCCGATGTGCCGCGTGTGGTGTGGCCAGCGGCAACGCTGAGCGTGCGAGCGCAACTCGAGTACCTACGTCAACGCGGTGACCTGCCGTCGACCTGACGGCAGGTTGAAGTGAGGTTGAAGTCAGCGCGCGCGGCGTTGCAGCCGATCAAGATCGGTGATGGTCACTGACCTCGACTCGAGGCGAATCCATCCGCGTGCCACGAAGTCAGCGAGTGCTTTGTTGACCGTCTCGCGTGAAGCGCCCACCAACTGAGCGAGTTCTTCCTGTGTGAGGTCGTGCTCGACGAATAGACCGTCGGCACGAGATTCGCCGAACTTCTCTCCGAGGTCGAGCAACGCCTTAGCTACTCGGCCCGGAACATCGGAGAAAACAAGCTCAGAGAGGTTGTCGTTGGTTCGCCGTACTCGCTGGGCCAACGCCTGCAGCAATGCCTCGGCAACCTCGGGGCGGCCGGTGAGCCACGGGCGGAGGGCCTGGTGGCTCAGACCGAGCAGCACAGTGTCTGTGAGCGCGGTGGCGGTAGCGGTGCGAGGGCCCGGGTCGAACAGTGACAACTCGCCGAACATGTCGCCAGGACCCATCACGGCCAGAAGAGTCTCGCGGCCATCGGATGCTGCATGACCTAACTTGATTTTGCCGTCGGACACGACGTAGAGCCGGTCGCCGTCGTCACCCTCGGAGAAAACCACGTCACCTTTGCCGAAGCGAAGATCCTGCATCGAGGCACGAAGGGCCGCGGCACCTTCAGCGTCAAGCGCGGAGAACAGCGGAACTCCGCCGAGTACGATCTCCACGACCACTCCTCCCGGGATTGTGACGGCCGGAGAAAGGGGCCTTCCCGGACGCACTGTAAACCCTGTTGACAGAGATTAGTGTGTTGCCCCTCGTGGATTGTGGGCGAGGGGCGTGACTGCTCGATTGTTAGCGTCGAGGAAGGGCGACGAGCGCCAGACTCGGGTTGTCGTGGAAGCGCGCAATGAGTTCGGCGGTGACCGAGTCGATGCGCACGAATAGTTCCGAGCGAAGTTCAGAGACACGTCGTTCGGCGTCGCGGAGGTCTGCCACCAACGCATCAACCTCGGCAGCGTTGGCAGGGTCGGCGACTCGCGACCACAACCGGGGTAGGTCAGGGAGCGGGGCAACGTCGTCGATGGGATCGATGGTGATGTGAGCAAGGCGGCGATGGGACGAAGGGCCATCGGCGAGTACGTGCGACAGGTTGCTCACGGCGCCCTTGTCGTCGCGTGCGAGAAGCAAGTCGGTGCGAGCCTGCAGAATGCGGCGCCAATACGAGACCCGGGTCTCTTGCTCGTTGAGGTTGTGGCGCAGTGTGCGCAAGTCATCGAGAGAGAGGTGGTCGTACGCCTCACTCGAGGTGGGGGCCGATGTGCGGGCGCGACGTTGCTCAGCGGCCGACTTGCCGGCTTGTTCGCCCTCAGCGTCGCTCATGGAACTCTCCTAGCCTGCCGTCCGGTTTCGCGGAGTCTCTGACATCTTCCTGCATTGTCTATCGGCATCCGCAGCAAAACCTTGAATCGGGGGACGCATACGCTGAGAGGGTGCCACCCACCCGACGTGCCAGTGCGCCTCCGACGCCGAAGGATCGTCCCGAGACGGCGCTGGTGCGGCGTGCCCGCAAGATGGTGCGGATCTTGAGTGACACCTACCCGGATGCCCAATGCGAACTCGACTTCAGTACGCCGTTCGAGCTTCTCGCCGCCACTGTCATGAGTGCTCAAACCACAGACAGGCGAGTCAATGCGGTGACACCCGCTCTGTTTGCGGCGTACCCGGATGCCCGAGCCCTCGCCGCCGCCGACCGCGACGAGCTCGAAGTGATGATCAAGACCACCGGCTTCTTCCGAGCCAAGACCAACTCGTTGCTGGCGTTATCGCAGGGTCTGTGTGATCGGTTCGGGGGTGAGGTCCCTGATCGGATGGAGGACCTTGTCACCCTTCCCGGAGTCGGTCGCAAGACTGCAAATGTGGTGCTCGGCGATGCGTTCGGAGTTCCTGGCATCACGGTCGACACCCATGTGGCACGCCTTTCGCGCCGGTTCGGCTGGACTGATCAGACCGATCCTGACCGCATTGAGCGCTCCATCGCGGCCCTGATTCCGCGGGCGGACTGGACGCACATGTCGCATGTGGTGATTTGGCACGGCCGGCGCTGCTGCCACGCGAAGAAGCCGGCCTGTGGCGCCTGCCCGCTGGCGAGTCTGTGCCCCTCCTTTGGTGAAGGGCCCACCGATCCGTCCGTGGCTGCTGCGCTACTTCGTACGGAGGGGCCGGCATGAGCATTCCGCAGTGGTTGGTGCCGCTCGTCGAGTTGTCCAAAACCCTCGAGCCTGAGCAACTCTCGCGTTTTGTGCCACCCGACGACCATGACGGTCGTGAAGGCGCGGTGCTGATCTTGTTTGGTGAGGGCGAACACGGTCGCGACTTGCTCATCATCGAGCGCGCCCACGACATGCGCTCGCACGCTGGTCAGCCAGCGTTTCCCGGTGGTGCGATCGATCCCGGAGATGATGGACCCACGGGGGCAGCTCTGCGCGAAGCTGCCGAGGAAACCGGACTCGACCCAACCGGAGTTGACGTGCTCGCCACTTTTCCGGCCCTCTGGCTACCGCCGTCAAATTTTGCGGTGACACCGGTTCTCGGTTGGTGGCGCGAGTCTTCACCGGTGCGGGCTGCAGACCCACGGGAGGTGGCCTCGGTGGCACGCGTTCCGGTCGCAGATTTCGTAAATCCTGCCAATCGAGTCACGGTGCGCCATCCCTCCGGCTTCCTCGGCCCGGGATTCCACGTGGCGGGGTTGATGGTGTGGGGATTCACCGGTGGCTTGATCGCACGTATTCTCGACCTCGCTGGGTGGGAAGAGCCGTGGGACCGTGATCGCATCTTCGATCTTCAAGTGGGTCTGGATTAGCGCGAGTTGGGCAATCCGTTGAGCCACGCGATCAGTGCGCCGTTAAAGGCCTCGGGCGCTTCTTCGTTGACGTAGTGCCCCGTGTCGAGCCAACTCTCGGTGTACTCGCCTGCGACGAAGTCGGCTGACCCTGCAACGCTGGTGGGCAGGATCGACGGATCGTTCCTGCCGTGGATTTGCAGCACCGGATGAGGAATCGGATCTTGAGTGGCACTGGAGAATGTCCGCCCGTCACCGCGCGGAATCGAGCGGATCGCCCAGCGGTGGTACTCGAGTGCGCAGTGCGACGCTGCGGGCTCGAGCATCGCGGCGCGGAAGCGAGACTCGGTGGTGGCGTCGAGCCAGTGCGAATCGACCGACCGATCGCGCAGGATGTTAGCCACCCGCTGGGCCCCATTCTCGGCCAGCCGCCGCTCGGGGATCAGCGGAATCTGATAGCCGATGATGTAGCGGGCCGCGGCGCGCTGACGGCGATCGTGCACCATCGCCTCGCGTAGCCGCTTGGGGTGTGGCATCGAGACGGGTGCGATCGCTCGCGTGACCGTGGGATGCACGCTGGCGAGAGTCCAGGCGAGTAGCCCACCCCATCCGTGACCCACGATGACTGCATCGCGCTTGCCCAGTGAACGAACGACTCCGACGACATCGGCCGCCAAACTCAGCGGGTCATAGCCGTGCGGGGTCTTGTCGCTACCGCCGTAGCCGCGCATGTCCATGGCAACGGCATGGAAGCCCACCTCGGCGAGCGCTGGCAGGGTTCGTCGCCACGTGTACCAGTAGGTCGGAAAGCCGTGCAGGAGAAGCACGAGAGGCCCCTCGCCCATTTCGACGAGGTGGAATCTGGCTCCGTTCGCGGGAACCGTGCGATGCGTCCAAGGTCCCAGCGCGTTGATCGCGTCGTCGGGATCGGGTAGGTCGGCCAGATTCACCCGGCGGCGTGCTCCTTGCTCGACTTGAAGGGCAGAGCTGGCATGGTGGTGGCGGCGTCGATGACTCCTTGAGCCTCGCCTTGCAAGACCGTCTTGGTGGTCTCAAGCGAGGCAATCGAACGTTCGGGGCCCTTGATGTTCTCGAGTCGCTTCTTGCCGACGAGGCCAAGGATGGCGGCGAGGATGATGAGTACCACGGCCACGATCAGGAATGCGGCCCACGCGGGCAGTCCGGCAGCGATCATTCCTTCCGCCGCGGTGATGAGCAGGAAGATGAAGCCGAGGAATCCGAGAGTGCCTGCGGCTATCAGCATCGCTGACGAACCCATTGCTTGCTTGGCACTCGCACTGATCTCGACCTTGGTCAGCGCAATCTGATCGCGCACCAGCGTCTGCACATCGGTGGTTACTTGTGTAAAGAGCTGACCCAATGACGGATCTTTGTCTTGGGATGCGCCCATCGTTCCTCCCGGCGGTTCGGATCCGGATTCACCGGACGTGCGTCAGGCTACCCGTTCGCGCGAGTTACCGCTGCGCCGCCGGTGTATTTGGGCTACTTCGACGGGTTTCTTCACCGTGTCACGAGCCACCTGCCATTCTTCCCGCGAGTCCATCAGTTACGCGTGCCATCTGCCCCTCATTCGCCGCGTACCTGATGAACTCGCGGAAATTTAGGCAGGGGTGGCGGCATCCTCGGCCGCGCTCAGAGCCGCGTAGTGCCGATTGCGCACGAGGATGGCGATGGCGGCGAGCACGGCCGAGAGGATCGACCCCGTGAGCACCGCCAATTTGGCTGAATCCAGCAGTTGGATGCTGGAAGTGAAGGCCAGCTCGGAGATCAGAAGCGACACGGTGAATCCGATGCCGGCCAGTACTCCGACCGTGGCCACGTCAGCCCACGAGATATCCGAACTCAGGTGAGCTCGGGTGAAGCGAGCGGTGACCCAGGCGCCGAGTGTGACCCCGATGGGCTTTCCGACGACGAGCCCCACCATGATTCCAATCGCGATCGGCGAGGTCAGTTCTTGCCCGACATCAAGGCCGCGCAGGTCGATACCAGCGGCGAAGAGTGCGAAGAGCGGCACGCAGATGGCCGCGGAAATCGGTTGCACCATGTGTTGAAGGCGCTCGGCAGGGGCTTCGACCTCGCCGGGATCGGGCCGTACGCGCGTGAGCAGGCCCAGCGCCACGCCCGCGATGGTGGCGTGAATACCGCTCTCGTGCACACACAGCCACGTGCCGAAGGCCAGCGGCAGGTAGATCAATGGTGAGCGAACCCGGCGTCGCTGCAGATACCAGTAGGCGGTGAGGCAGCCGGCTGCGGCCACGAGCCACCAGGGAGCGATAGAGGCTGTGTAGAACAGGGCGATGACGACGATAGCCCCGAGGTCGTCGACGACCGCGAGAGTGAGCAGAAATGCTCTGAGGGCGACCGGAAGCTTGCGTCCGACAATGGCGAGGACCGCGAGTGCAAACGCAATGTCCGTTGCGGTCGGGATGGCCCAGCCCGTGAGCTGGCCAGTGTCGGACGCCATGTTGATGGCGAAGTAAATCAGAGCTGGCACGACCATGCCGCCTAGAGCGGCGGCCACGGGAACGATGGCCTGCGACCGGCGACTGAGACTTCCGAGCACGAATTCGTGACGTAGTTCTAGGCCGGCGACAAAGAAGAAAACGGCAAGTAAGCCGTCTGAGGTGAACTGACTGACGGTGAGGTGCAAGGGACCCCAAGGAAGGGACGCGTCTGACACCGTTGCGTAGGAGTCGCCCCATGCCGAGTTGGCCCAGATCATCGCTACGACAGCCGCACCGAGCAGGAGTAGACCGCCGAGGGTTTCGTCGCGCAAAATCTCAAGGGCTCGGACGCGTTCGTGCAGCGGCGGTGGCTCAAACAGCGCGTCGTCGCGACTCACGTTGTCGGAATTCACCACCGGCCCAGCCTAGGGGCCGTAGTCGTCGAATCAGTCCTCAGACGAACCTGCTGCGAGTCCCTGTGAAATCGAGAGCATCACATTCGGGTCAGCCAAGGTCGTGGCGTCACCGATAACTCGATTCTCAGCGATGTCGCGTAGCAAGCGGCGCATGATCTTGCCCGAACGGGTTTTCGGAAGTTCAGCAACGGCAAGAATTTGCCTCGGTTTCGCGATAGCGCCGATTTCGACGCCCACGTGGTTGCGCAGTTCGGCGAGTAACTCATCGCTTGTTTCGGTGCCCTCGATCAGAATCACAAAGGCGACGATTCCTTGGCCCGTTGTCGCATCGGCCGCGCCCACGACAGCTGCTTCAGCGACCGCAGGATGTGACACCAGCGCCGACTCCACCTCGGTCGTCGAGATGTTGTGCCCCGATACGAGCATGACGTCGTCGACTCGGCCCATCAGCCAGATAGCGCCGTCTGCATCGAGTTTGGCGCCGTCGCCCGCGAAGTACTGGCCAGCAAAACGTGACCAGTAGGTCTCGACATAGCGATCAGGGTCACCCCAGATTCCGCGCAGCATCGACGGCCACGGTTCGGTGAGCGTGAGGTAGCCGCCGTGGCCGTTGCCAACCTCTTGGGCCTGATCGTCAACAATGGCGTAGGAGATTCCGGGAAGCCCGCGCATGGCGGACCCGGGCTTGCTCGCGGTAACGCCAGGTAGCGGGCTGATCATGATGGCGCCGGTTTCGGTCTGCCACCACGTGTCGACGATGGGGCAGCGATCGCCTCCAATGACCTTGCGGTACCACATCCACGCCTCCGGGTTGATGGGCTCACCCACGGAACCGAGGAGTCGCAGACTCGAAAGGTCGAAGCCGGCAGGGATCTCCTCGCCCCACTTCATGAAGGTGCGAATCGCGGTGGGGGCCGTGTAGAGAGTCGTGACGCCGTACTTCTCGATCAGTTCCCACCAGCGACCCTGATGCGGTGCATCGGGTGTGCCTTCGTACAACACCTGCGTCGCCCGATTCGACAGTGGCCCGTACACGATGTACGAGTGCCCGGTGACCCATCCGACGTCAGCCGTGCACCAGTACACGTCGGTGTCAGGCTTGAGGTCAAATACATTCCAATGGGTGTACGACACCTGCGTGAGATAGCCACCCGTGGTGTGCAGGATTCCCTTGGGCTTACCGGTGGTGCCTGACGTGTACAGGATGAAGAGCGGGTGCTCACTGTCGAAAGACTGAGCCTCATGCGTTTCGGGCTGGCTATCGACCAGATCGTGCCACCACACGTCGCGACTGTCGTTCCAGTCAACGTCTTGACCGGTGCGGCGCACGACGAGCACATTGCGCACGCTGGGTGAGTTGTCGGCAGCCTCGTCGACCGCCGCCTTGAGCAGCATCTGCGAACCGCGACGGTTTTGGCCATCGGCGGTGATGATGAGCGACGCTTGGGCATCTTCGATACGGGAGCGCAGCGCTTCGGCGGAGAAGCCCGCGAAGACGACGGAGTGCGGAGCTCCGATGCGGGCACACGCGAGCATTGCGATGACGGCCTCGGGAATCATCGGAAGGTAGATCGCGACACGATCACCCGCCTGCACACCCAAAGATTCGAGGGCATTAGCGGCCTTACTCACTTCACGCAGTAGGTCGCTGTAGGTCAGAGTGCGGGTGTCGCCCGGTTCACCTTCAAAATGCAGAGCAATCTGGTCGCCGAAACCGTCGGCCACATGGCGGTCGACGCAGTTCACCGCAACGTTGAGTTTGCCGCCGGTGAACCACTTCGCGAAGGGCGCGTCCGACCAGTCGAGTACTCCCTCGAAGGGCGTATCCCACTGCAGGCGACGAGCCTGCTCGGCCCAAAAACCCATGCGATCGTTCTCGGCCTCAGCGTAGAGAGAGGCGTGTGCATTCGCGCTGTCTGAGAACTCTTTCGAGGGCTCGAACGTCCGGCTCTCGTGCGAGAGGGGTTCAAGGGCGTCGTTTGTCACGTCGGTCCAATCATGGGTTAGGTGTTCGGTCAACGAGATTCCTGCGGGTATGGGGTCGATTATTGACTGTACAGACATACGCGGGGGTCAGATGCCCCACTTTGACATGCCGAATTGCGGACAACCTCAGCGAACACTGGGGTCGGTCGGTTCGAAGGACGGGAACCCACGGGTATCCTTGAAACGTCCCTCTGACAAGACCGGCCGTCCGGCTGGCGCTCCGTGCCCACGAGGCCCGACCCCCAGGAGACGAGACCGTGCGCCTGCGCGTTGTGGCTCCCATCCTGCTCGCCATCGCTGCGGTCATTGGATTGGTATTCGGGGCGGTGCTTCCCGGTAGGTCGAGTGGCAATCCTTCAGCGTCGTCATCGGCGGGCGGAACCGACGGCGCCACTCCAGGTTCCAGCGACGCCCCGACGGGCGATGCGGGGGCAAACAACGGCAGCGTGGCCGATACCAATGCACCGCAGCCCGAATTCAAAGTCACCAAACTCAAGCCGGGTGAAAAGGCGCCACAATTCGTGGTGGTGTCGTTCGACGGCGCGTGCAAGAACGACCTGTTCAAGCACTACCTCGAATTGGCCAAGAAGAACGACGCGCGATTCACCTTCTTCCTGTCGGGCCTGTGTATCGTGCCCGACGCCAAGCGCTTCTCGTATCACCCGCCTCTCAAGCCTGCGGGATCGTCGGCGATTGGCTTCGGTGAGAAAACGTTCATTCCCGATCGCATCCGCAACATGACGGTGGCCTACAACAGCGGGCATGAAATCGGCACACACGCGCTGGGTCACTTCTGTGGCAAGGGTGGTGTGGGCGACTGGACCGCTGACGACTGGACTAGTGAGCTCACACAGTTCAACAAGTTCGTCGACAACTGGCGCACTAACCTGCCCGAGTCGTTGTCGAAGGGGCTGAGCGCGTTGCCGTTCAACTCCTCCGTTGTTGAGGGTATTCGCACGCCCTGCCTCGAAGGTAAGCGCAGCGAGATGCTGCCCGTGTTCAAGAAGTTCGGCTACAAGTACAACGCGTCGAACGACGGTGAACTTGCCTGGCCTAAGAAGGACAAGTACGGCCTGTGGGAATTTCCGCTGCAGAACATCAAGGTGGTCGGCTACGGCAAGCGCATGAACTTGTCGATGGACTACAACTTCCTGTGCACTCAAAACAACTGCAGTTACAAGGCATCGCAAGCCACCAGTGACAAGATCGAAACGTCAACGAAGGAGTCGTTTGATCTGGCGCTCAAGTCGGTGTGCACCGGTAACCGCGCACCGCTATTCATCGGTAACCACTTCAACACCTGGGTCAACGGTGCCTACAAGAATGCGCTGACCCAGTTTGTGAATGGTGCCAAGGATGTATGTCCCGATGTGCAGTTCATCTCCAACGCCGACCTGGTGAAATGGATGGAAGCTCAGGACCCCGCGGTGCTTGAGCGCCTGCGCGCACGCGGCTCACAGTCCGAGTGATGTGCGGGTGAAAGACCCGCTGGCCTTGTTGGCCACCCTTCCCGGTGTTCCCGAGGCGTTGGCCGCTGCCACCGCTTCCGTTGATGCCGTGATGTGGGACCGCGCGCTTCGTCCGCTCGGTGCCGAACTTACTGCCGAGTCGGTGGTGAGAGGCGCGCGTGATTCAGCCGCGTTGGAGGGCGTGGAGGTTCCGCTCGATGGGGTGCGCGATGGCGTTGCCCTCGACGGTTCACCCATGGGAAATGCAGTCGGTGCCGCATTCCGGGTGACCTCGGAGGTTCCATTGTTGGTGCACACCATTGCGGTGGCACCCGCGCAAGCCTTTGCGCGGTTAGCGTCACTGGCAGGAGCTGACTTCAGCGACGATGAGCGGCTCGGCCGTCCACGTTCAGATCTGGTGGCTGACGACCCGCTGCGGCTCGGCCCGCTTCCGCCTCCCGGTGAACTCGCCGCGCGGCTTGACACGCTCGTACGCATCCTGGTGGCGCCCACGGAGGCGCCGGCATTGGTGGTGGCAGCGGTGGCGCACGGCGAGTTGTTGGCGCTGCGTCCGTTTGCCTGGGGCAGCGGGTTGGTGGCGCGCGCGGTGTTCCGACTCATTCTTGGATCGCGAGGGCTCGACCCTCATCTGGTGATCGTGCCGGAAGCGGGGCTGCTCGGCGCAGGTCGGGTGGCCTACGTGGGAGCTGCGCGCGGGTTTATGTCAGGAACACCGGACGGTCTCGCGGCGTGGATTGATCTGAATTGCCGGGCGGTTTCCGAGGGTGCCCGCGCAGCAGTTCGGTGAGTGGTCGTTAGCTCGACGGCGTGCTATCGGGTGTGAGTGGCGAGCACGCGCTGCCGACGAGGGTCGACCAGCCTGAGGACACGTCGCCGAGCGGAACCTCCAACGGCAGTGGTGTTGGGCTTGAGTCGGAGGTGATCAGCAGCGAGAGGCGAGCAGAGTGTGGATCGTTCGCGGCACTCGGGCATTCCAAGGTTGAGGTGACGATTCCAACCGAACTGCTGTTGGCCAGAATCGGCGGAATGTTATGCGCGTTGGATGAGGCGATGCCTGGACCGACGATGCCTGAGACCTGGCCGACCGTCCCAGAAGGTGCGGTGAGAGTGATCTTGATTTCGAGTACCACGGTGGCTGCGCTGGTGGCGGCATTCTCGCCGAGGCGCTTGCGTTGGGTGACGACTCCGCCCATGCCAGTGCCTTGGATACCGATCGACACGGAATCGAGAACCGACGGAACGTGAGGTACCGGTCTGGATTGCCACCATTGCACCGCGAGCGCGGCACTCGCGAGGACAACCGCGACCGCGATCAGGGCGGTGAGTGCGGGGTGAGTAGTGGCCCAGGTTGCTGCGCGCTGTGAGACGGTGGGGCTGTCGTCGCCGAGGGTTTCGAACCGGTCGAGGTGAGGCGGTTCGTCGGGAAGCGTCATCGTCCTCTACGCCGGGCGGCGTACCAGGCCAGCCCGAGCGCGACGGCGCCGACGGCGCTGACAGCGGCCGCCTTTGCCTCGGGTGTTGACAGTGCCGAACGCATGGCGACGGGTTTGGCGAAATCGCGAATGGGCCACTGACGTTCGGTCGCGATACGTCGAAGTTCGGCATCAGGATTGACTGCCACGGGGTAGCCGACGAGGTCAAGCATCGGTAGGTCGGTATGCGAGTCGGTGTAGGCGTAACACTCGGCAAGGTCGTATCCGCGCGCGGCTGCGAGGTCGCGCATGGCATCGGCCTTGCCCTCGCCGTACGCGTAGAAAAGAATCTCGCCGGTGTACTCGCCGTCGACCACTTCCATTTGAGTTCCAATGGCCAAATCGACGCCGAGGCGGGCGCCAATCGGTTCGACTACCTCGGTTCCGCTCGACGAAATGATGATGACTTCGCGGCCCGCTGCGCGGTGTTGCTCGATGAGTTCGAGAGCCTCGTTGTAAATGGTGGGCTCGACGATGTCGTCGAGGGTTTCATTCACGATGGAACGCACGGTTTCAACTTGCCAGCCGCGGCAGAGAGCGCTGAGGTAGACGCGCATCTGGTCCATCTGGTCGTGATCAGCGCCGCTGACGAGATACACGAACTGGGCGTAGCCGCTGCGCAGTACGTCGGCTCGGCTAATGAGACCGCCGTCGTAGAAAGGCTTGGCGAACATCAGCGAGCTTGATTTGGCGAGGATGGTCTTGTCGAGGTCGAAGAATGCAGCGGAACCGGCCATGGTCTGAGGATAGGTCGCTCGTGGGAAGTCTGCCGGAATCCACAGGGCCGGTGGTGCAGATGTTGTCCACAGAATGGCGTGAGGTGCCGTTGCGGGGTGGGTGGCAGGTCGACCATCGACACATGTGGCGACCACCTTCCAAGACCGTTGACGCCGTCTCAACCGCCAGTGCGCGGCCGCTTGTGATTACGGCAGATCCCGACCTCCTCGATGAAGTGCTGCGACTGGCGGCCGCGGCAGGCGTTGAAGTTGAGGTGGCGGCGCACGCGCAGGCGGCTCAGCGGTCGTGGCGTCGTGCTTCAGCTGTGGTGATTGGCGACGATCTGGTCGATCAGGTGATCTCGGCTGAGCTCAGCCGACGCCCCAATGTGGTGTTGGCGTGCCTCGTGCCTTCTGGTGACGAGCCTGAAGGTGTTCTGTGGCGCAAGGCGGTCGCTGTCGGTGTCGAACATGTCGTGTCACTGCCCGAAGGTGAGGCGTGGCTCGTGTCGCGGTTGGGCGAGTCCCTCGATTCGCTGCATCGAGAAGCCCGAGTCATTGCGTTCATCGGTGGCCGGGGTGGGGTCGGGGTCAGCACTCTCGCAGCGGCCGTGGCGTTGCGCGCTGCGAACCGTGGTGTGCAGGTGGCGCTCATTGACTGCGATTCCTTCGGTGGTGGCCTTGATCTCGTGCTCGGGATGGAAGACGTGGGCGGCGTGCGTTGGCCTGATCTGAGTCAGACCGCCGGACGTGTCTCGTCGCGCTCGCTTGCCGATGCGCTTCCGCGAAGCGGGTGTCTTTCGCTGTTGTCGTGGGACCGCGGCGTTGCCGTCGATCTCACGACAGCGGCCGTGGCCTCGGTGCTCGATTCGGCCGCTCGAGGATTCGAGTTGGTCGTGATCGACCTGCCTCGTGCGAGTGACGAAACAACAAGTGAAGCGCTGCGACGCGCGCACGAGGTGTTCCTCGTCGTTCCTCGAGAAATACGCGCATTGGCGGCATCCCAGCGGGTCCTCGCGTTGCTCACTCCGCACGCGGCCACCGTGTCGGTCATTACACGCGGGCCGAGTCCGTGCGCTCTTGATCCTGAGTCGGTGGCTCGCTCGCTCGGTGTCACAGTGATCGCCGATGTCGGCTCTGAATCGCGAATCGCGGCGGCGGTCGAACGGGGCGAACTCGTGGTCGACCGTGGAGCACTGATGAGGGTGGCCGACACGGTACTCGCAACGGTCGGGCAAGGTCAGGCGGCGGCGTGAGTGTCGACGAGCAGTTGCTCGACAAAGTTCGGGCGCGGTTGATCGCTGTTGGCGCTGAGCCGGTGCCGGTGCACGTTGCTGCGGCCTTGCGCGATGAGGGAGTGGTGCTCGGTGACGCGGCGATGCTGGCCGTGGTTGATTCGCTGGCCTCCGAGTTGCGTGGTGCGGGTCCGCTCGACGAGTTGCTCTCACTTCCCGGAGTCACCGATGTGTTGGTGAACGGACATCGCGAGGTGTGGATTGATCGGGGAGGTGGACTCGAACTCACTCCCATTCGCTTTCGTGATGACCGCGCGGTGCGACATCTGGCTCAACGGCTGGCTGCGGCAACGGGGCGACGACTCGACGACTCAAGTCCGTACGTTGATGCGCGAATGCGCGACGGAACGCGACTGCATGCGGTTCTCGCACCTGTGGCAACTGACGGAACCTGTATCTCGTTGCGTATCCCGCGCACTGCGGGGTTCAGTCTTGCCGAGTTGCAGGCGCTGGGGTTGGTTGATGGGCGCGGGCAGCGGTGGCTCGCGGCGCTCGTGCAGTCACGGCTGTCGTTCGTGGTGTCGGGAGGCACTGGTTCGGGTAAGACCACGCTCCTCGGATCCCTGCTATCGCTCGTCGACCCACGCCATCGCATCGTTGTTGTCGAAGACTCCAGCGAACTTACGCCCCAGCACCCGCACGTCATTCGACTTGAGGCGCGTCCGCCAAACCTCGAGGGTTCAGGCGCCATCGTCTTGCGCGACTTGGTGCGCCAGGCATTGCGCATGCGCCCCGACCGACTCGTTGTAGGCGAGGTGCGAGGTGCCGAGGTGGTCGACCTGCTGGCAGCACTCAATACCGGGCACGAGGGTGGCTGCGGAACGGTGCATGCGAACTCGGCAGACGACGTGCCCGCTCGCCTTGAAGCGCTGGCACTCGCAGCGGGGCTTCCACGCGACGCCTTGCACGCGCAAGTTGCGGCCGGCCTCGATGCGGTGGTGCACCTACATCGCGATCGCGATGGGGCTCGCCGACTCCAGTGCGTTGCAGAATTGGTGCGCGAGGAAGGCCGCGTCGCGTGTGTTCCTGCCCTCACGCGTCACGAGGGTCGCTGGGTGCAAGGGGCAGCCCATGAGTCCCTTGCTGCCCGAATCGGCCTTGATGCAGTCGGGGATGCTGCGTGAGCGTGTTCGTGGCACTGTCGGTGGCAGCAGTGGTGGTGTTGCTGGTCCCGAGGCCGGTGCGCCGACGTTCGCGACTGGCTCTTCCCCTCGTCCGCCTCATTCCGGCGAGAAATCCGTTGACTCGGTCACGCGCGCGCGCACTGCGCCGTCGCCAGGCGGTGAGTTGGGTCGATGGTGTTGTGGCCGAATTGCGGGCCGGTCGACCGGCCCGGCTTGCATTGACCGAGCAGCCTGACGCCCCGTGTCACCGCGCGGTGGCGGCTGTGCGACTTGGCGGTGATGTTGTCGAGGCGCTCCATGCTGATGCGCGCGAGCAGGAACTTGCCCTGTTCGCGCATGTGGCCGCATGCTGGTCCGTTGCTGAGTCTTCCGGCGCAGGACTCGTTGCGGCGCTTGAGCAAGTCGTCGCTTCCGCTCGAGCCGATGAAGAGATCCGAGCCGAGATCTCCGCTCAACTTGCCGCTCCGCGGGCCACGGCTCGGATGCTGGCCGTCCTGCCAGTGTTTGGTCTCGTTCTTGGTAGTTCCATTGGGGCATCACCCGTGGCCTGGCTCGTGGCCTCGCCGATTGGGTGGGCCGTTCTCGCAGTAGGTCTCGTTGAGATTGCGGCGGGGTTGTGGTGGACCGGGCGCATGGTGGCGTCGATCGAAGTCGACCTTGCCGGCTCCCGACCTCAGCGCAGGCGGGCGCGATGAGCGCCGTTGTTGCAATCGTGGTCGGCTTCGTCGTTGCGGTGTTGATTCCGCGTACTCCCTCGGTGGCCGGCAGGGTTCCCACGCTCGTTCCCGCACCCCCGCCCCGAGTGAAGGGTTCGTCGTCGGCCGGAACCTGGCTGGCATCGATCTCTCTCGGCGTAGCAGTCGCCGTGGTTGCGGGAGGGTTCGTCGGTGCCGTCATGGGGGTGCTTGCGATTCCAGTCAGCGTTGCGATCATCCGCCGGTTGAGCTCGCCTAGTCAGAGAGCGCACGAACTGGCACTCGGTCGTCAATCGCCACTCGCGTGCGATCTCATGGCTGCCGTTCTCGCGTCCGGAGCTGACCCTGTTTCGTCTTTGGGTGCAGTGGCCAGAGCGGTGGGAGACCCTCTTGGTGGTGTTCTTCTCGACGTGCAGGCGCGCCTTGTGCTGGGCGCCGATACTCGATCTGCGTGGTCAGCTGTCGCCGCGAACGATGGCCTTGCCGTCATTGCCAATGCCATGGTGCGCGCCAGCGAATCTGGTGCACCGCTCGCCGATGCGTTACGTCGCGCGGCGAGTGATCTGCGGCTTTCTCGTCGGGCGCAGTTGCTGGCGCGGGCTCGCGTCTTAGGCGTTCGGGCGGTACTGCCGCTTGGGCTCTGCTTTCTGCCGGCCTTCGTTCTTCTGGGCGTGGTGCCAGTCGTGGTGTCACTTATTTCCCAGGTGTTGGTGGTCGGTCGATGAGGGCGGTGATCCACAGCATGGTTTCGTCCGGCGAGATCCACAGATCGGCTTCGGGGTCACTTTCGGGGTGCTCGGCTCGCGCAGTCTGGGCACGTCATCCCGACGGGATGTCCGTGCCGGCCGTCGCCGGCCAGACGTGGGAGATTCCAGATGACTCGAATTCGACGCCGCATGGTTCGCATTGCCAATTCCGACGCGGGTATGACCACCGCCGAGTACGCCATCGGCACGGTGGCTGCCGCTGGCTTCGGGGGTTTGTTGTACAAGGTGCTCACATCAGAAGCAACGCTGCAACTGCTGTCGCAGCTCGTTGCGCAGGCGTTCTCATGGGCCTTCGGGCACTGATCGCGGTCGTTGTGCGGGTCCGAACCCTCGGGCCCGCACGGCGGCGTCCGCGCGACGACGGCATGGTCACTCTCGAGGCAGCCTTCGCCGTGCTTTCCCTCACCGCCGTGGTGGTGTTGCTGAGTTCTCTCTTTGTGGTGCTCGCCGCCCAACTGCGCGTTAACGATGCGGCGCGGGTGGCGGCGCGGGCCGAGGCAGTTGGCAATCAAGACTCGGTAGGTCTGGCACTCGCCTCAGCACCACAAGCGCAGGTTGACATCGAGCGGGCCGATGGAACCGTTGTGGTCTCGGTGCGACAGGAAGTGGCGTTTCCATTCGTCGGACTGCCTCGCCTCGAGGTGCACTCCACGGCGCGCGTCATCGATGAGACGAGCGATCTGCTGGGCAGTCCATGAGTGACCGAGTGAGTGACGAGTCGGGGGTCGCCACGGTGATGGCGGCGTCCCTAGCAGTGGTGTTGATGGCGATTGCAGGCGTCGTGGTGTCAGTCGGGCAGGTGGTGCTCACGCGGCAAATCGCAGCATCGGCCGCCGACCTCGCATCTTTGTCAGCTGCCTCGCGGCTGTTGGCCGGTGCCGCCGTTGACCGCGCCTGTGAGGCGGCGGCAGCAGTGACAACGACGCAAGGAGCCGAGGTTGTCCAGTGCATCGTCGAGGGCGAGGATGTGCGGGTTGAAGTGCGACGTGCTCCACCGCCGTGGCTGGTGCCGGTTGTCAGCGCCGCCGGATCACCCGACGGCGCGGTGCATGCCGATGCGCGTGCGGGGCCGCAGTGGTGATTACGGCGCCGACTTCAACATCACATCGAGCAGTCGTTGTGCGCCTGCCTTATCGAGTGGGTCGTTGCCGTTGCCGCACTTGGGCGATTGCACGCACGACGGGCAGCCGGCGGTGCATTCGCAGGCAGCGATCGCATCGCGGGTGGCAGTGAGCCACTCGCGCATCACGGTGAAGCCCCGTTCGGCGAATCCTGCCCCACCGGGGTAACCGTCGTGAACGATCACCGTGGCCATCGACGTATCGGGGTGGTGTGCGGTTGAGAGGCCGCCGATATCCCAGCGATCGCAACCAGCGACGAGGGGGAGCAGCGCGATGGCAGCATGCTCGGCAGCGTGTGCTGCACCAGGCACGTCCTCGGGAGCAAGTTCGGCGGCGTCGAGCACCTGCTGTGGAAGTGTGAACCACACCGCTCGCGTTGCCAGAGTGCGCGCGGGGAGATCAAGTGGTGCGTCGCCGATCACTTCACCGCTGGGGTGACGTCGTCGCAGGTAACCAACGACTTGTGACGTCACTTCCGCTGCGCCGTAGGAAATGGCGACCGGCCCCCATGCGGTTGTGGCGAGCACCTCGCCAAGGCGTGTGTCGCTGAGTTCGCGCGCGTGCGTGGTGTAGTCGACGTTCTCGCGTACGGCATGTGCGACCGCCTCGTCGAGGTCAAGGTTGGTGATGACGTGTGTGAGTCCTTGATGCACGTACACGGCACCCGTGTGCACCTGCATGTGGGAGGCGGCGGCATCGACGGTTCCGAGTACGCGACCGGTTACTTCCTCAACGATGCGTACGGGGCCTCCGCCGATTCCGCGCAGATCGGCGTAGTCGGTAGCGCGTTCGGTGCGGGTCCAGAACCATCCGGTGGTTCGTGCGCGCAGCCATCCGGTCTGTGTCAATTGCTCGACCACCGGTCGAGCGGCGGGTCCGAACACTCCGCCGTCGGCGAAGTCGCTTTCAGTCAGAGGAATCTCCGCCGCCGCCGCTAGCAGGTGTGGTGCCATGACGTGGGTGTTGGCCGGATCGAACACCGTTGCTTCGACGGGGGAGTCGAAAAGTGCCTCGGGGTGCGCCACGAGGTAGGTGTCGAGCGGATCATCGCGCGCGATGAGTACGGCGAGCGAGGGGTCTCCCGCGCGTCCGGCCCGTCCCATTTGTTGCCACCACGACGCACGAGTACCGGGCCAGCCGGCGGTGAGTACCGCGTCGAGTCCGTGCACGTCGATTCCGAGTTCGAGGGCCGAGGTCGTGGCGACCCCCAAGAGCGCACCCGATCGCAGGTCTGCTTCCAGTGCCCGCCTTTCCTCGGGTAGGTAGCCGCCGCGGTACGCGGCCACACGCTGTGGAAGTGAAGGGTCGATCGCCGCGAGCCATTCGCGGGCCATTCCAGCTACCGTCTCGGCGCCTCGACGCGAGCGCACAAATGCGAGAGTGCGGGTTCCGTTCACGACGAGATCGGTCAAGAGGTCGGCCGTCTCGCTCAGCACACTGCGCCGCACGGGCGCGCCGCCCTCGCCAACGAGGTCGTGCAGCAGGGGCGGTTCCCAGAGCAAGACGGTGGAGGGTCCGCGTGGAGAGGAGTCGGTCGTGACCTCGGTAACCGGCGCGCCGATGAGTCGCGAGGCTGAAACCGCCGGGTCGGCCACCGTGGCTGAGGCGAGGATGAACACGGGGTCAGCACCGTAGGTATGGGCAACCCGCCGCAATCGTCGCAACACATTGCTGACATGAGCCCCGAAGAGTCCGCGGTAGGCGTGGCACTCGTCGACCACGACATAGCGCAGTGCACGTAGGAACGACGACCAACGCTCGTGGCCCGGAAGAAGTGAGTGGTGTAACAGGTCGGGATTGGTCAGCAAGTACTGCACGTGCTGACGAATCCAGGCACGCTCGTCGTCGGGAGTGTCACCGTCGTAGGTTGAGGAGCGCAACGAGTCAATGCCGAGTCTGCGGAGTGCCTGCCCTTGGTCGTGAGCCAGTGCCTTGGTGGGCGAGAGGTAGAGCACGGTGGAACCGCGGCCGTTCGGTGCTGAACTCCCTTCGATCACCGCTGTGAGTGTCGGCAAGCCAAAAGCCAGCGATTTGCCGCTGGCCGTACCCGTCGCGACCACCACGTGTTGACCTGCGTGGGCGAGCTCGGCCACGTCGACTTGATGACGCCACGGTGTGGTGACGCCTCGACGCTGGTAACCCTCGATCAGGGTCGGATGGGCCCACTCGGGCCACTCGGCGGTTACTGCCTCTCGGGCAGGCAGGTCGACCGAATGCCGGATGCGATCGCCCCGAGTTGCCTGCCAGTCCACTCCGTCATCCTCACTGACAGCGCTGACATCGGATAGCTGGGGCAAGAAAACTGCGTCTATGCGTGCTGAGTGTCCCCCCATGCGGAAAGGGGGTGTGGGAGGGTGGTGCCCGTGGATCTTGGGATAACAACGTCGCAGTCAGACGACTACACCGTGGTGGCCGTTTCGGGAGAGGTCGACATCTATTCGGCGCCCCAACTCGACGCCGTCCTCAGTGAGTTGATCGCAGCCGGTCAGGTCGCTCTCGTCGTCGACCTGACCGAGGTCGGCTTCCTGGATTCCACCGGACTCGGCGTGCTCGTCAAGGCGCTCAAGCGCTGTCGTGAGGCCAACGGATCGGTCGCGGTTGTCACCCAGGGTGAGCGCGTGCTTCGGGTCTTTTCCATCACCGGTCTTGACGCAGTGATTCCCGTTCACCCCACGCTCGCGGCTGCCCTCGAACCCGCCGGCGGCGACGGCTTCGATTAGGCCGGGGTCGCTATCGGCCCCTTGTAGTCCTCCTCATAGGATGACGCTCACGCGCGACCGGGACTGCCTGTGAGTTCGGGCATTCCCGCCCCATAAATTTTCGCTGCAGTCGCTCCTGCGACTGGGCTCCGGGTGAATGTTGACGAGGAGAATCTTGTGACGCACGCTCTGTCCGCCATCACGGTGGACCTGACCGGCACTAACTACACGATCGTCGTGGTGGTCGCGTTAATCGCGATTCTCGCGCTCATCGTTGCAGCCGTCCTGGTACGCCAGGTATTGGCCGCCGACCAAGGCACCGACAGCATGCGCGAAATCGCTGGCGCGGTGCAGGAAGGCGCGGCGGCTTACTTGGCTCGGCAGTTCAAGACTCTCGCCGTCTTCGGCGTGATTGTCTTCTTCGTCCTCTTCCTCCTCCCCGCCGAAACCACAAGCGAGAAGATCGGTCGCTCGATCTTCTTCGTGGTTGGTGCGGTCTTCTCCGGAATTACCGGTTATGTCGGCATGTGGCTCGCCGTTCGAGCCAACGTGCGCGTTGCCGCCGCAGCCCGCGAGGGTGGCGAGCAGAAAGCCATGAAGATTGCCTTCCGTACCGGTGGCGTGGCGGGCATGTTCACCGTCGGCCTCGGTCTGCTGGGTGCCTCGATCGTGGTGCTTATCTACAAGGGCGACGCCCCCAAGGTTCTTGAAGGCTTCGGCTTCGGTGCCGCACTGCTCGCGATGTTCATGCGTGTTGGTGGCGGTATCTTCACCAAGGCCGCTGACGTCGGCGCCGACCTCGTCGGCAAGGTCGAGCAGGGCATTCCCGAAGACGACCCCCGCAACGCTGCCACCATTGCCGACAACGTCGGTGACAACGTCGGTGACTGTGCCGGTATGGCAGCCGACCTCTTCGAGTCGTACGCCGTCACCCTGGTCGCGGCTCTGATCCTCGGAAAGGTCGCCTTCGGTGACCTCGGCCTCGTCTACCCACTGGTGGTTCCGGCCATCGGTGTTCTCACCGCGATCGTCGGCATCTTCGCGGTATCGCCGCGCAAGGGTGACCGCTCAGGTATGAGCGCCATCAACCGAGGCTTCTTCATCTCGGCGATCATCTCCGCAGTGCTCGTCACCATCGCCACCTTCGTCATCCTGCCTGACAACATCACGCGGTTCGTGGGTGTCGACGTTCCGTCGCTGGGCATCATTGGCGCCGTCGACTCGTTCAACCCGCGCTTCCTTGCAATCGGTGCGGTGTTGATCGGAATCATCTTGGCGGCCGCAATTCAGCAGCTCACCGGCTACTTCACTGAGACCAACCGCCGCCCTGTCGACGACGTTGCCAAGTCGTCACTCACCGGTCCGGCCACGGTCATCCTCGCCGGTGTTGCCATCGGTCTTGAGTCGGCCGTGTACTCGGCACTGCTCATCGGTGCCGCCGTCTACGCCGCGTTCCTACTCGGTGGCGGTTCGGTCACGCTCTCGCTGTTCGCCATCGCGCTCGCCGGTACCGGCCTGCTCACGACGGTCGGCGTCATCGTGGCCATGGACACCTTCGGCCCGGTTTCCGACAACGCGCAGGGCATCGCCGAGATGTCCGGCGATGTGCACGGTGAAGGCGCTCAGGTTCTCACCAACCTTGACGCCGTTGGTAACACCACCAAGGCCATCACCAAGGGAATCGCGATCGCGACCGCTGTTCTGGCGGCCACGGCGCTGTACGGAGCTTTCCGCGACGCTGTGCTGCAGGCAACCGGTTCGGCGCAGGATGCGCTCAACTCGCTGACACTGCAGGACGCTCTGCAGTACGCGGGCATCCTCGACGTGTCGAACCCGCGCAACCTGGTCGGCTTGATCATCGGTGCGGCCGTGGTGTTCTTCTTCTCAGGGCTGGCCATCAACGCGGTGTCACGCGCGGCCGGTGCTGTGATCTTCGAGGTGCGTCGCCAGTTCCGCGAGCACCCCGGAATCATGGAAGGCACCGAGAAGCCCGAGTACGGCAAGGTGGTCGACATCGTCACGCGCGACTCGCTGCGTGAACTTGCCACCCCGGGCCTGCTCGCCATTCTCGCCCCCATCGCCGTCGGCTTCGGCCTCGGAATCGGCGCGCTCGGCTGCTACCTCGCTGGCACGATTGCAACCGGTGTTCTGATGGCCGTGTTCCTGTCGAACTCCGGTGGTGCGTGGGACAACGCCAAGAAGTTCGTCGAGGACGGTCACTTCGGAGGTAAGGGTTCGTCAGCACACGAGGCCACCGTCATTGGTGACACCGTGGGTGACCCCTTCAAGGACACCGCTGGCCCGGCCATCAACCCGCTGATCAAGGTCATGAACCTCGTGGCCCTGCTGGTGGCTCCCGCGGTCGTGGCGTTGTCGATCGGAACCACGGCCAACACCGCCTTGCGGATGGCGATCTCGGCAGGGGCCATCCTGATCATCGTCATCTCAGTGATCATCTCCAAGCGTCGCCCGATCGCAGTCGGCGATATGCCGAGCGAGGAGACGGTCGACGCGGCCTAGTTCGAGACAGTCCACGAGGGCGGATGGGGGCAACCCCGCCGCCCTCGTGGCTTTCCGGGGCGTGGGAATGTGTCGAGAAAGTGCGTTCTGAGACACGCCCGAGAGTGATTCTGGTCACCCCCTACGAAGTAGGGGGTGGGTCGGTGCGGATTTGACACACCGGGGGGTGGCAGGGTCAGACTCCAGAACGTTTGACCATTTATCTACCCGGGAGGCATCACCTCATGGCATCGAAGTCCGGCAGCGCCCCGCGGCGTCTGGTCATCGTCGAATCTCCGGCGAAGGCCAAGACAATTGCGGGGTATCTCGGTGAGGGCTATGAGGTCGAGGCGAGCGTCGGCCACATTCGCGACTTGGCGACCAAGAAGGAAATGCCGGCCGCGGTGGCCGGTGAGACGTGGGCGCGCTACGGAGTGAACGTAGATGACGGTTTCGTTGCTTACTACGTGGTGCACCCCAGCAAGCGTAAGAAGGTCGCCGAACTCAAAGCGGCGCTGAAGAATGCCGACGAGCTCATCCTGGCTACTGATGAGGACCGCGAGGGTGAAGCGATTGCCTGGCATTTGCTCGAGGTGCTCGAGCCCAAGGTGCCGGTTCGCCGCATGGTGTTCAACGAAATCACCAAGGAAGCTATTCAGCAGGCCGCCGAGAACACCCGCGACCTCGACATGGATCTCGTTGATGCGCAGGAAGGCCGACGCATCATCGACCGGCTCTACGGCTGGGATGTCTCGGAAGTGTTGTGGCGCAAGATTGGTGCCTCGGCCAAGTCGGCCGGACGCGTGCAGTCGGTTGCGGTTCGCATGGTGGTCGAGCGCGAGCGAGAGCGCATCGCCTTCCGCACCGCGTCATACGCCGACATCAAGGGTGTGTTTGATCCCGAGCGTTTCGCCGCGAAGTTGGTCTCAGTCGATGGCCGCCGCATCGCATCCGGTGGTGACTTCGACGATCTCGGTCAACTGAAGTCGGCCGACATCCTTCAACTCGATGAACCCACCGCGACTGCACTCGCTGAGGCCCTCGCTGATGCCAACTTCACTGTCTTGTCGGTGCAGGAGAAGCCGGGTAGTCAAAAGCCCAAGGCGCCATTCATCACCTCGACGCTTCAGCAGGAGGCGTCCGGTAAGTTCCGCTGGGATTCCAAGCACACGATGCGCGTTGCCCAAGGTCTTTACGAGCGCGGTTACATCACGTATATGCGTACCGATTCGGTGTCGTTGTCGAGCACGGCGTTGGCGGCCGCACGATCGCAAGCTCGCACGCTGTACGGCGCCGATTTCGTTCCGGAGAAGCCGCGTCCCTACGCCGGCAAGGTGAAGAACGCGCAGGAGGCACATGAAGCGATTCGCCCCTCCGGCGACACCTTCCGCACTCCTGCTGAGGTCAGTCGCGAACTGTCAGGTGATGACTTCAAGTTGTACGACTTGATCTGGAAGCGCACGGTCGCTTCGCAGATGGTTGACGCTCGCACGTCCAGCACGACAATTCGCATGGGTGCCACGGCGCGCGATGGCCGCTCGGTTGAGTTCACCGCGTCAGGCACCGTCATCTTGTTCCCCGGATTCCTCGCCGCGTACGACATCAGTGGCGACGACGACCAGAACGACGACGACGCGGGGCGTTTGCCGCAGGTAGTGGCGGGCGACGCGGTGACCGCGTTGAGCCTAGAAGCCGTCGGTCACTCAACCAAACCGCCGGCCCGGTACACCGAGGCAAGCTTGATCAAGGTATTGGAAGAGCGTGGCATCGGACGCCCGTCAACGTACGCGTCGATCATGTCGACGATTCTCGACCGTGGCTACGTCTACAAGAAGGGCTCGGCGCTGGTTCCGACCTGGGTGGCGTTTGCCATTAACCGGTTGATGGAAGAGCATTTCGAGTCGCTGGTCGATTATGGATTTACCGCTCGCATGGAAGAGCGTCTCGACATCGTGTCGCGCGGCGAGGCTGCGCGTAACGAACCGCTGGAAGCCTTCTACCGGGGCAGTGAAACAGCCAGCTTTGTCGGGTTGCTCTCGCTACTTGCGGGGGCCACCGATATTGATCCGCGCGAACTCTCCGCGTTTCCTGTCGACGGAAGCGACGCGATCCTGCGCGTAGGCCGCTACGGCCCCTACCTCGATCGCGATGGTGTGCGCGCCAACGTTCCCGATGACATCGCACCCGATGAGCTCACCGCTGCGATGGTCGACGAGTTGTTCGCTCGCCCCAGTGGTGAGCGCGAGCTCGGCGCCGATCCTGAGTCAGGTCGCGAGATCGTGGCCAAGGCTGGCCGCTACGGCCCGTACGTTACCGAGGTGCTCGGCGACGACGTTCCGACAAAGGGAAAGAAAGCAGTTAAGCCACGCACCGCGTCGCTGCTGTCGACCATGAGCCTTGACACCATCACCCTCGACGATGCGCTGCGGTTGATGTCCCTGCCGCGCGTGGTGGGCCATGACCCGGCAGACGGCGCCGAGATTCGCTCGCAGAACGGTCGCTACGGCCCGTACCTCACCAAGACCGGCGAGACGTCCAGCGACACGCGCAGCCTCGAGAGCGAAGAGCAGATCTTCGCGGTCACGCTCGATGAAGCACTCGCGATCTTTGCGCAGCCCAAGGTTCGCCGAGGCCAACGCGCGGCAGCTCAACCGCTGAGTGTGGTCGGAGTTGATCCCGTGAGCGGTGGCCAGGTCACTTTACGCGACGGACGCTTTGGTCCGTATGTGACCGATGGAATATCCAACGCCTCGCTGCGGTCAGGTGACGACCCGCTCACGATCACTCCTGAGCGCGCCTACGAGCTACTGGCCGACCGCCGTGAGCGTGAGCCGGTCAAGCGCGGCCGCAAGAAGGCGGCGGCCAAGAAGACCGCAGCCAAGAAGACCACAACGAAGAAGGCGGCGGCGAAGAAGACCACCGCCAAGAAGGCTCCGGCGAAGAAGGCCGCAGCGAAGAAGGCTGCGGCCAAGAAGACCGCCGTGACCGTTGCTTCGGCCGAAGCGTTGGAGCCCGTGGCCTCGTCGTGACTACGGCGTAGGCTCACCCCATGGAACGTGGCCTGTTCATCGCCTTCGAGGGTGGCGAGGGAGCGGGCAAAAGCACGCAGTCTGCCCTGCTCGCCGATCATTTGCGCGAGCGTGGCCGCGATGTGACGCTCACCCGCGAACCCGGTGGAGCACCTGCTTCCGAGGCTATCCGTGGTGTGCTGCTTGATCGGGCTTTCGAAGGAATGTCACCTCGCGCAGAGGCGCTTCTTTTCGCAGCGGCGCGGGCTGAGCATGTACACCGCACGATCCGGCCGGCGCTCGATAGTGGCACCGACGTCATCACCGATCGCTACATCGATTCCTCGATCGCCTACCAAGGGGTGTCGCGAGCGTTGGGCGTTGATGTGGTCGAGGAACTGAGTCTGTGGGCCACCGAAGACCTGCTACCCGACATCACTGTGCTTCTCGATGTGAATCCTCACCTCGGACTCACACGCACGGGCGAGCCCGACCGGATGGAGTCCGAGCCACTGGAGTTTCATCTGCGAGTCAGGCAGGGGTTTCTCAATCTCGCCGAGCGGGCGCCGCATCGTTACTTGGTGATCAGCGCCGATGGAACTCCCGAGAGCATCGCGGCCATCATCGCTTCCGGGGTCGACTCGCTGCTCGACGGAGACGCGGCATGACCGCTAGTTGGGCCTCTCTGGTGGGGCAGACCCAGTCGGTGGCGACGCTGCAGCGGGCCGTGGCTGACGCGCGACTTGTTCCTCCCGGCACCGCGATGACGCACGCCTGGCTCATCATCGGGCCGCCTGGTGCGGGTCGATCAACGGCGGCGTTGCTGTTTGCCGCGGCGCTGCAGTGCGACGGCCAGGGGTGCGGAGAGTGTTCGTCGTGCAATGAGGTCTTTCACGATTCGCACCCCGATGTGGTGCGCTTCAATCCCCAGCAATTGCAGATCACTGTCGATGAGGCGCGGGGGCTCATTGGTCGGGCATCTCTCTCGCCCGACCGTGGGCATTGGACGGTCATGATCGTCGAGGACGCTGACCGGCTTAACGAAGTCAGCGGAAACATGCTGCTCAAGGCCATCGAAGAGCCGACGGCACACACGGTGTGGTTGCTGTGCGCGCCCAGCACCGAGGACGTCCTTCCCACCATTCGCAGTCGGTGTCGGGTGTTGCAGTTGCGTACTCCACCGTGGCGCGATGTGGCGCGACTTCTTGAAGCTGACGGTATCGATCCGTCGATGGCCGCGTTCGCGTCGCGGGCGGCCCAGGGCCACGTTGGGCGTGCTCGGGCGCTCGCAGTCGACGAGGATGCGCGGTTGCGCCGACAAGAGGTGCTGCGCATTCCGATGCGATTGACGAGTTTGCCAGCGTGCTTCGCCGCGGCTTCCGACATTGTGGCAACGGCCAATGAAGATGCTGCCTCGTTCACCGGTCCCCTTGATTCCAATGAGCATGACGAATTGCTGCGTGCGTATGGCGAGGGGGCGACGGGTCAGGGCATCACCAAGACACGCATCGAACGACTTGCGAAAGGTGCGGTGCGCGAACTGGAGGCGCATCAAAAGTCGCGGCGCACCCGTGCGGTACGCGATCGCCTCGACCGAGTGCTCATCGACCTCATCACCTTCTACCGCGACGTGTTGGTGCTGCAGGTGGGTTCGGATGTCGACCTCGTGAACGAGGAACTGCGGCCTTCACTTGATCGGGTGGCCGCTGAGAGTGCGCCCGAGAGCACGCGCCGACGCCTTGATGCCATTAGCCGCACTCGACGGCTGCTGCAGAGCAACGCGAGTCCGCAGTTACTGGTCGAGGCCCTGACGGTTGAACTCGCCCGCGGCTGATGGGGTGCTGACCCTTCCCTGGCCCCTTTCTATGAGCAAATAGCGCCCGAATCGGGTCGGATCTGCTCATAGAAGAGCCACTGCGATCGCTTGAGAGTTACGCGACCGCGACATCTCGCTCGCGGAGGGCAATCGCTGCGCGGATGTGCGCCACGACGGTTTCGGGCTCGTTGATCAATTGCCACCACGTGAATCGCAGCACCATCCAGCCATGAAGTTGGATGAGATTCTGGCGGCGTCGATCGAGTTCGAACTGCTCTCTTCCGGAGTGGGCCGCTCGACCGTCAATTTCGATGCATAACTTCAGTCGTGGGAGTGCGAAGTCGAGTTCGGCGAGAATGCGACCCTCCCGCGAACGCAGCGCATAATTGGACTTCCAACCACGCAGCCCTGCGTGAGTGAGTAGGCGGCGCATCACACGCTCACCCTCAGAGTGGCTTCCCTCAGCGAGGCGTCGCTCAAGCTGGCGAAGTCGTGTGACGCCGTTGCGGCCCTTGCCTGCGCGCAATTCGAGCGCGAGCCCCCACGTCTGAGATGTGACCCAGTGTCGCTGCATTGCCTGGTCGAATAGTTCGAACGCGTCGTCCAGCGATATGTGCAGCAGAGTGTCAACGAGGGCGAAGTCGCGCCGGGCAATTCGGCAAGTGACACCTGCGATAGTGCGACGCTCGACACCGTCGCGCAGGATGCGCAGTCCAGGAATGCGGTTGTAGTTGTGCATTGGGTTGGTCGAGACGATCAGGTCGGCTGCGCTGACGTGCCACTGCTGCAGGCGAAGTGCAGTCGGGCCGGACACGATGGCATCTGGGCCAAGTCGTAGTCCGATCGCCGTTGCATCGCGACGGTCATTGTCGAGGCGGGTTGGTGGCGTGCCGGTGGACGCCGAAACTACGAGGCATCCCAGGTGTCGTGTCCAAGTACCTGATTCCACAAGACGCTTTTGCACTCTGGCGCTGACACCGCGCTCGGCCGCTTGCTTGGCCGTGACGAGCCCGGATTGGCGCTGCGCAAGTTCCTGCACGCGATGAAGTGAAGTTGTCACTACTGAACGGTGACACCAATGTCGATTGTGTGTCGGGGCTGTCCACAGGGCTGACCGCGAGTTCTGGGTGAGCGCCCCTTTCTATGAGCAAAAAGCACCCGAATCGGGTCGGATTTGCTCATAGAAAGGGGGCAACGTGCGGCCCGGGAAAGTGGCGATCAGATGTCGGTGCTGAACGTCTCGTACGACACGGTGAGTCCGTGAGCGTACGCTGCGAGCGCATCAACGGCCGGGCCAAGCACCTCATCGGAACTGCGGCCAAAGTCGGGGGCTGACAGCATCGCGGCAGCAGCCGCCATGAGCCGGTCGTAGGTTTCAACACCAACGGCGAGGCGAACCGCAATGTCTTGCGCCGACAACGCGGCAGTGCGGGCGGCCTCAGTGCCAGGCAGTGAGCGCTCCATTTGATCGAGCACTTCGAGGCGGTGCACAAGTGCGTTGAGTGCCGGCCCGGCCTCAGAATCGGCACGGGCCAGTTCAACTCCGGCCTCGGGGTGCAAGGTGGAGACGGCGGGAATTAAGCCTGTGAGTTGCGCCCGGATGCGCAGCAAACGACGTGCATCGGAATCTCCACGTGCTCCGTTACGCAACCGAGGAGGCGGGGGAGCGGGAACGAGGATCGATGGCTCGGGCGGTGGGTGGTGCACTAACTGCCGTGAGCGGTAAGCGCTGAGCGCTGCTGCCCCGGTAACGGTAGCCAAGGCGATTGTGGCGGTGAAGGGAATCGAGGCGACCCCTGCTACCCCGACGATGGTGAGGGTGCCCGTGACGGCCGCGGTGGTGGCCATGGGGGCGACGCGATTGCGGGCTCGGCGCATGCGGCTTTCGTAGGCACGAACCTGAGAGGTTTGCTGCGCAATGGCCTTTTGGTGAGCCTTCTCGAGCTCTCGGGTCTCGCGCGAGCGAGTGGGCATCGACCTCCAGTTGGCCCGCACAGAAGTGACCAACTCAAGCCCTTGGGCGACCGCGGTCGTGACAACCTCGCCCAAACGCTCGCGGTCGTCGGCCGACCGGTCCTTCCGCTTGCCTGCCATGGGTCCACGTTACGTCGCCGACCCCCTTGGTGTCACCGTCGGGCTGGCCTGACGGTGACGCGTGGAAACGTGGGGGCGGGGGTCGGGGTGAATGCGCGCCCACGCAAGAAATCGGTCGGAGCCGGCTCACGGGTAGGCTCGGGCACGTTCGGGGGGCGTGGCGCGTTCTCCCGGGAGTTCGACTTCATCCCAGTACCCCGAGGAGCATTCGTGAGCCTGTCAGTGCGCAGTGCCGCCGTTGCGTCGGTGGGGTCGTTGCTCGCGGTGTCCCTGCTCTCAGCCTGCGCGGCGGCTTCGGACGGCACGATTTCGACGAGTCCAGCGAGCTCTTCCGGCACCACGTCGTCTGCCACGGCCTCGCCACTCACTCCGTCATCCAGCGCTCCTCCGACTGCATTGGCCAGCTTCTACGATCAACAACTCCTCTGGGAAGGCTGTGGGGGAGACTTCGAGTGCTCGAACTTATCGGTGCCGCTGGCGTATGACGACCCGGGCAAGGCGTCGATCACGCTGAAGCTGATTCGCCTTGCTTCCCAGGGCGACAACGTTCTGGGTTCGCTCGTCGTGAATCCAGGTGGCCCTGGTGGCTCGGGAATCGACTACGCTCGCGCCGCTCGCGCGGTCACCACAGACGCCATGCGCGACCACTACGACATCGTGGGATTCGATCCGCGTGGCGTCGGAACGTCTAACCCCATCCACTGTCTCGACGACGCGCAGACTGACGAGTACATCGCCGCTGACGCTTCCCCCGACAACGCTGCCGAAACAGCAGACCTTGAGCGACTGTCGGTGCAACTAGGAGCTGCGTGCGTTGCGAAGTCGCCCACGCTCGTTCCGAACATTGGAACCCGTGACGCCGCTCGCGACATGGACATCCTGCGTGCGGCACTCGGCGACGACAAACTGAATTACCTCGGCAAGTCGTACGGCACCTACCTTGGTGCCACGTACGCTGAGGAGTTTCCGGCAAACGTGGGGCGCATGTTGCTCGACGGTGCAGTCGACCCCTCGTTGAACTCGACCGAACTTGCCAAAGGCCAAGCGGCCGGATTCGAATTGGCGTTGAAGCGATTCGTTCAGAAGTGTCCCGATCTACCCAACTGCCCGCTCTCACATGACCCGGCAGTGGCCATCACTGAGGTGCAGAACTTCCTCCGCAAGGTTGACGCTCAGCCGCTCACGACTTCGCAAGGTCGACCGCTCACCGAGGCTCTGGCCGTACTTGGAATCATCGGTTCGCTGTACGACAACGACTACGGCTGGCCGACGCTGGCCGATGGACTGAGCGCTGCGTTCAAGGGTGACGGTTCGCGGCTACTCGAGATCGGCGACTACTTCACCGATCTCGATAGCAGTGGGCACTACACGACCAATGGCAACGATGCGATCTACGCAGTCAACTGCTGGGATAAGCCCGCCACCCCGGGTCTTGCAGAGACTCAGGCATTGGCCAAGCAGTGGGCAGTCGAGTATCCGACGTTCGGAACGTACCTCGCCTGGGGCAACCTGCCGTGTGCGACGTGGCCCGGTCACTCAACGGTGGCTCCGCACAAGGTGGTGGCCGACGGTAGCCCGACGATTCTTGTCATCGGAACAACGAACGACCCCGCAACGCCTGTTGAGTGGGCGAAATCGCTCGCATCGCAGCTCTCTCACGGCCTGTATATGGAATGGCAAGGCGACGGACACACCGCCTATATGCGTGGCAGCACCTGTATCGACGACAAGGTTGACGCGTTCTTCATCGACGGAGTTGAGCCCGCCGCCGGCACCGTGTGCCCCGCGCCGTAGCGGCCGCTATGCAGGTTCGGGCGGTGTGCCTTCGGGTAGATCGGTCGGAGAGCCGCATGGGCTCCAGTCCTCGCTGGGGAACGACTCCTGCAGCAGATTAAGCGTTGAGGTGAGGGCAATGGGCTCGACCGTGCCGTAGCTGCCCGATAGCGGTGCGTCGAGTTGGCTCATCGTTGCGAGGGTGACGGCCAAGACGATCCACGTGGCTGCGATGGAGATGTATGTCAGACGGCGGAGTGCTCCTATCTGAAGCACCATCAACGCGACGAAGACAAAGGTCAAGGTGTAGATGACGAACCAAATGATCAACGGAATGTTGGGTGGGGCGAGCAGAAGTCGCAGTTGGCGAGCCTGATCAAGCGCGCTGACATTCTCGACGACGTAAAAGTGCGAATTGCTCTGAGACACCCCATTGATGGGAAGCGCACGACTGTCTGCGCGCACTCGGCCCAACCAGGCCGAGGTGACTTGGCTGCCGCCGAGGTCAAGGTGATCGGCCGCCATGCGGTCGTCAGTGTGCAGTGAGCGTGTCGCGCAGATCAGATCACGTCGAAGCGCATGACTTTGAGCGGGTTCCCAAGCACCGGCCGTTTGAAACAGAGCACTGATACGTACGGCTTCCTGCCGGCTGGCCTCTTGGGCGTCGGTGAAGTGCTGCACGGCGAATACCAGCAGGAGACCAAGGATGATTCCGAAGGCGCCCCCGACGAAGCCAACAGCGTCACCGAGTTGCCCGCGATGGCGATCTTCCTCGCGCTTTTCGTTGCGGTTGAGGCGTCGCTGGATTCGCCAGCCAACGAGCCCGCCGAGAAGGACGCAGACGAAAAGGGCGGCCTGGATCGCCCAGAACGACAGTTCAAGGTCTACGGAATCCATGTGACTCGCCCGTGTAGCGCGCTATAGCCGATGAATGCGATGGCATCGATGATGAAGTGCGCCACGATGAAGGGCATGACGCGATTCCAGCGTGTGTAGAGCCAGCCGAACACCGCGCCCATGAACAGGTTCCCGATGAATCCGCCGAATCCTTGGTAGAGGTGGTAGCAACCACGCAGGAACGCCGAGGCCGCAATGGCTTGGCCTGGCTTCCAACCAATCTGCTTGAGTCGATGCAGCAGATACGCGAGAACGATTACTTCTTCAAGGATGGCGTTCTCGGCGGCGGCGAGAAGTTGCACGGGAATCGCCCACCACTCCCCGGTGAGTTTGACCGCCTGAATCTGAACCGATGCGCCGACCTTGAACGCCAGCAGGTAGAACACCAGCCCAACACCGCCGAGTACTGCAGCGAGCACCACTCCGCGCAGGATGTCACGGCCGGGCTCGGTGCGGTCGAAGCCGATGACCCGGGGGCCTTCACCGCTTCGGTAAAGCAGGTAAAACACCAAGGCCACAGGAACGAGTGCGAGGGCGGTGTTGACGAGTTGATACGAGAGATCGAGCCACGGACGGTCGGGCGCGTAGGACACCACGATCGACGCAACCTGATCCCTGAGCGGAACGCCGAGGGTGAGCGAGTCGGCCAGATAGATGAAGGCTCGAATACCGCTGGCGGCAATCGAGACAAGTAGTACGACCCACACTTCGACAGTGAGCGCACGGTTGTTGGGAAGTTCGCACCCCGGTGTTGCGGACTGCGCGGGTGCCTGCGACTGCTCGGACATAGTCGTCAGGTTACCTACGTCAGGTACTGAATGACACCGCGTGGGTCGTGGACCGGCATTGCGTGCCGCACTTGAGGTCGTGACACAACGTCTGAGGCGCCTCCGCGAAGTCGTCGTCGACCCAGATGACATCGAGTCCTCGGCGTTCAAGAAGTGATGTCGCTAGCCCCGCGCGATGCCCGATGGCGCAGTGCACCCACACATCAGCGCCGGGAGTCAGGAGCGAGTCGATGTCGGCGGTCGGCAGTTCATGAACCGGAACGTGCACGGCACCGGGAATGTGGCCGCGTGTCCATTCAGCTCGTTCGCGCACATCGAGCACGAGCGCAGTGTCGGCCTCTGCGAGATCGGCAAAGGTGCCTCGAGTGGTGCTGGCCGTGGTCTGGCTGGTGGGTGCGACGCAGGCGCAGTGTAGGTCGTCGAAGCCAATCAGTGAGAGCTCGCGCTGGGCGCGCGCCACCTCATCGTCGTTGTCGGCGACAATCACGAAGGGGGTATCGATCGGTAGTACCCAGCCAATCCATGTGGCGATGGGCCCGGTCGCGCTCACGTGGAAACTTCCGGGAATGTGGGCCGCCGCGTAGGACTCACGGGTGCGTACGTCAACGATCTGGATTCGATCGTCCTCTTCAACCTTCGCCACGAGGGTGTCTGCATCGACCGCGAGTGGCGCTGTGAGGTCAGACGCCGTCGGTCCGCCGACGTTGCGCGGCGCCATCAACGGGTAGTACGAGGGGTAGTCGCCCAGACTTCCGAGCATGTGGGCGACAAATTCATCTTCGTTGAGGTGGAACGCCGGGTTCAGTGACATCTGGGCGAGGAGGTGTGAGTCACCGCCAGTTGCTTCACCTGCCACACAGAAACTGCCGAAGCCGTGCGTGGGGTAGAGCACGCTGTCGGCTGGTAAGAGTCGTGCCAACCTGCGAATCGACCAATACTGGCGACGCGCGAGCGACTCGGCGTGCTCAATGCCGAGCAGGTCGGTGCGCCCCGCTCCACCGAGAAGGAGAGATCCACCGGTGAATGCGGCGACATCGTCTCCGATGCTAAGCGAGTAGGCGGCGTGAGCGTCGGTGTGTCCTGGCGTGGAGACGGCGCGAAGGGAAAAGGGACCGGCTGGAATCAGGACGTCTTCCTCGGTGCGAGTGGCGGTGTAGGCCAGGCGAGGCCCCGCAGGAACGACGTACTCGGCCCGGTGCCGCCGTGCGAGTGCGAGTCCGCCCGTGACGTAGTCGTTGTGGATGTGCGTCTCAACGACAGTTGCCAGGCGCAGGCCTCGCTCGTCGAGAAGTCGCTCAACGCGATCAATGTCGCGCTGGATGTCGACGGCAACGGCCCATCCGTCGGCGACCGCGAGATACGAGCGATCACCGAGCGCGGGGGTCTCGAGGGTGATGACCTCAAACGAGGTACACGGCCCTGCATCCATCGCTGTCCTCCTCTTGCCTGACGTGTGCAATAGCATACTATTCTGCTAGGCAAAGTAGTCAATCTGTGTACCATGGTGTGCATCTGAACGGGTGAATGGGCGGAAGGTAGTCATGAGTCGCATCGGAATCGTCGGCGGCGGAGCCGCAGGGGCGCTCGTTGCTGCTCAGATACTGCGCCAGGCGAGTGATGCGACGCAGATCGTGATCTTCGAGCCCCGTGAGCAGTTGGCCGAAGGTAGTGCGTACTCGACCACCGACGAACTGCACCTTCTCAACGTGCGCGCATCGGGAATGAGCGCCCTACCGGATCAGCCCGATCACTTCCGTGCGTGGGCGCGAGCTGAGCCCACCGAATTCGTACCGCGCGTTCGGTACGCCAACTACCTGCGCGATCTCTTGTCCGAATCTGCAGTCGACTCAGACTCCGTCGTACACGTGCGCGACCTCGCGGTGAGCGTGACTCCGCGACCGAACGGCGTACGTGTGAAAGCCGCCGACGGTTCAAGTTGGGAATTCGATCGAGTCGTGCTTGCAACGGGACACCGTCCCCCTGCGATTCCTGCCGGTATTCGCGTGAATCCGAAGGCTCTGCCCTACGTGAGCGTCGATCCGTGGGCACCTGCCACGTCACTTCCGGCTGGAGGGCATCTCGCGATTCTGGGATCGGGACTCACTGCGATTGATGCGGCGATGTCGTTGTTGACGCGCGATGAAGATGCTTCCGTGGTGATGGTCTCGCGTAATGGGCTGCTGCCGGCAAGGCACGTGCCACCGGCAGCACCGATACCGGCTCTGTTGACCGTCGACGATGTCGCTGAAGGTTTGCCGCTAGATCGTGCGCTTCAAGTGGTCCGTGCCGCAGGGGATGACTGGCGCTTGGCTATCGATTCATTGCGTGCCACCACTCCCGATTTGTGGCAGGCACTCGGTCCGTGGCGCCGTGAGCAGTTCGCACGTCACCTGCGCAGGCTCTGGGACGTGCACCGTCACCGCATGGCACCGAGCATCGCCGACGCGATTGATCGTTGGCGTTCGGAGGGTCGACTTGAGGTCGTGGCGGCGCCGATTGATTCCATTGACGTCTCTGAGGGCCGGGTGGCACTGAGGTCTGCAGATGATCAGTTGTGGATCGCCGATCGCGTGGTGGTTGCCACGGGGCCAAACGACAGCGTCACCACGTGTCCCCTCCTCGGTCCGCTCGTTGAAGAAGGAACCTTGGCGTCAGGGCCGCTTGGATGGGGAGTTGATGTTGAGCCCGCCACCTTGCGACCGCGTGACCACCGTGGCAACCCCTGGCCGCAGTTGCACGTCATTGGTCCGCCCACTCGAGGCACGCTCTTCGAGTCCACCGCGATGCCTGAAATCCGTCAGCAGGCGGCATTGATTGGGCAACTTGTTCGGGTGTGACCGGGCATCTGATGTGATGGTGTTGTGCACATCTCCTCCAAGTCCGACTACGGCATTCGCGCGATGCTCGAATTGGCGTCGGCGTATGAGGTAGATCCCGACGAACTCGTACGTGGTGAGTACATCGCCAGCGCTCAGTCGATTCCAGCAAAATTCCTCGAAGGCATCCTGCGCCAGTTGCGGCTTGCTGGATTAGTCGCATCGCGGCGGGGTGTTGAAGGGGGATACCGCCTCGATTGCGACCCCTCGAAGGTGACGATCGCTGACATCATCAGGGTTCTCGACGGTCCTCTTGCCGACGTTCATGGAATCCGGCCCGAGGATGTTGTCTACGAAGGTGCGAGCGAGCATCTACGGGATGTGTGGGTGGCGGTGCGGGCGTCTTTGCGCGATGTTCTCGAGCGCACCACGCTGCGCGATGTACTCATTGGCAAACTTCCGCGTGAAACTCGCCGGCTACTCGATCGACCGGATGCATGGACGCGTCGTTGAAAGGTAAAACGGGTGCGCCACGCGGCCATGGGCCGCTAGCGTCGGAGACAATGAACTAGCGAGGAGGTAGGCATGGCAGTCAAGCCGGCAGTCGACCCGGTCAACTGGAATCCGCCGAAAGATGCGGGCCTTACCGGGCGATATGCGATTACGTCCCGAGTGCCCGTCGTTGAGACGTGGACGGTACCGGGTGCAGGTCCCGAAGACGTCGCGGTTGACTCCGACGGTCGCGTCTACACCGGAACTGCCGATGGTCGGATCCTGCGGTTGTCGAACCGCGGTCTCACCATCGAGCAGGTGGCCAACACTGGCGGACGTCCGCTGGGCATCGAGATCGATACCGACGGAAGTCTGGTCGTGTGCGATGCGCGCCTTGGCTTGCTGCGCGTGAGTCCTGACGACGGTGCCGTCACGGTGTTGGTTGATGCCGCCGGATCGCAGCGACTCACATTCACGAACAACTGCGATATCGCTGCAGATGGCACGATCTACTTCACTGACACCAGCGACAAGTTTCCGATCGAGTACTTCAAGGGCGACCTCATCGAAGGGCGACCGCGCGGTCGTCTGTTGAAGTGGTCGCCGGACGGTTCGGTTGATGTCGTGGCCGAGGGATTCCGATTCGCCAACGGTGTGGGTCTGGCCGCCGACGATTCCTTCGTGCTCGTCAACGAGACGGCGGGCTATCGCGTGAGCAAGGTGTGGTTGACCGGTCCGCGCGCTGGTCGCACCGATGTGGTTGTCGACAACATGCCAGGACTGCCCGACAACATGTCGACCGGTAGCGAGGGCATTTTCTGGATCGCCGTGCCGAGTGAGCGCAATGCACTTCTCGATCGCATGCTGCCCAAGCCCGGATTCCTGCGTAAGGCGATCTGGGCCCTGCCTGAGAACCTGCAGCCTGAAGCGAACCGCGTGGTGTTGGTACTCGGAATCGATGGCGATGGCAACGTGAAGCACGTGGTGCATGCGCCGGGCGACGCCTTCCACTACGTCACCGGCGTGCGCGAGCACGACGGCTGGCTGTACTTGGGTTCGTTGGTGGAGTCGGCGATTGCTCGGGTGCCGGTTCCGAAGTAGGCGTCTTGCGCGCTGAAGCGCAATCTACGGGCAAATAGACGCGTTCAATGCATCGATCTGCCCGGAGATTGGCCGCAAAGTGGCATCCCTGAGGATCAGGCGCGAAATCGGGGCGGATACGATCTCTTCTGCGTCCTTTCGGGGAACGCGCCGCCTTAGCTCAGTCGGTAGAGCGTCTCACTCGTAATGAGAAGGTCAAGAGTTCGATTCTCTTAGGCGGCTCCACGCAAGGTCTGCTTCATTTTCTAGGCCATCTGGGGGTCTTTACCCTTCGGGCCGTCCGGCCACCGGAATATGTGGGGTTTCTGACGCGTAACGTGAGTTTCACGTACACGTCGGGTGCGGCCTGCTCGTAATCATTGGACCGCCAACGGGATCCGACGTGGTGTGTGAAGGCACCGCGGTTCCCATTCTCAACTACTTGGGACAGTTGGATCAGATGGTGGTCACGATCACCGTCGACGGGCTCATCAGCGATGTCAACGTGGCTACTGAAAGGGTAACTGATCGACGCCTTGGCGACGATTCTCGGTATCAACGTCACCGCCGAAGGTGTCGAATCTGCAGAACAGGCCATCGTCCTACGTCAGATGGGCTGCCCCTCTGCACAAGGCTTCCTCTACTCCCGAGCGGTGCCAGTCGAACAGCTCACCCCGCTGCTCGACCACACCTACGCCGTCTCGCCCGACCTTGCTTAGAAAAGCCCGACCTTGCTTAGAAAAGCGTGAGATAGCGAGTGATCTCCCAGTCGCTCACCATGGCGTGGTAGGCGCGAAACTCTTCTTGCTTGATCTGGATGAAGTAGTCGATGTAGTCGCCCCCATCACGTCCGGGACCGAAGGCCGCACGTAGTACGTCGTCCTTGGCCAGTTCCTCGGTAGCGTGCATGAGGGTGCCTGGCATTGACACAATGCCGCGGGCGGCTAGTTCGGCTGGCGACAGGGTGTACAGGTTGTCGGTGTTAGGTGGGCCCGGCTCGAGTCCGCGATCGATTCCGTCAAGGCCCGATGCGAGTATCGCAACCAGTGCCAAGTAGGGATTCGCGGCACCATCGGTGGCGCGGTGTTCGACTCTGTTGCCTTCAGGAACCCGCAGCATCTGAGTGCGGTTGTTGCCGCCGTATGAAACGTACGCCGGTGCCCAGGTCGCACCGGAGTCCGGTGCGCCCACTCCCATTCGCTTGTACGAGTTGACGATCGGGCAGGTGACGGCGACAGCTGCCCTCGCGTGTTCCAAGATGCCAGCGATGTAGCTGTAGGCCATAGGTGACAGGCCAAGTCCGTTCGGGTCATCACCCTCGGCCTCGAACAATGGCGTGCCGTCTTTCCACAGTGACGAGTGGATGTGCAGACCGTTTCCGGTCAGATTCGTGAACGGCTTGGGCATGAAGGTGGCGAGCTTGCCCTCGCGCTGGGCCAGCACATGCACCATGTAGCGGAAGAAGATCAGGCGGTCGGCTGACTGTAGGGCTTCGGAATAGTTCCAGTTCTGCTCAAATTGACCGTTGGCGTCCTCGTGGTCATTTGCGTAGTTGCCCCAGCCCAGTTGGTTCATGTAGCGGGAGGTGGTTTGCAGGAATGCCAACGACCGGCTCAGGGCCTTGACGTCGTAGCACGGTGCTTGCGCCGAATCCAAAGAATCGGCAACGGTGATGCTGCCGTCATCCAAGCGACGGACCAACGAGTATTCAGCCTCGAAACCAGCCATCAAGGTCAGGCCGCGTTCTGCCAATGCGGCGAGCTGACGTTTGAGAATGACCCTCGGTGAGAAGTTCCACGGCTTGCCCTCGACATGGATATCGCACATCAGCACGGCCATCCCCGGTTCCCAGGGCACGACCATGTACGAGTCGGGGTCTGGCATGGCGCACAGGTCGGGATCTGAGGGGTCTTGGCCCATGGGGCCCGCGGCGAATCCGGCAAATCCGGCGCCACCGTCCATCAGCATGTCGAAACTCGACATCGGCACCAGCTTGGCGCACGGTTTGCCGTGCATGTCGACGAACATGGCGAAGAAGAACTCGATGCCATCGGCTTCCGCGCGCGCGCGCAATTCATTGCGACTGTCTGACACCGAAATTCTCCTTAGGTGGGCGATTGCCAAGCGATGGTGCGTGCTGTCTACCCGGAGGCAATTGGTGCTGTGAATACGAAACCGCAAGCGTACCCGGAATTCAAGAGGTTGACTCTGGATATACCGCTGTCTACTCTGTAGAAACACTGTAAGGGTGACGGGGTAAGTCCGAAAGGAGCGCGGCAGATGTGCGGAATCGTTGGGCTGCTGGTTCGTGATCGGGCCCTTGAAGCCGATCTTGGCCGGCATTTTGCCGCGATGCTGGAAGAAATGACTGCTCGTGGGCCCGATTCGTCGGGGATGGCCATCTACGACCGTGATGTCCCGCAGGGCTCGCTTCGCTGGTCACTTCGCGGCGGGGGTGTCACCACCGATTGGGCTGCGGTTGGGGCTGCGGTTGAGGCCGAGAGTGGCGTACTCACGCAGCTCGAAGCAATCGACGACGTCGCCTTCCTCGTCACGGCGGCAAGCCGCGAAGCAGTGCACGAGGGCCTCAGGCTCGCCGCGGACGAGCAGATCACTGTCGTCGGTGTCGGTCGGGCAATGAAGTTGATCAAGGACGTCGGGCTCCCTCGCGAGATTTGTGAGCACTACAACGTTCCTGCGATGACCGGCTACATGGCACTTGGGCACACGCGAATGGCCACCGAGTCAGCTGTCACAACCGATGGTGCGCACCCGTTCAGCCCGAGCAATGACCTCGCTCTGGTGCACAACGGCTCCTTCTCTAATCACGCAAGTATCCGTCGGCAACTGCTTGACGCCGGTGTCGCCTGCCTTACCGACAACGACACCGAGGTAGCCGCCCAGTTCATCGGCTATCGCATGGGACAAGGTGATGATCTTGAAGAAGCGATGCGTCATGTCCTGAAGGAGTTTGACGGGTTCTTCACCTTGGTGGTCTCCGCCGAGCGCTCGTTCTCTGTGGTGCGCGATGCCTTTGCCTGCAAGCCCATGGTCATCGCAGAGACTGATGCTTACGTCGCGGTTGCCAGCGAATATCACGCGCTGGCCGGCCTACCTGGCATTGATGACGCTCGCGTATTCGAACCGCATCCTGAAGAGATCCACACATGGATTGTTTAGACCGATGAGCGTGCAGACCGATGCTTCGACGACCTTGGATGTTCGAGCGCTGGGTGTCACGGCCGTCAACCGCGCATTGCGTGCCCTCCCTGACGGTGCGTCCGCCACTTTGATTGAAGTGCGTGGGGCGCACAACCTTGGTGTTGGCCTGTTCAACAACATCACCATCACCATCAATGGCAATACCGGGTATTACGTTGCCGGGCTCTGTGATGGGCCCGACTTCGTTATCAATGGCAGTGTCGGTTGGGGCGTGGGAGAGAATCTGATGAGCGGTGTGGTGAGAGTTCGAGGCAATGCCAGCGAGTCGACCGCGGCCACTGCGCATGGCGGACTTGTCATCGTCGAGGGTGACGCGTCTTCTCGGGCTGCGATTTCGCTCAAGGGCGGAAGTCTTGCCGTAGCGGGCAATGTGGGCCACATGAGCGCCTTCATGGCGCAAGCCGGAACCGTGCTGGTCGGCGGCGACGCCGGCGATTCCCTCGGAGACTCGCTGTACGAAGCGGTCATCTATGTCGGCGGCACGATTCGCTCACTCGGGGCCGATGCTCGCACGGAGGAGCTCACCGATGCCGACATCACGAAGGTGCGTGACATGTGTCAAGCCGCGAACTTCGATCACATCAATGCTGACACCGTCACCAAAGTGGTGTCGGCCAGGGCGCTTTACCACTTCGACGCACTGAAGGATCAAAGATACTGATGGTTCTCGACCACGCTGACAGTTCGTCGTTGCGCGAAAGCGCCACCTTCCCGACCGAGATGATTTCGCATGTCCAGTCGATGGCTCGTACCGGACGGTATGAGATCCGCGGCTGGGGAGCCAAGCGCCATGTTCCGAGCTTCGACGATTTGACCTTCATTACGGCGTCGCTGTCGCGCTATCCACTTGAGGGTTATCGCGAGCGTTGCGAAACCAAGACGGTGCTCGGCAATCGATTTGCCTCCAAGCCCCTCGAACTCGACATCCCGATCACGATCGCGGGCATGAGCTTTGGCTCACTGTCTGCCGCTGCCAAGGATTCACTCGGGCGTGCCGCCACGGCAGTTGGCACGTCGACGACCACCGGCGACGGCGGAATGACGCAGGAGGAACGTCGGTCATCCAAGCTGCTCGTCTACCAATGCCTGCCGTCGCGTTACGGGTTCAACCCCGAACACCTGCGGATGGCCGATGCGATCGAGGTCGTTGTCGGACAGGGCGCCAAGCCCGGTGGCGGGGGCATGCTGCTCGGTCAGAAGGTGAGCGATCGAGTCGCAGGTATGCGCACGCTGCCCACCGGCGTTGACCAGCGGTCGGCCTCGCGCCACCCCGACTGGACCGGACCTGACGACCTCACCATCAAGATTGGTGAACTTCGCGAAGCCACCAACTGGGAGAAGCCGATCTACGTCAAGTTCGGTGCTACCCGGGTGGCGAACGACGTCAAGTTGGCCATTGCCGCGGGTGCGGATGTCGTCGTAGTCGACGGAATGCAAGGTGGCACGGGTGCCACACAGGACGTCTTCATTGAGCACACCGGTATCCCGACACTTCCCGCTGTTCGCCTCGCGGCCGAGGCTATCCGCGAAGTTGGCATGACCGGGAAGGTACAACTGATCGTTTCAGGTGGTATCCGCACCGGTGCCGATATCGCAAAGGCTCTTGCACTCGGGGCCGATGCTGTTTCGATTGGTGTTGCCTCGCTTATCGCCTTGGGCTGCAACTCGGCGTTCTACGAAAGTGATGGTGAGCAGATCGACGTGACGGCCGGTTACACCGCCCTCGGAACGGCACCGGGCTTTTGTCATGAGTGTCAGTCGGGCGCCTGCCCGGTTGGAATCACCACTCAGGACCCGGAGCTGTCGAAGAGGCTCGACCCTGAGTTGGGTGCACTGCGGCTGACCAACTACCTCAAGGCGCTGACGATGGAGCTCACCACCCTGGCACGTGCCTGCGGCAAGAACGACGTCCACCACCTTGAGCCGGAAGACCTTGTGGCATTGACCATCGAAGCAGCGGCTATGGCCAAGGTTCCGTTGGCTGGTACCTCGTGGATCCCTGGCCAGAGTTTCTGAGCAGGCGACCGTGACCACGAATGCGAGCCCCGCACAGTTCCCTGACTCAAGTGACGCTCCTTCACGCGAGCAGGCAGTCGAGAAAGTAATTGCCGGCCAATTGCGTGAATTACGGGGCCGTCGCGGATGGTCCCTTGCGCGGCTTGCTGACGAAACTGGGCTGAGCAAAGGAATGCTCTCCAAGATCGAAAATGCGTTGACGGCACCGAGTTTGAATACCTTGGTCCGCCTTGCCGAAGCGCTTGACGCCCCGGTCACGGCCTTCTTCCGCGGACTTGTCGAGGAGACCGACGTTCTGCTGGTCAAGGCAGGGCGGGGACTCGAACTGAGCCCGCGCAGTGCTGCCGGGCACCGCTACCAATTGTTGGGCGCTACTCGCGGTCCGCATCAGATGATGGAACCGATGCTGGTGACTCTGATGGAACGGAGTGAGGTTTTCCCTCTCTACCAACATGCTGGAACTGAGTTCCTCTTCATGATCAGTGGAGAAATGCACTACGGCGTTGGTGGCTCGGAATACCTACTCGAGCCGGGTGATTCATTGCAGTTCGACGGTGAGGCGCCCCACGGACCACGCACCTTGGTCACTATGCCTGTTCAGTTCCTTTCAGTGAAGGCCTATGGCCATGGGAATAGGTAGGTCATCGATGGCTCAGACTGCTACGACCACTGGTGGTCGAGCTCGTACACGCGGCCGCGCGGCCCGCTATTCGGCATTCGATATCGTCCGCCGGGGTGTCACTCACTCAGAGTGGCCGCGTAGTTTCAACGAGCACGAACTGCGCACGACGTATGACGTTGTCATCGTTGGTGCCGGTGTGCACGGATTGGCATGTGCGTACTACCTCGCGGTCAATCACGGAATCACCAATGTGGCGGTGCTCGAGAAGTCGTACATGGGGGGTGGGGGTTCGGGTCGCAACACGGCCATCATCCGGTCGAACTATCTGACCCCCGAGGGTGTTCGCTTCTACGACCGTTCTGTGAAGTTGTACGAGAAGCTCTCAGTTGACCTGAACTACAACGTGATGTTCTCGCAGCGTGGACACCTCACCCTCGCGCACAATGATGCGTCATTGCGCACCATGAATTGGCGTGCCGAGGTCAATAAGTTGCAGGGCATCGACAGTTCGGTCATCGATGCCAAAGAGGTGGGCCGGATTGTGCCCTACCTTGACGTATCGGCAGATACGCGTTACCCGATTCTTGGCGCGCTCTACCATCCCCCTGGCGGCATCATCCGCCACGACGCGGTCAACTGGGGCTATGCGCGCGCCGCGACTCACCTCGGCGTCGAGATCCATCAGCAGACTGAAGTTCTGGGCATCGAAACCGCTGGCGGCAAAGTCACAGGGGTGCGTACGAGTCGCGGAAACATCTCTACCTCGATGGTGATTAACTGCACGGCCGGCTGGGCTTCCACAATCTCTGACATGGTCGACGTCAAGATGCCGCTGGTCACTCACCCGCTCCAGGCCGCGGTCACCGAGCCGGTCAAGGTGTTCCTGTCAGCAGTGATCGTGTCGGGCTCACTGCACGTCTACGTCAGTCAAACTGATCGTGGCGAACTGGTCTTCGGTGCCAGTGTTGATCCGTACCCCTCGTACTCGATGCGTGGATCACTTGAGTTCACCGAGGGTCTGGCGGCTCACATCCTTGAATTGATCCCCTCGATCAGTTCGCTGAAGTTGTTGCGTCAGTGGGCGGGCTTGTGCGACATGACTCCGGACTACTCGCCAATCATGGGAGTCACCCCCGTCGAAGGTTTTCTCGTGGATGTCGGCTGGGGTACGTACGGATTCAAAGCGGGACCTGTTGCCGGAGAGCAGATGGCGCAACTCATCGCCACTGGGCGCACCCCGGATCTCATCGCCGCCTTCGACCTTGCTCGTTTCGCCGACGGACGTCTCGTCGGCGAAAAGGGCGCAGCCTCTGTCGGGCACTGAATCGGAGTTTGAAATGTTACTGATTGATTGCCCTTACTGTGGTCCGCGTAACAGCACCGAGTTTCGGCACGCCGGCGAGGCCGGCAAGTCCCGTGACCTCGCGAGCGCAACGCCGGCGCAGTGGCGTCGCTATCTCTACGAGTATGACAACCCGCTGGGTTGGGTTCGCGAGTCCTGGTTTCACAGCGCGGGCTGTCGTCGCTACCTCAGTTCCGAGCGACACACGGGTACCAACGAAGTGCGCTGGGTGGTGCCATTCGGCACAGCGGCGCCGAGTTCCACAACTGACGAGGAGACGAGCCGATGAGCCCGTCGGAACACTGGCGAATCGAACGCCAGCCAGGTGAAGTCATTGACCGCAGCCAGCCGATCAATTTCACCTGGAATGGCTCGCCCGTCACTGGGTACTCCGGCGACACCATCGTGTCGGCGCTGATGGCATCTGGGGTGCGGGTGATGTCGCGCAGTTTCAAGTACCACCGTCCGCGGGGTGTTGTCACGGCCACGTACTTCGATCCCAACTGCTCGTTTCAGGTCGGCGACGAACCGAACGTTCGTGCCGCACACCGACAGGTTCGCGAAGGTGACGTTGTCCGTGCCCAAAATGCGTGGCCGTCGCTGAGCTTCGATGTTCGCGCCGCGAACCAGCTAGTAGGTCGATTTCTCGGCCCGGGCTTTTACTACAAGACATTTATCAGGCCGCAGACACTGTGGCCGCTCTACCAAAAAGTGCTCTCGCGGTTTTCACCTGGCGGCGAACCGCCACCCATCGGGACACCTCACGAGATTTTCGACAAACGCTTCGCGCATCCCGACGTACTTGTCGCCGGTGGGGGTCCAGCCGGTATGGCGGCGGCGCTGGGGGCGGCCCGATCGGGTGCCAGTGTGATGCTGGTCGAGGAGGAGTACGAACTGGGAGGGCACCTTCGTTATGGTGGCGTCGAATCACTCGCAGCGCTCGCCTCTCTGCGTGCCGAGGTCGCCAGTTTCGACAACATCGAAGTGCTCACCGACTCGGTGGTGCTCGGGCGTTACGACGACAACTGGGTCGGCATCGTGCAGCGCAGCGGAATGTGGGCCAAGGAGCGCCTGATCAAGGCGCGAGTTGGCACCCTGGTGGTAGCCGCGGGCCTGATCGAACGCCCGTACGTCTTCGAGGGAAACGATTTGCCGGGGGTGATGCTAGCTACTGCCGCGCTTCGCCTGACAGGTCTGCATGCCGTCAAGCCGGGTACCACGGCTGTAGTCTTCACCGCCAACTCAACTGGCGACGAGGCGGTGGCAAGGCTTCGTTCCGCTGGTGTTCAGATTGCTCGAGTCCTTGACGCACGCAAGGGCGATGACGTGGTTCGGGCCCTTGGCCGTGGCAAGGTCACTGGCGTCGAGGCGGGCGATGGATCAACGACAGAGGCTGATCTTCTTGTCACCGCTACCGGCTGGACCGCCCCGACAAGCCTGCTCAACATGGCCGGTGATCGCCCAATCTGGAACCCGCAAGCAGCGCGGTTCACACCCAGTGAACTCATTGATATCCGGGTGATGGCGACGGGGGGAATCGTCGGCGATGGCAGCACCGCTGAACTGGTCGCGCATGGTCGTGCAGTTGGTTCAGAAGCTGCGGCGAGGGCTCGTGGAGAGGTGCCGCAGAGTGTGGCTGCATTGACTCCCTATCCACACCCAGCGCTCTTCCAAAGCACCACCGTTGGCTTTGTCGATTTCTCTGAGGACGTCAAGAGCAAGGACATCGTTTCTGCTGCCAGAGAGGGCTACGACTCGTCAGAGCTGGCCAAGCGTTTTACCACCTCAGGGATGGGGCCCGCGCAAGGAAAACTCGAGATGGTCAACACGATGGCGGTTCTTGCCGAGGCGACGGACCGCGATTTTGAGAGCACCGGTACCACGGTGTGGCGTCCTCCGTATGCGCCGATCAGCCTCGGTGCATTGGCAGGTCGTGCCTTTGAACCCGAGCGGATCTCGCCGATTCAGTCGTGGCACAACGAGCACGGGGCAAAGAATATGGTTGCCGGTCAATGGATTCGGCCAGAGCACTACGGTAACCCTGCGGCCGAGGCGGCCAATGTTCGTTCTCGCGTGGGGATCATCGATCTGAGCCCTCTGGGCAAACTTGACTTACGCGGGCCCGATGTCGTCAAACTGCTCAACCTCGTGTACACCAACTCCTGGGACAACCTCGCCATCGGTTCAGTGCGATACGGCGTGATGTGCGCCGAGGATGGCGTGGTGATGGACGATGGTGTGACGGGCCGACTCGGTGCCGACCACTACCTGATGACCACGACCTCTTCTGGTGCCGGCAATGTCTGGGACTGGCTTGAGATGTGGCTGCAGACAGTGCATCGGGAGTGGCAGGTCACGATCACGCCGGTGACCACCGCGCTGGTCAGTATCAACATTGCCGGCCCTCACTCGCGCGAGTTGCTCAGCCGGGTCACCGACATCGATCTCGACCCCGCCTCGTTCGGGTATCTGAAGGTGCGAACGGGAAGCGTCGCCGGAATTGACGACTGCATCGTCTGGCGCATCGGATTCACCGGCGAACTCAGTTTTGAGATCCACGTTCCGGCTTCATACGGACTTCACGTCTGGCAGGCCCTGCTTGAGGCAGGTAAGGATCTGGGTGTTGCTGCATTCGGAGTTGAGGCACAGCGCATCCTTCGACTGGAGAAGGGCCACCTGATCGTGGGGCAAGACACCGATGGCCTCACACTCGCGTATCAGGCCGGACTTGGTGGTCTGGTGAAACTTGGGAAGGACGATTTCTCGGGCAAACCCGAGCTCGTGCTGCAAGAGGCGCGTGCAGGTGACCACTCGCATCTGGTCGCCATTGAGACCGTCGATCCAATGCTGGTTCCTCCGGAGGCAAGTCAAATCGTTGTCAATGGCAATGACATTGTCGGTCGAGTTACTTCAAGCAGAATGTCGCCGACACTCCATCGTTCGGTCTGCCTCGCGCACGTGCCGGCAGATCTCGCAGCACCGGGTTCGCGCCTGACGATTGTGCTGACCAATGGCGATCGCGCCGAAGCGGTGGTGCGCGAGAATCTGGCGTTCGTCGATCCTGAGGGGGTGCGTCTTCGTGGCTGAGTCATCGTTGTGGGCAATGCCAATCGCGCGCAGCCCGATCGACTTCGACGGTCCGCATCAGGTGGTCGACGGATGGGAGGTTTCGACGCGCACCTCCGATTCGGCGTTGACAATCGCCGACGAGAGTCACCTCACCAAAGTGGTGATTCGGGTCACCGATGGCCACTCGCTGGCTGGCGCGCTACCTCCCACTGGGCGAGCCGTCCGTGTCGCAGCGACACTGCAGGTTGGATCAGGCCCGAACGAGTGGTACCTCTTCGCCGCTGGCGAGACCCCCGATTCACTCGTTGCCGAACTTGAATTCGAGTGCGTCGGTGCATTTGCGTCGTGGGTTGATATCACTCACGGACGTGCTCTGATGCGCATCACCGGTGTCGACGCCCCTCGCCTCCTCGCGTCGCACTGTGCGGTGAATCTTGCCGACTCGGTGACTCCCAATGGGTCTGCATTCCGAACCTCGATAGCCGGAGTCAACGCCGACTTCATCCGCGATGATCGTGAAGGCGTGCTCTCATATCTGGTTCACTGTGAGCGGTCGTCAGGCCAGTACCTCTTCGGTGTGCTCGTTGACGCCGGAGTCGAATACCGAATCGATCCAGTGGGGATAGCGCGCTAGTTCACACACGAATGGAGTGCAGTGTTTCGTCGAGGAAACAGGGCCGATCCTCAGCCCACTGAGCACGTGTCAGTTCTACTTGCGTCCAGCGGTGGCGAGTTTCGCCCAGAGTCGATCCAATCGTGCGCCCAGTTAGCTAACCGGGGAGTCGTCGGAGTTCTCATCATTGCCCGCATTCATGGGTCATCCTTGGGCCTACCCAACCCGGGTTTGTTGCCGACCAGGAAAGAGCGCGAAACGGCTCAGAATCGAGTGGAGTCGGCGATCGAGGAACTGCGCCGGCTGGGTGTACCAGCAGATGGCCAAATCATGATGACCCGAAATATCGCGTCGAGTATTTCTCGTGTCGCCAAGGCACGAACGGCTGATAACGTCGTGGTCGAGACGCCCACACAAGGGTTCGTGCGGGGCTTGCTGGAAGGAAACTTCGAATCGGCTATTCGCCGCAAGTTACGCGGGCTCGCTGTCGTGTCGAGCGCTCCTCGCTGCTAGGTAACTTTTCGCGGTGTCAGGTATGGCCAGTGCCCTTCTCGACTTCGTTGCTCAGCACGTCTTGGAGGCATAGTGGCCACTGACAGTCATCCTGTAGTGGCGATCGGAATTCCCAAGTCAACGAACTGGTGGGGCGCGTTCGTCATCGGCCTGGCCGGCACCATCCTGGTCACGGGTATCGCTCCCTTCGCCGTTCAGGGGATGGGTGCCGCTGCGATTTTCTGGATGGGTCTGAATACGGTTTTCGGTTTGGTGCTGTGTTTGTGCCTGGCCGAGATGGCAGTGATGTGGCCCGACCGTAATGGCGGTGTGCCCTCGTATGCGCAGGCGTCGTTCGAGCCCTTACTCGGGCAGCGACGAGCACATTGGTTGGGTGGATTAGCCGGCTGGTCGTATTGGCTGGGCTGGTTTCCTGTGGCACCGATCAACATGATTCTCGCCGCGTCGTACATAGTGGCGCTGTTCGCCTTGCCCACCGGGGGTAGCTTCGACCTGTTGCATGTGATCGGCGGAACGCCGATTGACGGTACTGCGTTGATCATCGCGATCGTTGGCATTGTGCTGATGTACCTGCCAGCCCGCTTCGGTCTTAATCTTGGTGCTCGATTCGCGACCGTGCTCGGTATCTTGTCGCTGCTGCCATTGACGGCTCTGATCCTGATGCCGTTCGCGAAGCCGGGCAGCATCGACTGGAGCAACATCTCCGGGTTCAGTCTGCCCGAGGGTGTGAGTGGTTCTCCGGCGTTCTATCTCGGCTGGGTCTTTCCCATCACGTGGAGTGTCATCGCGATGGAGGCTGCTGCGTGCTACTTAGGTGAATGTCGCAATCCGGCGAAGGATGCCAAGATCGCGATGACCGCCGAAGGAATCTACGGTGCGTTCGTGTACATCATGACTCCGTTGGTGTTCATCGGGGTTCTCGGTACGACGATCGACTCGTATGACCCTTTGACTCTCTATACCGAATTCGCCAACAAACTCTTCGGTGACGCTCTGTGGGTGCAGTGGATCATCGGTATCCCGTTGATTCTCGCTCTGATGCTCAGCGTCCTCAACGCCATCATGGGCTGTGGCCGGTCGCTGTGGCAGGCCTCAGAGGACCGCGCTTTACCTGAATGGTTCGGCAAACTCAATGCTCATGGAGTTCCCGACCGCGCCATGGTGTTCAACGTGGTGTGCTCGGTGATCGTGGTATTCATGGGATCGCCTTTGGTCATCTACATCTTCTCGAACGCCGGATATTTGTTCGCCTGCGCGATCGCGCTGTTCGGCTACTTCGTCTATCGACAGATGCGACCCGACACTCCTCGCCCGTATCGACTGCCGACGGTCATGAAATGGGTTGCGTTGGCGATCTTCATCTTCTGGGCGATTGTGTGGGCGTACGGAGGATGGAACGCACCGAGCATCGTCGTATCGCCGGAATCCGGTCCGGGCTTGTTCCTGCTCGGAATTGTGATCATGTTGGGCTACATCCCGATGCACCAGTGGCGACGTAGGAGTGATCGCAGAAAGGGCATCGACAGCGACGTGGCTGAGGCGTTGTAGTCGGCACGTTCGGAACACCACAGACGCGTTGACGCTGATGTGCCTGATGGTGGGTCGGCTGTCGCGGTTCGGCCTGCACAAAGCCACCATGCTGGTTCCGATCATGGTCGCGTGGCCGATCATCTCCCCACCCTTCTGGGGACCGCAGGAGGTTGTAGACCGCACTAACACCACCTACTTGGGCTGGATGGCGGCGGTCTTCCTCGTAGGAACCTTGTTCCCGGTCATCGTGATTCCGTTGCTGATGCGCAAGCGCACACCACCGAAGTTGCTGACGTACACGCGCCGCGAGGCAATTCCGTACACGGCGACGATCACCAACCGGGTCTCACCAGGTCGCGGTGGCCGTCAGGTCAACGATGGTCGAGCGTGGAAGTTTCACCGTGATGGTGCGCAATATGGCGCCTGACGGCGAAAGCCCGGGAGCCTGCTCAACCGCAACGGTTGCACCGGGCGGCAGTTGTCCGAGCGTGAGTGTGAGTTGTTTGCCTGCCTTAGACAACAGGAAGGTGGAGTCGCCCTTCACGTCGACGACTGCCTCTGTTGTCCAGCGCCAGGTAAATGACTGCGACGCCCCTACCCTGATGCGGTCGGTCAGAGTCATGCGGCGTGGGGCGAGCGTGACAGAGCGCGTGGCGGTGGTTGCGCCGGGGATGGTGTTGCGAAGATCGACCTGCATCGCGTTGTCACTCATCGACAAAGCTGCAGCGGCGCCAACGGTTGGCGTGAGTTCTCCGACGATTGACGAGTGTGCCGCCGCTGACGTCTGCCAGTACCCCCACCGCTTGGAGGTGGGGGTCATCACGAAGTACCCGGGAAGGGTGTAGTCGCCGGCGCCGGGGTCGGTGATCCAGTTGACGCCGTTGGCGAAGAGGTCAACAGAGCCCACATCCAGATGGGTGTGGTTGAGCAGGGAAGCCGAGCCCTTCATCCACGCGGTCGCCCCCTCGGCGGACTGCAGCACGCCCAGACCGGTCGTGGGATACAGGGCTGAAGACTTCGTCGGTTGCGCAGCGTTCCAGTTCGCAACTGACGGCCACCACATCACCTCGAATCCATCCTGTGCCTGAGTGTTCAGACGCGCTCTGATGGAAGCCATCGCCACTGGGTCAGCAGTCGCCGACCTGAGCGCCAGTGACGCAAAAGCAGTTCGTAGCGGTGACCCATCAGAATCTGCAAACGTGGGAAGTGTGCCGCTGTTCGACTTCGCGTTCCATGCGAAATGGGAAGGCTGGGCGACATTCGAAACGGTGACCGGGCCATGGGTTCCGTAGACGTTCTGGGCGGTGCTCAATGCGCCCACAAGCCAGAAGGACATGAAGTTCCAGTAAGTGGGGCCTTCAAACCAGCCACCGTCTGACAACGAGGGAAGCGACCCCGACAGATCACGCCATCCTGTGCGCGCGAGCGCGGCGCCGAGTGCGGGATCAAGGCGGGCCAGATAGATCCCCGACTGAAACAGTGTGCTATCGAAAATGACGGACATGTTGTTGACGCTCTCGGCCCCAACTCGGTCACCGGCGCGGCATGTCAGGTAACTGAGCCACAGGCTTCGCGTGGCATTGGAGAGTCGGCGTCGTTGGCCCGCGGGGAGGTTAAGCCAGTCCAGGGAAGTAACGATCGACTGCAATGCGCCGGCATCGGTGAGAGTGCGTCCGGTCGGACCTGCGGCAATGATCGTGGCCGTATCGGCGGCCAGTCGCGCCGCAGCCGCAGCGTTGTTGTGAATCAGTGAGAGATAGCCCAGGCGCTGCGAGCGCACCCGCAACTCACTGCTGGCTGCCGCGGGGGAGTCGAACAGCCACCGGCTGAGTCGGAAGATGTCTTGGTCGGCTCGCAGAAATGTTGCGTCACTTCCCGCGGTGAGCCGCTTCCGCGTGGCTGTGACGTCAGCGGACGTCACCCATTGATGCGGGCCAGTCGCGAGGGCACCGCCGATCCATGATCGGTCTGCCACCGGTAAAGCGCAGGCGCCAGGTATTGGCTGCCAGCCGGCGGGAACGGGCACCGGTGCTGAGCCATTGAGACGGGTCTTCCACCTCGCCGCGATCGATGGCGCAGGTGCCGCAACGCCGCCAAGGGCTGCATCAAGTCGCACACGGTCTGCCGCTGCCCACGCGGCCACTGCGCCCGACGCTTGGGAAATGTTGTCGTAGCGGGCATCCGACATGCTTCCGGCGAGCCACTGGCGGGTGGCTGACTGACCGGCGGAAATCGCTCTACCCCGCGCGTCAAGCAGTCCTTCGGCAAGAGTCAGAACCGAAGCGTTGGTTCGAGAGCGCGTGAGTTCACGCGTCAGTTCGCGGTAGAGCGCTCGGTGCTGAGCCAGTGTTCGCGCAGCGCTCAATCGGCGAGCAATCGACGTCAGCCGAGGTGACGCAGCGGCGGTGACGCCGCGAAAGCGCCGACTGTAGTCGGCGGGCATGGCAGAAATGCGAGGTGAGGCTGCGCGGTAGTTCGCATAAGTCTCGTGCAGCATCACGTACATGCGCGCGCGGAGTTGCTTGCGCAGTGTCACTTGGGCGGGGGTATCGGCCGCAGCCGCCGAAATCGAGGGTACAGGGGTTGCGCGAGCAGGTGTGGGAGCGCTTGTGACAAGGAGCGGAATCAGCACAGACAGCACAATGGCGGCCCGCAGGGGTCGGGTGTGGAGCCTTTCCTCACTCCCGTGTCTCAGCAGGTACATCGCACAGGTACGACGGGCGCCGAGGAGAGTGGGTTCCGATCGGTTCCGATCGTGATGATTGCATCTTCGCCCGCGACTACCACGTACGGCAAGATAACACCAGAAGTGCGGTGGTCTTTGAACGCCCACGCGTCGCTACCATGAATGTCCGTACATATGTGGATGTTCCGTAGTCGGTTGGCACATCCCATCCATGAGTGCCGAATGACCGACGCACTGTTCACAACAAGAGAAGGCTGATGACTACACACGAAACCTCACACCCGAGCGATGCTGCAGGTGGGCTTATTGAAGGTGGACTTGGCCTGCTCGCAGGGGTTCGAGTCGTCGACTTCAGTCAGGCTCTCAGCGGCCCCTATGCCACGTTGATGCTGGGTGATCTAGGCGCTGATGTCATCAAGGTCGAAGCGCCAGTGCGCGGTGACGATTCACGCCACTGGGGGCCTCCCTTCGTGGGCGCGGACGCGTCGTACTTCATGTCGGTCAATCGCAATAAGCGAAGTGTCGCGCTCGACCTCAAGGACCCGGAGGACTTTGGCCGCGCACTTGAACTGGTGGCATCGGCTGATGTGGTTCTGGAAAACTGGCGACCGGGAACAGCCGATCGCCTCGGTCTGGGAGCTGATGCCCTCAGAACTCGCGATCCGCGGCTGATCTTCTGCTCGATCAGCGGATTCGGGCAGGACCAAGGAAGCCGGTCGGGTTACGACCAGATCGTTCAAGGCACCAGTGGTGCGATGACGTTGACCGGTGCCCCGGGTGAGCCCACGAAGTGGGGTGTTCCCGTGGCCGACATCGCAGCAGGAATGTATGCCGCAACGGCGATTATCGCCGCGTTGTACGAGCGAACGGTCACCGGAAACGGGCGCACGATCGACATCGCCATGCAGGACACGCTGGTGTCGATGCTGACGCATCATGCGGCGCGGTACCTGGCTGATGGACAGGTTCCGACAACGGCCTTCAATGGCCACGCCACGATCGCGCCCTACGGAATGTTTCCGACAGCCGACGGTCACGTCAACATCTGCGTCGGTAATGACTCGCAATTTGAGCGTATGTGTGGTGCCTTGGGAAGGCCGGAACTGGCCGTCGACGAGAGGTTCGCGACGAATCCTTCGCGGTTGAAGTTCAAGCCCGAACTTCTTGCCGAAGTTGAGTTGATGCTGTCAACAGTCTCGAGTGATGAGGTGTTGCGGTCGATGGACGAGGTAGGTGTGCCAGCTGGCGCGGTGCTTGACGTTGCCCAAGTACTCAACGACCCTGCAACGCGTCAGCGCAACATGATCGTCGCCTTCGATCGCGATGATGTGACCGGAGCGCGTGCTGTCAATACTCCGTGGAAGTTCGATGGCGCTGCACCGAGTGTGCGTCTTGCGCCACCTCATCTTGGTGAGCACAACGCTGACCTCTTTGGTGGTGCTACGACCAGATGAGGTCGCGGCCGAGCTGATCAATGCTGGTGCGGCCCGAGAGTTGCATGGACACGCGTAATTCGTTGATCATGCGCTGCAATACATCGGTGACGCCCTGTTCGCCGTCGATAGCGAGCCCGTATAAGGGAGCCCGACCAAGGAATACGGCGCTCGCGCCGAGTGCCAACGCCCGCAGCACATCGACGCCACTGCGCACTCCACCGTCGATGTACACCTGAGCACGGTCACCGACTTCATCGACAATGCGTGGAAGGGCCCGCACGGGTGCCACAGCGCCGTCGAGTTGGCGACCGCCATGGTTGGAGACCCAGATGGCTTCGGCTCCCGCATTGACGAATCGTGCGGCCGTGTCGTCGCGCACGACACCTTTGACCACCACGGGCAACCCTGAGGCTTCGCGAATCCACTCGACGTCGGCCACGGTTGTCGTCGGTGATTGCTCGAGGGTTGTCAGATCGGTCGTATTGGGAGCATTCATGGTCATGATCTCGGGGGTCACGAGGCGGCCATTGCGAGATTGGCGGCGGGCTGGAAGCACGGGAGCGTCAGCAGTGAGAACCATGGCGCGGGCGCCGAGGGCGGTCGCCTGCTGAATCTGCTCTCTCGTCAGTCCACGATCGCGCATCACATAGGGCTGAAACCACCACACCTGTTGGGGCTGAACGATGGCGTCGTATCGCTGTGAGGCGCGAGACGACAAAGTGAAAAGCAGTCCTATCGCGGAGGTCGCTGTCGACGTTGCCGCTTCGCCATCTGGATGTACGAGTACGTGAAACCCGGTGGGCGCGACGCCGATCGGTGCACTCACGCGAGAGCCGAGCAGGTCGGTGGTGAGGTCGACGGCCGAGACGTCGATACCGGCATCGGGGCGAAGTGCTAGTTCGGACCACGCGGACTCCGTCGCGGTGAGTGACTCCTCAAGTCCTGAGCCGCCCACCAACCAGTCGAAAACAGCGGGGTCGAGCAGTTCGCGGACCTGGTTCTGAAGTGCCGCCAGCCATCCGGCAGACGCGGTGCTGGGAGGAGTGCTCACGACCTGCCTTCTGATGCGCGATGTGCATGGGCCCCGTGGTGAGACTGATGGTCTTTGCGGCCCGCGAGGTCGCATGGTGGACAGGTTCTAGACTACAACGGTTGTTCGGCAGTCCCGTAGCCGTTGGGAGCGTCACCGGGCGGATGCGCCACGTGAGTAGGTGCCAGCGTGAGCGAACCCCGCAATTGAATGAGGAGTGACACGATGGCGACTGCCGAAGAACTCGATGCCGTGAGGCCGCGACTGCTCGGAATGATTGATGAAGCCCGCATTGTCACCACGACAATCGCGCGTCCTTTGCCGGAAGTCATTGCGGGGTTCTTGTCAGTCACCGATCTGTGCTCAACGGTGTCGGACGCGCTGGACGAACTCGGTGTCGGCGGCGCGGTACCTGCGAGCGAACTGTCGCCCGTGCTCGCCGGTGGACGCGTTGTCGGGCCTGCCATCACAGTGCGCTATGAACCGTTCGGTGGTTCGGTGGGTGCGAGATATGAGCGCAACGAGAAGGCACTGCTCGCCGATCGTGATCTCTACGGCGTTGGGCAATCGGGCGACGTTGCGGTTTTTGACAGTGGCGGTCTGGCCGGCGTGTCTGTGATGGGCGGCTTGTCGGCGACGTGGGCGAAGCGAGTCGGAATTGCGGGCTGCATCGTTGATGGGGGAGTGCGCGACGTCAGCACCATGCGCAAACTGGAACAGCCCGTATGGAGTAGAGGGCGTACTCCCATCACCGGTCGACACCGAGTCGAAGCGGTGGAAATCAATGGCACGGTGAGCATTGGTGGTGTTCAGGTCCGACCCGGCGATCTCATCACTGCCGACGAGACCGGAGTCTGCGTTATTCCGCAAGCGCACATTCAGGCGGTGCTCGATCGGTGTCTCAGTGGCGAAGCAGCCGAGTCGACGGTGATATCGCTGCTGGAGAGCGGCGCCGCGATCAGTGAGATTCTCGCGGTGCTGTCAGCAGACAAGTGGTGAGTCTTACAGCGCGCTAGCCCCGGCAACCATCGCAATTCCGAGGCCAACGAAGGCAACGCCCAGTGCCTGTCTTCGGGTGAGATGTTCATGAAGTCGCACCGCCGCGAAGATCACCGCGAGAACTCCAAACTGCCCTGACACGATGGCGGCAATCACGATGCTTCCGCGCGCCGCGAGTCCGAAGAAGGCGAACCCCAGTAGGTCGCATACTGACGTGATGAGTGCCCAGGGCAAAAGCGCCTTCGGAAGTGCCATTCGCGCGGTTGCGGCTAACGGAATTACCAGCGCAACGGTTCCAATGGCGCGCGCCGGCACGATTGCCCACACGACCGGAAGTTGACTGGCTATCTGCCCCGCTGCGTAGACACCGATTCCGAAGAACAGTGCCGCCAAACTGGCGAAGGTCACCGCGCGCGGCCAGTTCGATGCGTGAACGTGTGTGAGTTCGCTGGGCAACATCACCATCAGCAGGCCCGCGGTGAGTACCGGAATTGCGATGAGTAGAAGAGGGGAGGGGCGCTCGCCGAAAGCAATTGCAAGAAGCGCGGCGACTGCTCCCTCGGTGGAGGCGATAGCCCCGATGAGCCCGACCGGACCGTAGCGCACCCCTTCGTAGTCGCAGAGAAACGCGAGCACGGTCGCCACACCCGTGGCTAGTAGCCAGAGCCACTCGGACCCTTGGGGTGGTTGAGAGAGTGACACCGCCACGAACGGGAGCAGCATGAGCATGCCGAGTCCCATGTTCCAGGCCAGTGCGCGAAACGGATTCATCCCGCGACTCATTCGTGCGCCGGTGAGGGCGCTCACCCCCCAACTGACAGCGGCCGCAAGGGCGAGCAGCAGGGCGAGCATGCTTGAACCTTATTGGTTGGTCATTCAGGATCGAGATGCCGCGGATTTCGTTGTCCCTTAAGGTGCTGATATGACAGCGGAGGAACAGCCCTTGGGAATGAGCGGGCTGCCGCGCATTTCTTCGCTGTCCGAGTCCCTTGATGCGGTGGGGGCTCTGGATGAAGCGGCGCGCGCTCGATTCCTGGCAGAGGCAGCTGCCGCTGGCGGCGACACCTACTACATTCTGAGGGTCTTTCCGGAGGTAGGTTTCGAATTCATCAGCGATTCGGTTTTCGAGCATACGGGCTACACCTCGGAGCAAATCTTGAGTGATCCCGAGTTGATGTTGCGCGTTGTCCACCCGGAGGATGTGGCGACATTCGCGGAAGCCCTCACTGCACCTGTGGGCACTGATGTGCGGATTGAGCTGCGTTGGGAGGGTGCAGACGGCCGCACCGTTTGGACCGATCACCGGGCGAAGTCACGTCAGCGGCCCGACGGCACGGTGGTGTTGGAGGGCAGCAGTCGTGACGTCACCGACTTGCGGGCCGCTCAGATGGGACTCGAGGCGTCAGAGGCTCGCTACCGACATGTAGCCGCCGCCGCCCAGCGTGACCGAGCTCGACTGCGGGCGACGATGGATTCACTGATGGATCCCCACGTGGTACTCGAGTCGGTTCGTGACGAGAACGGGCAGATCATCGACTTTGTCTATGTCGACGCGAACAAAGCCGCCTGTGAGCTCAACGGACTCTCTCTCGCTGAACTAACGGGAACGTGCCTGCTGACCTTGCTCCCCGGTATGGGCCCCTTTGGGTTATTGGCGCAGTTTATTCAATTGGTCGAAACTGGAGAGCCACTCATCCTCGACGGCGTCCCGTTCGCAGCCGAGAGCGGAGACCCGCCCAAGTACTTTCTGGACATGCGGGGGATCCGGCTTGGCGACGGCTTTAGCCTCACATGGCGCGATGTCACCGACCGTCAATCGGCTGTGCAGGAACTTAAGTATCGGGCGACACACGATGGGCTCACCGGGTTGCTGAACCGCGACGCGGTGACCGCGCGACTCGAAAATATACTCGCCGGACAGCAGCGTAAGAGTGACAGCGTCGCCATTCTCTTTTGCGACGTCGACAATCTTCGTTCAACGAACGACGAGTACGGCCATCTTGCGGGCGATGCCCTCCTGAAGGCGGTCAGTGCGTCGATCTCGGCATGTGTGCGTACCGGTGACCTCGTGGGTCGCTTTGGCGGCGACGAGTTCGTGGTGATTCTCAGCGGCGTGCACGGAGTCGCCGATGCTGAGCGTGTGGCGGCCACGATTCTGGCTGCCGCCGCGCATCCTGTGACTCACCTCGATGTCGCGTTGAATCCGTCGCTCAGTATCGGGCTCGCCCTCGCGCGCGAGGGGCAGGGAGTCGACGACATCATCCGCGAGGCCGACTCCGCGCTGTACACGGCCAAAAGAAACGGACGCAATCAGATCGTCACCTTCGGCGTCGACGTCACTGAGAACTAACTCAACGTCATTGTTGAATGTCTACGCTTGCGTCCTTGGTCGTCGAACGGCTGTCTCTTCTTCCGCATACGTGACCACGGGGTACTGCGGGTAGCCAGCGTTGCCGTCGGGGTGCACCGCGCGGAATGTGAGCTCACCACCTGACAGTGTGCGGGCATCGGGCCAGCCGCTTTGCGCGAGGATGCGTTGGGCGAGATACGAGCGGAAACCGGAGCGGCAGTAGACGAGCACCGGTACGCCGTGAGGAATCTCGCCGAGCCGTTCGCGCAGTTCTTTCAGCGGAATGAGGGCCGATCCCGGAATCGCCCAGTCGGCGTGCTCATCCGGGCCTCGAACATCGAGTAAGAACGAGCCTTCCGGAAGTTCGGGCCACTCTTCCGAATACCAAAGAGCGACGTCGCCGCGAAGCAAGTTGCCCCCAACAAAGCCGGCCATATTGACCGGGTCCTTCGCCGAGCCGTAGGGCGGTGCATACGCAAGTTCGAGGTGTTCGAGGTCTTCGATCGTCATCCCTGCCCTGAGTGCGACAGAGAGCACGTCGATGCGCTTGTCAACGCCGTCGACGCCCACCGCCTGCGCTCCAAGAAGTCGTCCATCGGTGGGGTCGAACATCACCTTGAGGTGCATCGCGTGCGTGCCAGGGTAATACGACGCGTGACCGTTGGGGTGAACGTGCACTTTGAGATAGGGGCGACCCAGTCGTTGCAGGGTGCGCTCAGTGGCCCCGGTCATACCGGCGGTCAGTTCGAACACCTTGACGATGCCAGTTCCCTGTGTCGAGGTGTAGGCAGAAGGGCGGCCGGCGATGTGATCGGCCGCGATGCGACCCTGCCGGTTGGCGGGGCCGGCGAGCGGCACGACGACTGGTTCACCCGTCACCGTGTCGGTGACCTGGACGGAATCGCCGACTGCGTAGATGTGGGGGTCGGAAGTGCGCATGTGCTCGTCGACGATGACTGCGCCGCGTTCGGACAGTTCAAGGCCCGCAGCCTTGGCGAGACTGCTCTCGGGCTTGACGCCGACAGCCAGCAACACAAGGTCGGTGGTGATCTTCTCGGTACCGAGATCAACAACAACGCGGCCATTGTCATCAGTGAACTCGGAGGCGCGCGTTGAGAGCAGTACGCGAACACCATGCTGTTCGAGGTGGTTCTCGAGGTGGCGTGACATTTCAGGATCGATGACGGCCATCACATGTTCAAGCGCCTCAACGAGCGTGACCTCAAGCCCCCGGTGTCGTAGTGCCTCGACCATTTCGATGCCGATGTAACCGCCACCGACTACTACTGCTGACTGCGCGCCTTCGTCGAGGATCTCAATGATCTGGTCCATGTCGGGAATCGTGCGCAGCACGCGAATGCGCGGGTGGTCGATTCCGGGTAGGGGAGGACGCAGCGGCGACGCTCCCGTGGCGATCACTAAATCGTCATAGGGCTCGTCATACGTGGCGCCGGTCGTACGATCGATGACAGACACTTTCTTCGCTTCGCGGTGGATGTGGGTGACCTCGTGACCCGTGTGCACATCGAGTGCCAACGACTCGCGCAGGCTCTGGGGTGTCTGCAGCAGCAGTGCTTCGCGGTCGGTGATGTCGCCGCCGATGTGATACGGGAGTCCGCAGTTGGCGAACGACACATAGGGGTCGCGTTCAAGCACCACGATGTCGGCGTGTTCGTCGAGGCGGCGCAACCGGGCCGCAGCGGACATACCGCCTGCGACTCCTCCAATGATGACGACCTTCTTGCTAACTTCATGCGCCGTGAACGTCGTCATGCGGGCTCCTTTGAGTCTGTTAACCGTTGTCAGTATACCCCTAGGGGTATACTGACAACGGTGCCCTACCAGTCTTAGTCAAGGGTGTGCGGCGGTTCGACCGAACCGGCTTCACGTGTGAAGAACTGGGATGCCACAACCCGACGGTTGAGTGAGTGGTCTGGGGATACGCCCAGAGTGGCCATGATGCGGTGGACCATGTTTTCAACTGACTTCACCGTGGTGAAGCGCCGGGCGGCAATTTCTTCGTTGGTGAGTCCGGACGCCACCATGCGTAGTACCTCTGCCTGCGCGGCGGTGAGTGGTGCGAGGGGCCCGGACGCAATCCGTGAGTCCATCGCCCCACAAAGTTCATTGCTGAGCAGCGACTTGAGTGTTGCCAACAGCACGTCGGGCTCGGTGAGATCTCGCTTGTTCAGGTAGGCGGCGTCAGCGAGAGAGGAATGGCGCAGGTCAGGGGCAATCGCGTAGTTCGAAAGGATGACCACCTTTAAACCGGGGTGTCGCTTCTTCACCGCCACAACAAGATCAATGCCGGACGGTCCGGTGTGCAAGTCAATATCAGTCACGATTGCGTCGGGGCAGAACGCCTCGAAGGAGCGCGATGCGTCCTTGGCGTTTCCATAAGCCGCCACGACGTAGCCACCTGACTCCAAGAGACCTGCGATGAGCGAGCGCGAGAGCGCCTCGTCTTCAACGAGGAGTACGCGCATGCCGCGTGTCGTGGTGTCTGTCATCCCAAGGCTCCCACGTGAGGGCGATGTACGTCGCAGGGGATGCGTCCTCGCAGGGTGGTTGTAGGGCTCGCAGTGATGTTCCAGGTGGCGAAGTTGGAGTCATAGAGACGCGACCCCATTCCGCGCTCAGTCGACTTGAGCACCGCCTTTCCGTCGTTCATGACGGTGATCTCTAGGTAGCCCGGCTCCGCAGTGATGGTGGCGCGCACGGTGTCGGCGTCTCCGTGGCGTACTGCGTTGGTGATGGCCTCGCCGATTACGGTCACCACGCTGCGGGCCGCTAACACGTCGCTATCAAGTGCTGATTCGGCGGTTGGTGCAATATTGAAAGTGAGGTTGATCGCGACACTCCACACGTCTTCCATGTCGCTGAACTCTTGGCGCCATGGCGACTCGCCATCGGTTGCTAGTGCGTCGTGGATGCCATCGGCGAGGTTCGCGATGGTGGTCGCAGCTTCCTGTGGTGTCTGCTGTTGCACGAGCGCTGCCGCGGCGACCATTCGAGCCTGTACTCCGCCGTGCACGATGCGTCCGAAGCGCCGCTGTTCGTTTCCAGCGCTTTGGCGCAACCGGGCCGCGGCCCACTCTGCCGACAGGGCAGCAGTCTTGAGGTCGCGCTCGGCCCTGCGATGCTGGGCCTGAATCGATCCTTCAATGGCACTCACGATCATGGTCAGTAGCCCCAGCGAGAGGATGGCGACGACGGTGGAGGTCGCTCCTGTTGACCCTCCATTGGCGAGCCAACTATTGGGCATGACCCCTGACACCCGCACGATTGTGCTCAGGATCAGACCGATCAACACTGTGAGTCCGAGCCAACAACCTGTCACAACGGCGACACAGCGGGGCAACGACCAGCTCGGAAGGGCCGCTGCGATAGAACTGCGAAGTAGGCTGAGAGCCAGACCCAGGCCTAATCCCGCGGTGAGCAAGACGATGACCCCAACGACCGGGCCGAGTACGTGCATGGTCACCAGGGGTGGAGTCACGATCACAATGATGCTGGTGAGTAGCGGCGCGAATGGTCGCTCGGTGAAGGTGCCGATCAAGTAGGAACGGAACGGAACTTTGGGCCGGGTTCGGTATTTGTCAGCTTCCTGCACCAGGGCTTCGTCTTCAATCGATCGACGCTCCATCTCGTGACTGAGCGGCCTGATGACCTCGTCGACAGAGCGCTGCAGCGACTGCGAGGCACCGGCCGGTTGCGCGCTCGCTTCGGCGGCGGCGAACAATTGCGCGCGCACAATTCCTTCCGTGCGTTCTACGAGTGTCACTCGAAATTCCTTGACAATTCGTGCGGCACGTTCGGCAAGTTCAAGTTCGCGACGAGCTTCCACAGTTAGTTGTGCGACGGCCTGCTGATGCCGCCGCCAGTCATCGACGATCAATGCGGAGATGGCGTACCACGCTGTGAATGAAATGGCCGCGCCGAGAGAGCGCTCAAGGAGATACCCCTGTTGGACGAGACCGAATCTCTCTCCGGCGATCGATAGGAACGCGCCGCGAATGGCGCCGGCAACGAGCAGGGTGACGATCAGTGCGAAGGGGCGAGGGCGTCGGTTACGCGGCGACAGGTAGGTGAACCACGCGAGGAGTAGAACGGCTCCGAGGATGACTTGAGCGACGATACTCAGGCCGATCCAGTCCGTGGTGCGAACGAGGGTGCCGCGTGGAATCCAGGCGAACGCTGCCGCTGTTCCTCCGACGAGAGTGAACACCCACGCAGGCACGTTGATGGCATTGGGTCCGCCAAGGCGGTGCCACCAACCGGCGTCGGTCTCCATCGCCGCCCCCCTACCGGAATTGTCAATGCCGTACCTGATTTGCGCTCAAAGTTCAGCGGGTACTTCGACGGTATCTCCGATGGGCGAACAGTACGACGGAATTTGGTCCTGACTCGAGTGCTGAGGGGTCACCCCCACGTTGGTGGAATGCGAGAGCGGGCGCCTTTAGCGTCGAAGTGAACGCGCATTCGCTGGCATCCGCTAGCGCTCGATTACCAGATATGGGGAATGGACATGGCAACTCTCCTGGCCCGTCACGCAGAGATTCTCGTCACGATGGACGACGAGCGTCGCGAAATCAAAGACGGCGCGATCTTCGCTCGAGACGGCATGATTGAGCAGGTTGGACCAACGTCGGAACTCCCAGATACGGCTGACGTCATTCTTGATCTTTCGGGGCAAGTGGTGCTGCCCGGTTTCGTCAACACGCATCATCACCTCGACCAGACACTGACCCGCAATTTGCCGCAGGCGCAGAACATCAATCTCTTCCCCTGGCTCATTGCTCACTATGAGATTTGGGCCGAACGTACCCCCGAAGCCACTCGATTGAGTACTTTGATCGGCCTCGCGGAACTGGCGGCCAGCGGATGCACGACGGTGTTCGACCACTCATATGTCTTCCAGAACGGATGCAAGGTCGACGACCAAATCGCAGCTGCTGCCGAGATTGGCACTCGTTTCGTAGCCTGTCGCGGATCGATGACCTTGGGTAAGTCTCTCGGCGGATTACCGCCGGACAGTTGCGTTGAGAACGAAGACGACATTCTGATTGACTCTGAACGAGTCATCAACCAGTACCACGACTGGTCACGCGGTTCGATGCTCAATGTGTCGCTTGGTCCGTGCTCGCCCTTCTCGGTAACCCCTGGGCTGATGGAACGCTCGGCTGAACTCGCTCGTAAGCACCAGGGCGTCGGGCTGCACACGCACTTGTGCGAGACATTCGACGAGGAGAAGTTCACCCTTGAGATGTACAAGATGCGACCGGTTGCCTACATGGAATCTGTTGGCTGGCTTGGCAATGATGTGTGGTACGGCCATGGCATTCACGTCAACGATGTCGAGATTGCGCAGTTCGCCGCAACCGGCACTGGTGTCGCGCACTGTCCATCGTCGAACATGCGGCTTGCGTCAGGCATCGCGCCTGTGAAGAAGTACCGCGACGCTGGCGTGAAGGTTGGTATCGGCGTCGATGGTTCTGCAAGCAACGACTGCAACCACATGCTCGGTGAAGTGCGACTGGCCATGTTGCTCGCCCGTCTGCGCATGGGTCTGCTTCCGCCGGAAGGTCCGCAGAGCGTGCTGTCGACGTCTGACCCGCTTCGTGCCGCCGAGTGGATGACCGCCCGCGAGGCGCTGGAAATCGGAACGCGCGGTGGAGCCGAAGTTCTTGGCCGCGATGACATTGGGCACCTCGCCACCGGCATGTGCGCCGACTTCTTCAGCATCGATCTGAACACTGTTGATTACGCGGGCGGTTTGGTTGACCCGGTCGCTGCGACTGTGTTTTGCGCGCCTCAGAAGGCCAAGTACACGGTCATCAATGGCAAGGTCGTGGTGGAGAACGGCCGAGTGGTCACCGTCGACATGGAGCCGATTGTGCGCGACCACAACCTCTTCTCACTGGCACACTGCGAGTAATCGCCATGAAAGAGACAAATGCAACAGTGGTGACCAACACCTGTGTGGCACCCGAACATGAATCCGACTTCGCCGCGTGGCAAGCCGAAATGAATCAGCTCATTCAACGGTTCGATGGGTTCGAGAGTTGGCAAGTCATTCCACCGTTCCCACCGGCTCAGGTTGACTGGGTGATTGTGCAACGCTTTACGACGGCAGATGAGGCTCGCGCCTGGCTCGAGTCACCTGAACGTGCCGACATGGTGAAGCGCATCCAACCGGTGCTTGTGGGGGACGACGCAGTCAACGTCTTCGTCGGTAGCGCGGCATCGGATCCTTCAGAAGAAACCACGGCCGTCATCATGACGGAGGTCACCGTCGATAAGGAAGAGGACTTCAGGCGGTGGCAGCGTCGATTGGATGAGGAGCAGGCGAAGTTCCCCGGATACTTGGGCTGTGAGTTGCAGGAGCCGGTCCCCGGTTTTCAGGATCACTTCGTCACGATGCTGCGATTCGACTCGGCTGAGCATCTCAACTCGTGGCTACTCTCGTCCGAGCGCAACGATCTGATTGCTGAATCGAAAGATTTCGTCGAGAAGTCGATCATTCGTGAGGCTCGCAACGGGTTCGGCAATTGGTTCGCTTTCGGCTCACAGCGGCAGGGTATGGCGCCGGCGTGGAAGAACAACTACATCGTGCTGCTGGGGCTATATCCGATCGTGATGCTCGAGATTCTGTTCCTCAATCCATTCCTGCACTGGATGCCCGTGTCGATCAGCAATTTCGTCGGCAACATCATCAGCGTGGGAGTCCTGGGGTGGCCGGTGATCTGGTTGCTCTCCAAGTGGATGGCATGGTGGCTGGTTCCGGCCGACAAGCCAACTCCGAGACGAGATATCGGCGGCGCGATTCTGGTGCTCGTCATCATTGCGATCATGGGACTGATTTTCTATTTCATCGGTTTCCCCATCGCTAACGTGGATTCGATCTAGGAGGGTTCGTCGATGACAGCGACTGTAGTGATTTGTGTAGGAACGGCCATCGTGTTTGCGCTGTGGTTCTCGCCGTTGGGTAACAAGGCGGGAATCTGGGGTGGCGAGGGCTAGCCCATACTCGGGGGCGGGCGCTGCTGAGGGCCATACGATCAGCGGGTGAGCGCTCGTGCGAACAGTGGCAGCGGTGCTTGGGCGGCGAAAGTCGTCGGCGCCGCTGTCACTGCACTTCCGCCGCTAGCTGATCCTGAACGTGCGGTGCAGATGGCTGCCTATATGAAGGGCGTTGCTCCTTTCCTCGGGATCTACGCGCAGCCTCGACGAGCGGCGCTGCGTCGCGGGTGGAAGGCACTTCCAGCACCGACGAGTAACGAACTCGGACGTGGTGCTTGTGCGCTGTTGACGTTGCCCGAGCGTGAGTACCACTACGCGGCCTATGACCTCATCGATCGTTATCGACGAAATGCCGATGGTTCCTTCCTCATTGACTTCGGTGGCGAACTACTCACGACGAAGCCTTGGTGGGACACCGTCGACGGTCTGGTGAACGCGGCAGTCAGTCCCCTGTGTCGCGTCTATCCGGTTCCCACCCTGATCGACGCCTGGTCGGAATCGGGCGATCGCTGGCTAGTGCGCGCGGCGATTGGCCATCAGCGTGGTTGGCGCGGCGACCCTGATGTTCCTCGAGTGCTGGCCCTGTGCGATCGGCATTGGAACGACCCCGAGTTCTTTGTCGCGAAAGCCATCGGGTGGGCGCTCCGTGACCTTGCAGCCATCGATCACGTTGCGGTGCAGCAATTCCTTGAGACTCACCCGCAGCGCAACGCGGTTGCCGTTCGTGAGGCCCGACGGGGGTTGCAGCGCCTTGCGTGAAGAATTCGCTCGAGGCGCCGACCGGTCGACGCTTCCTGATTCGTTCGATGTCTTTACTGACGAAGTGGCGGTCTTCGCCATACCGAGTCGCGGTTGTGATGCACGCAGGTAGTATTCACTCTATGTCGATTCGTCAGTCACTGTCTGTAACTTCCGCTGTGGTAGTTCTGGCGCTGTGCGTGACGGGTTGCTCGTCGAGTTCCAACGGTTCGGGCACGGCCTCGGCGTCTCCTTCGCCAGCAAGTGCGAGTTCCACTGCGACTCCCTCGCCGACGTCGACGAACCCCTATGGTGTGGCGACCGTTGATCCTCCGGGCCCAGGAGAACCGATCCTCGTGCTCTCGGGTGGTTCGGCCGGAACTGTGTCGCTGACGTACGACGAACTCGCCACGCTACCGACCCGCACAATCACGATTAGCGAGCCATTCGTCAAGGAGCAGCAGACCTTCACCGGTGTTGCGATGTCTGACTTGTTTGCGAAGGCCGGCATTCCTGACTCGGCACGCGTCGACACGTTGGCGCTCAATGATTACCACTACGTCAACACGGCCGGTGCATTCACGGCCTCTGATGGGCTGCTGGCGATCGAACGCAATGGTCAACCTATTCCGTATGACGCGGGTGGTCCGGTTCGCATTGTTTACCCTGACGGAACTCCCTTGGCGTCTGTGCTTGACGCGTGGAACTGGAGCCTGAGTTCAATGAGCGTCACCACTGCCACCCCGACCGGATGAGTTGACAGTGCCTGAGTCCGCGGCAACCCCGACAGCTCGCAGACTGCGCCTCAACGCAGGCCAGTGGGCGCTGGCTGGTTTGCTCGTAGTGTTGTTGCTCTCGTTGGTAGTGAGCAGTCTGGTGGCGTCTAATAATCAGCGCGCGAGCACTGAAACGTACGTACGAACTGAGGCGAGTAGTACCAACGTTGTATTCACTATGCGTGAGTCACTCGACTATGCCGTCGAGGCGCAGCGTTACCTTCTGGGCGAAAGTACACGACGGGCCACTCAAGTGTCCCGGGCGTTGCTGGGCCAGCGACTCAATGTGCGTGATGAGAATGGCAAACGTGCTGGCGATCTGGCAACTCCTGCCTTCATCGAGGCGCTGTCGGCGCTCGACGCCACCATCGCCACCATGCCGACGGGAACGCTCACGCCGGCCGCTCAACTGCAGTGGAGGGGCGCACTTACCCCGCGCATCGATGCCCTTGCGAGTGAGGCGCGGCAGTTGGGCGACAGAAACACTGAGGCGTTCCGCGAAGGTGTGCGAGCCAGCAACCAAGACCTGCTCAGTTGGCATGTCCTTCAACTTCTTCTACTACTGGGGTCGCTGCTTGTGGGTGTCGTACTGCTCATTTGGGTTGCCGCCAATGTGAGGTCTGGCTATCGGGAAGCTCGCGACACGCTTGAAATTGAGGAACAGGCACTCAACGAAGCGCGCGGCCAACTCGATAGAGCGTCGATACTCGAGCGTGGGCAAGCGCATGTACTCGAACGAATTGCGCGCGGCGCGCCACTCGCTGTGGTGTTCCAAAGCATTGCGGCGCTCGTGAGTGAGGGTGTGGGTGGCTTAGGCGTGCGGCTGCGGCTGGGTGATCGTGTCGTTGAGCAGCGAGCAACCGAGACTGTTATCAGCAACGTGGTGGTCTGGGCCGGCTCCTTTGGCACGATCGATGATCCGCACGAAGGTGTGCTTGAGATTCTCAGCGACGGTGGACCTGTCGATGAGCACGGCGCGATGGTGGCGACCCGCTGTTGCGACCTGGCGCGTCTCGCGCTCGAACGCGAGACTGCGTCGCGCCGGTTGTCGCATCAGGCCACTCACGACGCGTTGACCGGGCTCGCCAATCGAACACTCCTGCTGCGTCAACTCGATGAGCAACTTGCGACTGCTGATGCTGGCGACCGTCACACGGCGCTGCTCTTCTGCGATCTCGATCGATTCAAGATGGTCAATGACTCAATTGGCCACGCTGCCGGAGACCGTCTGCTCATTGAAGCCGCCGGTCGCATCCTAGGCATCGTGCGAACCTCTGACACGGTGGCACGACTCGGTGGAGATGAATTCGTCGTCCTGTGTCCGTCGATGGAGACGAGGAAAGAAGCGACGGCACTTGCCGAACGGGTGCGTGCGGCGTTGAGTTCGCCTTACGTCATTGAAGGCAAGGAAGTGTTTGTTGATGTCAGCATTGGAATCACTTTCGCCGACAATTCGACTTCAAGTGGCGCCGATCTAATGCGCGAGGCAGACGTTGCCATGTACCGGGCGAAGCAATTGTCTACCAGTCACATCAACGTCTTTGACAGCCAACTCGAAGCCGAAGTTGCGATGCGTCTCGATCTCGACACGGCATTGCGTCGCGCTATCGGCCGCGAGGAGTTGCAACTGAAACTGCAGCCAGTGGTGAGAATGCACGACGGTGTGGTCACCGGATTCGAAGCATTGATCAGATGGCAGCGACCCGGCGAGCCACTTCGGTCCCCCGACGATTTCATTCCGCTCGCCGAAGACAACGGAGTGATTGTCGACATCGGACGGTGGGTGCGCCGACAAGCGATTGCGATTCTTGCCGACTGGAGTTCCGCCGGAATCGGTTCTGGCATCACGATGGCTGTCAATGTGTCCGCTCGTGAGGTGCGCGAGATCGGCTTCGCTGACGATGTGCTCGCCATGCTGGGTGACTACGGCGTTCCGGCAACGGCACTCATTATCGAACTGACCGAGCATGCGCTCCTCGACCTGCGCACGGCACATTCGGCGCTCGCACAATTGCGCACCGCCGGCGTACGAGTGTCGCTCGATGATTTCGGTACGGGCTATTCGTCGCTCACGCAGTTGCGCACGCTTCCTGTTGACCAAATCAAACTCGACCGCTCGTTTGCCGCCACGCTCGATGCTCGCAGTCCGCGTGAACATGCGGTAGTGGCATCGGTGGTGGCCATCGCGGATGCTCTCGCACTAGATCTCGTCGTTGAAGGTATTGAAACGACTGAGGAGCGCGATCAACTTATTGCCATGGGTGTGCGCCGCGGCCAAGGCTACCTATTCTTCCCCCCCTTGGAACCCGTGGCGGCCGCTGACATCTTGAGAGAACGCAAGGCCATCGTTTCGTCCGGCGCCTGAATGTGAATCTGCCGTTACATGTCTGTGGCGGGCACCCGAAGATGCCCGCCACAGAACCTCACCACTCACAAGGCGTTACCCACAACCGCACCCACACCCGCCACCGGAGGTGGCAGCTGAGAACGGTCCGCCCTCCGCGGTGCCCTCAACCACCGCGTTCCTGCATCCGCAGGTTGAGCAGACCCAGACTGAGGGCACCTTCGTTCCGTCCATGACCAGCGACTGGAACTGGTGCCCGCAGTCAGGGCAGCGGAGTAACCAGATAGCCATTGGCTACTACTTGCCGAGCTTCTTACGCGCCATTTCGGTACCCGCCGCGAGGGCGTGGAGCTTGTCGATGGCGATGTAGCGCTGGAGCAGGATCAGACCGCAGTCGGTCGTGACGCCCAAGCGCTCCGGCGGCACGTACTCCGTCAGGCGCATGATGCGGTCGCATACCTCTTCGGCGGTCTCGGTGATCGTCGACTTCACGTCGATGACGCCGGCCCAGAACATGACGTTGTCAGGCAGCGGGTTGTTCTTGAGAATCTCGAGTCCTGACAGGTCGTCGGAGCGGCGTCCACAGTTCTCCAGGTTGAGAACGTTGAAGTTCGCCTCGTACGACTTGGGGATGACCGACGCCGTTGCCGACGGGGCCTCGCCCTTGCGCTGGGTCAGGTCGAAGATTTCGCCTGACTCGGCAGTCTCGTCCGGGTAGTAGGCCGGCGTGCCGCCCCAGTTACCCCAACACACGTGAACGATGATCTGAGCGTTCTTGACGCCTTCGACAGCGCGGTTGAATGCCTCGATTGCCCAGTCTTCGTAGAAGTAGGGCCACGTGAACTCGTCGAGTTGAATGAAGTCGACGCCCATGGCGTCAACTTCGAGGATGTCCTCGTTGATGGCGGCGGCGATGGCCATCGCGCGATCGCGGGGGTTGTCGTAGAACAGGTCGTTGGTGCACTGCGCGAGCACCTGAATGCCGGTGTACTGAACCTTGGTGGGCTTGTTCGTGGCCCGCTTTAGGGCACGAGCCTGCTCAACCATGATTCCGCCGTGACGCTTGATTTCCTGCGTCACCGTTCCTGCGTGCAGACGGCTGTAGATCGGGAAACCAAGGTGGCCACCCTTGAGGTCGTAACCCAACCGACGCATGTAGTAGTAGACGGCGGCATCTGCGTAGTTGTCACCGTGCAGGCGGCCATCGGAAATGATGTCCAGGCCAGCGAGTTCCTGGTCATGAACGACTGCCTGCATTGCATCTTCGAATGCTTCACGAATGAAGGCGTCCGGCGGCTCTTGGTCTCCGCTCCAGTCACGTGCGGGTCCGGCGTCCCACCACCGGGGGTTGGGGTAATTTCCGACCATAGAGGTTGGAATGAGGATGTCCTTGTCTCCGACGCGCATGTAGTGCTCTCCTCAGCTTCGGCGACTTCGCCAGTCCGGATGGACTGACTCAGCTCGCTCAACGGGTGTGAAATGGCACGGGCCGCGAGTCCCTGAGGATCTTCGGATGTGCGGTAGTTCACATCGATGGACGCTTGGACGCTAGTCCTGTCTCGGGGCGGGCTGCCACGGGTGCACAGGACAGAGTCCGGGAAGGTGTATGTCCTGTCAGGGCAGAATTTGGGTGTTCGCGTGACATCCCGCGGAGACATATTTTCCGCGCGTCCCTCAACTAGTAGCGCTATTCGACCCATTCAGGGGTCACGAGGGTCACCATTTGAAGGGCTCGCCGAGGCATTTCTTGACCGAAGAACCCCGAAAAGGGCATCGATTGACCAAAGATGCTCGAGTCGAGAAGGGGCTGCCGACTCACACTCCGGGTGCAATTACACGATGTTGTGCTCGATAAGAGCGTGACCCGCGGCAAATCGACGCGCATCGAGAGTGTGAACGTTGATCACGGGCTCACGCTGGAGCCAGAGGTCGCGCACCACTTCACCGACCGCGGGGCCCATCAGGAATCCGTGACCGCTAAAGCCGGTGGCGTAAAGGAATCGATCGACCTCGGTCGCCTCGCCGATCAGTGCATTGTGATCGGGTGTGTCCTCGTACAGGCCCGCCCAGCGATGGGCGACTCCGACGTCGAGTAGCGCCGGGCAGCGCCGCTCGATGGCTTCGATGAGGTCGGGAAACCAGTCCTCGCTGTAGGTCGTGCGGAATCCGTGGGTTTCCTGCTGGTACGACATGCCGAACAACACGCCGGGGCCTTCGCGGTGCAGATAAAACGTGCTGCCGACATCGATCGTCATGGGCATGGTCGGTGGAAACATTGAGAGTAGCGACTCGGAGAGCGGTTCAGTGACAAGAATCTGCCGGCGCAGCGGGTCGACCGGTAGATCGACTCCGACCATGTCTCCTACGGCCCGCGACCATGTTCCTGCGGCACAGATGACAGCGGGGGTGCGTACGTGTCCAGCCGAGGTTTCGACGCCGGTGATGTGACCGCCGATCGATTGAATTGACACCACCTCAACCCCGGTGCGGATGGTGGCACCACGCGTGCGCGCTGCCGACGCGTAGCCGAGCACCACGGATTCGGGGCTGCAGTAGCCATCACGCGGATGGAAGGTCGCCAGAAGGACATCGGAAACGTCGGTGGCGGGGCTCAACTCGCGGGCCTGGGCAGCGGTCAGCAGTTGGGTAGCGACGCCGAGTGAGTGCTGGAGCGCGAGCGCTTCCTCTGCCGCCGCAGCTGATGCCGCGTCGGTGTGTAGGAAGAGGTAGCCCACCTGATGCAGATCAATTTCGGCGCCGGGGCGCTGGGGAAACTGCTCAAACGCAACCAAACTTCGCGCTCCCAGTTCAATGTTGACGGTGTCGGTGAACTGCGCCCGAATGCCACCTGCCGCTTTCGATGTGGAACCACCCGCGAGGTCGCCTCGCTCAAGCAGCAGCACATCGCGCACACCTGCCTCGGCGAGGTGAAAAGCGATGCTGGCACCGATGACCCCGCCACCGACGACAACGACGGAGGCGTTGCCGGGAAGGGGGGCGGTGGCGGCCGGAACTGTGCCCATGCCGGAAGTATCGCGTACTGCCGTGATGGCCGGTAGCGTGGCGGAATGCGCGCAATCCAAGTGAGTCGTTTTGGTGGTCCTGAGGTACTCGAACTGGTCGAACTGCCCGACCCCGTTCCTGGCCCAGGGCAAGAGGTTCTCGCGGTGACATCGGTCGGAATCAACTACGCCGATACTCATGCTGCCGACAACTCGTACCTGTCGCCACAAGAACTTCCATTCGTGCCTGGTGACGAGGTCGTGGGGCTTCTTCCCGATGGACGTCGCGTGTGCGGCTTCACCGCCGGCGGTTCTGCATACGCGGAGAAGGCGCTGATCTATCCCGGGCAGTTGTTTGATGTTCCACCCGGAGTGAGTGACGCGCAGGCACTGAGTCTGCTCGTGCAGGGGCTCACGGCGTGGCATCTACTGCGCACATCCGCCCGCATGGCCGAAGGTGAATCGGTGGTCGTGCACGCAGCCGCGGGTGGAGTCGGAAGTCTGTCGGTTCAGTTGGCCCGACTCTGGGGCGCTGGCAATGTCATCGCCGTCGCGTCGACGCAAGCTAAGCGCCAGCAGGCGCTTGCGCTCGGTGCCCATTCCGTCGTCGACTCGAATGCGCCCGATCTCACCGCTGCGATTCGCGAGGCCAACGGTGGAAGGCGTGTCGACATCGTGCTTGAAATGGTGGGCGGTCGCACCACCGATGAGTCGCTGGCGGCGCTGGCCCGTTTTGGCCGCATGGTGGTATTCGGAATGGCCGGGCGTGAAACGGCAACTCCTATTCCTCCGACCTCTCTGATGATCGGGTCGCGCAGCGTGATCGGCTTCTGGTTGGTCGACTGCATGAACGCCGACCCCGCGGCAATGGTGGTCGCGCCACTGACCGAACTTGTCGGTCTTGTGGTGAGCGGCCAACTCGTTCCTCAGGAGGGACAGGCGTATCCCCTCGGCGATGCGCGGCGTGCCCATGAAGACCTTCGGGCACGCGCCACTACCGGCAAGATCACCCTCACTACGGGGTTGTAGGTCAGTCGGGCAACATTCCGGTCGCTGATGTGGCCGTGAAGGTGGCGATCACGCGCTGGTCGGCGACCATCGAGGCGCGGTACTCGTCCCAGTCGGGGTGCTCGCCATTGCCGCGTCGGTAGTAGTCAACGAGGGCATCAGCGACTGCGTCGTCGGGCTCGCGAGCGACCTCCGACAAGGAGGTGGTGCCGTCGAGGCCCACCCACTCGAAGGGGCCATCACCGGCGATGAAGAGCGCCGAGCGTGGATCGCGGCGCAGATTGCGGGTCTTGGCACGGGTGTCGGTGACCGATATTAGGAATCGATCTCCGTCAGGCACGTAGAAAACCACCGATTGCTGAGGGCGACCGTCGGCCCTGAGCGTGGTGAGCAGTGCCGTTTGACGGCCTGCAGTGAACTCGAGTGCGCGTGAAAGGTCCATGAGTTCAGCCTAACCCCCCGAGGGAATTGCAGCTTTCGTTCACCCGATCGAGTGAATCGCTCACAAGGGCTCAAGGTTTTTCAAGGCCGGGCCGATGAAGGGTTATCGCCTCACACCTTTGGAGTCCCCATGGTCACCGCCCTTCTCATCGTTCTGTTCTCGCTGGTCGCCTTGCGTCTGGTCGTAGCGGTGGTAGGCATGCTCATGGGTGCGAATGAATTCGAGGCTCACGCCCGCGCTGTTGCCGCCGAGCGTCGTCCGGCCAAAGTCACGCCGATCGTCTTTAGCGAGACGTTCGAGCGCGTCGCCGCCTGATCTACGCGGCCGCTTCGCCCCGCTCGGCTGGTGCCGAGCTGCGAATCAGGTGATCGAAGGCGCCCAATGAGACAGTGGCGCCTGCTCCCATCGCAATCACGATCTGCTTGAACGGAACCGTTGTGCAGTCCCCAGCGGCGAAAACTCCTTCGATCGACGTCGTCCCTCGATTGTCGATCACCACTTCACCGCGCTCGGTGAGTTCCACCGCCCCCCGCAGCCACTCGGTGTTGGGTAGTAATCCGATCTGCACGAAGATGCCGCCGAGGTTTAGCGTGTGCGCGGTGCCGGTCGCACGATCGATGTAAGCCAGAGCCGTCACCCGCGAGCCGTTGCCGATGACCTCGGTTGTCTGCGCGTTCACGATCACGTCGACGTTAGGCAGGCTGTGGAGCTTGCGCTGCAGTACGTCATCCGCGCGAAGCGCCGTGTCGAACTCGATCAGCGTGACGTGAGCGACGACGCCGGCGAGATCGATGGCCGCCTCAACTCCAGAGTTGCCGCCGCCGATCACGGCCACGCGCTGACCCTTGAACAGCGGTCCGTCGCAGTGAGGGCAGAAGGTGACGCCCTTGTTTCGGTACTCGTCTTCACCAGGCACGTTCATGGTGCGCCACCGCGCGCCCGTCGAGAGAACGAGCGAACGCGCGCGCACTGTTGCGCCACTTTCCAATCGCACCTCGTGTAGCCCGCCGGGTTCGCTTGCCGGGGTAAGTTCAACCGCTGTCTGCAGCCGCATCACGTCGACGTCGTAGTCGAGCGTGTGCTGCTCAAGCCCCGTGACCAACGCCGGACCCTCCGTGTGGGATACCGAAATGAAGTTTTCGATCGCCATCGTGTCGAGCACCTGGCCACCGAATCGCTCAGCGACAACGCCGGTGCGAATTCCTTTGCGCGCGGCGTAGATCGCTGCCGCTGCTCCCGCCGGTCCGCCGCCGACTACGAGCACATCGAATGGCTCCTTGGCAGCAATGTCGGCGACTGCGCGGTCGTGCGCACCCGTGTCGAGCCTGGCCAGGATCTGTTCCACGCTCATGCGGCCCTGGCCAAACACCTCACGGTTGAGGAAGACGGTGGGCACTGCCAATACTTGGCGAGCGTTGATCTCGGCTTGGTAGAGAGCGCCGTCGATGGCGGTGTGACGAATGCGGGGATTGATCACGCTCATGAGGTTGAGCGCCTGCACCACATCAGGGCAGTTCTGACACGACAACGAGAAGAACGTTTCGAAGTGGAAGTCACCGTCGAGGGTGCTGATCGCCTCGATCGTTTGCGCGTCGGCCTTCACCGGATGCCCGCCAACTTGCAGTAGTGCGAGGACGTACGACGTGAACTCGTGACCCATTGGGATTCCGGCGAATGTCACGGCGACCTCAGTTCCGCTTCGCTCGATGACGAACGAAGGTGTGCGGTCGCCATCGCGAAGTTCCACCGCGATGTGTGGTGAGAGTGCGGCCGTTTCTTCAAGGAGTTCGAGCATCTGGATCGACTGAGGTGACTCGTTGAGCGAGGCGGCAAGCACGATCGGCGTCGTGATCTTCTCGAGGTAATCGGCGAGCTGTGCGGTGGTCGAGTGGTCGAGCATGGTGATCTCCTACGGGGTCAAAGCGGTGGGTTGTGGTCGACGAATGAGGGGAAGGTCAGATCTTGCCGACGAGGTCGAACGAGGGAGCCAGGGTGTGGGCGCCCTCTTCCCACTTGGCGGGGCACACTTCGCCGGGGTGGGCCGCGACGTACTGCGCTGCCTTGATCTTGCGCAGCAACTCAGCGGCGTTACGACCAACGCCGCCCGCGTTCACCTCGGCCAGTTGGATGAGGCCCTGGGGGTCAATCACGAACGTGCCTCGGTCGGCGAGTCCTTCGGCTTCGATCATCACGTCGAAATTGCGTGTGAGGGTGCCGGTCGGGTCGCCGATCATCGGAAAGTTGATCGCGCGGATCGTGTCGGATGCTGCGTGCCAGGCCTTGTGGGTGAAGTGCGTGTCGGTTGAGACCGAGTAAACCTCGACGCCCAGACGCTGGAATTCGTCGTAGTTGTCGGCGAGGTCGCCCAATTCTGTGGGGCAGACAAATGTGAAGTCGGCGGGGTAGAAGAACACGACCGACCAGCCCCCGGTGAGGTCGGCGTCGGTCACGTCGACAAATGCGCCGTTGTGAAATGCGGTGGCTCGGAATGGCTGGACCTGGGTGTTGATGAGCGACATGTGCGGACTCCTTCGTCGGTGATCGGTCTGTTTAGACCCGATGACACGACGATAGGAAGTTCTCAGTGATTCAGGAAATCACTTATAAAGCGATCGTTGCAATGAAGAACCTATTAATCTCAACTGCCTGTGGTTGAAGGTCCCTGACCCCAGTCACCCTGAGATCCGGGTTCACCTTGGAATCCGGGGTTGCCGTTCTGGAATCCGGGGTTGTCGCCTTGGGGTGCGATGTAGTCGCCACCTGTTCCAGGATCAACGGGAACCGCCTGAGGAGGTGCCTGTGGCGCCGATAAGCCACCTTGGTCGGGAACCTGCGGGGGTGTTAACTGCTGATCATTGGCGACGGCGGAGGTGACGTGCTGGGTGTCAGCGGTGGCTGTTCCCTGCTGCATCGCACCCATGACCAGAGAGCCGACGATGACGCCGCCAACGGCCGCCACTGCAACGGCTCCGGCCTTGGCACGCCGCACGAGCAAGCTGTCAGGTGGGGGTGTCTGGTTGCTCATGGGCTGCCTTTCCAGCGCTCGGCGAAAGGGGGGAAGTCAGGACCCGGTCGTGGAGGCTCCGCCGGAACCTCCACCGGACAACGACTGAGGTGCCGTTGATGGTGCCGACAACGTGGTGGTTGACGTGTTCGCGTTCTGTGAAGTCGACGAGGTCGTTGCCTGTATCGCCGTGGCCGTGGCCGGTGTCGAAGAAGTGACAGCGCTGGAAACGACCGTTGTGGCGGCGGCGACTGTCGACACGGGCTGAGCGGGCGAACTCGCCATCATCGACCCCACGACGACGCCGGTGCTGATTGCGGCGGTCGCAGTAAGTCCGGTGGTGAGGACCCTGACCATCTTCGTTCCGCGGTTTCGGCGCTGGGTTGCGGTGCTCATGATGTGTCCTCGAGTGCTCGGGTGGATGACTTCCACCGTGTTGAGTTCACTATTGCCACTCGCACTGTGACTTAACCTTGATCTGGCTGTGAAGGTCCTGTGAATGCCCGAGGTGTTAGTTTCCAGACGAAGTCGCGGCTGCAGCAATCAACTCGAGAGCACGTGCGTCGAAGGAATGATCGCGTGCGGTCGTGGCCGCGATACGCAGCCGTTCCTCACGACTGGGAAATGCGTCGTTGGCGGGATCGGTCAGCCGAAGTACGTCATCGGGCGATCGAAACACCTGAACCGCACCCCCGAATGTCTCGTCGAGTTCCGCGACATCGTCACTAATGACTCGAGCGCCTGTCGCCACTGCGTCGAAGAGTCGATTGGAGATGAAGCCCTTCTCCGCCATGTCCGACCAGTGGTCGTTGAGTACGTATGCGGCCGTCGCGTAGACACGTGCCGTTTGCTCTGCGGGAAGGTACGTCGAACGCACAAGACGACCGAGGTCGAACGCTTCCCACCCATCTCCGTAAATGACTGGTTCGATGCCTGCCTCGAGGCAGGCACGCAGCACGGGGCGATAGACACCGCGCGGGCGGCCAACGAACACGATGTCGCCGGAGTTCTCATCGGCTTCGAGGTCGGGGTGGAAGATCGTCGGTTCCGTCGCTTGCAGCAACACGCGCGCGTCAATTCCCTTGGATCGGAGCGACTCTTCCCACGGTGCACTCGCGACAAAGACATGATCGTAAGTTGCGAGCTCACTCACGGGCACCGTGTCGGGATGGCTGATGAGCCAGATCATCGAAGTCACGTCGGGAGGTAGCTCAACCGCGTGCAGGCCTCGGATGACCAGAACAACTTCATCGGTGTGAGCATCAACCCGAGGTGGTGCACCCCGACGATCGACGTACGCGATCTGTCCAAGGCCCACGAGGGCTCGCTGAAGTGAGGCCGCGAAGTGAGTATCGCCCCATACGTCGCCCCGGCGATCGGGATGCGACGCAATGCGAATCGACCACCGCAGGTTCGGCAGGGCGACGGTGCCGGACTCGCTACGAACCAGTGCACGACTGAGTCGCTCGCGCAGGTCGGCCATGCCAGTCAGACTAGAGGTTCGGTGCGCGCATCAGGCTGATGCGCGGGTCCTGACTCATCTATCCTTGCCACGGCAGCCAGCGAACTGGGGATGAGGTGACGTGGTGAACGGTGGAGTTCTGATGGTCGATGACGATCACAACGATGATGACGTTGTCTCGTGGATTGAGGGCATCCGCGATGCGGCGTCTCGGCGTTACCCGATGACACCGCACACGTTTCATTACGGTGACGCACCGGAACAGGTGGTCGACCTGTGGGGTGATCCGGAGGCGTCAACACTGGTATTGAGTTTGCATGGTGGCTACTTCATGCAGATGTACGACCGGAGCCTCAACGAGCCCCTGTGTCGCGCATTGGCCGTACGCGGAGTCTGCGCTGCCAACGCCGACTATCGGCGAGCGGGCTCAACTGACGACCCCGCAGACTCTGTGCGCGACGTACGTGCGGCACTCGACGCGGTTCTTGCTTATCGAGCGCACGCGCCCAGGTACGTTGTTGTCACCGGACATAGCGCTGGCGGCTACCTCGCCTTGACGCTGGTCGATCATCCAGCAGTCACCGACTTAATTCCGCTCGCTCCGGTCACCGATCTCGAGCGGTGTCATGCCGAGTTGCTCGACGATGGCGCCATTGAGGTGTGGGTGGGTGCGAGTCCTGAAGCTGATGCTGAGCGTTGGAACGCTCTGCGACTGCGCCCCGAGGAATGGGTGAGTGTGGAGGGGAAGCCGCGAGTGCACATCGTGCACGGTGATCGCGACGTGATCGTTCCGCTGCAACACAGCCACGACTTTGAGGCGCGCGCGTCCGACACGTCACTGCCACTGGTTGTTGAAGTGCTTGTCGATACGGGTCACTTCGAATTCGTCGATGACCAATCCGCGGGCGCACGTTACGTCGTCGACCTTATTAGCCTTATCAACCCTATTGAAACTATTGAACCTATCGACTCTCTTGGGGCTCTCGACTAACGCAGCGATGCGGTGTCAGCCACGCAATGTATCGATAATCGATCCGTACGCAGTGCGGTCAACTCGCACATCAAGCAATGTGGGTTGGCCGTTCGTGAATGCCGCGCGCAGGGCCTTCTCGTACGAGTCGACGTCGTCGATCCTTTCGGCTTTCAATCCGCATCCACGCGCAACCGATGCGAAGTCGGTACGCGTGAAGTCGACCGCTAGCGATCCACCGTGATTCTCAGGATGCTGCTTCACGGCAATCAAGCTCAGTGCCGCGTCGTTGAACACGACCACGATGATCGGAAGGCCAAGGCGGGCAACGGTTTCGAGTTCGTTGAGCACAATGCCAAGCCCGCCGTCGCCAGTGAAGCAGACCACCGGTGTTGCGGGCCGCGCGAGTGATGCGGCGATCGCCGCGGGCAATGCAAATCCCATGGTCGCGTAACTACTCGAAATGAGAATCTGCTCAGGCTCGTCGACATTCCACAGTGGCATGGTGACCAACATGTGGGCACCAGCATCGACCGTTGCGATGGTTCCGCGAGGCGCTGTTGCCGATGCGCTGATGACGACCTGCTGAGGTGTCAGGCCGGCTTGCGGGTCGGGTGAGGTGGCAGCCAGGAGGCGGGCCAGTGCGGCCTGTCGGTAATTCTGACCATCGCCTTCGACCCATTCGGAAGTGATGGCGCCAGCAGCGGAGCAGACCATCGCTTCGAGGTCACCAATCGCCTCTGCCTCGACACGATCGCCAAGGTAGGTACTGCGCGTGTACGACCCGTCATCAAGCGGCCACGAACCGATGATGGCGACGGGTGCGCGGTAAGGCCATGCGGTGGGAAGGTACTCGACAGGGTCGAATCCGATTCCGATGACGAGGTCGGCATCATGGAGAACGGCAGCCTCGATGGTCGAGCCGGTCACCCAGCCCGCGTTCCATGGCGCGTCGTCGGGTACGACGCCGCGAGCCTTGTAGGTGCAGAGCACTGGCACGTGATGCTCGCGACCGATCTCGTTGATCATCACTGCCAGTCGGTCGCGCACCTCAGGCACAGACACGGCGATTCCGGTTCCGGCGATGATCACTGGTCGTCGAGCAGTGGCGATGAGTTGAAGAACGGGCTCGATCGGTGTGGCAGTCGGGAGCACGAATGCTGGAACCGGAGTTCCGGGGGCAGACGGATCGAGGTCAATATGTACAGGTCCGGGCGGAAACCCACCGGTGAGTGCAACGGCCGCACGGGCAGCCTCGGGGTCGCTTCCGTTGAGCACAATGGACGCGAGGGAGATCGGTGCAAAGAGCGCCTGCTGATCGATGCGTTGGTGCGAGACGCGGCCGCGCTCGTTGTCGGCGACACAGTCGGTGACCAGCAACATGGGTTGCCGGTCGACGAGTGCCATCGCGACACCATTCACCGCACTGGCAGCGCCGGGTCCGCGGGTGGCAATGCACATGCTCGGAGCACCGGTGAGTTCACCCATGACTGATGCCATGATCGCGCCCGCGGTTTCGGTGTGCACCAGGACGAACTCAAGTCCGCGGGCGATTGCCGCTCCGGCAACATCGAGGTTGGAGCCACCACCTGGCATGCCGAAGATGTGCGTGGTGCCAGCCTCGTGGCAGGCGGTCATCAGTTGGTCGGCGATCTCGCGACGTGTCGTCATTACCCATTAGCTTTCATTTGGAAGCGGTAGGCATACCGCTCGGGGTTGAAATGGTTCACCGAGAGTGCGAGCAGCATCCCGGCCCGATCGAAGTAGAGGCGATCGATGCGCAGCACGGGATCGCCAACGGAGCCGTCGAGGGCCGCCGCCACAGTGGCATCGGCGGCGGTGGCTGTAATCGTTTGGTCGGCACCGGCGATGGCTCGTCCTGTCACTCGGGGGATCAGTTCAAGCACAGTCATCCGGGGATGCAGCCCAGATGTTCGCATTTCGGGAATTTCCGCGAGCAGTCGACCAATTTCCGGAGGGTAATGGCCATGTGTCAAGCAGTAGGGGCGGTTGTCGTGAATGCGGCGAAAAACTGCCGTAGCAACGATGTGGTCGGTGAGGCCGAGGCGCTGTGCAATGAGGGGTTCTCTCACCTCGTGTATGGGTTCGACGATGTCGAGGTCGGTGTCTCGTGCGAGCGACAGTAGGTCGTCGATCGTTCCGGTGGAGCGGATGTATCGGCCACTGTTAGCGGTGACGAAGGTGCCTCGGCCCGGCACGCGGTAGACCAGACCCTCAGAAACGAGATCCTGAAATGCTCGCCTGACAGTTTGGCGACTGACCTGATGTTCCTTCGACAGTTCCATTTCGGTCGGGAGCGGCACGTCTCGGGGGTATACACCCGCGCTGATTTCGCGCCGTAATTGGTCCGAAATGAGCCCGTATGCGGTCGGACGACCGCCATTGTGAGGCTTCGGGTGGCCGGAACGCATGTACGTACATTATGGTGATGCCACTCGTTCGACAACCCGAGCCGCGCCGCGAATTGAAACTGATGAAGGGAAACCCACATGGCCATCAAGGTCGCTCAGTTCCTCGATGTATCGCACGGACTACAGGCAAAACAGTTCTCAGTAGGAAGCCATGACTCGTTGAACTCACTCGACGATCTTGATCCTAAGTACAGGGTGCTCCTCGACAGCGGCAAAGTGCACGCCAATTTCGGTGTCATCGGTAATGACGGCACCATCAACCTCACGCCCATGTGGTTCGACTACGAGGCCGACAAGGTATTGGTCAACGTTGCCATGCAGCGCAAGAAGGTCGAGTGGATCCGCAAGAACCCCAAGGTGACGATCCTGCTGGTGAACCCTGAGCAGATGTACCACTGGGTCAGCATCCACTGTCACGTCGAGCGCGAGATTCTCGAAGATGACCCGGTTGAGGGCGCTAAGGTCACCGCTCAGCTCGACAAGATCTGGACGAAGTACACCGGCAACGAGCCCCCCTACGGCCTTCGCGACCCGTCATTCGATGAGCGTCGGGTGCTGTTCATCTGCGACATCGACCGGATTGCCACCTTCGGCGAACCCCCGGCCTAAGTGGCGGTTACCAACGCGCGGGTCGCGATCGCGGGTGGGTCGCTCGGTGGACTGACTGCCGGCAACCTCCTTCGCGATCTCGGCCTTGACGTGACGATATATGAACGATCGACGCACGAACTTGCTGAGCGCGGGGCTGGCATCGGGTTCTTACCCGATGCCGCCCGCTACCTCGTTGAGCGCCGAGGCATTGCGCTCGATGACATCAGTACGTCGACCGATCTCATTCGCTATCTGCACCGCGATGGAACGGTCGCGCACCAGCGTGCACATCGTTACCACTTCAGTTCGTGGAACACCGTCTTCCGCCATCTGCGCAGCAGTTACGCCGATGGCGGTGGGCGATACGAACTTGGTCGCGAGGCCACAGGACTACGGCGGGATGCCGACACTGCCACGATCGACTTCGCCGATGGCTCGAGTGTCGAGGCCGACTTGGTGGTCTGCGCCGACGGAGTAGGCTCGGTCTTCCGGGCGCAACTTCTGCCCGATGCCCATCGCGCCTATGCGGGGTACGTGGCATGGCGCGGAATGGTGCGAGAAGACGAACTTCCCGACGACATCGCTGAGCAACTGGGCGTGGCAATCACGTACTACTTCCACGCGAATAGTCAGATTCTCGTGTACCCGATTCCAGGCGCTGACGGATCAATTGAGCCGGGGAAGCGACTGATCAACTTTGTCTGGTACCGCAACTACAAAGAGGGCGATGACCTGACCGATGTCATGACTGACGAGTCGGGATTCGTTCATGACACCACTTTGCCTCCGGGATTCGCGCGACCCGAGCACGTGGCCGAGATGAGGGCGCATGCCGACGCTCGGCTGCCCGCGGTGATTTCGACAGTGATTAAGGCCACGCGTGAGCCCTTTATTCAGGCCGTATATGACCTCACGATCGATCAGATGGTATTCGGACGAGCCTGCCTTGTGGGCGATGCGGGAGTGATCATGCGACCCCACGCTGCGGCGGGAACCGCAAAGGCGGGTGCAAACGGGTGGGGGTTGTACGAGGCACTTCTCGCTCATGACACGATTCCCGAAGCACTGGCTGTATGGGGTCCGCAGCAGGTTGAGATCGGTCGGAAACTTGCCCAACGCACACAGCGCCTCGGTTACCGTTCGCAGGTGCTGTCGAATTGGGATGCGCCCGATGACGACACGTTGTTCCGCCTGAGGGATGAAGGTCCGTGACGTCGCTTCGCCGTGAGGTTGCGGGCCGCATGGCCCAAGCGGCCGTCGCGTTACTTGAGTCACTCGACGACGTTCAGCGGTCGGTGGTGCAGTGGCCCTTCGACGACACTGCCGAGCGTGAGTTGTGGTTCTACACGCCAACCGATCACGGTGGGCTGCCGCTCTCAATGATGCAGCCCACGCAACAGCAGCGCACGATGCAATTGGTGGCAGCGGGCTTGTCCTATCCCGGGTACGCCACTGCCTCGACAATCATGGGCCTTGAGAACGTGCTCGATCATGTCGAGGCATGGGGGCGCGAGTGGGGACGTGAGCGCGGTCGCGATCCCGGGCTCTACTACGTGCGCGTGTTTGGCGACCCCACGGGTGACGGTCCATGGTCATGGAGATTCGGCGGTCACCATATATCGGTGAGTCATCTGATAATCGACGGCGACGTTGCAGCCACCACCCCGCTGTTCTTCGGGGCTGACCCAGCGTCAGCCCCTCTTCTCGGACCGCACCCCCTTCGACCTCTAGCAGGAATCGAAGACGTGGCTCGTGAACTCGTACGGTCGCTGGATGAATCGCAACTGTCCAAGGCTTTGGTCGCTCCGGTCGCTCCGGTGGATCTCGTCGGTGCCAACCGATCGCACTTTGGTCTCGGCGACGGAGATCTTCCGTTACCGCTCGCCGACGTGTGGCGCACCCATTTTGTCGGCGACTTAGGTGATCAGGTGGTGGTCATCCAGGACGCAATGGAACAGGCAGCTGGGTTGACTTCCGAACACCTCGAAGCGGTGCGACTTACTCGTGTGCCGCGCGGACTGATCGCAGGTGACCTGCGCCTCGAGCAGCGGGAGATGTTGAAGGCACTCCTTGACCTCTACGTGAATCGTCTTCCTGCCGCGCTCGCTGCTGACGAGGCAGCAAAGTACGCCTCTGACGCTGATCTATGTGACTTGAGATTCCTCTGGGCAGGCTCGCGTGAGCCAAGTGAGGGGCACTACTACCGGGTCCAAGGCGACACAGTGATGGTTGAGTACGACAACACTCAACGGGGTGCGCAGCACGTTCACTCGGTGTGGCGAGACCCTCGTCGCGATTTCGGAATTGGTCCGCTTGCAGCCCACTACTCGCGAGAGCACTAAGCCGATCGAACGGGTACTCTTTTTGCATGTCTGATCATCACCATCTCGCAGGATCTTCTGAGCCCGAACCTTTTCCACTTGATGCGTTTGGTGACGTCGTTGACGCGAACCGTGCGTTCGCTGCCGAATTCGACGCACTCGGACTCACGGGTACGGCTCGACGAGGACTCGCGATCGTGACCTGCATGGATTCGCGCATCAACCCATTGGCCGTGGTGGGGATGGACTTCGGCGATGTCAAGATTCTGCGTAACGCCGGTGCTCGGGTCACCGAAGACGTCCTGCGCACCCTCGTTCTGGCGACCTACTTGCTGGGCGTGACGCGTGTGCTGGTCATGCCGCACACCGACTGCGCGATGAGCAACAACGATGAGGCCACCTTGCACGCGCGCATTGCCAACGAGTTCGGTGTCGATACGCGCAGCCTGGAGTTTCGCACCACGGCGCACCCGCGCGACGCCCTCATTTCCGATGTCATCCGGATTCGCAGTTTCCCGCTGCTACCGGACAACGTGGTTGTGGCGGGCGCCTTCTATGACGTCACCACCGGGCTACTCACACCGGTCGACTGCTAAGCCCTGAACTCCACCCTTCTACACCCCACCAGATCTGACCTCTAGCCTGTGGGCATGGCACTTCTCGATCACACTCCTACGGTGGACGTCGTCGACGCTCAACGCATCGCGCGCGACTTGTTCGGCATCGATGGGGCAGTGACGTCGTTGCCCAGTGAGCGTGACCGCAATTTCCGTATCGAGGCGAGTGACGGCCGCGAGTTTGTTCTCAAGGTGGCCAATGGCTCGGAGACCCGCGACGTTCTCGAAGCTCAAATGGCCGTGGCCGCGCGGGCAGGTGAGAGCGGTGTGCCGGTTCAGGGTGCACATGCCGCGTTGTCGGGTGCACTCATCGAAACCTCTGACGGGCACATGGTGCGACTTCTCGATCACCTGCCAGGCACGCTGCTGATTGAGGCACTTCCCGGAACCACGGCTTTACGGTTTGACCTCGGTACCGTACTGGGTCGCCTCGCGAAATCACTCGAAGGTTTCGATCATCCCGCAGCGCATCGAGACTTCTACTGGGATGTGGTGAAGGCGCCCGAGGTCGTGCGCGAGCGAGGCGTAGCAGTCACCGATCCCCAGCGCGCCGAACTGCTGCAGCGCCTTCTTGTGCGCCTCGACACGGAAGTCGTTCCGAGGCTCCCCGCGTTGCGTCAGGCGATCATCCACGGCGACGCAAACGATCGTAACGTCCTTGTCGAGGCTGCACGCACTGATGATCCGGCAGCTCGCATGCAGCGCATCACCGGACTGCTGGATTTCGGTGACATGGTGTTCAGCGCCGTCGTCGCCGAGCCAGCTGTAGCGGCTGCCTATGTTGCGATGGACGCTGGCGACCCGGTCGGGGCGGTGGGTGATGTCTTCGCTGGATTCGACTCGCAGTTCCCGCTTACCGACGATGAACTTGCCGTGGCGTGGAACCTTGTGCTCGCGCGGTTGTCATTGAGCGTCTCTAATGCCGCAGTGCAGAGCGCCGCGCGACCTGACGACCCGTATCTCGTTGTCAGCGAGGCGCCCGCTTGGCGCACACTCGAGCGACTTCTTGACATCAATCCGGAAGTCGCACACGCCCGCCTGCGTTGGGCGTGTGGGCGCGTCGCGCATGCAGCCGTCGACGAGGTCGTTGCCTACCTCGAACAGGTTGAGTCGTCACCACTGTTGGGTACCGCGTGGCAGCAACTGAACACGGTGCCGGTTGACCTGTCTGTCGGAAGCCCGTGGATTTCCGCTGATGATCTCCAACGATCTCCTGAGGATTTCGAGGCACGAGTCATCGGGGCGATGCGCGGCGCCGACGCCGTGGGGCTCGGCGGGTACGGCGAAGCGCGACTGGTCTACACGACTCCTGCCTTTGCTCCGCCCGGTGATGATCCGGCAGCGGAGTGGCGAACGGTTCACCTTGGTGTCGACGTATGGGTACCGGAAGGTACCCCACTTCACGCACCGCTGACGGGAACTGTTCGCATCGTTCGCGATAACGCCACGCCACTCGACTACGGACCCATGGTGGTGCTGCAGCACGAGACCGATCGCGGGGTTCCATTCTTCAGCCTGTACGGTCACCTAGCCCGTCGCACACTCGACCATCTCGTTGAGGGGCAACGCGTTGAGTCCGGGTCAGTCTTTGCCTGGGTGGGTGAGCCGGCGGTGAACGGAGGCTGGGCGCCGCACGCGCACGTGCAGGTCATCGTTGACTTGATGGGTCTTGAGCATGACTACCCCGGCGTGGCGGTTCCGTCGCAGCATGAAATGTGGATGCAACTTTCCCCTGATCCTGCACTGTTCCTATCCCTCCCGGCGGGTTCAGTCCCCACACCGCAACGGCCGATTGCCGAAACAGCGGCCGATCGTCAGCGCCTCTTCGGATACAACCTGAGCGTCTCGTACGCGTCACCACTGCGCATTGTGCGCGGAATCGGCTCGCGCCTCTACGACGACAAGGGACGCGCCTATCTCGATGGCGTCAACAACGTGGCGCACGTTGGTCACGCTCATCCCCATGTCGTGCACGCCGCGCAGCGACAGATGGCTGTGCTCAACACCAATACGCGCTATCTGCACGACACTGTTCTTGACTACGCCGAGCGTTTAACCGCGACCCTTCCCGAATCTCTGTCGGTGTGCTTCTTCGTGAACTCAGGGAGCGAAGCGAACGACCTCGCGCTGCGGCTGATGCGCGCCCATTCTGGAGCGAAGGACGTGGTGTGCGTTGAGCACGGGTATCACGGTCACACACAAGCGCTCATTGATGTCAGCCACTACAAGAACCAAGGTAGAGGTGGGCAGGGAGCACCGCCGTGGGTGCACACGGCGAGGATGCCTGATCCGTATCGCGGTGAATTCCGTGGCTACTCGCGCCAGACTTCGCTGGCCTATGCCGCTGACGTGCAACGCTGCATCGATGACGCAGGTGGGCGAGTGGCAGGAATGATCGTCGAGTCGATGATCGGGTGCGGTGGTCAAGTGGTTCTGCCCGATCACTACTTAGCGGAGGCCGCCACGCTCATTCGCGCCGCGGGTGGATTGATGATCGCCGATGAGGTGCAGGTTGGGTTTGGGCGCGTGGGTCCGGCGTTCTGGGGCTTCGCAACCCAGGGACTCGTTCCCGACATCGTCACGATGGGAAAGCCGGCTGGCAATGGGCATCCCCTTGCGGTTGTCGTCACGACGCCGGAGGTTGCGGCTTCGTTCGCCAACGGGATGGAGTACTTCAACACCTTTGGCGGAAATGCAGTATCAGCGGCAACGGGTTTGGCCGTGCTTGACGTCATCGAACGTGAGCAACTGCCAGCGAACGCGCTGCGAGTGGGTGCCCGCATCGAGGCGGGAGTGCGTGAACTGGCACAGCGACACGAGCTGATCGGTGACGTGCGAGGGCTCGGCCTCTACCTCGGCGTCGAACTCGTGCGCGATCGCGCCACGCTCGAACCCGCCGACTCTGAGGCGTCGTTCGTCATTGAGGAGTGCAAGAACCTCGGCGTTCTGGTCAGTATCGACGGCCCTTTCCACAACGTGCTCAAGATCAAGCCTCCGCTGGTGTGGACCGAGGCCGATGCCGACCGCCTCGTGGCAACACTCGACCGAGTTCTCAGCGATTCGAGGCTGCACCGCTAGCCGCTGTGGATATCTCGGAAGGCGGAGAGGGCGCCGCTGCAGACTGTAGGAGCCTTGTCCGTCGAACGAAATCAGGTCATACTTATGGTCATGGCTCCATCGGAACAACTCCCACTCGCTGAGGTCAAAGCGCACCTGTCGGCTGTCGTTGACCGGGTGACCTCAACCCATGATCGAGTCACCATCACGCGTCACGGCCGCGCGGAAGCCGTCGTCATCTCGGTGGAGGACCTCGCCTCACTGGAGGAGACGCTCGATCTGCTGTCTGATCCGCAGGCGCTTAAGGAAATTGAAGAGGGCCGCGAGGCTGCGGCCCGCGGTGAAGGACTGAATTCAGAGGAAATCAGAAGGCGGTACCTCGGTGGAGAGCGCTAATTTCGCTCTTCTCGTGACGCCACCAGCGCTCCGCGGACTCGACCGACTGGGCGAATCAACTGCTGCGGCTGTGGTGGAGTTCCTGTTGGGTGATGTCAGCAACGCTCCTCGTGGTGTTGGGCGACCGCTTCGGCGTGATCTTGACGGGCTCTGGTCGGCACGCCGCGGTCCATATCGAGTGGTGTACGAAATTGACGATGCCGCGCAACTCGTCGTCATCGTGCGTATCGATCACCGTGCTGACGTATACCGCCCGCGTTAGAGGGCCTCGTCTAACCTTGAGCACATGGCGACACCTCAGCCGGTTCTCATTCCAACGGCGCCGCACCAGTACCACCTTGAGTTTGTGCTGCGCGGTGACGCGAGTACGGGCGACGTGATTGCGCTGGTTGCCCAGTTGTGGGATCCGGCATTCACCGGCGAACAGAATGCGGCAGAGGGTGCGGGTGTGCAATCTGCTGGGGGTGCAGTCTCGATCGTGGTTGGCTTCGGGCCCGATGTCTGGAATACCCTTGCGCCGGAAACGACGCCCGCGCACTTTGGGCCGGCGCTTTCGGTGTCGACCCGCGAGGGTGCAGTCGCAGTTCCGGCCACTCAACGCGACGTGTGGGTGTGGCTCTGTGCCGCCAGCTACTCCACCGTCCTGTCATCCGCAGTGAAGGTGACGCGCATGTTTGACTCGGTGGCCACGCTTGCTCATGAACAGCATTGCTTCGTTCTGCAAGACAGTCGCACCTGGGAAGGCTTTATCGACGGTACAGAAAACCCGGGCCCCTTCCAGGCCCCGGAGGCAGCGTTCGTTGCCGATGGCCAGAAGGGCGCAGGGGGCGCGACGGTCCTCATTCAGCGCTGGGTAAACGCGCCGGAGAAAGCGTTCGAGGCACTGTCGATCGAGGAACAGGAGGCGGTGTTCGGCCGTACCAAACGCGATTCGGTCGAACTCGTCGAACTCCCGGTCACATCACACGTAGCCCGCACTGTCTTGGAAGTTGACGGTGAAGAACTCCACATTGTGCGGCGTAATGCGCCATTTGGATCGGTGACCGAGCGTGGCTACATCTTCGTGGGTATCGCCGCCGATCAGAGCCGAGTCACGCGCATGCTTGACCGAATGTTCGGAGTCGATGGCGGCGAGGATTCGCAGGTTGATGCACTCACTCAGTACACGTCGGCTGTCTCAAGTTCGTCGTACTTCGTTCCGTCGTTCGACGCTCTCCTCGCGGCCGGTATTGCGCCAAGCGACCCCGGGTAGCCCCGGGCAGCCCCGGTCTCCCGGTGCCGAACCCGTCAGCAGTAACTGATGAGCGCGTCCATGAAGAGCGTCATGAATCGATCGGCATCAAGTCGGGTGGGTGCGTTGATCGTTGTACCGCGATCACTGATGCCTAGGCGCCCTGACCGAAGTCCACTCGATTGAACGTCGATAGCGACCGCGTTGCTGTCAAAGAGTGACGGATCAAGGAGGTACGCAGCAGCAACACCATCCCAAGGGAAGAATCCCTTGGCACGGCGAAAGACGCGGCGATTGAGTGACAGCCAGGGTTCGATCGCGTCGCCAAGGTACGTCGCGAATTCACTAGTATGCGTGCGTACCCGATCGAGCTGAGCCTGACGAACCACGGCCTGCGAGCACACATCCATGGTGATGAGCGTCTTGGGCACGGGCTCAGAGATAACTCGCGCTGCCGCTGCGCCGTCGAGGTGAAAGTTGAACTCGCCAACCCACTTAAACGGTTTGAAGCCAAAAGAGCCGCCCATGATGACGATCTCGCGGAGGTTGCCTGCAAATGTGCGGTCGAGAGTCATCGCCGTGGCAACGTTGGTGAGTGGCGCGAGCGCTAGCAAAGAAATCTCGCCTGGGGCCGCGCGAACCGAGTCGATCAAGAAGTCGACTGCCGGATTACTCACACCGAGGTCGTGGCGACTCGTTGCTCCTCCCACGATGGGAATCGATGAGCCGACGCGTTGCAGTAGGTCCTGAGCTACTGAAACGCCAACATCGGTCGCGACGTTTCCGAAGTTGATAGTCAGGCCCTCAAGCTCCACAGGGGAGGCGAGAAGAAGTAACAGGGCAAGCCCATCGTCAAGGTCGCGATTGCGTACGCCAATTGCCGGATCACAATCGACGAGTACACGCTTGTGTGCGGCGTAGGCGTCGGTTGAACTCACCCGAAGCTGACGGCGGGCGGGTTCTGTTGCCCTTCGGGAGCCTTGTAGAACTCGCGCTTGCTGACCCCAGCCATTCCTGCGAAGAACATCCAAGGAATGGTGACAACGAGTTGGTTGAGCGTCGAGACGGCGTCGTTGTAGTACTGGCGCGCGAAGGCGAGTTGGTTCTCGGTCTCCTTGAGTTGACTTTGCAGATCAAGGAAGTTCGTCGACGCCTTGAGGTCGGGGTAATTCTCGGCGACCGCGTTGACGTTGACGATGGCCTTGTCGAGGGCTGCCTCAGCGGCAACCTTTTCGTCGATGGTTCCACCAGCTGCTGCCTTTTGCACACGCGCTCGCGCGTTGGTGACCTCTTCGAATACGCCCTTTTCGTGTGCGGCGTATCCCTTCACTGTTTCAACAAGGTTGGGAATGAGGTCGGCGCGACGGGTCAACTGAACGTCGATACCGCCGAGGGCTTCCTGCGCCTTGATATCCGTAGTGCGCAATTTGTTGAAGCCGACAATGCCAAAGAGCACCACGGCGATGATGATGATCAGGATGATCCAGGTCCACATGTGCGATCACGTCCTCACGGTCGGGTATGTACTGAGTGTGCCTGCGAAACGGTTCCGTTTCTAGTCGATCACCACGATCCGCCGCCGCCACCACCGCCACCCCCACCAAAGCTGCCGCCGCCACCGCCACTCGATGACGACTGCGACGCCTGGTAGGAACTGATGGCGGAATTCAGTGAGCTATCAAATGAACTGAATCCCGCGTTGCCGTCGTACAACGATGAGTAGGCGTAGCCGACTCCGATGGGGTACCACAGCGGAACGGGCGGTTCCTGACCGGTTTCTACGCGGTATTTCGCCGCCCACTTGTCGGCCACTCCGAACGCCACTGCGAAGGGGATGTAGGGAATGAACAGGTCCTTGCGCGCTGAGAAATCGAATCGTTCCTCGCTTGAGGGCGTTTCCAGCATGCGCTTGAATCCGCCGGATTCTGACCATGCCCGCCGACCGGTATCGGTGCGGCGCGTCATGGCTTTGGGGTTGAGTAGCTCGCTGCCGCCGATTGCAAAAGCCGCAAAGGGAAGGCCCCACATCGTTGGCCAACGCCAACCGATGAAGCCGATGATGGCGGCGATTGCCAGAAGTCCCCAGACTGAGCACCCTAGGCGCGCTCCCTTGTCTTTGGAGACGAACCCGGCAGCCAGGCTCCACGACTGAACTTCTTTGTCGATCGACTTCTGAGCGTCGAGCAACGATTCGCCTGCGTCCTTCGACCCGTCGGCCAAGAACCACGAGCCCTGCGTTGCCATTACCCCGAGAGCTGATCCTGCGGCCCGATCGGCGGGATCGGCTGCCAACCACTGATCGGCGGTCGCCTGTCCGGTGACCAGCCACGTGTCGTCGGTGCGGTGGTCGAGTTTCACCAATCCGCGGTCGGCCATGTGCAGCAGTGTGGCGATAAGCGCCTTGCCTCCGGTGTCTTCCTGTGCGATGTACACCGTTTGCACGGGACCAAATCCCTCGGGCGGTGCGTACATCACGGGCAGTCCCGGTGCTGACTCGCGCGTGCTCGCACTCCACGCGATTCCTAGGGCTAAGCCGACGAGACTGAGTAGACCCACGAAGAGCGCGGGTAGCAAGGTCGTGCCGAGCACCTTGTCAAACAACACCGGCCACGGCACGGACATCCTCGGCGGTGGTGTCATTGCCATAGGAATGCGAACGGTCATTCCCGATTGCGCGGGAATGTCGTTCGCAGTCAGAGTGACCGTGCGTGTTCCGGTTCCCTCGATACCGCACGGCCCGCGACCAGCGCTCAAGCCGAATCCGGTGCCTGCGGTGCATTGCACTCCCAGTGCCTCGGAGGGCAAGGTGATGTGAATGTCGGCTTTGGTGATGTCGTTGAGCCACCCGGGTGCCACGACATTCCAGTAGAGGTCGGACGGGGCCGTGCCGGAGACGTCGCCCTCGTTCGATTCGTAGTTTCCGGTGCCCGCGGTGCCAGGTGAGATTGCGCCAGGAATGGTGTAGTCGATGACGTACGTGTGATCGCCGAAGTCAACGTATTCGTCGGGGTTGCCGATCTTTGCCACGACGTAGCGGTCGCCACCGGTCTTGGACACCTCGTACGGAACGGGCTTGCCGTCCATCGTGATTGAGGTGATGGTCGGGATGTAGCGGTTGTGCGAGTCGCTTGAGTCCTTGACGTCCCAGAACTGGAAGATGCCGTGCCGAGGGAGAGGGAAGTTGGCGGTGATGGTCTCGCGCGCAGTGAGTAGGCCGTCATCGGCGATCGCCAGATCGGCGCGATACCGGGTGAAGGTCACCGGGTCGCTACCGTTCGTCGTAGACGTCGATTCAGCCAATTGCCCGAACACAGGCCAGAAGAGGCCAACCGCCGTTAAGACGAGCAGCACGATCAAGCCCAGAATTCTCTTCACACGTACCTCCTTCGCTGAAGACTATGCGCCGCGGGCACGGTGATGAAAGGACGAAAGTCCACCTTGTGTCACCTAGGTGACACGCTCCGCTCTAGGCTGACGTTTCTGGATCGCGCTGGGAAGGGGGCACTGATGGGACAGGTTGATCCCGTGAGCGCCGTGATGGCCAATCCGCTGTTCGACGAGCGGGTGACGATGCTCGCCGTTGAGACAGGTCGCACCGAAGACGACATTCGACGTGACGCACGCGAATGCCTCGACGAGATGACCTCCCAACTGTCACCCCGCGCCACCGCACTCTGGGACAAGTTTGGTCGATGGCTCACTCGTGCCTACTCGGTTGACGTCGACACATCGGCGCTTCCTCATCTGCGCGAATTGTCGACCAACCACTCACTGGTCTTTCTGCCGAATCATCGTTCGTACCTTGATCCGCTGGTGCTTCGGCGCGTTCTCCTAGGAAATGGTTTTCCGCCAAACTTCATTCTTGGGGGGGTCAACCTCGCGCTGTGGCCATTCTCGGAATTAGCTCAGCGTTCGGGCATTGTGTTCATCCGACGCAGCACCCGCGATGACCCCGTCTACCCGGAAATGATGCGCCTTCTCCTCGGGCACATGCTGCGCTCGCACGACAACCTAGAGTGGTATTTCGAAGGTGGGCGCACTCGCACTGGAAAGTTGCGTCCGCCACGCATGGGAGTGCTGCGGTACCTCGTTGATGCGCACTCAGCCAACGACGCAGACGCTGGTGACGTCATCATCGTGCCGGTATCGATCGTCTACGACCAACAACATGAAGTCGGTGCCATCTCTGCTGAAGAAGGTGGCGGCGACAAGCGTCCTGAGAGCGTGGGCTGGTTGTGGTCCTTCGCCCGAGCACAGTCACGAGGTCGAGGTAAGGCCCATGTTCGTTTCGGTGAGCCACTCTCGCTCGGTCACGCGATTAACGAAGCGCGTGAGCGCGCCGGATCGCCCGATCCCACCACGGTTGTTCCTCGGGTTGCCTTCGAGATTGCGCACCGCATTAACGACGCAACTCCCATCACGCCGGCCGCACTGATCGCGTTCTCGCTGCTCGATAACAAGGGGCGCGCGTTAACGCTGCCTGAGATCGAGACGATCATCGACCCCTTGCTCGTGTACGTGAGACGTCGCTCGCTGCCGCTCACCTCAGACGTCGATCTCGCTCGCACCGACGGATTGCTGAAAGCGTTGCGCACTCTGGTGCAAGAAGGAGTGGTCGAAGAATACGCCGGTGGAATCGAACCGGTGTTTTCAATCGCTGTCGATCGCCAACATGAGGCGGGTTTTTATCGCAACACCCTCGTGCATTGGTTTGTGACGCGAGCCATCAGCGAAGTGGCGATGCTGCGCGCATCTGAAGTCGGGTCCGCCGACATCACCGCCACCACGTGGGAAGGCGCTCTAGCGCTTCGCGATCTGCTCAAGTACGAGTTCTTCTTCCCCACCAAGGCCGAATTCTCAGAGCAGTTGCGTGCTGAGGTCGAACTCGCAGCGCCCGGGTGGCAGGACTCGAAGCAGACCGCTGCAGGAGTGCATGCGGCGATTGAGTCAACCGGCCTGCTTCTGGCACACCGGGTGATTGGTCCGATTCTCGAGGGGTATCTCGTTGCCGCCGATCGACTTGCGGCCTGTGAGCCCTCGACACCGGTCAACCGAGACGCCCTGGTCACCGAGTGCCTCGGTGTTGCTCACCAGCGATGGCTTCAGCGCGAGCTACACAGTCCCGAGTCGATTTCTAAGGACCTCATGTCCGGTGCACTTCGACTCGCTGACAACCGGGGGTTGCTCAGCCCGGGTGGGGATGAAGTAGCGCAGGCTCGCCGGGCTTTTGCCGACGAGCTTCGCGAGGCAGTGCGCCGCGCCGGAAGTCTGCGACAGTTGGTGCTCGATCGAATGCAGGAGGGATGACGTGGCCGATATTGATGTGCTCGTCGAGGAAGTAGAGAATTCGCCAGTCGGGCCAGAGGTGGGTGCATTCTTCGACTTCGACGGAACTCTCATCGACGGATACTCCGCAGTGATGTATTTCCGCGAGCGATTGAAGAATCGCGATATCGGTCTGACGGAAATTCTGCGCACTGCTGTTGAGAGTGTGAATGTCGAGCGACGCGGACATGACGTCACCGAATTGATGAACATCGGCGTAGGGGCTCTCGCCGGCCGCTCCGTGGACGAGATTGAGGAATTTGGTGATCGGCTTTTTCGGTCTCGTGTCGCGGGCATGGTCTATCCCGAGGCTCGAGTGCTGTTGGAAGCGCACCGCAGGCGTGGCCACACGGTGGTACTCGCGTCGTCCGCCACGAGTTTCCAGACCCGCGCGGCGGCGCTCGACCTTGGTATCGACCACGTGTTGTGCACCGAAGTTCATGAGGAAGACGGAATCTTGACGGGCGCTGTGGCTGGTCCGATTCTGTGGGGTGAAAACAAAGCTGATGCCGTGCGTGAGTTCGCGGAAGTGAACCGAATCGATCTCGATATTTCGTACACGTACAGCAATGGCGGCGAAGATGTGCCCTTCCTCGAGTCTTCAGGCAATCCTCGCCCGCTCAATCCCGACAGTGACCTTGAAGCAACGGCCGCCGAACGCGACTGGCCAGTGGCGTACCTCACGCACCGGCACCGGCATTCCCCGGAAAATCTGGTGCGCACGGTGGCCGCGTACAGCAGCATGGGTGCTGGAGTGGCACTCGGCGGAGTGCTGGGTCTGCTCAACCGTAATCGGGCTACCGGCCTTGAGGTAGCGGCAACCGTCGGTTCTCGTTTGGCACTCACCACTGCCGGCGTTGAGCTGGAGGTGCAGGGCGAGGAGAACTTGTGGGCCGCACGTCCTGCCGTGTTTGTGTTCAATCACCAAAGTCAGCTTGACGTCGTGATTCTCGCGGCTCTTCTGCGCCGTGACTTCACGGCTGTTGCCAAGAAGGAACTATCTCGAGACCCGTTTTTCGCACCAATGGGATGGCTCGCCGACATCGCCTACATTGACCGAAGCAACAGTGTCGCCGCGCGCGAGGCGCTCGCTCCTGCCGTTGATGCACTTACCTCGGGTCAGTCGCTGATCATCGCTCCTGAGGGCACTCGCTCGTCGACGCCGAGGCTCCTGCCCTTCAAGAAGGGGGCGTTCCACCTTGCGATGCAGGCGGGAGTACCGATGGTTCCCGTTGTAATTCGTAATGCTGGGGAGGTGCTTCCATCGCACTCGATCTTCATCGCCAAGGGCACGGTGCAAGTCGCTGTGCTGCCGCCGGTGAGCACTGCCAAGTGGAAGCCAGCGACCGTCGACCGCCATGTTGAATCAGTTCGCGCGATGTTCGTCGACACCCTAGCTGACTGGCCGCACTAGGCGACACGCACCCAGATGGAGCAGCGGGTGCCGGATCTAGACCGTGGAGCCATAGATCATGGTGGGACGTAGTACCCATCGCATCGGAGGACATATGTCGAACGACGTCGCTGCCTCTCCAGCCGCACCCGCGGTCGGGGCCCCGAGTAAGGCGCCTCGCACGATCGGCACGATCTTGGCCATTGTGGGCATCGTGCTCGCCCTCGCCGGAATCGGCACCTATTTCACCATCTCATCCACACTCTCAGCAGAGAAAATCACCACCTCAAGTGACGCCTGCTTGCCCGACCGAGCGGTAAGCGGGCCCTTGACTGCCTACTGCGAGGCCATGGTCATCGCGAAGCACGCCGGTGATGCAACGGGTGGCAAGACCTACGCCGAACTGGGAAGGGAGGACCCACTGCGTCAGGTCGCAATGACGGGGTCGTTCTTGCGAGCGTCGTTGTTCACCTCAGTCGTTGCCTTCGGGGTCGCGGCACTCACTGTGCTGCTCGGCCTGCTGTTTGTGCTTACGGGAGTATCTCTACGGATTCTCGGAACGCACAAGGAGTAGTCGTCCTCGAACTAGCAGACGGAGCCTCTCCCGTGGCGGTAGCGTGCCAGTCATGGGAGAGGCTTCTGGCTCAGAGAGCATCACGATCAACGCGCCGCTCGACACCGTGCTCGCTGCGGTGATCGATCTTCCGGGGCAGGTTGACTGGTTTCCCGGACTGATCAGCTGTGAAGTGACCGAGGTCGACGAGTACGACCGGCCCACGAGCGCCCATCAGGTCAACGATCTGAAGTTGGCGAAAGACGAGTTTGACCTCCTCTACGAGCATTCGGACGACGGCATGTCTTGGTCATTGGCCGCTCCGAGCATGGCTCAGAAGAAGAGCACAGGATCGTGGGTCTTGGAGGATCTCGGTGATAGCACTAGGGCGACGCTCTCGCTGTCAGTCGATCCGGCCATTCCGTTGCCCGGCTTCCTGGTGAAGAAGTCGATGAAGGACACCCTGTCGGGTGCCACCAAGGGGCTGAAACGCTACTGCGAAGGCTGATCAGACGGCAAGGGGCTGGCTGATCGTTGCCCGCTCGGTCAGCATCGTTGAGATGGCCTCGGCCGATTGGGGTTTGGCGGCGAGGTAGCCCTGGAAAGCGTCACAACCTGCTCTGGATACAGCCAGTCGCTGTTCCTCGACTTCGACGCCTTCAGCCACGGTGAGCAGTCCGAGCGCGTGAGCAAGATCGACGATGCCATGGACGAGAGCCGTGGTCTTGGGGTGTTCGAGCATGCGGCCGATGAAGGAGCGGTCGATCTTGAGAATGTCGACTGGGAATCGCTGGAGGTACGACAGCGACGAGTAGCCAGTTCCGAAGTCATCGACGCTGATCCAGACACCCAGATCACTCAACGCCATGAGAACGGCGGTGGCGCTTTCAGGATCGCGCATCAGTGCGCTTTCGGTGAGTTCGAGCACCAGCCGCGACGGTTCAAGATTGTTACGCCGAAGGCAGTCGCGCACGTGATCGACAAAGCCTGGCTCGGATAGCTGTTTGCTCGAGATGTTCACTGCCACGCTGAATCCGGGACCGGTGAGATCACTCCACAGCGCTGCTTGGCGGCACGCTTCTTCTAGTACCCACGAACCGATCTCGATGATCGTTCCGCTTTCTTCGGCCGCCTCAATGAACTCGACGGGGTTGATCAGTCCGCGTTGCGGATGTTGCCACCGCACGAGCGCTTCGACGCCGACGATGTGACCGTCAGTGCAGCTGAACTCGGGCTGGAAATCCAGTCGAAGCTCGTGGCGGCGAACTGCGTGGCGCAGCGACATCGTGAGCTCGAGTCGTGAGGCCACTTCCTCACGCATCGACTTGTCGAACAACACAATGCGGTTTCGTCCGAGGTCCTTCGCCCGGTACATCGCGGTGTCGGCATCGCGTAGCAAGTCATCAGCGTCGCGACTTGACGCACGCGTACTCCCCGCGGTGAGAACGACTCCGATGCTCGTGCCGAACCACAGGTCGACGCCGTCAACCTGCATCGGTGCGGTGGCGGCATCTCGCAGGCGCTCGGCGACCATGCGTACGTCTTCTTCGGATGTGATGTCCTCGACGACGATGACGAACTCGTCGCCGCCGAATCGCGTGACGCTGTCGTTGGTGCGACACACCGACTGAAGGCGGCGAGCCACGGAAACAATGACCTGATCGCAGGCCGCGTGGCCGAGGGTGTCGTTGAGCACCTTGAACTGGTCGAGGTCGCAGAACAGGACGCCCACCTGCTTGCCGGTGCGCGCTGCACGCTGAACTGCCTGAGTGAGCCGGTCGGTGAGAAGCATCCGGTTCGGTAAGCCGGTGAGAGCATCGTGGGTCGCCCGGTGTGACAATTGTCGCTCGAGTGACTTACGCCAGGTGATGTCAACGTGGCTGACAACTGCCCCGCCCGCAGGCAGCGGCACGACCGACAGGCTGAAGGTGCGATCGACGTTGGCGAGCAGGAGGTCGTAGTCCATTTCGAACGACATCATCCGGCCGGCGAGCACGCTCGTGACTCCGGCAAGAGCCTGAATGGCCCATCGTTGGGTGGTGGCATCGCTGCGCAGCTGGTCAACGTAACTCGAGCCGACAATCGTTTCTGCAACGTCAACTGTGTGGGCCGCCTGGTAAGACTTCCACGCTTCGTTGGTAGCGAGCACAAGGCCGCCGTGATTGACCACGAGGGTCAGGCTAGGAAGGGCATCGAGTACGGACTGAGCCAGGCCGCCGTCCCATGCGGCACGCGGTGCGGCAACGTCATTCATCGGCTTGTTCTCCATCACCCTCCGTCCCACATTCGCATCTCAACTGTCCTCCCGTTCATCGGCAACCGTTGCGCGAATCATGAGCGTTGGGCCAGACGAGGAGGAGATTGCAAGACGAGTGATGCTAGGCGGGACAGTCTGGTGACACAGAGTAGTGACGATGTGTACATTCAGAGGAGAATGGCAGGAAAGCGAGCGAGGGATCTAGTGACCCTCGGTGAACAGGAAGCGCTTCTGTGACTCGATGATTTCTGCCTCGGCCTCAACGCGTCCGGTCCAGGTGGCGCCTTCAACCGATTTGCCTGGCTCGAGCTCCTTGTAGACCTCAAAAAAATGTTGTATCTCAAGTCTGTCGAATTCGGGCATGTGGTGGATGTCGCGGATGTGTTCCTTGCGGGGGTCGTTAAACGGCACGCAAATGACTTTGTCATCGCCGCCCGCTTCGTCAGTCATGCGGAACATTCCGATGGCGCGGCACCGGATGACACAGCCGGGGAACGTGGGATCTTCGAGGAGCACCAGGGCGTCGAGTGGGTCACCATCGAGGCCCAGGGTGTCGTCGATGAACCCGTAATCGTGCGGGTAACGGGTTGAGGTGAAGAGCATGCGGTCTAGGCGAATGCGTCCGGTGGTGTGGTCGACCTCGTACTTGTTGCGACTGCCAGCCGGGATCTCAACGAATACATCGAACTTCATGGGCTCCACTGCAACTCCTCCAAAGATGGCGATCGCTTGTGTGCATTGTTCCGTACCCAGCGGCTCTTTGACGCCACAAACACCATGGTCGGCTCGCGAGGGGTGCCGGAAGCGGTCGATCTTCTGACGTACCCTCGTGTGGTGACCTCGCGCATCTTCGGTATCCGTACCGCGTGGTTCGGCTACGTGCTGGTGCCCACGGTTGCTGTGGCGTGCGTGGTCGCGCTGGCGCCCGCGGCCCCGGCGCTCGTTGTGGCAGCTCCATCGATTCCGCCGGTCGGAGCCAGCGCGGTGTTAAGTCCGGTGGCCGTCGACGGAACCACGGCGCCTCCGGCCTCACCTGCCGCCGTGACCGCCGCTGTGGCACCGGTACTCAACGCCGGTTCCTGGGAAGCGGTGTCGGCCGTCGTGCTCGACCCCTCTGACGGGTCACTCCTCTACGAAAGCAGTTCGATCGCTCGCACCCCTGCCTCGACGCTCAAGATCCCAACCGCGCTGACAGTGTTGAGCGTGTTGGGACCCGACACGAGGTTGCGTACCCGGGTGGTGCTTGACGGGTCAACGGTCGTGATTATTGGCGCGGGCGACGCGACGCTGGGCCGTGCCAAAGGTGTGATCGATGGAGTTCCGACGGCGTCGCTCAATCAATTGGCTGAATTGACGGGGAAAGCCCTCGACAAGCAGGGAGTCGCGTCGGTACACGTGGCATTCGACGACAGTCTGTTCACCGGTCCCACGCTGTCACCCGAGTGGAATTCGGCGTTGGTCACTAGTGGAGCCATCGCACCGGTCACGGCCCTGTCAGCTGATCAGGGACGCGAATCCGCAACATCCGATACGAGCGTGTCCGATCCGGCCGCAAGTGCCGCACGGTACTTCGCCGCACAGCTTCGTGATGCCGGTATTGATGTCGCGCGAGGTGTTCAGCGGGTCGCAGCGCCAACCGACGCACCTGAGATTGCACACGTGATGTCGCCCACCATCGCCGAGATTACCGACTACACACTCACTGAATCTGACAACGATGTGGCTGAAGCGCTAGCACATCTTGCTGGCGGCAAACTGGTGGGTGAGGCGTCATTCGCGGGTGGTGCGCGTGCGATGAAGCAGGTGCTCGAGGCGTATGGCATTCCTACCGAAGGAATGAAGGTCAGCGACGGCAGTGGTCTTGCGCGCAGCGACCGCATGCAGGCCATCACGTTGGCGCGCACCCTTCAGGTCATCGTCACCGGTCATGCCCCGGAGGGAATTAATGTGCCGGCTTCCGTCGGCTGGGCGGTGTCGGCCGGACTTCCCGTGGCGGGATTCACCGGAACTCTGGCTAACCGCTTTGATACGGCGGGAACGCGCGCCGGCCGCGGTGTTGTACGAGCGAAGACAGGAACGTTGACCGGAATCTCGGCGCTCGCCGGCCAATCGCGTGATCGCGACGGTCGACTGCTGGTCTTTGTGGCCTTGGCCAGTGGCATCCCCGACATCGACGCCGCCCGTGGTGACCTTGATGAATTCGCGGCCACCGTGGCGGCTTGCGGCTGCCGGTGAACTGCGCTATTGCCGCGCCGTACAGGGAGCACGCGTAAGGTCAACCGCGTGGGCGAACTCGTCGATTGGGATCTGGCTGTGCGTACAGCCGTGCGCTTCGCATCGCCAGGACCGTCCGTCACGTCAGAGGAAGCGCGCTCTGTGGTGGCCGACCTTCGCTGGGCTGCGGAGGCCGCCGTCGATCCCGTAGCACGCGTGACGGGCCTGCACTGTCCACCCAACAGCGCCGAGACAGTGGTGGTTGACCGACCGGCGTGGATTCGCAGCGCTGCCGAGGGCTTCCGTTGGGCGTTGGCGCCCTCACTTGAACAGATGAGTTCGAAGAGTTCGGGAACGGTGGCCGCTGTCGGCTCGCGTGTGAGCGGGGTACAACTGGGCGGGATCTTGGCGTGGATGTCCTCGAAGGTGCTCGGCCAGTACGAGGCCTTCCATGCGCCCGATCAGCGGCCTCGGCTGCTTCTTGTGGCGCCCAACATCCGGTCGGTCGAGCACACGCTAGAACTTGAGCCGCGCGATTTCCGACTCTGGGTTGCGTTGCACGAAGAAACTCACCGCGTGCAGTTCGGGTCAGTCCCGTGGCTGGCCGACCACCTCCTGAACGAGGTGGGCTCTCTCCTGTCGATTTCCGACCTCAGCGGTGATGAAGTCATTGCCCGTCTGTCATCGGCGGTTCGATCCGTGGGGTCCGGCGGATCGCTCGTTGAGGCGTTGCACGGGCCCGAGCAGCAGGTGGTTGTCGATCGGCTCACCGCGCTGATGTCGCTTCTTGAAGGCCATGCTGACCACGTGATGGATGTTGCGGCCCCGGCGTTGATTCCGACGCTGCCGACCATTCGGGCGCGATTTGATGCGCGGCGCACATCTCCCGGCGTCATCGAAGGGCTGATCCGTCGTCTGCTCGGCCTCGACGCGAAACTGCGCCAGTACACCGAAGGGGCTGCCTTTGTGCGCACGGTGGTTGACCGGGTGGGCATGGACGGGTTCAACGCGATCTGGACCTCTGCCCAGACGCTTCCGTCCCTCGCTGAAATCCGTGAACCGCTGACGTGGGTTGAGCGTGCACAGAGCGCCGGCTTCGTTATGAGCGGTGAGTGACAGCCGCAGCCACCGCCGTGCGCGGTGCCGTGCGGGAGGCCCTCGCTGACCTTCCCCAACACGAGCCGGTGGTGGTGGGGTGCTCGGGCGGGGCTGACTCATTGGCACTGGCAGCCGCTACGGCGTGGGTGGGGGAACGGACGTCACGTCCGGTCGCGGCAGTTGTCGTCGATCACGGTCTCGTCGAGGGATCGGCGCAGGTTGCTCACTCTACGGCGGCGCAGTGCCGGCAACTGGGTCTCAGTCCGGTGATAGTCAAGTCAGTCTCGGTCGTCGTTTCACCGGGAGGGGCAGGGCCTGAGGCTGCCGCACGTGACGCGCGCAGGGCGGCGCTGACCGAGGTTGCGGCCCAGCTGGCCTCGTCAGCGGTGCTTTTGGGGCACACCCGTGATGACCAGGCCGAGACCGTGCTGCTGGGGCTGGCACGTGGTTCGGGAGCTCGATCACTGGCCGGAATGCGACCGATCAACGGACTATTTCGGCGGCCGATGCTGGGGCTCAGTCGTGCGACGGTCCGACAATCGGTTGTTGACCTCGGGCTCACGGCCCACGACGATCCGCAGAACCTCGACCCGGCATTCGCCCGAGTTCGAGTACGCAGCACGGCCCTTCCGGTGCTCGAAGAGCAGCTCGGACCAGGAATAGCGGCAGCCCTCGCCCGATCGGCGGACCTGCTGCGCGACGACGCCGACCTGCTCGATTTGCTGGCGCTCGATGCGCTCGCCGATGTTCGTGATGACCCCTCGATGGCTCGGCTGGCCGAGCTTCCTGCCGCCCTTCGCTCGCGCGTCGTACGACTTCTTGCAGCCGAGAGTGGTTGCCCTGTAGGCGATCTCACGCGTGATCACGTGCGTGCCATCGAACGAATGGTGATGAGCCCTCGAGTTCGCGGCCCAGTGCACCTGCCCGCGGGGTATCTCGCTCGGCGTGACTGTGGCAGGCTCATTATTGATAGGTCGGCGACACCACCGCGTGCGAAGGAGTCTTGATGGACGTTTCGGACGTCGAAGGCGATCTCGAGGAAGTGCTGATTGACGAGCAGACGCTCAACGCGCGTGTTCAGGAATTAGCGGCCCAGGTTGATCGCGACTACGCCGATCGCAACGTCTTGATGGTAGGCGTGCTCAAGGGTGCGACCGTGCTCATGTCCGATCTGATGCGGGCCATGCATTCGCATATCGATCACGACTGGATGGCCGTGTCGTCGTACGGATCGGGCACCAAGAGTTCCGGGGTTGTGCGCATTCTCAAAGATCTTGACACTGACGTTCAGGGCCGCCACCTGCTCATTGTTGAAGACGTTCTCGACTCTGGGCTGACCCTGTCGTGGCTTTTGGCTAACCTCCGGTCGCGCCAGCCGGCCTCGATCGAGGTGCTGACCCTCCTGCGCAAGCCTGACGCGGTCAAGGTCGAGGTTCCGGTCAAATATGTGGGTTTCGACATTCCGAACAAGTTTGTCGTGGGATACGGCCTCGATTACAGCCAGCGTTATCGCAACCTCAAGGTGGTGGCTACTCTGGCCCCGCACGTGTACGGGGGCTGAGGGAACAACCTCACCCGCCTCCGACGTTGCACAGGAAGCCGCACGGAGCGCTTCCGTGTCTGCCGGTGTACCGTCGGGGTACTACACGAAAGTCGAGGAGGGCAGGGGTTACTAACCCCTCATCATGAACGCTGCCAAGTTCTTCCGCGGACCGATCTTCTGGATCGTGACAGCCGTCGCTCTCGTGCTGCTCGGCATGAGCCTGCTGACCGGTGCTTCTGGCACGAAATCGGTCGATACCTCCGTGGTCATCGACAGCCTCAACAAAAACCAAGCGACCTCCGCGCTCATCGTCGACAACGACCAGACCATCACCCTGACGCTCGCCGACGGTAGTAAGCAGAAGGCTCAGTACGTCTACGGGCAAGGGCTCACCCTGCAGCAACTGCTTCAGTCCAAGGTCGATGCAGGGCAACTCAAGGACGGCTACAACGTCGAGGCGCCGAACGACAATGTGCTGATGTCGATTCTGCTGTCGATCATCCCGGTGGCACTTGTTCTCGGTTTGCTCTTCTTCTTCATGAACCAGATGCAGGGCGGCGGCTCGCGCATCATGAACTTCGGCAAGTCCAAGGCCAAGGCCGTCAGCAAGGACATGCCCAAGACCACCTTCGCCGACGTGGCGGGCGCTCATGAGGCGGTTGAGGAACTCGAAGAGATCAAAGACTTCCTTGAGGATCCCGCTAAGTTCCACGCGGTCGGCGCCAAGATCCCCAAGGGTGTGCTGCTGTATGGCCCGCCCGGAACGGGTAAGACGCTCCTGGCCCGCGCTGTCGCCGGCGAGGCCGGCGTCCCATTCTTCGCGATCTCAGGCTCAGACTTCGTTGAGATGTTCGTCGGAGTGGGTGCCAGCCGGGTGCGCGATCTGTTCGATCAGGCCAAGCAGAATGCTCCAGCCATCATCTTTATCGACGAGATTGACGCCGTAGGTCGTCACCGCGGTGCGGGCCTCGGTGGTGGCCACGATGAGCGCGAGCAGACCCTCAACCAGATGCTTGTTGAAATGGACGGCTTTGACGTCACCGGTGGAGTCATTCTCATCGCCGCGACGAACCGACCCGACATTCTCGATCCCGCGCTGTTGCGACCGGGCCGGTTTGACCGTCAGATCGCTGTCGAGTCGCCCGATCTCGCCGGTCGTGCCGAGATTCTCGCCGTGCACGCGAAGGGTAAGCCCCTCGCCGACGACGTTGATCTCGTCGCCGTGGCCCGTCGTACTCCGGGTTTCACCGGTGCTGACCTAGCCAACGTGCTCAACGAGTCCGCACTGTTGACCGCCCGCACCGGGGCCAAACTCATCGACAAGTTCGCGATTGATGAGGCGATCGACCGGGTCATTGCCGGTCCGCAAAAGCGCACTCGCTTGATGAACGAGCACGAGAAACTCATCACGGCGTACCACGAAGGCGGTCACGCGTTGGTGGCGGCGGCCCTTCCCAACAACGACCCCGTTCACAAGATCACCATCCTGCCGCGTGGTCGTGCGCTGGGTTACACGATGGTGCTTCCCGATCAAGACAAGTACTCCACCACGCGCAACGAAATGCTCGGTCAGTTGGCGTACATGCTCGGTGGCCGTGCCGCTGAGGAAATGGTGTTCCACGACCCCACGACGGGCGCCAGCAACGACATCGAGAAGGCAACGTCGGTGGCGCGAGCGATGGTGACGCAGTTCGGTATGACCGAACGCCTCGGTGCGGTGCGTTATGGCCAGGGCGATACACAGGTCTTCCTCGGCCGTGACTACGGCCACCAGCGTGACTATTCCGAGGAAGTGGCGGCCGCCATCGACGAAGAGGTGCGCAAACTTATCGAGACAGCGCATCAGGAGGCCTACGAAATCCTGGTCGAGAACCGCGACGTACTCGACTCACTCGTCCTTGAACTGCTCGAAAAAGAGACGCTCGACAAGGAAGATGTGCAGCGCATCTTCGAGCCGTTGTCACTGCATCCTCACCGCCCGGCCTGGACGGGCTCGGCACGTCGAGCACCCAGTGAGCGCGGTCCGATTCCGTTTGTTCCGAGCCTGAACGACATCAAGAACGCACTGGCCAATGCCGCGTCGAACGGCTCGACCAACGGTTCGACCAACGGTTCGAACGGTTCGTCGAGCGGTGTGTCCCACGAGGCCGCAGTCGACGTGCCGGCAACGGATGAACCGACATCGGGAGACAGCGCGACATGAACCCCAACGAGCCGGTCCACGCGAACCTGCCCGAGGTTCCCCCCTTCGACCTAGAGCGGGCCGAGGCTGCCGTGCGCGAACTTCTCATCGCGGTAGGTGAAGACCCCGATCGCGAAGGCCTTGCCGAAACTCCCGCGCGTGTGGCGCGTGCCTATACCGAGATCTTCGGCGGGCTACGGATGACAGCCGAAGATGTGCTGACAACGACGTTCGATGCAGGGCATGAGGAAATGGTGTTGGTGAGGGACATCGAGGTGTACTCCACCTGCGAACATCACCTGGTGCCGTTCCACGGCGTCGCTCACGTCGGGTACATCCCGGGTAACGACGGTCGTATCACGGGCCTGTCGAAATTGGCACGGCTGGTTGAGGTGTACGCCAAGCGGCCGCAGGTGCAAGAGCGGCTCACCAGCCAGATCGCCGACTCGTTGATGGAGATTCTTCGACCCCGCGGTGCCATTGTGGTCATCGAGTGTGAGCACCTGTGTATGTCGATGCGAGGTGTACGCAAGCCGGGCGCGCGTACCACGACGTCAGCGGTTCGCGGGCAGCTACGCGACCCGGCCACTCGGGCCGAGGCGATGTCGCTGATCTTGGGCCGGTGAAGCACCCCGTCGGTCTGCCCGAGCAATTGGCCGATCTCGATCGCACCCTCGTCTGGGGGGTTCTCAACGTCACCCCTGACTCGTTCAGTGATGGGGGTGAGTGGGAAGTCGAGCGCGACGCGATTGAGCACGGACTGCGGATGGGCGCAGATGGTGCCGACATCGTCGATGTCGGGGGAGAGTCCACTCGGCCCGGAGCACCTCGAATTCCGGTATCCGTTGAATTGCAGCGAGTTGTTCCCGTCGTGCGAGCTCTGGTGGCCGGAAGCCTCGTGGTGAGTGTCGACACCATGCGGGCCGAAGTGGCTGCACAATCCATCGAGGCGGGGGCGTCGATCATCAACGACGTATCTGGCGGTTTGGCCGACCCTGACATGTTGGCGACCGTCGCAGGTCTGGCAGTCCCGTACGTGATCATGCATTGGCGAGGACATAGCGCGAACATGGACGAACTCGCACACTACGACGACGTCGTGCGCGAAGTGGGTGACGAGTTACGTCGACGAGTCGAAGACGCGGTGGCCGCCGGAGTAGCGATCGACCGCATCGTGATCGATCCGGGACTGGGCTTCGCCAAACAAGTCAGGCACAACTGGCCGCTGCTTGCTCAGCGTGATGCTCTCGACTCCCTGGGGCTACCGGTGTTGATCGGGGCGTCGCGCAAGCGCTTCCTCGGTGCACTGCTTGCCGACCGCTCGGGCGCGGCACGCGACGTCGTTGATCGCGATGATGCGACCCACGCTGTGTCGGCGATTGCGGCCAGCAAGGGAGTGTGGGGCGTGCGAGTTCATGACGTGCGAGGCAGTGCCGACGCGGTGCGTGTGGGTGCTGCGTGGCGTGCTGCAGGTCAGGCGGTGTCGAGTGACTGATCGCATTGAACTGTCGGGCCTGCGCGCGGTTGGCTACCACGGAGTTTTCGACCATGAACGTCGTGACGGTCAAGAGTTCACGGTCGATGTGGTGCTTGACGTCGACGTGACGGCTGCTGCCGCTTCCGACGATCTAGGCGACACCGTCGACTACGGCACCATTGCGGTTGCTGTGCATGACCTTGTTACTGGCGAACCGGTGAATCTCATCGAAACCCTCGCCTCACGAATTGCCGACGCGTGCCTTATCGATCGACGTGTTGAGCGGGTCGAAGTCACAGTTCACAAGCCTTCGGCGCCCATCACCGTGGCGTTTTCTGATGTCACCGTCACAGTGGTACGCGCTCGTCTCGGGCAGGTCGAATGAGTCGTCGCGTCGCCCTCGGACTGGGTGCCAATATCGGCGACGCGCTGGGCACCCTTCGTGCTGCGGTTGATGCTCTCGCTGCTAGCGACGGGCTTACCAATGTGCGGGTCTCGGCTGTCTATGTGACCGAGCCGGTAGGCGGCGTGAATCAACCGGACTTCGTCAACGCCGTGGTTGTTGCCGACACCGAGCTCTCACCTGACGAACTCATCGACTGCGTGCTCGCACTTGAACTCGAACACGGTCGCACGCGTGAGGTTCGTTGGGGTCCGCGCACTCTCGACATTGATGTGTTGGCGCTCGGTGACGTGGTGTCTGCCGACCCTCGCATCCTGATTCCGCATCCCCGAGCGCATGAGCGCGCATTCGTCCTCGGGCCCTGGGCCGATGTTGACCCTGATGCGGTGATTCCCGGGCACGCAACGGTGACGCAATGCCTTGAGAAACTGCCAGCCGCTGATCTGGCAGGCGTGCGCCGTACCGACGATGTGCTCTGGGGTGACCAGCGATGAACCTGTCGCCAACAAGTACCAAGCTGCTCCTGTCAGTGGCGATTCTGGCCGCGGCCGCCGGCTGGGGGCTCTCGAGCCTGTGGGAGGTCCTCACTGGCCGCTATCTGCCGGTGCCGTGGACTACCGCGCTGGCCCTGTGGCTGTTGGCTGCCGCCTTACTCTTCTGGGCCCTGATGGTTCGGCCCCGCTTGCGACACGACCCCGGGTCACGCCCCCTTGATCCCCTCGTCGCGGCCCGTACCGCGGCGCTCGCCATGGCCGCGTCGCGCACGGGGGCGCTTGTGGGTGGTGTGTACTTCGGAATCGCTGTGGCGTTTGCATCGCGATGGGGTCAGGAAGCTGGCCGTGAACGAGTCGTGACGGCGGCTGTTGCCGTTCTGGCGTCGCTTGCAGTGGTGGCGGTTGGTCTCTGGCTTGAGCGCATGTGTCGACTACCAGACGAGCCTGACCGGGTTGGCCTCGGCGACGACGATGCAGTGCACGGCTAGAGTCGGGCCATGACCGACGACTCCCTCGAACAACTTCCCTACCCCGAACTCCGTGATCGTGCGTTTCACAAAGCGGAGCGGCGCCTAGATGCGAAGTTCTTCCTCACGCTGATGGCGCACACTCAGTCAATGGATGAGATGGCCGATGAGGGCGGTTCGCTGGGTGACGCCAGCGTGTCGATTATCGACAGCGTGAAATCGGCTCGCGAAGCCTTCACCGACGAGCCTGGCGATCTCGAGCCACTCTTTCGAGCGGTGTTCGTCGACTACCTGACGCGGCACCCCGACTGATGAGTATGTCGCCGTCCGACTCGGCGGCACCGTCGTATCTTTCTCACAGCCGCGATGGCCGCGGTAATGGCGGCTACTACATTCTGGGCCTGCTGGTCATCCTCTTCACGTGGATCATCGTCGGATCGTTGTTCTCCGCATTCATTGCTTCCGCGCTGACCGGCAATGCCAAGGGAACGGGAGGGACAGACTGGCAGCGGCTACTCATTGACCTGCTTCCGTTTGCCCTGTTGTTCCTCGGCGTGCTGTTCGCTGTGCGTTTCGTACTTGACCGGTCTGCGCGCACCGTCGTCACGGGTCGGCCGCGCGTTTCCGTACGGCGCATTCTGGTGGGCGCCGGTGTGTACGCGGGTCTCCTCGCGGTGAGTTCATTCGCTGACGCATTGCTGCATCCGGGTGCTTATCAAGCGACGTTTGCGGCCGACCGGTTCATTCCCGCCGCCATCGTGGTGCTGCTGTTGATTCCGGTGCAGTCCAGCGCTGAGGAGTTACTGTTTCGCGGCTACGTCATTCAGTGGACGAGTTTGGCCACTGATCGCCCGGGGCGAACTGCCAAGCCCCTCGTGCGCATCGCAGTGCTGTCTGGCGTCAGCGGCATCGTATTCGCGCTGCCGCACTTGGCTAACCCAGAAGCCCAAGGTGCTCAGGCATATGCCTGGCTGGTGTGGTTCTTCCTGGGTGCTGGTTGGGCTTGGGCGAGTGTGCTCGATGGCCGCATTGAGCTGGCAATCGGTGCGCACATTGCCAACAATGTTTTCGGAATCCTCATCGTCGGCTACTCAGTGAGCGTTGTTCCCACAGCAGGAATTTGGACGACCAGCGTTTTGGATTTTCCCGTGATGATCGTGACGTCCGCTGTGCTGGCCGTCGCGTTTGTGCTGATTACTTGTCGAGGTCTCCGACCACGATCGGAAACGAACTGACAATCGCTGCAGCCTGATCGAGGCGGTGACCTACGAGTGCCCCCGCCAACAGCGGGGCGTGCGCGAATGAGGGTGTGCGCAGGGCATAGCGGCACGGAACGCGGTCGCCGCGCGATTCCAACAAAGCGCCGGCAGCGCCCAGTGGCGTCTCAAGCCATTGCAGAGTCGAACCCACAGGTACGCGCAGCACCTTGGGAAGCGTCTGGTTCACGGCTCGATCGGTAGCGTGGGTGACCCGCTGTGCGAGCTCGGCTGACAGCGCCAGAGCAGACCTCAGTTCGGCGGCCATCCAGATGAGTCGAGCTGTCGCGTCGCCGGTGGTTGCTTCGGTGTGAGGCAGGAGATGCTGAATCTCTGCGTAGTCGCGATCGTTCTGGCGGAGGTCGAGTGCGATTCCGCTGGCCCGGCCGACAACCCCGGAGGCACCGTGGCCGAGGGCTGATTCACACGACACGACACCGAGGCCGGCACACACGGCGGTGACCGCGTCGGAGGTAACCGCGTCAACAAACGTCGACGAGATTTCCGACTGCAGCCGCTCGCAGGTGCCGATGACGGTCGTGAGCCACTCGTCAGGCGCGTCGTTGCGCACGCCACCCACCACGCTGAAGGTGACGTGCATACGTGCGCCGGTGAGTAGCTCGAGAAGTTCGAGAAGTTCCTCACGGGCAGCCGCGGCCTTCGATCGCAGTTCGTCTGCCGCAGGCATGCCAGTGGGGGCAGCGGCCGGTCCGAGAAAGGCCAGCATCGATGCGGCGCGACTGAGTTCAAGCAGCAGAAGACGCAGCAGCCGGCCCTGCCGCGGTACTGGCATACCAAGGAGTTCTTCGGCCGCACGAGCGAGCAGGATCTCGCCGCCGACGGGGGCAAGCCAGTCGTGCCGGTTCGCCAGCGCCATCCCCTGTCGGTAGTCGCGCACTTCGAAGAGTTTCTCGGCGCCGCGGTGCATGAAGCCGGCGATGAGATCAGAGGAACCGATGATGCCGTCGGTGAGGTCGATTTCAAAGGCCACTCGGCCCTGTCGTGCCCAGTGCCCTGCGTCGAGGTCTAGCACGATGTCGGCGGGTTCCGCCGTCGGTGCTGACGCCAATCGCATGAGCCGATCGTGCCACGAGTCTCATTGGGCTCTGGGTGCGGACTACGCTGGCGAGCGTGCAGGAGCCAGTCGAAGCACCGCCGCGTCTACGCGTTGGCGTAGTCGGTGTCGGTCGCGCGGGCTCAGCCATTGGCGCCGCGCTCCGTCGTGCTGGCCATGTGGTGGTCGCAGTATCGGCCGTCTCCGAATTGAGTCGGGTGCGTGCCGAGGCGATGCTTCCGGGTGTACCGGTCGTTGCCGTGCCTGACGTGGTGGGCAGCGCCGATCTGGTGGTGTTGGCGGTGCCTGATGATGTGCTGCCCGCGCTGGTCGAAGGTCTTGCCTCGACTGCCACGTTCCGGCGGGGGCAGTTCGTGGTGCACCTCTCGGGTCGCTACGGAACTGACGTTCTCGAACCGGCCACGCTCTGTGGCGCGCTACCTCTGGCGCTACACCCGGTGATGACCTTCACGGGTACCAGCGTCGATCTGGCCCGACTCGATGGCTGCCCCTTCGGAGTGACGTCACCGGATGTCCTACGCCCCGTGGCCGAGGCGCTCGTGGTTGAGATGGGTGGCGATCCAGTCTGGATCGTCGAAGAACACCGTGGGCTGTATCACGCAGCGCTGGCGAATGGCAGCAACCACCTCATCACCCTGGTTGCTCAGACTCTTGACCTGTTGTCTCACGCGGGGGTCGATGACCCCGCGCGACTGGTGTCTCCTCTGCTGCACGCGTCACTCGACAATGCGTTGGCGGCGGGTGACCGTGCACTCACCGGTCCGGTCGCGCGCGGTGATTCCGGAACAGTGGCCGACCATGTGGAACAAATTGGTCGGGTGAGTCGCGAAGCGCAAGCCGCGTACGTGGCCATGGCTCGACTCACCGCCGATCGTGCTCTTGCTGCCACCACGCTGACTCCTGCTCAAGCCGAGTCGCTGCTTGATGTGTTGGCACGCCCCCGCGATGTCACGCCACCGCAGGGGGGCGACGAGTGACCGAGTTGATCGACAGCCTTGAGGGGCTGCGCACCCGACTTGGAACGCGCGCCACCGATGGCGAGCACTCCACCCCGCGACGCCCGCGCGTCGTCGTGATGACTATGGGCGCTCTTCATGACGGGCACCTCGAGTTGGTGCGTGCCGGACGCGCCTGGCTCGGAAACCGCGGGCTGGGGCCACGCGATGCTGAAATCGTGGTGACGGTATTCGTCAATCCACTGCAGTTCAGTGATCCGAGCGACTTGGCGAAATACCCAAGAACGCTCGACGATGACGTCGCCCTGTGTCGTTCCGAAGGGGTTGAGGTTGTTTTCGCGCCGTCCGTCGACGAGATGTACCCCGACGGTGATCCCCTCATTACGGTCGATCCTGGTGTTCTCGGTGAGACGCTTGAAGGAATCTCACGGCCCGGTCACTTTCGGGGGATGCTCACGGTGGTCAATCGTCTGCTGATGGTGACCGCGCCCACTGCCGCCATGTTTGGCGAGAAGGACTACCAGCAACTCGCACTCATTCGTCGGATGGTCGCCGACCTTCTCATTCCGACTCACATTGTGGGAGTCCCGACTGTGCGGGAAGCCGACGGACTGGCGATGTCGAGTCGCAACCGGCGACTCAGTGCGCGCGATCGCGCAGCAGCGATTGCCGTGCCGCAGTCGCTCGAACGTGTGCGGGCCGCTCTTGAGTCCGGTGCGTCGGCGGAGTTCGCCGCGGACGACGCCTCGCGGTGGCTGGCGGCTCAGCCGTTGGTCGATGAGGTCGACTACCTTGCGGTGCGTTCGACGCAGTTCGAAGCGCCGCCGCGTGCGGGCGAAGCGCGCGCATTGGTGGCCGCTGTCGTGGGTGGAGTGCGCTTGATCGACAATGTTCGCGTGACCATTCCGCAGGCACGATGACCACGCGACTACCGCTTCGGCTGGCGGCTGCATCAGCAGGCTGGACGCAGGAAGCCGATGTGGTGGTCGTCGGTTCCGGTGTGGCGGGCCTCACGACCGCGCTGCATGCACGTCGGGCCGGCCGCAGCGTGATCTTGGTGACCAAGTCAACGGTCGATCAGGGATCGACTAGGTGGGCGCAAGGCGGAATTGCCGCGGCACTTGACCCGGAAGATTCACCCGCCGACCACCTGCAGGACACGCTCGTGGCCGGTGCTGGCCTGTGCGATCGCGATGCGGTTAATGTGCTGGTCACCCAAGGTCCTGATGCGCTGCGTCGCTTGATGGCACTCGGTGCTCAGTTCGATCGCGATGCCAGCGGTGAGATTGCGCTCACCCGCGAGGGCGGGCATCTGCGCGACCGGATTGCCCATGCGGGCGGAGACGCAACCGGCGCAGAAATCTCGCGCGCCCTTGTCGAGGCGGTCGCCAATGACCCGGGTATTGAACTCATTGAACAGGCATTGGTGCTCGATCTGCTGCTTGATGGCAGGGGATGCGCACAAGGAGTCACCCTGCACGTCATGGGTGAGGGGCAGCGCGATGGAGTGGGCGCAATCTTGGCTCCGGCCGTGGTGTTGGCGACCGGCGGTATCGGCCAAGTCTTCTCGCAGTCAACCAACCCTCGAGTGGCCACCGGCGATGGCGTAGCCGCGGCATTGCGTGCTGGTGCCGCGGTTTCCGATCTTGAGTTCGTACAGTTCCACCCCACGGTGATGTGGCTCGGACCTGAGGCTGCTGGCCAGCAACCGCTGGTGTCGGAGGCCGTTCGCGGTGAAGGCGCAACATTGGTCGACGATGACGGCGTGCGTTTCATGGTGGGTGTGCATCCGCTTGCTGAACTAGCACCGCGCGACGTGGTGGCGAAGGCCATCATGCGTCGCATGCGCGAAACAGGTGCGCAGCACATGTGGCTTGATGCGCGCGCTCTGGGTGGTGAGTGGCCCAATCGTTTCCCCACCATCTTGCAGTCGTGCCTCACGCACGGAATCGATCCACGCCATGACCTCATTCCGGTCGCTCCTGCGCAGCACTATCACTCCGGTGGCATCAGCACCGACCTCTTTGGACACTCGTCACTACCTGGACTCTTCGCCTGTGGTGAGTGTGCCTGCACCGGCGTTCACGGTGCTAATCGCTTGGCGTCGAACTCACTGCTCGAAGGCTTGGTTTTCGCCGAGCGCATCGGCGCGGTTCTGGGTTCGGAACTTCCGTCACGTCGCGACCCAGTGGCACCGACGGGTACACCGGGGCTTCTCCCGGCGACGAGTCGGCGCCCGTTACAGCGCGCCATGACCGAGGGAGTCGGGGTGCTGCGCAGTGCCGATTCACTCGCGACGGCATCTTCGGTGCTCGGTGCTTTGGCCGAAGGTTTAGATGACGACCCCTGCACCGAAACATGGGAAACGACCAACCTGCATGCGGTGGCCTCGGTACTGACGGCCAATGCGTCGGCGCGCCTAGAAACCCGCGGATCACATTGGCGCGAAGACTTTCCTGATCGTGACGACGACGCGTGGCGTGTGCGACTTCGTACCCATGTCGACGAAGGCGGGCACTTGGTGACCGAACGTGAACCGGTGGGCATCTGATGTCGCTGAGTCCTTCTCTCGAGGCGCTTCTTGCCGATACCGGTCTCGATCCGGCAGCCATTGAGCAACTCATCCGGCGCACGATCGATGAAGACCTCGGTGGTGGCGTTGACGTGACGTCCGTTGCGACGGTGCCTGAACACCAACGATCAACGATGGATCTCGTGCCCCGATCGCCCGGAGTCGTTGCGGGCATTCCGGTTGCTGCTGCGGTGTTCGACATCGTGTCGAGCGGTGATGCTTCGATTTCTGTGGTTGCATCCGATGGAGATCGAGTAGCAGCAGGCGAGGTTCTTCTCAGCGTGACCGGGCGCACGCGTGACCTGCTTACTGCCGAGCGCACGGCACTGAACCTGCTCTGTCACCTTTCCGGAGTTGCCACGGCGACAGCGAAGTGGGCAGAGGCGCTCGAAGGCACCGAAACTCGTGTGCGCGATACGCGTAAAACCACTCCAGGGCTTCGCGCCTTGGAGAAGTACGCGGTGCGTTGCGGCGGCGGAGTGAACCATCGAATGTCACTCTCGGACGCCGCGCTCGTGAAAGACAATCACGTGGTGGCTGCGGGCGGTGTCGCCCAAGCATTTGCTGCCGTGCGTCAGATGTGGCCGGGACTTCTCGTTGAAGTTGAGGTTGACTCACTTGAGCAACTCAGCGAGGTGCTCGATGCCGGCGCAGATCTGGTGATGCTCGACAATTTCGATCCAGCGGGTATGCGCGAGGCAGTCGAAGTGACCGCGGGGCGTTGCCAGTTGGAAGCCTCGGGCGGACTCACGCTCGAGGACGCTGCCGCAGTGGGCGCAACCGGTGTTGATTTCGTCGCGGTAGGCGCACTGACACACTCCGCACCGGTACTCGATATCGGCGCCGACCTTCGATCCGTCGACTGACCTGAGGACTTACTGATGCTGCTTGCGATCGACGTTGGAAACACCAACACCGTCCTGGGTTTGTTTGAAGGCAACGACCTCATGCGCTCGTATCGCGTCAAGACCGACGCGCGTTCGACATCCGATGAAATGGCCCTGACCTTTCGCGGGCTGCTCAGTGATAAGCCCAAGATCACCGGGGTTGCGCTCTGCTCGACCGTGCCCCAAGTTCTGCGTGAAATGCGCCAGATGATCGACGAGTACTACCCCGATGTGCCTCACGTCGTGGTCGAGCCTGGAACCAAGACAGGCGTGCCGATTCTCACCGATAACCCGAAGGAAGTGGGTGCCGACCGCATCGTCAACACCCTGGCTGCCTTCACGCTGTACGGCGGACCGTCAATCGTTGTCGACTTCGGAACGTCGACGAACCTCGATGTGGTTTCGGCACGTGGCGAGTTCCTCGGTGGCGCCTTGGCACCTGGCATCGAAATCTCTCTTGACGCCCTAGCGTCGCGCGCCGCTCAACTGCGCAAGGTCGAACTCGTCGAGCCGCGCAACGTCATCGGTAAGAACACGGTCGAGGCTCTGCAAAGTGGTGCGCTCTACGGTTTCGCCGGGCAAGTTGACTACCTCGTGCGTCGCATTACCGTTGAGCTCGGTGCCGTGCCAGCGGCTGTCATCGCGACGGGCGGGCTCGCTCCGATTGTCGTTCCGCACTCAGAGACCATCACGGCCCATGCACCTCATCTCACCCTCGATGGTCTCCGACTGGTGTTTGACCGCAACGTCGAAGCATGAGCCGCGCAGCGGGTCGGTAGCCTTGGGTCACCATGACAGAGCCCAGCACCGACCTTAGCCACGATGACGACCTGCCCGAGCAGATGGCGGTGCGTCACGACAAGCGACGCCGACTGCTCGACGGCGGAGTCGAGGCCTACCCCGTGCGAGTACCTCGCACACACTCTCTTGCGCAGGTACGCGAGCAGTTTCCTGATCTTGAGGCTGACACGGCAACCGGAGTCAAGGTCGCTGTCGCCGGTCGCGTGATCTTTGTGCGCAACACCGGCAAGTTGTGTTTTGCACGTCTCCGCGAGGGTGCAGGTGCCGAACTGCAGGTGATGATCTCGCTCGATCGTGTTGGCGCTGAGCGCCTGGATGACTGGAAGCACCTCGTCGACATCGGCGACGTCGTTGCTGTCGAGGGCGAAGTGATTTCGAGCCGCACCGGTGAACTCAGCGTGATGGTCGAGTCGTGGCAGCTCGCGGCCAAGGCCCTGCGACCGCTGCCCGTGGCACACAAGGAACTCAGTGAGGAAAACCGCTCGCGCCAACGCTACGTCGACCTGATTGTGCGGCCCGAGGCACAAGTCATGGCTCGCATGCGTCCACGGGTGTTGCAGTCATTGCGGTCAACCTTCGACGGGTGGGGCTTCCTTGAGGTGGAAACCCCAATGCTGCAAACCCAACATGGCGGCGCGACGGCTCGCCCCTTCGTGACCCGCTCGAATGCGTTCGACATCGACTTGTTCTTACGCATTGCCCCTGAGTTGTTCCTCAAACGATGTGTGGTCGGTGGCCTCGAGCAAGTATTTGAGATCAATCGCAACTTCCGCAATGAGGGTGCCGACCGCACCCACTCGCCGGAGTTCGCCATGTTGGAGTGGTACGAGGCCTACGCCGACTACACCGACATGGCCCGCGAAACCCGTGAACTGGTTCAGGCGGCTGCCGTTGCAGCACACGGCAGTTTGGTGTTCGAACACGCCGATGGCCGTTCGGTTGACCTATCTGGCGATTGGGACGCGGTGCACGTCTACCCCTCGGTCAGTGCGGCAGTGGGCGAGGAGATCACGCCGCAAACGTCGATTTCGCGGCTACGCGAACTGGGTGAAGCGGTTGACATTCATTCCGAGCCCACCTGGGTTGCGGGTAAGTACGTCGAGGAACTGCTTGAGCACCACGTCGTCACCACGTTCACACGGCCAACATTCGTTTACGACTATCCCGAAGACACCTCGCCGCTGGTGCGCGGGCATCGCGAGCACGAGGGCTTGGTCGAAAAGTGGGACCTTTACATCGACGGTTTCGAGCAGGCGACGGGTTACTCCGAACTAGTTGACCCCGTCGTGCAACGCGAGCGACTCGAGTCGCAGTCAGCGCTGCGCGGGCGCGGTGATGCCGAAGCGATGTCAGTTGATGAAGATTTCTTGCGCGCCCTTGAGCATGGCATGCCGCCCACAGGCGGTGCGGGTCTTGGCATCGACCGTTTGCTGATGACACTCACCGGCCTCGGCATTCGCGACACCATCTTGTTTCCGCTCGTTAAGCCGCGGGAACGGTAGTGGGGCCGCAGGTGTTGGTGAGGCACGCACGCACGAGCGATGTGGCCCTCATTCGCGATCTCGTCGATACCTACTCACCAGACGGACGCCTGCTGTCCAAGGCAACGGTCACCCTCTACGAGGATGTCCCCGAGTTCCTCGTAGCCGAGGTCGAGGGCGTGGTGGTGGGGTGCGGCGCACTGCACGTGCTCTGGGAAGACCTCGCTGAGGTGCGCACCTTGGCGGTGTTACCAGAGACCCGGGGAACAGGAGTTGGCTCTGCACTCATGCAGGCCCTCACCGAACGCGCGATCGATCTGGGCGTCACTCGGATGTTCTGCCTGACCTTTGAGACCGAATTCTTCCGACGGCATGGATTCACCGAGATCGAGGAGACGCCGGTCAGCACCGATGTCTACGAACAGTTGCTGCAGTCGTATGACGAGGGTGTGGCTGAGTTTCTCGGCCTCGAAAGGGTGAAACCCAACACCTTGGGCAATATTCGAATGTTGCGGGTTCTGTAGATTACAGCAAACCGAGACATGCGGGTTTCCGCCTGCCTAGAGTGGTGCGGCGAGATGGTTCGAAGCACGTTCGCCGGGTTTGGGGCCAGAGGAAGGCAGGAGATGGCCACGTCGAGAATCGCAGACGATGCGTTCCTGTTCTTGCCCGATGAGGGGTACCTCCTCGTCGATTCAGACGGTACCGTCCAGTTCGTCAATCGCTTTGCCTGCGAACGACTTGACGTAGATCCGAGTGAAGTCGTCGGTGCACCTCTGAGCGAATGGTGGCCCGAACTGGCTGAGATTGCGCCGACCAGTCCTCGGCATGGCGGTGCTCTCGACCTCACCACGAGGTGGCAGGGAAAGGAGCTTGGTGTGCGACTTTTCGCCACCGATAGCGGGCTGGGGGTGGCCTTGCCCCATCGGGCACCCCCGACATCAAGTTCGGAATTGTGGGCCTTTAGCCGGGCTATTCGAGTCATCGCCGAAGCTGTGGTCATCACGACCGCTGAACCGTTTGGGCCGCCTGGTCCTGTCATCGTGTACGTCAATGAGGCTCTTCTGAGCCTCACTGGTTATGACCGTGATGAGGTGCTCGGCCGCAGCCCACGCATGTTCCAGGGGCCACACACTGACCCAGGGGAATTGGCGCGCTTTCATGAGGCGTTCTCCCGTTGGGGGCAGCTCGATGTGACGCTGAGCAATCAGGCCAAGAACGGCACTCCTTACGGGGTTGAGATCAAGATGGTGCCCGTCTCCGACGAAAAAGGTTGGTTCACGAACTGGGTTGCGGTGCAACGTGACGTAACCGAGGAGTCGAACGAGAGGGTCCGACGCGAGTCCGAGCGCGCTCTGGTGCAGTCCATCCTTGATTCCTTGCCAACTCAAACCGTGATGCTCAACCTTGAGGGCGACATCGTGGCGGTCAACGGCTCGTGGACCCGCTTCTGGGGTGGCTCGGAGTCAGACGCCGAACCCGAATGGGTGGGGATGAACTACATCAAGGTCTGTCGCCGAGCGGCGGATTCAGGAATGCCCGACGCGGACGGTGCGGGGAATGTGGCCGATGGGATCGAGGCCGTTGCACGAGGCGAGTCGGATACGTTTTCTTACGATTACCAACTTGCTCACTCGGGGAGAGACGCCTGGTTTCACCTGCAGGCAGTTCCCGTAACAGGCGCACTCGGAATTGTCGTGACGCACACCGACATCACGCGTCGCAAGAATCTTGAAAATGAACTCGGTCATCGTTCGACCCATGACGCTCTGACGGGCCTGGCTAATCGAGAGTTACTTCGCACGCATCTCAACGAGCACCTGGCTGGTGTGCGAGGGGCCGCGTCGTCGCTCGCGGTGGCATTCCTCGACCTCGACAATTTCAAAGACATCAATGATGGGCTAGGTCACCACTCAGGTGACCAACTGCTGACTCTGCTGGCCGAGAGATTCGAATCGGCCGTGGGGACCTCCGGAACAGCGTCGCGGCTGGGTGGTGACGAGTTCGTGCTCGTGGCGCCGCTGGATACGGGTGAACGTGGTCTCGATTCCTTCATGTCGGCTGTGCGCGACGCCGTTGACCAGCCGGTCGTCCTCGATCTCGCCACGGTGAGGGTCAGCGCCAGTGTCGGGCTGGTGACCGTGCCGCCACACGGAGGAGACGCTACTGAGTTGTTGCGTGACGCAGACACTGCGATGTATGTGTCAAAGCGCAGTGGAGGAGATCGGTGGACGACCTTTACTCCTGCGATGCAGGAGGAAGTGCGCGTCCGACTCGATGCTCACGAGCGACTCGAACAGGCGCTCAGTGATGACGAGTTTGATTTGGTGTTTCAGCCCGTCATTGACCTGACCAGCGGATTCACTGTCGGCTCCGAAGCGCTCTTGCGGTGGAACCACCCCGAGCAGGGAGTTCTTGCCCCGGGATCGTTCCTGCACCACGTTGATTCAGGGCCGTTGATGGAGCAAATCGGCGAGTGGGTGATCGATCGCGCGCTCTCGGTGCAGACCAAGTGGCTGGCGGCTGAGGGACATGAATTGCACGTCATGTCGATCAACATCTCGGCTCGACAATTGGGTCGCGGAACTTTGCCGCGCATCGTTCGCGAGGCACTCGACCGTTGGTCAGTGGCGCCGCGGACACTCGGGCTGGAGTTGGTGGAGGACACGTTACTCGCCGCCGGACCCGTACCCCTCGCTGAAATTGAGGAAATCAAGGCCATGGGAGTGAACATCGCTCTTGACGATTTTGGTATCGGCTATTCCTCGATGTCGTATCTGCACCAGTTCGATGTGGATGCCATCAAGATCGATCGGCTCTTTGCAACGGGGGTCGACACTTCCCGTCTTGACGGACTGCTGCGGGTATTGAGTGATTTGGGACGCGCTGTGAATGCCGTCACGATCGCTGAAGGGATCGAAACGGTGGAACAGTTGACGGCCATGCAAAGGGCGAACATCTCGCTAGGTCAGGGCTATCTGCTGGGGCGACCCGCCCCGGCAGGTGACCAGCCGGCACGTTCTCTCATCACGTTCTGAGGGATTCCTCGCTTCAGCCGGTATTGCGCAACCCTGAGGCAATTCCGTTCACGGTCACGAGCAAGGCGCGATTGAGTTCGGGAGCGAGGGGAGCTTCTCCCGCCGCACGAATACGCTGCAGGAGTGACACTTGCAGGTACTGCAGCGGCATCAGGTAGGCATCGCGCACAGCGAGAGTTCGTGCCAGCGACGGATGCGTTGACAACAGTGCGCTCTCACCCGTGAGTGCCAACACCTCGCGAACGGTGAGTTCGTATTCGCACTCGATCTCGGTGATGAATCGCTGCAGGTGCTCGGGTGTCAACTGTTCAACGTAGTGACGTGCAACGCTGAGGTCGGTCTTAACCAACGTCATTTCGACGTTGGAGATGAAGGTGCGAACGAAGTGCCAGCCCTCGTACATTGCCTGAAGTGTGTCGCCGTCGCCCGCTTCGCGAACCGCAGCGAGTCCGCTTCCGACGCCGAACCAACCCGGCACGATTTGGCGGGACTGAGTCCAGCCAAACACCCACGGAATGGCGCGCAGATTCGCGAGTCCCTCATCGGCGGAGGCACGTCGCGACGGACGTGAGCCCATGTTCAGATCAGCCAGCGTTGCGACGGGAGTTGACGACGCGAAGTACGCCGGCAGCTCAGGGTCGTCGACGAGCGTCCGGTAACACGCAAACGCTGCGGCGCTTGCATCGCCCATGACGCGGTCCCACAAGTCACGGGTGTGCGATTCAATTCGTGGCTTTCGGTGGAGCAAACTGGCTTCAAGCGTGGCGGCAACTGCGAGTTCGAGGTTTTCGCGAGCAAGCGCGGGAAGCAGGTATTTGTCGCTAATGACTTCGCCCTGCTCGGTGACCTTGATTTCGCCATCGAGCACCCCACTGGGCTGCGCCAGAATCGCTTCGTAGGTGGGTCCGCCGCCACGGCCCACGGTTCCGCCCCGGCCGTGGAAAAGTCGCAGTCGTACTCCGTGGGCGCTCGCTACATCGCGCAGGCGACGCTGCGCGAGTTGAATCTCCCACTGCGAGGTCATGATGCCGGCGTCCTTATTGGAGTCGGAGTACCCCAGCATCACTTCCTGGCAACCGCCTCGCAGATCGACGATGCGTCGGTAGGAAGGATCGCTGAGGATGGAATCGAGAATCTCGCCCGCACGCCGTAGTTCACCGACTGTCTCGAGAAGCGGCACGAATCCGATGCGCGCGGTGTCGGTTGAGAGATCGACGAGACCTGCCTCTTTGCCCAGGAGTACTGCGGCAAGTAAGTCGTCGGCATCGCGCGTCATCGACACGATGTAACTCTCGATTACATCCGAGCCGTAACGATCGAGGGCCTCTCGAATGGCAACGAAGGTATCGAAGGTGCGAGCGCCGGCCTCGTCGAGTGGGGGAGGTATTGGAGCGAGCGGTCGCTGTGCCGCTAATTCGCGACTGATCACCGACAGGCGTTGGGTGCGCGGCATGTCGTCGTAGGGCATGTCTTCGGTGCCGAGTCGATCGATGAGTTGACCCAAGGCCTGATGGTGCGCCGCTGCGTGCTCGCGGATATCGAGGGTCGCAAGGTTGATGCCCAACGCGGACGAAACGCGCAGCATGTCGTCAAGCACCCCCAGAACCAGCGGGCTGCTGTGCTGCGCGAGGGAATCGCGCACCACAGCAAGGTCGGCGAGCAATTCGCTGGTACTCAGGTAGTCGTGTCGCTCGATATGGGGAAGTGTGGTGCCGAGGCGGGCACGGGTATTTGCGAGCTTCTGCCGCACTGCGGTGAGTTTGAGTCGCCATGGCTCTTCAGCATTGATGCGCAGGTAACGTGCGTCGAGTTCGGGCAGACAGGCGAGATCGCGTTCAATATCGGCGTCAAGTGCCGGATCGCTGCCGACATGACGCTCGCTGACTGAGAGATCCTCAAGGAGCCGGTCAAGTTGGGCGATGAGGTCGCGAATGGCGTGATCGCGCTGAATGCCGATTACCGACCGCGTAACAGCCGGAGTGACAAAGGGGTTTCCATCGCGATCTCCTCCGATCCACGAGCCAAATGAAATGGGTCGCGCGAACGGGTCAAGTTGGACTCCCACCGATCTCAGTCCGGTTTCGAGGTCGTCGAGAACTTCGGTGAGTGGCCCCTGAGCAATACCGTCGAGGTAATACAGGGCATTGCGTGCTTCGTCTAATACCTCGGGCCTTTCTAGTCGCAGCTCGTCGGTAAGCCAGAGCAAGTCGACATAGCGCGCGATTTGTTCACGTTCACGGGGGCCGAGGTTTCCGGCCATGAGAACGTCGGCAATGCGCCTGAGCTTCAGCAGGACGCTTCGTCGACTTGCTTCAGTGGGGTGAGCCGTAAACACGGGTCGAACGGCGAGGCGTGCAGCAACGTCGGCAACTTCGGCGCTGGTGAGATCGCTGTCGGCAATTTGCGCCATAGTGCGAGCAAGCGGTCCGCCATCTGCTGATGCCCGGCGCGCAGACACCTGGCGCGCACGATGCACCTGCTCGGCCACGTTCGCTAGTTGGAAGTAGATAGAAAATGCGCGTGCCAAACGTGTCGCCGTGGTCAGGTCGACTGCCTCGAGGCGAGCGAGGGCAACGCCCGGTTCGGTGCGCACTGAACTCCGCACATGCTCAACGAGCTCGAATAACTCATCGCCGTCGGATTCAAGTCGCACGATGGATTCGCCGAGCATGGTGCCGAGAAGGCGAATATGTGCTCTCAGATCGGAGTCACTTGCTGACAATGTGTTGTCATTCATGGTGGCGCGAGCCTATCGAAGGCAGCCATAACCCAAGGTCAGAACCTTATGGCGGGGTTGGTAGGCGACTGCTCCTCGGTTATTACTAAATTTGAGTTACCAAATGTGGCGATGATGTGCGATTGTGCGCATCGATGACTTCGATGGTGATTCGGCTCATGAAACCGTACTTTTCGCCCTTGACGGAGTGTCGTACCAAATTGACCTCTCCAAGGCCAAGAAGAAGGGCCTGATCGAGTCAGAGCGCGGCCGCATTCCGGCATCGGTTATTGAGGCTTACGACGCTGCGCATTGAGCTTTTCGGGCTCTGTTCGCCCACGGCGGACGCTCTCGGGAACACTGGGTGACTCGAACGGGTTGAAGCAGAGGACGCCTTCCGGATGAAGTCTTGGAGGCGCGCCGTTAGCATGGAGTCCCCGGGGAGCGGTCCTCGGCCAGTTGTCAGGAGTGTGGGCGATGTTCGAGAGGTTCACCGATCGAGCCCGACGTGTTGTGGTGTTGGCCCAAGAAGAGGCCCGCATGCTCAATCACAACTACATCGGCACCGAGCACATCCTGCTCGGCCTCATTCACGAGGGCGAGGGGGTCGCTGCCAAGGCGCTCGAAAGCCTCGGCATCTCGCTGGAGGCCGTGCGCTCGCAGGTTGAGGAGATCATCGGCCAGGGCCAGCAGGCCCCCAGCGGACATATCCCCTTCACCCCGCGCGCCAAAAAGGTGCTCGAACTGAGCCTGCGCGAGGCGTTGCAACTGGGCCACAACTACATCGGTACTGAGCACGTCCTGCTCGGCCTCATTCGTGAGGGCGAAGGAGTCGCCGCTCAGGTGCTGGTCAAACTCGGCGCCGACCTCAACCGCGTGCGCCAGCAGGTCATTCAGCTTCTCTCGGGCTATCAGGGCAAAGAGCCGGCAGCAGCCGGTCCCGCCGAAGGAACTCCGTCAACCTCGCTCGTGCTCGACCAGTTCGGCCGCAACTTCACTCAGGCCGCGCGCGAAGGCAAGCTCGACCCGGTCATCGGCCGCGAACTCGTCATCGAGCGCATCATGCAGGTGCTGTCGCGCCGTACCAAGAACAACCCGGTACTCATTGGTGAGCCGGGTGTGGGTAAGACCGCTGTTGTTGAAGGTCTCGCGCAGATGATCTGCAAGGGCGAGGTTCCTGAGACTCTCAAGGACAAGCAGCTCTACTCACTCGACCTCGGCGCGCTGGTGGCCGGTAGTCGCTACCGCGGTGATTTCGAAGAGCGACTCAAGAAGGTGCTTAAGGAAATCCGCACGCGCGGCGACATCATCTTGTTCATTGACGAGATGCACACGCTCGTCGGCGCCGGTGCTGCTGAAGGTGCCATCGACGCTGCCAGCATCCTCAAACCAATGCTGGCCCGCGGTGAACTGCAGACCATCGGTGCCACCACTCTCGACGAGTACCGCAAGTACGTCGAAAAAGACGCCGCTCTCGAGCGTCGCTTCCAGCCCATTCAGGTTCCCGAGCCGACCCTCGCGCACACCATTGAGATTCTCAAGGGTCTGCGCGACCGGTACGAGGCCCACCACCGCGTCAGCATCACCGATGCTGCGCTCGTCAGCGCTGCTACATTGGCCGACCGCTACATCAACGACCGTTACCTTCCCGACAAGGCGATCGACCTCATTGATGAGGCCGGTGCACGCTTGCGCATTCGTCGTATGACGGCACCGCCGGACTTGCGCGAATTCGATGAGCGCATTGCCGATGTGCGTCGCGATAAAGAATCGGCCATCGACTCGCAAGACTTCGAGAAGGCTGCCGCACTGCGCGACAAGGAAAAGACACTGTTGGGTGAGAAGGCCCAGCGTGAGCGCGAGTGGAAGGCGGGCGACCTCGATGTCGTCGCTGAAGTCGACGAAGAGTTGATTGCTGAAGTGCTGGCAATCGCCACGGGTATTCCGGTCTTCAAGCTCACCGAAGAAGAGTCGGCACGTCTGCTGCGCATGGAAGATGAACTGCACAAGCGCGTCATCGGCCAGGAGCAGGCGATTCACGCACTGTCGCAGGCGATTCGTCGTACGCGCGCGGGGCTCAAGGACCCCAAGCGTCCCGGTGGTTCGTTCATCTTCGCCGGACCCTCGGGTGTCGGTAAGACCGAGCTGTCCAAGACACTTGCCGAGTTCCTGTTCGGTGACGAAGATGCACTCATCCAGCTCGACATGAGTGAGTACTCCGAGAAGCACACGGTGTCGCGTCTGTTCGGATCACCTCCCGGCTACGTGGGGTACGAAGAGGGCGGGCAGCTCACTGAGAAGGTGCGGCGCAAGCCGTTCTCGGTCGTGCTGTTCGACGAGGTTGAGAAGGCGCACCCCGACATCTTCAACTCGCTGTTGCAGATTCTCGAAGATGGTCGACTCACCGACGCTCAAGGTCGGGTCGTCGACTTCAAGAACACCGTCATCATCATGACGACCAACCTTGGTACCCGTGATATCTCCAAGGGGCTCAACATGGGCTTCTCGGCGGGCGACCAAACCAAGTCGGCCTACGAGAAGATGAAGACCAAGGTCAATGACGAGCTCAAGCAGCATTTCCGGCCTGAGTTCCTCAACCGCATCGACGACATCGTGGTGTTCCACCAGCTCACCGAGGCTGAGATCGTCACCATCGTTGATTTGATGATTGCCAAGGTCGACGAGCGGATGAAGGACAAGGACATGGGCCTTGAACTCACCACCGAAGCCAAGGCGCTGCTCGCTGAGCGTGGCTACGACCCGGTGCTCGGTGCACGGCCGCTGCGTCGCACGATTCAGCGCGAGATCGAAGATGCACTGAGCGAGAAGATTCTCTTCGGTGATCTCAAGCCGGCCGAGATCGTGGTCGTCGACGTTGAGGGTGAAGGTGCCGAGCGGGTATTCACCTTCAAGGGCGAGCCCAAGGCCATTCTTCCGGATATCCCCCCGATTGAGGTCGTGGGCGGCGGCGAAGAGGCCATCACAGGCGGCGAGGGCTAAAACTCGCGCATCACTGAACGGGCCGTATCTCCCCTTGCAGGGGGGTGCGGCCCGTAGCCTGTTGGAAGTACGTCCGGCTTCGGAACCGACGCCGCCGCGATTTCGCTTCAGGCCTTCGGCCCATGGGGGGTCCCGCTCGAGACCGTGGTGCTGCCGCTAGGCCCGACCCCGACCCCGACCCCGAGCGGCGGCTGAGCCCCGCGCCGTCGATGGCGCCCTCGCCGAGGTTCTCGGTCATCTTTGGTCACAAGGTGACCGTCTGGGGATTCTCTGGTCAAAAGATGCCCCGGGGCCGGACATGTCGAGCGGCGGTGCTTACGAACTCGGGAGGGCGTACTCGTCGTCACCGACGATGGCGACGAGTGCGTCATCAAGCAACGAGTCCAGGCACCGTTCGCGTTGCGCCGCGTCGTCCCATGCCTCACGCAAGAGTGCGCCGGGCACCGCACCACTGCTCTCGCGCAACACCGACATCAGTCGACCGCGGCATTGCCGGTCGGTTCCGTGCCAAGCTTGTCGCCGCGGTGCGACCGTGCTTGCGGGGTAGTCGGCCGCACGCCACGCACAATCGGTTCGCACCGGGCACGCGCTACACACGGGCTTGGTTGCGGTGCATACCAGCGCGCCAAGTTCCATGACAGCAACCGACCATTCCGCCGCTGATTTCGAGGTGCGCGGCAGTAGTGAAGTGGCGAGTTCGCGTTCGGAATTGGTCAGGCTCGCGGGGGGTCGCTCTGTGCCGCTGATCAGGCGTGAGAGTACCCGGCGCACATTGGTGTCGAGAACCACTGCTCGCTGGCCGTACGCGAAAGCGCGAACGGCCGCTGCGGTGTATTCGCCGACTCCGGGCAGGGCGCGCAATTCGTCGTCGGTCGTGGGAACGGTGCCATGGTGATCGCGCGTGATGACGATGGCCGCCTCGCGAAGTCGAAGGGCGCGGCGGGGGTAGCCCAAGCGACCCCACATGCGCAGGATGTCGGCCGGTGACGCCGCCGCGGTCGTTTCGGGGTCGGGCCAGCGCTCGATCCAGGCGAGGTACGCGGGGGCCACACGGGAAACCGGCGTCTGCCCGAGCATGACTTCCGAGACGAGAACCTGCCAGGCCGTGGTGCTGGCGTCTCGCCACGGCAGGCTTCGTCCGTGCGTGCGATACCACCTGACAATGGCTCTGCGAGGTCTCGCTGACGCGTTCTGAGAGGCCGTGGCGACAGGCACGGGGCCAGCCTCCCACGGGACCGATACTGGCTCTGCGGCACGTCGCGGTATCGCCAAGGGGTCCGGCGGGGTAGCGTTTTGTGTCGTGAGCCTGATGAGTCCCGTCGGACCGGAGCAGCCAGGGGTGTACTGGCGCCGCCGACTGATGGTGTTGGCAGCCGTTCTGCTGCTCCTGATCGCGTTCTGGTTCTTGTTCCTGCGTGGCCGCGGGTCGTCGAGCGCCACCCCGACACCGGCACCCACGAATTCCAGTAGCGCGACGTCAGACCCGACGTCGTCGCCCAGCGGTAGTTCAAGCCCCACCGATTCGAAGGTGCCGGCCTGCTCGGATGCTGACATTGCCGTCACTATTGCGCTGGATGGAACGAGTTTCCCCTCGGGTAGTCCGGTGACGCTGACTCAGGGAATCAAGAACAACGGAACAGAGGCGTGCCGACGCGACATCGGAGCCAAGGCGAACACGATCCTCATTACCTCAGGTGGCTATCCGGTGTGGTCCAGTGATGACTGTTCCCCCGGTGGCGACTCGAACATTGTCACGATGAAGCCCGGCGACACCTATCAGGTCACTGTGAAGTGGAAGGGTGACGTGACCGAAGGCACCTGCCCCAAGAACCCGACAACGGCCAAGGCCGGTGGCTACGACACGCAAGGTAAGAACGGCAAGGTCGTCAGCAAGACGAAGGCCTTTGAAATCACCTGAGCCGCGAGTTAGACGTAGCGTTCGAGGATGCTCGACTCCGCGAGTCGCGAGAGTCCTTCGCGCACCGACCGCGCCCGAGTCTCGCCCACGCCTTCGACTGCCTGAAGGTCGTCGATGTTCGCGGCGAGTAGTCTCTGCAAGTTGCCGAAGTGGTCAACCAAGCGATCGACGACCACTTCAGGAAGCCGGGGCACCCGCGCGAGGAGGCGGTAACCGCGCGGACTGATGCTCTGGTCGAGGTTGTCACCGTCATTGCCGAGGGCACGGGCAACCTGACTGAGGTCGAGTAGGTCGGTGGACCCGAGTGCATCGAGTTCAGCCAGGTAGCTTTCGATCCGGCGTGCTTTCTTTCCGCCGCTTGATGGCAGGTAGTCGCGAACGACGAGGACTCGATCATCCTCGACACCGGACACGAGTTCCTCGAGCTGCAGTGACAGCAGTCGACCGTCGGTTCCGAGTTCGACAACGTAACCGGAGATTTCGCGCGCAATGCGTCGCACCATTTCAAGTCGCTGTGACACGCTGGCCACATCGCGAATCGTGACCAGATCCTCGATTTCCAGGGCCGACAGAGTGCTGCTGACTTCATCGAGTCGGTGCTTGTATCGCTCAAGAGTGGCCAGTGCCTGATTTGCGCGCGACAGCATGGCCGCGGAGTCTTCAAGCACGTACCGACGGCCCGCGACATACAGCGCGATGATGTTCATCGACTTGCTGACGCTGACCACAGGGAATCCGGTTTGCCGGGCGACGCGGTCGGCGGTGCGGTGTCGCGTTCCCGTTTCATCGGTGGGAATTTTCGGGTCGGGCAGCAACTGCACTGCGGCCCGCAGAATGCGAGTAACGTCGGCGTCAACAAGCACGGCGCCGTCCATCTTGGAAAGTTCGCGAAGGCCGGTGGCGGTGAAGTCGACGTCGAGAGCGAAACCTCCGCCCGACATCGCCTCAATGGTCTTGTCGTGTCCGAGGACGATCAGACCGCCAGTTCTGCCGCGGAGGATGCGTTCGAGGCCGTCGCGCAGGGCGGTTCCGGGTGCCACCATGGCAAGCACCTGGCGCAGTACCGCTTCGGGATCTGCGGGCGTTCGGTCCGACACTACAAACTCCCCATGAATCATCGTCGGCGTTGGAGTCGCGCCTTCGTAAGGGAGCCTATACGCAGGAAGGGAGGGGCAGCGCGCCTCAGCCAGTGCGCTCGCGTGCCAGCACATCGATGACTTGCCGAACGTCATCGACCTCAAGCACCTTCAAACCGGGCGGTAATGGTCCTGGATCGCGGGGAACAACCGCGTGGGTGAATCCGATTCGGGCTGCTTCGGCCAGCCGGCGCTGAATTCCGGAGACGCGACGTACCTCACCGGCCAAACCCACCTCGCCGACAGCGATGGTGCGAGTGGCAAGCGGTCGATCGAGGAGCCCACCGGCGAGGGCGATGGCGACGGCGAGGTCAGCGGCAGGTTCACCCACTCGGACGCCTCCGATCGTGGCCACGAAGGTTTCGGCGCGGTCGAGATCGGTGAGCCCGACACGACGTTGAAGCACGGCGTGCACCATGGCGACCCGGGCGCTGTCGAGGCCCGACGTTGATCGGCGAGGAGTTGCGGCGCTGCTAGGAACGACGAGAGCTTGTACTTCAGTGAGGAGTGGTCGTGACCCTTCAAGGGTGACGGTGACGCAGGTACCCGGCACCGGAATATCGCGTTGGCTGATGAACAGTGCGCTGGGATCGGTGACCTCGATGATGCCGCTGTCGGCCAGTTCGAAGCAGCCCACCTCGTCGGCGGCACCGTAACGGTTCTTGAGCGCGCGTAGCAGGCGCAGTCGGGCATGTCGTTCACCTTCGACGCTGAGCACGACATCGACGAGGTGTTCAAGGAGTCGCGGGCCGGCAATAGTGCCGTCTTTGGTGACGTGGCCAATCAGCACCATCGGAATCTCGCGCTGCTTGGCAGTGCGGATGAGTGCCGCCGCGACCTCGCGCACCTGCGCGACGCCACCAGGCTGACCATCAACCTCGGGATGGCCGATGGTTTGGATGGAGTCAATGATGACCAGGCCTGGATTGACGGCCTCAATTTGTCCGAGCACTGCGGCTAGGTCGGTTTCAGCTGCGACGAGAAGGTTGGGAGCCATGGCTCCCACTCGCTCAGCGCGCATGCGGATCTGGGCGGCTGATTCCTCGCCCGAGATGTACAGGGCGGTACCCATGGCCGCACTGGCACGGGCAGCCATTTGAAGTAGCAACGTTGACTTGCCGATGCCGGGCTCGCCGGCTAGCAGAATGACCGCTCCGGGAACGAGTCCGCCGCCGAGTACGCGGTCAAGTTCGCCGATACCCGTGGGGGTGGCTTTGGCGACCTCGATGCTGACATCGCCGATGGGCCGGGCGGCACTACTGACCGGACCAGCCGCGACGGCCCGCAGCGCTGCCCCGCCGACTTCGTCGACGCTGCCCCAGGCTTGGCATTCACCGCAGCGACCGACCCACTTGATGGTGGTCCAGCCACACTCGGCACAGCGGTAAGCGGGGCTGGTCGGTTTATTCGCTCGGGCCATACGCGGAACGCTACCGGCCCGGTGCGACACCCCGTGCCTACGCCACTCAGGGCCGACTAGCCTGACGAGGTGACCGACGATCGCGCCGATGCCCTGCTGGCGTACGCGCTGATGGTGACGCGTGATCA
>JAPLAU010000032.1:176539-180676 GCA_026393115.1 Actinomycetota bacterium
TGACGCGTACCGAATGCTTGCGGCAGTTGCGCGCGCGCACGATATTCATCGATACCTCGTTGCCCGTGACACCAGTCGCCGATCCCTTCGACGTTCTTACCCCGGGTGACCGTGATGCGCTGTGCTTGATGCGGCGATCGGTGAGGTCACGCTGTCCGGTGACGTCAGACCGGTCCCCATGATGACGGAGCGTGTCGCTGAGGCGATCAGGTTGGGCTACCGACGACTGCTAGTACCGCCGGGAACGAAGGACCGGGTGAAGGGCAAGGGAGATGGGGGAGTCCTGATTGAGGTGCCGACGTTGAGCCGGGCAGTAGCGGCGATGCAGGCGTGGGGGTAGGTGTCGCGTGGCGCGAGCCCATATTTCCGATCCCTCCACAATGGAGGAGCAGCCGTCTCCGGCGGACCCGTTCGTTGTCGTCTGCTTCCCTGAGGGTTCGACAGAGTCGCTCACGATTGACTTTTCTGACTGGGTCGGCTCTTCGGCTCTTCGCGCCGAGATGGCGGTGGCGTGCCGGCGGTTGACTGGACCTGCTGGTGGCTGGCGGTCCGTGCACACCATCAATGGTGGTGTGGCAATTGGTCGTCGGTTCGTTTCCTGGTGTGACGATCGAGGCCTACAGACATTCGCGAACCTGACACCGAGCCTGTGGAACGACTGGCTTCTGCACGTGCAGTCGAAGCCGTCCAAGGCCGGAACGCAACGTGACCTGATCGCTCGGGCGCGACATTTCGTCCTAGCCAGCGGAGTTGCTTCCGAAAACGTGGTCGACGTGCTCAAGCATCGACTTCCTCGCGGGCCCATCGACGAAGTCGAGTGCTACAGCGAAGAGCAGTTCAATGCGATCCAGTCGGCTGCCAAGCGGGTCGTGGCGGCAGCCCACAGGCGAATCACCGAGAACATCGCACTGTGCAACAACGATCCGTCGCTGTTGACCGTTGAGCAGCAGACTCGTGTAACGGCGCTGCGCATTCTCGCGAAGGGTGAGACCCTTGCGCGCATCGACCATTACCGCGCCTTGTCCTGCGTGGCCACGTCCTATCCACCATCCCTTCGCGGCGGAGCGTTCTACTACGGCCAACATGTGGAGGCCAGGTCGCAGATGTTCCTGATGCCATCGGAGGCCACAAACACGCCGCTACGCGGGCAATTCCTAATGAGGCAACGACCACTCCTACGCGGGCATCTTTGATGAGTCAATGCGGTGTGTTGCGTCTGGGTTGCGCGCAGGTGTACCTTCAGCGCGTGCTTGAACTCATTGACGAGGCCCCACGTCAGCGCACCATCACTCGAGGCCGCGCCGCGAGCGCGACGGCCGTTGCCGGAATCGTGATGTTCGGCCTGATCGGCTTGGCCGCGCCCGCATCGGCTGGTGGAACATGTAGCAGTAAGACCGGGGGATCGTCGAACAAGTTAATGTGGACCGGCTCGACGTATACCTGCGCGTATGTCGCGGCGAGCGGAAACCTTAGCATCGGCCAGGGCAGAACCCACACTTGGACGTCAAGCACCGCAAAAGGCTACGTCAAGCGCTACAAGTGCCACGGACAGACCGGGGGCGTCACCGTCACCTCCGTCTACACGAACGCGGCAAACACCGGCGTAGGGTCATCGATCACCTACACGGCTTTCAACGGCAGCAGTGGCAATCGGCATTGGAATGCCGCCGTGCTGTGGAATACCTCGCAGAAAGGTTCAGTGGCTGACGATCAGTTCATTCACAACTGCAGCACAGACTACTCAATCGCGGTGAATTCCTCCTACATCTCGAAGCTCACCATGTCAGGACCGAGTTCGATCGCTGTAGGGCAGCAGGCCTCGTACAAGGTCACAGTCACCGCACCGGATGGGGGCGGCACGCCAATGGGAGTCGTCGCACTATTTCGGCAATACAGCAACACCGCACCGAGCCCGGTCAAGAAGAACTGCTCGGGCGAGGTTGTCAGTGGCAAAGATGTCGCAGTCGGCTCGATGCCATTGTCAAATGGCTCGGCCATCGTGAAGACACCGACAAGCCTCCCGGCCGGAACATACAAGATGTACGCCTCGTACGCGGGCACCCCAGTGACCAGCCAGGGTCTTCCTGCGTACTGTTTGACCCCCCCCACATAGCGGCCTAACCCCGGCATCTCTGAGTACTCCGCTGACATTGACCGTCGGTGATGGCTCAAGTTCAGTGGCAGGTTCGTCAGCGGCAAGTTCTTCGGCGGCCTCCAACGGTCACGGAACGGCGCAGCCTCTCGGCGACATCGCTGCCCCGGACCCACAACTGCGCGTGGTCAACACGTCGATCGTGACCCCGATGCCGGCGTCCATCCGCTGCCCAAGGGGCTATGTCGCCGTGCAGACGTCGATGCTTTCGCCGACCGTCGATATCGATGACTCCGGTTTGGCGCTCCTCAAGAACGGTACCTACACACTGCGGGAGCAGGGTATTCCGAGTGGGACGCAGATCCACTTGCAGTTGGTCTGCCGACCCAAGTCAGCGTCGGCAATGATCATCGGTGGGGCTGGATACGGATCGTTTGGCGGTGACACACTGACCAGTCGTCACGCGAAATCATTCCTCTTCGGCGGTTTCGGCGATGACAGACTCACCGTGCTGCATTCGCAGACGCTGGCAACCGGTGGACCAGGAAACGACACGATCACTTTGAGAGCGTCGGGGACCGCGGGATCGGGTGGTCCCGGCAACGACTGGTTGCACGGTGCGTGGTCGGGAAGCTCAGTGATTGTCGGCGATCTTGGCAAAGACGTGCTCATCGGTGGCCGAGGCCGAACCCTTATTAACGCACTGGACGGCTCGCCTACGGATCTTGTGGTGTGCCACAGCCGCAAGAACCTCGTAATGGCCGACGTCGGCGACAAGCTAGTCGGGCCCTGCACGCGCATCGGTCCAGGTTCGTAGCCCGGAGTTCCGCGACCCTGTATACGTCGTGGCTCGCGACGAAACGAACAGCCACCCTGCGACCAAGCGAACACACATATACCGACCAATCGAACGTTCGGGGCGGTTTCTTCATCCGGCTGACGCCGGAGTTAATGTTGTGACGCTGCGCATCTGGCTTCTTCCTCGACATGTCGGGTAGCCGACGCTGGCGGGCCCCGGACGCGTGGATGGGGCTCCTGGAGAATTTCGTCCATGAGGAGGAGATCCTCGACAAGAGCAACAAGCCGACCGGGAAGAAGGTGCGGCTGTTCCCGAGGTTCCACCAGTGGGATCTCGTGGAGCGCCTCGTCGACGCGACCGTGAAGGCCGGCCCCGGTGTGAACCGGCTCGCGTAGCACTCCGCAGGGTCGAGGAAGTCGAACAGCATCGCCTGGGCCGCGCACCGGTTGTCCCGCCTTCACACCCCGGGTGACCCGGCTGTGTTGACCGACGAGGTCAAGGCTGCCGGGTTCGGCGCGAACGAGCCTGTGTTCCACAAGGTCAGCGTGATCACCGATCGTCGTGTGCTGGACCGTCAGTTGCAGGCGACAGTGTCCGGGTTCGAGCACACGCCGGGAACGGTCGTGCGGATCGACAAGAACTCGCAGCAGTTGCGCGAAGCCCTGTCGGGCAACACCGCACGGATCATCATCACGACGCTCCAGAATTCCCCGTCATCGCGGAGGCGGCGGAGAAGGTCGCTGGTCAGAGGTTTGCCGTGATCGTGGACGAGGCCCACTCCAGCACCGGTGGGGAGGCCATGAAGGACCTGAAGTCGGTCCTCGCGTCGAACTCAGTAGTCGAGGAGGCGTTCGCTGAGGTGCTGGCGGCGCATGAGGCGGCTGAGAAGCAGGTCGAGGACTCGGAGAAGGTCTTCATCGACCTGGTCGAGGAGTCGATGGTCGCCCGCGGCCGACAGGCGAACCTGTCGTTCTTCGCGTTCACCGCCACACCGAAGCCGAAGACGCTGGAACTGTTCGGCGACCGGGTCACCGTCCCCGGTGGTGTGGAGTTGTTCAAGCCCAGCCACATTCGGCACAGCGATACCCCGGGCTGCTCGGTTTAGTCGCTCGGGCCATACGCGGAACGCTACCGGCCCGGTGCGACACCCCGTGCCTACGCCACTCAGGGCCGACTAGCCTGACGAGGTGACCGACGATCGCGCCGATGCCCTGCTGGCGTACGCGCTGATGGTGACGCGTGATCA
>JAPLAU010000007.1 GCA_026393115.1 Actinomycetota bacterium
CTGCCTCCGAATACCGTTCGTGTGACGTGGTGACCGGGAGGACGGGTGAGTGCGTACGCACCCGATGCCCCGGCCGACACGAGGTCAACAGCGGTCAAGGTGCAATCAACTGCTGCGCGTGCTGCTTCCCATGTGCCCGGCCCGATCAACGTCATCGTGTCGTAGCAGTAGATGCCCGCGCGTGCGTGCGGTGCCGTAGGCGTGCGTACCGGAAGTCCTTCGGTCAGGCCCGGTAAGGGGAACAAATACGGCACCACACGGTTGGCACCGTCTCGGCCGGGATGTCCCGCCGCTTCCCACGACGTCCACGCCGTGCGTAGATACTCAACGAGTTCGGGATCGTGCACAGCAGTGATTGCGGCGTCGTCGTGAGCCGCAGCGTCAACGATGGAATGTCCGGCGCCTTCGAGTGCCGAGCGAATCACAGTTGCTCGCTCGGCTACCTCGGTTCCAGGTGTGGCGGTGCCGAGCCAAATCTCGCCGAGCGGTTCATGGCGTAGGCAGTCTGCGCTCGTGACGACAGGAAACATCAGTTCGTCGCGAACCTCAAGCGTCGACTCCTTCGAGTACACCCATGTCTTCAAGCTCGATGCCCTTGGTTTCCTTCACGTACTTCTTGACGTAGAAGAACGACAACAGAGCGAACAGTGTGAAGAGTCCGTAGGCGAGCCCCAGTGAGATCTGCACGAGTCCGGGGAACGTCATCGACACGATGAAGTTGGCGATCCAGTTGGCCATGACCGCGATGCTGAGGGCGGCGGCGCGCAAGCGGTTCGGGAACATCTCGCCGAGCATCACCCACAGAACCGGTCCCCATGTCGCTGCAAAGAATGCGACGAAGGCGTTGAGTGAGAGAACCGCGATGAGACCCTGCGTCGAGTTAAGAATTGGCGTGTTCAAATCGGCGGAGATGTCGCAACCGGCGATCTTTGCAGGATCGTCGATGATCGCTTGCGTGCACTTGGGTGCCGTCTCGAAGAGGAACGTCAAGATTCCCAGAGTGACGAACATGCCAATCGAACCGATGAGCAGTAGTGGTCGGCGACCGATGCGGTCAACGAATCCGATCGCGACAAGAGTGAAGACGACGTTTACCGCGCTGATGATGGTGGACGTCAGGAATGCCTTGCTCTCGTCGAATCCGACGGCAGCCCAGATCAGGTTCGAGTAGTAGAACACTGCGTTGATTCCGACGAACTGTTGCAAGATCGCCAAGATAATGCCGATCCACACGATCGGCTTGAGGCCCATAGCGGCGCCCTTGAGGTCGCGCATTCCCGACTGTACTTCCCCTTCGAGGGAGTGCTTGATCGAGGCGATCTTGGGAGCGACGTCGTTGACATAGATCTGCGAGAGAACGTTGGTGGCCTGATCCGACTGGTTCTTCGCCACGAGGTAGCGCGGCGACTCGGGCAGAGTCAGCGACAGGATCCAGTAAATCAAGGCGGGAATCACCATGCAGATGAACATCCACTGCCACGCCTCGAGGCCGAATCCAATGACGTTGTTGGCCTCTTGCGGCGGAACGTCGGGGTTGATCACCGGCGCCGTAATGATGTCGGAGGTGAAGTTGAGAATGACCTGGTTGACCAGCTGGGTCGAGAAGATTCCGATCACGATGGCCAACTGGAACAGCGATGCCAGGCGACCGCGAAGGTGCGCCGGCGCAATTTCCGAGATGTACATCGGTGAGATCACGGCGGCCAGACCAATGGCGACACCGCCCACGACGCGCCAGAGCATGAAGTCGTAGACGCTGATGGGGAATGCAGTTCCGAGTCCGGCGATCAAGAACAAGATGGCAGCGACGACCATGACCTTCTTGCGGCCGTATCGGTCTGCGAGGCGACCACCGAGGAACGCGCCGACGGCCGAGCCAAGCAGAGCGATCGCGACGACGAAGCCCTGGTAGAAGCCGTTGGCAATCTGGAATTGGTAGAAGACAGCCTTATTCGCGCCATTGATGACAGAACTGTCATAGCCGAAAAGGAAGCCGCCCATTGCTGCGATCAACGAGACGGCAACGACCCTTCCGGTGTGGACGGGCTCGACCGCAACTGGACCGGTCTCTCCTGCGGACACGGGACCCTGCATCGTCTGCCTCCAGATGTCAGGAGCGGGCTGCGCGCTCTAGGGTGAATCTAGACCTGTGGTCGAGTGATTTTCGTGATTTCCGTGCTGGACGTGGCAGAGAACTTGCTGTCAATGCTCCTTTCGGGCGGCAGATCACGTCGTTCAGACGTGTCGGCTTCAGCGATTCCAGACCGCTGATCTAGAGTGAAGAGATGCCCTCGCAATTCGACCGCCTCTCCGACTCGGAGGCCCACCGTCAGGTGGGTACCACGTTGGGGCATGCTGCGGGTCGAGTTTCAGGCGGTCGTCGGCGCACGGCGTTCGTGTTGGCGGGTCTTGCATCGGTGGCAGTCGTCGTCGCATTGGCGGCGCCTTCGGCTCTGGCAGGCAATGCCCCCGCGGTGACCGTGGCAGCGGCCCCCGCCGCGGTTAATGATGCCGCCAAAGCCACGCCGGTTAACACCAAGCCGGCCAAGCCAGCCAAGCCCACGGCTACGTCCAACGATGACGTCGGCGAAGCCGGCACATCGACGCCGACGAAGAAGGCGTCGTCGTCGACCGCTACCAAGGTGTCGACATCGAACAACGCTTCCATCCCGGCAACCGAGTCGAGTTACGCAAAGAACATTCCCGCGTACCCGCCCGACGGTCGCCACGGTCGTCGCATCGTGTACTCCAAGGCGCTCATGCATGTCTGGATTGTCAATTCCAAGGACGAGGTCGTCCGCGACTACCCGGTCACGGGCCGCTGGGACCGCCCCGCGAAGGGCACCTACCACGTCTACTCGATGTCGACTGACACGATGAACGAGCACTCGAAGGTCACCTTCCAGCACATGGTGCGGTTTGCCTGGGGATTCAACGACACCTCGGCGTCGATTGGATTCCACTCGATCCCCATCTACTACGCCGACAACCCCGAGCGTGGCGCCAAGAAGGGCGACCGCATGAGTGGGAAGTACGAACTCGGACTGCCGGTGGCCTCGGGTGGCTGCGTGCGTCAAGACGACGCTGACGCCGAATTCCTCTACCGCTGGTCTGAAATCGGCGACTTGGTCGTCGTGCTGCCCACCTCCAACTAATCTGACGCTGTTCCTCTCCCGCCGCTCGAAGGTGCCTGTGAGGACCCCGAGGCGGCTGCTTGGGCTAATATCGTCACATGCCCCGGCCTGACGAATCGTCTGCGGTCGGTGCCCCTCGCGGTCCACGTAAGGTGCGCAGGGAGCGTCGATCCTGGCTGTATGTCGCCCTCGGACTGATCGTCACCGTGGGGGTTGTCACCATCGCCACCTCGGTCTTAGGCAACAAATCTGTGGCGTCCGCCGAGACCGTTGCTGTCGTACCGCCTATTGACGGTGCCCATTTGGTATCGAAGCCAGCGCGTGCGAAAACTGCGACGAAGCAGAAGAACAAGACGGTCGGGTACGCCCCGCCGGCATCACGACCCCGGCCGAGGCCAACGTCCGATGCCGAGCCCATTGCCGCCACTGTCTTCGTCAAGGCAGAAAACGTGCCGGCCTATCCGCCCGATGGTCGGCATGGCCGTCGCATTGTGTACTCCAAGGCGCTCATGCACGTCTGGATCGTCGACGATAACGATCGCGTCGTGCGGCATTACCCGGTCATTGGCCGCTGGGACCGTCCGGCCAAGGGCGTGTATCACGTGTACTCCACCTCACGCGACACGATGAATACCCATTCCAAGGTCGTGTTCTCGTACATGGTGCGTTTCGCGTGGGGCAAGGAAGACGCCGAGACGTCGATCGGCTTCCATTCAATTCCGATCCACTATGCAGATGTCTCCAAATGGAACGTCAAGAAGGGTGATCCGGTCAGCCTGCCCTCCGAGATGGGATTGCCGATCGCCGAGGGCGGTTGCGTGCGTGCTGTCGATGACAATGCCCGGTTCCTCTACTACTGGGCGAAGGTTGGCGACACCGTAGTGGTGCTTCCTACCGGCGCTTGAGATGGTGACATTGCGCGAGTTGCTCACCACGAAGGCTGTCGCTGCTGAACCTGGATTCGACGCCACTGCGTTAAGTGAGATACCACCGGGATTCCGACAAGGTCGTGGCGCATGGGGTGGGTTGATCGTCGGGTCCTTCGTCGACGCCGCCGTCAATTTCATTGACAATCCCGAGCTCTCACCACGTTCACTCACGTCGCATTTGCTCGGCCCCGTTCCCGCAGGTCCTGCGACCATTTCGCTCACAATGCTTCGACGAGGTTCCAACACGGCTACGGTCAGCGCGCTGATGGTAGCCCGCGAAGCCGACCGCGAGGGGCACGCGACTGGTGATCCGGTGGTCGTGGCCGACGCAGTCGTGGTCTTCGGGTCGGCGCGTGCGGCCGACATTGACTTCACTGCGTCACGGTGGCAACCCCAGCCGCTTCCCGGCGCCCTTGAACGGGGCTGGCGGTCGGTCGATGTGGTGGGCATGCCACCGGGTGTGGCTCCCGAATTCCTCAGTCAACTGGTGTGTCGTCCGGTCGCCGGCTTCCCGTTTAGCGGCATCGACTCGTCCGAGACCACGGGGTGGGTGAGTCCGGCAGAGGGAGTCACGCCAGATGCGGTCGTGCTCGCGGCACTCGCCGATGCGTGGTGGCCCGCGTCACTGGTTCCCATTGAGGGTCTGCGGCCAGCTGCAACATTGGCCTTCAGCCTCGACATCATCGGGCTGCCGTCAACCGATGAGCCACTGCTTCATTGCGGGCGCGTCATCGCAGCAAGTGAGGGTTACGTGGCCGAAGTTCGAGAACTGTGGTCACCTGACGGTCGGTTGCTCACGCTCAATCAGCAGACGATGGTGATTATTCGCTGACTGCGCCGTCGGGGTGAACCTCACGCCATGCTCGGAAGCCCTCGAGCGCAGTGGGCAGGGTGGGAAAGATGTGTTCGGGTCCAATCGAGGCCAGCAGTCCCGCACGTTCAAGATCTCCACGCAACTCCTGTTTGACTCGGGCCATGGCCAAGACCACGCCACGGTCGGCCAAAGTCTGACGCAGGTCATCGAGAACCTCGGCCGCCGTTGAGTCAAGATCGACGTTGACTTCGGCGTTGATGAGAAACCAGCGAGGTCGAAACTGACTACTCGCGATAGCGCCTTGAGTTTGTATGGCGAGTGCTTGCAGCGCACGTTCGCGGAAGTGGTCGGCGTTGGCGAAGAACAGCGGTGAGTCATAGCGGAACACCACGAGTCCCGGCACGGTGACTGCGTCTGGGAAGTCTTCGACGTCATGCATCCCGGCGAGATTGGGCACCAAGCCGAGCACCGCCGAGTGGGGCCGCGCCACCTTCCAGAGCATCAAAGCGACTGACAATCCCACCGCGATCAGCACACCGTAGAGAATGTCGAAGATCAGCACTCCGGCGGTTGCGCTGATTGCGATCGCGAACTCGCTGCGGCTGAAGTACCAGAGCCGTCTGAACTCTTTCCACTCAATCAACTTGAGTGCGGCGTAGATCACTATGCCGCCCAGAGCTGCCTTCGGGAAGGTGGCCAGGAGAGGGCGCAGGAAGAGCAATACCAGCAGCACGCAACCAGCGGTGACCAGTGAATACACCTGCGTGCGCGCTCCCGACTGCTCGCCGATCACGGTTCGCGACGCCGATGACGAGACAGGAAAAGTCTGCAGTAGACCGGCACCCACATTTGCGGCCCCGAGTGCGAGCAATTCCTGGTTTGCATCAATCTGTTGGCCCGAACGGCGAGAGAAGGCGCGAGCGGTGAGCACGTTGTCGGTGTAGGCAACCAAGGTGACACCGAGGGCTGGCAGCATGAGTTCTTGCAGGGTGGCGGTGTCGATGCTCGGAACTGCGACGCTGGGCAGGCCCGCCGGGATTTCGCCGATGACGGCGATGCCATGCTCCTGCAAGTTGAACACCGCGACCGCGATGCCGGCGAGGATGACCGCGAGCAGTGGTGCGGGTGCTCTCGGCCACAAGCGCGACACGATGATGAGGAATGCGAGCACGGCCAATCCCAGCCCCAACGTCACCCCCGACAGTTGGTCGCGGTTAGCCCACAGGCTGCTCATCTCGTCGACGAACGTTGTGCCGGTCTTGGTGATTCCGGTGAGTTTGTCGAGTTGGCTCAGCATCATGATGACGGCCACGCCGGCGAGGTAGCCCACAAGAACCGGCTTGCTAAACAAGTCGGCAAGTACGCCCAGACGCAATGCCCACGCTGCCAAGCACATCAGTCCCACCATGACGGCAAGCGATGCCGCAAGCACGGCGTATCGAGAGGGGTCGCCTAGTGCGAGGGGCGCCACCACCGACGCCGCCAACAGAGCCGTCGTTGACTCTGGGCCGACGGAGAGCAATCTCGACGAGCCGAGCACGGCGTAGACCGGCAAAGTGATGAGTACAGCCCACAGGCCCGCGACTGCGGGTAGGCCCGCAATCTGCGCGTAGGCCATCACCTGCGGAACGAGATAGGCGGCGACAGTGATTCCGGCAATGACGTCACCGCGCCACCAACTACGCCGGTAGCGACGAGCAGTGGCGACGCCGGGCAGCAACCGCTCAAGCAGCGTTGGTGCCGCAATTGTCGACGTGCTCATACCAAGCACTGTACGGCGCTAGCCGTCCTTATGAGAGGGGTGCGACCGTCACGCGGTAGGGAGTCGTCGGTGCGGCGGAACCTGAGATCGTGATGAGGTACGTCGTGGTTACCCCAGTTGACGCAATGACGAGCGGGTTTCCGCTTCCGAGGTTCTGTGTGTCATCGGAGGCAAGCGGAGTCGTCGTATCACTCGCGTCGAAGACGGTGATGGTGTGCCCTGGAGCCGGGTCATCAATCGAAACTTCGAGTCCGTCAGCCAGTGCCACGTACCAGTCGACATCCGAGCCAGTAGCGATGACATCGCTCGCAGAGTTACCGGGCGCCACAAGACCGAGAGCGCGTGCGGAGTCGACTGTGTTTCCGGCGTCGGGGCCATGCCAACGACCCGCGGTCGAACCGGGGCCCACGATGTGCGACACACGCTCGACGGCGACAACGCGCGCTTGGATAATGTGGCCGGGTCGCACGTTCGTGAAGGGCAACGAGCACACGGTCGTGACGCATGCATGTCCGGCGTAGCTCAACTTCTTTGCAACCGACCAAGCGCCGCCATCGCTGCGGTAGGCGACACTCCAGTAATCAACTCCGTACGAGCCGGTTCGGGCAACGCCGCGCCAACGCACCCTAATCGCTGAGTTCGCGGGGTCGCTCGTAATGGAAGTTCCTTGCGGTGCCGTCGGAACTCCGCGCAGCACAGTGAGTGGCTGCACCAAGCCGTACCCGTACAGTTCGTCGCGACCTGTGGCGCCGAGGTCGCGTGCCGTGGCCTGCAATTCGGCGGCAATGCGCGCTGCCGACCAGGAGGGGAACCTCGAGGCAACGAGTGCCGCAGATGCTGACACGAACGGCGTGGCCATCGACGTGCCGCTCATGCGCACATAGATGTGACGAACCTGGTGAGTTGTCGGATTGGTGGGACAAACGTCGGTTGCCTCAGTTTCGTAGGTCAACGCACAGGAGGTCGACAAAATGTCGACGCCGGGTGCTACGAGATCGACCTGCGGACCGATGCTGGAGAACGACGCCAAACTCAAGTCGCGATCGATTGCGCCGACGCCGACGACGCCCGGGTAACTCGCCGGGTAACTCGGAACCCGCGCTCCGTCATTTCCGGCAGCAGCGACGACCACGATGTTACGGCTACGTGCGTAGTCGCATGCCTTCTTGAGCACGTCAGTGGATTCAGGTCCGCCCAGCGACATGTTGATGACTCGTACGCCCGGCTGCTTGGCAGCCCACACAATTCCGGCTGCCACGGTGGCGTCAGTTGCAGATTCACCATTGAAGACATCGACCGGAAGGATGTGGACTCCTGGTGCGAGTCCAGAACCCCCGAGCCCGTTGTTGGCGCGAGCGGCGATGATGCCGGCCACGTGAGTTCCGTGACCGCCAGGGTCGACGGGCCGGCCGGGATTGACGATGTTCCTGCCGGCCAGAACAACTCCGGCAAGGTCGGGATGAGTTCGGTCGACACCATCGTCAACGACTGCCACCACAACCTTGGCGCCACGGCTCCACGCTTGTGTCCTGCTGAAACTCAACGCGCGAAGTCCCCATTGGGAGGCAACGCTGGGATCGATTGCTGCGGTGTTCACGGTAGTGCCGAGACGATGCATTGGAACTGTCACGTTGGCGGCCTGAACCCCCGGAACTGAGCGCAGGGTACGGACTAGATTGACGGCCCCCTGCTCAGACGAGGCAACGGCGGTGCGAATCTCAGGAGCTCCGGTGTCGGTTCCGACGGCGTAAGTCACCGTCACCGGAGAGGTCGGCGCGGGAGTCGTGGTCACGTCGGCACGGGCGGCTGGGGTACCCAAGGCTCCGAGCATGGCCGCGGGTAGACAGGCAGCAATCACCAGTGCGGCACGTCGCCGGTGCCGAGAGGTAGCCGTCATAACTCCACCCTCCCATGGCGGGGCTGACCTGTTGTGTATCTACTCATCTCATCGGCTCGTCGGTGTCGAAACTGAAGCCGACGGTCGAGGGTCCGGTGGCGGCGTTGGCGTGGGCGGAATCGGCGGCAGCGTCTGATCGAGCACAGGGGGGCGCGTCGGGGGGCACACCACGGTGGGTGCGTCGGTCGGTGAAGGGCTGACGGTGGGATCGACGGTTGGTGAGGCCGTTGGTGAGGCCGTTGGTGAGGCCGTTGGTGTCGCCGAGGGCGTGGGTGTGGGTGTGGGCACGATGAGGCAGGCATCGACTGCTGCTTGGTAGTCACGCGCTGCCTGTTGCTGGGCGGTCACAAGCACCGTTCGGTCGGCAACGGCCCGCTGCCACTGGGCCAGTGCTAGCGCGTAGACGTCGCGAGCAGCCTGAAGGCTTGCCCAGGCTCGAGTTACTTGGGCGATCTTCGCCGCATAGAGGCGGTACTGACCCAAACCTGCTTCGTACGCGCTTGCGGCAGCCCAGTACTTCTGCACCTGTCCCTGCCACGCCTTTTGCGCCTCGATCAGTGCGGCGCGCGCCTTGGCGATCGTGTCGGTACGGATCGCCAAGGCCGATGCTTCGTCAAAGGTGGGCGTCGTTTGACCGGTAAACGCCCAGCCGCAGCCCGGGCCAGCGTCGTCGCGGCGGGGTACCCCGACGGTGGTGGCGCTGGGCTGTGCAGCCACGGGGGATGGGAGCACCGGCGTGGCAACGGGAGTGGGGGCAGGAGGCCAGAGAGGCTCAGTGGGAGTCGCGGAAGGTTCACTCACTTGGGGCAGTGGTTCGAGGGGTGCGGTGAGATCTCGGGGCAGCACTCCGGCCGGGGGAGTGGGCCAAGGCGACGGGGCGATGGCAATGGTTTCGGGGGCGAGCCATCCGGTGTACACCTTCGGGTCGATCCAGGGTGAGCGCAGCGCATCCTCAACCGTCGATTCCATTGAGGCACAGACCGGTTCGATCGCGGTGGTAGCCGCAGCGTCAACTGCCTGCGCTGCGGCGATGAGGCTGGGGTAGGGCACCCCGCTCGCGTGAACATCGAGCACCACGTCACCGCGGCGCCACACCACCGACGTGACCGTCGAGGGGGAGCCTTCCGGTCGAACTTGGCCGATCAGCCCGTTGGCACCGCCGACCGACACCGGCTGAGAACTCACCGACGACTCACGCTGTGGGCACTGCGCGACGCGCTGGGACAGCTGATCGAAGGCGAGGGCCCCTGCGCCCGCGCTGAATGCGTGTGCCGACACCGTGAGGGTTTCCGACGCGCTTTGGAATGTGCGCTGGCCGGAAACGGCAGCGCCGGGCCCCTTCCACGCAGTGAGCTGACAGGCGTAGTCGTAAGGAGTACCAACCGCCCAATCGACCTCAGCGGAGGGCAGCCACGGAGCTCCTGGACCTTGGTTGAGTACAGACGTCACCGCGTGGGTCGCGGGGGAGTCGGAGAGAACGGCCAAGGGGGCCAGCGAGGGGCTTGGGGTCGCGGCCGGGGCGGGGGCAGAGGCGCTGGGCAGGATGGGAATTCCGGCCTTGCCGAGGGCTACGACGAACGCGACGGGCAGGCACAACGCGAGCACGCCAGCACCCACGAGGGCAGGCCACGACCGCTTACCTGACATCGATGCTCCCTCCTTGAACTGTCAAGTCTGGCCGACGATCGCCCTGATCCTCGGCACCCACCGTTTCTCGCGCGGCTTCGCGGCACTCTCAGACCTGCCCATACGTTGACGACTGGGAGCGGCACGACGTGCCCGTAACGCCGGATAACCCACCTCGGGGCTTGTGAAAGGGATGATGGAGTCATGTCGGCCCTCGATGACTGGTTTCCGGGGGCCTCGACCCCCGACCATCGTCGGTCGGTGACCCATGGACGCTCCGGCCGATCACGCCCCCTCAAACGCCCCCCGCGTAGGTTCCGAGCGCTGGTGGGCTTGATTGTGGGGGCGGTACTGGTGGCGCCCATCGTGGCGCTGATGGCGGTACCGGCTGTCAGCGGTGTCGGTATTGGCGCCCGCGAAGTGGTCTCACGGTGGGAAAGTCTGCCCACTGATCTTCCGCTCAACGCGCCTCTCCCCCAACGTTCAACGATCTATGCGGCCGACGGCACCACCGTCATCGCGAACTACTACGCGGAAAACCGTATTCCGGTAGCACTCGACCAGATGCCCCCGATGATGGTCGGTGCCGTGTTGAGCATCGAGGACGACAGGTACTACGAACACGGTGCTCTCGACGTTCGCGGAACGACGCGCGCCGTCGTGAACAATCTGGCCGGCCGGTCGCGACAGGGTGGAAGCAGCATCACGCAGCAGTACGTGAAGAACCTGTTGCTCACCGAAGCACGTAGCGATGCTCAGCGGCGCGAAGTAACGGCCACCACGCTCGATCGCAAACTGCGTGAGGCCCGGCTTGCCGTTGAAGCCGAGCGCACCCTCGGCAAAGACGGTGTGCTCGCGGCGTATCTCAACACCGTCTACTTCGGTCGAGGTGCCTACGGTGTCGCCACTGCGGCCGAGCGATTTTTCGGAGTCAAACTCGCCGACATCACTCCTGCTCAGGCAGCCACCCTTGCGGGCATGCTCAAGAGTCCGACCAATTACGACCCCATCACCAATCCGCGCCTGTCAAAGGTGCGACGCAATGTGGTGTTGGGTCGCATGTTCGATGCGGGAGTAATCACTGCGGCGCAGGCGAAGAAGGCCAAGGCTGCGCCGTTGACCGTCACTCTGACGCAGCCGGCCAATGGGTGCACCAAGTCGAAGTGGCAGTTCTACTGTCAAATGGTGCTCGACACCATCGCTGACGATCCGACCTTTGGCGCGACCAAGGAAGCGCGCGCCGACCTGCTTTTCCGAGGCGGGCTGCGCATCGTGACCGCGATGGATCCCAAGGCGATGGCGATCACTCAGCATGCGGTTGATGCAGCGCTCACTCCCACGAACAGAGTGGCGACGTCGATGGCGGTCGTACAGCCTGGAACCGGCAAGGTTGTGGCGATCGCGACCAACCGCAATTGGGGCACCCGCGAGAAGAAGGGTGAAACCGAAATTGTGCTTCCGGCGGTGCCGCGATTCCAACCGGGATCAACGTTTAAGCCGATCACGTTGGCCACAGCCCTTGAACAAGGTTTCTCTCCCTACACCAAGCTCGACACTCCCGATGGCTACCAGCCGGCGGTATTGAATGCGCCCGACGGCGGCTTTCACAATGACGACGATCAGGGTCACGGCGTGATCGACGCTTTCGACGCCACCGCTCAGTCGGTCAATACGTTCTATGTGCAGTTGATTGAACGGGCGGGCGTACTTCGGGTCGCAGACATGGCCGGTCGCCTCGGAATGACGTCGCTGCCTCGCAGCGGTTCGAAGGCGGTTGGTTCGAAGGATGCAGCACTCACGCTCGGCGCCTTTGAAACGTCTCCGGTTCAGATGGCCAACGTGTACGCAACGCTGGCAGCGCATGGACGTGCGTGCCCTGCGGTAGTGATTTCATCGATCACCCGCAATGACGGCACTCCCGTTACATCTCCGACGACGCAATGTCGTCAGGTGGTGTCGTCTGCGGTGGCTGACATGGTGACCGAGGTGTTGCAGCGCACATTCACACCGTCGGGAACTGCGGCGGGTCTGGGTCTGGAAGGTCGACCCGCCGCGGGCAAGACGGGAACGACGAATAACTCGGGGGCGACGTGGTTTGCGGGATACGTGCCGCAGTACGCAACCGCCGTGTGGGTGGGTGATCCGCGTGGTCCGACCTATGCTCTGCGCGATGTCGAGGCGTACGGAGAAACATTCGGTGTCGTATACGGCCGCTCCATCGCCGGGCCCGAATGGCGTGAGGCCATGACTGCACTCACTCGCGGACTATCGGTTGTTCCATTTACCCGCGCCGATCCGTCGGCACTTATCGGCGTGAGCCCAAGCGTTCCGGATGTGCGTGGGCTCATGCGTGACGCAGCAATCGCAAGTCTGGTGCGCGGTGGATATCGCGTGGTGGTGTCGCCGAAGACCGCCGATCCGCAACCCTTGTCGGTTCCGGGAATCGTTGCGGCACAGTCGCCGGCAGCGGGCACACCCTCGGGTCTCGACTCGACTGTCACTCTGACCCTGACCGACGGATCTGACACAGCGGTGCGAATCCCTGGTCAGGGCGCGTAAGGTCGCGGCGTGCTCTTCATTCCGGTCATCGTCGTACTGGGCGTCCTCGTGCTGCTCAACCTGATGAACAACAGGTGGAAGGAAAAGTGGTACGTACCCACATGCATCGTGGGTTCGCTCATATTGCTCGGCATCGGTTTGCTCGACAAGCAGACGTGGACCGAAATGGGCCTGGGCCCTGGCACCTATATCACCGGACTTCTGTGGGCACTTGGTTGTGTGCTGGCAGTACTGGCTTTGTACTTCATCGGAATCGCATTGCCGTTCACCCGCAAGTTTTTCTACGACGACCGCGGTGGTGAGCAAGGCGGGTGGGATCTCATGCGCAATGCGCTCGTGATTGTGCCCTTCGGAACAGTGTTGCTCGAAGAAGTCGCGTTCCGCGGAGTACTGCTGGCGATGGTGTGGTCGCGCTTCGGCTTGGTGTGGGGTATCACGGTGTCGTCGCTTGCGTTCGGACTCTGGCACATCCTGCCGTCGCTCGTGATGCATGAGACCAACGCAGGTGTGTCGTCGACGCTCGGAACAGGAACCCGCGCCCAAGTGATTTCCGTGGTGTTGTCGGTGGTCGGCACGGCGCTCGCTGGAGTGGTGTTCTGCCTGCTGCGAGTGGGAAGCGGCAGTTTGCTTGCACCGATGGGCTTGCACTGGGCCACCAACGGACTCGGTTTCGTGTTCACCTGGGGACTGTTCCGTCGCAGCCGACGGGCCGGTGGCCTCGCCGCGGCGTCAGGGGAGTAAGTATGTCGCTGTTCGATTCGCCAGTCGTTGATGGTGAGCAATTGCCCGTCTTCGTGTACGGAACTTTGCAACCTGACGAAGTGCGGTGGTTCGCTCTCGCTTCCCGGGTAGTCGATCACGTCGGCGTTCCCGATCACGTTCGTGGACGATTGTGGGACACCGGCTACGACTATCCGGCCCTCACTCGCGATGGCGACCAGTTGGTGCCTGGCTGTGTGCTGCGACTCACCCCAGAAACGGCCGAAGCAACGTGGCAGCTCCTGTTGGAGATTGAGGGTGCCGTTGAAGGCTTCTACGTGCCCTGCGTTGTCACGACCGAGTCAGGAGTGCGCGCGCTCGCGTTTGTTTATGATCCCGAGCCTGAAGACTTCTTTGTGCCGATCGCCGCGTGGCGCCACGGACCCGTGAACTGACCTACTCGGTGTCGGCGGGCGCCGCGGGCTTCTTCGCAGCCGGCTTTCTCGCGGGCTTCTTGGCGACCGGCTCGATTGGGCCGGTGGGGGTGTCGTCGTCGGCGGGGGCGGCAGAAGCAGCAGACGCAGTGGCTGCAGCAGACGCAGTGGCTGCAGCGGCAGCTTTTTCCGCGTCAGCCTTTTCGGCCGCGTCAGCCAGTGCGCTCGCGGAATCTGCGGCGGCTTGGGCGGCCGTATCGGCGGCGCGGGTTGCGGCATCAGCTGCCTGCTGGGCGGCGTCCTTGGCCGCAGCCTTGACGTCGCCGGCCTCGTCGGGTAGCTTGTCGGCTGCCTTCGACACGGCATCGGCCGTCTTGCTGGCGGCATCGCCGACCGAATTGGCGGCGGATGCGGCGGTCTCGCTGACGGCGTCGGCCCAGTCGCCGACGGCCTCGCTGATCTGATTTTGACGGTTGCGGCGAACAATCACCGCTGCCGCTGCGGCCCCTGCAAGGGCCACCGATGCCACGACGAGCTTCTTCATCACTGCCTCCCGATCACCGATGCCCCGCGGGGTGTGAGGGCGACGTTACCCGACCCGCTCGGATGCTGCCTGCCCGGCCAGAGTTCAGGAAGTAGAGAATAACCGGTAGTGTCCCTCTATCGAACGACACCTCGCACAGGATGGAACATCATGAGCATTGGTCCCGTTGAGTACATCGTGGTGCAGTTTCCGGGAAATCAGTTCAATGGCGGCATCGCCCCCGAGCTCAAGAGTCTGGTCGATTCCGGAACGATTCGCATCATCGACCTGGTCTTCATTGCGAAGGGTCCAGAGGGCAACGTGGCCTTCTTCGAAATTGATGGCCTTGACCACGAGGTCTCCGCTGCCTTCCTCGATGTACCTGCGCAGATTGAGGGCCTGATCAATGAAGACGACATCGCGTTGATCGCTGCTGAGCTTGAACCCAACTCGTCAGCCGCGCTTCTCGTGTGGGAAAACACCTGGGCAGGTCGCTTTGCTCAGGCCGTCATGGGTGCTGGTGGTCAGGTTGTTCTGCGCGATCACATCCCGTACGAAGCCGTTATTGCAGCCGTTGAGGCTGCTGCTGCCGGTTGATCCACTGCTCTTACCCCACCCACCCCTGAGCGAAGGAGAACATCATGAGGCGTCGAGGACCAAGTTTGATCCGAGTTGCTGCTGTCGCGGGTACCGCCACCGCGGTGTCGGGCCACGTGAAGAACAAGCAAGAAGACAAGCAGGACGCCAAGGCAGCTGAGCAGCAGGCGCAGGCCCAGCCTGTAGCAGCTCCCGTTGCCGCGGCCCCCGCGGAAGACGACCAGATGGCCAAGCTCACCGAACTCGGTGAACTGCACGCCAAGGGCATCCTCACCGATGAGGAGTTCTCGGCCGCGAAGGCCAAGGTTCTCGGTATCTGATCTACCCCACAGACAGCGGGCACGCGTCGTATCCACGACGCGTGCCCGCTGTTTTATGTGCGTCGGTTGGTGAACCCGATCGGTCAGTCGTTCCGTTGCCGCGCTGAGGGTTGGTGTCTAGGTAGGCAAGGGCGAGAAGACTTCCGCCTCAAGAGCTCGGATGCGTTCGTCGCGCCCGGGTGCATCAAGGAAGAGTCCGCCAGGTGACCAACCGCGGCGCAGATGCAGTGAGTACCGACGGTAAGCGCGACGTCGTGCCGCTCGTTCGGAACGTGCCATGCCCGACCTTCGGTCATCGGCGATCGCAGTGGCGACCACCGTCCAAATCCAGCGACGAATCGCCGCGTCATGCCACAAATGCATCGTGACGATTCGCTCGCGGGGAGGTTCGGCGGGACCGACGTTGGGGTAGCGAGTGCGGCCGGTTGAGGTGTGCGATGCGGAACCGACCACCGAGCCGGTGATCACGCGGTGGCTGCTGCTGAACGATGAGCGCTGCCTATAGCCCAGGGCGCCGGGCCCGCACCCCGAACACGCCACTCCTTGCCCTGACTCCCACCAACCGCTTGCCCCCGCGCCGAGGCCACGCCCACACCCGCGACAGGTGCCGGCAAATCGAAGGCGAATCATCCGCGCCATTGGCTCCCCCTGCGTGCGCTGTCGCTCGTGCTGCCCCGAGTTCCGCTCCACTCGTCCCAACACCTTTTCAGAGCGGTCTGACATTGTGTGCGTGTCGCCATGAATTTCCCTCCGCACGCTGCAAAGATGCGGCTATTCCGGGCGGGCCGGGCACAAGGAGGAAGCATGGGCTTCGGCGAAGCAATTAAGACTGTTTTCGGTAAGTTCGCGAAGATGGAGGGCAGGGCGAGCCGGTCAGAGTTCTGGTGGTGGATCCTGTTGCTTTTCATCCTTCAGATCATCTCGAACATCCTCGACGGACTGTTCGGTCTGAAGATCAATTACGCCGCCAGCGGCGCAGTGAGCACCAACATCAACAATGTGGGATGGCTCAGTCTCATTGTGGCGCTGATCTTCATCATCCCCACAATCTGCGTGTCGGTGCGACGTTTGCACGACACCGATCGTTCGGGTTGGTGGTGGTGGCTGAACGTCATCTGCTGCATCGGTGGACTGATTCTGTTCATCTTCTACTTGCAGCCCTCGACACCTGGGCCCAACCGATTTGGTCCAGACTCCAGCGGCGGTAGCGTTACGTAACGATTGAACCTGCGTGAAGGGGCGGTGCTAGAGGGCGGTGGCTTCCACCAAACCCTCCAGCACCGCCTCTTCGACGGTGCGGGGAGCGAGGCAATCGCCGATCGCGCGCATTTCCCAGGGGCCATCGGCGAGGTCGGTGAGCAACTCATCGACCGGAAGATGTCCCTGCGAAAGCACGAGTGACGAAGCCTGGATTTCGACGGGTTCGTTGGTGAGTACGTGCTGGAGGTACACGGTCTCGCTGTCGGCGCCGAAGGGACGAACGAGCGGAATGATCTGCACTCCCAGTCGCACGGCCTGTCCGATCATCGCGTCGCGCACGTATTGCTGAATGCGCTGGCCGGGGTGATAGCCGCTGACTCCGAGAGTTACTTTGCGTCCGCGTTGCGCCAAGTCGATCGCCACACCCAGCCCAATCCAGTCGGAGCGCCAATCGGCGACGACCACGCGACCGCTCGGTACCTCAGCTCCTTGAAGCACCTGCCACGCGGTGAGAACCTTCGGGTCATCGATCAGTTCAAGTTCGGGGATACGGGGAACAGCGCCGGTGGCAACAACGACGGCATCAGGTGCAAGTTCGTCAATCAACGCGCGGTCAGCCCGTGTCGAGAGCAGTATCTTCACTCCGGCCCGCGCGGCTTCTCTTTCTAGGTTGGTGATGGCGCCACCGAATTCGGCGCGACCAGGTATCTCCTGCGCCAGCAACACTTGACCACCGAGTCGACGCGATGCCTCGATCAGGGTTACTCGATGCCCCCGCTCGGCGGCGACTGCCGCAGCCTTCAATCCGCCCGGCCCTCCGCCAATCACCACCACATCGCGCGGGTGCCGAGCCGTGATTCGGATGCCGTAGGTACGTTCGCGGCCAGTCTCAGGACGCTGAATACATGAAATGGGGTAGCCGGCGTGGAAGTGACCGATGCACGCCTGGTTGCAACCGATGCACGCACGAATTCCGTCGAGGTCTCCCGCGAATGCCTTCGCCGGCATCTCGGGATCGCAGATGAGTGCGCGCGTCATGACGGCGGCATCGGCGTCTCCTCGCGCGATGACCTGTTCAGCGTCCTGTGGTGAGTTGATGCGCCCGGACACAATGACCGGAACCGAGACGGCCTGCTTGACGCGTGCCGAGAGCGGCGACAGGTAACCTACGGCCGTCGTCATGGGTGGAACGATGTGGTCGGAGCCCGCGAGCGTTGCCGACGTTCCGGCGACGATGGAGATGTAGTCGACGAGCCCATCGGCGTTCAGTGCGGCGCAGGCATCAATGGCTTCCTGCGGCGTGAGTCCATCGGGGGACTCTTCGCCAATCGAGATTCGCACTCCGACGGCCAGATCGGGACCGGCGGCCTGTCGTGCGCTTGATAACACCTCGCGGAGAAAACGCAGTCTGTTCTCTGGCGATCCGCCGTACTCGTCAGTGCGCAGGTTGGTGCGTGGGTTGAGGAACTGGGCTGGCAGGTAACCGTGAGATGCGACTATCTCAACGCCATCAAAACCCGCCCTGCGCATGCGATCGGCGGCGGCGCCGTAGCACTCGACCATCTCGCGCACGAGTTCGATCGGCATGGCGCGTGGCATCACGTGAAATCGTTCGTTGGGAACGGCAGACGGTGCTAGAGCGACAGGCATCGTGCCGTCTTCGCTCTCCATCAGTTCGCGACCATCGTGAAACAGTTGCTGAAAAATGCTGGCACCCCGTGCATGAACTTCATCGGCGAGACGGCGGAAGCCGGGAATGCAGGTGTCGTCGTCAGCCATCAATACCGCGCTGGTGTACTTCGCAGATTCATGGACACCCGCAACCTGCACGACGATGAGGCCAACTCCGCCATCAGCGCGGGCCTCGTGGTAGGCGAGCAGCTGGTCGCCCACTGAGCCGTTGACGGCCATGACGGTGTCGTGGCCGGAGCTCACGATGCGGTTGCGAATCGTGATGGGTCCGATGTCGAGGGGCTCGGCGAGATGGGGGAGTACCGAGTTCATAACGGTTCCTTCCACGACAAGACTCGCTGAGGAGACAAGGCTATCTGTCGGCCGTCGCCGACGGGCTACTCTCTGGTCACAGGCTCGATGCGCAGCCCCATTCAGTAGCAGGAGGTTTCGGTGTTCGTTCCGCTCACAGTGCGCGATTTCATTGATCGTGCGGAAACGGTCTATCCGCAGCGGGTCGCTGTTGTCGACGAGCAGGATCAGCCAGCTACCTCATGGGGGTCGCTCACGTATTCGCAGTTGGCTGCCCGAGCGCGAGCTCAGGCCGCGGGTCTGGATGCGCTTGACGTTCCTATCGGGGGCCGTGTCGCGATCGTGTCGCACAACTCTGCGCGATTACTGACGAGTTTCTTCGGCGTCTCGGGATCGGGTCGTGTCTTGGTTCCGATCAACTTCCGATTGGCGCCGGCCGAGGTCGACTACATCGTTGAGCACAGCGGTGCTGAGGTCCTGTTAGTTGACCCTGAACTCGATGAGCAACTCGCGCACATTGCGCCGCGGCATCGGTTCGTTCTCGGCGAGAGTGATGACGTGCTCTTCCCGGCAGGCGCTGCCGGCGTGAAGTGGGAAGGAGATGAGGGTGTAACCGCCACCATTAACTACACGTCAGGAACGACCGCACGGCCCAAGGGTGTGCAACTGACGCATCGCAATTTGTGGATCAATGCAACCACGTTCGGCTGGCACTCCACGGTGACCGATCGCGACGTCCTGCTGCACACGTTGCCTATGTTCCACGCCAATGGTTGGGGCATGCCCTATGTCATCACTGGGATGGGTGGTCGCCACATCGTGTTGCGCAAGGTTGACGGCACTGAAATTCTGCGGCGCGTTGAGGAACACGGTGTCACCATCATGTGCGGCGCGCCCGCAGTGCTGGCGATGGTGCTTGATGCCGCCGCAGAGTGGGAAGGCGAGATACCTGGTCGCGATCGAGTTCGGGTCATCGTTGCGGGGGCTCCGCCGCCGAGTCGCACCATCGAGCGTATTGAGACCGAGTTGGGCTGGGAGTTCATTCAGATCTACGGTCTGACTGAGACCTCGCCTTTACTCACAATGAATCGACGTCGTGCGGAGTGGGATGACTTCACCCCGCATGCGCGCGCTCGCGAACTTGGTAAGGCCGGCGCGCCAGCCATTGGTGTGCGCGTGAAGATCGATGAGAGCGGTGAGATTCTGGCGCGCTCGAATGTGGTGCTCGAGGCTTACTGGGAGCAGCCCGAAGAATCTGCGGCTGCCCTTGCCGATGACTGGTTCCACACCGGCGATGGAGGAGCGGTAATCGACGGCTATGTCACCATTAGCGATCGCAAGAAGGACGTCATCATCTCCGGGGGCGAAAACGTGTCGTCGATCGAAGTGGAAGATGCCTTGATGAGTCACCCGGCCGTTCGTGAAGTTGCAGTCGTGGGCACGCCTGATGACAAGTGGGGAGAGGCAGTCACGGCGCTGGTCGTCACCGATGGAACGGCACTGACGGCTGACGATCTGGTGGCGCACTGTCGCACGGTCTTGGCTGGCTACAAGTGCCCCAAGCGCATCGAATTCCGCGACGAACTACCGCGCACTGCCACAGGCAAGTTGCAGAAGTTCAAGTTGCGTCAGGAGTTCTGGACAGGGGAGGGATCTCAAATTAAGGGATAACGGGCGCTCATGCTTGACACCAGATACGGTCGCGGCACCTTTCTAAGGAGTTGTCATGGCTGACCAAGACCCCATTGACCCCGAGCTTGCTTCAGATGAGCTCTCACAATGCGAACTCGATGACGTCGCAGGTGGATTTCCTAAATCTGACACGCGCGTAACCGGCAGCGGTGGCTGAGCGGTTTCAGCCGCTCTGCGGCATTTCCACATCACCCTCGGGGCCGATGGGCATCCGACGGAAGTCGCGCTGGTAGTACACGACGGCATCACGGTCGCCGAGCACCACGTCATCAACACGACCGATGAGGATCGTGTGATCGCCGCCGTCGTATCGCGCGTGCACGCTGCATTCGAGCACGGCAGCCGCCTCGGTCATCACCGGCAGGCCGCGTGCGCTGAGTTCGAAGGGAGAGGCCGCGAATTTGTCGGCTCCCCGGGTTGCGAACACCTTCGCAAGATCAGCCCGGTCGGACTGCACGATGTGCACGGCAAATGACGTTCCGGTCATGAACGCCGAGTGGCATTCAGCTGACTTAGCCAGGCACACCAGTACGAGTGGGGGATCGGCTGACAGTGAGCAGAACGAACTGGCAGTAAACCCCCACCAGCGACCGTCGGCGTCGATGGTGGTGGTGATGGTGACGCCCGTTGGAAACGTGGCCATCGCGTCGCGAAATCGGTCGCCACTCACTGGCTCCCGTGGTTCGTCGATGCTGGTGTTCACGGGATACTGCTTACCACAGGGACTGCATCGCGACGATTCGACGCGGGTGCCCCAACACACGCGGAGGTGGCCGCTTCGCGCCGCCGCAACTTATGCCAGACATGGTGGCGTGTAGTGATCTCGGGAAGAAGTCGTGCCGAGGTTTATACGACTGGTGAGTGTGAGTGCCCCCGGTAGGATTCGAACCTACGCCTACGCCTCCGGAGGGCGCCGCTCTATCCCCTGAGCTACGGGGGCCAGGGATTCGTCACGATATCAGCGCGTCGAGCGACGCCTTTCGTCACGGCACAATGAGCAACTCGACGCCCAGTGCTTGGCAGACCGAACGTGCTCGCGTATTGCGGGTTACCAAGGCGAGATCGTGTTCACGTGCCACTGCACCCACCACCGCGTCGAAGAAGGCATTATGGTCGACTCGGTCAGGTTCCCGATCGCCTGACACTAGGGAGCCACGGTGTCTAACCCAACTGCACCACCGCAGGGCAAGAACAGCGCGAGCAAGCTTTACGAGGGCGCACTTGGCTACATCCTGCTTCCGATTGCCTTCGTCAGTTTCATGGTCGTGGTGCTGAACCAAGACCGACCATCACAGGTCATCTTCGCCATTGGCGTTTTCTCCCTACTGGCTATTGAAGGTGGGCGTTGGATCTGGGCGAAACGTCACCATGAGCGAGCCACCGACGATTCGACGGTGATGGACGCCACGACCTCGTTCTCCACCAGCATCATCACGAGCGTCGCCAACAACCTGGTCATCGTTCCGCTCGCTTTCTTCGTGATGTCGTGGGTTTACTCGGTGACGCCCCTGCACTTCGGTGACCGCGTCAAGGAGGCCACGGGTGACTACTACGTCCCCGTCACTCTTGTGATCGTGCTGTTTGGTGCGGACTTCTTGTATTACTGGGGGCATCGCGCTGGCCATCAAGTTGAGTTGCTGTGGGGCTCACATTCTGTGCACCACTCGAGCGAGCACTTCAACCCATCAACCGCAACCAGACTCGCGTTCTTCGACGAGATGTGGGACATGATCATGATGACCGGCCTCGTGGTGCTGGGCTTCGATCCCCGTTTCGCCCTTGGTGCCTACGCGTTGGTGTTGCTGTATCAACTACCACTTCACCAGTCGTGGCTGCCCCGACTGTGGACTCCGATTGAGTTTGTGTTCAACACTCCGAACCACCACCGTGCACATCACGCGTTTCTGAAGCGCTACATCGACAAGAACTTCGCCGGCGTCTTGATCATCTGGGACCGCATCTTCGGCACCTTCGCCAGCACCGAAGAAGATCCGCGCTACGGCCTGACTGTGCCGATCGGTACCTACAATCCACTGCGCGTGATGTTCCATGAACTGGGAAGTCTGGGCCACAAGATGAAGCACGCTGGCTCTCCCGGCCTCGCTCTCGCGTACGCATTCCACCACCCCTATTGGGAGCCGGAAGAGAAGGCGGCGTCCTAGCCCTCGGTAGGCTCACGGCATGACTCCCGAGGAACTCTCCGACGTCGTGGTTGCCACGGTGGCGAACGCCATTGCTGCCGGTGTGCTGACCGTGCCCGACGAGGCGTTGCCCACTGACGGTCGAATTGAGCGGCCGAAGAATCGTGACCACGGTGACTGGGCCACATCCATTGCGATGACCCTGGCCAAGCCTGCTGGAATGCCGCCGCGGTCAGTGGCAGAGGTGCTTGCTCCTCGACTGGCGCAGTACCCGGGTGTTGCCTCGGTCGAGATCGCCGGCCCAGGGTTCTTGAACATTCGCCTCGACGCGGCCGCTGCTGGTGTGTTGGCGGCAGACATTGTCGAAGCGGGCGAGGCGTACGGTCGTGGCACATTACTTGCGGGGCAGCGTGTCAACGTTGAGTTCATCTCGGCCAATCCCACCGGCCCCTTGCACCTAGGCCACACCCGCTGGGCGGCTGTCGGAGATGCACTCGCGCGTGTGCTTGAGGCGGCGGGAGCCGAGACGACCCGCGAGTTCTACGTGAACGACCGTGGCGTGCAGATGGACAAGTTCGGTGCCTCGATCATGGCGGCCGCTCATGGTCGCCCAGTGCCCGAGGACGGCTACCACGGCGCCTACATTCTCGACCTTGCTGCCGACATCCGGGCGGCGCATCCGGAGTTCCTCGACTTACCCGATGACGAGCAGTTAGTCGCCTTCCGTGAGGCCGGCTACCTCTCCCAGTTACAGCAGCAGAAGAACGTCCTTGACCTATTCCGCACGCACTTCGACGTGTGGGCTTCCGAACGTGCCTTGCATGAGAGCGGAGCCGTTGAGCGGGGGCTCGACAAACTGCGTGAGCAGGGACACGTCATCGAACTTGATGGCGCAGTCTGGTTGCGCACCACTGACTTCGATGACGACAAGGATCGCGTGCTCGTCAAGGCTGACGGCGATTACACCTACTTCGCCAGTGACACGGCGTACTACGTCGACAAGCGTGCGCGCGGGTTCGATATCAATATCTACCTGCTGGGCGCCGACCACCACGGTTACGTCAATCGATTGCGCGCTGTGTCGGCGTGCGCGGGCGATGACATGAACCTCAACGTTGAGGTGCTGATTGGCCAAATGGTGAAAATGGTGAAAAACGGCGAGGAGGTGCGGCTGTCAAAGCGCGCCGGAACCCTGCTGTTGCTCGAGGATCTTGTCGATGAGGTCGGCGTCGACGCTGCCCGGTACACGCTCATTCGTTATCCGGTCGAATCGCCGCTCACCCTCGATCTCGACCTCATGATCAAGCGCACCAACGACAATCCAGTGTTCTACGTGCAATACGCACACGCGCGCATCTGCTCGGTTCTTCGCAGCGCCGTCGAACTCGGAATCGATTGGCGTGCGGCCGGACTCGATCCGTCGGTGCTCACCGACGAGCGTGAGAGCGCCCTGCTCGGCGCGCTCGCCGGCTTCCCGGGAGTACTGGCCACGGCTGCAGAACTGCGTGAACCGCACCGGGTTGCGCGCTACCTCGAAGACCTCGCGACTGCGTATCACCGCTTCTACGACAACTGTCGGGTGCTACCGCGTGGTGACGAACCGGTCGAGTCGCTGCACATCGCCCGCCTGTGGCTGTGCGCGGCGACGCGACAAGTCATCGCCAACGGCCTGGCCTTGTGCGGTGTCGAGGCGCCCAATCGCATGTAGTCGCGTGCCTACCTTTCTGTGAACGAAATCGGCTCGATACAGACGCGCCCCACACTTAACGCCGTCGCTGAGTGCGCTTGGCGACCTCGGGTTCCACGATGCGCAGATCAATTTCTCGCTGCGTGTGTGGAGCTTCGATTGAGTGCGAGAGGTCAAGAACCTCATCGATCGGCATTGCGAGGTGGGTGAGTAGCCGGGTAATCACCACAAGCACCACGCCCATCACCACGAGAGCTGAAGCCTCGGCAATCGTGGGGACGATGAGAATCAAGGCAGCTGCCGCGATCGACTCCGCGGCGGCGAGGAGCATCGGAATTCCGGCGCGGTGGGCATAGGTCATCAGCGCGATCACGAGGATCAGGGTCAGCGGCACCGTTGCCAACAACGAAGACAGACTTGCCATGCGAATTTCGCTTGGCGGCAACGTCATGAGTTCGATGGCGGCCGTTGCCAGTATTGCGGCGCTTGTGAACCTCAATGGGTGCAGCAGGTTACCGACGGGCAGACGGTGTGAGAGGGAAATGGGATGCACGAGCGGCCCCCCTCGGGGGAGACTTGGGGACCAGATCAAGAGTTGCAGGACACTCGGGCGAACGCCATGGGGCGTATGCGCCGAATGGGTGATCAGCGGGCCACCGCTCAGTGAGGTTCGGGTTGTCGGTGTCGCAGCACAAGGGCGATTGCTCCGCTACTGGCAACCAAGAGAAGGCCTGTGATGAGCAGCGATAGAGCCACGCCCAGAGTGTGCGATGTCATCACGAGTGTGAGGGCGACAAGGGCCGCCACTGCACCGGCGGGCCATGGCCATTCTTTCGCGCGCATGAATTGCAGTACTCCTATGGCGATAAGTACTGCGAGAGCGACCTTGCCGAAGGCCAGCGATTGGTCGGCGAGGGTGCGCACTTCTGCCTCAACGTCCAGTGGAGCATCGTCAAACTGGCTTCCGGTCATTGCGGCATTGGCGGCAGCGATGAACCATGTGCCGACCCCCAGAGCGATCGTGAGAACAGGCGGTCGCAGCCATCGGTAGAGCAGCAGCGAGCCGACGATACCCAGAGCAGTCAGGGCGACGGACTGCCAGAGACCGCCGCGCGCCAAACCCGGGTTGGTATCCCACAACACTCTGTCAACGAGGGCGGTGAGTGTCGCGCATGAGGCAACCCACACAGTCACAGTGGAAAGCACTCCAGGTGCGACCCACGCGGACAGCGCGGCGATCAGTAGGCCGACAGCAAACGCCGCGGTCACTGTCCAGTAAGGAGGCGCCATCATCTGGCCGGTGAAGTTGTCAACGTTGTTGGCTGGCTCAGTGGGAAATTGCAGGATGGTGAAGATGGCGAGAACCGCCGTCGCGCTGAAGAACACAGCCGTGAGCCTGCGCCGACCCTCGCGGGTGCCGGGTTCGGTCGGTTGACGCAGCGCGCGGAAACCCGGTGCACGAGTCGCCGTGACTGCGGCACAGGTCGCAAGAACTCCGGTGGCGAACGTTGCGATAGTGACGCGGACCACGAGCGAGAGCGAGTCCCACTGTCCAGCGAGTAGAACAACTCCCGCGGCAATCACCAAACCTGCCCCGACGAGGGTGGTCAGGAGTATTGCGCGTTGGGTGTGAGGATGCGGATTCGGCAGTGGCGCCAAGGTGCCCATGTCAACCCCCTTCAGGCGGGGACTCGGACAGTTCCAGTATCTCACCGTGAGGTGCGCAGCGCACGTGCCGACGAGGGCCTTGCGGGTGACATCGCTAGCCTTAAGCCCATGCGCGCACACCCGGCGGGACCACGGCACGGTGAGGTTCTGACGGTGCCAGGCGCCCCGTCTCGACCCGAAACGCCCGAGCGACTGAACGCGCTCGATGCGAGCATCTGGCCACGGGGGGTCAGGCGCAGCGATGATCCCGCCGATCACGGTGCGATGCAGGTAGCCGGCCTTGACGTGCGCGACCTCGCACGTGAGTTTCGCACCCCACTCCTGGTGATGGACGAAAGTGATTTTCGTTTTCGGGCGGCCAGTTTCTCGGCAGCCTTCGACAATGCGGGTCAGGGCAGGGTCTATTACGCGGCGAAGGCCTTCCTGACCAGCACGATCGCTCGCTGGTGCATTGAGGAGGGCCTGTCGATTGACGTGTGCACCGCTGGCGAATTGGCCTGCGCGTTGCGAGCGGGCGTGCCGGGCGATCGGTTGATCATGCATGGCAACAACAAGTCCTCCGACGAACTCGGCCGCACCTTAGACGCGCGGGTGGGCCGCATCGTCATCGACTCATTCGAGGAAATTGCACGTCTGGCTTTCCTCGCCGCTGAGCGCGATGTTGTCGCTGACGTCTTGGTGCGCATCACCGTCGGCGTTGAAGCGCACACCCATGAGTTCATCGCGACCGCTCACGAAGATCAAAAGTTCGGCTTCAGTCTTTCCGGGGGTAGTGCATTTGAGGCAGTTCGCCGAATCGCAGCACTTCCCTCACTTCGGCTTGTAGGGCTTCATTCGCATATTGGCTCTCAGATTTTCGACTCCGCCGGATTTGAGGTGGCCGCCCATCGCGTGGTCGAGTTTGCGGCTTCGGTGAGCCGCGACCTTGGAATCACCGTGGGAGAACTCAACCTCGGTGGCGGTATGGGAATTGCCTATGTCGACGGAGATGATCCGCTCAACGTTGCTGACATGGCCAGCCAGTTGCGACGCATCGTCGAGCGAGAATGTCAGGCGTCGGGCCTGCCGATGCCGACAATTGCCGTTGAACCGGGCCGAGCGATCGTTGGGCCTACGACCATCACGGTTTACGAAGTCGGCACCGTGAAGCCGGTCGAACTTGATCAGGGCCAAGTGCGTACCTACGTATCCGTTGACGGAGGTATGAGTGACAACATTCGCACCGCCCTCTACGACGCCGACTACACGGTGCGCCTTGCTTCGCGAGTGAGTGAGGCCCCGGCAATGCTGACCCGCATCGTCGGTAAGCATTGTGAGAGTGGCGACATCGTGGTGCGTGATGCGTGGTTGCCCTCAGACATCGCGCCCGGTGATCTTCTCGCCCTCGCGGCCACAGGAGCCTACTGTCGCCCCATGGCCAGCAACTACAACTACATTCCCCGCCCAGCCGTAGTGGCAGTTCGCGACGGCCTGCCCCAGGTGCTGCTTCGCCGCGAGACTGAGGACGACCTCTTCGCCCTCGACATGGGTCTGGGAGACTGACGACGTGACTGACCAGACCACCGCAGATCGCCCATCGCTCAAGGTCGTGCTCCTCGGCGCCGGAACTGTCGGCCAAGAGGTTGCCAGGCTCCTCGTCGAGAACGGTGGCGACCTTGCTGCCCGCGCTGGCGCACCGCTCGAACTCGTAGGAGTAGCCGTGCGCGACACGGCGAAGGTGCGCCCCGGAATCGACCCAACGCTCATCACTGACGACGCGCTTGCGTTGGTGACGCGAGGCGACGTTGACATCGTCATCGAGGTGATGGGCGGAATCGAGCCGGCACGCACGTTGATGCTGGCGGCAATGTCGGCCGGCGCGAGTGTGGTGACCGCGAATAAGGCGCTGCTCGCCGAGGACGGTGCCACTCTCTACGCAGCCGCCGAGGCTCACGATGTTGACCTTTACTACGAGGCGTCAGTCGCCGGCGCTATTCCACTGCTGCGCCCACTGCGTGAGTCGCTGGTCGGCGACAACGTTCGTCGTGTACTCGGAATCGTCAACGGCACCACCAACTTCATACTCACCAAGATGGACGAACAGGGTGCTGACTACGCCGACGTGTTAGCCGAGGCACAGGCCCTCGGATTTGCTGAAGCTGATCCCACTGCTGACGTCGAAGGATTCGACTCGGCTGCCAAGGCAGCCATCCTCGCGGGCTTGGCTTTTCACACTCGCGTGACGATCAGTGACGTTCACCGCGAAGGAATGACCGGAGTCACGGCGGCCGATATTGCCGCTGCACGTGACATGGGCTTTGTTATCAAGTTGCTGGCCGTCGCTGAACTCACCGCCGACGAGCAGGGCGTCGTAGTGCGCGTACACCCGGCGATGGTGCCTCGCTCGCACCCACTGGCGGCAGTGCGCGAAGCGTTCAATGCCGTGTTCGTTGAGGCCGACTCCGCTGGCCAGGTGATGTTTTACGGCCGAGGCGCGGGAGGTGCACCCACCGCGAGCGCAGTTCTTGGCGACATCGTGGCAGTGGGCCGCAACCGTGTCAGTGGGCGACGAGGACCCGGTGAGTCGACCTACGCCGACCTAGAGCCCCGGTCAATTGCAAGTGCGTACACGCGCTACTACGTGAATTTGCAGGTGGCCGATCGTCCGGGTGTGCTCGCGACGATCGCGCAGATTTTCGCCGACAACGGTGTTTCGATTCAGGTTGTGCGTCAAGACGGATCCGGCGATCAGGCCTCGCTTCTCGTTCGTACGCACCTCGCTACCGATGAGGCGCTGCAACGCACTATCGACTTGCTCCGCGAAGCGCCATCCGTTCGCAGCGTCGTGGGTGTCATGCGCGTTGAAGGTGAGGCAGGGCCCTGATGGTGCATCAATGGCGCGGCATCATCACCGAGTACCGAGATCGCTTTGATATCAGCGATGACATGCCGGTGGTTACTCTCGGAGAAGGTGGAACTCCTGCGGTCTACGCCTGTGAACTGAGCGAACTCACCGGCTGCGAGGTCTACCTCAAGGTCGAGGGAATGAACCCCACCGGCTCGTTCAAAGACCGCGGCATGACGATGGCGATCTCGGTGGCGGCCCATGAGGGGTCACGGGCGGTCATTTGTGCAAGTACCGGAAACACCAGTGCGAGCGCTGCTGCCTACGCGGCTAAGGCCGGAATGACTGCCGCAGTGCTGGTACCCGACGGCAAGATCGCGATGGGCAAACTTGCGCAGGCATTGGTGCACGGCGCCACGTTGCTGCAGGTCGAGGGCAACTTCGATGACTGCTTGGTTCTCGCGCGCAGCCTTTCCGAGAACTACCCGGTGGCGTTGGTCAACAGTGTCAATCCGCACCGCATCGAAGGACAGAAGACGGCGTCATTCGAAGTGGTCGACGCACTCGGCGCAGCGCCAGACGTTCACTGCCTGCCGGTTGGTAACGCGGGCAACATCACCGCGTACTGGAAGGGTTATGTCGAGTACGCCGCTGATGGTCATGCCACCAGTACTCCGCGCATGTGGGGCTTCCAAGCTGAAGGTGCCGCGCCGATCGTGCGGGGTGCCGTGGTGAAAGATCCCGAAACCATCGCAACGGCCATTCGCATCGGTAACCCGGCGTCGTGGCAGCAGGCCGAAGCTGCCCGCGACGACAGCGGTGGCGTCATCGACATGGTCAGTGATGAGCAGATTCTCGCGGCCTATCACCTGTTGGCATCGCGTGAAGGGGTGTTCGTTGAGCCCGCGTCCGCGGCCAGCGTCGCTGGGTTGCTCATGATGACTGAGCGCGGCCAACTTGATCGCGGTCAGCGTGTGGTGTGCACGGTCACTGGCAATGGTTTGAAGGATCCCCACTGGGCGATTGACGGAGCGCCGGATCCGGTGCGAGTTCCTGTCGACGCGGCGCGCGCGGCCGCAGCATTGGGCTTGGCATGAGTTCAGGGCCGTTCACTGTTTCCGTGCCGGCAACGAGTGCCAATCTTGGTCCGGGCTTCGATTCCTTGGGTCTCGCCCTTGGCCTGCGCGACGAAGTCACGGCCGAGATCACTGACAGCGGCGGTGTTGTTGTTCAGATGCAGGGTCAGGGAGCCGACGAACTTCCGCGTGACGAAACGCATCTGATCGCGGCGACCCTGCTGCAGGCACTGCGAGATGCGGGCGTCGACGTTTCTGGGTTGCAGGTGTCGACAGTGAACCGCATTCCGCATGGTCGTGGACTCGGATCAAGCGCTGCGGCGGTTGTCGCGGCCGTCACGCTGGCTCGGTGTCTTTCTGGCGGTGACGACTCACCGATCTCGCTCGATCGCCAATTCGACCTCGCCGTCGCAATCGAAGGGCATCCCGACAATGTGGCACCTGCAATTCTGGGTGGACTCACGATTGCGTGGCCCGACGTTGCGACCGGTAAGCCGCGGGCCGTTCCTTTGAAAGTGCACCCGTCCGTTCGAGCAATTGTGTGTGTGCCCAATGAGCAGATGTCGACACAGGCGGCTCGAGGGTTGTTGCCCGCGCAGGTGTCTCACAGTGACGCCTCGGCGACAGCGGCTCGCAGTGCACTGCTGGTGCACGCGTTGACCTCCGATCCGTCGCTGTTACTCGATGCCACGGCAGACTTACTTCATCAGCCGTATCGGCTCGATTCCATGCCACACTCGCGTGATCTCATTGCCACACTGCGGGGTAGGGGAGTGGCTGCCACCCTGTCGGGCTCAGGCCCCACCGTGCTTGTGCTCACGACCGAAGACGATACCGAAGCGGCGCTTTCGGCGGCCCCTGGTTTTGAGGTGTGGCCCCTCGAGATCGAGGCTCGCGGGGCCTATCTGCTATCCTGAGGATGTCCGGGTTGATGATCGGTGTTCTCCCCTCGAATGTGGCAACCGTGTTCGTCACAGCATCGATTGTCGGACAGTCCGCTTCAGCCGAATCTCACGTAGGTACGTGAGCCGCTGACCGGATGCTCCACTCCAATGAACCCCGCCTGCTCGTGGCAGAACCAAGCCCGACGGCACGCGTGCCTGCACGCACAACCCCTTGGAAGGACCGGTCAGTGACCGACACCACCTCCAGCCTCACGGCGATGAAGCTTCCCGAGCTCAAGAAGCTCGCGGGCGAACTCGGAATCACCGGGGCTTCAGCAATGCGTAAGGGCGACCTCGTAGGCGCCATTTCCTCCAGCCAGGGAGGCAGTTCGACTGCCTCGGCTGGAAAGTCCCGCTCGAAGGAGCAGGGCGCCGGTCAGACGTCGCAGAAGCGCGATGAGAGTCCGGCTACACAGAACGATGGAGCCGACACTGGTTTGGCCCAGCGCGAGCCGCGCACTCGCGAGCGCAACCGCGAGAACCGCGACAACAACCAGTCCAGCGGCCAGACCAATGGCCAGCAGGACCGCGACAACAACCAGTCCAGCGGCCAGACCAGTGGCCAGACCAGTGGCCAGCAGAACCGCGACAACAGCCAGTCCAACGCCAGCGCCGAGGGCGGCCAGCGTGAGCAGGGCAATCGCGCGGGTAGTCAGCAAAACCGTGACAACCGCGACAGCGGTAGTCAGCAGAACCGTGACAACCGCGGTCAGCAAAACCGCGATAGTGAGGACGATCGCGGTAATCGCCGTCGACGCCGCGGCCGTGACCGGTTCCGTGATCGCGAGCGTCCAGCCGTTGGCGGTCGTGACGATTACGACGTCGCCGAAGACGATGTACTGCTTCCCGTGGCCGGCATCGTTGACATGATGGACAACTACGCGTTTGTGCGCACGAGTGGTTACTTGCCCGGATCCAACGACGTCTACATCGCGCTGGGGTTGGCCAAGAAGATGGGCCTGCGCAAGGGCGATGCCGTCACCGGTGCGGTACGCCAACAACGTGACGGTGAATCGCGACAGAAGTTCAACCCGCTTGTGCGTATCGACACCATCAACGGCCTTGACCCCGAGAAGGCTCGCGATCGTGTTGAGTTCGGCAAGCTCACGCCGTTGTACCCGCAGGATCGTTTGCGCCTCGAAAACGACCCCACTAACTTGGTGACTCGCGTCATCGACTTGGTGGCGCCGATCGGTAAGGGTCAGCGCGGACTCATCGTGTCACCGCCCAAGGCGGGTAAGACGATGGTCCTGCAGGCGATTGCCAATGCCATTACGGCAAACAATCCCGAGTGTCACCTCATGGTGGTGCTGGTCGACGAACGACCTGAAGAGGTCACCGACATGCAGCGTTCGGTGAAGGGTGAGGTAATTGCCTCGACCTTCGACCGTCCCGCTGAAGATCACACGATCATCGCCGAACTCGCCATCGAGCGTGCGAAGCGATTGGTCGAGATGGGTATGGACGTGGTGGTGCTCCTCGACTCCATGACTCGCCTCGGTCGCGCCTACAACTTGGCGGCGCCCGCAAGCGGTCGCATCCTGTCCGGTGGTGTCGATTCGACGGCGCTCTACCCGCCCAAGCGCTTCTTCGGCGCGGCCCGCAACATCGAGCACGGTGGTTCGCTCACCATTCTTGCCACGGCGCTGGTCGAAACCGGATCGCGCATGGATGAGGTCATCTTCGAGGAGTTCAAGGGCACCGGAAACATGGAGCTCAAGCTTGACCGGCGATTGGCCGACAAGCGCATCTTCCCGGCCGTCGATGTCGATGCGTCCGGAACTCGTAAGGAAGAGATCCTGCTGAGCCCCGACGAACTCAAGGCGGTCTGGAAGCTTCGCCGGGTGCTGCACTCGCTCGAAGGGCAGCAGGCCATTGAGTTGCTGCTGAACAAGTTGCGTGAGACCAAGACCAATGGCGAATTCCTCATGCAGGTCGCGAAAACCACTCCTGGTGGAGAGGGCTAGCCCTGATCCTGATGGGCAGTTTGTGGCACGAGTGCCCCTAGTGGCACACTGATGGCACTATCGGTTCACGCTTCTGGCGACCCGGTGGACCTACGAATGAGGAGCAGTTGTGAAGCCTGACATCCACCCCGCGTACAACGAGACCACTGTTTCGTGCACGTGCGGATCTACGTTCACCACCCACAGCACCGCGAAGAACGGCGTGATTCACGCTGAAGTCTGCTCGCAGTGCCACCCGTTCTACACCGGTAAGCAGAAGATCCTCGACACCGGCGGTCGTATCGCCAAGTTCGAGAAGCGCTTCGGCAAGTCCGGCGACGAATAGCGACTTCGACGGGCGCCTCGCTTCCCACGTGGAAGCGGTGGCGCCCGTCGTGCTTTTCACCACCGTTCGGTAGTAGCGCAGTGTCGAGGAGGTGCACATGTTCGAAACAGTGATGCCGATGGAGGCGGAACTGTCGGAGGTCGAAACTGCGCTTTCTGACCCTGCCGTGCACGCGGATCAGTCACGCGCTCGCATTCTTGGTCGTCGGCACGCTGCTCTCATTCCGGTGGTGAACACCTACCGACGCTGGCTTGCTCTTGCAGGTGATGCGCAAGCGGCGCGCGAACTCGGTGAGGATGACTCCGACATGCTCGCGGAGGCAGATCGTCTCGATGCCGAGCGCGATGTCGTTGCCGAACAACTCACGCGCCTCTTGGTGCCGCGCGATCCGCTCGACGGTAAGGACGTCATCCTCGAAATCAAGGCGGGTGAAGGTGGCGAGGAGTCCGCGCTCTTTGCCGCTGACTTGCTGCGTATGTACCTTCGCTACGCCGAGCGGTGCGGATGGTCGACCGAAGTTCTTGAAGCCGAAGAGAGCGACCTCGGTGGATATAAGGACGTTGCCGTTGCGGTGAAGACGCGTGGCACCCTCGACCTCGACACGGCCCCCTATGCGCGGCTGAAGTTTGAAGGTGGCGTGCATCGCGTGCAGCGGGTGCCGGTCACCGAGTCGCAAGGGCGCATTCACACCTCGGCTGCCGGAGTTCTGGTGCTTCCTGAAGCAGAAGAGGTGGAAGTTGAGATTGACGCCAATGATTTGCGCATTGACGTCTTTCGATCAAGTGGTCCCGGCGGTCAGAGTGTCAACACCACTGACTCGGCGGTACGAATCACGCACGTGCCCACGGGCATCGTGGTGTCGTGTCAGAACGAGAAGAGCCAGTTGCAGAACAAGGAGTCGGCGATGCGCATTCTTCGCGCACGCATGCTGGCGGCAGCGCAAGAACGTGCGGCGGCCGACGCGAGTGCCGCTCGTCGAAGCCAAGTGCGCACGGTTGACCGTAGTGAGCGCATTCGCACCTACAACTTTCCTGAGAATCGCATTGCTGACCACCGCATCGGATTCAAGGCGCACAATCTCGATCAGGTGCTTGACGGCGACCTCGGGGATCTGATCCAGGCGTTGGTCGACGCCGACGTGGCCGAGCGACTCGCTGAGACACCGCCGTCATGACAGATGACAGAATCAAGCCCATGACCACGGGTGCGGGGGATGACCACGACCAGCCTGACGGCACGTCGACGTTTAGTGCGACGGGCCGCGATTTGCGTACGGTCGTGCTCGATGGCGAACGACGTTTGGCAGCTGCGGATGTTCCGAGTCCCAGGGTTGACGCGGAGATCCTTGCTGCGCACGTCATGGGTCTGCCCCGCGGCAGGCTTCTCTTGGGGCAACGGATGACCACCGAGCAGTCGGTGAGATTCGAAAGTTTGCTCACACGCCGGATGTCGCGTATCCCGCTGCAGCACCTCACCGGGTGGGCGCCTTTCCGCGAACTTGAACTCTTGGTGGGGCCGGGTGTGCTGGTGCCTCGACCTGAAACCGAAGTGGTGGCCGACTCGGCCATTCAGTGGCTGCGGCGACGTCCGGTCGAAGGTCGTCGTACGGCAGTTGACCTGTGCTCCGGTTCGGGATGCATCGCGTTCAGTATTGCCACCGAATGTTGGAACGTCGATGTCATCGGTCTCGAACTTGATCCGAAGTCGCAGGAGTGGGCCTTCCGCAATCTTCCGCCGGTGATCAACGTGGCCGCATCACGCGATTCAACGGTGCTATTGCGAGACGGCGATGTTTTCGACGCAGCACTCGAAGGCGGGCCGCTTTTCGATTTGGTCGGCACCGTTGATGTGGTGATTAGCAATCCGCCCTACATTCCGAACGCCGGAATCCCCCGCGAGCCGGAGGTTTCGGTGCACGACCCCAAACTGGCGCTGTTTGGCGGGGAGGACGGCTTTGATGTGGTGCGCGGTGTTGTCGATACCGCGATGAGACTCCTGCGCCCCGAGGGCTTGTTCGTGATTGAGCACGCCGACATTCAAGGCGATGGAGGCTCGGGCCCATCACTTCCCGCGCTTCTTCGCTCATGGGAAGACCCCACCGGGCGTCCGGCATGGGTTTCCATTGCCGACCGCAACGACTACGCAGGACGCTCACGCTTCACCACCGCGTTGCGTCGCCCGCGAGGCTGACATGTCACGCCGCTATGCGTGCGATGTTCCCGACGATCGTGAGCTTGGGCTCTCGGCCGCACTCTCGGCCTGTCGTCGCGGAGAACTCGTCGTCTTTCCGACCGAAACGGTGTACGCAGTTGCCACCGATGCCTTCAGTGTCGAGGGAGTCAGCCGGCTTCGCGAGGCGCAACGGCGTGATCGGACAACGCCGATTCCGGTACTGATCGGTCGACCACAGACGGCCGATGGGATCGTGCTCAGCCTCGGCCCCCATGGGCGGGCACTCACCGAGGCATTCTGGCCCGGACCGCTCATGGTGATCGCTGCGGCACATCCCTCGCTGAGGTGGGACTTGGGCGATACCCACGGAACAGTGTCAGTGCGGATGCCCATTCACCCCCTCGCCCTAGAATTGCTGCGGCAAACCGGGCCACTGGCTGTGACCGCCGCATCGGTGGCAGGAGCACAGGCACCTCGGACGATCGATCAGGCTGAGGCTCTTCTTAGCGACAACGTCACGGTCTACCTTGACGCCGGACCATGTCCTGAAGGTCCGCCCTCGACCGTGGTCGACATCACCGGTGGGTTGCCCCGGGTGCTGCGGGTCGGAGCGTTCAGTCTGGAACTGCTGCGGGAAGTCGTGCCCGAACTCCTTGGCCCCGACGACCCGGCAGCCTGAACTCTGCCCGAGACCCGCGTGCCCGCAGAGGGCGCACGCGACTCCACCCCTAGGGTGGAGACGATGTCCACGACGTGAACGGAGCCGAGCAGTGAGTTCTTCTGACCCGACCTTCTGGGGACCCGACTTCCGAGCCCTAGAACAGGAGGATCCCGAGATCGCGGCTGTCGTACTGGGCGAACTCGATCGCCTTCGTCGCGGACTTCAGCTCATCGCGAGCGAGAACTTCACCTCGCCAGCCGTACTTGCCGCACTCGGTTCGACGCTGTCGAACAAGTACGCCGAGGGCTACCCCGGGCGCCGCTACTACGGCGGATGTGAGGAAGTCGACAAGGCAGAGGTCATCGGCGTCGAGCGGGCGAAGGCATTATTCGGTGCCGATCACGCCAACCTGCAGCCTCACTCGGGTGCGAGCGCCAACCTCGCCGTGTACGGCGCGTTCCTCGAACCGGGCGATACCTACCTCGCGATGGCGCTTCCGCACGGAGGGCACCTCACCCACGGTGCCAAGGTGTCGTTCACCGGTAAGTGGTTCAACCCGGTGCACTACGGAGTTTCGCAAGAAACCGAGGACATCGATTACGACCAGGTGCGCGACCTTGCTCGCGAGCACCGACCCAAGATGATTGTTTGCGGTGGCTCGGCAATTCCGCGGCTGATCGACTTTGCCGCGTTCCGCGAGATCGCTGATGAGGTCGGGGCGATCCTCTGGGTTGACGCTGCCCACTTCATCGGCCTGGTCGCAGGTAAGGCAATTCCGAGCCCGGTTCCCTATGCCGACGTCGTGAGTTTCACCACGCACAAGGTGTTGCGCGGGCCGCGTGGCGGAATGCTCGTGTGCAAGCAGCAGCATGCTGCTGCCATCGACAAGGCAGTGTTCCCAATGATGCAGGGTGGGCCGCTCATGCACGCCGTGGCAGCTAAGGCCGTGGCGCTACGCGAAGCGGCAACGCCGGCGTATCAGGCGTACGTGCGTCAGGTCATCGATAACTCGCAGGCACTCACGGCGGCACTTGCTGCCGAAGGCATGCGCCCCATCTCAGGCGGAACCGATACTCACCTCGCTCTGCTCGATCTGCAAGGCATCGGGGTTACGGGTGTCGACGCTGAAGCCCGCAGTGGTGCTGCGGGCATCGTGCTCAACAAGAACGCGATTCCTTACGACCCGCAGCCGGCATCTGTCACCTCGGGTATCCGAGTGGGTACGCCCGCAGTAACCACACAGGGCATGGGCGTTGCAGAAATGGTGCGCATCGCCTCGCTCATCTCGCGGGCAGTGCGTGATGACACGGGTTCCGATGCCCCTGCCATCGCTGCCGAAGTGAGCGACCTCGTTACTACCTTCCCCGCGTATCCGCGACCGGCCGACGCGTAGGGGCTTGGCCTATGCGCGAGTACCTACTGTGTCTTGTGGCGGCGGCAGCCGTCACGTACTTGGCGACGCCGTGGGTACGTAAGCTCGCACTGCACTGGAACGTCATGGCGCAGGTGCGCGATCGCGATGTGCATGACACGCCCACCCCCAGACTGGGCGGATTAGCGATGTTCGCGGGGCTGATTGCCGGATTGATTCTGGCGAGTCAGTTGCCCCGCATGCGCTCGGTGTTTGAGTCGTCGAGTCAACCGGTCGCACTGATGTCGGGCTGCCTGCTGATCGTGCTGTTGGGGTTGGTCGACGACAAGTGGGGCCTCGACGCGCCCACGAAGTTTGCCGGTCAGGCGTTGGCCGCGGGGGTCATGGCTCTTCAAGGAATCCAGATCATCTGGCTTCCTATCGGCGGCACCATGGTGCTCGACCCAGTCACGTCGGTGCTGCTCACCGTGCTGGTCGTGGTCGTCACAGTCAACGCGGTCAATTTCGTTGACGGGCTCGATGGGCTAGCCGCAGGAATCGTTGGAATCGCGGCAGTCGCATTCTTTGCGTACTCATACCTACTGTCGGTCGAGTACGGATTCGAGCGTGCGACCCTATCGACGCTGGTGTCGGCGTGTCTGGCCGGAATGTGCTTGGGATTCCTCCCGCACAACATGTTCCCCGCGCGCATCTTCATGGGTGACACCGGATCGATGCTCATCGGATTGCTGCTGGCGACGTCGACGATCACGCTCACCGGTCAGGTCGATCCCAATGCGCTGGGCGACAACGGGGGAGCGTTCGTTCCTACGGTCCTTCCGTTGCTGTTGCCGCTTGCTGTTATTGCCGTGCCGCTGGCTGACGTCGTGCTTGCCGTGGTGCGCCGCACTCGCGCCGGACGCTCGCCCTTCGCACCTGACAAGCAGCACATCCATCACCGACTGCTTGAGATGGGGCACACACAACGACGTGCGGTACTGCTGATGTATCTGTGGGCCGCGCTGCTGGCGTTCGCTGCGGTGTCGCTGGTGTTCGTGCCGCCTGCCATCAGTGTTGCGGTCGTGGTGGTCGGAACTGCTGCTTTGGTTCTGGCCGTGACGTGGCCGCGTTTCCGTACCGATGCAACTCTCGGCAATTGATGGGGTGCGTGCAGTGATACGGTCGGGCGTTCCTATGGAAGGTCTTCTGTGATGTCCAGTTCATCTGCCACGAATTCGCTGCGACTGCCGTTGCTGGCGTCGGGCATTGTCGGCGCGATCTTCATCATTCTGGGTGGCATTCTCGGCAGCCAAGGGCACCTGGCCGATGAGAGCGGGGCGATTCAAGGTCTGATCGCGGGAGTCCTGGGTGCACTTGTTGCCATTGGCTTCCTCGGAATTGGGCAATACGTGTTAGGACGCGTGCTGTCAGGTAATCCGCAGATCGCCATGATGGCAGCGCTTTTGGTCTATGTGCTGCAGGTTCTCGTGCTGCTGATTCTGCTGCTGGCGTTGAAGCATGCAACCTGGCTCGACGGTCAATGGTTCGGCTTTACCGTTTTCGCCTGCCTGATCGCATGGACCCTGGCCATGGTGGCCGACTACATGCGAAACCGTAGCTTCACCGTGGTTCCTGGATCAGGGCCCGGGCACCCTGACGGTCCGGTGATCGAGCCCGATCAGGGCGACGACTCAGACTGAATGGGACCCTCGTCACACTGACGATCCCGGATTACTTCCTTACGCAACCTTGATGGTAGGTTCGCCGTGCGATGACGAAGGCTCAGGGTGTCGGCAGCACGGGATCGTCCGTGGCGGATACCGTCACGAGCGCCGAAGGCAACATGGCAATTACGGCAAGCAGTTACATGATTGCCGGAATTCTGGTCTACGGCGGTCTTGGTTGGCTCCTGTCCCTCTGGTTGGGAAACCAATCTCTGCTCATCGCGGGAGGGGTGCTCATCGGAGTGGCCTTCTCGACATACTTAGTTATCATTCGGCTCCGGCAGATGCCAGAGCCCGGACAGCGTGAGATCGACGCGCTCGGAGGACGTTGACGTGGGTGTGAGCAGCCTGGTGGCCGCCGGCGCAGTCCGGTTGAGCGACGAGTCGAACTGTCACCTCATTCCGTGGGGTGGTGGGTCCGATTGCGGCTTCCCCGCTCCGACGGCTGACATCTTCAGCTTCTCCCCGTACTCGACACTGGCCATCGCCGGCCAGGAGTTCAACTTCACCAAGCCCGTGGTCCTGGCGATCATCGGCTCGATCTTCCTGATCGTGTTCTTCCTCGCGGTTTTCCGTAAGCCCAAGCTGGTGCCCGGTCGGATGCAGTCAGTGGGCGAGTACGGCTACACCTTCATTCGCGACGGAGTTGCCCGCGAGGTCATCGGTAAAGAGGGCGACAAGTACGTCCCCTTCCTCTTCTCCTTGTTCTTCTTCGTCTGGATGCTCAACATCTGGGGCATCATCCCGTTCGCACAATTCCCGGTGTCATCGCGTATCGCCTGGCCGGTCGCTTTGGCGATCGTGATCTGGCCCCTGTACATGTGGCTCGGAATGCGTCACCAAGGCCCGGTGAAGTACTTCACCAACATGATGTTCCCGCCCGGACTACCCAAGCCCATCTACTTGATTCTGGCCCCGATCGAGCTGGTGTCTAATGTGCTCGTGCGACCGGTCACGCTGGCCATTCGTCTCTTTGCCAACATGTTCGCCGGTCACCTCCTGTTGACGATCTTCGCGGTGGCCACCTTCTACCTGATCAGCCCGAGCCTCATTGGCATCTTGGGATCAGCGGCATCCTTTGTGATGTCGGTGATTCTCACGGCCTTCGAAGCTTTCATTCAGGCCCTTCAAGCATTCATCTTCACCCTGCTCGCAGCCGTCTACATCTCCACGTCCCTGCACGCGGAGCACTAGAACAACCGAGCTGGGGGACGGACCCTCAGCCCGACAAGGAAGGTCAACCATGCAGTCGCTCTCGCTCCTCGCCGAAGTTACCGGCTCACTCGGTTCCATCGGCTACGGTCTTGCTGCCATCGGCCCCGGTATCGGTATCGGACTCATCTTCGGTAACGGTGTTCAGGCCATCGCCCGCCAGCCCGAGGCTTACGGCGTGATCCGACAGAACATGATTCTGGGCTTCGCCCTGACCGAGGCGCTTGCGCTCATCGGTTTCGTGGCGCCGTTCGTCTTCGGCAAGTAAACGAAAGAAAGTAGCCACATCATGAGCTGGGTCATCGCGGCCAGTGAGGGCGAAGGCGCCAACGTCCTCGCGCTTCCGCTGTACGAGATCATCATCGCGCTTCTGTGTTTCTTCATCGTGTTCGGTGCGCTGGCGAAGTTCGCGCTGCCCAACATCAAGAAGACTCTGGATGAGCGCGCCGACGCGATCGAGGGCGGCATCAAGCGCGCAGAAGAGGCTCAGGCCGAGGCTGCCCGTTTGGCCGACGACTACCGCCAGCAGTTGGCGCAGGCCCGCGAGGAAGCTGCGGTCATCCGCGCGCAGGCCCAAGCCGACCGCACAGCAATCATCGAAGAGGCGCGTACCGAGGCTGCTGCAGCCGCGGCTACGGTCACCGCTCGGGCTGAGGCGCAACTTACCGCCGACCGCGCGCAGACCATTGCTTCACTGCGTCACGAAGTTGGAACGCTGGCTGTCACCTTGGCGGGCAAGGTCGTGGGCGAGTCGCTCACCGACGATGCCCGCGCGCAGGCGACCGTCGAGCGCTTCATCTCCGACCTCGAGACTCAGGCAAGCAGTGCGGAGGCTGGTCGCTGATGCTCGGTTCCAGCCGCGAAAGCTTGGCCTCAGTACGGGAGTCGCTTGACGCCCGTCGTCGGGAGCCAGGTTTTGATGCAGTCTCTGCCGACCTGTTTGCGGTCGCCGACCTGCTTGGTCGAGAGAAGACCCTTCGGGTTGCTCTCGCCGACGCGGGCCAGCCGGCCGATGGTCGCGCGGCACTGGCTGCCTCGGTGCTGGGTTCGCGCATTTCCCCGCTCGCGCTCGATGTAGTGAGCGACACCGTGCGTCGTCGTTGGTCAAACTCTTCGGACTTGGTGTCTGCCATCGAAATCCAGGCAACGCAGGCCGCCTTCACGGTGGCTGAGGCCGACGGCACGCTAGGCAACGTCGAAGAAGAACTCTTCCGCTTCGGCCGCGCGATCGATTCATCGGCCGAATTGCAGATGGCGCTCACAGCGCCATCTACTCCGGCCGCGACTAAAGCTGGCGTGGTTCGTTCGCTCTTGGAAGGTCGCGTCACCCCCGCGACCCTCCAGGTGCTCGAGTACACAGCTAGCCACTTGCGTGGACGCCGCGCAGACACCGCGGTCGACGAGCTCAGTGAGCTCGCTGCCGCACAGCGCCAGAGGGTGGTGGCCGAAGTTCGCGTGGCCACTGCGCTTAACGACGAACAGCAACGAAGGCTCACTGAGGCGCTCTCGCGGCTCAAGGGCCGACAGGTTCAGCTCAACGTGGCCATCGATCCCACGGTCATCGGCGGTATCGCCGTGCGCGTGGGTGACGAGGTCATTGACGGAACGGTGGCCGCTCGCCTCGAGCAGGCTCGCCGCGCCATCGCCGGCTGAGTGACGAAAAAGACGCACTACCCGCACTACGACCTTGACCGAGCAACACTGACCACCGTGCCCCCGGGCATGAACTAGAGAGAGAGCAGGACACCATGACGGAGCTGACGATCCGCCCGGAGGAGATCCGCGCGGCCATCGAGAGCAACGTGGCGTCGTACTCGCCTGAGACGACCCGTGAGGAAGTGGGCCGCGTCGTCGAGACCGGTGACGGAATCGCGCGGGTCGAGGGCCTGCACTCGGCGATGACCAACGAGCTGCTCGAGTTCGAGGGTGGCCTGCTGGGTCTGGCTCTCAACCTCGACATCCGCGAGATCGGTGTCGTGCTGCTAGGCGATGGCTCGAACATCGAGGAAGGTCAGGCGGTCAGACGCACTGGCGAGATCCTCTCGGTGCCGGTCGGAGATGGCTACCTCGGTCGCGTCGTTGACCCGCTGGGTAACCCCATCGACGGTCAGGGCCCCGTTATCGCCGAGGGTCGCCGTGCCCTGGAGACGCAGGCGCCCACTGTTGTTCAGCGCCAGCCGGTGAAGGAGCCCATGCAGACGGGCATCAAGGCCATCGACGCCATGACCGCCATTGGTCGCGGACAGCGTCAGTTGATCATTGGTGACCGCCAGACCGGCAAGACCGCCGTTGCGCTCGACACGATCATTAATCAGCGCGAGAACTGGGCGACCGGCGATCCCAAGCAGCAGGTCAAGTGTGTGTACGTCGCCATTGGTCAGAAGGGCTCGACGATCGCCGCCGTGCGCGGCGCGCTCGAAGAGTACGGCGCCATGGAGTACACGACCATCGTTGCTTCTCCGGCGTCTGACCCCGCAGGCTTCAAGTACCTCGCTCCTTACACCGGTTCGGCCATTGGTCAGCACTGGATGTACAAGGGCGAGAACGTGCTCATTGTGTTCGATGACCTGAGCAAGCAGGCCGAGGCGTACCGCGCCGTGTCGCTGCTGCTGCGCCGTCCGCCGGGTCGCGAGGCGTACCCCGGTGACGTCTTCTACTTGCACTCGCGTCTGCTGGAGCGTTGCGCGAAGCTCAGCGATGAACTCGGTGCAGGTTCGATGACCGGACTTCCGATCATTGAGACCAAGGCCAACGATGTGTCGGCGTACATTCCGACCAACGTCATCTCGATCACCGACGGTCAGTGCTTCCTCGAGTCCGACTTGTTCAACTCGGGTGTGCGTCCGGCCATCAACGTCGGTATCTCTGTATCGCGCGTCGGTGGTTCGGCCCAGATCAAGGCGATGAAGAAGGTTGCTGGTCGCTTGCGGCTTGACCTCGCTCAGTTCCGTGAGCTCGAGGCCTTCGCGGCCTTCGGTTCCGACCTTGACTCTGCGTCGAAGTCGCAGCTTGAGCGAGGTGCTCGCCTGGTTGAGTTGCTCAAGCAGTCGCAGTACACCCCATTCTCAGTCGAGCGCGAAGTCGTCTCGGTGTGGTCGGGTACCACTGGCAAGCTCGATGAGGTTCCGGTTGAAGATATTCGCCGCTTCGAGACTGAGTTCCTCGAGTACATTGCCCGCGACCACAAGGGAATCTTCGACACGATCCGCAACACCAAGGACCTCTCAGACGAGACCGTGTTGCTGCTTGAGTCGGCCATCGACACGTTCAAGCGTGGCTTCACCACCCATGCCGGTCACCTCCTCGTCAAAGACGAGCCAGTGGCCGCCATGAAGGAAGAGCACATTGACGTGACCGAGATCCACGTCGCGAAGAAGTGAGCTGCTGACACATGGGTGCCCAACTGAGGGTCTTCCGTCGACGTATCAAGTCGGTGGGCGCGACCAAGAAGATTACGAAGGCGATGGAACTCATCGCGTCGTCGCGCATCGTGAAGGCGCAGCAACGCGTCGACGCGGCCCTGCCCTACACCACCGAACTGCTCCGCGCCCTGTCTGCGGCGGCTGCTCACTCGCAGAGTGGTCACCTATTCGTTGGCAAGGAGGGTGAGCACACGCGCGCGGCCATGTGCCTGATCACGGCTGACCGCGGGTTGGCCGGTGCGTACTCATCGGCAGCCATCAAGGAAGGCGAGGCACTCACTCGCTTGCTCAACGACAAGGGCATTACTGTCAGGCCCTACCTCGTCGGGCGCAAGGCAGTGGGCTTCTACAGGTTCCGTGAGCGCGACATCGCCGGCCAGTGGACCGGTTTCACCGACCAGCCCACGTATGAGGCGGCCGCCGAAATTGCTGCGGCTCTGATCGAAGCGTTCCTGACGCCCGTCGAAGAGGGCGGCTGCGAAGAAATTCACCTCGTCTACACGCACTTCGAGAACATGGCAGTGCAACGTGTTGCCACGCGGCGGTTGCTTCCGGTCGAAATCGTGCAAGACGAAGTACCGCCACCCGATGGTCAGCCTTACCCGCTCTACAACTTCGAGCCCAGCCCGCAGGGCGTGCTTGATGCACTGCTTCCGAAATACATCACCAACCTTGTGTATACGGCGCTGCTGTTGTCAGCAGCGTCCGAGCATGCGGCCCGTCGTCGCGCCATGAAGAGCGCTACCGACAACGCCGACGATCTGATGAAGTCACTAACTCGACAGGCAAACCAGGCCCGCCAGGCCGAGATCACCCAGGAGATCAGCGAGATTGTCGGCGGCGCCGACGCTCTCTCCTCCGCCAACGCAGGGAGTTGAATCGACCATGACCGCCACCTTGGACAACGCGAAGCAGACCGGAGTCGGACGCGTCGCACGCGTCACCGGCCCCGTCGTCGACGTCGAGTTCCCCGTTGAGGCCATGCCCGCGCTTTTCAACGCACTCCAGGTCGATGTCGACTTCGGTGAGGGTGAAGAGGGCGGTGGCAAGCGCATGCTGACCCTTGAGGTCGCCCAGCACATCGGCGACAACATGGTGCGTGCCATTTCGATGCAGCCCACCGACGGTCTCGTACGCGGCACCGCAGTTCGCGACACTGGTAGCGCCATCACGGTGCCGGTCGGCGATGTCACCAAGGGCCATGTTTGGAACACCCTGGGTCAGCCCCTCGACGTTCCCGAAGCCTCGCTCGAGATCAAGGAGCGGTGGGGTATTCACCGCCAAGCGCCCAACTTCGACCAGCTCGAAGCCAAGACCGAGGTGTTCGAGACCGGTATCAAGGCCATCGACCTGCTTACCCCGTACGTCAAGGGTGGAAAGATCGGTCTGTTCGGTGGTGCCGGTGTCGGCAAGACCGTTCTGATTCAGGAAATGATCTACCGCGTTTCTGAGAACTTCGGTGGCGTGTCGGTGTTCGCCGGTGTCGGTGAGCGCACTCGTGAGGGTAACGACCTCTTCCTGGAAATGACCGAGTCGGGCGTTATCGAGAAGACCGCCCTCGTGTTCGGACAGATGGACGAGCCGCCGGGCACGCGTCTTCGCGTGGCTCTCACGGCCCTGACCATGGCCGAGTACTTCCGCGATGTGCAAAAGCAGGACGTGCTGCTGTTCGTCGACAACATCTTCCGCTTCACCCAGGCCGGTTCTGAGGTATCGACCCTGCTCGGTCGTATGCCGTCGGCCGTGGGTTACCAGCCCACGCTCGCCGATGAGATGGGTCAGCTTCAGGAACGCATTACCTCAACGCGTGGTCACTCGATCACGTCGCTGCAGGCCATTTACGTTCCCGCTGACGACCTCACCGACCCGGCGCCGGCTACCACCTTCGCCCACCTCGACGCCACCACGGTGTTGTCGCGTCCGATTTCCGAGCTCGGTATTTACCCGGCCATCGACCCGCTCGACTCGACCTCGCGCATTCTCGACCCGCGCTACGTCGGCGAAGAGCACTACGCAGTGGCCGCTCGTATCAAGGAGATCCTGCAGCGCTACAAGGACCTGCAGGACATCATCGCCATTCTCGGTATCGACGAACTGTCTGAAGAAGACAAGATCCTCGTGGGTCGTGCGCGTCGCATCCAGCGCTTCCTGTCGCAGAACATGTTCGTGGCCGAGGCGTTCACCGGTCAGCCCGGATCGTTCGTGCCGGTCACCGAAACCGTCGCGTCGTTCAAGGCACTCGCCGAAGGTGAGTACGACCACCTTCCTGAGCAGGCCTTCTTCATGTGCGGTGGCGTCGAAGACGTCGAGCGCAACGCCGCGAAGTTGGCGGGCTGAGCGCAGTCATGGGTGAACTCCTAGTCGACCTCGTCGCAGTCGACCGCCAAGTGTGGTCGGGGCAGGCGAAGATTGTCGTCGCCAAAACGGTTGATGGCGAGATGGGCATCCTGCCGCAGCACGAGCCGGTGCTCGCGGTGTTGGCTGACGGCACGGTGCGACTCGAGACTCTCGATGGCAAGCGGATGGTGTTCGCCGTGCACGGTGGGTTCTTCTCCGTCGACCGTGATCGCGTGACGATTTTGGCCGAGTCCGCCGAGGCGAGCGACGAGATCGACGTGGTGCGGGCCGAGAGTGCGCTCGAGCGGGCCAGGGCTGCCGGACTCGACTCACCGGAAGAGGTTGCGGCGTACCACCGGGCGGAGACTCGCCTGCGCGTTGCCTCCACCCACACCCGCTAGAACTTTTCCCAATCTTCCGGCGAGTTCATCAGGTACGCGGGTTATCCGGCCCTTTTAGGCCGCCTACCTGATGAACTCGCGGAACAGAACCGGCTCGCTAGCGGTCGCCTCGGCGAAACAATCCAACCCTGTCACCCCGTACAGCATCGGGGGCACCCAAGCGCGCTCCTAGCGCGCTCAGGCTCCCCAGGGTTGGCGTCGTGGGCTCATAGAATCGGGAGAATCGGGAGAATCTGCCTCCATGGTGGTCTCCGGACCTCGGAAACAGCAAACGTGGCAGATTTCAGCGCATGAGTGACTGCAACCCCACGCTCCGCATTGCGCGGTGGGGCGGGTAGACGCGCTAGGTGCGCGCTTGGGTGCCCCCGATGCGATGACATGCGATGGGTCTGAGGAACCGGAACACATACCCCCACGACCCTCGCCGCCCGGCGGGGGATCTACCGCTCGCCTCCGGGAACCCACAGCACGTCGCCCGTCGGCAGATTCGCTACCCGCGACAAAATGAATAGTAGGTCGCTGAGGCGATTGAGGTACTGAGCGGTCAAGTCGTTCGTGGTCTCGGGGTGCGCCTCGATCGCTGCCCACGTGCTGCGCTCGGCGCGGCGCACGACGGTGCGTGAGACGTGCAGTAGCGCCGCTGCGGCCGATCCGCCAGGCAGAATGAACGAGCGCAAAGGCTCGAGGGTGTCGTTGTACTCGTCGCACGCCTTCTCAAGCCGCTCAACGTACTCAGGAAGTACGCGCAACGGTGGGTACTCGGGGTTCTCAACGATCGGAGTACACAGATCAGCACCCACATCGAACAGGTCATTCTGGATGCGCGTGATGAGCGTTGCCATGGCTTCCGGGAGCGATCCGAGGGCAACAGCGACGCCCAATGAGGAATTCGCTTCATCGACGTCTGCGTATGCCTTCAGGCGCAGATCGTTCTTACCGACGCGCGACATGTCACCCAATGCCGTGGTGCCGTCGTCTCCGGTTCGGGTGTAGATACGTGTCAGATTCACCATTCCCTCACCCTAGAGCGAGTCAGCGGAAAGCGCAGGGTGGGCTTAGGTAACACGCCTCACGCTCGACCGCCTACGATGGGCGGATGCAGGCGTTTCGGGTGGTCGGGGGAGCGCGTCTGGCCGGTGAAGTGCGTGTCGACGGAGCCAAGAACAGCGTCCTGAAACTCATGGCCGCGTCCTTGCTGGCTGAAGGCCGCACCACGCTGCGTGAGGTCCCGCACATTCTCGACGTGGAAATCATGGGCGAACTGCTCAGGCGTCTGGGCTGCGAGGTCGAGCACAACGAGCGCGAACGTATTCTGGTCATCGACGTGCCGAGTAAACCGTCGCATCAGGCCGACTATGACCTCGTGCGCAAGATGCGCGCTTCCATCTGTGTTCTCGGACCGCTGGTCGCTCGCTGCGGCGAGGCCGACATTGCACTTCCAGGAGGCGACGCCATTGGCTCGCGCGGACTCGATATGCACGTGGCGGGTCTGGAACGACTTGGCGCCAGCATTGCCATCGAACATGGATTCCTCATCGCGACCGCTCCCCACGGCCTCACCGGAACGCAAATCCGTCTCGACTTCCCGAGTGTGGGCGCCACTGAGAACCTGCTGATGGCCAGCGTCTTGGCCACCGGAAACACCGTGATCGACAACGCCGCTCGCGAACCGGAAATCGGTGACCTCTGCCGGATGTTGGTCGGAATGGGTGCACTCATCGATGGAATTGGTTCGTCGACGCTCGAGATTGAGGGCGTTGACGCACTTCACCCGGTCGATCACACAGTTGTTGCCGATCGCATTGTGGCCGGAACGTGGGCCGTGGGTGCCGTGATGACTCAGGGAGACGTCACCGTGCGCAACGCCGTCGCCTCTCACCTCGACATCGCACTCGACAAGCTGACGAGTGCCGGAGCTTCAGTGGAAATTCTCGACGACGGTTTCCGCGTGGTGATGAATCAGCGGCCCACGGCAATCGACATCGTCACGTTGCCGTTCCCCGGCTTCCCAACTGATTTGCAGCCGCAGTTCATCGCACTCAACGCGATTTCGGAAGGGTCGGCGCTGGTCACCGAGAACCTCTTCGAGGCCCGGTTCCGATTCGTCAGTGAACTGCAACGCCTTGGCGCTGACGTGCGCATCGACGGACACCACGCCATGGTGCGTGGTCGCGCGGAACTGTCGGGTGCGCCGGTGGAAGCCACCGATGTGCGAGCGGGCGCAGGTCTGGTGTTGGCCGGTCTCGTGGCCGACGGAGTCACCACCGTCACCGAGGTACACCACGTCGATCGTGGGTACGCGCACTTCGTGGAAAACCTGCAAGGGCTCGGCGCTGACATTCGTAGGGTGGGTTAGCGCGAAGGTCGCGCCTTCAGCGTGGCACGAGCGATCGATTCGTCGGCGGGCCACACCATCACGCGCGGACCTTCGACTGTGAATGCCAAGGTTGCGCGAATGTTCGCGTCGACGAGAATCTGCCGAAGTCGCTCACCATCGGCGTAGTTGGTGGGGTGAGCAATTGGCACGAGCATTCCGTAATTGTCCGAACTCGACGGCTTCACAGGCCGCTGCACCAAGCTTCCACCCGGCTTGTACGCCCACCTCAAAATGAGGATGAGCACGCCTACTCCCGCGACCGCGAGCAGCGGTCCGAACGTGAAGGAGAAGGAGTTGTTGATCACCGGACCAGTGTGACGGAGGTCTGCCTCTCTCGCCACCGGTCGGCCGTTGGCGGCTCCTGGCGGCCGGATACTGTGGTGCCACTAACTGACGTGAGGAGAATCCTGTGGCTGGGCGTGTAGCGGTGATTGGTGCGGGGCTGATGGGATCGGGCATCGCTCAGGTCGCGGCGGTCGCGGGGTGGCAGGTCATCCTTCGTGACGTCGACGACGAAGCGCTTGCCCGCGGAGTTTCCGCCATTGAGAAGTCGCTTGCGCGCTTTGTGAAAAAGGGAACCCTCGACCAAGCCGGTGCCGACGCTGCTCTCGCAGCGATCACCACAACGACCGACCTTGAAGCCGCTGCCGAGGCCGACCTCGTTGTTGAAGCGGTGTTCGAGAAGCTCGAGGTCAAGCGCGAGGTCTTCGCCGCACTCGACAGCATTGTTCGTCCCGACGTCGTGCTCTGCACCAACACCTCAGCCATTCCGATCACGTCGATCGCGGCAGCGACATCGACGCCCGAGCGCGTGGTCGGAACGCACTTCTTCTCACCCGTGCCGATGATGAAGTTGTGTGAAGTTGTCCGCGGATATCACACCTCTGACCAGGCCATCGCTGCTGCGCGCGAGTTCGCTGAGTCAGCTGGCAAGACCTGTGTTGTCGTTAACCGCGACGTCGCCGGCTTCGTCACCACGCGCCTTATTACTGCGCTGACGATGGAAGCCATTCGGATACTTGAAACAGGAGTTGCCTCAGCCGAGGACATCGACGCCGCATGCCGACTCGGATTCGGACACAGCATGGGCCCGCTCGAAACGGCCGACCTCACCGGCGTCGACATCCTGCTCAATGCCACTACCAACGTGTACACCGACACTCAGGACGAGAAGTTCGCGCCGCCGGAGTTGTTGCGCCGCATGGTGACGGCCGGCGACATTGGTCGTAAGTCAGGCCGTGGCTTCTACTCGCACGGCTAGATCGAGGGGGCATCATGACGAACGAGCGGCGTGCGAAAGACCGTCCGTGGCTGATGCGCACGTACGCCGGTCACTCGTCGCCCGTTGAGAGCAACGCGCTCTATCGTCGCAACTTGGCGAAGGGGCAGACCGGACTTTCCGTCGCCTTCGATCTGCCCACTCAGACGGGCTACGACCCCGACGACGAACTTGCCCGCGGTGAAGTAGGCAAGGTCGGCGTTCCGGTGTCGCACCTCGGCGACATGCGCACACTGTTCGACGGAATTCCGCTGGGCACGATGAACACGTCGATGACCATCAACGCCACCGCGATGTGGTTGCTGGCGCTCTACATTGCTGCAGCTGAAGAGCAGGGCGTTGATCCGTCGGTGCTGCAAGGAACGACGCAGAACGACATCATCAAGGAATACCTCTCGCGCGGCACGTACGTGTTTCCGCCAGCGCCGAGCATGCGGCTGATCACCGACATGGTGTCGTACACGGTCACCAACATTCCTAAGTGGAACCCGACGAACATCTGCAGTTACCACTTGCAGGAAGCCGGCGCGACTCCCGTGCAGGAGATCGCGTTTGCGATGTGCACGGCTATTGCGGTGCTCGACTCAGTGCGCGATAGCGGTCAGGTTCCGGCTGAAGACTTCGGCGAAGTGGTGGGGCGCATTTCATTCTTCGTTAACGCAGGCGTGCGCTTCGTTGAAGAGATGTGCAAGATGCGTGCCTTCGTTGAACTGTGGGATGAAATCACGCGCGAGCGTTACGGAATCACCGATGCCGCACAGCGTCGATTCCGCTATGGAGTGCAGGTGAACTCGCTCGGTCTCACCGAAGCGCAACCGGAGAACAACGTGCAGCGCATCGTTCTCGAAATGCTCGCAGTCACGCTGTCAAAGGATGCGCGTGCGCGCGCGGTACAACTTCCTGCGTGGAATGAGGCTCTCGGACTTCCGCGTCCGTGGGATCAGCAGTGGTCGCTGCGCATCCAGCAGGTGTTGGCGTTCGAGAGTGATCTGCTCGAGTATGACGATCTGTTCACTGGTTCAGTCGTGGTCGAGCAAATCACCGGCGAGCTGGTTAGTGAGGCGCGTGCTGAAATCGAAAAGATTCAGGCCATGGGTGGCGCGGTTGCTGCCGTCGAGAGTGGCTACATGAAGCAGGCGCTCGTGTCATCGCATGCCGCTCGCCGGGCCGCCATCGAGACGGGCGACGACATCATCGTCGGCGTCAATCGCTTCGAGACCACGGAACTCAATCCGCTGCTGGCCAATATGGATGAAGCGTTCATGACGGTTGATCCGGCGGTTGAACAGCGGGCGATTGAGGCGATTGAAGGCTGGCGCGCATCTCGCGACAACGCGGCCGTGACGGCGTCGCTTGATGTGCTGCGTGCGGCCGCCGCCGAGGGCGGGAACCTGATGGAAGCCTCGCTTGATTGCGCCCGCGCCGGTGCGACGACAGGCGAATGGTCGGAGGCACTGCGGTCGGTGTTTGGTGAATACCGCGCGCCCACAGGTGTGAGTGGCGTTGTGGGTGTGCAGCAGGTGAGCGAGTCGCTCGCGCGTGCGCGCGATGCGGTGAAGCAAACCGGAGATGAGTTGGGTGGTCGCTTGCGGCTGCTCGTTGGAAAGCCTGGGCTTGACGGACACAGCAACGGGGCTGAGCAAATTGCGGTGCGTGCACGCGATGCCGGGTTCGAGGTTGTGTACCAAGGCATTCGGCTCACGCCGGCGCAGATCGTTGCGGCTGCCATTGAGGAAGACGTGGCAGTCGTCGGATTGTCGATTCTTTCGGGATCGCACCTTGAACTCGTTCCGCGCGTTGTTGCGGGTTTGCGCGAGGCAGGACTCGACGATGTTCCTGTGATCGTCGGCGGAATCATTCCCGACGCCGACGCTGCGTGGCTGCTCGACAATGGTGTGGCGGCCGTGTTCACGCCCAAGAACTACGACGTGAACGCGATCATGCTAGGCATTGTTGATGCCGTGCGCGCAGCGCGCGGCCTCGAACCTCTGTCCGTTAACGCTTCCTGATTCTCTGCGAGAGGTTTCGATGACCGACACCACCGTGTTCGTGATGCGCCACGGCCAGAGTGAGGGCAATGTTGCTCGCATTTGGACCAGCGCCCGCGCGGGATATCCGCTGACCGATCTTGGTCGTGAACAAGCGCGGGCAGCAGCGGTTCCTTTGTTGTCGCGCAACGTCTCGACTGTTTATGGGTCGCCACTTGTGCGCGCGCAGCAGACCGCCGAGGAAGTCGCCGGCGTGCTGGGACTTTCGCCGCTCGTTCTTGAAGGTGTCGAGGAACTTCACGTCGGGGTGCATGAGGGACAGCACGACGATGACGTCGCACCGATCGCAATGGAAGTGTTCGGACGATGGCTTGGCGAGGGCGACTTCGATCACGGCTTTGAAGGCGGCGAGACAGGTCGCGAGATTGCCGAGCGAATGTCGGCGGCGCTCAACGAGGTCGCCGATGCACACCCAGGTGAAGCAGTGGTCGTCGTATCGCACGGCGGGTCGATGGCAGTCGGTCTCGGAGGACTCTGCGACAACCTTCCCGTAACGTTTGTCGGCAGACATCTATTGGCGAACACTGATGTAGTCGAGGCTCGCCGCAGTGGCGGCGAATGGCATTGCGTGTCGTGGGCTGGGCTTGACCCTGTCGATGGTGCAGATGGCGATCGATAGGGTCACCGCATGCGCTTGGTGATCGCTCGCTGTTCGGTCGACTACGTCGGTCGCTTATCGGCGCGGCTTGATGAGGCCACGCGGCTGATCATGGTGAAGGGCGATGGCACAGTTCTCATTCATTCCGAGACCTCGCATCGCCCTCTGAACTGGATGACGGCGCCGTGCACGTTGGTGGTTGAGGCCGGTGCCAAGAAGGGTCGCAAGCGCGAACCTGATGTGTGGGTGGTCACCAACAAGGGTGGCGAGCAACTACGCATCACCATGTTCGAGTTGGTACACGACTCGGGCCACGAACTCGGCATTGATCCGGGACTTGTGAAAGAAGGCGTTGAAGCCCAACTTCAGGAACTGCTCGCCGCACAGGTTGAGGTGTTGGGAGAGGGGTGGTCGCTGGTACGCCGCGAATACCCCACGGCTATTGGTCCAGTCGACCTCATGTGCCGCAATGCAGATGGGGCGTCGGTCGCGGTGGAGATCAAGCGTCGTGGCGAGATTGACGGCGTTGAGCAACTCACGCGCTACCTCGAGCTGCTCAATCGCGATCCGCTGCTTGCGCCTGTGACAGGTGTCTACGCAGCGCAAGAGATCAAGCCGCAGGCTCGCACGTTGGCCGAAGACCGCGGCATTCGTTGTGTGGTGCTCGACTACGACGCATTGCGCGGCGTCGACCACAGCGATACGCGGCTGTTCTAGTTTCCTGGGATGCTAGTTCAGTGTCAGACTGAGTGAGGATGGACAGTTCGCAATCCTGCGAATCCGCGTCACGCGGGTAAATAGGAGGCACGGTGACAGTTCGCGCCATTGATCGGCGGTTGGTCGAGGGCCTCGACCTGCAGGCACTTGCCGTGCTCTCGCTAAGCCCCGTACAGTTTTCCGCTCGGCTGGGTGTCGTGTTCGACACCGTCGATGACGATCTTGATTCTGCTCAGGTTGCCGCGCTAGAAGGCGACGGTGTCCGCTTCCTTCTGATGCGTGGAATCAACGAACCAGGCGAAGGCACGAATCTGCTCACGCCCGACGAGGGCGATCCGACCGAGCTAACCCGTCGTTTCGTTGACGCCAGCGAACTCACGTCTGCCGAAGTCACGCTTCGCTGGACAGGGCGTGACTGGGTAGAGTCGCCTCTTTCTACCGTTGGCTAACCTTCGGCCGATGCCAAGAAACTCATGAACGTCTCGGCCCAGATCTCTGGTGCGTCGATGAAACAACCGTGACCACTGCCTTCGAGGATGAGCGTCTGCACTCGTCCACCATTGTCGGAGTACTGCGCGAACACATTGCGCAATTGCGTGACCATCTGCTGAGGCGGGTACACGTCGGCACCGGGCCAACCGGGCACGATCTCGGCCGCACCGAGTGTTCCCATTTCCCACGCGGAGTTGTCGGCGACGACGATGTCGGCGGTTCCGTGGGTCCAGAGAATCGGTGGCTTGGGATCGATGTCGACGATGTCGGCCCATGCGCAGTACTTGCCTGACAGTGCGTTGAGAATGCCGCGCGTTCCGGGCGCAACTCCCGGCCAGTTCTCGGAAGGTGTGAAGTCGCCGGGGTAGCCGTCATCGCCGGTTTCTGACAGCAGCACTTCGTCAACGAGAACATCGAGCCAGGCGGGGTCGACTTCGAACTCGGGGCTCCAGTACGACGACTTGATGACGTTGCGCGGTGAGAACGGCGAGTCCTCGCCGCGATCACCCGAGGCGATGCGTGAGGTGAATTCGGGGTTGCCTGTTCCGCCACCGCTTCCAGACCAGTCGGGGAAGCAGGGGGTTCCGTCGAGCTTCACGCCGCCGAAGCCGTACGGCGACACGGGGTCGATGAAGGTGAGTGAGGAGACGGGACGGTCTTTTGCGAATGCGGCGATCGCGGCGCCACCTGTTGACCAACCGGCGAGGTGCACAGGCCGGTCGATTCCGATGGCGTCGAGCAGCGCCTGCGTGTCGTCGGCCCAGTCGCGCAGTCCGCGCGTGGCGTCGATCGCTACGCGTTCAGTGCGTCCGAATCCGCGCATGTCAGGTGCGATGAATCGGAACATGTCGGGCGCGACCATCACCTGGTCGTAGAAGCGGCCAGTCGAGAGGTTTCCGTGCAGCAGGACGACCGGAATCCCGTCTGGTGATCCTGACTCGTACCAACGCATGCGCAGACGCGAAGTCTGGGTGTCGTGTGCGGTGATGCCGGCGGGTAGATCGCTCATGTTCGGTCCTTTCAATCGACGTGATCGCTACGGTAGTGACGAGACGTTCGAAATGCGAGGGGTTTACGAAGATGGCGTTCATCGAGCACGACGGGGCGCGACTGTTCTACGAAGTTGAGGGCGCGGGTGATCCGCTGCTGCTCATCACCGGGCTCGGATATCCGAGCGATACGTGGTGGCGCGTGCTTCCGTGGTTGAACGAACACTTCACGACGATTCGACTCGATAACCGTGGCGTTGGGCGCACAGGTGATGGTGCTGAGCAGCCGTACACGGTCGAACGCATGGCGGCCGACGCACTGGTGGTATTGGACGCGGCAGGGTTCGAGCGCGCACACGTGTGGGGTGTGTCGATGGGCGGCACGATCGCGCAGGAGATTGCGTTGACGTCGCCCGAGCGCGTGCGGCGTGTGATTCTCGGCTGTACGCATCCGGGCGCAGGTGACTTCGTGATAGATGCAGAGGCGCTCGCATTGCTGACATCGCGCGGTGAGATGAGTGCTGTGGAAGCGGCCGAGGCGTCGATACCGTTTGTGTACGCGAAGGCGACCTCACGCGAGGTGATTGATGAAGACATTGCGGTGCGCATGTCAGTGCCAACCACGCCCCAGGGATACAGCGCCCAGTTGCGCGGTGCGTCTCAGTGGCAGGGGTCAGGTGCGCGCTTGGAGTCGATCGAGGCGCCGACGCTGGTGTTGCATGGTGACGAGGATCGTCTAGTTCCGATTGCGAATGGTCGGTTCATTGCCGAACGCATTGCGGGGGCGTGGTTCGTGGAACTGAGCGGTGCGAGTCACATCTTCTGGACTGATCGGCCGGATGCTGTGCGCGAGACGGTGCTGGGGTTCTTGGGTTAGAACTGCGTGCCAGTGTCGGTCGTGCCGGTCTGTGAGGCCATTCCTGCAGCGATGAACAGACCGAGTACCAAGTTGAGCAGAGACAGAACGAGTCCCACGATCGCAACCGCACGTCCACGGCGATCACCGTTGGCACCCGTGGCATTGATCGCCACTATCGACGTGACGACGCCTACCAGGGGGCACAGGAGGGCGAAAACGATCGACCAGACGGCAGCTTGCGAGAGCGGTCGCATGTGCATCGGAAGTCCGGCTGCGCCGTACGTTCCGGATGGATACGGCGTAGGCGCGGGAAATGCGGCGGATGTTGGATCGGGGGGTGGCGCACCGTACGGCGGTGGAGTGGTGGGCGGTCCCATGGGCATGGGCGGCGGGCTCGCGTTCCGCGGAGGCGGCGCGTACATGGGGGCTCCCGCAGACGCTGCGCCATCGAGTGGCTGTACATGATCGGTCCAGGCCGTGCCATTCCAGAATCGCTGCAGATGCGGGTTATCCGGATCGATGTACATGCCGGGCGGCGGGGTGGAGGCCATGACTTGAGGATATCCGGCAGGGCTGTGCCTCTCGCGAAGGAAGGGGTGGAGTGGTGAGTCATCTTCCGAATTGCTCAAACCCCCAACTTGCCGCCCCACCGTGCCAACTGATCCAATCCCGTGCACAATCACTCCATGGCCAATGGAATTGGGTACGACTACATCATCGTCGGCGCCGGCAGTGCCGGTTGTGTTCTCGCAGCGCGATTAGGTGAGGACCCGTCGGTTTCGGTGCTCGTGCTTGAGGCCGGCCCGCACGACAACGCCGACTTCGTGAAAGCGCCCGCCGCGTTCTCGTACCTCTTCCGCACCTCACGCGACTGGAACTTCAACACTGTCGAACAGAAGCAGGCGAACAGCCGCAGCATCTACTGGCCGCGCGGCAAGACACTCGGCGGATCGTCGAGCATCAACGCGATGATTTACATCCGCGGTAACGCCTTCGACTACGACACCTGGCGCGATGTGTACGGATGCACGGGCTGGGGCTATTCCGATCTACTGCCCTACTTCAAGCGTTCAGAAGACAATGCGCGCGGTGCTTCGGAATTCCACGGCGCAGGCGGTCCGCTCAGGGTCGAGAACCTGCGTCACGTGCACGCTCTGAGTGAGCGGTTCCTTGACGCGGCCGTCGCCGCCGGACATGCGCGCAACCTGGACTTCAATGGTGCGGCGCAAGAAGGCTTCGGTCAGTATCAGGTAACGCAGAAGCGAGGCAAGCGCTGGTCGGCGGCTGACGCGTACTTGCATCCGGCGTCGAAGCGGCCCAACGTGGAAGTGCGCACCGACGTGTTGGTCTCGCGTCTCGTCGCGCGCGAGGGTCGCATCACAGGAGTCGAGGTGCTGGTGGGGGGAGTTCCGACAACGCTGCGCGCCGAGTCCGAAGTGATCGTCGCAGCGGGCGCAGTCGGAACGCCGCATCTGTTGATGCGCAGTGGAATTGGGCCGGCGCACCATTTGCGCGAAGTGGGCGTGAGGGTCGTGCTCGACTCTCCGGGAGTCGGTCAGAACCTCAGCGACCACCCGGTGGTACCGCTGATTTGGCGCACCAAAGACGCACGCGTCTTGCACGACAGCGAGAACGCACTGCGCTTAGTGCAGTGGCAGGTAACGGGCCGTGGTCCGACGTCGAGCAATGTCGCCGAGACCGGCGGTTTCCTGCGTACGCGCTCTGATTTGCCGGCGCCTGACATTCAATGGCACGCGGCGCCAGCGGAGTTCGATAACGAAGGACTCAGCGATCCGTCGGGCCGCGGTTTCACGATGGCGCCCACGTTGGTGGCCGTGAACTCGCGCGGGCAGATTCGTCTGCGCAATGGCGATCCGAGCAGTGCGCCGCTGATTGACCCCGACTACTTCAGTGCGCCCGAAGATCTCGACGCGATGGTCGAGGGACTTCGCATCACGCTCGACATTGCCTCGCAGTCGCCATTGGCGAAGCACTTCGACTATCCGGTGCAGCCACGTGGTGCGCTGCGTTCCGAGGACGACTTGCGCGAGCATGCACGTCGTCGAGTGCAGACGCTGTATCACCCGGTGGGTACCGCTGCGATGGGCGTCGACGAGATGGCCGTGTGCGATCTGGAACTGCGCGTGCGCGGTATTGACGGATTGCGCGTTGTCGATGCGTCGGTGATGCCGGTGGTTACGCGGGGCAACACGAATGCACCGACGATTGCCATCGCCGAGCGTGCCAGCGACCTCATCCGCGGGATTTCCCCGCTCTAACCCCACTCGCGGAGTTCCACCGCTCTCACCCCATCACTGCCACTCACCCCTCACTATCGGGGGCACCCACCCCCCACCATCGGGGGCACCCAAGCTCCTACCTAGCGCGCTTACCGCACCCGGTGGGTGGAACTGGGTGCAACTATGAGAGCCCCCTGGGGCGCCGAGACGCGCTAGGAGCGCGCTTGGGTGCCCCCGATGCGGAATAGGGGGGAGGGAGGGAAGGTGCAGCCCCTATGCGGGTGGAGGGTTACGAGGTCCACTTGCGGCGGCCGTGCAGCGCCACCAGGGCCTTGGAAATGATCGCCGAGGTGTCAGGGCGCCGGCTGAAGCTCGTGAGCACCAGAGGCGACGGGAAGCGCTCGCTGACCACACCCTTCGACCGGGCGAACTCACGCAGACCATCGGGTCCGTGAATCCGGCCGAAGCCGCTCTCGCCCACGCCACCCCAGGGCAGGGCCGGAACACCGGCGTACATCACCCAGGAGTTGATGCTGACCATGCCGGTGCGCAGACGGTGGGCCGCTTCCATGAGCGCCTTGCGATCTTTGCCGAAGAGTGAAGCGCCCAAGCCGTAATTGTTGGCGTTGGCCTTGTCGACGCCATCGCTGAGATCGCGAATGCGATTGACCACGACAGTCGGTCCGAAGGTCTCGTCGGTGACGGCAGGGCACGATTCGGGTACTTCGGCCAGCACGATCGGGCCGACGATCGACTCGCCAATCGACTCGGGGCCGCCGACAACTGCGCGACCACCGCACGCGATGGCGTGATCGACATGCTCGCGAATCGTCGCGATCTGCGCGGGCATCGTCATGGGACCGTACGACGAGGTGGCCTCGTTGCCGGGGTGCAGTTCGCGTGCTCGTGCTGCGAGGCGCTCAAGGAACTGGTCAAAAATGGCGTCGTGTACGTACACACGCTCGACGGCGACGCACGTCTGTCCGGCGTTACCCATCGCACCGAACAACGCGGCGTCGACCGCCTTTTCAATGTCAGCGTCAGCGTCGACGATGAAGGCATCCTTGCCGCCCAGTTCCAACACAACGGGAGTCAGGTTCTGCGCGGCTGCGGCCATCACCTTGCGACCGGTCGCGGTCGATCCGGTGAACGAGATCTTGTCGACCCCGGAGGTGCACAACACCGCTCCCGTCGCGCCCTGTCCGGTGATCAACTGCAGTACCGGCTGCTCGGGAACAACCTGCGCGAATGAATCGACCATCCACTGACCCACAGCGGTGGTGTATTCGCTGGGCTTGAACACCACGGCGTTTCCAGCAGCAAGCGCGTAGCCGACCGAACCCACCGGTGTGAAGACCGGGTAGTTCCACGGACCGATCACGCCGACGACACCAAGCGGCTCGTACCAGAGCCGTGCGCGCTGGTTGATCGTGAAGAGCGAGGGACGCACCCCATGCTCGCCCAAAATCTTCTCCGCATTCTTTGCGGCCCAGTCGAGATGCTCGATCGACAGCGCAATCTCAAGCAATGCATCTTCAACCGGCTTGCCGCCTTCGCGGTGCACCAACCACGCCAACTGCTCGGCGCGACGAGCCAGCAGTGACTTCCACGCCAGCAGTCGAGTCTTACGGCCGATAAATCCCAGTTCGGCCCACCAGTGGGCAGCAATGCGTGCGCGATCGACTGCTGCAGACACCTCTTCGGGTGTCATGATCGGGAAGCTCGCGATGACCTCGCCATCGGACGGCGCGGTCGTTTGGAACTGGGGTGCGTCGATGCTCATGATGCCTCCGGGAGGTTGGGCTACCCCTCACGGTAAGTCACGCCCATGGGAGACTGCTAGGGGAAGCAAGAATCAGTTGTCGGAGGAGGACTCGTGGCACGCGAGATCGCGAAGGTCGGGGTTGTTGGCCTAGGCACGATGGGTGCCGGAATCGTTGAGGTTTTTGCCCGCCACGGGTTTGACGTGGTGGCCGTTGAAGCCTCCGAAGAGGCGGTAGCCACCGGACGAGCTCATCTTGAAACTTCACTCGGTCGGGCGCTCAAAAGGGGCAAACTGACGGAGGAAGAGCGCGACCAGCTGCTCGCCCGCGTGCGTCTGGTCACGTCCCTCGACGAACTCGCCGACCGCGACCTCGTGGTCGAGGCGGTTTCGGAAGACCTCGACCTCAAGCGTGGAATCTTCGAACGGCTCGACAAGGTGTGCGGCCCCGAGGCAATCCTCGCGTCGAACACGTCGTCGCTGTCGGTTACCGATATTGCGGTGGCCACCGGACGCCCGGCGCAGGTTGTCGGAATGCACTTCTTCAACCCGGCGCCGGTGCAGAACTTTGTCGAGGTCGTGCGCACAGTAGTCAGTTCTCAGGAAGTTCTCGACGACGTCGTGGTTGTCGCCGAGCGACTCGAGAAGCTTCCCGTTGTGGTCAGCGACCGCGCCGGCTTCATCGCTAACGCGCTGCTCTTCGGATACCTCAATCACGCAGTGTCGATGTTCGAGTCCAAGTACGCGACGCGTGAAGACATCGATGCAGCCATGCGATTGGGTTGCGGCTATCCGATGGGTCCGCTTGCGCTGCTCGACCTCATCGGACTCGACACCGCGTACGAGATTCTCGACACGATGTATAAGCAGGGTCGCGATCGTTTGCACGCGCCGAGCCCGATTCTCAAGCAGTTGGTTACCGCGGGCCTACGCGGTCGTAAGACTGGCCGCGGTTTCTACACCTACGAAGGACCGCACTCGCCCATCGTGGTCGCCGATGCACTCACGCCGAGCGATGCCGACGAACTGGGCGGCCCCGCGGCACGTGCGGTGCGCACCGTGGGCGTGGTTGGTTCCGGAACGATGGCGACCGGAATCGTTGAGGTGTTTGCCAAGAGCGGCTTCGACGTGGTCGTGATTGCGCGCAGCACCGACCGCACCGCCAAGGTGCGCAGTGCGCTTGAGCGTTCCATGGATAAGGCCGTCATTCGTGGCAAGCTCACCGAGGAAGAACGCGATAGTGCGCTTGCTCGAGTGACGCTATCGACCGACTACGACGATCTTGCGCAGGTTGACCTGGTGGTCGAAGCCGTGGTTGAGGACCTCGACGTGAAGGCAGCGCTGTTCGAGACCCTCGACGAAATCTGCAAGCCTGGTGCCGTGTTGGCCACCACCACCTCGTCGCTGCCTGTTGTTGAACTTGCGTCGGTCACCAAGCGCCCGGCCGATGTCGTCGGGCTGCACTTCTTCAACCCCGCGCCGGTGATGAAGTTGGTGGAAGTTGTCTCTACAGTTGCGACCGCTGATGATGTCGTCGCGACGGCGGTGAAGGTGTGTCGTGAACTGGGCAAGCACCCGGTGTCGTGCGGCGACCGCGCAGGCTTCATCGTCAACGCGCTGTTGTTCCCCTACCTCAACGACGGTATTCGCATGCTTGAACAGAACTACGCGACCGCCGACGACATCGACACGGCCATGAAGGTCGGCTGTGGTCTTCCGATGGGTCCCTTTGAGTTGCTCGATGTGGTCGGACTCGATGTGAGTCTGGCGATACAGCAGACGCTGTACCGCGAGTTCCGTGAGCCGGGCTTCGCGCCCGTACCGCGACTCGAACACCTCGTCACCGCTGGCTACCTCGGGCGCAAGACCGGCCGCGGTTTCCGTACGTACGCCTAGGCGTCGATCAATGGGCCGACGACACAAGCGCCGACCGGAAGACACTCAGGAGTTGCGTGCTCCGGGTGTGTACGGATTGCGCACGTACGAAACTCATTCCGATGGTGAGTGGATCGTGCAGAAGATCACCGGGTCGAGCGCGACCAAGACGTATCGCTGTCCGGGCTGCGATCACGAAATCCGTCCCGCCACGCCGCACGTCGTTGCGTGGCCTTCCGGACTTTCCTCCGAAGACGCTGTTGATGATCGTCGTCACTGGCACACGCCGTGTTGGAATGCGCGTGCGCGACGCAGGCCGAAGAGGTAGAGCGATGCCGCCCATCGTTGCCAATTCCGTGTTGCCCGCGCAACGCGACGATATTGAGTTGCGTACCTCCGATGGATTGCTGTTGGTGGGTGAGCTGGCGTTGCCGGAGGATCGCGAGCCGGTGGGCACATTGGTGTGTGTTCATCCGCTTCCGACTCACGGCGGCATGATGGACAGCCACGTACTGCGCAAAGCTGCGTGGCGGCTTCCGGCCCTTGCTGGTCTCGCGGTAGTGCGCTTCAACACACGTGGTACGACGAGCGCGCGCGGTACAAGTGAGGGCGTTTTCGACGAGGGCAATGCCGAAGGCCTTGACCTTGCGGCGGCACTTGAGTTCGTGGCTGGGCGTGGACTTCCTGATCCGTGGCTGCTGGGTTGGTCGTTCGGAACTGATGTGATTCTGCGACACGGCAATGTCGACCCGGTACAGGGCGCGGTGCTGCTGTCTCCGCCGCTGCGATTCAGTACCGATGCCGACCTTGATAGCTGGGCGCAGAGCGGGCGTCCGATTGTGGCCGTCGTGCCCGCGCTCGACGATTACCTGCAGCCCACCGAGGCCGCTGAGCGGTTCGCGCGAGTGCCGCAAGCGCAGGTCATCGGTGTTCCGGAGGCCCGGCACCTGTGGGTGGGGGAGAAGTACGTCAGAATCGCACTCGACGAGACGGTTCGGGCTGTTGCCCCTTCCGCGTCACCCCTGCCGGATGATTACGACGGCCCGATGGAGAGATGGAGCGACTTATGAGCTTCGACCTGACCGGACGCAAGGCACTTGTTACTGGAGCGTCGCGAGGAATTGGGCGCGGAATCGCCGAGGCGTACGCGGCGGCCGGTGCCGACGTGGCACTGCTGGCGCGCGATGAGGCGACATTGCGCGAGGTGGCCGGGGTGGTCGAGTCGTATGGCCGTAAGGCGTTCGTGCTTCCGTGTGATGTGCTTGATCCCGAGTCGGTTCGCACGCAGGTGGCGGCGGCAGTCGAGGGCCTCGGCGGTCTCGACGTGCTGGTGAATAACGCCGGTGGTAACTCGTTCAGTACCGCGTTCTCGACGATGCGCTTTAGCGGGTGGGAGAAGACGCTGCGGTTGAACCTCGACTCTGTCGTGCACGCAACGCAGGCTGCGAGTGAGGCGTTGCAGGCGTCGGGCAGTGCATCGGTGATCAACATGGCGTCGGTGGCGGGTGTCACCGCGGTTCCGTTGATGTCGCACTATGGTGCGGCGAAGGCGGCGCTGATTTCGCTGACCAAGACGTTGGCTGTCGAGTGGGCGTGGACCGGTGCGCGCGTGAACGCGATCGTTCCGGGCTGGATCGAGACCGATCTCACTGAGTTTCTGCGCGACGACAACGGCGCGGCGGCCGGGGTCGAGCTGATCAAGCGGGTGCCGATGCAGCGTTGGGGAACGGTCACCGAGATCGCCGAGCCCGCTGTGTTCCTCGCGTCGAGCGCGTCGTCATTCATGACCGGCCAGGTGCTGGTCGTCGACGGCGGCCTCACTGTGATGCCGTAAGCCCTTCACCCTTTTCCGCATCCACCCTTTTTCACATCCACCCTTTTTCACATCCACCTTTTTCCGCTTCCACTCATTTCCGCTTCCACCTTTTTCCGCATCGGGGGCACCCAAGCGCCTACCTAGCGCGTTCAGGCACCCCACTACTTCAGGAGTTCCGATGACAAACCTGCCGGTGATTCTGCTACACGCCTTCCCGTTGAATTGCGCGCTGTGGGCCGATCAGGCCGCTGCCCTGCGCGCGGCCGGCTACCAGGTGCGCACCCCGGACTTTCCCGGCTTCGGCGCATCGCCGGTAGCTGAGACCAAACCAGACCTCGACGTGTTCGCTGGCGCTGTGCTCGGTGCGGCCGACGCAGCGGGGTTCGAACGGTTCGCTCTGGCCGGGCTGTCGATGGGCGGCTATACCGCGATGGCCGTGCTGCGCCGCGCTCCCGAGCGCGTGGCCGCGCTGATCCTCGCTGACACGCGCGCGACGGCCGATTCCGAGGAAGCAGCCGCGAACCGTCGCCGCGTCGCCGATGAACTCGACGGCGGACTCGACCTCGCGACCTTTGCCCGCGCCGTCATTCCGACGCTACTGGGCCAGACAACTCTCGCGGAGCGTGCCGACGTGGTCGAGACGGTGCGGGGCTGGATCGAGGCTAATGATCCACGCGGAATTGCCTGGGCGCAGCGCGCGATGGCCGCCCGTCCCGACTCGGTGGCGACTCTCGCGGCGTACGACGGACCCGCGCTGATCGTGTGGGGTGAGGAAGACACCCTGACCGTCCGCGCCGACCAGGACCCGATGCTCGACGCGCTCGACGATGTCGAACTCGCGATGATTCCGAACGCCGGGCACCTCACCGCGATTGAGGCTCCCGATGCCGTCACGGGCGTGATGTTGGAGTTCCTCACGTCGGTGTAAATCGAGTCACCGAGAGCATGCTGGGGTAAAAAAACTGCGGCTATGCGTGCTGAATGTCCCCCCATGCGGAATCATGGGGCGGAATCATGGAGGAGGGTTAGATGCCGCGGAAGCGGTTGATCTCCGGAAGCAGTCGCGCGCGCATGGCCTCATCGTGCACTCCCAGACCCTCCGACGGCGCCAAGCACAGCACGCCGACCTTGCCCTGGTGTTGATTGCTGTGTACTTCGTACGCGGCCTGTCCGACGTCGTCCATCGTGAAGGTCTGCGACAGAGTCGGATGAATGAGTCCGCGTTGAATCAGACGGTTCGCTTCGTACGCCTCGCGGTAGTTCGCGAAGTGTGAGCCAATAATGCGCTTGAGATTCATCCAGAGGTAGCGGTTGTCGTACTCGTGCATGAAGCCCGACGTCGACGCGCAGGTCACGATCACTCCACCCTTACGGGCTACGTACACCGAAGCACCGAACGTCTCACGTCCTGGATGTTCGAAGACGATGTCGGGATCGTCACCACCGGTGAGTTCGCGGATGCGCTTACCGAATCGTTGCCACTCACGCGGATCCTGGGTGTGTTCGTCTTTCCAAAACTTGTAGTCCTCAGCGCGACGGTCGATGATCAGTTCGGCGCCCATCGAGCGCACGATGTCGGCCTTGTCATCGCTGGACACGATGCACACAGGGGTGCCGCCGCCGTTCAAGGCCATCTGGGTGGCGTAGGAACCCAAACCACCACTGGCTCCCCAAATGAGTACGACATCGCCCTGCTTCATGCCCGCGCCGTTGCGTGACACCAGTTGGCGGTAGGCGGTGGCATTGACCAGGCCGGGGGCGGCAGCTTCTTCCCAGGTCAGGTGCGCTGGCTTGGGCAGCAACTGGTTGCTCTTCACCAGAGCGACCTGTGCGAGCCCGCCGAAGTTTGTCTCAAATCCCCAAATGCGTTGCTCGGGATCGAGCATGGTGTCGTTGTGGCCCAGCGGACTTTCCAGTTCAACCGAAAGGCAGTGCGCGACAACCTCATCGCCGGGGTTCCAGGTGTGAACTCCGAGGCCGGTGCGCAGCACAACGCCTGACAGGTCAGAGCCGATGATGTGGTACGGCAGGTCGTGGCGCTTGGCCAAGTCGCTGGTGCGTCCGTAGCGCTCAAGGAAACCGAAGGTCGGCACCGGCTCGAAGATCGAGGTCCAGACAGTGTTGTAGTTGATGCTCGACGCCATCACGGCGATCAGTGCCTCGCCTGGTCCGAGTTCAGGAACAGGTACTTCCTCGACGTGCAGTGACTCACGCGGATCTTTATCGCGTGAAGCCCGACCTTCGAACATGTCGATCTCGTCCTTGTGCACGGTGACCGCGCGCATCATCTCGGGAAGAGGCAACGCGGCGAACGATTTGCTCTCGGTTTCGCCGGCGAGAATCGCGTCGAGGATGTCCTTCATGAGCACTCCGGTTCACTTGCGTGGTGGACGATCGGTCGGTCTATGGATGCTAGTGCCCCATCGGTGATGACGCGGCCTGTACGAGTTCGATGAGCACGCCCCCCGCATCCTTGGGGTGAACAAAGTTCACCAGCGAGCCCGCGGTGCCGCGTTTCGACGCATCCCAGAGCACGCGGATTCCTTGCTCACGTAGGTGTGCGCACACGGCCTCGACGTCATCGACGCCATACGCCACCTGTTGGATGCCGGGGCCGTTGCGATCGAGGAACTTCGCGATCGTCGATTGCGGTGACAGCGGCGCCAGAATCTGAATGCACGAACCCGAGTCGCCGACGGCGAGCATGGCCTCGCGTACGCCCTGATCCTCATTGGACTCTTCGTGCACCACCGATAGTCCGAATGCCCGGGCGTAGAAAGCGGTGGCCTCCTCAAGGTCGGAAACGGCGATTCCGACGTGGTCAATTCGGGTAATCAACGAGTGATCAAGCATGTCGCTCCGTTCGTGGCAGTGCGGCGGCGTGGCGGTCGACCCCCGAGTATCGTGGGAACGTCCCCATCCATCGTGGCATGGGACTGTGCGACTAGGAGAACCACCATGGCTGGATCGGTCATCGTTGCTGGAGCCCGCACCCCGATGGGGCGGCTACTCGGAGCATTCAAGGGCCTCTCGGCCTCCGACCTCGGCGGAGCCGCCATCGCGGGCGCCCTTGAGCGTGCCGGAGTGGCTCCCGATCAGGTCGACTACGTCATCATGGGTCAGGTCATTCAGGCCGGCAGTGGCCAGAACGCGGCTCGTCCCGCGGCGGCCAAGGCTGGAATTCCGATGAATGTTCCGGCGATGACCATCAACAAGGTGTGCCTGTCTGGAATCGACGCGATTGCGCTGGCTGACCAGCTCATCCGCGCGGGCGAGTTTGAGATCGTCGTGGCCGGCGGTATGGAGTCGATGACCAACGCGCCGCACCTGCTCATCGGCTCGCGCGAAGGCACGAAGTACGGCGACTGGACGATGAAGGACGCCATGGCGCACGACGCCCTCACGTGTTCGTTCGACGGCTGTGCGATGGGCGAAGCCACCGAGGCGCACAACGCTCGCTACGACTTCCTCACGCGTGAAACACAAGACGCATTCGCTGCCCAATCACATCAGCGAGCAGCGCTGGCCACCAAGAACGGTCTGTTCGACGCTGAGATCACGCCGGTGATGATTCCGCAGCGCAAGGGCGACCCCATCGAGTTTCGTGAAGACGAAGGAATCCGCGCCGACACGACGGCCGAGAGCCTCGGTAGCCTGCGCCCAGCATTCGCAAAGGACGGCACCATCACCGCCGGTACCGCGTCGCAGATCAGTGACGGCGCCTGCGCAGTGGTCGTGATGAGCAAGGCCAAGGCCGAGGAACTCGGTCTGACATGGCTCGCCGAAATCGGTGCGCACGGCGTAGTCGCTGGTCCCGATGCCTCGTTGCACGAGCAGCCCGCGAACGCGATTCTCAAGGCTGCTGAGAAGCAGGGCATCGCGATTTCCGATATCGATCTGTTTGAACTCAATGAGGCGTTCGCCGCAGTTGGTCTGGTCTCGGCGAACAAGCTCGGCATCAGCGAAGACATCGTCAATGTCAACGGTGGCGCGATTGCGCTGGGCCACCCGGTTGGAATGTCGGGGGCTCGCATCGTGCTGACGCTCGCTCTCGAACTTCAGCGTCGTGGTGGTGGCGTGGGTGCTGCCGCACTGTGTGGCGGTGGCGGTCAGGGCGACGCTCTCATCATCACCGTGCCGGGGGCGTAGGCGGCACGTGGCCATTGACGTCGACTCGCTGGTAGAGCGTGCGGTCGCGGGCGACGCTCGCGCCGTCGCTCGGCTGCTGTCGCTCGTCGAAGATGCGTCGCCACAGGCGGCGGAGGTTGCTGCTGCACTAATGCCGCACACCGGCCGAGCACAGGTGGTGGGCATCACCGGTTCGCCCGGTGTCGGAAAGTCGACGATCACTTCGGCGATCGTCGCGTCATTCCGAGCCCGTGGTCAGCGGGTCGGAGTACTGGCCATCGATCCGTCGTCGCCGTTTTCCGGAGGCGCACTTCTGGGCGACCGCATTCGCATGCAAGAGCACGCCACTGATCCTGACGTGTTCATTCGATCGATGGCATCACGCGGACATCTGGGCGGACTCGCGTGGGCGACCCCCCAAGCGTTGCGGGTACTGGATGCTGCCGGCTGCGATGTCGTATTGGTCGAAACCGTGGGCGTCGGACAGAGCGAGATCGAAGTCATCGCGGTCGCCGATTCGGTCATCGTGCTGCTCGCGCCTGGGATGGGCGATGGAATCCAAGCGGCGAAGGCAGGCATTCTCGAAATCGGTGACCTGTTCGTGGTGAACAAGGCCGATCGTGATGGCGCCGAAAGCACGGCCCGCGAGATTCGCCACATGATCAGTCTGGGTCAGCGAGTCGAGGGTGGGTGGCAGCCGCCGGTCTTGCTGACTGTCGCCAGTCGTTCCGAAGGTGTTGACGGTGTGATCGAGGCGCTTGACCGTCATCGTGAGTGGGCCGTGGGCTCGGGTGCATGGTTGACGCGACGACACCAACGTGCAGCCGACGAGATCGAAGCGATTGCACTCACGCGTGTGCGGCAACGGTTCGAAAGGGCGAGTGGAGACAACGGACTCGACGGACTTGCCGATGCCGTCGCTTCCGGAACTCTTGATCCTTTCGCCGCAGCCGATCGGTTGTTGGGGGAGTCGAGGCCGTGAGCCTCGAGGATTCCGATCCTGTACTGACCCGTCGCACCACCTTGGTGCTGATTGCTGTGTGTGCGGCGATTTTCATGGAGACCATGCAGTTTTCGGTGCTGTCTCCGGTGCTTCCAGAGTTGGCCGCTGAATTCAACATCGACGATGTAGGCGCCGGAATCATCAGTAGTGCGTATGCGATAGGACTCGTACTATTCGCCATTCCTACAGGCCGTCTGGCGGCAAGGATTGATGAACGCGTGGGTGTGGGTGTCGGACTCGCGCTCATTGGGTTAGCCAATTTTTGGTTTGCATTTGCCGGAACTGCGTCGCAATTGGTGGCTGCGCGATTCGTCGCGGGTGCTGCCTCGGCCATGGTGTGGGCGGCGGGGATGGCGTGGGTTTCGTCCACCGGCCCACGCAGCACGCAGGCCACGCGATTGGCGACCGTCATTTCTGCGGCGATCGTGGGAAGCCTTGTTGGGCCCGTACTGGGCACACTCATCACCGTGACCGGTCGTGCGCCGGTCTTTGTGTTTATCGCGGTCGTGTCGTTGGTGCTCATTGTTCCGACTTGGTTCTTGGGTGAGTCCCATTCGACTGTTGAGCCCAGTGATCATGGCTTGCGGCACCTGTTGTCGACGGCAGCATTGGCTCTGGCCATCACGTTCTTCATTGGACTGTTCTTCTCGGCATTGAGTGTGATGATTCCGCTGGAGGCTGTGTCACTTGGTGCCTCGGCGACGGTGGTGGGTTTCGCGTTCATCGTGGGGAGTCTCGGGCAGGCGTTACTTGGGCCGTTCATCGGGCGCCTCACCGACAAGCAGGGTGCCGTGCGCGTGATGTCGCTGACTCTGAGCGTGTTAGCCATTTTGACGTTCGGACTTGTCGTGGCTCCCGGGGCGCTCGGACCTGTGGTGGTGCTCGCAATTCTCTTACCGGTGGGCTCGGGCGTGTACGCGCCGTCATCGGTGGCCGTTGATCACCAGGGTCACCTGTTGAAGCTGGCCCCGGCGATTTCCTTTTCACTGTGGAACATGTTGTGGGCGTTGGGTGTAGCGCTCGGTGCCGTGGTAGGACCGCTCATTGCGCAGTACACAGGGAATCCGTGGGTGTACGTCGGGCTTGCGGTCGCTTCTGGAATTCTTGGCGTGATCGGGTGGACACAGCGGACCCGGGGGATAGCTGTACCGAGCGTCGGGGGAGGATGAGCGCGTGAGCAACCAGCCTTTCTTTCCCGGTGGCGGTATCGATCTATCCGCCCTTGCCGCCCAGCGCGAAGCAGCCGAACGCGCTGCCGCTAGCCGTGAGTCAGCGCCTGCCGGCGTGATTGTTGAGGTCACTGAGGAGAACTTCCAAGCCGAGGTCATCGAGCGCTCAATGACTGTGCCGGTCGTCATCGACTTCTGGGCCGAGTGGTGTGAGCCGTGTAAGCAGTTGTCGCCCGTGATTGAGAAATTGATCAATGAGGCCGGCGGGCGGTTGGTTCTCGCAACGATTGACGCCGATTCTCAGGAGCGGCTGGCGACTGCGTTCAAGGTGCAGTCGATTCCGTCAGTGTTCGCTGTCGTGGGTGGTCAGCCGCTACCGCTCTTCCAAGGTGCCTTGCCTGAAGCTCAGGTCAAGGCCGTTCTTGCCGAATTGTTGAAGGCCGCAGAGGAGTCAGGAGTCACCGGACAGGTCGGTGCGCCGGCTGCGGTGGAGGAGGCTGCTGCTGAGGTTGAGGAAGTTGTCGATACCCGGTTCGATGACGCCGCTGATGCGATTGACAGTGGTGAGTGGGATGTGGCGATTGGCATCTACGAGTCGATTTTGTCGCAGTCACCCGGTGATGAATGGGCCAAGGCCGCGCTCGTTCAGGTACAACTGATGAAGCGCACCGACGGCATTGACGGTGCAGACGCTATTGCCCGTGCTGCAGCCGATCCCGCTGATGTCGAGGCTGCCTCGGTCGCGGCAGACGCGCTGGTGATCGCCGGTGACGTCGAAGGCGCGTTTGCGCTTCTCATCAACTGTGTACGCGAAACCTCGGGCGCTGAGCGCAATACCGCGCGCGAGCGCTTGGTGGCCCTCTTCGACGTGGTCGGTCCCGAGCACCCCGCGTTGGCTCCCGCGCGAGTGGCACTGGCTAACGCGCTCTTCTGACCGTCGGTTGGGGCGGTTAAACGCGCTAGGTGTACCCGGCCATCAGGTGGGTAGCAGCGTGTCGGCTTGAAATTGTGAGAACCCCCGAGTGGGGTGTGGCTTGTCTACGGCCCACTCACTCGGAGGTTCTCATGGCTCACGGTAGTGCTCGCACCACGGTTCACGGTCGAC
>JAPLAU010000002.1 GCA_026393115.1 Actinomycetota bacterium
CCCCCGCGTACGACGTGAACTGGGCTACCCAGGCCCAGTGCCCATGCGTCAACCAGCCCTACCCGACGAAGCCGACGCCTACCTCGAAGACGGCATCCTCGACGTCGTCATCGCCCGCGGCCCCATCTACCGCCCCACCCCGGCTCCTGATACCGCGACTTAACCCGCGGGGCTGTGCCACGTGAGCAAGCGCGCGGGGTTGTCCACGGTGATCCTTCGTACCGCTTCGTCGTCGAGACCTTCGCGCCGCAGCCACGGGACGAGTCGCCAAGGAATGTAGCTGTAGCCAGGTCCACCGCCCCAGGAAACCAGTGAACTGCGCCGAGCAAGGTCGCCGGAGAGAGTGATCCGGTCGACCAAACCATCCTCGACCAAGCGAAGAATCATCTCGACCCGCGCGGAGTCGGGCTCGTACCACTCCTTCGAAACGCAGTCGTAGCCCAGGGTGAACCCGTCCCGACCCAATGCTCGGTGCTCCTCGAAGTTCAGCTCGCGGTCTAGGTGGCCCAGTGTCACGCGCCGGGGATCAGCGCCAGCCCCAGTCAGCAGTCGCGCCTGATCCAGAGCCATGGTCCCGGCCGTGGTGTGGGTGGTGATGGGGGCCCCGGTGACCACCTGGGCGCCAGCCGCGGCGGTCAGAACACGCGCCTCCGCGGCGGTGACGACGTCGCGGGAGCTACCAGCCTTGATCACACCTGCCCTAATACCCGTGGTGCCGATCCCAGTGGTCAGTTCTGCCGTCATCTCCTCGAGGAGCTGGTTGGCCCCGCGATGCTCGATGTCGAGGACACCAGCCCAGTATTCAGCCGACACGTGACCTGTAGCGGCTACGACATGGACCCCGGAGGCCTGCGAGATGCGCGCAAGCGCGGCGACGTCACGACCGAACTCGGCAACCGAGACCTCGACGAGCGTCCCGCCACCCGCCGATCGGTAGATCGCCAGTTCGTCGATAGCCCGAGCCTCGTCGTCAAGCAGCAGATCATCGTTATCGCGCAGCCGAAGGGCAGGAGCGGTCACGAGATGCTCGTGGCAGAGGGTAAGCCCGAGGTTCCCGGGCGGAATATCACCGAGCACAGTCCGCGCGAACGCTTGACCCATCACGGCACTTATCATAACGTAGTGACAACATGATGACGACTCAAAGGAGTGAAACGAGGTGAAGCGGCTCTACTTCATCGGCGTCTCCACGGCTGACTCCGGCATCATGACCATTTTCCCGGCCTGGGCCGAGGCACTCGGCCTCACCGCCGAGATGCACGGCGTAGACCTACCCGTTCAGGCCCGCCCCGAAGACGTGCGCGCGGTTATCGACGAACTGGCCGCCGACCCGAGTGCGGCCGGAGCGCTAGTGACCACACACAAGGCGGCCGTCTGGGACTACAGCGCCGGCCGCTTTTCCGAACTCGATCCGTGGGCCCAACTGTGTCGCGAGATCTCGTGTATCGCGGTGCGTGAGCAAGGTTTGATCGGGTGGGCAAAGGACCCGATCACTGCGCGCCAGGCATATACGCACCTACTCGGAGACGACCCATGGCGTGGCGGCGAGCGCGACGTGGTCTGCCTCGGCGCGGGTGGCGCGGGACTGGCACTGGCGACCGCCATCCTGATCAACGAGGACCAACCCCGCAGGCTCGTCCTCGTTGATCGCAATCCGCAGCGGCTGGCCGTTTCGCGGGCGGCGCTCAACGAACTCCAGATCCGGGCTGAGCTTGAACTCGTAGTGGTCAGCGACCCCGAGCAGGCAGGGGCTCTGGTATCGGCGTCGGCCGAAGGATCACTAATTGTGAACGCGACCGGCATGGGAAAAGACCTGCCCGGCTCGCCAATCAGGCCGGACGTGAAGTTCCCCCGCGGGGCCGTCGCCTGGGACCTCAACTACCGCGGCGGACTGGCCTTCCTCGACACGGCGAAGGCACAAGAGTCCGAGCGGGGACTAGTCGTCGCCGATGGGTGGCGCTACTTCCTCCACGGGTGGACTGAGGTCATCGCCGAGGTGTTCGGAATCGAGATGTCCCCCGGCGTGTTCGCATCGCTCGCCGCCATTGCCGGGCAGGTGTCGGGTCGGGAGGTGAGTCGTGAAGGCGTCAGCCGTGGGTAATGGGGGCGGCGCCCGCCCAGTTACGACTGTCGCGGACGACGTCCATCTCGATGCGCATCCGGTCGGCCCGGTGCCAGGCGAGGAAGCACTCAACGACCTCGCCCGCAGAGTTGCGTGCAACCGACTCGATGTAGAGGAGCGGTTCGCCGGGACCGACCTCCAGAAGTTTGCTCAGCATGCCCGAGGCAGCGACGGCCTCGATGGAGCGGTGACCGGTGTCGATGCGCAGCCCGAACTGGTCAGACAGGATGCGGTACAGCGACGCTGTGGACAGATCAGTAGCGCGCAACTGCTCAAGCATGGCCTGGTCGTCGCGAACGATGTACGACTTAGTGAACGCGACGACCTCGTCGTTAACCGCTCGGAGCCGGACAATCTCGATGCAGTGGGTACCGGGATCGGCGCCGATCAGTTCCCGTGCCCGACCCACGACCTCCACGCGGTCGACCGAGAGGACGCTACTCAAGACAGAATGCCCGTGACTGGTCATGTCTTCAAAGAAGCCGACCGTGCTCTCCATGAACTGCTCGGAGAGCTTGGGCTTGGCCACGAAGGTACCTTTGCCACGCCGTCGCTGCAGCACACCCTCGTTGACCAGTTCGCCAACGGCTTGACGCACCACAGTGCGCGAGACTCCGTAGCGCTCACACATCTCTGCCTCGGAGGGCATGAGATGACCCGGCTCGAGGCTGTCGCGTGCGATCTCGCGAACGATCAACTGCTTGAGCTGCTCGTAGTAGGGCAACCGTGCGTCATGGTCTATCCCCAAGTCTGTCACGTGTAGAACGTAGCATCAGGTGATGACGTCCTGTCCTCCTCCTGCTGCCAGCCACCAACCGGCGCCATTCACCGCACGGCCACAATGAAAGAAGGTCCGATGACCAAGGAACGGCTCGTCCGCGTCGTCGTCGCAGGTGTCGATGCCCCCTCCATGGCGCAGCTCGCCATGAACGCAGGCGGTGGTCGCGTCGAGGCGGCCGCGCTCGGTGACATGCAGGGTGCTCGCCTGATCAAGAAAGGGCAGGCCGACTACTACCTCGGCACCTGCTGGTCCGGAGGTGGCGGAGCGCTGGCTGCCGCCACGGCAATCCTGGGCGCCAACCTCGTGGGGATTGTCGGGACACCGGGAATGTTCGTAACGGAGGAACGGGTGCGAACCGCCGTCGGCGAAGGCCGCATCGCTTTCGGGTTTGCCTACGAGCAAACTGCAGCCGCGATCCCCATCATCATCCGAGAGATCCTCGCCCACCGCGATGCGCTGAGCGGAGGAAAGGATGACTGACTCGTCCCTGACGTCGGCCCATGCACAGTTGGCCGCCGAGTTCGTCGAGAGACTCGACTTGCTCGAGGAAAGCGGTCAGGTGACCAACCTGGCCCGCCGTCTGACAGAGCTGTGCCTTGCCGACCTGACAACTGCGCTCAACCTCACGCTGACCGAGGACAATGCTGCGCAGTTCGTCACTCATCTGGCCATCGCTCTGACCCGTATCAACCGCGGCGATCCCGAGATTGTCATGTCCGCTGTCGCCGCCGAGGAGATCGCCGACCGCAAGCGTGAGCACAACGCGGTCACAAGCGTGATGCGCGATGCCTCACGCCTACTCCAGCGGGAGGTACCGGATTCGGAGATCACCTACATGACCGTTCACCTCTGCGGCCTAGTTGACAACGAGGGAGGATCCAGCTCGTGATGAAGCGCGCAGTCATCGTGGTTCTCGACGGCCTCGGAGTCGGAGCCACCCCGGATGGCGACTCCACTGACCTCACGATGAACACGCTGGCGCACGTCGCTGACTCCGCAAATCTCCACCTACCCTTTCTCGCCTCGCTCGGTCTCGGACACCTCGTCCCCGACGCAGTCGACCCAGTGGCCGAACCGCGAGCGGCATACGGCCGGCTCACACCCGTTCACGTCGGCGCCGACACGTACATGGGTCATCAGGAACTCATGGGAGGAGGCGTGTCACGAGTCGAGTTCCGGCTGATGAACGAGCTCGTCGACGCCGTAACTGCGGCGTTGGAGTCTGCTGGGCACGCCGTAGAGCCACTCATCGTCGGGCAGTCAATGCTGCTCGTCGATGGCGTTGCGGTGGTGCACGACAACATCGAGGCGCGCGCGCGGTTGAACGTGAACGTCACCGCATCTCTTGATGACATCAGTTTCGACGATCTCACCGAGATCGGAATTATCGTGCGCCGCGCGATCAACGTCTCGCGAGTGATCGTCGTCGGCAGTCGCGGTTACGACGTCGACGGCATCCGTGCCCACATCGTTCATCGTGGTGATGGGCACATCGGCGTTGACACCCCGAGTCTGGGCGTTTACAGCGAGCACTACCAAGTACGACACCTCGGCCTCGACCTCCCGATCGAGCGCCAGCTCCCGATGCGGGTCAAGCGCCAAGGCGGCGACGTCGTCCTGCTGGGTAAGGCAGCCGATGTGGTGCGGTGCGAGGGGGCGACCCTCGAGAACCTCGTACCGACCGACGAAGTGTTCGACGCCGCGATGCGACACCTCGACGCGCTGCAACACGGACTCATCGTGGCGAACGTGCAGGAGACCGATCTTGCAGGGCACGAGCAGGATGCCGCGCGCTATGCGAGGGTTCTGGGTACCGTCGACGCTCGGCTGCCCGAACTAGTCGACCGTCTGGGGCCCGATGACCTTCTCGTGATCACCGCTGACCACGGCAACGACCCCACATCGGGAAGTAGTCGGCACACTCGTGAATACGTGCCGGTCCTTGTCTTCGGTCAGCGGCTGCGGCCCGTGGATCTTGGAATTCGTTCGTCACTGGCAGACGTCGGCGCCACCGTCGCTGACCTGCTCGGTACCGAGTCGCTCGACTCAGGTACATCCTTCGCTCAGGAGCTCACGTGTTCATCGATGTAACCCTTCGCCGCAACCCCGCGCTCATCGACGCTTCCGTCAACCTCCACCAGTCTGGTCGGATCCCGTCCAACTGCTACGTGGTTGACCTCGACACCGTGTCGGCCAATGCCGCACTCGTCGCGCAAGCAGCTGCGTCGTACGGGCTCACGCCCTACCAGATGACCAAGCAGTTTGGCCGCAATCCGATTGTTGCCAGAGCCGTGGCAACGGCAGGTATCGAGAAGGTGGTCGCGGTCGACTTCGAGGAAGCTCGACTGCTCGCCCACCATGGACTTCGAATCGGTCATCTGGGGCATCTCGTGCAGGTTCCACGCAACGAGGTCGAACTGGCCCTCGAGATGGAACCTGACTTCATCACGGTCTTCGGTTTCGACCAGGCTGCTCACCTAAGCCAAGCGGCTCGGCAACGCGGAGTTGTCCAAGACGTCATGTTGCGCGTGGTTGGACCTCACGACAACTTCTACCCCGCGCAACGCGGCGGAGTGCCGATCGGCGAATCGATCGAGGTGGCCAGTCGCATGCACGCCCTTCCCGGCGTTCGCCTGCGTGGGGTCACCAGTTTTCCGGTGGTGCTGTGGGACGAGTCAGTCGGCGCATTCGCGCCCACACACAACCTCTCCACGCTCAGTACGGTCTCGGATTCTCTGCGGGCCGCGGGCATCAACGTCGACGTCCTCAATGCACCGAGCGCCTGCTGCGCGGCAACGTTCGCAATGAAGGCGGCAGCAGGCGCCACACATGTTGAGCCCGGAAGTTGTCTCACGGGTCAAACTCCGCTCCATGCACTGAGCGATGAACCCGAACTTCCGGCGATGGTGTACGTGTCCGAGGTGTCGCACACCACCGCCGATGCCGCCTACGCAATTGCCGGTGGTCTCTACCCTCGGTGTAAGTCGCGCACCGCCCTCGTCTACAGCGAGGCGGGGGCAGAACCACGTGTGTGCCAGGTCGAACTCGATCCGGCCGAAGCGATCGACTACTACGGAACTCTGCGCACGGACAATCCACGATCTGTGCGAGTCGGAAGCACGGTTGTCTATGCTTTCCGGGCGCAGGCGTTCGTGAGCAGGTGCTTCGTCGCCGTCGTCAGCAACATCATGGGAACCCCGACCGTGGAGGGCGTCTTCACCAACAACGGTTTTCGTCTCGGACCCGACCTGCTTCCGGCAGCAAACGAAAGCGTCGCGTTGTGAGTGCCATTCGCACGGCCATCATCGCCGATCCGCTCGGCCTTCACGCACGCCCTGCAGCGGAGTTCGTAACGCGAGCCCGAACCTACGAGTCCGACCTCACCATCGCTTCCGGCGACAATTCCGGCAACTGCAAGAGCCTGATCTCGATCCTCAAGTTAGGCATCGTCGTTGGCACCGAGGTGACGATCACTGCCACTGGTCCCGATGAGGCGGCAGCCATCGCGGAACTCGGCTCATTCCTCGAAATCGTGCACGGGGACGACGCGCCGTGATCGTGAGCGGCATTCCCGTTTCTGGCGGGACGGCTGTCGGACGCCTCGTCGTCATCGGCGTGCTGAAGCCCGTTGACGCCCTGTCGTCGCACATCATCGCAAGTGCCGACGAGCAGCTGACCCGACTGCTCGCGGCCGTTGCTGCCAGTCGCGACGAGATCGCGTCGATCGCCGCCGACACACGACAGCGCATGGGAAACGAACCGGCTGCGATTATCGAGGCCCAATTACTCGTGCTCGACGATCCGGAGTGGTGGGATCAGATTCGAGACGATGTGCGCAATGGAGCCGAGCCCACGGCCGCGGTGTGGGAAGTCACCGAGGGAGTAGCCGAGGCTCTCTCGTCACTCGATGATCCCTACCTACGCGAACGATCGGCCGATGTGCTTGACGTCGGTCAGCGCGTCATCGGACATCTTGAGGGCCGGTCGCGAACCAGTGCCCTTCAGGGCCAGACCGGCAACGTGATCGTCGCAGCGCATGAGCTTACGCCGACTGACACCCTCGACCTTGACCTCGACGTTGTTCGGGGAATCGTGACCGAGGCCGGAGCGCGAACGTCACACGCGGCCATCCTGGCGCGGCAGTTGGGAATCCCCGCTGTGGTCGGCGCGGTCGGCATTCTCAAGGCTGCTTCTCCAGGCGTCGTCGTCGTGCTAGACGGCGATGCGGGAACGTGCGAGATCGATCCGCAGCCGCGTGACCTCGATCGAGCGCGCGCTAAGTCGGTGGGGCAGACGACGCGTACTGTGATTAGCCACGCAGTGACAACTCGCGACGGCGTTGCAGTGCAGGTGCTCGCCAATGCGTCGAGTGTCGCCGACGTCACGCGTGCTGTTGCTGAGGGTGCGGACGGCATCGGGCTGTACCGAACCGAATTTCTCTTCATGCGCTCCGAAACGCCACCGGATGAGCAGGCACAGACCGAGCACTACATGGCGGTGGCGGAGGCTGCCAGTGGGCGCCCGGTGACATTTCGAACCCTTGACGTCGGCGGCGACAAACCGGTTCCGGGATTGCAGATCGAGGCTGAGGAGAATCCTTTCCTCGGCGTGCGCGGCATCCGTCTGACCCTCGCGAACCGTCCGGTGTTCGACGGTCAGTTACGCGCCCTCGCGCGCACCGCAGCGGCTTTCCCAGGAGTGTCGGTCATGGTGCCGATGGTCTCGGGACTCGAAGAAATCGACGAGGTGCGCGGCATTCTGCGCGACGTAACCCCCCAAGGCGCATTCCGCTTTGGCGCCATGGTCGAGGTTCCTAGCGCCGCCCTTCTCATCGATGCTTTCGCCTCAGAAGTCGACTTCCTCTCCGTCGGCACCAACGACCTCACCGCCTACGTGCTCGCGGCCGATCGCGGTAATCGGCATCTGCACGAGCTCTACTCCGAGTTCCATCCGGCGGTCCTGCGCGCTCTGCAGCTGATCCGCGCCGGAGCCGGCGACACTCCGCTCAGCGTGTGCGGTGAGTTGGCCGGTGACCCACGGGCGACGGGTCTTCTCGTCGGTCTGGGCTATCGACAGTTGTCGGTGTCTGGGCCACTTGTTCCGGCTGTCAAGGAACGGATCAGCAGACTCAATGCGGAGGAGGCTAAGCGCGCGAGCCTCGAATTAATGAGAGCGCGTCGCCATCGCGATGTTGACGCAGTCCTGAAATCTATGAGTTTCGAGGACTAAGTCGGCGTCGGCGTCCTGGCCTCAACCAGAGCGACTCCGGACTTCGAGGTCGGCGAGCGAGTCCGTGCTTAGAACACCGGGCGGGAACAGGTGGCGCCGCGTCCATTGGTTCGGCACCACCACGGTTGTCAGGCCCGCTGCCACCGATGCCACGGCGCCGGTGGCAGAGTCCTCCACGCCGACCGCGGCTTCCGGTGACACTCCGAGTTGGCGCAGCGCACTGACGTAGACATCCGGTGCAGGCTTGGGTGCGCCAACGAATGCACCACCACGGCCGACCATGACTGCGATCTGCGAGTTCAGTCCGAGCGCGTCGATGGCAGACGTGACCACGGTGGCCGGGCTTGACGAGGCGACTGCCACAACCACACCGTAATTCGCCGTGCGACGCACGAACTCGATTGCTCCGCGCATGGGGGTGGGAGCGAGGTAGAACCGGGCAAGCCGGTCCTCACGAAGTCGCAGTAGATCCTCGACGGCGACACTCAACCCGAAATGGGACACGAGCGCGGTGTAGAGATGAGAGGTCGAGAGGCCGACATTTTCGGAGAACAGATCGGGGCTCACAGTCACCCCCTCGCCGGCGAAGATCTCGCTCGCGGCATCGAATGCCGCTGACTCGCTGTCGATGAGGAGGCCGTCAAGATCGAGCACGACGGCGTCCGCCACCAGCGTCACCACGTCACTTACCTCGTGACGTCGTAGAGCATCGGCTCGTTCGCGAGGCCCCGCATCAACTCCTCAACAGCAAGAACTCCGGCGCGCACGATGGCATCAACGGTGGCCGCCCCACAGTGCGGCGTGAGGATCACATTCGCCACGTCGCGCAAAGGACTGTTATCGGGAAGTGGCTCCTGCTCGAAGCTGTCGAGGGCGGCCGCGGCGAGAGGCCCACGCGCGAGCGCGTGCGCGAGGGCGACCTCGTCGACGATGCCACCTCGGGCCGAGTTCACGAGCAGACTGCCAGGTCGCATCGCCGCGAGGAAATCCGCATCGACGATGTGATGAGTGTCCGCCGTGTGCGGCGCATGGATCGAGATGACATCTGAGCGGGCGAGTAGATCCTCAAGGCTGACCAGGGGGATGTCGTCCGCGTGCGCCAGTGGGTCGTAGCCGATGACCGTCATGTCGAATGCGCGCGCTCGCGCGGCCACTTCGCGTCCGATGCGGCCGGTTCCAATGAGTCCAAGTGTGCGCCCGGCGAGTTCAATTCCATTAGAGCGCGACCAGGATCCTGCCCGGACTGCGCGATCCATCATCGGTATCGAGCGGGCCGCTGCAAGCATCAACCCGAAACTGAGTTCGGCAACCGAAGTGGTGGTGGCTCCCAGAGTGAGTGATACGCGGATGCCGAGTTCACGGGCCACCGCAAGATCGACATTGTCGGTACCAATTCCGAACCTCACGATCGTCGTAAGATCAGTGGCCGCTCGCAGCACAGATTCGCGCGCCTCATCCACTCCGAGAATCACACCGGTACAGCCCTCAAGAAGTTCGGACAACTCGGCCGCAGCGAGGGGACGCTGCTCAGTCGCGTAGCGGATGTCAAGGCCGCTCGCCTCCAGCAAGTCTCGGTGAGGACCGGGCGTTTCGCGAAAGCCCCGGGGGGTGACGGCGACGGTTGTCACGATGTCACGTAGCGCGGATTCGGTTGAACCTGCGGGCCATCGTTCCCTTCGACCACGATGACCGGGAATCCTCGCTCGGCGATCGTCGCGTAGTCATAGCCTGCATCACCGATGTAGACGGCGTAGAACACGAGGGGTGTCGTGCCGGTGTTCACAGAGCGGTGTGCCCAGTGTCCGGGCACATAGTTGGCTACCCCCGGTCGCATCTCCTTCGTGACTGTTCTACCGTCGTCAAGCGCCATCACGAGAACGCCTTCCCCCGACAGCGTCAAGTAGATTTCGGCACGATCACGGTTGGCATGGAAGTGTCCCTTGGTGAAGAAGTACTCGTCACCCACCTTGCCGGGCTCCAAGACCGTGGTAGACGAGAGCAGGTTGTTGCCCGTCTTGGGAACCCGAACTTCATGCACCGTGTACGCACCGACCTCTGGATCGGTGATGTCGGCGAGGAAGTAGCCGTCGAGGTCGGCGAGCCGGCGGGCCAGAACGTCGGGGTCTGGAACCAGAGCACCGGTACCGAAGTCGATGGTCACTGAGAAGGGTTCAAGCAAGGCGTCACTCATGGTGGGGTCTCCGGTTTCGGTGTGGGCTCAGGCGCGTACTGCGGCCTGGAAGTCTGAGTCGGCAAGGGTATCGCGCAACACGCGCATCACGGTCTGGGTTCCGCCTCGCAAGGGATTAATGCGCACGGCGTATTTTTCGAGTCCGGGTGAGGCCTTCAGGAATGTGCTCGTCAGGTAGGTGAAGAGGGGGAGGAACTCGAACTGCGCTTCTTCACCCACGGATTGGCTGGGCGAGCCGTTGCGCCACGCCGATCTCAGGAACTCCTCGGCCACGGGGTGGTTGAACAGTAAGACAATGCAGCGGATGCCGGGCTGCGCCGAGTAGGCGCCGGCAAGGAACGGCAGGTCGCCGGCCGCGATTGCCGCGTTGATCTCGTCGACTGCACGCAGGATGGTCTGGTTTTGAATCGCTAACGCAACCGGAGCGTAGATCAGAGAGCGCAGCGCCGCCATGGCGTAGGGGCCCTGAACCTGTGCACCAGCCGACGCGTTATCCCGCCGAATCTGGCCCGCGGAAGCAGCGTCAGCGAGGACGGCGCCGATAGCCTGCGGCGCCAACAACTTGAATAGCGACAGTGCCGAGGCGTCGGCACCCATCTCGATGCCGATGCGGTGCGATCGCATTACGGCGTAGTTATCATCAATCAGGACACGCGCGTTTCCCCCACCGACCGAGCGGGCAAGCTCCACTGTCTGCTCAATGCCGTAGCAGTCACCGAGCTGCTGAGGAACATGCTGGACGTAGACGGTGGAGGGGGACCGCTCCCGCAGCGCCCTTTCAACTTCGGAGCTGTCGTTGAAGTCGGCGTACTGAATGTCCAGACCCATGTGCTGCATTGCGGGCAGGGTGGTCTTGTACGGGTGTGCCTTGTGGAGCAGGATTCGCGAACCCGGTTCGACAAGTCCGTTGAGCATGGCGCGGATCGCCCCCGTGCCGGCGCCGTGCACCATGACCGCATCCTCGGCCCCGAAGAAGCGTGCCAACACCTCCTCGACCCGCGCGGTCGCTCGCGGCCTGCCCCCACCGCCGAAGCCGACTGTGGCAAGCTCACGGACCTGACCGTAATCTTCAACGAAGACTTCGTCCGACCCCATCACCTGCGCGGCCGTCTCGACCAGTCGGAACTGGTGCTCGGTGGCATCCTCAACCGACATGTGGTCGCGAACGGTCGTCCGCTCGAACTGGCTGGCGAAGTCGGCGACACGCTCGTGGTCAGAGTTCACCGAGCACCTCGTCGATTGCGCGACAGGTTGCGGAAACCATCTCTGCCGCGTCGGACATTGTGGTGACGAGCGCCGGGAACAGCGTGATGACATCGCCGGTCGCCCGAAGCATGAAGAAGTTCGCCATCGCTTGATCCATGATCCGGCGGCCGAGGGCGAGTTCTTTGGGGAAAGGCGCGCGGGTCGCTGTGTCCTGCACAAGTTCGATTCCGATGAGCAAGCCCTTCCCACGCACGTCACCCACGTTCGGGTGGTCGGCGTAGATTCGTGCGAACTCCTCAATCATCCACTCGCCCACGCGCTCGGCGTTGCCGACCAGGTCCTCTTTCTCGATTGCGTCGAGAACCGCAATTCCGGCCGCGCAGGCCGTGGGGTGCGCCGCGTAGGTGTGCCCAGAGACCTTCGCTTGACCAGACATCTGATCACCGTAGATCGTCTCCATGACACGCGAGGTGGCGATCGCAGCTCCCAGTGGTACGTAGCCGCCTGTGATTCCCTTGGAGGAGGTGACGATGTCCGGGCTCACACCGAAGTGTTGGAACCCAAACCATCGGCCGGTCCGCCCGACGCCGATGAAGACCTCGTCGTCGATCCAGAGAATGTCGTGCCGGTCGCAGATCTCGCGCAGCCGGTGCAGGTAGTTCGCGGGCGGAACGAGGACGAGTGCTGCCGGGATAGCCTCGGCCAAGATGCCGGCGATTCGTTCAGGACCGACACTGACAATAGTGGCCTCCAGAGCGTCGGCGCAGGCATCGCCATACTCTTCCTCGGTCATGTGCTCCGGGCGCCGGTACGGATAGCAGGCATCCACTTCCACAAACCCGGGCGCTAGTGGCGCAAACCAGGTGCGGAACTCAGCGTTGTCGCTCGCACTGGCTCCAATCAGGGTTGTGCCGTGGTAACCCGTCTTCCGGTAAAGGAACATGTTCTTCTCGGGGTTACCTCGAGCACGATGGAAACTCTTCGCCAATTGAATCGCGCTCTCGACGGCCTCCGAACCCGAGGAGACGAAGAAACTCGTCTGCAGGTCGGCGTCGGTCAGGCCCGCCAGACGCCGGCCGAGCTCGATCGAGGGCTCGTTGATGAACGTCCGAAGCGACACCCAATGCAGGCGCGTCATCTGGGCATGCACCGCGTCGGCGACGTCGACTCGCCCGTGGCCGAGAGTCGCAGCGGCGGAGCCACCCGACAGTGCGTCGAGGTACTCGTTGCCGTTGACGTCGGTGACGTGAACCCCGCTTCCGGCCACAGCCAGCGGACCCTGATCCGCGCGTGTGGCCGCAGCCGAGACGCCGTGCCGCCAGACATAGCGGATCGAATCCTCAACTAGGGCTTCTATTTGTTCATCCGATGCCCTATTTTTGTCGAACATAGACACTTGGCCTCCTTGAAACATAGTAACATCATTATCACTCTAGCCTCGTTCACGATCACTCACAACGACTTGGAGCCCACTGCATGACGGTCACCACCTCGAACCCCGGACGCTTTATGGCAGCCGAGATTGCCGAGCAACCCGAGTGCGTTCGTGCCGCCTTGGCCGGGGTGCGCGAGCAGGCCGCTGTGCTTGGGCCCCTAGTGGGGGCGGCGCGCGACGTGCGCATCCTGGGCCGCGGGTCGAGCCGCTCTGCCGGCACGTACGCTGCTGAGGCCCTGCGATCGTTCGCGGGTGTCCCCGCATTCGGGCTGTCGCCTGCGCATCTTGCCTGGTCGCAGGTGCAGCGGATGGACGGCACCCTCGTCGTCGCGATCTCGCAGTCCGGCGAAAGCACCGAAATCGTCGCGGCGGCCCGTCGTTCCCTTGAACTCGGTGCGCGCCTCATCGCCGTCACCAACTCTCCGGCGTCCGAACTCGCGGTACTCGCGGGGCCACGCCAGACTGTCCACTTCCGGGCCGGGAGTGAGATAGCAGTTCCCGCTACCAAGAGTTTCACGTCGTCGCTCGCATGTTTGCTGGGGCTAGCGATCGCTCACATGCCAGCCAGTCTTAGCGACGCCGAGGCGCAGCTTCCGCATCTCATGGCCGAGGTGCTCGCCGATCCCGACGCCACCTTCAGTCTCGAAGGTACGACCGACATCGTGTGCGCGGGCGAAGGATTTGCCGAATCGGTCGGGGAAGAGGGTGCGATCAAACTACGCGAGACACTGCGGATACCGGTCGCATCCTTCGAGACCAGCGAATTCTTACACGGCAACATCAATTCCGTCGGGCCCCACACGACCCTGATCACGGTGGGCTCCGATCCCTCGGGGGCGAGCTTGGCAGAGCAGGCCTCCGTCGGCGCGGCCAGCAGAGGAGCCGCGACGGTGAGTATCGGCTCCTCGACGTCGAGCTCAGCTGGTCATCACATTCGGCTGCCAGAGGTCCCCGCTCACTGGGTGCCTTTCCTTGCGATCCTGCCCCTACAGCGCGCCGCACGCGCAGCGGCACTCGCGCGCGGCGAGGACCCCGACTGTCCGCGGGGCCTGTCCAAGATCACCAGGATCGAGGCAGGTTCCGCGTGATGCCCGACATGGCCACGTCGACCGGCCTCAGCCGCAAGAAGCACTTGCGATATGCCGCAGCCTCAACCGAAAGGAACTGTTGATGACCGAAGCGAAGCCACTCATCGACATGCGCGACATCACTGTGAGTTTCGGGGTCGTCAGGGCGCTCCGCGGTGTCAACTTCGAATTGCATCCGGGTGAGGTGCACGCACTTCTGGGTCAAAATGGCGCTGGGAAGTCAACGTTGATCAAGGTGCTGTCTGGCGTCTACCAGCGCGACAGCGGTGACGTGCTGATCCACGGTGAGCAGACCCAGTTCAAGTCGGCTCAAGACTCGCGCGAGAGCGGCATCGCGATGGTCTACCAAGACCTATCCCTAGTTCCGACCATGACCGTAGCCGCGAACTTGTTCCTAGGCCGCGAGCCGCACGGACCGCTGAACCTCATACGCAACCGCGGCCTCGTGTCGAAGGCGCAGGCGTACCTCGACGAGCAGGGCTTCCCAGTGAAGGCGAATGCAAGCGTCGACAGCCTGCCGTTCGCCTACCGGCAGCTGACGGAGATTGCCAAGGCGCTCATGGGCGAGATCAAGATTCTGGTGCTGGACGAACCTACCTCAGCTCTGTCCGCCGGCGAGGAAGAAATCCTCTTCGAAGCGGTGGAAGAGGTGACCAAGCGCGGGGTTGGCGTTGTGTACGTAACCCACCGCCTCCACGAGGTCTTCAGGATCAGCGACCGCGTCACTGTTCTGCGAGACGGACTGAATGCAGGAACGTTCGAGACCGCCGACATCACCATGGAGACCCTCGTCCAGGCGATCGTCGGTCCAGGACACGAGAAGATGACACAGTCGACGTTGAGTTTCGAGGAGGGCCAGCGGCGCAGTGCGCTTCTTGACGCTTCCAGCGAACAGGTGGATGTGCCGCCGGTCATCGAACTGCGTGACGTCACCAACGACCGACTCAATCGGGTGCGCCTCAAGGTGCGCCCTGGGGAGATCTTCGGGCTCGCCGGCATGGTCGGCAGCGGCCGAACCGAGATCCTCGAGACCATGTTCGGACTTCGACGAACAGTCGAGGGCGAACTCCTTTACCAGGGCGAGGCCGTAGCGTGGCGAAGCCCAGCGCCCGCGATCAGGTCGGGCGTTGCGCTCATTCCCGAGGACCGGCACTTGCAAGGGCTCGTACTCAGCGACACCATCTCCGCAAACGTCGCCCTGCCCCAACTGCGCGGACTCACGAAATTCGGCATGTTCGCAAGGCGTGAATCGAATCGTCGCGCCAAGTCGGCCGTATCCGAACTCAACGTGAAGGCACCGGGGATCGTCACCAAACTCGAGGACCTCTCCGGAGGCAACCAGCAAAAGGTCGTTTTCGGGAAGTGGCTCACTCCCGAGCCCAAACTCCTGCTACTCGACGAGCCGACTGTCGGCGTCGACGTTGGCGCCCGTGACGAGATTTACGGCATCATCCGTCGCTTTGCTCAGGCGGGCTGCGCGGTTGTCGTCATCTCGTCCGACCTCGTAGAGCTCGAAATGCTCTGCGACAACATTGCGGTCGTCCACGACGGGCGCATCATCACCACCGTCCATACCTCTGAGATCGAAGGCGAAGAGGGCCTCCACCAACTCGTACAGGAGTCAGCGCGATGAGTACAACTACCCCCGAGGCCCCAGCAACGGTGGGCGATTCTCGGGTCAATCCCGTCAAGGCGATGCTCAAGAGCGACAGGCCGTACACCGTGTTCGCGGCGTTGATCGTGCTCGTCGTGTTCTTCTCGGTCTTATCGCCCGTATTCTTCTCAGCGGCCAACTTCGCCAACATTGGTCGCCAGACCACCCTCGTGACGATCATGGCAGTTGGCATGACGTTCGTAATCATCTCCGCGGAAATTGATCTGTCTGTCGCATCGATCCTCAAATTGTCGGGGGTCTGCGCAGCGCTGTTCATGCAGAACTTTGGTGAAAACTGGGTTCTGGGTGCGGTCGTCGGCCTCGCGGTGGGCACATTCATCGGTCTAATCAATGGCCTGCTCACAACGAGGCTAGGTATCCCCAGCTTCTTGGTAACGCTGGGCATGCTCGGGGTAGCAAAAGGCCTCGCATTCGTCATCACCGATACGGCACCCGTGTTGATCGACAACACCGCCTTCTTCAAAGTGTTCTACGAGGGAACCATTCTTGGCCTGCCCATCCCGATCATCTGGACGGCAGCGGTCCTCACCATCGGTGGAGTGCTGCTTCACTTCACGACCTTTGGTCGGAAGGTGTATGCCACCGGCGGCAACGCAGTGGCCGCCCGCTACTCCGGAATCAACACTTCTCGAGTGAAGATCTACTGCTTCATGCTCTCTGGTCTGCTGGCCGGCGTCGCCTCCCTGATCTTCGCTGCCCAAGCGCACGCCGCCAGACCGGACTTCGCGGACGGTCTTGAACTCGATGTGATCGCAGCGGTGATCTTGGGCGGGACCAGCCTCTTCGGCGGACGCGGCACCATCATCGGCACCTTCATCGGCTCCCTGATCATCGGAGTCCTCAACAACGGGCTTGTGATCATCGGGGTGAGTTCGTCGTGGCAGATCGCAGTGAAGGGTCTGATCATCATCCTCGCCGTCGCCTTCTCCGCCCGCAAACGGTGATCCGCGCTTTCCGCATTCGAACGAGCAGGAGGATTTGACCATGAGCGGTCGACTTGAGGGCAGGGTGGCGATCGTCACCGGAGGGTCCCGACAGATCGGCTTCGCCATCGCGCGGCGATTCGCGGTGGAAGGAGCATCCGTCGTACTTGCCGCTCGCGGCCGAGACGACGGGCTCGAAGCCGAGCAAACCATCCGTGCCGCCGGAGGTGAGGCGACGGCCCTCGTGTGCGACGTGGCAGACGAAGCCAGTGTTGCGGCCACGGTTGATCGAACGCTCGAACTGTACGGGCGCCTCGATGTCATGGTGAACAACGCGGGCACTGGAACAGCAGAGGACATCACTGACCTCTCGTGGGATGAGTACCGGCGTGTCATCGACATCAACGTGGGCGGTGTGCTGCTCGGAACGAAATACGCTGCACGCGCGATGCAACTCGGTGGTCGCGGCGGAAGCATCATCAATATCTCGTCCATACAGGGAGTCCTGCCACTCAAGCAGTCGGCCGTCTACGCCGGCAGCAAGGGTGCCGTGAACCTAATCACGCAACAAACGGCAACTGACCTCGGGCCGTTTGGTATCCGGGTGAACGCCATCGCGCCGGGCTACATCGACAGCCCGATGATGCACGGATACCACGACCTCGTGAGCTCGTCGCCTGGCGAGGCCATCGGCGCAGCCAAGCGCTCGATCGTCTTGGGGCGGCTGGCAACGACCGACGACGTCGCCGGCCCGGCACTCTTCTTCGCCTCAGACGACTCGGTGTATGTCACAGGGACGTTGATGCTCGTCGACGGCGGGTCCCAATGTCATGGGGCCATCGCATGAGCATGGCCACGCCGCCCGCAATCTCCGGTTCAACCGAGTTCCCCCACCTGTTCTCCCCCCTTCGCGTGCGCGGAGTCGAGCTGCGCAACCGGCTAGTCTTCCAGCCGCACTTCAACGGCCTTGCCGACGTTCACGGGATGCCGACGGCGGACTCGACCGCCTACCTCGAGGAACGCGCGTGGGGCGGCGCAGGGCTGCTCGTGGACGGCTCGATGGCGACCATGTACGAAGGCCAGATGTCGCGCAAGTACGTCGCTGCGTGGGACGAACGGTCGGTGGAGCAGAACCGACGAACGACTGACGCAGTGCACTCGCACGGAGCCTCGATTTTCGCGCAGCTCAATCATGGCGGGCATACGTCCCTCGAGACCCCGCCGCCGGTGCTGTGGGCTCCGACACAGATGCCGGAGCCCTCAAGTGTGCATACGACGAAGGCCATGGACGCCACCGACTTACGCAGAGCTGTGGAAGGGTTCGCGGCGTCCGCACGTAATCTCGCGAACGCCGGGTACGACGGGGTCGAGCTGAAGATCGCGCACGACGGGCTGCTACGCAGCTTCGCGTCACCATTCTTCAACCGTCGCAGGGACGCCTACGGAGGTTCGTTCGAGAACCGAATGCGCTTACCGCTCGAGTGTGTCGCTGCGGTCCGCGAGAACATGCCCGATGAGATGGCGCTGGGCATTCGGATCTGCTTGCACGAGTACACACCCTTCGGCTACGAACTCGACTATGGCCTGCGGATAGCCGAACATCTTGAAGCCAGTGGTCTGGTCGACTACTTCAACTGCGACGCGGGTTCCTTCTCAAGCTTCTGGATGGAGATTCCGCCTGCTGCGGTGGCGCAAGGGTTCTTCCGTCCGCTCAACCAGGCGCTGAAGGCACAGTCGGATCTTCCCGTCGTCGCCTTCGGAAGAATCAAGGACGCCGGCCTCGCCGAGCACATGCTGGCGAACGCCGAGGCCGACCTCATCGGCATGGCGCGGCAACTCATCGCTGACCCCGAGACTCCGCGGAAACTGCTGGAGGGTCGGGCGAACGAGGTGCGCGCCTGTATCGCCTGCAACGACGGCTGCCTGCACGCGGTCGCTCAGGAGAAGCCGATCCGCTGCGTGCAAAACCCCGCGGCCGGGCAGGAACTCCTGTACAGCGAACGGCTGCTCGTGCGAGCGTCGGATCCGCGGTCAGTTGTCGTTGTGGGCGGGGGTCCAGCCGGGCTGAAGGTGGCCGAGATCGCCGCCCGACGAGGGCACCGCGTCTCCCTGTTCGAGCGGGACACGCACCTAGGCGGGCAGGTCAAGCTCGGTTCGCGCCAACCACACCACGAGGAGTTCGCCGAGGTCGTGCACTACCTCGAAGCCGCCGTCCGCAGGCTTGGCGTTGAGGTGTGGACCGGTTCGGAGGTTGATGCCGAAGGAGTCCTAGATCTGGAGCCGGATGTCGTCGTCATCGCGACGGGCTCTCAGCCCAACCTGCCTGTTTCGCACCGTCAGTCGTCCACCGACCCGGACGCGGGAGCAATCGCTCGCGAGCGCGGTCTGGCCATCGGCCCCGAGACTCCGGGGCTGGAGTTGCCATGCGTCTACTCGACTGACGAAGTCCTTGCCGGTGTCGCCCTGCCCGGAACAGACGTACTGCTGGTGGATGAGCAGGGGCACTGGGAGGCCGCGGGAACGGCGGAGTTTTTGGCCGCAGCAGGACACCGGGTTACCGTCGTGACGACGCGGGCGACGATCGCCAGTGAGCTCGAGGGGACGAACCATGCGATGTTCATGCAGCGCGTTGGGAAGTCACAGATCACTCTTCGTCCGCACACGGGACTGCGCGCTGTTGAGCCTGGGCGGGCGCTCCTGGTCGACGCTGTCACCGGGGAGGAATCTTGGCTCGTCGTCGACGCCGTAGTTCCGGTGTCGTGGCGGCGCTCCCGTGACGACCTGTACTACCGGCTCCACGACTTGCTTCTGGAGTCCGGCTCGCCAATCCAGCTCGAGCGCGTGGGCGACGCGGCCGCTGCTCGGCTGGTCCAGACGGTTCTCCTCGAGGCGCATCAGATGGCGACGGCCCTGTAGATGGGACTCACCATTGCGGTCTGCATCAAGCCGGTGCCGGTGACAACCCGCCTCGATCCCCACACGGGACGGCTTGACCGTTCGGTCGCGCACCGAATGAATTCGGTGGACGAAAACGCAGTCGAGGCTGCCCTCACCTTGCGCGAATCGGTTCCCGACAGCGAGGTCGTCGCCGTGTCCGTGGCACCAGCAGAGTTCTCCGAATCACTGCGCCCAGCCTTAGCAATGGGTGCCGACCGAGCGATCAACGTGTCAGCACCGGAGCTTGAGGGAGCCGACCTGCTCGGCGTCAGCGCGGCTCTCGCAACCGCCCTCTCGGGGATTCACCCTGATCTGGTGGTTTTCGGAGCCTGGAGCAGCGACGGTTACGGGGCCATGCTCTGGGCGGCGGTCGGAGAGCGGCTCGGGTTTGCGGTCGCCTCGCGCGCCGTCGACTTCATGCTCGAGGCCGACCGTCTAACGGTCACCCGACAGATTGAGGAAGGCACGCAAGTTGTCGAGGTCGTGTTGCCCGCTGTTCTCGCCCTTTCCGGTGAGGTCAACACACCTCGCTACCCGTCGTTCAAAGACGTCATCGCTGGGAAGAGGAAGCCGATCGAGAACCTCACGATGACCGAATGCCCGGTGACGGCGGGAACAACGGTCCTATCGATCGATCCCGCGCCCCTGCGAACAAGAGGCATCGTCATCCAGGATGACGGGCGGGCGCATGAGCAACTGATTGACTTTCTGGCACTGCGGGGGATTGTGTGACCTCTCGCGCCCTCGTACTCGCGGAACTGCGCGGAGGCAGCGTTCCTCCAGGAAACCTGGGCGCGATCGCTGCGGCCTCCTCCTGCGTGGACGAGGTTGACGTGCTTGTGGTGTGCAAGGAGGGGGACGTTCTTGACCATGCCCTTCTGGGCCTCCTCGGTGGGCAAGGCGCGAGAACAGTCCACCTGGCCCATCTCGCGCCTGCACTGGCCGCAGTGTGCACCGATGTATTGGACTTGCTTGTGTGTGAGTTGAACCCTGACATCGTCATCCTCGAGAGCTCGTCGCTGGCGTCGGACGCTGCGGCTGCGTTAGCAGCACGTCGCTCCGCCGGTGTGAATTGGGATCTTGTCGGACTTGAGCAGGACGGCAACGGGTCCTGGATCGGAACTCGGCTCGCCCTCCAGGACAGTCTGGTCGTCAGAGTCGGGTGGACCACCCAGTTGGCGGTGGCCGTTCTGCGCCCGGGGAGCTTCGAACCAAGGCAGCGCATGTCACAGCCGCGCCTCGTGCGGGCCCCACAGCCTGAGGAACGCGTCCACTGCGCCGGCAGGGTAGTGTCCTCAGGCGCCGGCGAAGGAGAGTCGTCCGGTTTGGAGTCGGCTGACATTGTGGTAGCCGGCGGCCGAGGCGTGACAACCCTGCAGGATTTCTCACTCTTGCAGGAATTGGCGAACGTACTCGGCGGCGCACTCGGGGTCAGCATGCCGGTGGTCGATAAGGGCTGGTTCCCACACTCCTACCAGGTCGGACAGACCGGTCGCACCGTGCGACCTCGCCTCTACATCGCCTGCGGGATCTCAGGAGCGATCCAGCACCGGGTTGGAATGGGTCGCTCGGGCACGATTGTCGTCATCAACACCGACCCGCAAGCCCCACTTTTTGGGGTGTGCGACTTCGGAATCGTCGGCGATCTCGCGCAGGTGATTCCTCGACTGACAGAAGCCCTTCAGCACCGAATCTAGAGGGCACCGACCGCGACTCTGGTACACCCTGCGTGTCTGGTCAGGACCAGTCCTCAGGGACGTCGACCCACTGGCCCTGTTCCGCCGAGTCCAGAACGGCCCGGGTAATTCGCGCGGCACGAAGCCCATCCGCGAAGGCCGGAAGCCCATCGACAGCCTCGCCTTGTACTGCAGCATATACATCGCCGACGAACGCGTTGAAACAATCTTGGTACCCCTGTGGATGCCCCGGCGGCAGCGGTGTCAACAGTGGAGAGGCCGAGGGCATCGGCGTGATTCCACGCGGCACGACCGTCGCGCCGGCACGCGAACCCACCCACAGGGTCTCCGGCTGTTCCTGATCGAAAGCAATTGACTGCTCAGCGCCGTCGATTGAAAACCACAACCGGTTCTTTCGGCCAGGAGACACTTGGCTCACAACCAGGGACCCGATAGCGCCCTCACTCGTCTGAAACTGCACCGTTGCTAGGTCCTCGGTGGTGACTTGTGTCGATGCTTGCCTGGACGCAATTGCGGTCTTGATCTGAGCCGAAAGTCGAGCGATGCGGTGGCCACTCACGAACTCAACGACATCACACCAGTGAACCCCGATGTCACCAAACGCCCGCGAAGAACCCCCCAAAGTCGCGTCGACACGCCAGTTGATATCGGCAGAGCTCGAAAGCCAGTCCTGCAGATAGGACCCGTGCATCACCCACAACTGCCCAACGTCTCCACGCTGCACGCGCATCCGTGCCTCACGCACATTTTGGTAATAGCGATAGACGAACGGGACACCGGTTACAACGCCCTTCTGCCTTGCGAGAGCGAGGACATCCTCCGCGTCGGCCACCGTCGTTGCCAACGGCTTCTCACAGATGACAGCCTTACCCGCACTAATCGCCTTGAACGCCAACACCGCATGCAGGTGGTTAGGCGTGCATATATGCACAACGTCGACGTCGGCCGACTCGATGAGCTCATCGGCTGACGCAGCGGCAGCAAGGGCACCCATCCGCACCGCCGCAGCCGCTGCGGCCTCGGGGGTTACATCGGCGACAGCGGCGACGACTCCGCCGGCGGCACGCACTGCCTGGGCGTGCACGCTTCCGATGAATCCGGCTCCGATAATGCCTGATCGAAGCGGGTCACCCATCGACGTCGACCCACTGATTGGTCCGCGACGACTCCAGGATGGCATCCGCGATGAGCGAGATTCGATAGCCGTCCTCGAAGTTCGGGGACACAGTGGTGCCATTAACGATCGCACTCACGAAGTCGTGCGCCTCGATGATCTTCGTTTCCCCGTATCCGATACCCAAGGCGGGGATCGGCCACAGGCCCTCGCCGTACGGGTGCGCAGGTCCGGTGTAGACGGTTCGGAAACCGCGCCGGTCGCTGGGATCGTCGGCGAAACACACCTGGAGTTCGTCACGGCGCTCGTAGTTGAAAGCCAGCGAACCCTGAGTTCCGTGGATCTCAAAGGTGATGAAGTTATTGCGACCGTATCCGTTTCGGGTGGCCTCGAGCGAGCCCACCGCTCCGTTGGCGAATCGAATCATCGTAACCATCTCGTCGTCGACGTCTACCGGACCGAGCTCGCCACCCGAGCGCGATGTTCCGAGCGCATCTCGTCCCCCCGACTGCTGCGGACGCTCGGGGATGATGTTGCGTGCTATCCCGATCACCGAAGTAATCTCGCCTGCTAGATAGCGCGCCATGTCGATGATGTGCGTTCCGATGTCTCCCACAGCTCCCGAGCCGGCGATCGCGCTCTGAAAACGCCACGACAGCGGCGACGCAGGGTCGGCGCTCCAGTCTTGGAGGTACGTGCCGCGGAAGTTGAGGATGTCACCGATGGCGCCTTCCTCGATGTACTTCTTGGCCAGGGCAACGGCGGGGGTGCGGCGGTAGTTGAAGGCAACCATGTGGACCACGTCTGCGGCCGACACTGCGTCCAGCATCGTCTTCGCCTCAGCGGCAGTTCGGGCAAGCGGCTTCTCGCAGATGATGTGCTTGCCCGCCGCGGCGGCAGCGATGGCCATCTCTGGGTGGAGATTATTGGGCGTCGCGATATCGACAATGTCGATCGAAGGGTCATCAATGATGCGGCGCCAGTCGCCGGTGCTCGACTCGAAGCCAAACCGAGCAGCACCTTCCGCGGCAAGTTCCTCGGTGGCTTCTGCGATCACCGCTCGCACGGGAATGGCAGGAGCGGGCCAGAAGAACATGGGCATCGCGGCATACGCCAATGAGTGGGCCTTGCCCATGAAGCCGGCCCCGATGAGGCCTACACGCAGTTCTCGCATTTTTCGTTCTCCGTCCTAAGGTATGGCTGCGCGACCGGGATCGCTCACACGCCGTCCCGTTTGCGATGGATGGGTTCAGTCGATCGTGATACCGAGTTCGGTGACGATCCGGTCGAGGTGTGCCTTCGAAGTCTTTGCCGCTTCAAGGTTGGAACCTGCGTACTCGTCGAGTTCGACCATGAGCCAACTGTCGTAGCCGGTCTCGGTGACCGCCCGCACGATGTCGGTGAAATCGAGCGTGCCCTCGCCTAGCGGCATCCACGTGAATGGTTCGGGCTTCCAGTCCTTGAGGTGAACGTGTTTGATTCGCCCGGGATAGGCGCGGATGAGAGCTGCGGGATCGCCACCCGCGGCCGCGAGGTGCCCGGTGTCGGGACAGAACCCGATGTGAGTCAAGCCCATGATGCGCTCGAGTTCGGACGGGTTCTCGACGATGGTGGTCAGGTGGGGGTGGTAGGTGGCGACTAGCCCCTTCTCGGCAGCCATGTCGCTGACCCGATCGAGCCCTCTGCCCAGCGCGATGTAGTCGTCGTCGGTAGTCCCCGCAGCACGGCGGGCACCACCACCCACCACCAGTCGCTCGGCGCCGAACTTCACCGCAAGGCCGATCGCCCGTGAGATCTTGTCCATCTCGTCAGGAAGGATGTCGGCGTAGACGAAGTTCGCGCCGGTGTACACGCTCACGAGCTCGAGGCTGTTGGCTTCTAGCAGCGCGAACAGGTCGCCGGGCCGATCGGCGTACTTGGCGACATCGCCGTCGAACATCTCTGTCCCTGTAAAGCCGGCCTCAGCGATTTCTCGTGCCGCCTCTGACATGTCGCCGACCCCGCAGTAAAAGAGATCCTTGATGCTCGTTACACCGACAGGATGGCCAAGGACGCCTCCCCAGGTGATCGAGTGGTATCCGAGCTTCACGAGTTCTCCTTTTCAGGGCGTTGGTGTGTGGTCTGAGCGGCAAATGGTCAGCCGACGATGTGAGGCGAGAGGGTGCGGTGTGCCACCTCAAGGCCGGTCTTGACTTTCGCCTCGGTACCACCCCAGATGGGGTCTTCATGTTCCACGGAGAGCACTCCGTCGAAGCCGCCTTCATACAGCGCATCGATGAGGGCACTCCAGTTGACCTGCCCGAGACCGGGCACGCGGTAGCGCCACCAACCGACGTCCCAGGGATTCGGGCGATTGATCGCTTTACCTGGCCACCCATAGCGGTTACGCAACTCCGGAAAGAGCTGGATGTCCTTTGCCTGTGCGTGCGGAATCTTGTCGACATAGGGCTTGAGTGCAGCGACGGGATCGATCCCCATCCACACCAGATGTGATGGGTCGTAGTTCAAATAGAGACCGATCGAGAACATCCACTCCCACAGTTCAGGGGAATACGCGAGGTTACCTGGGTAGCCATCAGGGTGCCACCCCTCCATGACGCAGTTTTCGATGATGAGCTTCACGCCCTTCTGCCCCGCCGCATCAACGAGAGGCTTGAAGACTTCCTCCGCCTGCGCCAAGTTCTCCGACACGGACTTCGAGGGATCGCGACCGACAAAGGTGCCGACGGTGGGACAACCGAGGAGCGCCGCCGCATCGATGCACGCAAGGACGTGATCGTTAATTGCCGCGCGCTCTGTTGGGTCGGGGTGCAGGTTGTTGTCGTAGAAGGCGAGCGAGGACAGGGTCAGGCCAGCCGTGTCAAAGCGTTCTTTGATCTCATCAGCGGCCGCACCGTCAAGCGTCTCGGCGGTGATGTGCGTCGCGGTGAAAGGACGATCGCCGAGTGCCGGCCAGGCTGCAACCTCCAGCGCCTGATAGCCCGCCGACGATGCCCACTCAATGATGTGGTCCAGACTCCTGTCAGGCAGGCAGGCTGTGAGGAAGCCCAATTTCATAGACCGTCTCTCCTTCGCTCGAATGGGGGTTACCGTTACTCTAATGTCTCTTCAAGACAAAAAGACAGTGTTTTTCGGAGAAAAGTAAGTCAATCCCATCTAATATGTATTCATGCTGGTCGACCGTACTCCCATGGGCGACGTGCTTGCCGTGTTGCAGCGAATCCGCGAGGCCGGACCGACAACACGGGCCGACTTGGGGTGGGATCTGGGTCTGCGCCGAGGCGTGGTCACGCAGAGGGTGGGAGTCCTGCTTGAATTGGGCTTGGTCGACGAAGCCGTAATGCGCCCTTCATCCGGCGGGCGCGCTCCTCGGGAACTGGCCTTCCGCCGCCACGCCGGCTACGTATTGGTGGCCGAACTCGGTGCCACTACTTTGGCCACTGGCATTGCGGACCTCTCCGGAGCCCTAATCGCCACCCGAGAGGAACAAGCTGATGTCGGGCAAGGCCCGGAGCCAATCCTTGACCGACTTGAGGCGACCTGGTCTGGCCTAGTCCACGAGTCCGGAATCAAGCGGGAACAACTGTGGGGGGCAGGGATCGGAGTTCCCGGACCGGTCGAGTTCGCGACCGGCAGGCCCATCTCTCCGCCGATCATGCCTGGATGGGACGACTTCCCGGTGCGCGAGCGGCTCGCCACCGCGTTTGATGTCCCCGTATGGATCGATAACGAGGTGAACCTCGAAGCACTCGGTGAATCTCGGATCGGTATGGGGCGGGGCGTGGCCGAAATGATCTTCGTGAAGATGAGTGTGGGCATCGGTTCGGGGGTGATATCCCGCTCGGTGCTTCATCGTGGAGCGAACGGAGCGGCCGGAGACATCGGCCACATCGCAGTCGTGCACGACGGTGCTGCCATCTGCCGGTGTGGGAACACTGGGTGTCTGGAAGCAGTCGTCGGTGGGGCTGCACTCGTTCGATTGGCCCGAGAACGAGCCACCGTTGAGAACTCCACCATCCTTGGGCGCCTCATGGCCGACGGTGGGTCCATCGGAGTCGATGACCTCAGTGCGGCTGCACAGGGCGGTGACGCAGTTGCCGTCGACCTGCTGATGCAATGCGGACGCATGGTCGGCGAAACCCTCGCAACGTTGGTCAACTTCTACAACCCCGGCCTGCTGGTACTCGGAGGTCGGCTTGCCCAAGGCAACGACGTGGTCCTCTCGGCGGTGCGCGAGACCGTGTACGGCCGCTCGTTGCCCCTCGCCACGCGAAACTTGGTGATTGCTCGCCGCGAGTTGGGGTCTGCCGGTGGGTTGGTCGGTGCGGCCGTGATGGTCGTCGACGAACTCTTCTCGCGCACGCGGTTCCCCCTGTGGTCTCCTCGAAGTTCTCCTCATGGCCAACCCGGGATTGCGAGCACTGTATGAGCCTCTTTACCGTCGCACACTTCCACTGCCTACCCGGTCGAGGTGCCGAAGTTGAAGCGCACCTCGCTCCGCTAATAGAACCGACCGCGACCGAAAACGGTTGCGCCTTCTATCGGTACTTCCGTGACAGCACGGATGACGATCACTTCGTGTTCTGGGAAGAGTGGCGCGACGACGCCAGCCTCGACGTCCACATCGCGGGGCCTAGAGTCCAGTCGATGCTTGAGGCAGTGCTGCCACTCTTGGCTGAGCCAATCGCTGCGTATCGCTTGAGCCTGCGTTGAGTCGCGACGGTCGGCTGCGCGACTAAATCACCGCAGGGACGCGATTACCCTCAGCCCAGGTAGCAAAGTAGGACGGCCGGAAGATCTCATCGATGGCGAGCGCCGCCGCTCCGTGCAAGGCAGCGCGCTCGCCGAGGGCCACTTTGGCGATGACCAACTCGCGGGTGGCGAGAGGCAAGGACCTCGAGTAGACAATGTTGCGAACCGTCGCAAGATACGCGTCTCCAGCAATCATGAGGCGACCACCGAGCAGGATGAGCGACGGGTTGTAGAAGTTCACGATGCGAGCCAATGTGTCACCGACGAGACGTGCTGACTCTCGCATCAGCACGACGCTGACCCGATCGCCGCTTGCGGCCCCGGCGACGATGTCAGCGGTCGCGAGCCGATGATGCTCCGCACGCTCGGCGAGGAAGGGGCTCTCGCCACCGGCGGCCAACTCTGCGCCACGTTGGGAAAGAGCCCAGCCGCCGGCGAGGGCTTCGAGGCAACCGGTGTTACCACATCGGCAAAGGGTCGTTGGATCGTCGCCGACGGTGACATGGCCGATATCGCCCGCAGCTCCCTGAGCACCACGGTGCAGGACTCCGTTGGAGATAAGCCCCGCGCCAATACCGGTGCTCAGCTTGACGACGACGACATCGCGATGACCCACGGCGGCACCCACTCGCAACTCGCCTAGGGCCATGACGTTCACATCGTTATCGATCCAGACGGGAACGCCATAGCGCTCCTGCAGCACACCTCGGATATCGAACTCACTCCATCCTGGCATGATGGGAGGGCTGACGGCCCGACCCGTCGCGAACTCGACAGGGCCAGGGATGCCGACACCAATCCCCCACAGTTGGACGTTGAAGTCCTCGCGCTTCTGAAGGATCGTGTCGAACTCCGCGGTGACCACCTTGAGTGTCTCGTCCGGGCCCGAACCCACATCATGCGGCAGGTAGACGCGTTCGACGATCCCGCCGGCAAGGTCGGAGAGGCCAACGAACATGCCCTGTGCCCCGATGTCCGCAGCGAGAACGTACCCGCGCGTCTTGTTGAATTGAAGCCCCCGGGGCGATCTCCCCCGTGGAACCGCGAGTACGTCACCCTCGACAACGAGGTCGAGGGCGATCAACTGCTCGAGTCGCTGGGCGATGACGGCTCGTCCTAGCTCGCTGGTTCGAACAAGGTCCGGTCGGGTCACTGCTGATCCCGTGCGCACGAGATCGAGAATCTGCAGCAGTGTCTGCGCCTGCTCCTCCGTGACCACGACTTGAGGATAGCCCGAACCGAGGAATCGGCTAGTGACCCGCCCCGGCCATGATCGAGATGTGTCATGGGCCCGACTCTGGGACACTCGTGACCATGACTGCGCAGAACGACCTTGAGCCCACTCCCGCACCCGATGCACCCGCGAAGCGCCACGGCCGAGGCCCGCTCTGGCTGGCAATCGCCGTTGCCATCGTGTGGCTCATCATCGGCGGCATCGCCGGTCCAATCTCCGGCAAGCTCAACGAAGTGCAGAAGAACGACAACGCGTCCTTCCTGCCTGCGTCCGCCGAGTCGACGATCGTCGCCGATGAACAGGCGAAGTTCAACGAGGTGAAGTCGCTGCCGGCACTCGTGGTGGTGAGCAACCCCGCTGGTGGCGCGCTCACGGCCGGGCAGAAGGCCGACGCAGCCAAGCTCGCAGCGGAAATCCCGGGACTGCCGATTCCTGGCGGCACGACCATTGCCGACTACCTCGAGCCCGGACCGATCGTGCCGATTCCGTCTGAAGATGGCAACGCGATTCTCATCAACGTTCCTGTCAACGCCGACAAGGCCACGCAGCGACTCCCTAATGGCGAACTCGCACTCGCTGCCATCACGGCATCAATTCGCGAGGCTGCGGCCGCCTACCCCGATGCACAAATCAACGTCACCGGACCCGGCGGAATCCTGTCTGACCTGTTCAAGGTGTTCGGTGCGATCGATACCCAACTTCTTGGCATCACTGCACTCGTCGTCGCGGTGATTCTGATTTTCGTGTACCGCAGTCCGTTCCTCTGGTTGATCCCGCTGCTGTCGGCCGCGTGGGCTCTCACTGCTGCCAGCGTCATTGTGTACTTCCTCGCCAAAAACGACATTCTCGTGCTCAGTGGTCAGAGCCAAGGAATTCTGACCGTGCTGGTATTCGGTGCCGGAACTGACTATGCGCTACTTCTCGTCGCCCGCTATCGAGAGGAGTTGCACCACTACGAGTGGCACGTTGATGCCATGAAGGCGACTCTCAAGGGAGTGTCCGAGCCGATCATCGCCAGTGCCGCGACAGTGTGCATCGGCCTGATGTGTCTGCTGCTCAGCGAGTTGAACTCCAACCGTTCCATCGGTCCGGTCGGGGCAGCAGGAATCCTGGCCGCCCTGCTCGTGATGCTCACTCTGCTGCCGGCGCTGCTGGTCATTGTCGGGCGCCGCGTCTTCTGGCCGCGCATTCCTCGCTTCGGTGAAGCCGACGAGAAGCTCAGTGGCTTCTGGTCGAAGTTGGCCGCCAGCATCGGCCGTCGTCCTCGGCTTACGTGGATCGCCACCGGCCTGGTTCTGTTGATCCTCGCCGGATTCACCAGCACTCTCAAGGCCGACGGAATCACCACCACGCAGGCCTTCGTCAATCGCACTGACTCAGTAATCGGTCAGGAAGTACTCGCCGACCACTTCGCTGGTGGTTTGGGCACGCCCACGATCATCATGGCCAACGAAGCCCAACTCGCCGAAGTGCTCAAGGTGGCGCAAGAGACTCCCGGAGTTGCCTCCGTGTTCCCGTACACAGGGGGCCAGCCTGGTGACACCACCGCCAAGCCGGTCATTGTCGACGGTCGGGGTCAGTTGCTGGTCACTCTCGATGTTGCCGCTGATAGTTCGGCCGCCGGCGACACGGTGGTGGCATTGCGTGATCGGGTACATGCCGTTTCAGGCGCCGCCGCGTTAGTGGGCGGACAGACAGCAGCCCAAGTCGATGTGAACGAAGCCTCGCGTCACGACCGCAATCTGATTATTCCGATTGTGCTTGCCGTGATCTTCCTGATCCTGGTGCTGCTCTTGCGAGCGATCGTGGCACCGGTGCTCCTCATCGTCACCGTGGTGCTCTCGTACTTCGCAACCTTGGGAGTGTGTGCCCTGCTGTTCAACCACGTGTTCGGTTTCGCTGGCGCTGATACGTCGTTCCCGCTGTTCGCGTTCGTCTTCTTGGTGGCACTGGGCGTTGACTACAACATCTTCTTGATGACACGCGTTCGAGAAGAGTCGAAGAAGATCGGAACACGCCCAGGCATTCTCAAAGGACTCACGGTCACCGGTGGCGTCATCACGTCGGCCGGAATCGTGCTGGCCGCGACCTTCCTTGTGTTGGGTGTCCTGCCCTTGGTGTTCCTGCGTGAACTCGGAATCGCGGTGGCAATCGGTGTTCTACTCGACACCTTCATCGTGCGGTCGACGCTGGTACCTGCTCTTGCATACGACATTGGCGGCAAGATCTGGTGGCCGAGTTCACTCGCGAAGGCACCCGAACCCGAGGCGCCAGACGAGGAACCGGAACTCCTCACGGTGTAGCAATACACATGTGATGTCTTCGGGTTGACGTAGCCTATTTCCATGGACCCCAACGAGAACGCGAACGTCGTGGAACTAATTGAGGCTGTCGCTGGCACTGGCTGGATCGGCGACCTCGAAGAGTTGCGTTCCGGCACCACGGAGAAGCTTCCGAACGACTAGCCAAACACCACGGTGCGGTGGCCCACGAGAATCGCGCGGTCCTCGGCATGCAGTTTCACCGCGCGAGAAAGAACAACCCGCTCGACGTCGCGTCCCATGGTGGCAAGTTCCTCGGCCGTCTGCGCATGTGTCACGCGCACCACGTCCTGCTCGATGATGGGACCCTCATCGAGGTCAGCGGTGACGTAGTGAGCGGTCGCACCAATGAGCTTGACCCCACGCTCGTAAGCCTGGTGGTAGGGCTTGGCGCCCTTGAACCCTGGCAGGAACGAGTGGTGGATATTGATCACGCGTCCCGAGAGGGTGCGGCACAGATCGTCCGACAACACCTGCATGTAGCGCGCGAGAACCACAAAGTCGATCTGGTTCGCATCGACGAGCTCGAGTAACTGCGCCTCAGCGACAGCCTTGGTTCCGGCCGTCACCGGTAGGTGCGCGAAAGAAATGCCAGCTCGCTCAACGATTTCACGCAGATCGTTGTGATTCGACACGACCAGCGGAATTTCGATCGGCAGTTCACCCCGCTGCCAGCGATAGAGCAAATCAACCAGACAGTGATCGAACTTCGAGACCATGATCAGCGCGCGCGGACGCTGCGAGATCGGACGAAGCGTCAAGACACAGTCGAAGCCCGAAACGCGTTCGGCGATAGCCGCCCGCGCAGCGTCGCCCGAACCCTCCGGCGCTTCAAAGCGAATACGAATCGTGAACAGCCCCGTGACGCCATCGGCGTACTGCGCACTCTCAAGAATGTTGCCTTCCGCCGCGACGATTCCGTCGGCGAGGGCACGGACAATTCCGGGTCTGTCGGCGCACCGCAGTGTCAGGATGAACTGTTCCATCCGCACACCCTCTCAGTCGCCACCCGATGCAGAACTGTGGGGTGACCTACTCGGGCACAGGCGGTGGGGCGTTCTTCACCGGCGACCACCACGGGTACGGAAGTCCGGCCAGTCGGTTGATGATCATGGCCTCAGCCAACAAGACGACGACCGCCACCATCAGGATCAAACCTTGCCGCGGCGTATTCATGACTCCGCACGCAACGATCAAGGTCGTGGCACCAGCCGGTGCGTGAGGTACCCCCAGCCAAATCATCACCGGAAACGTCAGACACATCGCCACCAGAATGGCTCCGACTCTGCTCCAGGTGAGGGAATCGATATCCGGAGGAAGGGTCAACAGGCCGAACATCGCCAGAGCGAGGATGCCGGCCACGACGGCGATGAGTTGCCCGCAAAACACGTTGCGAGGACAGGCCTGCGCGCTGAGCGCCGAGAAGAAGAGGATGAACGCGGTCGGACCGAGAGACGGGAAGAGGAACGGCTCTTGAGTCAGAACCGCCACCACGGCGAGTAATCCGATGGTGAGCGCCGAGTTGAGCATGACGTAGAGGCCGATGATCAGTCGGCTGTTGTGGCGACTCTCAAGTCTTCCTAAGCGCAGTCTTCTGGCGAGGCCCTCCACAACGTCAGGAAGCGAACCCAAGTTCGGGTGAGACGCCTGCACCGGCGAACTCATGCGCCCCCTCCCGAGGGGCCGCCTGGCGGCTGTCTTCGGTTGAGGTCCTGCACGTAGTCCTCCCACGCCTGCAACTGCGGGTCAGGCGGTGCGGCTTCGCTCACCGGCTCGTCGCTTGCAGCAGCCGAATACTCCTCGACGCGTGCCTTCCAGCGCTCAACAAGTCCTTTGGTGATGCTGCCCTCGGTGCGGTAGCGATGCCAAATCCAAATCGACACCACCGCGATCAGCGGCCACTCAACCATGTAGATCCAGGCGCGCCAGACGCCCTCGCCGGCTCGCCGCACCTCAACGACGGTGAGAACAGTGCAGAGCAGCAGCACAAGAACCAATGGAACGTGCAACTGCCAGAAGTCTCGGCGTCGACCGCGCGACGGCTCAGCCATGTGCCGGCTCCAACGGCTGCGTTACTGCGACCTCACGCACAGGCCCCACACCGACAAGCATCACCGACACCACCGCTACCGCCAACGCAAGCACACTCAACCGTACGTCGAACATCTGCGGAAATTGCGCCCGTTCGAAGCCAAGGGTGACACCCAGCGCGACAACCCATGCTGCGGTGAAAGCACCGCGCGCCAGTTTCGATCGCTCCCCCTGCAGCGCCACCACGCCCAACCACCCACAAGCGACGAGTACCACTGCGCCAACGACCGCGCCGACGTCGGGGCCGAGCAGCGAACTCAGGACTGCAACTCCGGCCACCTCAACCACGATAATGGCGAGCAGAATCGCCACGATCTCGGGGAATTGTTGGGCCCACCGAACCAGCGCTCGATCCGAGGATGGCCGAAGGATCTGAGCGAATGCGGCGGGAAGTGCAGCTGCCAGCAATGCCAGCATCAAGGGGTTGACCGGAAGCGCCGACGCCGCAGCCGAATCCGGCCCGACGCGTGCCATGGTGACTCCGACCGCCACGGCCGCTCCCATGGCGAGGAACTCCCAGCCTGCAATGCGCGCGAGGATGACAACAGACAGCGAGTCAGTTGAGTCAGCTGATTCAGCTGACTCAGCCAATTCCAGCTGCGGCATCACTCGCTTGCGCTGCTGCCACCCCAGTGTCACCAGCCACACGATGAGTGTGGCTTTTGCCACGAGCAGTGCTCCGTAGTCCGAGGCAAGGAACTGGGCCGGTGTCGATGAACGCAGTGACGAGTTGAGCAAACCACTCTCAGCCACAACGACGACACACACGAGGGCCAGGGTACTGAATCGCGGCAGAACGGTTCGAGCACGCGCGGGGTCAACGCGCAGCCACGCCACCACCACGACGAGTCCGCCTACCCACAGCGACACTGCCGCCAAATGCAGGGCGAGGCTGATCGTCGCGGCCGCGTGCCCGCCAGAGAGACCACCGTGGCCGAGGAATGCTGGCGCCATCGCGCCACCGAGCGCGCAGGCCAACACCACCCACGCCGTGGGTCGCGAAAGCACGGCGCGCGACATTGCCAGCACCACCAGCACCGCGATTCCCTGCCACAAAAAGACGCGGCCAACAGAAACGTCAGTGAGGAACGAACCCAGCGCCGCACCATCCAGACTCGGGATGACGGCCAGGATGTCAGAGAACGTCAGCACGACTTCCGCTACGAGCGACACCAGCCACACCAGCGCCCACCAGGTAGCCCAGCCGATCACTCGAGATGACTGGCGCTTCACCAGCAACCCGCCGACGGCGAGTGCGCCCACCGTGATCGCCGCTGCAATATCCCGAATGAAGCGAACGATCGGCAGCGCAACAGTGGTAAACGCAGGCGGTTGCGGCAACTCCGAACCCCACTGCGGAAGCAGAGCTCCCAGACACGCGAGCAGAACTAACAGCAGGGGGATGCCCCACCACAGCCGTCGACTAGCGGCAAACGTCAGCTTCAATTCTGGAAGGTGCCGAAAGGTGGCGAACTCTGGTTGGGGCTGGCCTTCATCGTGAGAGTGAACACCGCACCCAGGAGAGCGGCGACACACAGGTAGGTAGCGAACATCGCAATGAACTGGATTTGCGAGGCATTGTCAGGCGCGATGCGTCCAAGGCGTGCTCGGTTCATCACAGCCGTTGCCAAGAACATCGCCAGACTCAGCCAAATGCAGTTCGCCAGCGCCAGCCATAGCGTGGCCGAGGCATAGGCGCCGTCCTGAGGGCCGAACGGAAAAGTGGCGATCTGCAGGATCTGCCCGATGAAGCACACCAGGAAGATGAGGGAGGCAAGACCAGCCAGGGCCACACTCGCACCCGACTTACCTGCCTGCATCACACGCCAACTACGCCACAACAGCACTGTCGCCAGCACCATGCCCAAGGCGATTGCCCAGAACGGCCAATCATCAGCCCAGTTAGCTTGGCCTGCTGTCGGTGCCCATCCGCTGCTCACATTGAGCGACCACAGGTAGGAGTACGCGACGAGCAACGCCACTGTTCCAGTTGAGCACGACACGATGATGAGCCAGATGCCGAGACGGTTGCGGCGGGCAACCTCAGCGACGGTCTCACCTGTTGTCGGCGAGAGGGGCTCTGGTGCTGCCGTGCCAGTCGTTGTCGCACTCATGACGCACCCACCTTCGATACTCCTTCTTTGGCCTGAAGTTCGGCGCTATCCAGCAATTCGTACGGATCGGGAACACCGAAGCCGTAGGGGTCGGACGTGACCACGGGCAACACGGGGAAGTTCTCGTGCGGAACGGGAGTTTCAGTTTGCGCTTCGAGCGTGTGAGCACCCCACGGGTTTCCTGGTGCCAACTTTCCGCTACGCCATGACGTGATCATCGCGTAGAGGAAGATCAGCATGCCGATTCCGATGACGTACGCGCCGATCGTCGAGATCCAGTTCGCAATGTTGAAGGCCTGGTCGAACTGAAGAACCCGTCGAGGCATTCCCTGAAGGCCTGCAACAAACATGGCGAAGAAGGTCACCTGGAATCCGACGAAGGCGGTCCAGAAGCCGATGGCACCGATGAGTTCGTCGAGGTAGCGGTTCGTCATCTTCGGGAACCAGTAGGCGATGGCGCCCATGGCTCCGAAGAGTCCGGCACCCATCAGCATGAAGTGGAAGTGCGCCACAACAAACATGCTGCCGTGCATGTACTGGTCAACGGGAGTGTCCGAGAGGTACACGCCCGTGATTCCGCCAATGACCTTGTTCCAGATCACCGCGTACACGGCCATCATCGGAAGTTTCATCCACGGCTTGCCGCGCCACATCGTTCCGAGCATCACCAGCAGCAGGAAACTGAAGGGAATCGAGATCATCTCAGTCGACATCATGAACGGGTAGTTCGACGACGGCGCCCAACCGGTCATGTACATGTGGTGCACCCACACGACCGCGCTGAGGCCAACAATTCCGAAGATGCCCGCGATAGCCAACTTGTAGGAGAACAGCGGCTTACGCAGGAAGACGGGCATGATTTCGAGCAGGGCCGCCGTCGCCGGAATCACGATGACGTAGACCTCAGGGTGACCGAGTAGCCAGAAGAGGTTCTCGTACAGCCACACACTTCCGCCGCTTGCGGGCGTATAGAAGGAGGTCTGTAGCATTCGATCGCTCAGCGCAAGAATCTGCGAGTACTGGAACATGGGGAACCAGATGAGTCCCATGATCGACGAACCGACCACGCCATAGACGAAGATCGGAACACGACTCCAGGTCATACCGCGAGCCCTCATCGTGACAACCGTGGTGATGAGGTTGACGCTCGCGATTCCGGTGGAGAACGCGAACACGATGATGCAGATCTGGTAACCGATCATGCCTACGGGTGCTTGATCAGCCAGCGGTTGGTACACCGTCCAGCCGTCACGGATACCGCCCATGAGCAGGTTGCTCACCAGAGGCGGAATGGCCGCGACCAGCAGCCACAGACTCAGTGCGTTCAAGCGCGGGAACGCCATGTCGCGCGCACCACACATGATCGGCACGATGAAGTTACCGAGCGGGCCGGTCACCGCGATGATCATCGCGATGATCATCACGATGCCGTGCGTACCGATGAGTGAGTTGTAGAAGTTGGGGTTGAACACCTCGGCCCACGTGACGCCCAGCTCGGTGCGAATGAGCATGGCCAAGAGGCCACCGAGTCCAAAAAGAATCAGCGCCACGATCAGGTACTGAATACCGACGACCTTGTGGTCGGTCGTGTACTTCCAGAACTTCTTGCGCCCCATGTCCTTACCCGACATGTACTCGGCATCAGCGTGCGTGAGGTCGTGGCCGAGCATCCAGCGGATCGGCCCCGCGAAGGCACCGATGCCAGCCATGAATCCGATGATCCAGCCGATGTACATCATGGTGATCTGCTGCTGAAGGCCGTCGGGAAGCGAGAGGTTGTTCTGCTGCCCACCGCCGGTGACCTTTTGAACAATCGCGCCGGTGATGAAGTAGAAGATCGCGGCCAACACAATTCCGCTGACCACTGCGGTTACGAAGTTTGTGCGGTGCAGGAAGCCGCCAGGCTTGCCGACCTGCCGAGGCTGCGGCACATGCTTCTGCTCATAAATCACTGCAGTGTCACTCATGATGTCCTCGCCCCTCCCTGCTCGCGAACCCACGACTCGAACTGCTCTTGGGTCACCACCCGAAGGTTGGTTTCCATATACGCGTGATGCAGACCGCACAGTTCAGCGCAACGAATGTTGAATGTTCCGAGCTTGTTAGGCGTAAATCCGGTGTTGGTGATGGCGCCGGGGTTAACGTCGATTTTCACGCCGGCTTCAACAACCCAGAAGCTATGTATGACGTCGAGTGACGTGACATTGAAGTAGAGCGGGACATTAACCGGCACCACGAGTTCGGACGATGTGATCTTGCCTTGATCGGGATACTCGAAACTCCACAACCACTGCTGACCCGTGACGTTGATATCGATTGCCTTGGCCGAATTGGGCTGCTGATTTGCAGCCACCGACCCGTACGACGACGCGGTGATGGTCGCCAGCTCAACCAAGCCCCAAATCACGAGGAAGGCCGCCAGCAAACTGCACACCGTGATCCACGCAACCACCGCCACACCATTGGTTCGAATGGCGGGGCCCTCTTCAGTCGGCTCTTCTTCGCTCTTCACCTTGCCCCAGCCGCCCCACCAGCTGTAGGTGATGATCGCAAGGGTGAAGCCCATGAGCGGTGCACACGTGAACGTGAGCACGTACATGGTCTTTTCGATCTCGCCTTGAATATCGGAGGCGGGACCGCCACTGAGATTCATGAAAGCGACCATCACGAAGGTCAGCGCGATGATGACCGCGGAGATGATGACGGTCAGCAAGATGATGCGGCGTGCGTAGGGACGGTTCATCCACCGACTAACAAGGTGCATGCCCGCAGGACGGTTAGTGGGGTTTTCGGGCTCTTCGGCTTCTGGTGTTCGCTCGTCCACTGTCGACATGTCAGACCACCGTGACCGTTCCGCTCATGAACCCACGCTGACTCATGGGTCCTCCGAATTCGACGTAGCCATTGCCGCAGGGGAATTCGCAGTTCCAGACGTAAGTTCCAGGTGCCCCGGTGATGAACGAGAACGTGACGTCAATCGGCTTGGGGTACCCGTTCGCCTCATTGGGTGCCTTGTCACTTTGCGCCGGCACGGGGACGTTCACGAAGAAGTACGGCTGGGTGCTTTGGGGGTACTGGTGGATGGTGAAGGTGTGGGCAACGTTAGCGGGATCGATTCCCGGCAACTCCTTGCCCGCGTAACTCGCCTTGTTACCCACGGTGCCCGATACCTTGGCAAGCCACGGGTTGTAGATCTGTCCGCCGGTGTCGTACTGGTGGATCGTCATCGTGACCAGAGAGTGCGCGGGAAGTTGCAGCGTGGTCGACGGCGAGTAGAACGGCCAACCCTGACTCGCGGCCACAACTGTCGTCTCGCCGGCAGGAATGTCGGGGCCTGACTGGCTCGCCGAGGGGTTCGGGAAAATCGACAACTCCAGGGTGGCGTGATTCAACTCGCCCTGATCGGTGGTCGCCTTACCGGCAGGCGTTGCAGTGATTGATGGCGGCTCACTTCCGCGCGCGTGCACGGTAACGGCCGTGCCCGCGACAACGACGATGCCGATGAGCACTGTCAGCACAGCCCAGAGGGCACGCTTCACTGCGTCCTCATTCCTGCTAGGTGGAACCCTGCGGATCCTAGATAGGGAGAGTATCGGGTTCGGGCAGATTTGGGGAGATTCTCCACGCGCAAACTACGATGGTTCGATGCCGGGTCCCTTCGTCGAGTTCCTTTCGCGATGGACCGTTGATCCCTTCATTGCGGTTAACCTCGCGTTGGCTGTGGTTGCCTACCTGTGGGCCGCTCAGCGGGTGAACCTTCGAGACCCCGACCTACCCTGGCCGCGCGTGGCCACCGGGTGCTTCATCGGGGCTATTGCGCTCTTGGGACTGGTGTACCTCGGACCCATGGCCGCGTGGGCGCACACCTTCCTCTGGGTGCACATGGCACAGCATCTCGTCGCGATGATGGTCGTTGCGCCGCTGCTGGTGTTAAGCGCGCCGGTGACGCTCATCTTTCGAGCGAGCAGTGCTGCGGCACGACGGCGCTGGGTTGTACCCGTACTGCGAAGCACCGTGGTTCGCTGGCTGACCAACCCGCTATTCATTTGGTTGTTCTTCGCCGCCGTGTTGTTCGGTGTTCACTTCACCCCCTTCTACGACTGGGCTTTGCGCAACCACGACGCCGACACGTTTCTGAAGCAGCCGCTCTTCCTGATCGCAGGCTTCCTGTTCTACTTCCCCCTGATCGGCTCAAATCTTCAACCGCGTCGCCCGACCCACGCCGTGCGACTGTTGCTGATGGCCTCGATCATGGTTCCCGAAGCCATCATCGGCGCATCCCTGTTTTTCGCATCCGTTCCGCTCTACGCAACCTTCGTCAGCGTTGACCGACCGTTCGGCCCCGACGCGCTGTCTGACCAGCACCTCGCAGGCGCATGTATGTGGGCGTTCATCATGGTGATGGACACCTTCTGGATGATGGACATGGTGCGCGGCTGGATCACTAGTGAAGAGGCCCGCGGTCGACGCATCGATGCCGAGATCGCGGCCGAACAGGCGCTCGCGGCGAAGGGGGAAACGTCATGAGGCGCCTGGTGGGGCTGGGTGTGCTGATTGCGGCGAGCGCCACGGTGGCCGCCTGCTCACTCCTACCGGTTCTTCCGGCGCCCACTCCGTCGGCCATTGCCACCGCCTCGTCTACTGACGACATCTCGCTGGGCCTGACTCGGTATCCCATCGGCGAACGTAAGGCCGTCGATGGAGTCACCGGAGCCACGCTCGATGGAAAGCAACTCGATATCACGTCGTTACGCGGCCGCATTGTCGTAATCAATGCTTGGGCCTCATGGTGCGATCCCTGTCAAGAGGAATTGCCCGTACTGGTCGGTGTTGCCAACTCGTCCGATCCGAAGTCGGTGTCGTTTGTCGGGCTCGATGTGAATGACACTGTCGATGCCGCAAACGCGATGGTGAAGAAGTTCGCAATTCCGTACGCGAGCATCATCGACAAGGGCGCCCACCTGCTCGCACACATACCGGGAGTTCCTCCCGAGGCGATTCCCAGCACCGTGGTGCTTGACCGCCAGGGTCGCGTCGCCGCACGGGTGATTGGCACGGTCAAACCCGGAATGCTCGAACCCGTGATTGCCGAGCTTCAAGCGGAGTAGCCGGTCACCCCCTACGCTGGCCCACATGTCTCCTTCACGTGCATCAATCTCGTCGGCCGCTCAGTACCGCGTGGCGCGCCTGATGGATGCTCTTTCTGATCGGGCCGCCACTCGCTTCAGTGGAGGTACACGGACCGTCGACGGGCAGGTGCTCGAACCGCACCTTGCCATGGTGCTCGCACTCAACGACCGCATCCGGCCCGAGCGCAACATCGCACCGGTTGATGAGCAGCGCGCTGCCATGCGTGCGAGCGCGGCCATCGCCGCCGGAGTTCCCATTCCAGTCGGACCGGTGCGTGAACTCACCGTCGATGGCGCGGAAGGACCGCTCGCTGCGCGGCATTACGCACCGCCCTCCGGTTCACCCAATCGCCCACTGCTCGTGTTCTTCCACGGTGGCGGTTGGGTAGTCGGCGATCTTGAAACCCACGATCAGCCCTGCCGGCTTCTCGCCAAGTTCGCCGACGTTCACGTACTGTCGGTCGATTACCGATTGGCGCCCGAGCACCCCTACCCCGCGGCCGTGAACGATTCAGTCGCAGCGTTCGCCTGGGCGGTCGCACACGCGGCCGAACTCGGCGCTGACCCCACCAAGGTCGCCGTCGGTGGCGACAGCGCGGGGGGCAACCTCGCAGCGGTCGTCAGTCAGGTGACCCGCGATACCGGAACCCCAATGCCGGTGGCGCAATTGCTGCTGTACCCCGGAACGGACGCAAGCGTCGACCGACCTTCCAAGAACCTCTTCGCCGACGGCTTCTTCCTCACTCGCACGGCCATGGACTGGTACTGGGACACCTACTCGGCGGGTGGCGACCGCACCGACCCGAAGATGTCACCGCTCTGCGCTTCAAATCTCGAGGGGCTGCCTCCGGCCATCCTTACCACGGCCGCATTCGATCCGCTGCGTGATGAAGGTGAGGCGTACGCAGACGCACTGCGCGCCGCAGGTGTGACGGTTGTACTGCGCCGCGCACCCGGACTCGTTCACGGCTACTTCAGCATGACCGGTATCCACCGAGCCTCACTCGAAGAATCACTCGCCGTCGCCGGAGCCTTCGGGGCACTGCTCGACACCGTGTGACGCGCACAGCCCGATCTCTGGGCAATACGGTGCACTTTCCGCACCGATTTGCCCAGAGAATGAGCTAACTGGCGCTTTCGAGCACCACGGTGAGCGCTTGAATCTTGGGCGGACTTTCCGGGCTCAGTCGCACCTCAAGTTTGGCGGTGCCACTGTCGCTCTCAACCCACCAACGAGCATGAGCGGGTGAGTCGGACTCAATCGCGCGATCACCGCGGTGCCACTGGCCCAAAGCCTCAGCAGCGCGCTGCCAGTCGGCTCGCCGATCGATGCGGGGAAAGTCGCGGTCGATGTTGACGGCGAATTGCGCATCGGCTACGTCGCTATTCCATTCGGTGAGCAGCGACTCAACGATCACCATCGCCGAGATGGTGTGCGGCCACAACTCACTCTCTACGGCACGCGTCTGAGTTCCAGCGACGATTTCTTCAATCGCCGCAGTCAACGTCGCGCTCATATTGGCGTAGGTGCGGTTTCCGAGGCCGACGACGGCCCACCCCGTTCCGACATGCCAACGCATATGTGAACCGAATCCCGGATAGCCACCGCTATGACTTAGGAAGCGGCCGAGTGGAATGTCATCGGAGACGCGCAGACCGAAGCAATACGACGATGTACTCACGTACACAGTGTCATCGCCGTCGTCACTAGGCGTTCGCGTGAGCGTCGTGCCGATGAACTTCTGTGCAGTTTGCATCTCGAGTCGACTGGCCCGCGACAGCGGGTGGGAGTCGTTCACTCCTGAGAGCGCGTTCTGAAACCCTGCAACCCAATGGGCCAAGTCCTCGACGGTGCTGAGCAACCCACCCATCGGACTAAATGCACCGGGGCCCGTGAAGGGCTCAGGAACTAGGCCAGCCGCGGTCGGGGCATAGCCCTGAGCAAGGTGTGCGGCGTCGACATCGGCGGCCACGAATCGCGTCGATGAAAGGCCTAGCGGCTCAAGCAGTTCAGCATGAACGACATCGCGGTAATCGATACCCGTTGCCGACGAGATCACACGACCGAGCAATGCGTACGCGAGATTGGAGTACTCGAAAACCAACCGAGGCGATCGTGCAAATGACACACCTGAAGCCACCATCGCATCGAATGCGTCGATGGCGAGATCTTCCTGCCGATCACCCCACGGGTCGTCGGTAGGAAAGCCCGCCTGCATCGTCAGCAGATCACGCACCGTCAGAGCGTGAAAACCCTCGGGGATGCCGATACCAGACATCCACGGACAGTGTTCGGCAATGTCGTCGTCGAGGCGCAGCACGCCGCGATCACGCAACAACAACACTGCCGCGGCGGTGAAGCTCTTCGTCATGGAGGCGATGCGGAACACCGTGTTGGCGCCGGGCACCTCACTCTCGCCGAGTACTCGCTGTCCCACTCCCCCGGTGTGCAGCAGTTCTCCATCGCGCAGGAGCCCGAACGCAATGCCTGGCACGTCGAGGTCACGCTGCGCGGCATCGACGTGCCGCGTGACAACTTCAACCGCCTGCGATGTCTGCATGTGACGATCCTGTCAGCCCCAGCCCAACTCATGCAGCCGGTGGTCGTCGATACCGAAGTGATGCGCAATTTCATGAACCACAGTGACCACCACCTGCGTGACCACCTCCTCGCGCGTGCGGCACGCGCGCAGAATTGGCCTGCGATAAATCGAAATGCGGTCTGGCATCGCCGCTACGTAGGTCGAGCCACGAGACGTAAGCGGAACTCCCTCGTAGAGGCCGAAGAGTTCATCGCCCGGCGGCGAGTGCTCCTCCACCACGATCACGACGTTGTCGACCATGCGTGCCAGTTCAACGGGTACCCGCTCGAGAGCCTGCGCCACGAGGTCTTCGAATTCCTCGAACGACATGTCGATCATGGCTCCAGCGTGCCACGTGGCAGGTCGCTCGCTACTCCCGTCGCAGAATTCGCCGCCCGATGAGGTGCCGACCCTCCGCGATGACTCCAGTCGCAACCTCAGCGATTCCCGAATCCTCGGACAGCCGCTCGGGTGGCAGCACCAACTCAGCAGTGTGTCTCATCACGCCGCGCAGCGCCGGTGCATAACGCAGTTGATGTCGATACATCTGGCTCAGCTCACGGGTGGGAACGGCATCGGCCGACCACAGCGGAAGTAGCGACCACTCATTCCAGAGACGCTGCTGCGCAGCGATATCGGGAGTGCGGGGGCCCGTGAGTTCGGCTAAGCGATTAGCGGGCACATTCCCGATCAGGCCGTGGGCAAACCCCACCACATCGCCCACCATCCGTCGACAGGCTCGGTTGTGATCGGCGCCGAGTCGCGCGCCCGGCACGCGGGTGAGTCGCACGACGTCAACCAGTCCACGCAGACGCCCATGTCGATCGAGATAGGTGTGATAGCAGGCGGCGCCGAGTGCGTCACCAGCCGCAAGAGTTGTCACCGAACCCCCCGCCATGGGCACCTCAACCGAGCGATCGAGTAAGTCTTCGGCAGTGGGCGACAGACGAGGTTCGATGCTGACGCGCCAATGCAGATCGACATCAACCGGACCGCCGCCATAGTCATGCTCCCGTCGCAGCCAGGATGTCCATGCCCAGCGGACACCGGCGCCGGGAATCCAGCCATCCAGCGCACTCCATCCTTCGCCCGCAAGGGCTTCGTGAGCGCGCGCTACATCCGACGGAGCGACGAGCAGATCGATATCGCCTGGGCCGCGCGCGCCCACACTTCCCGTGCTCAACGTGCTCAGTGCGGCACCCTTCAACACCGCCACATGAATACCGGCTGACGACACGGCTTGCCAGGCGCGCAGTGTCTCGTGTGCCAAGCGCATCGCACCGACCGAATCACGCATCGCGAGTTGTCGCACCGACCCCGCAAGTGCAGGTGACAAGCCGACCGCTTCGGAATGCAGCGACAGCAATCCCGCAACGCGGTGGGTTACCACTGCCCTGAGGAATTCGTCGGGTTCAACGTCGCTCAGGGTCGGTGAGGACGCAGGCGGCTCACCGAACTCATCAGCGAGGGCGCACCTCACCGCGGTCACCAACTGGTCGACTGCTGCAGGGGTGAGCGGGCGGGCGCGCGAGACGGGTACGACCATTGAGTCCCCCGCACCATCCATGGCCACATCGTAGGCGGGCATGATAGGCACGTGACTGGCGCGAACTCACCGACGTCCTCACGCGGTCTGTCGGTCATCATCCCGGTCTATGGCAACGTGCTCACTCTTCAGCGCACCCTTGAGTCCGTCGACTCCGCAGCCCGCGAGGACGCTGGCGACTTTCCGATTGAAATTGTCGTTGTCTTCGACGGACTCATTGACGCCAGTGACGAACTGGTCGCCGCGTGGAAACCAAAGTCACCGCGTGCCACACTCTCGGCCCATCACATTGAGCACGGCGGCATTGGCCACGCCCGAAACGCCGGTATCAAGAACGCACAATTCGAACTGCTCACCTTCCTTGACGCTGACGATGAACTGACGCCTGCGCGTCTAGCGCTCGTGCGACTCGACGATCAGGCACCTGACGAGGTGGTGATCGGCGTGCAGAGCATTCGCGTTGAGAACAACGCCAGCATTCCAGGGCCCTACGTTCCGACATCGGTCGATGCACCCAGACGCCCGCAGTATTACGCCACGTCCATGCTCGTTCGACGAGCGACCATGCTGTCGATCAACGGTTTCGATGAGACTTACGCGGTAGGAGACGACATCGATCTGGTGATGCGACTGACCGAATCGGGTGTTCCCGTGCGCATGGTCGACGACATCGTGGTCATTCGATACTTCCACGGTGCCAACGCCTCGTATGATGAGCAGGTCTCAGAGGGGGACTTCTTCAAAGCAATTCGCGGCCACATGCGTCGGATTCGGGAGCAGGACGATGGCATACAAGGTCACTGACACACACATCAGCCACGACACTCAGGGCAACGAGACCGTCGTCATCGATTTCAGCGGTGGCACCTACTACTCGCTGGTCGGCACCGCATCAACGGTCTGGATGCTCGCGGCGTCAGGCATTGGTGATCGTGCGATCGTCGACATGCTTACCTCCCGCTACGACGGTGATGCCGCGGTCATTGATGAGCAGACCGCTCTCTTCCTGTCAGATCTGGTCGCCCGCGGGCTACTGATCGTCAGCACCGCGTCACCCGATGACGCCACCACGACGAGTGCGGCTCGCACCCCGTGGAGCGAGCCGAAACTTGAGGCGTTCAACGACCTGAACGACCTCATCTTGATGGACCCCATCCACGACGTTGACGACGCGGGTTGGCCGCACCCCAAGGGTGACGTTGATTGAATCCGCACGTGCGCGAGTTCCTCGATCGAATGCTCGCCCTCACCGCTGAGGCAATGTCGGCTCACCCCGGCTCGCCTGACGTGCGTCGCTTCGGTAGCGCCACGGTCAGCATGCGCTGCACCAATACGGCCTTTCGGGGAATCCTGAGCGATGAAATCACCCTGCCGAGGTCGCTGCCATCGGATAGCGATCTGCGCATTGAGGTGTGGGACTGCGCCTCCACCGGAATTGAGCCACCCGCACTGCCACACTTCGTCGATCCTGCCGCTCCGTATGAATTCGCGGCTGACGGATTCATCATTGATCCCAACGCGGGTAGCGCACTGATCTGGGACGAAGCCACCAGGCACGCGGTGCTGTGGGCACGCGACCTCACCCATCCGCCCGAGTGGTACCGAGCTGCACCACTTCGACTGCTTCTCACCATTCTCGGACCCCTGGGTGATGCGGTGCTCGTGCACGGCAGCGCCGTGGAATACGAGGGACGCGCCGCTGTGCTGATTGGCGCAAGCGGCTCTGGGAAGTCGACGACTGCACGCCTCGCCGAACTTGCTGGCGCCACACACTTTGCTGACGATCAAGTAGTTGCCTATCGCCTTGATGGCCGCTTCGTTGCCGATCCGCTGTACCGCGCGCGCAAGATGCAACTCGACAATGCGCAACTGCCCAACCTCACACCCCACCATGATCTCACCGTCGTTCATACGAGCAGTACCAAAAGTGTGCTTCGTCCGGTGACACGCACTGAGTTCCCAGCGGCAGTACCCGTTGCAGCACTGATCACCCCCGATCTGAGCAGCGGCGAACCGCTTACCCCTGTGAGTAGCCCAGCGATGTTCCAGCGACTTCTTCATGCCTGCATGCAAGACGGTGTAGTGAGTGACGCGCGTGTGGCGAGGTCACTGCTGTCACTCGCCCAAGGCGTCGCGTGCCTGTCACTCGGACTCGCTCGGCCGACCGACGACATCGCCTCGGATGTGCTCACTTTCCTTGGTGGCCACCATGGGTGACATCTCGGTGGTGATGGCGGCTTTCAACGCGGCGTCAACGATCGCGCGCAGTCTCACCTCAGTACTCGATCAAACCCTGCCGCCTTTCCGAGTGATCGTGATCGATGACGGATCGACCGACCACACCGTCGATATCGCACGAGGCTTCGGCGATGTTGAGGTTGTCTCGATTGATCACGCGGGACCCGGCGCGGCACTCAATGCAGGTTTCGCCCTCGTCGATTCCGAGTTCGTCGCGGTGCTCGACAGTGACGACCTATGGCCGCGCGACCGTTTGGCCGTGCACCGTGAGGCGTTCGGCGATGCGCCGTCGGCCGACATCGCGCTAGGAACCACCCTCAACGTCACCGATACTTCCGGCTTTGAATCAGTTGACGACGTCGAACAAGCCGTTTCTACTACGGGCTCCGAGCCCGTGATGAGTCGCCTCCCCGGTGCGATGACTGTGCGCAGTCGAGCGCTGCCGCTACTCGGGCCCATTCGCACCGACGTCGCTCACGCTGCAACTACGGCCTGGATCTCAAGCCCCGCGGCCCAAGCTTTGAATACCGTCGAAATCGATTCCATTGCGCTCTACCGCATGATCCACGGCAACAACATGGGTGTCACCGACGCAGCGCAGGCACGCCAAGACTGGCTCCTTCTGGTGCGCCAACGCATTCAGGAACAGCGGTGAACCCGACTCCCATTCTCGGCATCTCCGACGGCGATCTTCCGGTGCTGGCGGCGTGCGTTTGCGAAAGTGCCGCGGCGTGGAGCAGTTGGCAATCGTGGCGAGCGAGGCCCAACTTCGAAGAGTCATCCGCTCGTTCACTGGCACTACTTCCCGCGATTCGGCACCACCTACTGCCCACCCACCCCGAAGCAGTCGAAGACACCTACCTGCGCAGTTCGCAGCGTTCCTGCTGGGCAACCACCACGCTGCTCGCCCACGAGGCAGCTCCCGTGCTGCGCACGCTCGATACCCCTGCACCGGTCGTGAGGGGATTCGCCGCCATGCTGCGCAACGGTGATTTCGGAAGTCGCACCTGCGCAGCACTCGACATCGCTGCCTCACCGGCTTCCTATGCCGCCACCGTCGCGCACTTCACCGATCACGAGTGGGTTGTTGAAGGCCGCACCGCACTTCCACACTCACTTCGCCGGCGACGCGCCCTCACTCGCGGTGAGACGCTGTTTCGCCGATCAACCGGGGCTGCGGTGCGGGTACATTGGGTCGACCTCATCGATACCGATTCCGACCTGAGGGAACTCGACGGCGCCGACGTTCTCCTTCCGAGCCCCGTCACCAGCGCTGTTTTCGCACTCGACTACGCAACGCGACAGCCCGCCGCTGACGGACTGGTGGGAATCGTGGATGTCGTCGAGCATCTCTTTGCCGCCACACCCGACGCCCTCGCAGAGGCCGCACGGCGAGATGGGCTCTGGCCCACGCTGGCCGAAGTTGCCTCCGTGCTGCGTCGGGTCGACGCCCTCGCCCCACTGACACCGGCGGCCCACTACCTCGCGCGTAGCCTGTGACCGTGGACGAGCGCGAGGAGCCGACGTTTCGCGAGCTCATGGGCGATGTCGGCACACTCATCGGGGAGGCGTGGCGCCTCGATCCTGGCCGCCTGATTCTGCAAGTGTTTCTGCTCGGAATGAGTGGCATCATCGGTGGAATCGGGCTGCTACTGCTCATTCCGATCGTCAACTCAGTTGCCGATCCTTCGGCCAGCATCACCGTGCCGTTCTTCGGTGCGATGTCACTGGGCAGCATTCCGCTCTCCGCACTTCTTGGCGCCTTCGTCGTGCTCACGGTGATTCAGGCGCTCATCATGCGTAGTTCGCAGGTGAACACCACTCGCATGCAGCAGGAGATCGTCGACCGAATGCGAGGCGATGCATTCGACGCAGTACTCGCGGCGCGATGGGACTTCATTCTGCAACGACGACGCAGTGATGTGATCGAGATCGTCACCACCGGCGCAGCACGTTCGGGCATGGCGTTTCAACAGCTACTTCAAGGTGCCGTTACCGCGATGCTCGCTGCCGTCACCGCACTCGTCGCACTGGCCGTGTCACCAGCGGTTGTTGGCGTCGCATTGCTCGGAGTCGTGTTAGTGGCGGGCCTGCGACTTCTCGGTGTGCGCCCTTCGTATCGCCTTGGCATCATGTTCGGCGAACGCAACCGTCATCTGCAATCGGTCATGGCCGACTCGATGGATTCACTGCGCCTCATTCGTGCCCACGATGCGTCTCCCGTATGGAACCGCCGCCTCACCGACGCGTTCACCGACGCGCGCGAAGTGCAGCTGGCCAGCACCCGCCGCCAATCAACGGTCGCCGCGGTGTCGTCGGTTGCCCTTGCTGCGGCCGCAGCGATCCTCGTGTTGCTCGCGGTCAGACTCAACGTTCCGGCAACGTCGATTGTCGTGATCTTGCTGCTCGTCGCCCGCCTCACTGGGCAGGTGCAGCAACTCGCCACCACCGTGAACCTGCTCGCGACCTTCCTCCCCAGCGTCACCGACCTGACGTCACTCGCCGAACAGGCACGCCTCGCCGCCGAAGTTCCCGAAGGTTCGGAATCATTGCGTCCGATTGATCCGCCCAACCCCAGCACGGCGCTGCTCGACTTCCGCAATGTCGGATTCCGCTATCCCAACAGCGACAACGGAGTTGAGGGTCTGACCTTCATCGTGCCGCGCGGTGCAGTCACTGCCCTCATGGGTCACTCAGGTGCGGGTAAATCGACCACCGCCGACCTCGCGCTCGGACTGCTCGCACCGAGCACCGGCGAGCTACTTGTTGACGGAATCGCGTTGGCGCCAGCCGATCTTCGCTGGTGGCGTCACCACGTGGCCTATGTGCCACAGGAAACGGTGCTACTTCCCGGAACACTGCGCGACAACCTCGTGTGGTCGACACCGCGCGCGATTTCCGATGAGCAGTGCTGGTCGGCACTCGACCGATCAGCGGCCACCTTCGCCCGCGATCTTCCTGCTGGTCTCGACACTCGACTCGGTGACCGCGGACTACGACTTTCCGGCGGTGAACGTCAGCGAGTGGCCATCGCTCGCGCATTGCTGCGCGAGCCGAGCCTGCTCGTACTCGATGAAGCCACGTCGTCACTCGATGATGAGACCGAATCGGCCGTGCTTGATCTCATCGTGCATCTCGTGCCGGCGGTGACTGTTCTGGTCATCGCACACCGACAATCGACTCTCGAAGCAGCCGATCATGTGGTGCGACTTGCACGCGGTTCTGTGTCGCTCGACTGACCCGTCACCATCGCTCAAAGCCCTCCCGGCGGTGACCCCACGCACCTCACTAGGTATTCTCACTTTGGTGCCAGACCGATTTGGGGCTCCCCAGAGTCGTCCCCTATGCTGAGGGGACTCTCGACGGGTCCGTCGAAGGGTCTCGACCAGGCCCCCATCGTCTAGTGGCCTAGGACGCCGCCCTTTCACGGCGGTAGCACGGGTTCGAATCCCGTTGGGGGTACGTACGACAGCTAGGCCGAGGAAGTCGTTCCTCATCCTGGCCCCGTAGCGCAGTTGGTTAGCGCGCCGCCCTGTCACGGCGGAGGTCGCCGGTTCGAGTCCGGTCGGGGTCGCTCAGTTCGACTCCAGTGTGTGTCCAGCGGTGCTCTCCATCATTGTGGGGGCACCTCTTTCATTCTGACCTTCACGACCAAGGTCACTTCCACCCCGCGGCGCGGCCGCACCGGACATCATGAGGTCATGGCATCGGATTCGCTCGGCGGGACGTCGTCACCCCTGAGCCACGACCGTGAGGACTCGCTCGAGCACGGTCTGAAGTTGCTCGGCGACACGTGGCAAGGCCTCGACAGTGCTCGGCCTGATCAGCCACCGGTTTCGGTCATCACCCGCGAGCTACTCGAAGAGCCGCTGCCCGCAAGAGGTGTAGGCGTGAGTCAGGCCCTCGACGAAGCCAACCACGTGCTCAACGAAAGCATCGCGCAGTCGCGGCCGCGCTACTTCGGTTACGTCGGCTCGTCCGGTCTGGAATCAGCGGTACTCGCCGACGCACTCGCCAGTTCACATGACGTCAATCTCGCCGCCGAGTCTGAAGCCGCACTCCTCGCTGAGCGCCAAACTCTGCGTTGGATGGGCGAGTTCATCAGCTTCCCCGCCACCGATGGCGCTTTCACAAGCGGCGGCATGCTCTCGAACCTCACGGCGCTGATGGCGGCGCGCACGCGCGCACTTCCTGAAGCACGCATTAGCGGACTCGAGGGCATGCGGCCCACGGTGTACGCCAGCGCAGAGGCTCACGCAAGTGTCGAGCGCGCAGCAGAGGTTCTTGGAATTGGGCGTGGCAACGTGCGCGCTGTTCCAATTGATTCCGATCGCCGAATGCGCGTTGACGCACTACGCGATCTCATCGAGGCAGACGTGGACGACGGCATGCATCCCGTTGCTGTTGTTGCCACGGCCGGCACCACGCTCACCGGCGCAGTCGATCCCATCGGACGGGTCGCGGGTGTGTGCTCGGACTTCGGAGTGTGGTTGCACGTTGACGGCGCCTACGGGCTTCCCGCCGCCTCAACGCAGCGAGCGCGGCATCTGTTTGTCGGGCTTGAACTTGCCGACTCAGTGTCACTGGATGCGCACAAGTGGATGTTCATTCCGAAGGCGTGCGGGGTACTGCTGGTTCGGCATCCCGGGTCGTTGCTCGCAGCGTTTCGGCACGATTCGACGTACATGATTGAGGAGGACGGATACTCGCACCCGGTCGAGACGACGCTGGAGTACTCACGCCCATTCCGTTCGCTCAAACTGTGGACGGCCCTGCGCAGCCACGGCGCCGACGCCTTCCGCGACGCCATCACGTACAACTTGGAACTCGCCGCAGTTCTGGCTGATCGGGTGCGTGCACATCCGCGACTGGAATTGCTAGTTCCACAACCCCAACTGTCGACCGTTCCGTTTCGATACGTTCCAGTCGACACCTCGATCGACGTCAACGCTCTCAACATGAAACTCGCTCGACGCATGCAGGCTGACGGGCGCGTATATGTCACCAGCGCCACGGTCGACGGTCGCGCCTGCCTGCGCCCGTGCATCGTCAACTTCCGCACGACCGAGTCAGACATTGACGTGCTCGTCGACACGGCCGTTGAGTGGGGCACCCGCCTCGAATCGGGCGGCTGAACCCAGACCCACGGCCCGACGCGAGGTTCGGTATCCTTCTGGAGCACCACTACGGCCAGGTAGCTCAGTTGGTACGAGCGTCCGACTGAAAATCGGAAGGTCGACGGTTCGACCCCGTCCCTGGCCACCAACCAAAGAGAGCCCTTGCAAGCCAACCAAAACCTTGGGTTCACCAGGGCGATGACGCGGTGCACCCCAACTCGTACCTCGCCTCCGGCTTCCACGAGTGTTTCGCGTGCGAACTACTCGGCCGCTCTGGCTAGTGCGCGACAGGGTGCTTCGCAAGCGGCTGCTGCCGAGCGGCGACGATCGCCCCGATGGCGAGCACGACCGCGGCGAAGAGGAACCCCCCGGCCAGTGAGCCCATGCGGTCGGAGATAAAGCCGGCCATAGAGGGCCCGACGAGTTGGCCGACGGCGAAGAGGCTAGTGAATGCGCTGATGCCGGACACCCACTCGCGCGCCGGCAAATTGTGCTTCACGAAGGCGGTGGTGGAGGCGACCGTCGACATGAAGCACGCGCCGAACACCATGCCGGAGGCGAACACGGCGAGGATGACCGCAATTCCCGCCGAGCCGGGCGAGGGATCGCGGGTGAGGGCGACCACGGCGGGGACCGCGCAGGCGACGGCGAGCAGCGAGTTCAGCAGGCACAGGACGCCGCCGCCCCGCGTGTGCGTGAGGGTGCGGGCCCAGAGGAAGGGCGAGACCAGAAGCATCAGGCCGAGGAACGAGTAGAAGGCGATGATCTGTCCGGCATCGAGTCCCAGCGTCGTCAGCAGCGCAATGACGAAGGTCATGTACCCGATGTACCCGAGACCGAAGCAGAAGTAGCCCAGAAGCATCGGCAGGTAGCGGCGCACGCTGGTGCGATCACCGAGGGATCGCTCCTCGATGGGTGGTGCCACGAGGGCCGGGCGCCACATCAGTACGAGCGTAATGACCGCCAACGCCGCGATGGCGAACCATGCCCACTGCCACGGATGCGGCCGGCCGAGCCCCTCGGCCAGGTGGATGAGCGGGGGCACGACCAGGCTCGCCGCAATGATGCCGACACCCACCCCGGCGTAGTAAATGCCCACGAGCCATCCCGAGCGGCGCGGGTGGACTGCCGCAACCTGCGCCACGAGCAAGCCGCCCGCGGAGAAGATATAGCCACACGTGATGCCGGCGAGAACACGGAGGGCGAAGAACCCGCCGGAGTTCGCTCCGACACCGCTGAGCCCGAGGAGGGCGACGGTGAGGAGGCCGCTGCCGATGAAGGTAAAGGGAGCGCCGACGCGGTGGACCACTGCGGGGACGCTGACCGCGCCAATGAGGTAGCCCAGCGCCATGCCGGAGTTCATGAATCCGGCGACGAAGTAAGTCCAACCGAGGTCCTGGCTCATCGACGGGATGAACAGTGCGAAGGCGAAACGACCGAAGCCAAGGCTCAGGGCAGTGCCCATCGCGAGCCCGACGGCGATGAGGGTCGGGTGACGAAGGCCGGCGGTCACGTCAGCGGCGAGGGGCACTACTCCACGCGCCACGAGCGGAAGGACCCACAGTCGTCAACGGGCAGAGGGGCTAGAGGGTGAAGGACGAGGGGGGAGCCCATGGATACCGACGATAGCCGGTGACCTTGCGCGGCAGGCTCCTTCGGCGACCGAGGCCGAGGCTGGTGCGCGTCACAACACCGTTGATACGCGGCAGGGACCCCCACCAACGTCGACTACTCCCGGCTCTCGGTCATCTCTTGACCAAAGAACCCCGAGACGGTCACCTCTTGACCAAAGATGCATACCCATGGAAAGGCTCCCCCTCCCTGCGTCCGCATCGACGCTTCACCCGCGCATTCAGGACCGGTGGCACAAGACTGTTGACGCCCCCTGTCACCTGTTGTATACATTGTGTACGCAGAGCGACGGCCTCATTGCCTCCAAGCAAGGCAGTCTGACGTATGCAGCAGTTATTGTGTATGCAAAGTCCCTGAGTCGTCCGGCCTACTGATGGCTGGCCGGCGAGCGAAGTGGAAGTCGGGTGCAACGTTCACTCCCACGGCAATGAGAGCGCACGCGTTGACGACCGAGATGTGGAATCCGTGAGTTAATTCGTTTATCGAAGGAGCCCAAGACATGGTTAACGACGCGAGCACTCCAGGCGCAACCGACTACGTAGCCGCTTTCACGCCCACTTTCGACATCGATTCGGAGAAAGCGTGCTTAGTGCTCGTCGACCTCCAATATGCAACCGGAAGTCCTGACCACGGTCTAGGCGCGAAACTCGCGCGCGAGAGCCGGTCGGATGAATGCGTGTATCGATACGAGAGAATCGCCAGCACGGTGCTTCCCAATGTTCAGAGACTGTTGGCGGCGTTCAGGGAAAAGAACCTCCGGGTGCTGTATTTCACTTACGGAGCAGAGACTCAAGATTATTCAGACCTCGGACCGATGATGAAGGAACTCTGCCGGGGCACCCTCAATCGAGTGGGTACGCGCGAGCACGAGATCATCGACGAGATCAAGCCAGTGGGTGACGAGCGCGTAGTCAACAAACTCACGCCGAGCGGATTCACCGCCTCCCCTGCCGACCTAATCCTGCGTGCCTACAACACCGACACACTGATCTTCGCTGGAGTATCGACCAACATGTGCGTCGAGCACACACTGCGAGATGCCGCTGACCGGGGATACAAGTGCATTCTCGTAGAAGATGCGTGCGGCGCTGACTCTCAGGAGATGCACGATGCCACGTTGCGGGTTATTCCGCGCCTCTACGGGCAAGTGTTGAGCACTGATAACGTGCTCGCGTCCATTGCAGGGGGCTAGTCAGCAAACCCAAGGTTGGGCAAGTCAATTCTTGCTCCGAACCAACACAAGGAGAGTGTTTTGTTTTTTCCTGAGTCCGTAGAAATCGTGGAAGTGTCACCCCGAGATGGCCTTCAGAGCCTGAGCAAGGTGTACACCACGGAACAGAAGGTGGGCCTCGTCGAGCACCTGCTGGCAGCGGGGTTGCAACGCATTGAAGTCACCAGCTTCGTACGGCCGGACGTCATCCCTGCCCTCGCCGATGCCGAGGAACTCTTCCGCCGGCTCCCCGACCCCGGATCGTGCACTTACCGGGCTCTAGTACCCAATCGCCGGGGCGCAGAGCGCGCGATTGACGTTGGCCTACGTGAGGTTGTCGGTCTCATTTGCGTCAGCGAGGCCTACAACTTGAAGAACCAGAACATGAGCGTCGACAGAAACGTCGAAGTGATCGGCGAGATCGTTGACGCGGCCTCCACATCCGACGCGCACGTGGTGGTGGCAGTTGCCATGACAATGTTCTGCGCCTACGAAGGTGACATCCCCCTCGAGCGGAGCATGGCGCTCATCGGACGCATCGTTGACCTCGGAGTTGACGAAATCTACGTGGCGACCAGTGCCGGGGCTGACGGTCCCAGGAAGGTCTTCGAGTTGTGCAGCAGCGTGCGCGACACCTTCCCTGACCTCAAGGTGGGCATTCACCTGCACAACACCAACGGAATGGCGTTGGCGAATGCGTTGGCAGCGATGCAAGCGGGTGTTCGCACCTTGGAAGGTGCACTCTGCGGAATCGGTGGGGGCATCCGCTTCCCGCACCTCACCGGCAACCACGGCAACCTCTGCACCGAAGACCTAGTCAACATGCTCAATGAATGCGGTATCGCTACCGGAGTTTCGTGGGAGAAATTGCTCGACGCCAGCAAGTACCTCTCCGAATCATTCGGGGTGGAATCAGGAAGTCACGCTGCTGCGGGAGCCACCAAGGAACACATGCTCGAGATGGCCCGGCTGAATCCGTGGGCTGGCGGGCTAGTCGGCGGATAGCCTGATGTCGGACCAGCTGCTTGAATTTGCTGTGTCCGAGCCAATGGAACTCGTCATCGTCGCCCACCGGCTTCCGTTCGAACTGGTGGAAGGCGATGACGGGATTCTGGCATGTCGGCGCTCGCCCGGGGGCTTGGTGAGCGCGCTGCAGTCAACGCTGCGCAATCGTCGGGCGCTCTGGATCGGGTCGGCCGGCCGCTCCTCAGATCATGCGGCGGCCGATGTAGCCGACACTCCCCTGGCTGACGAGTGCGAGCTCGACGAGATCGTGCTCGATCGCGAGGACTCCGGCCCTCACCATTTCGGCTTCTGCACCGGCGCCATCTGGCCGCTCTACCACAACTCAGTAGTAGCGCCCGAGTACCTCGAAACTGACTTCACCGCCTACTGCCGGGTCAATGAGATCTTCGCCGCACGCGCTGCAGAACGCGCGGCCAAAGGTGGCACGGTGTGGGTTCACGACTATCAACTGCAACTCGTGCCCGCGATGCTTCGACGCCTTCGGCCAGACGTGCGAATCGGCTTCTTCCTTCACATACCTTTTCCACCCGACGAACTGTTCGAGCAGATGCCTTGGCACAAGCAACTGCTCGACGGAATCCTCGGTGCTGATCTCATCGGGTTTCAAACCGAAAGAGACGCCGCGCACTTCCTCGCGGCGACCCAGCGATTCGTTGAGCTGAGGGTCGACGCGGGCCGCGTGCAGATCGACGATTCCGTCTCGCGCAGGGACGTGGTCGTGGGGTGCTTCCCAGTGGGAATAGATGCCGAGCGCTACGCGACTGCGGCCGCCATGCCCGAGGTGATCGAGCGAGCGTCACAGATTCGACGCGAACTAGGAAATCCGCACAAGCTGATCGTGGCCATCGACCGCCTTGACTACACCAAGGGCATCGACCTTCGCATCCACGCATTCGCCGAACTGATCGCCGACTGCACCGCCCACGACAGTGGCGCAGTCATGGTGCAAGTCGCATTACTGACGAGAGAGGCCGTGCCTGAGTACAGGCATCATCGCCGTGACATCGAACGACTCGTGACTCGAACGAACGATTCGAACGGCGAAACGGACCGTTTACACGTCGACTATGTGCAGCAACCGCTCGACCTACTGGAGTTGGTCGCGATGTACGTGGCAGCCGACGTCATGATGGTGACCCCGCGCAGCGACGGCATGAACCTTGTAGCCAAGGAGTATGTGGCGACGCGATTGCATGACGACGGAGCACTGATACTGAGCGAATTCGCGGGTGCCGCGCTGCAGTTGGATGCGGCCTGGCTGGTCGATCCGCACGATATCGCCGAACTCAAAACCGCCATGGCAGCTGCTCTCGAAGCCGACCAGCCCGAACTGCAACAGCGGATGTCAGCCCTGCGTACTCACGTACATGAGTACGACGTCGACCGGTGGTTTCAACTCTTCCTCGACTTGCTTACAGCGATGCCGTCGAAGGTGGATCGACGTCGTTGAATGTCATGGGTTCAGGGTTGTCGGGCAAGGCCAATGTCTGGCGGGGTGTGGCACGGTGCCCGAGGAAGACAGGTCGATTGGCGTGCCCGAACAGCAGCGGTAGCAATTGGCGCGCAGCAACGTTTCCGTACCAGCCGTCGCGGTAGGGCGCTTCGCCGAACTTGGTGACACGGTCGGGCCTCACCGTGGGGCCAATGATCAACAGCGGGGTTGGATCTGCGGTATGAATCACTCCATGAGTCGACGGAGTCGCATGGTCTCCGGTGATAGCGATGATGGCTCGACGGGCAAGATCGTCAAGGCCCACGAGGCCTGAGTCGATGCTCTCGATAACGTCGGCCTTGAATCGAGGGCGCTTGGTGTGGCCCGCTTCATCGGTCGCCTTGGTGTGAACGTGCACAAAGGGTGCCCCAGCATCGATCAGCCCCTCCGCCAAACGTAACCGGGCGGCAATATCGGTGCCCGCGTTGGCCACAAGATCGCCTTCAAATCCGTGGTGAACTGACGTCATGCCCAAGAGTGTGGCCAGACCTTGGTAGAGCCGCGAGCTGGTGATTGCAGCGCCCGCAACGCCGGTGAGTTCCTCGAAGGAAGGTAGCTCCTCGCGCGAGCCCGACCATTTGGTGGTGACCACGTCGAACGCCGGCTTACCAGCCGCGCGACGGCTGACGTTGATCTGCGACCGCAGGAGAAGTTGTCTGGCGCTGATCAACATCGCATTCAATTCGGCGGCGAGGTGCTCACCGTCAGGTGAGGTCGGTCGAACCCGGAGCCACGGATGGAAGTCCTCAAAGAATGGATCGGAGTCGGTGATATCGCCGCGCGCATGCTCGGTGAAAGTCAGGATGGCTTCGCCGCGACCGAGGTGGTGCACGCCCACCGCGTGCTGGGCGAAGACAGGCTCCAGCTCACTCCAGAGGGCCGCTGCGTCGTTGCTGTCAGCATCGTCGCTACGTGCGACCCGCCCGGTGATCCACACTGTCTGTCCGTTAGGAGCAACCTGGGTGCGGCTGGTGCGCAGCGCTGCGAACGTGACCGCCTGATGGGCCGCGACGTCAATGCCGGCACCGAGTGCTTCCAAGACTGCGCGACCTGGAAAAGCGATGTCTTCGTACCCGAACATCGACCAATGCGCCACTTCCGACGATGGCGCCACGCCCCACCCGAACGGGAGGTGCCACCCGCAGGCCCCGCGCTCGGTGAGCCCGTCGAGAACAGGCGTCGAGGCTGCCTCCGACGGAGTGAGTCCGGCCGCCAGCATCGGCCCGGGGGCCATGCCGATATTCGCCGAGGCACCGCTGAGCTCGGGCGCTGGGCGGTCACCGAGCCCATCGAGGGTGATCAGGATGACCGGCAGTCGATCGTCGCTGAAGCGCGGTTGATCCTCGCCGTAGCCGGGAGGTTTCATAGATCACGCTCGCCGAGAGCACCTGCAGCGCGGAGTTCCTCAAGCAGTGCGATGGTCGAGGTCGGCACGAGCTCGTGCCAGTCCTGCATTGAACTTGTTGATCCTGACGCTGTTTCCATAGCGAGGGAACTACGAATAACGGTGGATGAGATTCGTCCTTGCGCACTGCCCTCGAGCAGGGTGACGGGATAGCCGGCCTCGCGAAACCAGTCGGCCTTCTGCCTCTCCCAGTCCGAGTAGGCCCGCACGAAATGACGAGTGCCTCGGGGCACATAGTCGGTCCATACCTCGGGCCGGGTCAGGTCGAACGGCACGATGGTCGTGCGCCTGAGGTGACCGGCCCTATCGAGGGCGCTGGTGAGGAGTTGCACTCGTTCGAAGTAGGTGAACGGATTGGCCGCAATGGAGTGCCGGTGCAGCGAAGTGGCCACCTCCTGTCGGGCCTGGATGTCAGGGTTGGTGACTGCGACGATTAGGTGCTCGGCCTGAGCTAATGCCAGCTCGAAGAGCTCCATGTGTTGCCGATGGACCGGTTGGAACCGGCCGGTCACACACGCCAACTGTGACGTCTGGGCCGAAGGTGACGTCATGTCAGGCCGCTCAGATGATGGTGGCACTGGCGGTCACGGTTCCCGGTTCGTACTCAGGTGTGGGCGCGGTGAAGTGGCCGATGACGGCTGCCGCGTGGTCACCGCCGTCATGCAACCAGGTCACGACCGCTTCGACGATCGCTGGAGGAACGGCAAGCAACAGACCTCCCGAGGTTTGAGCGTCGGCCAGCAACAGTTGAGTGTCGTCGGGTAGGCCGCCCGGGTCGAACCACCTTTTCGACAGTGCATTGGCGAGCGTCCGGCGCGAACCGTCGGGTGCACATCCGTCAAGGATCAGTTGAGTCACCGTGTCGGTTCCGGCTGTCAGTACCGGAACCGAGTTGGCATCAATGTGTGCAACGAGACCCGCGGCCTTCGCCATCTCGTGGAGATGACCCACCAGCCCATAGCCGGTCACGTCGGTGCCGCCTCGGAGGTTGGCGCGTCGGGCGACGTCGGCGGCGTTCGCGTTGAGCCGGATCATCGATTCCACAGCGGCCTCCACCAACCCGGCAGGCGCCTGACCACGCTTGATCGCGGTACTCACGATTCCGACTCCGAGTGGTTTGGTGAGAACGAGCAGGTCACCCTCGCACGCGCCGCCCTTGGTTAGGAGGTGATCTCGTTCGACTTCCCCAATGCCCACCAGACCGAACTTCGGTGTCGGGTCATCAATGCTGTGCCCGCCCACGATGAGAGCACCCGCGTCGACCACGGCGCGCCGCCCTCCTTCGAGGACCTCAGCAAGCATGGTGCGATCAAGGTCGATGGGCCAGGCGAGCAAGTTCAGCGCGAGCAACGGCCGCCCACCCATGGCGTACACGTCCGACAGTGCATTCGTGGCAGCAATGCGGCCCCAGAGGTACGGGTCATCGACCACGGGCGTGCCGAAGTCAGCAGTGACGATCCAGGCTCGATGTTCATCGATCGCGTAGACGGCTGCATCATCTGGCGACTGAAGGCCCACCAAGAGATTCGCCGATTCGGTGCCCCACACAGTGCTCGGTGAACCAGCGGGAGTGCCGATCATGGCGAGTACGTCGTCGAGCATTGCTTGCGGCAGTTTGCAGGCACATCCCCCACCATGGGACAACTGCGTCAACCGCGGCCGAGCCGTTCTCGCATCGACCGGATGCAGGCTCGCCTCTTGCGGGCTGCTCATCCGCTCAACTTATTCCGCAACCGCCCTCGGGAAATCGCGTTGTACTGGATCTCAGTGGTTCCGGCCGGAATGCGTAGGTTACGTGCGACGCGGAACAACTTCTCCTCGGGTGAGCCGAGCGACAGTCCCTCTGCCCCGTGTACCTGAACTGCTCGATCAGCCACTCGGTAGAAGGCCTCGTCGTTGATTACCTTCACCAGGCTAATCAGCCGTGGGGCCTCCCGCTCCAACGGAATACTGAAGGGGCCGAGTTGATCGAGTTCGGCCTGGGCGACCAATGACGTGGCGCGTGCCTGATAGGTATCGAGGTCCATCTGGGCGATGAGGTGCTGCACCGCCTGCAGTTCGCCGATCGGCTTGCCACCGGAAGTTCGTTGCTGCGCGTGTTCGATCGCGCGGTCGACAAGCCAACTTCCCCAACCGGCGCACATGCCACCGCGACAGAGACGACGCCAGTTGATCCACGACATCGCGAGAGCGAAACCACTTCCAATCTCGCCCACGCAGCGTTCTGCGGGCAGGCGAATATTGTCGAAGTGCAGTTCGCCGGTGAGGCCATCGTTCATCATTGAGGGGTTGTCGACTCCGCGTCTGAACCCGGGGTCGTTGGCGTCGACGAGGAACATCGACAACGACTTGGTGCCGGCTCCTGGTTCAGTCACGCACGTGACGAGGAACGTGTCAGAGAAGGCGGCGCTGGTGATCCATTTCTTGGTGCCGTTGAGAATCCAGTCACTGCCATCCTTGACCGCGTGAGTTCCCATGGCCAGGAAGTCAGAACCAACGCTGGGTTCGGTATTCGCGAAGCCGGTCGACATCTGGCCACTGACGATGGGGTCGAGGTACTGCTGTCGAATAGCCGGTGACAAATACTCGTGCGCGGGGCTGGGGCCCTCGGTCCAGGCGAGCGCCGCGAGGCCCAGGCCAAGGCCGGAGTTTCGATAGACGAACTCCTCTACGTGATGCATTTCGACCCGGCTGAACCCGCCGCCGCCGAACTTGGCACTGATGTTCGGGGCGTAGAACCCTAGGGCCCCGGCTTCACGGCGTACCTGCTCACGCGCCTCCTGCACCGCCGGGTGCATGCGCCCATCGTGATCGAGTGTAGGCACTGCCGACGATCCGGCGCCCTTGGTTGCCAACTCGGCCTCGATAGGGGCCACTCGATCTTCGAGGAACCGCTCGAATCTGGTGGTGTAGTCGAGCACGCGGCCCGTTGGCTCGATGCTGCGCGGGCCTTCGGTGGATGCCATCGGATGTCCTTCGCCTGTTTGGTCGAGGTCACAAGGCCACAACTGACCCGCGATAAGAGGCTATCGAAAAAGCAAACAATGTTCACGACCGGCAAGTAGGTCACGATTCCCCGTCACTCCAGCGGCACGTTGAATCCCCCAAATCTTGATGTTGCTAGCAAGCGCGACCTCGATGGCCCAATTACTACTTAAAGCACGCACTTCACTACTTAGGGTAGTATTCGGTGGATTGTTGTGAGTCCAAGGAGGTTCAATGCACTTCGACTCGCACCGCACCTATGACATCGTGGGTCGCCCCACCGCAGAGCTCGCGCAAACGCTCGTGGCAAATTCCGTTGATGTGCTCTTCCACACCGTCGATGGAGTGCTTGTGTGGATTTCGCCCTCAGTATCCGAACTGCTCGGCTGGGATGCCGACGAACTCGTGGGGAGCACGACCACCCATCTGTGGCACCCTGACGACCTGCCACTCGCCATCACCTTGCGCGACGCCACCTACGGCGGTGAGCCGGGGCGAGCCACCCTGCGTTTCAAGCGCAAGGACGGCGTCTACATCTGGATTGAGACTTCGCTGCGGCCGTACCTCGAACCCGACGGTCGCACCGGTGCTGTCGGTTCATTGCGCGATGTCGGCGCCCGAGTCGATGCGCTGCGCCAACTGACCCAGTCAGAGGCCAATTTGCGCCTGATCTCCGAAAACTCACACAGCATCGCATTTCGTGCCACCCCCGAGGGCATCATCGAATGGGTCTCAACCTCGGCGGACGAAATCTTGGAGATCCCGCGCGAGCACATCATCGGTGCACGCGTGCTCGACTTCGTCGACCCCGGCGATGCAGACTCGCTCACTTCTGACTATTCAGCTCTGCTCAACGATGGCGCCGGTGTCTCACGCGCCCGATTCATGACCGGATCCGGTGCTTCCCTCTGGATGGAGGCTCGGGTTCGTGTGGTGTCGAACGATGCCAAGGAAGTGATCGCTCTGGTCGGCACGCTGCACGACGTCACCGCTCAAGTCATCGCAGAGCAGCAGCTTCGCGCTTCTGAACTCCACTACCGCCTGCTGGCCGACAATGCGTCAGACATCGTATATTTTGCCGGCGCAGACCGGCTCATCCAGTGGGTGTCCGCAGCCGTAACAGAGACGTTGGGCTGGACTCCCGAGGAGCTTGTCGGCACGCGAATGTCAACAATCCTGCACCCCGTCGACCGCGAAACCCAACGAGAAACCCGCGACGATCTGTACGCGGGCGCCACTATCGAGAGCCCGCCCGAGGGGCATGTCGTACGAATGCGCACCAAAGAGGGCGACTACCACTGGCTCTCAGGTCGCAGCCACATCGTCACCAACGAGAGCGGCGCATTCATCGGCGTCGTTACCGGCATGCGCAATGTCGACGCTCTGATTCAGGCGCGGGCCGAGGCATTGGAATCAGCTGAGCGCTTCCGCTTACTTGCCGAAAACATCTCTGAGGTGGTGCTGCGCACTCGTGATGGAGTCGTCACGTGGGTCTCGCAATCCATCACTCAGGTTCTGGGCTGGAACCCCGACGCCTTCATCGGTTCAAGTTTTCTCGAATTAATCCACCCGGAAGACCACATCCAGTTTGAATCCGTACTGGTCGCTCAAGCGACCGAGCAGGCGCAACTCACCGACAAGGTGTGGATCACCAGAGTTCGTCTGCGCCACGCCAATGGGCAGCACAGGTGGGCGGAGATTCGAACAAGTCACTTCGTGGATTCACAGGGAAAGTACGACGGTGGAATCGCGACCTTCCACCTCATCGACGATCAGATCAATTTTGAACAGGAGCTGGAGCGGCGAGCCACGCATGACCACCTCACCGGAATGTTGAACCGCGATGAATTGATGGTACGGCTGCGCATGGCTGATGAGGCACCGCGCACACCGGGCGACATCAGGGCAGTTATCTTCTGCGACATCGACAACTTCAAGACGATCAACGACGCTGATGGTCATCAGGTGGGCGACGAAGTCTTGGTCCGATTGGCAGAACGAATTCGATCGGCCCTTCGCTCCTCCGACCTGGTAGCCCGCATGGGCGGCGATGAATTCGTCATCGTTCTTGAAGGTATTCACGGGGCGGTCTCAACTGGTAGTTGCACGTCACTATGTGGGGTGACCAGTGGAGGTTGGGATGTCGGGTGCGAGGTTGACGGTTCATGACCGTGAGGTGATTGAGCGGGGTGTGTTGGCGGGGCGATCGGTTACGGCGATTGCG